>NZ_JAHKQG010000011.1:888553-1316428 GCF_018860715.1 Zobellia sp. B3R18 | reverse complement strand
AACAACAACAACAACAACAAACCATAACCGGAACAGTTACCGATAAAAACGGTGTACCACTTGCTGGTGTATTAATTGTGTATGGCGAAAACAACCATGAAGGGTTTTATAAAGAAGGCGTCGGCACCGATTTTGATGGAAACTATACCTTAACCTACACACCAAAAGACAATAGAACACGGCGTATTTCCGCCATTTACCTAGGTTATAAAACGGCTACAGAACTTGTAAATGACAGATCGGTCATTAATTTTATTCTTGAAGAAGATATTAGTAAACTTGATGAGGTGGTTGTAGTAGGATATGGCAATACCGTTCGAAAAGATCTTACAGGTTCTGTTGGTTCTATTAAAAATCAGCAAGTAACCCAAGTGCAATCTCAAACCGTGGATCAAGCTTTAGTTGGCCAATTGTCCGGTGTATTTGTTGAATCTAATTCTGGGGCCCCTGGAACCGGGGCCTCTGTAAACATTAGAGGATTAAGTCAAATTATAGGGGATAATCAACCGCTCTACGTTATTGATGGTATTCCTATTGTTGTAAATCCAAATTTTGGACTAGGTGCTAGTGCAGGAAATAGAGAAAATCCGCTGTTGGCACTAGACCCAAATAATGTAGAACGTATTGATGTTTTAAAAGATGCATCTTCGGCTGCTATATATGGTTCTCGTGCTGCTAACGGTGTTATTTTAATCACTACAAAAAAAGGGAAACGCAATCAAGCGCCTCAGTTTAATTTTTCAACAAATACAACATTTCAAAACCCAACGCGGAAAGAAGATTATTTAAATGCCGAACAATACAAAGCATTTGCTTCAGAGCAAGCTCAAATAATTCTTGATGGATTACCACCATCCTTTCAACCCGCTTTTACAGTACCCTTTGCTATAATAAATGAACCTGAAAACTTTTTTGGAAAAGAAGATACAGATTGGCAGGATGAAATTTTGAATAAGGGCGCTTTATGGAATCAGTATAACTTTAGTGTTAACGGTGGTTCGGAAAAAACAAATTATTTTACCTCGGCATCAATAAATAATCAAGAAGGTCTTTTAATAGGGAATAAGTTTACAAAGTATAATTTAAGCGCAAATTTTGATTCTCAAATAAAAGATAATTTTAAAATTGGTGCCTCTATAAACTATACGTATGGCAAAAATAATCAATCTGGCCTTTTATCCTTAAATAATGGAAATTTTAGACCAGACCTAGGTGTTTATGATACTGATGGTAACGCTACCGAAGTACAAACTAATAACGGTTTTAGAGGTCGTACTTTTATAAATCCAGTAGAAAATTTAGGTAAAGTTAGAGATCGGGCCATTTCGCAAAACGTTTTAGCTTCGGTATACGGAGAGCTTAATTTAGTTAAAAACTTAAAACTAAGATCACAAATTAATGTTGGTTTAAATAACGATAAAAGTTCAGTATTTCATCCGTCGTTTACCTCTAGTGCCATATTAGAATCTCAAAGCAGAAACTTTCAAGGCGCATTTAAAGCCAACCAAACTACAGACGGCTATACAACTTCGTTTAGCAATACATTAAATTACAATGCAACGCTTAATGAAGACCATCGCTTAGATGTAGTTGCAGGTTTGTCATGGGATAGATTATATTTAAATTTTGAAACTCAGAATTATTCTGGTTTTCCAGATGATTTTGAACTTACTGACATAAATTCTGCAACTGATGCCTATGATTTTGGAAGCAACACTTCCGAAACAGGCTTAAATTCTATTTTTGGACGACTAAATTATAACTACAAAGACCGTTATTTAGTTACGTTTACAGCAAGAAACGATACGTCTACAAAATTTGGACCCAACAACAGACGCGGTTTTTTCCCTTCTGCAGGATTTGGATGGAATATACACAATGAAACTTTTTTTAATAACGAAAGTTTTGTTAGTAGATTAAAACTAAGAGCGAGTTTAGGACGAACCGGTAATGATAACATACAGGCATTTTCGTACCAAGCTTTCTATACTACTTTAGGAATCGGCACATTTTATGACGGCATAAATGGTGTTTCTGTACAAGACTTGCCAAACCCAGATATACAATGGGAGACTACAGACCAACTAGATTTAGGATTAGAATTTGGGTTGTTCAATGGACGTATAAATGGGGAGGCTGTCTATTTTGAAAAGAATACAAGCGACCTTATTTTACTAACACCGGTACCACACGAAACCGGATTTCAAGATTTCTTTGGTAACGTTGCCGACGTATCCAACAAAGGATGGGAATTTAATATAGGTGCAGATGTTATTAGCTCCAAAGATTTTACATGGAATACTAATTTTAATATCTCTTTTATTAAAAATAATGTTGATGCTTTAAAAGGCGGAACCAATGAAAATGATCCGTTTTTACCAGCACTAAATGGTATTCAAGAAGGAGAACCCATTGGTTATATATTGGGTTACGATGTAGCAGGCATAGCACAAACTCAAGATGAAATAGATGCTTTAAATACAGCTGCTCCAAATGGGAATTATTTTAGTGGTCTAAGGGCTCCAGGAGATTATATTTTTAGAGATATTGATGGTGATGGAGAAATTACAGATAATGACCGCAAGAATTTAGGGGATATTAACCCAGATTATTTTGGGGGATGGAATAATAAGATAACATACAAAAACTTTGATGTATCATTCAATTTTCAATTTGTACAAGGAAACAGTAGGGAGTGGACCATCCCAAGCAGATTTGCAAATAGCAGAATAGATTTAAGTTTTAATCATCCCGTTCAAGTATTGGATACATGGAGTGAAAATAATACCTCTGCCACTTATGCAAGATTGGGTTCTAGTACACATAGACCATCTGGAGGTGCTACTTCAAAAGATGTACAAGATGGTTCTTACACAAGACTAAGATACCTTGGGTTGGGCTATAATTTGCCGCAAAATGTGGTTAACAATATGGGCCTTAGTACAGTTAGGTTCACATTAAGTGGCAACAATTTGCTTACTATCTCTAATTATCCCGGTCAAGACCCAGAGAACGTTACCGTAGCTCCAGGCGGCTCATCAATATCTAGAAGTACTGATGCAGGTTTTGCCTATCCACAGGCAAGAACATTCACTCTTGGAGTTCAATTAAGTTTCTAATCAGAAAAAATGTATCAAATGAAAACGATAATATATATATATACCCTGGTATTAATTCTAATGATTACATGTTTTAGTTCATGTGAATTGGCAGAAGAAATAGATGATTTTGAGCGCCCTTTTTCTTTAGGAGCTACGGAAATAACTAATGAATCTACTGCAGAACTTGCCTTAACTGGTATTTACGCTGGTTTTGGAACTTTTATAGGCGCAGGAAACCCACATATTTACATTATACCGTCATTATTAAGTGGTGTAGCGCAACCTGGTTTTAGTAGAGATGCTGAAAGTGAAGCCATTTCAATTAATGTTCCACTTGCAACGGGTACCGTTGATATGAGAGGTGGTTATGCAAGATTATATGGTATTATCAATAATGCCAATTGGTTACTTGAAGGGATTGAAGATATACCAGAAGCTACATTTTCTAACCCCGATAGAAAAACTGAAATAATCGCAGAGGCTAAAGGCATGCGTGCTACAGCTCACTTTTATTTATTACGTCTTTGGGGCCAATTTTATGATTTGAATTCTAATTTTGGAATCGTGGTAAAAACCGCTCCAGCAACATCAAATGAAGCATTTCCTAGAAATAACGTAGCAGATAGTTATGCTATTATTATGGAAGATTTAGACAATGCTATAGCACATGCGCCAGATTTAAGAGCTAAATACTTTATCAACAAGTCTTATGCAAAAGCTCTAAAAGCGAAAGTGTTATTATATCAAGGCAATTATCCTCAAGCTGCCGCATTAGCAAAAGAGGTACTTGACACTTCAGGTAGTGATTTTCAATTGGCCGCTACAGTTGCTGAGATTTTTGATAATACTAATGATGCCCTTTTTAATTCAAACGAGCTCCTTTTTGGTTCAAGAGGTATTACAAATGAAGAAGATTTAAGGTTAGGTAATTTTTGGGGTGGAGATTATGCAGAACTTACTGATGATTATCGTAATATTTTTGCGGAAAATGTTGTGATTAATGGTCAAACTATTAGTTACGATGATAATAATCGGTTCTTTGAGGACTTCTCTGGAGGTACTGGTAAATTTGCAGAGTTTTTCTCTCCGGAAGAGACTTTTGAAATGCTATACCATATGCGTATCGCAGAGCTATACTTAATTTATGCCGAAGCTGATGCTAGAGCAAAAAATACCGTTACTGCTGATGCACTAGGAGCTTTAAATGCTGTAAGAACAAGAGCTGGAGCTACTACAACTGGTGCTGATGGTTTTGAAACCTACCCAACAAATATTACACTACCTGAGTTTTTAGAAGCTGTTAGAGTTGAAAAATGGGTTGAGTTAGGTACAGAAATGGGAGAAGAATGGTTTGATTTGGTTCGTTATGATGCAGCTGATGGTTTTGGATCTGGTTTTCAAGTATCCGATGTTAAACCTTCTGCGACTGATCCTGATAAATTTATTTTACCTATTCCATCAGAATCTATTCAATCTGGAGGTAATGTTGTAGAACAAAACCCTGGTTATAATTAATTACTAAGTTTCCAATCATCTAAAAAAATTAGATGATTGGAAACTTTATAAAACCTTCACTTTTTTAACAATATCTAGTATGCCATATTTAATGGCTATACTCTCTTTTACATGCTCACTGATACTATTTTAGGTTGTAGCTATAATTAAGTATGGCGGTAATCTCTATATAATTAATTGTTTTAATATAAAATTTGATATAATGAAAAAACCATTCAAAAAAATATTTTTTGTGGTGCTAATTGTAATAATTGCGGTCGCTTGTAAAACGCAGGAAACACATCCTAATCAGTTTACTTTAACTGGAGAAATAAAAGGGTTGTCAGGTAATTTGTTCTTTAGGCACCCAGATAAAGAATACACAAAAGAAACTCCTCCAGATACGATTAAAGTTATAAATGGTAAAATTCAATTTTCTGACACTATTTCTAAACTAACGCTAATTACTGCTTATCCAGATTTTCAAGGTCCAGATAAAAAGATATTTAAGATTCCGGCTGATAGTCTAGGTTATTTCCCAGTTAAATGTGCTTATTTCATGTTTTACGCCTTTCCTGGAGCAGATATTCAAGTTTCAGGCGAAGCCACAGACTTTATGAATGCCTACCCTAGTGGCGATAAATTTAATGATGCTTTGGCTGCAGTAAATAAACTAACGTTTCCAAACTATAATGAAATGGGAAACATTGCTGTAGCTAATACACATGAAAAAGATTCATTAATTATAACTAAGAATGAAGAAAAGGCAAATAGCATCTTTGACCAGAATACAGATGAACTAGTTACCCATATTAAAAGCAACCCAAAATCATTGGCTGCCACGTGGTATTTAAATGATTTGCTACGAAGAAGACATATTGATGAAATACAAGCTGAAGCCTTATTTAATGGGTTATCAACAGATTTATCAGAACATGAAGATTATAAAACTATAGCCACCAGAATAGCGGGGATAAAGAACACCAAAGAAGGTTCTCCTGTTCCTTTAATTAAAACAACAGCTACATTAGATGGTAGTCAATTTAATATCAATTCATTAAGGGGGAAATATGTGCTTATAGATTTTTGGGGTGTTTGGTGTGGCCCTTGTGTAAAAGAAATGCCAGAAGTAAAAGTTTTTCAAGAAAAACACAAAGATAAACTGGTTGTTTTAGGCATTAATTCTGGGGACACGAAAGAAAAAGTCCAAAAATTTATTGATGAGAACAACTATGATTGGCAACAGATACTTAGCACCAAAAAGAACACCGCTGATAATTTTGTAACCCGATTTAACGTACAAGGCTTTCCAACAAAACTTATAATCGACCCCAGAGGAAATATTGTAAAACGATTTGTTGGAGGAGGAGAGGATGCTTTTAAATTTTTAGAAGAATTATTAAAATAAATGCTAATCATGAAAATAGGATTTAAACCAAAATATACATTAACGTTTTGCTTAGTTGCAATATTTGCTTTTACGAATTGTAAAAAAGAAGAGCCTTTTGAGGGCTATACTATTACAGGAACTGTAAGAGGTCTAGACCTAGGCACAGTAAAATTATTAGAAACTAATTTTATAGATAGAGGAGCTGAGCCTATAATCATTGATAGCACCCAAATGACAAACGGTGTTTTTGAATTCAAAGGAATTATTGAGCATCCTGATCGTGTATCCATAACAATAGGTGATGAATTTAGAAGTACATTCTTTTTAGAGAACAGTACTATTGCATTAAATTTTGATACAACTGAGTCAAATCGTGGTGAGCTTAAGGCAAAAGTTACAGGTTCAGCATTACAGGAAATTTATGACCTACAGCAAGCGAAAATAGATAGCATCACGAACCAAGATAAATTTGCCATTTTAAAAACGATAAGACCCAAATTAGAAGTAGCCTATAAGTCTAAAGATGAAACTAAAATAGAAGCGTTTCAAGCATGGAGCAGTCAATTTAAAGATTTGCAAAACGAACAGCAAAATGAACGAAGATCTTTTATGATTCAATATGTAAAAGATCATCCAGAGTCTGCGGTAGCACCTTGGGTTTTAAACTTTCAGTTTAGCGAAGGACGCATGTCTAAAGAAGAAATGAAAACCATTTTCCCAATATTTAAAGGTGATGCCAAACATACTGCTATGTTTAAGTATTACGAGAAGACCTATAATGATTTGTTCAAAAACTTAGGAGAAGGAGCCATTGCTCCTGATTTTAAATTGAATGATGTAAACGGCAAGGAAATAACACTATCTAAAATAAATGCTAAGTACAAATTGGTTGATTTTTGGGCTTCTTGGTGTGTTCCTTGTAGAGCTTCTTTTCCGCATTTGAAAGAATTGTACAAAACATACGGGAAAGATGGGTTTGAAATTGTTGGTGTTGGAACTGCTGATGCGGAAGAAAAATGGAGAAAGGCCATAGAAGAGGATAAAACACCTTGGATGCACTTAAATGACACTGGTGCAGACCATCAATGGGGTAAGGTTGCTAGGCAATATGGTGTGCCATTTTTACCAACTGCGTTTTTAATGGATGACAATGAAAAAATCATACTTAGAAATCCAAAGAAAGAAGAACTAGATGCCAAGTTAAAGGAACTATTTGGCCATTAATAAAAGTAGCATCCTTTGTTAGGGTAAATTAAGATTTTTACTCCATTGTAATTTAAATGAATAAATATAAAATAGTAATCAAATGATAAGTAAAACGTTTTTAAAAGCTCACGTCTTTATACTGTCAATGTTATTGACATCATTTTTCTTAAGTGCACAAGAATCTGCTTCAAAATTTACCAAAGTGACCGAGCTTGAGGGTATAGAAGAATATTTGTACACGCCTAATGGCATGAACATCTTATTAGTTCAAGATAATGCAGCTCCAGTAGTAACAGTACAAATTGTTTACCGCGTTGGATCTAAACATGAAGTACCAGGTAATACCGGTTCTACACATTTATTAGAGCATTTAAATTTTAAAGGTACACCTACCTTTAATAAACGAAAAGGTACATCCATCGATAGTAAATTGAATAGTATTGGAGCAAGAATGAATGCCACTACCTGGTATGACAGAACCAATTATTATGAAACCATTCCAAGTGACCATATAGAGACAGCACTTCATATAGAAGCAGATAGAATGCGAAATTCTTTATTATTAAAAGAAGATAAAGAATCAGAAATGACTGTGGTTAGAAATGAATTTGAACGCGGTGAAAATAACCCAAATAGTTTGTTAAATAAGGAAATGTGGGCTACAGCTTATATGGCACATCCTTATCATCATAATACTATTGGTTGGCGCTCAGACATTGAAAAGATGCCTATAGAAACATTAAGAGATTTTTATAATACTTACTATTGGCCAGATAATGCAACATTAACCATTATTGGAGATTTTCAAAAAGAATCACTTTTTGATTTAGTTGACAAGTATTTTGGCAAAATCACTAAGGCTCCACATGATATGCCTCAACCTTATACAACAGAGCCAGATCAATTGGGACCAAGAAAAATAATTATTAAGAAACCTGGTCAACAAGGCATTGTATCAATAGGGTATAAAATACCAGGTAGAATGCATGATGATTTACCTGCATTACAAGTGTTAAGTCAAATTATAGGTTCTGGAACGTCTTCTATTCTTAATAAAACATTTGTAGATACAGGTATAGCTCTTTATGGATATTCAAGCGCTTCAAATTTTAAAGAAGTAGGATTATTGAGTGTTTCACTAGGCATTACACCGGATAAAGATCATGAAGAGATAAATGAACAATTACTTGAGATGATAGCCACAGTAAAAAACGATGGTGTAACTCAAGAAGATGTTGATCGCATTGTTGCAAAGCTTAATGCGCAAACCATTTTATCTAGAGATGGTTCGGGCAGTATTGCACGGGAATTAAATGAAGCCATCGCAGGAGGCGATTGGAAAGACTACATTAATGCAAATAAAAGGCTTAGTAAAGTTACAGCAGAGGATGTAAAACGTGTTGCAAATACGTATTTATTAGAAGACCAAAGTACAACAGGCTATTTTATCCCAAAAGTACCAGGAGGGAATGAGGCTGTAGGTCAAAAGCCTGCTAACTATATGCTCAATGATGATAGTAAATATTTTTACAGAAATCCAGAGCATGCAAGCAAAGATTGTCCTACAAATTCTGATATGGTATCTCAAGAAGTAATTTCTGAGATTACTTCAGCATACCAAACCATTGAAATATCTGATAAAGGAGAGAAATTTACTCGAGAGAGCATTGTGGGAATTGATGTAATTACTGCCAAAACGGGAGCAAAAGACTTTTTAACCGTATCGGCAAGTTTTCCTATCGGAGATTATTTAAATACAAATGGTAATGAAATGGTGCCATCCTTAACAGCACAAATGCTAAGTAAAGGCACCTTAAATCACGATAAATTTCAATTTTCTCAAAAACTAGAAAAGTTAGGTGTTACATTAAGAGTTAGTGCGGGCACTCATGACATGAGAATAGGTTTTAAGTGCTTGAAAAAAGATTTATATGAAGTTGTTACTTTATTAGCTGAAGAATTAAGATTTCCACTATTCGACGAAAAAGAATTCAATCTGCTAAAACAGCAAAATGAAGGCAGCATGAAACGTGGGTTAACAGACCCTGGAACTCAAGGTTCAATAGCACTTTCTCAAGCCATTTATCAAGAAGGACACCCTAACTATACAACCGATATTCAAACATCAATTGATAATTTGAATAAAGTAACTTTAAATGAATTGAAAGTATTTCATAAAAAATATTTCGGACCAGCAGATATGCATTTAGTAGCTGTTGGAGATGTTGACACGAAAGCTTTATCTAAAGCTCTTAAAGTCGCCTTCAAAGGATGGACCGGAGGAGTTAAAGCTAAGGCCAATTTTAAAAAAACAAATAAAGCTGACGCGTTAACTAAAGTGGTTACAATTCCTCAAAAACCAAGTGCAGAAATGTATATAGGACAGTATACAGGAATTCAAAGAATGGATAAAGACTATTTACCCTTTTACATGGGTACAAGTATTTTAGGTGGTGGATTTTCTGGGAGACTTATGCGTACTGTAAGAGATGAAGATGGCTTAACTTATAGTATTAACGCAAGGCATTCTGGTCATAATTATGTAGATGGCTATTGGTATGTTAATGCCTCTTTTAACCCTAATTTATTTCAAAAAGGGCTAGATGCAACCATGGTACAAATTAAAAAATGGGTTGAACAAGGTGTAACAGAGGAAGAGTTAGCCGCTAAAAAAACAAATTTAACAGGAAGTTTTAAAGTTAGTCTTTCTACTACTGGTGGTTTAGCTGGTGCTCTGTTAGACTTTGTTGAAAGAGGTTTAGAACCTGAGTATATCGACCAATATACTAAAGATATTGAAGCAGTAACTTTAGAACAAGTCAATAGCACCATTAAAAAGTATATAGATTTAAACAAGTTAATTATAATCAAGTCGGGTTCGTTAGACGATAACGGCAACCCATTGAATTAGAAGGAATTATCTTTCAATTTATGCATTTTAAATGGTTTGAATTAGCTAACCAATAAATTAAATCAGAATAGAAAGATAAAAAAGGGTTGTTTATCAAAATAACCCTTTTAAAAAATTTAAAAACAACCTTAAATTAATACAATGAAAAAAGCTGTTCTAATACTCGTCTTATTAGTTTTTGCAATTGGTAATTCACAAATTTTAGAACCTGTAAAATGGTCAACAAAGGTCGTAAAGATTTCAGACAAGGAATATGATTTAATGGCCATAGCTACCATTGATGCAAAATGGCATTTATATTCACAAACAGTACCCGAAGACGGGCCTATTCCAACAACTTTTTTATTTAAAAGTAGCACCAATTATTTAAAAAAGGGCAATACAAAAGAGGAAGAAGGGCATACGATTAGCGATCCTGTTTTTAATATGGAAATTAAATTTTTTGAAACTAAAGCTTTATTTAAGCAGCGCATTTTAATAAAAGAAAAAAAACCATTTAAGGTTAATGCAACAGTAGAATTTATGGTTTGTGATGATAGTAGATGCTTGCCACCTACCGAAGTTGATTTAGTTTTTAATATCAAATAGCGTAAAGTACATTTCATAAATGAAGAAACTAATCTTTCTAATCGTGTTATTAGCCTTTTCAATAGGCAACTCCCAAATTTTAGATCCGGTAACATGGACAACAAGTGTTGAAAAATTATCGGAGACTGAATATGTCTTGGTTTCAAAAGCATCCATTGAAAAAGGCTGGCATTTATACTCGCAAACGGTACCAGAAGATGGTCCAATACCTACCACGTTTGTTTATGATGATAGCGAAGGGACCTTTAAAATCACAGGAAACACTTCAGAGGAAGCGGGCCATACAGTAGATGACCCCGTTTTTGAAATGAAGATTAAATTCTTTGAAAACACAGCAACCTTTAAACAAAAAATAAAAGTAGAAAAAGGCGTAACATCTATCACTGGGTTTGTAGAATTTATGGTTTGTGACGATACACGTTGCCTGCCACCAAAAGAAGTCGACTTGGTTTTTAATATTTCAGAAGATAAAACGGCCTCAAATACTATTGGTGTCTCGATTGATTCTGCAACTAAGCCAAAAAGTAAAAATTCCAACAAAGGACTCTGGTCTATCTTTTTCATAGCGTTTTTATCTGGATTTGCTGCATTGTTAACACCATGTGTGTTCCCAATGATTCCTATGACGGTGAGTTTCTTTACTAAACAAAGTAAAAGCAAGGCAGCAGGTATAAAAAACGCCATTATATACGGTATTTCTATCATAGTAATCTACGTACTTTTAGGTACAGCGGTTACTGGTGTTTTTGGCGCCGATGCTTTAAATGCATTGGCAACCAATGTTTGGTTTAACATCATATTCTTTTTGCTATTGGTCATTTTTGCGGTGTCGTTTTTAGGCGCTTTTGAAATTATGCTACCAAACTCTTGGGCGAATCGAGTTGATTCGCAAGCAAACCAAGGTGGACTTATTGGAATCTTTTTTATGGCACTGGCCTTAGCTATTGTGTCGTTCTCTTGTACAGGACCTATTGTTGGTACTTTACTAGTTGAGGCGGCTTCTAAAGGCGGATTGGCACCTATTATTGGTATGTTAGGTTTTTCATTGGCCATTGCATTACCATTCGGGCTATTTGCAGCATTTCCAGGTTGGTTAAATTCTCTCCCTAAATCTGGCGGTTGGTTAAATACGGTAAAAGTGGTACTTGGTTTTCTGGAGTTGGCCTTGGCATTCAAATTTTTGTCACAAGCCGATTTGGTTTTACAAGCGCATTTGTTGGAACGTGAAGTGTTTTTGGCCATTTGGATAGCCATATTCGGTGCCTTGGCGTTTTATCTTTTCGGAAAAATACAGCTTCCGCACGATTCGCCATTGACACATATTTCAGTTGGACGATTAAGTTTAGGACTTGTAGTATTATCATTCACTATTTATATGATCCCAGGTCTTTGGGGTGCGCCGCTAAATTTAATAAGTGCCTTCCCACCACCATTAGAATATAGCGAGTCGCCTTATGGCGTAGGGTATTCCAAACTTGGTACTCCCCTCGATTTAGACTCGCATGAAGGACTTCCGCAAGGGGCACATTTACTAGCACCTCACGATATTTTAGCCTTTAACGATTATGATAAAGGATTGGCCTATGCAAAAGAAGTAGGCAAACCCGTAATGATAGATTTTACAGGTTGGGCATGTGTAAATTGTAGAAAAATGGAACAAAACGTGTGGCCTAAGCCAAAGATTTTGAACATCCTTAAAAATGAAGTGGTGTTAATTTCATTGTATGTAGATGATAAACGTCCTTTAGAGGATCATGAAGTAACAGATTCAAAGCTTAAACCAGGAAAAAAGTTAAAGTATATTGGACAAAAGTGGAGTGAATTACAAACACTTAAATATAAAGCAAATTCACAACCTTTTTATGTGTTAATGGGGCATGATGAACAAAACCTTTTAGAACCGGTTGCGTATACGCCTGATGCAGATGAATATTACGCCTGGTTAAAAGAAGGTGTTTCAAAATTTAAATAGTCATTAAAATGAATATTGATTCATATTTAACAATTAATGATAGCACAGAAAACATACTAATTGTTTACGTAAAAAATGACTTTGGAGTATTAGAAAATATATTAAAGACATTTTCTGAAAAGTTTATACATATTGAAAGTGTAAATAGTATAACTATAGAAAAACAAAAAGCATTAAAGATTGTCTTGATTGTAAAATCAAAAAATAGCCAATTAGCGAGTGTTATAGAGTTAATTAGAAACAAAGAATATACAATTGAAGTAGAGAATTATATTGATTCTGAAGTTATATATAATGAACTGGCCTATTATAAAATTTCTTATGATTACTTTTTAAACAACCCTATAACTTCTTTAATAATTAACCAACATCGTGTAGAAATTGTTGAAATAAATAGGGAGTTTATTTTTTTAGAACAAAAAGGGTCGCGAAAAGAAATTATAAATTTTTTAAAAGAAATAAAATCACATGGATTGGTTAAATTCAATTCTTCCGGAAAAATTATAATTAATAAATATTAAATCATATAGGATTAAAAATATATGATATTTAGAAAAATGGTTAACAAAGATAAATTAACAAATCTTGAATCTTATTTTGCACCTTTCAGGCAGCATATAATTGGAATCGATACGGAATTTGAATCGCCTTATGGAAAGAAAAAAATCATTTATGCTGATTGGACAGCAAGTGGCCGGTTGTACAGACCTATAGAAGAAAAAATATTAAATGAGATAGGTCCATATGTTGCCAACACCCATACCGAAACCTCAATTACAGGAAGCGTGATGACGCATGCTTACCATAATGCCAGAAATATTATCAAAAAGCACGTAAATGCTTCAAAAGATGATGTTTTAATTACGGTTGGCACAGGAATGACGGGTGCCATTAACAAATTTCAGCGTATTCTTGGAATTAAACTAAACGAAAACTTAAAAGACCACACCATTGTTCCTGAAGAAAAACGTCCTATCATTTTTGTGTCGCATATGGAACATCATTCCAACCAAACCTCTTGGTTGGAAACCATTGCAAAAGTAAAAGTAATTCCTTCAAATGCAGAAGGGTTGCCATGTCTTGAAAGTTTGGAAAAGATGATTGAGGGCCACAAAGAGTGCCCAATAAAAATTGCGGCTATTACCGGTTGTTCCAATGTAACAGGCATTCAAACACCTTACTATGATATTGCCAAAATAATGCATCAAAACAATGGTTTGTGTTTTGTTGATTTTGCATGTTCAGCGCCCTATGTTAATATTGACATGCATCCAGAAAATGACGATGAATATCTAGATGCCATTACCTTTTCACCACACAAGTTTTTAGGAGGCCCTGGTACTTCGGGAGTATTGATATTCAATAAAAAATTATATAAGAATCTAGTCCCTGATAATCCTGGAGGTGGTACCGTTAGTTATACAAACCCTTGGGGAGACCATGATTATATTGATGATATAGAAACCCGGGAAGATGGTGGTACTCCAGGTTTTCTTCAAGCCATTAGAATTGCTCTTTCTATTCAGCTAAAAGAGGAAATGGGCGTGCAGAATATTATGGATAGAGAGCACGAATTAAATGCTATTATTTTTGAAAGATTAACAAAAATCAAAAACCTAAGATTATTGGCACCCAACCATACCGAGCGTTTGGGAATATTTTCTTTCTATATAGACGATGCTCATTACAACCTAATAGTAAAATTATTGAATGATAGGTTTGGGGTTCAAACCCGGGGAGGTTGTTCTTGTGCGGGCACTTATGGGCATTATCTTTTAAATGTAGATGAACCTACTTCAAAATCGATAGAAAAGAAAATTCTTGAGGGCTGTTTGGTTGAGCGTCCTGGATGGATACGAATGTCAATACACCCAACAATAACTAATGCCGAAATTGAATTTATTTGTAAAGCTATTGAAGAGGTAGCTGATAACCATCTAGATTGGGGAAATGATTACGTCTATAATGCTTCAAAAAATGAATATATTCACTATATGGGCTTAAACACAGAGAGCGAGATTGCAAAAAATTGGTTTAATTAAATAAATTGGTGATTACCAATTAAATGTGATACATTTTGATTCTAACTGAATTGCTTTTAGTAATTCGGGCAGGCAAAAGGTCACTGGTTCGACTCCGGTATTCTCCACCAAGTATGATAAGGTTTCAAGAGTTTTTACTTTTGAAACCTTTTTTTATTTACTTCAAAAGAGTAAATTGAAAATAAGTTCCCGAACAATTTTCAGGTCTATTGCTTAATAGTATAGTACCTCCCAATTTCTCAATAATAGCTTTAATAGTAGCCAAACCTATTCCCGTATCCGTAGGGTTTTCTTTCCGCAAGGTTTCAAACATGACAAAGACTTTTTTCCAATATTTCTCTGGAATACCGGGGCCGTTATCCTCATAAGTAAATGAATAACTGTTTTCATCCTCCGCAAAAGATATTTTGATTTCTGTTAACTCTTGGCGGGAAAATTTTATGGAGTTTAAAATCAATTCGGAAAAAATCTGATTGAAGCTTTTTAAGGAGTGAACAATGGTACAGTCACAACCTATGGGAGTCAGACTAATATGAGATGTCTTGCCCAACTCCTGTGAAATATGGTTAAGCTCAGTTGCAATATGAAACTCATTATATTCAACCTCACTGTTCATTATATTGGTATAGTTCATAATACCATTAATTAACGCTTCCATATAACTAACCCTATCCTCAATGGTATCTAGCCACTCCGGAACTTCTGTGTCCTTTAATAGATGTAGATAATCCATTTTAATAAAACTTACCAAAGCGCCAATACCTTGCAACGGGGTTTTCATATCATGTGCCAAGCGATATGTAAAGTGCTTAAGCTGATTGTTCTTAACGGAAAGTTCATGATTTATAATCTGTTGAAGACTGTTTTGACGTCTAAGCTCTAACTGAGCCATAACCTGATTGGCCAATGACCTTAAACAAGCCTGCTGCTTAGGGGTGAAGTTGGTTCTTGGCAAAGTGTCTATAACACATAAAGTACCTATGGAAAACCCGTCCTTTGTATTTAACGGTGCACCTGCATAAAATTGCACTTGGGGCCCTCCTGTAACCAGCGGATTATCCGCAAAACGTTCATCCTTGCTGGAATCTTTTACAATGAACAATTCCTCAGGATTATTTATAGCGTGCGCACAGAAGGCTAGGTCACGAGGGGTTTCCGTAGCGTCTATACCATAGTGGGATTTAAACCACTGCCTATCTGAATCTACCAAAGACACAAGTGCCATTGGAGTATTGCATATTTCTGCCGCTATACGGGTAATGGCATCATATTCTTCTTCCTCCAAGGTATTTAGAATCTCGAAACTTTCAAGTGCTTTAATTCGGTCCTCTTCGTTTAGAGGTATCTTTGGTTTTAACATAAAGTCCTACGTATTACGAAATGTAAGATAAGAGATTTGATTTGTAGGGGATAACTTACCTTGTAGTTAAACTGAACGTAATTTTGGACCCTGTTATTGTTGTAACCAACAGAATTATAACTGCATTACCAAGGCTTGATGATGTCGGTAAGGGGAGAATGCCATATGAAGGCATAAAAAAACAAGCATCTTTTAAAAGTGACGCTTGTTTCTAGAATGATATTTCTCACTTTTTACAGACTGAAAATTGGCTAGTATGCCTTCTCTTCACCTCTTACGGCATTTACTACAGTTGAATAAATGATACTCAGGTCTAACCCCAAAGACCAGCTTTCCGTATAAAAAATATCAAATCGGATTCGGTTTATGATATCCGCCTTTTTAATAATTTCTCCGCGGCATCCTTTAATTTGTGCCAAACCGGTAATCCCAGGTTTTACGAAGTGCCTTACCAGATATTTGTCAATTGAGGTTTCGTACATTTCCGTATGAGATTCCATATGTGGTCTTGGCCCCACTACGCTCATATCTCCAAGAAAAACATTTATGAACTGTGGCAACTCATCAATACTGGTCTTACGCAATATCTTACCTATACGGGTGACCCTCATATCATTTTTAGTGGCCATTAAAGTATCGGATTCCGCATTTTGGGTCATTGATCTAAATTTATAACACCAGAATGCTTTTCTATTTACCCCATGCCTTTTTTGTTTAAAAAACAATGGCCCTTTTGACTCTAACTTCATAAGAACAAATAGGATGGGCGTAAGCCATGACAATACTGTGAGAATTACAAAGGAAGAAAACAAGAGATCAAAAGTTCTTTTGATTATTGGAGCATATTCCAATTCCAACGGAGATTTACGCATAGCCAGAACAGGTATATTATCATATAGTTCAATAGACATGGAACGCGTAAAAATTTCCTTGTTGTCCGGTATGATCTTTAACTTTTTCAAGTTGTTATCGGCAAAGGTAATTAGGTATTCCAGCTCCTTTTTAGAAAGGTTAGAGGTAACGCAATAGATATAATCCACATCATTTTCCAGGACATACTTAAAACAGTCGTTCATTTTTCCTAAATATGTGGGACTCACAGAAGGGCGGTCATCAAAAAAACCTTTGTACCTGTAACCTAATTCCGGTTGGTCAAAAACCTTCCTGATTTTCTTAAGGTTTTTATCCCTTCCTACCACAACTACGTTTCTAAAGTTTCCTCCGTACAATCTATACTTTGTCCTAACCCAATAGAACAAAGACCTATAAATGGTTATAAACAAACAAATGACCAAATAGACCGAAGCACGATACTCAAAAGCATATATTCCATTAGATTTGAAGCCGTAAAGCGCAAAATAGGCGAGCCCAAAAATACCGAGCAATCTAAAATATTTACCCAGGTTGGTTTCAAACCTCTCACGTCTTTCCGTAGGGTAATAATTAAGACTAAACGCCGCTATGAACCAAGCCAAATTATAATAGAGCACATTGGTTCCTTCTAAATATGTAAGCGGGGTCATGAAGTAAAGTACCCCATTAACTATACACAAATGCATAAGAACTGAAAACGGAATGATTAACAACGATTTTTTCATAAGCCTAGTTTTTCAAATTGAAAAAATGGGGGTAGAAATAAAACCAAAGAACCGGGTTTAAGGCCGCTTTAGATTTACCACGTATTATAATCCGTAACAGAAGTAGGTATATTTATCTACAATAAAGTAAATGCATTTTTTCTTGATCTAAAGGAAAATACCGGAGTTATTTTTACCAATAGAGCGCCTATGGTAAGAATAATTCAAAATAAACAACCAATAGCGGAGAATAAATAAATAATGTAAACCGTAATTCAAAATGAAATATTAAAAGGGTGTTGAAATCATGAATATCAAAATTAACATTTCATTAAGAAATTTAACGGAATCCCCTAATTCATTGAAAACCGAATCCCATTCATTAGTTTTTCATGCTTTTAGCCGCTTAAATTTCACCCTTCCTTAATTCCTTCCACTGCAAAAGGGTATAAATCAATCCTCCCAGCAGAAACGAATCAATAAAATAAGCATGGGTCAGTTGAAAAATTTCTAAATAGGTAAATACGGTTACTCCCGAGCTAATAACCCAACTGATCAATGCCTTTGGCTCCCATTCTGCAATTTCGCTCAACACATAATGTTGTTTTTTAACCCAATAAAAATGGATGATATAGATTGAGGAAATAGAAGGCGCCAGAACACCCAGAAAACTTAAAAAATCGAATAGATAATTTGAAAAACCGAGCAGCGCAAAGAGAATACCAAAAACACTTGATATCAAGGTCATTTTTTGAAAGGACCAACCAGTCTTTACCGTAGAAAAAGTGAGCGCCGTAGAATAGAGGTTACAGGCGTTGCCTACCCATGTAGAAACCAATAACAAAGCGAATGCCGGCAATACAAGTCCAAATTCCTGCATAACTTTTATAATATCCACTTCACCTGTTTGTATAGATGGGATAGCACTTAAAATCAAAGCTATGGGGAAACCGATCGTTATGCCCAGCACCGCGATCATACTCTGTTTGTCATTATATATAAAACGGGAGAAATCCGCCATCAAAACGGGGAAAAGAATAGAGGAACCTACCAGTATGGAAGTAGCTTCAAATAAGGTCATACTCGGGTTTTCCGGCACAAAATCCAACACCTCTTGAAAAGACATGCCCTGGTCAAAAGAAATATAAATAACATAGATTAAAAATAACATCAATACCGGCACGGCCATATTTGCCAATCGCTCCAAGCTTCGTATCCCACGAAAAGTTGTTGCGGTAATCAACGCTCCCATTATCAAGATTATAATCCACTGTGGCAACACTACAGAAAACGTAGCGAAGGCAGTGTCCGCAACGGCTATGGCCAATAACTCCAGGGCTACAGAAAACCACCCCAAAAGGGTGATACCAAAAATAGTATTCATGATTTTGGCCCCTTGCTTACCAAAACTAAAATGGAGTATCATATAGGTAGAAAGACGAGAACGGTTACCTATTCTTGTCGTTGCCAAGCACATTACCGTTAATACCGTAGTACTTATACCAAAGGCCCATAATGCATCCTTAAGTCCTATACCCAACGCAACTTCAGAGCCTAGATAAAGTATTGGGAGCGTAAGACCTGTACCTGCTATAAGCAAGGCTATGAGCCACCCAGAGGTAAAATCTTTGGGCTCTACTTTTGTACTGGTATATTGATTGCTCTCTGCCATGTTCCGTATTTTACTTCAATTCTTTAAGTAATTTGGTCAGCAACTTCCAAAATTTTTGGGTAGAGCTAATCTGTAACCGTTCTTCTGGAGAATGTGCTCCTAAGATATTAGGGCCAAAAGAAATCATTTGCATATCAGGGAAGGTTCCCGACAATATTCCACACTCTAAACCGGCATGTATAGATTTTATAGCCGCAAATTCTCCGTTCAGCTCCCAATAACAGCGTGTGGCCAATGCCAACAACTCGCTGTCCGGTCTTGGTTCCCACCCAGGATAAGGACCGTTTTCAGAGACTTTGGCAAAAGGGAAACAGTCTCTTATCTTGCTTACAAGTTCATCACGTTCAGCATTTATAGCGCTTCTGGTATGGCAACCTATATGGTAACTGCCTTGACCCACATTAAATATAGCTATATTGTTAGACGTCTGCACTAAACCTTCTATACCTTCCGTCATAGCGTATACCCCGTTGGGTATCGTCAATACGGCCTCTATCATTTTTTTTTGAGTTTTGACATCCAGAACACCCATGGTGTTTTCTGATGAAAAAACTTCAATGCTCAAGTCGGGGTCGGTATTCAAGTATTTTTGTTTAAGCACCTGTTCAATATCCTTCAATGCTTGGGCAAATAGTTCATATTTGTCTTCTCTAATTGCAATAATGGCAGAACCGTTCCTTGGTATTACATTGGTCAAAGTACCAACGTCTACACTGTGCAACCTACAGTCGGTTTGTGAAATCAAATACTCCAAACATTCGGTCAGTACCAATATGGCATTGGCTCTGTTCAGATGAATATCCATTCCTGAATGACCTCCGGTTAAACCGCTTACCTTAATTTCTTTAAGACTATATTCCTTGGCATCAAGCAGTTTTATATCAAACGGGCCATCAATAGCAACATCTACCCCACCTGCGCAGCCAATGGTAATTTCATCGTCCTCTTCGGAATCTAAATTCAACAAAATAGAACCTTGTAACTGTTCTTTTGTTAGTGCCATTGCACCGGTCATCCCCATTTCTTCATCAATGGTAAACAAGGCTTCTATAGGCGGATGTTCTATATCGTTGGATGTTAGTACAGCCATAATTGCCGCTACACCAATACCATTATCAGCGCCTAATGTGGTTTCTTTTGCTTTTACCCAATCTCCATCAACGAACATTTCTATGCCTTGGGTCTCAAAGTCAAAATTTGAAGTGGCCTCTTTTTGATGTACCATATCCAAATGTCCTTGCAACACAATAGTTCTACAATCTTCTTTGCCTTTGGTTCCCGGTTTTTTTATAATAACGTTCCCGATTGCATCCACTGACGTTTCTAGGTTTAGCGACTTCCCGAATGCCATCATAAAATTAATGATTACCTCTTCTTTAGTCGATGCCCTAGGTATGGCGTTTATGGCCTCAAAGTGCTGCCAAATGGTTTTGGGTTCTAAATCTGTAATCAACATTTAGTTAAGTGTTTTTTTAAGTATTAGATATGATGCAAATGCAACAATAAATGAATCGAAAAACGAAATTGATGTAAACGTTATATAATCAAAAGCCCCTAAATACGCCACAATGCAAGCAGCAACCCAGCTAATTAATGCATAGGCACCAAATACAGGTAGTTCACTAAAACGCTCTACATCATATTGCTGTTTTTTCACAAAGAAAAAATCGGTAATAAAAATTGCAGATACGGGCGGAATGAATATACTTGAAACATTTAAAAAATCTATAAAATGAATGGCGACTCCAAAAAGGGCCAAAAGGGTTCCCACAATACTGGCCAAAAGACCCAATTTAGCCTCTTTTGTTTTTGTAAAGACAGTTGACAAGGTTAGCTGTGTTGAATATAGATTAGCCGTATTCGTAGTCCAAGTTGAAAATATGAGAATAAACAATGCGGGAATAGTCAGGCTTAAACCAATCATAATTTTCATAATGTCTATTTCGCCCGTAATAAGGCTCGGTATTCCACCGGCCAACAATACTAGAGGAAAACCAATGGTCAATCCTAAAATTGAAATCAAGCTGTCTTTATCCGTTTTAGCAAAACGGGAGTAATCAGGCATTAATACGGGCGTTAAAATTACCATACCAACAACTGCTGAAATGGCTTGCGTAGTTGTCATAGAACCGTTCCCTGCAATTTGAAAAAGGGTAAACATACTATTTTGGGTAGTAGTTGCATACAGTACATACACTACAAACAAGAGCATTAAAGGCACTGCAACAGACGAAAATCGCTCAATTATACGGAAACCATAAATAGAGGTGAGCGTCATTAACACACTCCCTAATAGTATTCCAACAGGCACCGGAAAGGAGATGTTCAAAAGTTGCGAAAAAGCATCTGTCAATGCTTGTCCAAAAATTTCAACCGTGACCGCATACCATCCCAAAAGGGTGATGGCCACCAATAAATTTATGAGCAATGCCCCTTTTTTTCCAAAAGAAAAATGAAGAAGCATATAGGTAGATAACCTAGTCCTACTCCCAATAATTGCCGTTACAGAACACAAGAGGCTAAGCACAATGCAAACACCCATAAAGACCCATATTGCCTTTTCCAAACCTAAGGCCTGAGTAACTTCCGAACCAACAAAGAAAACGGGCAGAGTTACCCCGATACCTATGATAATAGAAGCAATGCGAATGCCGTTGACTGTTTTATCTTCAGGAACTTTCGTTCTTGAATAATCATCGGCAATCTGTGCTTCCTCTTTCAACATTAATAATCCCCTATTAATTTTACGGCCAGTGGTTTGAGCGCTGGATGTGTGTAGATACCATTTTCTACAATCTGTATATCATCTAAATAAATACTTACTTTACCAACGATACCATCAAAATGAGATTTGGCAACTTGGCCTAACGGTGGCATATCCATAGGGCTGGTATGTCCGAAACCAAAATCTACTCCGCCCCACACACGTTCATCCTCAACAATCTCTCCCCTCATTTTTCTAATACTTGGGTTAAGCCCTATCATATTGTGTGATATTTTGTACATATTCGGGTCATTGAACGAAGCTAAATATTCCTTGAAATTCTCAGCCTCTTTTGCCGTGCCCTTTACATCTGAAATAGCACCGTCTTTCATAATAAACTCCAGCTTATTGTCGGTTCCGTAGACATTGGCGTTCATCAACAGATCAAAAACAATGGTGCCGTTCATGCTTCCTACTTTAGGAACAATGTTCACATAACCAGGGGCCGTACCAAATTTAGGCATGGAAAAATCGCCATCGTCAATATCAAAAGAATAATCTAGGTTAATATCGTAAGATACATCCGTACCATTATCACTTGTAATACGAATGGTTTTACAGTCAAGAACCATATCTCGCACTTTGTTCAGCATCTTGCTCAAGTCCGGTACATTGTATCCAGTAAAAGTTCTTAAAAGCGATTGCACACTAGAGTCGGCAATAATCAAATAACGTAATTTTTTGTTATTCTTAAAGGCATTCTCCCATATATCCGAATACAAAAGAATGGTAGAATTGCACTCTAACCAAACATCTACATTGCTCAAAGCAGCCGTTAAAGCCTCTTCTGGCCAATCTTTTATACCGGCCTGCCCATCTTTCCCCGCTTTGGGTGTCCACATTAACAAAGGCTTTCCCCCCACCGCATAAACAGCGGCAGCAAAGGCATTCATAAGTTCTGGATCATTACCTGAATCGGCCGTTATGGCAACCGATTCGCCAGCTTTTACTTTAAACATGTCTTGCATGATGACCTTGGCCACCAAGCTGCGTTCTAGATTGTAATTGGTACTCATAGGTATTCTTATTTTTAAAAAAGGGAGTGGTGGGGAAACCAAAATCACACTCCCTTTCTATTGAAAAAAATTATTAGAAATTGATAGAAACCGAAGCTCCGTAAGTAGCTGGCCTTCCTCTCCATCCGAAGTCATCGAAACCTCCGAACAAAGAACCTGGCACATACTCGGTATAGTATTGTTTGTCCAGAATATTATTCCCCCAGATAGTGAATTTTACATTATCAAAAGAAACGGACGCTCGGGCATCCAAAAGCTGATAAGCGCTAGTAGTAAAGGCATCGGAATTACTTTCATCCCAATAGGTTTTGCCCGTACTGTTCAGGTTGATGTTACCGTCAAAGTTTATCTTCTCGGTAAGCGCAAAACTAGACTCCAAGCCTATGTTAAAATTGTTCTGCGGAACAAATGGCGTTTTCTTTCCGTTGAAGGCGCTTAAATCCGTGGCCGTTCCATTAACGCCACCAGTAGTCCCACCTTCAGTAATCTCAGAATCTACAAATCCATAATTGGCCAATAGATCCAAATATTTGGTCAATCTTAGCTTAGCATCCAATTCAAAACCTATGATCTTACTTTTATCATAGTTGTAGTTACCCGGATAAAATGTATCTAGATCGAATATGTACTGCTGCTGATTCGAAAAATTAGTGTAAAAGGCCGACCCGTTTAAAATAAAGCGGTTGTTCCACATTGATGTTTTAAAACCAAACTCATAGTTATTGGTAAGTTCATCCTCAAAATCCCTGTTAAAACGGTCGGTCACTGCAGGGTTAAAACCACCTGTTCTATAGCCTCTACCATAATTAGCATAGATCAGGGCATTTTCGGTAGCTTGGTAAGACAAAGAGGCTTTGGGTTGTACAATATCATTTGAACGTTCAAAAGTGTCACCCGACAAATGGTCTTCTTGTTTGAAGGTATCGTTATCGTAACGGAAACCTGCGGAAGCCGTAAGCTTATCCGTTATCTTATAATCGATAAAGCCGAATAAAGCATAGGTTGTGGTTGTATTGATAACATCTGCGGCAATACCATAAAAAAGCTGGTTTAAATCAAAATCCCTATTATATCCATCTTGAAAAAAGGGCTTTTCAATATCTTGATAAAACCCTCCAGCACTCCAATTTATTTTTCCTTCGGAAGCTACATTATTCAACCGTAGTTCTTGGTTGAACGTTTTTGTTTCGGCCGTTTCGCCTTGGGTAAAATCATCAAAAGGTATAAAATCAAGATCACCGCTCAAAGATCGATCTACATAATTGTATGAAGTAATACTTTGAATTTTAACCTTACCCGGAGTATACTCCAAGCTTACATTTCCAAAAGCATTCCTAATATCCGATTTACCCGGTTCATCATGGTTTATAACATTATTGCCATCTTCTGGGTCAGGCGAAAGAGCACCTCCGGGAAATCCATCAACAAATAAGTTGCCCGTTGGGTTAACGGAATAGTAGGCCGCACCACCGCTTACGTCTATAAATTGAAGGGTAGCACTGGCCTTGAAATTATCGGTTATTCTAGCGATGATTTGCCCACGGGCATTGAATTCCCTAGAGAAATCTACCTTTTCATCATTGAATTCATTAGTCAATAAACCGTCAAAATTCTTAAACTGAGTGGAAAGACGATAGAACACTTTATCTTTCTTGATGGCTCCGGAAGAAACGAATTGGGTCAATAAGGCATTAGCGTTACCATACCCTAGGGTCAGATTATTTTTGGTAGTGTTCACTGGCTCTTTAGAGTAAATATTGATGGCTCCACCAATAGCATTCTTTCCGTAAAGTGCGCCTTGCGGGCCTTTTACCACTTCAATCAAGGCTAGGTCAAACAATTCTTGATTGAGCAAACTCGGATCAGGAATGGTAACCCCGTCTATCACAAAGGCAACGGGTGCATCTGCATTTCGTATTTGGGGAATCCCCCTGATTGTTAAAAAGTTAATTCCGGCCGCTTGAGAGCTGTTCAGTTTAAGGTTGGGCACCAATTTTGCGAAATTCGTCACATTGTTGATCCCATTTTTTTCTATGCCTTCACTGTTCAAGGCGGTAACCGACTCAGGTATGGACTGCACGGATTCGGTTCGCTTTCTGGCCCTACCGACTACTCCAGCAAACCCTTGCACCTCAACCCCTTCAAGTTGTTGGGCATCCTCTTCAAGTACAATATTCATTGTACCACTTTCCCCTACCTGAAGTTCTTGGGTCTTGAACCCTAAATAAGAATACACCAAGGTAGCTTGTGAATTAACGGCTATTTCATAATTCCCGTTGAAATCCGTAGTTACCCCATTTGAGGTTCCTTTCTCAATGATATTTACTCCGGGCAAAGGTTCTCCGTTAAAACTTATAAGACCTCTTACCGTCTTTTCTTGAGCCAAAATTACGATTGGCATCATCATTAAAATAAATAGTAGTTTTTTCATAAGTGACTGGCTTATATGTGCTTTGAATTAGTTTGATAAAAGTAGCCCACACATATTCTTACCAATTATTTACGATTACTAAAAGATTATTTAATAATTTTAAAACATAATTCATAATTCATGAAAAAACAGGAAGTTTTTGCCCTACCCCTCACTTCTGAGTATTTTGAAATTTTACTGGAAGAATTAAAGGAAACCTTCAAAAAGAAGCATGGTATAAAAGAGATTCCGAAATCTATGCAGTTTTATGGCTATGGGAATTATGATCCTGAGAAGCCAAACCTAAAAGAAGACCTAGAGCATATTGGCAGTGATTTTATCAACGGAAAGTATCTTTATGACAAAGTTAGGGACTTCAGAAAGGGAAAACCGATCATCAAACTCAACCAATATTACAAATCCGTTCTACTTTTGTACTTAGGTTACGAATCAGTTGATGTTTTTCTAGATGAAAATAGACTAGAAGGTCTAAAAGAAAAAAAGCAGCTTGCCCTACTGTACGATGAAAGCGCCAACAAAACCTTTTATTATTTAAACTACTACTTTGGAGAAGATGATGTTATTCTAAGAGGGGAAACCATCATATCCAATAACTGGAAAAAAATTAAGCACACCTATGTGTATCCCCAAGAAGATGGCACCCACAAAGAACACTACAATTTTGGTAACATCGTTCGTAGAGAAGATACTGTACATATAAATTCTAAAACACTGCTAGACGGCAAGCTGGTAGAAGGAGCCAGCGAAATCTATTATATAGGACACAGTGACCCCTCTAATGTAAGATACCTGATAGGTACCTACTGCACTTTTGATATTTACACAAATACGGTGGCAGGACAATCCATTCTTGAACGATGTGATTCTAAGGAAGACATGGAAGAGCGGTCTAAAAACCCGACCATCCCTCCTTACATTGCCATGGAAGTCAGAAACAAGCGCATTGTAAACAAAAGCATTGTCCCCAAACACTTTCTAGAAATCTCGGAATTCAGCCCGTATGCTTCTATCTATGAGAGTTTGGCCGGATCGTATACCTTAACTTTCAAATTTCCCGATGGATTTGAAGAAAAATTAGATTTCCAAATCTTACCGACCAATTATAAAATGATGGTCCAGACAGAGAACGTTTATTTTGAAAAAGACAATTTGGACTTAATGAACAAGGGATCTGTGGTTCGTTTTAGTTTTGATTTTGCCGGAATTATCGCTTTTGACCATGTAGATGTGTATTTTAAAACCTATTTCTTAAAAGAGGATAGTGAAAACCATGATGGGGTTTTTAGCGGTATCGATAATGAAAATAGATTGGTTAATGGTTCCGTATCTATCAATTTTAGCAGAGCCCAATACTAAACCTTCTTACTCAAAGCCAATAAAAGCCGGATTGCCCACTCCCCTTCACAATTAAATAATTACTCCATAAGCTTTTCTTAACGCTCAAAAATTTACAAATAGTGAATAAAAATTGAATTTTGTGTTTTAATATTTACTATTTGTAAACTTTTTGTGACTCTCAAAATACATCATAAAGAAATTAGGTTTTTGGCCTACGGT
Source organism: Zobellia sp. B3R18 (assembly GCF_018860715.1). Lineage (NCBI taxonomy): Bacteria > Pseudomonadati > Bacteroidota > Flavobacteriia > Flavobacteriales > Flavobacteriaceae > Zobellia > Zobellia sp. B3R18. The sequence goes on along the minus strand of NZ_JAHKQG010000011.1, from coordinate 1,289,347 downwards.
ACATTTGCATCTTTTGGCACCTATTTCTGTATGTATGCCTTTCGGAAACCGTTTACAGTAGCCACCTATGAGCAGCTCTCCTTTATGGGAATCGATTATAAAATTATCCTCATAATCACCCAAGTACTAGGATATATGCTTTCCAAATTCATTGGTATTAAGCTTATTTCAGAACTCAAGGCCAAGAATAGGCTGCCGTATCTTCTGGTAATGATTTCCTTAGCGGAGTTAAGCCTTATTCTTTTTGGACTTATTCCTCCTCCATACAATATTATCTTCATGTTCTTCAACGGCCTCTCGCTGGGAATGATTTGGGGAATAGTATTTTCATATTTAGAAGGGAGAAAATTTACTGAAATATTGGGTGTTACCCTCTGTTCTAGTTTTATAGTTTCAAGTGGTGCCGTAAAATCGGTGGGTTTACTTTTGATTAAAGCCACAGGTGTTTCCGAAATTTGGATGCCTGCCTTGACAGGTGCCGTATTTCTAGTTCCCTTTTTGGGGTTCTCTATTTTACTTGACCGGATTCCAAGACCCACCGAAGAAGATAAAGTACTACGAAAAGAACGCAGGCCTATGAGCCGTGAAGACCGTAAAACGGTGTTGTCCAATTTCTCCTTCCCTATCATTATTCTTGTCTTTTTTTATATCAGCCTTACGGCAATACGTGATTTTAGGGACAATTTTTCCCGTGAGATTTGGGATGCTGTAGGTTTTGAAGACAATGCTTCTATCTACACCCTTTCGGAACTTCCGGTAGCGATTATAGTTCTGTTTTCAATTGGTCTTTTTGCGTTCGTTAAGAATAACTATCGCGCCTTTATGACCTATCACTATCTCCTTATTTTTGGCGCCCTATTAATTGGCATAAGTACCTTTCTATTTCAAAACCAGCTTATAGGCCCTGTACTCTGGATGATTTTAATTGGCTTAGGATTATATATCTGCTACGTACCCTTTAATTGCATCTTTTTTGATAGGATGATAGCCACCTTTAAAATTGAGGGAAATGCAGGCTACCTCATCTATATAGCCGATGCCTTTGGGTATCTGGGAAGCATGGCCATTCTACTCTATAAGAATTTTGGGCAACGCTCCGTCTCATGGCTACAGTTCTTTAGCTACGGAACCTATGCCATAGCTCTTATAGGCTTTGTCGTAGCCACGAGTTCATTAGTCTATTTCAAAAAAAAATACAGAAGGGAACAACAGACTTTAAAAAGTGAATTACAGATTGTATGACCATGGAAAATAAATATGACCTAATTGTAGTTGGTGGTGGTGCACTGGGCACATTTCATGCCTACCACGCCATTAAAAAGGGCCTAAGGGTAGCCTTGCTCGAAAAAGATGGAAAACCTCAAGGAGCAACGGTTCGGAATTTTGGACAGGTAGTACCCTCAGGAATGGATTCCAAATGGCAAATTTACGGACGAGAAAGTTTACGCATCTATAAAAAAATCCAATCTAAATTTGATATATCGGTTCGTCAAGAGGGAAGCATTTATATAGCATCTAATGATGAAGAGGTTCAACTTTTGGTAGAACTTAATGCTATAAACTTAACTAATTCCTATAAATCCAAATTATTGACCAAGGAAGAATGTCTTGAAAAGTACCCCGGTCTTCGTAAGGATTATGTAAAAATGGGACTATTCTTTCCGGATGAAGTAATGGTTGAGCCACGGTTGATGGTGAATAAACTTCATGACTATTTAAAAACTCAAGGACTAGACCTTTTTTACAACAAAACGGTTGTGGAGTGCAACAGTCTAACCAATTGGATGCAAGTTCATACAACGGACAACCTAAGCTTATCCGCGGCTAAAGTCATTATCTGCAACGGAAGTGATTTTAAAACGCTGTACCCAAGCTTGTTTGCGGAAAGCGATCTTATCGTATCTAAATTACAGATGATGCAAACCAAGCATCAGCCCAATTATAAATTACCCAGTTCTATACTCACCGGGCTTTCCATACGCCGCTATGAAGCTTTTTCGGAATGTCCTTCATACGCCTCCATTAAAGCCAAAGAAAACAGCGAAGCTTTCGAGAAAAAATGGGGTGTTCACATTCTTTTTAAACAGGCTACGGACGGTTCCGTTATTATAGGTGACTCCCATGAATATGCTCCGGCAGCACGTATGGATCATTTGGGAATGGACTTAAATATGGACATAGATAACTTTATCCTTAAGGAAGCCAAAAAAATATTTGACTTACCCACCTACCAAATCCAGAACCGTTGGTACGGCCTTTATTCCCAATGCAAAGAGGCAGATATCTATCAACATACTTTAGACCGTAACATTCATATTGTTACCGGTATAGGTGGTAAAGGCATGACCGGAAGTGCGGGTTTTGCCAAAGAAAACATCAATTCAATTTTTAATTTACAAAATGCATAACATAGAATTAGCAGTATTTGACATGGCCGGAACGGTCGTTAATGAGAACAATGTGGTCTACAAAACGTTGCAAAAGGCCATTAACAAGACCGGTCATAAACTAGACCTGGATTTTGTTCTTGAGCATGGTGCCGGAAAAGAAAAACACCAGGCCATAAAAGATATTTTAAACGCCCTTAACGATTCAAAAGAACAGGCTTCCGAACCTATTTTTGAGGATTTTAAAAAACTATTGGATAATGCTTACCACGAGCTGAACGTAACCTCGTTTGAAGGTGTTGAGCAAATGCTAACTCAACTCAAATCCAAAAAAATAAAGATAGCACTGAACACGGGCTATAACAGGGCCATTGCCGAATTGCTATTACAAAAAATGAACTGGAAACAAGGCGAGCAATATGACGCACTGGTTACAGCTAACGATGTAGTTGAAGGTCGCCCTCACCCAGCCATGATATATAAGGCCATGCAACTACTGAAAATAACCAATTCCAATAACGTATTGAAAGCCGGAGACTCTATCATAGATATTGAAGAAGGAAAAAATGCCCAGTGTGGCGTTACCGTAGGTGTAACCACCGGTGCCCATACGGAAGATCAATTAAAATCCGCTCAACCTACCTATGTGTTAAGCTCCCTTACAGAACTCCCTAATTACCTGGCAGGTTAGTTATTACTAAAACGGTTTTGAACCAAAAACAAACAATCCGTTTACCAGTTGGTAGACGGATTGTTTTATTTATAAATAATTCGTAAAACCTTTACTGTTTGATATATAATTTACTCAGCTATTTTACTTTTAAAAAAACTTTCCACTTTTGGCATATCTAAATAATCTCTTGGAATTATTCTTAACATTCCATCTCTAATGTCGGCGATTTTCAGATAATTGTCTATCCCGAATTCTGTAAGATCTGTTAATTCAAAGTTCTCCTCTATAAAATCAGCTCCACATAGTAAGCGATTCAATTCTACAATTTTTCCATATAATTTTGTAGAAATCCAATTTCTTTTCCTACTAATTATTCCAAGGTGAACTTGCAATTTATTAAAAAGCTCCACGTTTGAAAAAACTAAATGACAGGGGTTCTTGTCTACCAAGTGAGTTGTCTGGAAATAAGTCAATATCTCCTCTATTTCCTCATAAGTTTGTAATCTTTTTTCTATAGCAATCTTCCAGAAGTCTTGATTATACTTCCTTTTTTCCAGCAAGTATGTGATAATGCCCGAGGTAATTGCAGAAACAACAGCACTTGATAAAATTATTGTTATCAGATTTTCAATCATTGAATTAATTATTTTAGTTTTTGCTTGATAAATCGCATAATACATCTACACAAAAAAATACATAACCAACATCTTGGTTGGTCTGTCACTCCTGTTAACAGGCACATGGGGAATGCGACCATCAAAGAAAATAGAATCGCCTTCTTTCAAAAGCACTTCTTCTTCGTCAATAATATAAGAACATTCGCCCGTAAGCATATACTTAAACTCGTAAGCGTCCGTAGTAACTTTATCTCGTTCCGAATTAGGTTGCACCTCTAATAAAACCGTCTCAAAACCTAAAGAAGAAAGCTGTTTTCCAAAAATGTAGGTATAGTTAAAACCTACTGCATTATCCTCTTTTTCAATACTGGTATTATCTTCCTTTCTTGAGACAATAAATTTGGCCCCATTTATTTTGGCCATACCATTAAAAAAGTCGGTTACCTCAACTTCCAATGAATTAATAATCTTTAAGAGAACGGGTAGCGAAGGTATGGTCCGGCCATTCTCTATTCTTGAAATTAGACCACCAGTAACTTCTGCCCGTTGCGCAATATCGCTAATGGTCTTATTTCCCTCTTTTCTTATTTCCTTAATTCGTTTTCCTATACCAATAAGGTAGTCTTCCATATCTAAAACTTAATATACAAACTTACTATTAAATACATTTTAAGACGTTTAAACCTACAAAATAGATGTGGTTTTTAGTCAGCATAATTTTAATTAAACCGTCATAATTACAAAATCTATAATTGAGTATTTGTAAATAACGTTAAGATAACATTTTTATAACAACGCCTCTCTAAACCTTGCAATAACTTAATATTTAATCACATTTCGCTTAACCTGTTCAACTGATATTTGTTGCATAATAATTAACCAAAGTTTACAAATACGAAAAAATGAAAAGAACAGTTCTTTTAGCCTTATTCACTTTGGTGGTCAGTTTGGCCGCCCGTGCACAGACCACTTTTACGGGAACGGTACTAGATGAAAACCAAGTGCCATTACCCGGTGCTTCTTTAGTTATTAAAGGAAGTGCATCCGGGGTAGCCACAGATTTTGACGGTAATTTTAGCATAGAATTACCACAAGGAAATGAAATTCTTGTAGTATCCTATTTGGGGTATATACCCTCGGAACTCAACACAACGGGAAAAACAACAGCAACCATCGTTTTGCAACCTAACTCAGAACAATTAGGCGAGGTTGTGGTAACTGCTTTGGGTATTAAAAGAGAAGCTAAGAAATTAGCGTATGCTGTTCAAAAAGTCTCGGGAGAAGACATTTCAAAAGCAAAAGAAACCAACGTTGTAAACTCCTTAGCGGGTAAACTAGCCGGTGTTCAGGTAACCGGAGGTAATTCTGGAGTAGGTTCATCCTCACAAATCATTATTCGTGGGGAAAGTTCGTTAAACCCAAGTCCAAACGCGAATTCACCGCTTTTCGTAGTTGACGGTATTCCCATCAACAACAGTGTAAGTAGCCGATCTAGCGAAGGTAACATGGAAGTAGACTACGGCAACGGTGCCCAAGACATTAACCCGGACGATATAGAGACCATGAGCGTTCTAAAAGGACCAAGTGCCACCGCCCTTTATGGCTCAAGAGGTGCTAATGGGGTTATATTGATAACTACAAAATCAGGAAAGAACAACAAGGGCATAGGTGTTTCCTACACCAACAACACCACATTTGAGTCTATTCTAACATTTCCAGAATATCAATATGAATACGGTCAAGGATCAAACGGTCAGTTCGCTTTTGCCGATGGTGGTCAAAATCGTTCCATTACGGGAGGCGTAAACGATCATGTTGACGAAAGTTGGGGTCCTGCTTTAAACGGTCAATTGATTGCACAGCACGACAGCCCAACAACCAGCGGTTTGCGTGCGGGTGATGTTCATGTACGACCAAGAAATGCAGACGGTACTTTTGCCGATGAAATTATTGCGACTCCGTTTTTATCAAGACCCGGAAATATTAAAAGTTTTTTTGAAACCGGACATACCATTAGTAACAACATTGCGCTAACCGGTGGAAACGATAAAGGAAACTTTAGACTCTCTTTTACCGATTTACAAAGCGAGGGCATCGTACCCAATACGGATTACAATAGACGTTCATACGCTCTTAACGGATCGTACCAACTTGCAGATTGGCTTAAAGTCTCCGGTTCTATGAACTATGTAAACAGTAACTCAGGCAACCGTCCAGTAAACTCGTATGGTACGGAAAACATTATGTACTTATGGATTTGGTTCGGACAACATGTTGATATGGACTCGCTACGCGATTACTGGCAACCAGATTTAGAGGGCGTACAACAGTACAATTACAATTACAACTACCATGACAACCCTTTCTTTAATGTTTACGAAAACACCAACAGTCTTGATAAGGACCGTATTTTTACCAATATGCGTGCAGACATTAAACTGGCCAAAGGTCTAGATTTCATGTTCAGAACCGGTTTTGATTATGCCAATGAACTAAATATGCGTAAAAGAGCTTATTCTACGCAGCGGTTCCCAAAGGGCCAGTATAGAGAAGATAATATTTATGCTTTTGAACAGAACACAGATTTTCTTCTTGGCTACAACACTACGTTTAATGACGACTTTGATTTTGGTCTTTCTTTTGGGGGCAATAGCCGTATTGTTAAAAACAGATACCAAAGAGTAAGTGCCAACTCACTTTCAATTCCTGGCATATACAATTTCGGGAATGCGGCAGAACCTCTAACGTCTAGCGATTATGATGATAAAAAGGAAATTAACAGTCTGTACGCCTTTGCAAATTTTGGTTTCAAAGACTATTTGTTCCTAGATGTTACCGGAAGAAACGATTGGTCTTCTACCCTTCCTTTAGAGAACAGCAGTTATTTTTATCCTTCTGCGGGACTTAGTTTAATTCTATCGGACATGTTCACGCTTCCTAAAACCATAACTTTCGCAAAATTAAGAGCAGGTTGGGCAAGTGTAGGTAACGATACTGACCCGTACAACTTATTATCTACTTACGGCTTTGGAACCACATTTAACGGTTTTTCAAGAGTTAATTCGCCTTCCGAATTAAAACTACCGGACTTAAAACCAGAAAGAACCAATTCTTTTGAGGTTGGAGCGGACTTAAGGTTGCTTAATAACCGTTTAGGGCTGGACGTGGCTTTATACAGATCGGAAACCAAGAACCAAATTATTTCGCTACCAGTTTCCAATACTTCTGGTTATAACCAAACGGTTATCAACGCTGGTAAAGTTAGAAATGAAGGTCTAGAAATTACTTTGAACGCAACACCTATAAAGTCTGAGAATTTCACTTGGAACACCAACCTCAACTTCACTACCAATAGAGGTAAAATTATAGCACTAGCAGAAGAACTCCCTTTTTATCGGATAAAGGAAAACTACCTTATTGTAGGTGCCGAGGTAGGTAAGAGAATGGGAGATTTATACGGTACGGGCTTCGTAGAAGTAACAGATCCCAACAGTCCTCATTTTGGAAAATGGATTATCAACCAAGATACCGGTCTACCTTCAAGAGATAGTGATCTTAGAAACTTGGGTAACTATAACCCTGATTTTATGGTGGGCCTTCAAAATAGTTTCCGTTACAAGAACCTAAATCTGGGCGTTCTTTTTGATTGGAGACAAGGTGGTGTTTACCATTCAAGAACCGTTTCCATTGGCGGTACCACAGGCCTTTTGGATTTTACTACGGAAGGGCGTGAAACGGGTATTGTTGCCGAAGGAGTAATAAATACCGCAACTGCAGAAAACTCAGTATATGAAGAGAACACCATAAATGTTCCTGCATCCGGGTACTACTCTACCGTGTACAACCGAAGCAATGAGGAAACCACAATGTACGATGCCAGTTATGTAAAACTTAGAGAAGTAAAATTCGGTTACAACTTCCCTAAAAAGATGTTCTCCCAAACCCCAATTGCTTCCGCCAGTATTTCTCTTGTTGGACGTAACCTGGCTTTATGGACAGAAAACCCCCATGTAGACCCCGAAACTATATCATTCTCAGGCGGAACGGTGGTTCCCGGTGTAGAGGATATGGCCCTGCCAAGCACAAGAAGCTATGGAGTTAATATAAACATAGAATTCTAAATAGAATTAATCAATACAATATATATTCAAGATGAAAACATCAAAAATATTTACCATAATTCTTCTAGCCGGCTTAAGCTTAACAGGCTGTACCGAAGATTTTGAAGAAACCAATACCAACCCTAATGCTCCGGAAATGGTAAGTGCCAATCTACTTACCGCAACGGCAACTTCTGAAATTGCCCGTACTTTAACGTCCGAAGGGTATTCGGACGGAAATACCCTTACCCAGCTAATGGCAAAGAACAATTTTCCTGGTTTTGGTCAATTTGAATGGGGAGATCAAGGACTTTGGAATTTTTTCTATGAAATTTTACCGGAAGTAACGGATATTCTAGAAATCTCTAGAGCAGAGGAAACAAAGAACAGCACTTATGAAGGCATTGCCCTAACCTTAAGAGCCCTTTGTTATGCCAATTTAACAGATCTTTATGCTAACGTTCCTTACACGGAAGCTATTACCGGAAAAACAGATGCGGTTTTTACCCCAAAATACGATGATCAAGAAACGGTTTACAATGGCGTTCTTCAAGATTTAGTTGATGCCGATGCCGCTTTGGCCTTAGGTGAAGCCATTACAGGCTCAACCGGAGATGCTATTTTTGATGGTGATGCTTCAAAATGGAGAAAACTAGCAAATTCCCTTCGCTTACGTTACTTGTTGCGTATCTCAAAACAAAGAGACGTATCGGCCCAAATGCAAGCTATTGTTAGCGCCGGAAACTATATCATGACCAATGATGACAATGCTACCTTAACTTTCAGCGGAACTTCAAATACTGACTCTTGGCCGGAAAGTACAGGCCGTATTGGTGGTTTTGACGAGAAAAGCTTGTGTACTACCGGACTTGAATACCTTACCCGTTTCAACGACCCTAGATTGGATATTTGGTTTGACCGTAACAATAATGGAGAATATGTGGGCATCCCTATTGGCCTAAACCAAGATAACGCTAGAGCGTATGACGATGCCAACAGCCCTAGTCGTTTAGATGTTGAATTGTTCTACTTTTCAAGAACTGAGGCTGAGGCCTATATTATAAAAAGCTCTGAGGTGAACTTTATTTTGGCCGAAGCCGCAGAAAGAGGCTTTATTTCTGGTGATGCCGAAACTTTTTACAATGAAGGAATTCGCCAAAGCATGAAGTATTGGGGCGTAACGGACGATCCGGTTATTGATGCTTACTTAGCACAGCCATCCGTAGCTTACGACGGGAGCATTGAATTGCTAATGATCCAAAAAACACTAGCACTCTGGAATGTAGATTACCAAGGTTGGTTTGATTATAGGAGAACAGGCCTTCCTGCACTTGAAGCCGGACCGGACAATGAAAACCAAGGTCTTTACCCGGTTAGATTTCTATACCCTTCTTCTGAACAAACGTTGAACAAAATAAACTATAAAGCTGCAGTAGAAGCAATTGGTGGGGATAATATAAACTCTAAGGGATGGTGGGAGACCGGAACAAGGTACTAACCTTATTATAAACAGCAATGCTTTTGCCCAACGTAACAACCAAGGCAAAAGCATTGTTATAATTAATTTTTCAAATTATGAAACAAATTAAGTTACTTATACCTATGCTGGCGCTCTGCGGAATATGGTCCAAAAGCGCTAGTGGTCAAGAAGTACCTACTTTAGACATTGAACACGTAGTAGTGATAGGTTTTGACGGACTAAGCCCGGATGGACTGCAAAATGCTGCTACCCCAACCTTTGACCAATTGATACAAGAGGGTGCGTATTCAATGCATGCAAGAGCGGTTCTCCCTACCAGTTCAAGTACCAATTGGGCTTCAATGATTATGGGAGCCGGACCCGAGCAACATGGCATTACATCCAATGCTTGGGAACCTGATAATTTTACGCTTCCCGCGGTTACACAAAGTGAGGAGTTCATATTCCCCACTATTTTTCAATTGACCCATGATCAAATAGCCTCCGCAGAAATAGGTGCCATTTATCACTGGGGAGGTTTCGGAAGACTGTTCGAGAAAAGTGCAGTTGATTATGATACAAGTCCGGAAACGGAAGATGAAACCGCAGTTTTGGCCAGTTCTTACATTAAAACCAAAAGACCAAAACTCACTTTTATACATTTTGACCATGTAGATCACGCCGGTCACGAGTACGGCCATGGCACCCCACATTATTACGAATCTGTAGAGAAATCAGATAAACTTCTTAAAGAAGTTATGAACGCAATTAAAACAGCCGGTATTGCGGACAAAACACTGGTAATCGTTAGTGCCGATCATGGTGGTTTAGGCAAAGGGCATGGTGGCGAATCACTTCAAGAAATTGAAATTCCCTTTATCGTTTGGGGAAAGGGAGTCAAGAAAAACCATAAAATTATCCACCCTGTCTATCAGTATGACAACGCAGCTACGGTAGCTTTTGCTCTAGGTCTAAAAATCCCATATGCCTGGATTGGAAAACCTGTACTCTCGGCTTTTGAAGGTTATGAAATTGAAGATGACTATATGCTTCTTGAGCAGTTGAAGGAGCCTGTTATTTTTCCCAAATCGGACGGTTATAAAAAAGCAGGCGGACTTTTCACCGAATCTACTTCCGTTGAAATCAAAAATATAAACGAAGAGGGTACCATCAGATATACCTTAGATGGTTCATTACCAACAAAAACTTCCAACGCTTATGAAAAGGTCATCTCACTAACCCAAAATACGGTGGTTAAAAGTGCAATGTTCACTAATGAAAAAATTAGTAGTCCGGTTGCAGAAGCCTATTTTAGAATTCGACCAAAAGACCTTAAAAAACCAGTAAAATACGAGATTTTCTACGAAGACCAACTTTCTTTTCTTCCGGCCCTAGGCTCAAAAAAACCGAATCTAACCGGAAATATTTTTGAAATTACTTCCGATGAAATAAAGGATAAGATAAGATCCAATACCGTGGTACGGTTCACTACCCAAATAAGGGTAGATCAAGAAAAAAGTTTTAGGTTCTATGTTCGTTCGGATGATGGTAGTCAACTCTTTCTAGATAACGAACTCGTAGTAGACAACGACGGCGACCACGGGGTAAGGACAAAAGATGGGTCAATAACTTTAAAACCCGGTCTCCACACCCTCAAAGTTCTTTGGTTTAACGGTGGGGGCGATGGTTGGCTAGATGTTTTCGTAGAGGAAGGGGAAATGGTCAAACAAATTTTAACCCATCCTTTATTGATAGCCGATTAGATGAATTTTCTCAATTTCTGTTTTATAACGCTGTTTTCGCTGGGCACTACAGTTTGTGCCCAGCAAAATAGTACCAAACCCTACTCTTGGGAACAAAGTCTTTATGCATCCAAATAAAAAAATCAAATCCAACAAAAGAACTGAGGGCGATATTAACTACACCCCCGCCAGACAAGCTTGGTTAGACCATGAGGTAGATGAAAGCACAAAGGCCCTTCTTGAAAAAGATGCCCGTTATTTTTTTCATCAAGCCCTATCCTCTCCCTGTCTAGACGTACTTAAAAACTGTGAGGGACCTTATATCGAAAACCTATCGGGGAAAAAGTATCTTGATTTTCATGGCAATAACGTGCATCAATTGGGTTTTTCGCATCCAATATTGGTACAGCGCCTTACCGAGCAATTACAATCGCTTACCTTTTCTACGCGCCGGTACACCAACGAAGCAGCCATTAATTTTGCCGAGAAACTGGCCTCGCTCTTACCATCAGATTTAAACCGAACACTTATGACCCCCAATGGTAGCGCCGCCATTGGCATCGCCCTTAAACTGGCACGGGCGGTCACTGGTAAATTCAAGGTAGTTTCATTTTGGGATTCCTTTCACGGCGCCTCATTAGATGCTATAAGTGTAGGTGGTGAATCTGTTTTTAGAGAACACATGGGGCCCATGATGCCCGGAGTAGAACGCATTCCGCCGCCTGTTACCTACCGCGGCATTTACGAAGGCAACGAATCTAAATGTCTGGAGTATTTAGAATATGTATTCGCAAAAGAAGGGGATATTGGCGCCTTTTTGGCAGAGACCGTAAGAAATACGGATGTACAACTTCCCTCAAAAACCTTTTGGAAAGAGGCCAGACGCCTCTGTAATCAATATGGCGTGCTACTAATCTTAGATGAAATTCCTATAGCCATGGGCCGTACCGGAAAAATGTTCGCTTTTGAACATTACGATATAGAACCGGATATCCTTTGTCTGGGAAAAGGTTTGGGAGGTGGAATTTTTCCACAAGCAGCTATCGTTACACGTGATTCCTATAATAATTTCAGTGATATTTCTTTGGGTCACTACACCCATGAAAAGAGTCCGCTTGGAGCTATAGCCGCATTGACTACCCTAGAAATTATTGAAGAGGAACTTCGCCTGGATAAAATCAAAAATCTTGAGCGAATCATGCACCAAGAAATGAATCGCCTAAAACAAAAGCATTCAATTATAGGTGATATTAGAGGTCTAGGGCTTTTATGGGGAATTGAACTGGTAAAAGACCAAAAAACTAAAGAAAAAGCAATTGACGAAGCCGAAAAAGTAATGTACGAGTGCTTAAAAAACGGACTTAGCTTTAAGGTCTCCGCTGGCAATGTTCTCCAACTTGCACCGGTGCTCACCATTTCTGAGGATACGTTAAAAGAAGCCGTGCAAATTCTAGATAATTCCCTTACTTCGTTAAACCTTGAAACCAACTGAAAATGAAAAACAAACACCTTTTACTCCTGCTTAACCTTATGCTCTTTTCACTAGTGAACGGGCAAAAAGACCAACCTTCTTTATTGGTACACCCATACTTACAAGATGCCACTCCTAATTCCATTAAAGTATTATGGCAAACCTCTAGTGGCGAAGAGAGTATCGTAGAGTGGGGCACGACACAGAAACTGGGCAAAAAGACAAAAGGCATCGCTTACGATATCAACTTTACCCATTCTAGAATTCACGAAGTCCAGATAGAAAACCTGAAAAGGTTTACCACCTATTTTTACCGCGTACGTACAGGTAATGTGGTCTCCGATATTTTTCAGTTTAAGACACCTCCTTTTTCGAGCGATAATCAATCGTTCAATATGCTCGCCATGAGCGATATGCAAAAAGACCACCAGAACCCCAATAAGTTTTCCGAAATCGTAAATGAAGGGATTTTACCTTACCTTAAAACAACGTACGGCCAAACACTTCCAGATAATCTTGCCTTGGTTTTAGTACCTGGAGACCTAGTAGAAAACGGCACGAAATACGACCAGTGGAAAGATGATTTTTTTGACCCCGCACAAAATCTGTTTGCGGAAGTTCCCGTCTATCCAGTGCTGGGTAACCACGAAAAGAATTCGGCCTATTATTTTAAATACTTCAGTCTGCCCAAAAACGGAACTCCCGCTTATGCGGAGCATTGGTGGTACAAAGACTATGGAAATACGCGCATCATAGGTCTCAATTCTAATGAGGGTTACCGAGACATAGAACAACAATATACTTGGTTGAAAGAGGTCCTGGCAGAAACGGCCAACAATCCGGATATAGACTTTGTGTTCGCACAATTGCACCATCCGCATAAATCGGAATTGTGGATACCCGGAGAGGAAGAATCTACAGGAAAAGTTGTTAAACTCCTTGAAAATTTCACTACGGAAACCGGCAAACCCAGTCTTCATTTTTTTGGTCATACACATGGCTATTCCAGGGGGCAATCCAAAGACCATAAACACCTATGGGTCAATGTAGCTTCGGCCGGTGGAGCTATTGATAATTGGGGCGAGTTTGAAGGTCGTGATTATGACGAATTTACCGTAACCCAAGATGAATACGGATTTGTGATGGTAGAGGTAGACGCCACCGAAGGCAATCCTAAATTCACTTTAAAACGAATAAGCAGGGGCAACGAGAACCAGTTTAAATCCAATGAAAAGACAGACGAAATCACCATTTACGCAAAGAGTCACAAACCCGATGCGCCACAAGCCATTTCCCCAAAAGGAGAAAACATCCCCTTTACGGGAACTACATTAAAAGCGGGAAAGTTTAGCAGTTCCTTTAACGGGGCATACCATGCGGCCGCACATTGGCAAATAGCTACGCAACCTGATTTTTCAAAACTAGTCCTAGACCGTTGGAAACAATCGGAAAATTGGTACTATCTTGAAAACAGACAGGAAGGAGATGACTTAACGGATGAGCCTTCCAAGAGACTGGAACCAAACACCACGTACTATTGGCGCGTTCGCTACCGCGATCAGCACCTGAATTGGAGCAACTGGTCCAACACTCAAACTTTTAAAACCAAAAACCCATGAAAAAGTTGACACTCTGTATTCTTGTACTTCTTTTTTTTGTAAAAAACAACGCCCAAGAGAACGATACTAAAGTGGTTCTGATAACTTTGGACGGGTTGCGATGGCAAGAGCTCTTTTCAGGAGCGGACCCGCTTTTGGTATCCAACCCTACCTATGTTCATGATACCACGGCATTGAAAAATCTATTTTGGAAACCCTCGCCACAGGAAAGAAGAAAGGCCTTAATGCCCTTTGTTTGGAATTCCATATCGGAGATGGGACAAATTCACGGTAACCGAGAATTGGGGAGCAAGGTAGACCTCACCAATAAAATGTGGTTCTCATACCCCGGTTATAATGAAATATTGACGGGTAAAGCAGATGATTCCCGTATAGATAGTAACGATAAAATACCCAACCCCAACACTACCGTTCTTGAAATGGCTAATTCTGATGTGCGGTATAAAAACAAGGTCGCAGCTTTTGGTAGCTGGGATGTTTTTCCTTTTATCGTAAATGAGGAACGCTCGGGCGTACCCGTAAATGGCGGATTTGAAATTGCCAAAGGGAAAGACCTTAGCGAACGAGAAAGATTCCTGAACGAGCTACAACCAAGAGTACCCAGCCCTTGGGGAACGGTTCGTCTGGATGCCTTTACACACCACTATGCTATTGAGCATATGAAGAAAAACCATCCTGAATTAACTTACATTGCCTACGGTGAAACCGACGATTTTGCACACGATGGCGACTATCAGGCCTATTTAAAATCTGCCCATAACACAGATGCCTTACTAAAGGATTTGTACGATTTTACACAGCAAGACCCCTTTTACAAAGACCGGACCCTCTTTATAATTACTACCGATCATGGCCGTGGAACCCAACCTTTGGAAACTTGGAAAAGTCATGGTGAAGACATAAAAGGTGCCGGACAGGTATGGATGATTCTATTTGGAAAAGGTATTGATGCCCAAGGCGAAGTTTCAACACCGAAACAACTATATAGCAACCAAATTGCCCCAACTATTTTAAAGGTCTTGAGCTTAAAAAATGAACCTAATAGCATGCCGGGAAAACCACTATCCTTAGAAAAAAAATGAATCTATAGTTTATATAATGATAGCTTGATATTAAGTTAACTCTACAACAGCCACTTTAAACGAATTTTGCGCTGTGATTATTTGAGTTAATCTAGTTTGAGTTAGTTTAGTAAAACCGGTGCACGTCTCAGCACCGGTTTTTTTTATGCTCAAAAAAGTGCTGCTCTAAATGTAAAGATTAGCTAACAAATTGTTAATCTATAGTTTACGAACGAGTAAACTAAAAGACCAATCTTTATCCAAACTTGTTTTCTCTATATGAAAATAGTTCTAGTATACTTGTCCACCCTTGTGGTAAACCTTCTAATCTCACAACTTAGAAGCTACTTTTCGCCCTTAAAATTCAAGAAAATAAGAAAGCGTAGCTACCCCTCCATACAATGAAAAAAAGACCCGTAGATATTGTTGTCATTTCGGACATACACCTTGGAACTTATGGATGTCAAGCCAAGGAATTGATTAAGTATCTAAAATCCATAAACCCTAAGCAAGTAGTATTGAACGGTGATATTGTTGATATATGGCAGTTTAACAAACGATACTGGCCAAAATCGCACATGAAAGTGGTAAAACTGCTAATGGAATGGATTACCAAAGGCGTAAAAGTGCATTACATTACCGGTAACCATGATGAAATGATGCGTAAATTTTCCGGCTTTAAACTAGGTTCTTTTAGTATAGTAAACAAGTTGGTACTAAACGTTCATGGCAGAAAAGCTTGGATCTTTCATGGGGATGTTTTTGATGTTACCATGCAACATTCCAAATGGTTGGCCAAACTAGGCGCCATTGGTTATGACACCCTTATTCTTATTAACAGTGCGGTAAACTTTTGCTACAAAAAATTGGGAAAGGGACCTGTTTCCATGTCCAAGAAAATAAAGAACAGTGTAAAATCTGCCGTAAAGTTCATTAACAACTTTGAGCAGACCGCTGCGGATATTGCCATAGAGAATGAATTTGATTATGTAATATGCGGACATATCCATCAACCTGAGATTAAATCTATAGAAACGGATAACGGCAAGGTAATGTACCTGAATTCCGGTGATTGGATAGAAAACCTTACCGCGCTTGAATATTCCCATGGAGAATGGAAGCTCTATAAATATGAAGACGATTTGTACATACAGGCGTACAACTCGGATAGCAATGACCATGTTGAAATGCTGGAGAAAAAAGAACTTTTTCAAAGCCTAATGTCCGAGTTTAATGACATGGTAGCCTCAAAAGTAAAAAAATGACCAACCCCAAAAAAGAACAGTAGATGAAAGTACTCTATGCGATACAAGGTACTGGAAACGGGCATTTAAGTAGAGCCCGGGATATTATACCATCCCTACAAAAAAACAACATTGAGCTAGATTTACTGGTAAGTGGTACCCAAGCGGATATTAAACTACCCTACCCCGTTAAATACCAATTGAGCGGATGGAGTTTTATTTTTGGAAAAAAAGGGGGTGTAGATATGTGGCGTACCTATGCCAAAACCAACTCGGCTAGAATAAAAAAAGAAATTAAAAGCGTTCCGGTTGCGGCGTATGATTTGGTCATTAATGATTTTGAACCCATTTCCGCATGGGCGTGTAAAGCAAAAAACCTGCCCTGTATAGCCCTTAGCCATCAAGCGGCGGTCTTATCGCGTCACGCACCAAAACCAAAACAAAAAGACCACTTAGGAAAGCTCATTCTTGAGAAATATGCACCCTCTACTACACAGTACGGATTTCACTTTAAAGCATATGATGATAGAATCTTTACTCCCATTATTAGACAGGACATAAGGTCTACCACAAGAACTTTGGGCGAACATTATACAGTGTACCTGCCCTCCTATAGCGATGAAAAATTGCTCAAAATGCTATCGCAAATAAAGGATGTTAAATGGCAAGTGTTCTCTAAGCACAACCAGAAAGAGATATTTTCCAATAATATTACCATTAGCCCAATAACCAATGAAGCTTTTGTAAACAGCATGGCAAATAGCAAAGGAGTCCTTTGCGGCGCCGGTTTTGAAACGCCGGCAGAAGCTTTACACATGCAAAAAAAATTATTGGTAATTCCTATGAAAGGCCAATATGAACAGCAGTGTAATGCAGCGGCATTAAAGGAAATGGGAGTTCCTGTTGTTAAATCTTTAAAACTGAAGCATCTGGATAAAATTAAATCTTGGATAGATACCAATACCAAGCTAGATGTGCACTACCCAGATACTACAGATGAGATAATTGAATCCGTTTTGGAAGAATCATTATTTACTTACACCGGCAAATAATTTTAAATGGCGAATACGAGTGCGCAATCAGCTTTTGACTTGCAACCTGATGATTTTGGAGAAGATTTTGTTTGGGGCGTATCCACAGCAGCTTACCAAATTGAGGGAGCCCATACAGCAGATGGAAAAGGAAAGTCTATTTGGGACGAATTTGTCACTAAAAAAGGTACCATTTATGAAAATCAACATGCAGAAATAACCTGCGATTTCTACCATAGATATAAAGATGATATCCTTTTAATGAAATCCATGAATATTGAACACTACAGGTTTTCAATATCATGGACGAGAATTCTTCCGGACGGTACCGGTGAAGTAAACCAAAAAGGAATAGCATTCTATAATGATGTAATCAGTTTTTGCCTTAAATGCGGCATTACGCCTTGGGTAACTCTATACCATTGGGATCTGCCCCAAAATTTAGAACAATTGGGAGGTTGGGCCAATAGAAAAATCTTGGACTGGTTTGAACATTATGTGACTATTTGTGCCAACGCGTTTGGTGATCGGGTAAAAAATTGGATGGTTCTAAACGAGCCAATGGTATTTACCGGAGCAGGTTACTTTTTAGGGGTACATGCTCCTGGTAAAAAGGGACTCAAAAACTTTCTGCCTGCCATTCACCATGCCGTACTATGTCAAGCTCTGGGTGGGCGGTTACTTCGTAAGATGGTACCCAACGCCTTCATAGGAACCACTTTTTCCTGCTCACAGATTTCTCCTCGGTCCCATAGTAGAAAGGACGTAAAAGCAGCGGACAAGGCCGATGCTCTTCTGAACCGCCTTTTTATCGAGCCCAGTCTGGGATTGGGTTATCCGGATGAAAGTATTCCCGTTCTCAGGAAACTAAAAAAATACCAAAGACCGGAAGACGCTCAAAACAGTATTTTTGAGTTTGATTTTATCGGTATTCAAAATTATACCAGAGAAGTTGTTAGGCACAGTTATACCGTACCTTATTTAAGGGCGAAAATTGTAAAGGCACCGGAAAGAAATGTTCAGACCACATTAATGGATTGGGAAGTTTATCCCCCAAGTATTTATGAGATGCTGAAAAAATTCAACGGTTATAAAGGAGTTAAAAAGGTATTTATTACCGAAAACGGGGCTGCTTTTGAAGACACTTTAGAAGGTGAACGTATAAATGATAAAGAACGAACTTCATATTTACAAAACTACCTGAAACAGGTTCATAGGGCACAGACCGAAGGACTAAAAATATCCGGGTATTTTGTATGGACCTTTACCGATAACTTTGAATGGGCAGAGGGCTATTATCCCAGGTTTGGTTTGGTGCATATTGATTTTACAACTCTAAAACGCACCATTAAAGCTTCAGGCATGTGGTACAGTAATTTTTTGAAGGACAAGAAAGAATCAGTACCGTCCGAATCCAAAAAAACCGATGTCCCCATCGGTTAAATTCTATTCAAGCTAATTCAAATAAGAACGTATGCCGGATATCGCGGGGCAAAGATGCCCTTTAATCACTTATCTGTCATGACCTTAACTTTAGGGGTTTATTACCGTTGTGTTAAGCCGTTATAATTCTGTTGTTCTTGAATAAATCCCATAAAAAAACTAACAATTGCCAAGCTCATTTTCTAAAAACCCTCTTCGCAATTGCCAGTTTTGGAACCTTTCTAGTTTCTATAAATCAAACAAACTTGGCAACCATAAACTAAGTTGCGGAATGTAAGTCACAAGAAACAGTGCAATTATCATGGCTATAAAAAGTGGAAACAGCGGTTTTATCACTTTTTCTATAGTGGTGTTGGCAATACCTACCCCAACAAAGAGAACCGAGCCCACTGGCGGCGTACAAAGCCCTATACAAAGGTTAAGTACCATAATGATTCCAAAATGTACCGGGTCTAGGCCCAATTTGGTTACTACCGGCAAAAATATAGGTGTAAAAATCAGTACGGCAGGCGTCATATCCATAAAAATACCTACAAACAATAATAGTAGGTTTATGATAAGTAGTATAACAATTTTGTTATCGCTAATCCCCAAAAGCCCAGAGCTGATTTCTTGCGGAATATTCTCGTAAGATAAAGCCCAAGACATACTCATGGAAGCACCAATCAGTAACATAACAATAGCCGTTGTTGAAGCGGAGTCCAAAAGAATTTTAGGGAGCCTGTCAAATGATATTTCCTTGTAGAAAAAGCCCAACAGCAAACTATATAGTACGGCTATGGCCGAAGCTTCCGTTGCAGTAAAAACCCCAATTACAATACCACCTATGACCACTACAAGCATGAACAAACTTGGCAAAGCATCAACAAGGGTTCTAAAAATCTCTTTAAAAGAACTACGTTTTCCTACTTTATAGCCTTTTTTCTTTGCCCAAAATGAAGCCACTATCATAAGAAAGAGTCCCGTTAAAATACCGGGAATATATCCAGCTAAGAACAATGCGGCAATAGAGGCCCCACCACTTGCTAAAGAATAGACAATAAGTACATTACTTGGTGGAATAACGAGACCTGTAGTAGCCGCAGTTATATTTACGGCCGCACCAAACTCCCTAGAGTATCCTTCTCGCTCCATTTCAGGCCCCAAAATACTTCCCATGGCAGAGGCTGCCGCCATGGATGAACCAGCAATGGCGCCCATAAGCATGGCAGAAACAATATTGATCAATGCCAGCCCACCGGGCAAAGCGCCTACCAAGGTTTTTGCAAAAGCAATTAACCTATGTGCAATACCCCCTTTATTCATAAGTTCTCCCGAAAGTATAAATAAGGGTATGGCCAATAGTGCAAAACTATCCAGACCTGTACCTATACGCTGAGAGACCGTAGTAAAGGCCGGTAACACGGGAATGCTAACCAACATGGTAAGAACGGAAGATATAGCGATACTCCATGCAACAGGGGTTCCTATGGCCAACAAAACCACAAAACTTAGCACCAAAACTAAAATTGGTAAATACTCCATAATACTTAGTCTTTAAGAAGGTCAGATATTTTATAATAGATGATAAGCACGCCACTAATGGGAATCACTAGGTAAACCAGCGATAACGGCACTTGTAAAGCAGGAGAATGTTGATCCAGAACGTGCGTAATGTAAACTAATCTAGAACCGCCAATAACCAATGCTCCAAGGCTAAACAGAATGACCAACCAGTGCACTATTAATTGTAATTTCTTTTGTGTAGCCTCACTAAAACGCTTTGGCAATACATCAATTGCAACGTGAAGATTTTTACCTGATACGTATGCGGCACCTAAAATCCCAACCCAAATCATTAGATATCTAGCCAACTCATCTGTAAATGAACTTGGTGAACCCAATAAAAACCTGCTGAACACCTGCCATAATACATTTAAGACCATAACTCCCATTATCGTAACGAGAAAATAGGCCAAGGCTTTGTCTATACTTTTCCTTAATTTCATATTATTTGGTTGCTTGTATTTCTTGAATCAATTTATAAATGACCTCGTCATCCTTGTATTTGTTGAACGAGTCTTTTATTTTTTCCGAAAAGAGTGTTTTGTCCGGTCTTATGATTTCCACACCTGCTTTTTCAACTTCGGCCAGTGCTTCATCTTCGGATTCTGCCCATAATTTACGCTGGTAACCAATAGAACCATCAACCGCTTTCTTTAACCAACCTTGCTCTTCTTCTGATAGGCTATCCCACAAATGTGTGCCTGCCAAGAGTACATCCGGCAATACGGTGTGTTCGTCCAAGGTGTAAAATTTGCAAACTTCATAATGTCTGGACAAGTAGAAACTAGGTGGGTTGTTCTCTGCCCCATCTACAACTCCCTGTTGTAATGCCGTGTACAGTTCTCCCCAAGAAATAGGAGTAGGCGAACCTCCAAGGTCCTTAACCATATCCATGGCCGTGACACTCTCCATTACCCTAATCTTTAATCCCTCTAGGTCATCCGGATTGTTAACAGGTCTATCTTTAGTGTAAAAACTACGGCTTCCCGCATCATAATACCCTAGCCCTTTAAGCCAATATTTTTCGCCATCGTTCAACAATTCCTGACCAATGGGACCGTCAAGTACATCAAAGGAATGTTGTCTATCCCTGAAAAGGAAGGGCAGACCTAGCACTTTCATTTTAGGCGCAAAGTTTTCCAAAGTTCCAACAGACACCTTGGTCATATCCAGACTTCCTATTTGCAACAGTTCCAAACATTGACGTTCGGTACCCAATTGTTGATTGGGATAGATTTCCAACAACATCTTACCTCCAGAAATTTCTTTTAGGTCTTCGCCCATTTTAACCATGGCCTTATGTACGGAGTGGTTTACATCCAAGCCATGTGCCAAGCGAATGGTACGGTTGCCACCAAGGTCCCCACAACCACTGACCATGAGTATTCCAAGACAGAAAAAAACAAATTTTAGATTTAATTTCATAGGATAACCAAATTAGAGATCAAAGTACTCTTTAGCGTTATTGTAGCAGATATTTTGCACCATTTCACCTATCCATTCCATATCGTTAGGCAATTCTCCTTTTGCCATTTCGTTACCGAAAAGATTGCAAAGTATACGACGGAAATACTCATGTCTAGGAAAAGAAAGGAAACTTCTTGAATCTGTTAGCATACCTACAAAACAGCTTATGAGCCCCATGTTGGAAAGGGTATTGATCTGGTCGATCATACCGTCTTTTTGGTCTAAAAACCACCATCCAGAACCCCATTGGACTTTTCCTTTTACACTACCATCATTAAAATTACCTGCCATAGTTGCCATTAAGGCATTATCGCGCGGATTGAGATTATACAATATGGTTTTGGTAAGTTTATCTTTACTGTCTAGCGTATCAAGAAATTTAGATAAGCTTTCGGCCTGTGTATAGTCGCCAATGGAATCCCAACCCGTATCCGGGCCAAGTTCAGATAACATTCTTGTATTGTTATTACGCAATGCACCCAAATGAAACTGTTGTACCCAACCAAATTCATGATAGGTTTCCGATAGGTATAATAAGATGGCACTCTGAAATTTTACGGCCTCTTTAGGGCTTATTTCCGCACCTTCCCTTCTTTTCTTGAATATTATTTTTACTTCGGCCTCCGTAAAGTCCTCTGCATATAGGTGAGATAATCCGTGGTCGCACACGAAACAGCCGTTGGAATTAAAAAATTCGATACGTTTCCGCAATGCATCGCATAACTCATCATACGTAGTAATATCAGACTCCGAAGCCTTCTCTAAACTATCTATGTATTCGTTATAGGTTTCGCTTTCAATTAAAATAGCCTTATCAGGTCTAAATGCGGTACTTACCTTAGTCGTAAAGTCGCTTTTTGCCAATTGTTGGTGATACTCCAAAGTATCAGTAGGATCCTCTGTGGTACAGAGTGTAGTTACATTCATCTTGCTGATTAATCCCCTAGAAGTAAATTCTGAAGATTGTAGCATTTCTGTGGTAGCATCATAAACTGCAGAAGCATTTTTTCCGCTTAAAGTATCCGTAATACCAAAATATCTTGAAAGTTCAAGATGTGTCCAATGGTATAAAGGGTTTCTCATGGTATGCGGAACAGCTTCGGCCCATTTCATGAACTTTTCCTTATCGGAAGCATTTCCGGTAATGTATTTTTCATTTATACCAAGAGTTCTCATCGCCCTCCATTTATAATGGTCGCCGTTGATCCATGCACTGGTTATATTCCCAAAAACCCGATTTTCCGCTAAATCTTTTGGCGGGAGGTGGTTATGGTAATCTATGATAGGCATTTGAGCCGCATACTCATGATAGAGCGACTGTGCCTGCTTACTTTCCAGTAAGAAATTATCATCTAAAAATTTGCTCACTTTATATCGTTTTTTCTGGCTTATACTAATTCCTATAGACAAGAACCTATTTTCCGTTGTTGGTAAAAACAACCTTAAACCCCTAAAATAGGTTTCTATTCTGGCATAGACAAGAAAAATTATAGAATCAACACTCAACCGCTAAAGTCAATGCAAATATTAACAATTTAGCTTGTTAAAATTGCATAAATAGTATCATCTGAATGATTTTACCCCCATTTTAGAACGGATAACTTCTTATTTAAGAAAAGAATAACGCTCCCAAATTTTTTTGATCTTTTAAGAGAATTACTTTTATAAAAAAATAACAAAATGGACCTAAAGAATAAAGTAGTTTATATAACAGGAGGCTCAAAAGGGATAGGTTACGGTGTTGCCGTAAAACTATTGGAGGCAGGAGCTAAAGTAGCCATAAGCGGGCGAACATTAAGCACTGTACAAGAAGCCGCAAAACAGCTTAATGCCCAAGACCGGGTGCTGGCTTTGGCCTCAGATGTTTCTAAAATAAGTGACGAGAAAGCGGCCGTTAAAAAGATATTGGACCAATGGGGGCAGTTAGACGTAGTTTTGGCCAATGCGGGGGTAGGATATTTTGCGCCTGTAGACGAACTTGAGGACGATGCTTGGCACAAGATGATAGACACTAATCTAAGTGGTGTTTTTCATACGCTAAAAGCTTCGGTTGAGGCTTTAAAGAAATCAAAAGGGTACTACATAACCTTGGCCAGTTTAGCGGGCACCAATTTCTTTGCATCGGGTACGGGTTACAATGCCACCAAATTTGGTGTAGTTGGATTTACCCAAGCGGCCATGTTGGATTTACGAAAGTATGATATAAAAGTATCTACCATTATGCCCGGTTCTGTGGCCACGGAATTTGCAGGTAACGAGCTCGATGAAAAAGATGCCTGGAAAATACAGCCCGAAGATATTGGAGAACTTGTTCTGGATTTATTAAAAATGAACCCTCGTACCTTACCAAGCAAAATTGAGGTAAGACCTACTAGGCCGGACAAAAAATAAAGTTTCCATGAGTTAGGAGGCTATACTTCCTTCTCCGTAAAGGGGACTTGAATGTTACAAATTTCAGTGATTAGGGCGGTTAGCTCTGTATAAAATAGGGAAAGGGTTTCTTTCCCTATTTTTGTTTCTTTTTTTGCGCCGTTGCCCGCTTTATCCTTTGTGGCAAACTTTAACACACCGGAACTTAGTTTTTTAAACGATATGATTCCTGCTTCCATAAGCCCCTCAGGGTGTTCCGAAGCGTACATTGTAGCGTAGCAAAGCAGTTGAAAAGCTTTACTGAATTTATAGTCTGAAGTTATGGATACACCGTCTACAATTTCCAATTGACCTCGATCAACACTTCCCGTTTTATAATCAATGATTCTTAGGACCCCATCTACTTCATCTATTCTATCTAACTTCCCTTTTAAATTTACCGGAAAACTCACTTCCGGAATATCCAATGAAATTTTTAGATTGGCCTCTAACCCTACTATTTTTATTTGATGCTTTTTGACATCTGCAATTTCTAGGTTGATGAAATTTTCTATGTACCGTAATACCACATTAAAGGCTATCAGGTTTTTTCCTCTTGAAATATCGCCGTCCAAATAGGTCTTGGCAAAATGCTTTTTTACCAATTCCGCAACTCTGGTTTTTGCTTGGACCAATATTTCCTCGCTTAGTATTTTTCCAATAAAAGGGGTATAAAGCTCTTCTAGGGTATCATGTACTATAGTCCCAAAAGTATTGGCAGCAATAGTTTCCTCAACCTCAAGTACATCATCTATTCCTAATAAATTTCTTTTATAAAAATCGATAGGGTTACGAACATAGTTACTTAAAGACGTTGGTGAAAACCCTTTTAGCGCATGGGCCTTGATAAGTTCAATTAAACCATTGTCCTTTTCAATAGATTCTAAAGTGTGGTGTTTAGGTGAAATGGAGGGCGATGCTACACTTTCATTAATCATAGCGCCTCTGTTCTCATCCGTTAGCAGCTGGTTTATAAGCCTACTACGCTCACCACCTTCCAAAACATCTGGTTCTGTATTATAAAGTATGTAGATATTTTTTGCGCGTTGCAATAGCCTATAAAAGTGATAAGTATAAACCGCATCTTTCTCCTTAAATGTAGGCAACCCCAACTGCACTTTTAAATCGAACGGAATAAAAGAATTATTAGATTTTCCGGAAGGAAGAATACCTTCATTAACCGATGTAATAATTACTGTCTCAAAATCTAGATTGCGGCTTTCCAACATCCCCATAACCTGAAGCCCCTCCAACGGTTCACCTTGAAAATCCAAGGTCTCGGAAGACAATAATTCGCGATAGAGGCCCAACAAAGATTTTAGGTCTGTAATAAAATCATACTTCCCTACCAGCTCTGATAACTGGTTGAACAAATTAAAGTATCTATATAAATATTCTAAGGACAACGCATCTTTAGAATCATGTAATTTGTCCTTAAGCCCAGCTATTATCTGTAAGCAATGTTCTAGAATTTCCTTTGGTGTAGGGGTATGTTCATGAAAAAGTAACCTGGAGGCAACGGCAACACTACCCTCTGCCTGTTTAATATGCTCCGTAGTAATATAGACCCAATTCTTATTTTTTATGACCTCCTCAAGAGATTGTTCATTTCCCCGATTATCGCCTCCTAAAAGTACGTGTACGTAGGGGTGCGCCAAAAACGCTAGTATATTCTGATAGAACCATCCTTGATCATTTCTGTTTATATATAGATTCAAAAATTGATCGAACAAACTGGCCAAAGGAATCTTGTTCAAAGGATACCCCATGGTAACGTTCACATTCTCGATACACTCGGGTATGGAGTTCAGAATGGGGTTCAACAATGATTCATCTCCCAATACTACAGCGGTTCGTTTTAAATCTACAGCCTTTTCCGCATGAATACGCTCAAGTAAATACGCGGTATATTTGGCCTGTGAAACGTTTTTTGGTACACCTACCACATTGATCTGCTTATCCCCTAAATAGTGGGAACTAACTCCTTTAAGGGCATTTTCTTTAAGGTAAGGCCAAGTTTTTAGATGTTGTCTTAGAAAGAATCCCGCATCATGAACAGGGTCATTTAGAAAGTACGAATCAATATCCCAATATATATCGGATGGGGCATGATCAAGAATATGTTGAATAATTTTGGTCTCCGCAGTGTTCAACGCATTGAAGCCGATGAAAACGAAAAATTTCTCTTGATTATCCTTTAAATATGCATCCAGTTCCGAATGGGCCTTACGGTATACCAAACCCTGATGCCCTAAACCTATGCTGAGTAATGCATTGTTGAAGCTGTCGTACAAAGATTCTAGATTATTCCAAAAACGGAGGTAATCCTCCATCATTTTGGTTTTCTCCTTTTGAAGCGACCAATGGGTTACTTCTTGGATAGCCGCTAGATTGGAAAATAGCTTTTTGGCATCAACCAAATACCGGTCTATCTCATTAAAATCCTGTAAAAGAGTTTGTGCCCAGTTAGAAAAACTATAGAAACTATCCTTCTCTTGTGAAGTTTCCTTTAGGTACGTATTGTATAAAATGAACAGCTGTTGCGTGTTACTGGCATAGGAAAGACCCGAAATCTTTTCAATAAAAGTTTCTATACTATAAATCTCAGGTGCAAAAAAAGTGCTGTTAGCAGATTTTGCTATGGCATTTTTAAGGAAAGTACCTGCACGCTTGCTTGGAAGCACAAAAACAATATGCTCGTGCGAACTGTGTTTTTCCCAAACCTCTTTGACTACTTCTTCTAGAAAACTCTGCATAGCCAAAAATAAAAAAAGCCCTGACAAATGTCAGGGCTTTTAAACTTATTTAGTGAGGAGAATTACTTTACTAAGTTAATCTCAACTCTTCTGTTTTCTTTTCTACCACTTCTTGTGTTGTTAGAAGCGATTGGTTTGTCTTCACCGTAACCGATAGCAGACAATCTGAACTCTTCAATACCCTTATCTACTAAGAACTCTTTTACAGAAAGTGCTCTTGACTCAGAAAGGCTTTGGTTCAATTTCTGGCTACCAACGCTATCTGTGTGACCTTCTACTGTAAATTTAGCAGTTGGGTACTCTTTTAAGATAGTGATGATGTCAACCATTACAGAAGTAGACTCAGCTTTGATAGAAGACTTACCTGTATCGAACAAGATAGTTCTAGCGTAGTCATTCAATTGCTTCTGTACTTCTTCAGTAACTTCAGGACAACCAGCGTTAGCTACAGTACCTGCAACATCTGGACATTTATCATCTTTGTCCAATACACCGTCACCATCAGTATCAGGCCATGGGCAACCTTTGTTCTCAGCAGGACCTGCTTCGTTAGGACACTCATCGTCACCATCGGCAACACCGTCACCGTCAGCATCAGGACAACCAGCTAAGTTAGCCAATCCAGCTTCGTTAGGACATTTATCATCTTTATCAGCAACACCGTCACCGTCAGCATCAGGACAACCGTTCATTTCTTTAGAACCAGCTTCGTTAGGACAAGCATCTTTGCTGTCTTCGATTCCGTCACCGTCTGCATCAGGACAACCATTGAAAGCTTCTAGACCAGCAACTTCTGGACAAGCATCATCTTTGTCATATACACCGTCACCGTCAGTATCAGTACCACCAAACTTAACAGAGATACCTGCTAAATGTTGCCAGTGCTTACGACCGTAATCTTCAAAAGCGTGCTTGTAAGTAGTCTGTACAGTAAGACCGATGTTTTCAGTAAACCAGAAGTTTACACCAACACCACCGTTAACAGTACCAGCACCAATTTCATCAACCCAAGTGTAACCACCACCTATTTCTACGAACGGGTCAACAACTTTTTGATCAAGGAAGTTATATTTGATAGTACCATCTAAAGCGTAGTGCGAAAGATCGTCAACTCCTATATCTCCTAATTTACTGATTTTGTTCAAAGATCCTCTAACGCCTACAGAAAGACCGTCACCTACAGATCTAGACACACCAACATAAGAAATAGAAGGAAGAATATTCCAGTGATCAGAAGCGTTGAAAAGCTCATTACCGAAAGAACTAGTCTGAGTCGGGAAATTGTCATCGCTTGTCGGATACACATCTATGGCATTTACTCCGAACTGTACTTGCCATGGATTATTCTCGTCTTGCGCTTGTATGTTATTGATGCCTACAATAAGGACAGCAACAACCAATAATTTGCTAAGATGTTTCATGTTAAAATTTTTAAGTTTAAGTGTTTATTAGCTGCAAATGTAAGTTGTTAAATATTATTAACAAAATCAATTTCTTATTTTTTTTAACGCATTTAATACCGTAAATAATGCATTTAAACGATTTTTAAGTCCTTCCCAACCTCTATAAAAGCCCCTATTGCGCGGTCTAAATGCCTGATTTCATGGGCAGCAGATAATTGAACACGTATTCTTGCCTTCCCTTTAGGAACTACAGGGTAGAAAAACCCTATGACATAAATTCCTTTTTCCAACAAACGGCTCGCCATTTCCTGCGCTAATTTAGCGTCATACAACATTACAGGTACAATGGCAGATTCTCCGTCTATTATATCAAATCCAGCATCTATCATTCCCTTTTTAAAGTAGGTGGCATTTGCCTGTACCTTATCACGCAAAGAGGTATCGTTTTCCAAAAGTTCAAATACCTTAATAGATGCCCCAACTATAGCTGGCGCCAAGGAATTGGAGAATAGGTAAGGCCTTGAACGTTGGCGCAAAATTTCAATAATTTCCTTTTTACCTGTGGTATACCCTCCCATGGCGCCTCCAAGAGCTTTGCCCAAAGTACCTGTAATGATATCTATCCGGCCCATTACATCCTTTTCCTCTAACGTACCTTTTCCCGTAGGACCTATAAACCCGGTGGCATGACACTCATCTATCATGACCATGGCATCATACTTTTCGGCCAAATCACAAATCTTATCCAAAGGTGCAACAAGCCCATCCATAGAGAAGACACCATCCGTAACAATGATTTTAAAACGGGCATCATCTGCATTGGCCTGTTTTAGTTGTTTTTCCAAATCCTGCATATCACTATTCACATAGCGGTAGCGCTTCGCCTTACATAATCTAACCCCATCAATAATAGAAGCATGATTAAGCGAATCAGATATTATGGCATCTTCGGCAGTTAACAAAGGTTCAAAAACTCCACCATTGGCATCAAAGGCAGCAGCATATAATATGGTATCTTCCGTACCGTAGAAATCGGCTATTTTCTTTTCAAGCTCTTTATGAATGTCTTGGGTACCACAAATAAAACGTACGGATGACATCCCAAATCCGTGACTGTCCAAAGTATCCTTTGCCGCTTGTATTACTTCCGGGTGAGATGATAGCCCCAAATAATTATTGGCACAGAAGTTAATGACTTCTTCTCCTGTTGAAATTTTAATTTCAGCCCCTTGCGGCGATGTAATTATCCTTTCGCTTTTATAAAGGCCTTCTTCCTTTATACTTGCAAGTTCTTTTTCTAAATGTTGCTTTATTTTTCCGTACATACAGTTATATGAATTCTGGTGTTACTTCTTCGTTAATGTAAACAATGATTTTATTCTCTACAACATAGCCCATATCCGTTAGGGCATCGGCATAGGAATAGAGCTGTTCTTTGTATTTGGGATTTGTCTTTCCCGTTTTATAATCTATAAGTGTTGCTTTCTTATCTTTTAACACTACTCTATCCGGACGCAAAATCTGACCTTTGGCGGTTATAATATCCTTTTCATTTTTAAAAGTGTAGCCATCCTTATAATAAGAGTTAAGTTTAGGGTGCTTAACCACATGTTGCAGTCTGCTTCTGACCTCATCTAATTCCTGGTTTTCTATTTCCCCTTGTTGTACCGCTTTCTGCAGTGCAGGTTCAATATTGTCTTCCGTATTTATAAAACCTAATATATAATGTATAAGATTTCCCTTTGAAAGGGCCGCCTCCCTTTCCGTATCCCACAGGAGTCCCGAACGGGTCAATATTTTAAAACTAGACCGGTCCTTATGCGTATAACTATAATCTATTTTCTGTTGCTCCTTTGTTTGGTGAACAGTAGGGGCATCCTCCAACACTCCAAAATTATATACCAGTTCATCATCAGACCATAACCCCTTACCTTTTAGATACTCAATGAACAGGCCGGAATAATAATCGGTTTTATGCTGTCCTTTTGAAAGGTCTTTTTCCGTTATTACATAAAGTGCTTTCTCTGCCCGTGTTAATGCCACATATAATAGGTTAAGGGCATCCAATTCCATTTTATGTTCTTCTTCGAAATAAATCTGCGCAGCCTCGGCCCCATAATTCTCAACTTCTTTTTTTTCAGTGACCAGAATTTCTTCAAACCCATCAAAAGCATCGGCATTAAGCGGAAGCCATATTTTTTTATCCATCCGTTTGTAAATATGCTCATTGGCAAACGGAAAAATAACAATAGGGAATTCCAGTCCTTTTGATTTATGCACGGTCATTATACGCACGGCATCAATATTGTCGGGTGCCGAAATACTAAGCTTGCCCTTCTTCTTTTCCCAGAGATTCAAAAAGGCCTGAATTCCTGTACCTTCCTTCTGCTCGGTATCAAGAACAAAATCCATAAAAAACGTAATATAAGCATCAGAACCCTCCACCAAGTGGCATTGGCGAATTACCCTCTCCAAGCCATCATAGACCGACAGTTGTTTGAGCTCATTAACATCAAGATTGTATTCGTTTAAAAAAAGTTGGTCTACCCTTTTAAGATTTTCATATATATATTGATGTCTGTTATTTTTACTTTCGGATAGAAAAGACAACAGGTCATAAGCTATTTGCAAATTTCCCGGATTACCTATATAGGCAATAAGATTGGCCAAAAAACGTACTTTATCACTACTGCTCAACAAAAGACTCTCCGAAGATATAGTAGGGATATTCTGCTGTGTGAGGAAATCTGCTAACATTACGCCTTGCCGGTTCCCTCGCACCAAAATACAGATGTCTTCGTAGCCGTATTTTTTATCGATCACCTCAGCTATCGTGTTGAGAACCTCCTCGCAATACTGCTCGTCCTTGCTCTTGTCATCTACCTTTTCAATAAAAGCAAGCTGTACGGTGCCGCCTTTTTTGGAGTTATAGCCTTGTTGATTACCATCTACGAACATGGTATTGTACATAGCATCGTTCAAAAACGGACTGGTAGCCGTAAAAAAGTCGTTATTGAACTTAATGACCTCATCATAGCTACGCCAGTTGGTTGGCAGGGATTCTGTTTGCGCGGGAATTGCAAACGGACTCACCGTCTTGTTCACCAAATCCAAGAACTGCTCTGCCCTACCGCCACGCCAACGATATATTGCCTGTTTGGCATCGCCCACCAAGAATAAAGACCCTTTATTACCCTGAAGGTCCTCTCCCTCTAAGGCATGACCAATAAGAGGTATAAGATTGTTCCATTGTAATGTAGAGGTATCCTGAAATTCATCTACAAAATAGTGTTGGTACTTTTCACCCAAACGCTCATAAATAAAGGGCGCAGGTTGATTTTTTATTTCTTTGGATATAATGGTGTTGAATTCTGCTATTGAAAGTTGGTCCCGCTCGTTCTGTAAGCTTTTGACCTCTCTCTGTATAGCGTTCAAAACTGTTAGGGGAACTAGATTTGAATATGCATTTTTCAAAAACGCTAGTTCGTAAAAAGTGTGCTTTATCTTATTAAAAATCTCGGAAAATTGGGGATGTAGCTCATCTAGGGTAGCCTTGGTAGCCTCAGCGGTAGATTTGTTATAAAGTATGGTATCATCAAAATTTTGCTTCCATCCGGCGTTAAAGTCGATTGCCAAATCTCCCGTTGAAATTTTTTCCATGAATTTTGGAAAGTACCCTCTTGTAAAATCGGAAAACTCAAGTCCGTTTTGTTCTATCAATTGCAAGGCCAAGGCTGCAAAACCAACAAGACTTTCTTGGGTAGCCTTAATCCTGGTCCTCAAGGTTGTTTTCAAGCCAACAAAATCCTCAATGTTCTTGTCCCTCAAGTTTTGGAGATGCTCGGCATGGTTCTCCCTAAAAAGAAGCTTACCAATATTACCTAGGTCATACGCTATATCCCAACTTTTATCATCATCTATTTTTTCTAGGGCAAATTCCAGCAAAACCTGAGTTAGCTGTTTATCCGTTCCAGCCTTATGCACCAATTTTGCTACGGCCTCGTCCAATAATAGGTCCGTATCTAATACAACCTCAAAATTCTGTGGTAGTTTTAGATCCTTGGCAAAGGTTCGTATTAACCTATGGGTAAACTTATCAATGGTAGAAATATCAAAAAAAGCATAGTTGTGCAGGATTTCCTTTAAGGTGCGTTGGGCTCGTTTTCTAAGTGTATCTGCATCTATGCCCAACTCGCGCATTAAATCAATAAAAAGAGGAGGCGCCCCAACCTCATCAGTTACCTGCCCAAATTTGAACAAACTCTCCAAAATACGCTGCTTCATTTCATTTACCGCCTTATTGGTAAATGTGATAGCTAGAATTTTACCAAAACGATTGCCAGAGGAAAGAACAATTTTAAGGTATTCTTTGGTTAACGTATGTGTCTTTCCAGAGCCTGCCGAGGCATTATATATTTTGAAAGTGCTGTGTTGCAAGTGCTTTTTTATGCAAATTACTAATTCTAAAAAGGTTCTTAACAAATTATTTAGTGAATTTCTATGTTAAAAACTGTAAATTTGATTTCACTAAATTTTAATCTAAAAACACATATAAAATGGCTTTTGAACTACCAAAATTACCTTATGCATATGATGCATTAGAACCACATATTGACGCTAGAACAATGGAAATTCACCATACAAAACACCACAATGGTTATACTACCAAATTAAATGGTGCTATTGAAGGAACTGCATTGGAAGGCAAGTCTATTGAAGATATCTTAGAAAACCTAGACATGTCTAACGGTGCCGTTAGAAATAATGGCGGCGGTTTTTACAACCACTCTCTTTTCTGGGAAATTATGTCTCCTAACGGTGGCGGAAAACCTTCAGGAGAACTTGCTGACGCTATTGACAGTGCTTTTGGTTCTTTTGACGCTTTTAAAGAAAAGTTTAGCGGAGCTGCAGGAACCCGTTTTGGTTCTGGCTGGGCTTGGCTTTGTGTACAAAAAGGCGGAAAAGTAGAAGTATGTTCTACTCCAAACCAAGATAACCCTTTAATGCCGGATACCGGTTGTAGCGGTTTTCCTATTTTAGGTCTAGATGTTTGGGAGCATGCATACTACTTAAACTACCAAAATAAAAGACCTGATTACATCAACGCTTTTTTCAACGTTATTAATTGGGACAAAGTAGCTGAACTATATGCTGCCAACAAATAAGAAACACAGCATACTTTAATAGAATTTATATTTACAAAAAACCCATCCTGATTTGTTTCAGGATGGGTTTTTTCTTGTGGTTTAAAAATAGAAAAGGGCGGAGAAGTCTCCACCCTTTTCGTCCCAAATCTTACCATAAACTTAACCTACTTATGCTATGGCGATACTAAAATACTGGTATTGTGGGAAATAAAAAAGAAATATTTAGGGTTTTTTTTTACCTCAATTGCTCATAAAAACGCCTGAACACACCATAAAGGCTAGTGTTTACAAGGGTTTAGACAATAAAAAAGGCGGAGCGAAGCTCCACCTTTTTTCCCCAAATCTTACCATGAACTTAACCTACTTATGCTATGGTTCTCCAAATGTAGTGCTACATGGCTCCTAAAAAAAAGGTTTTGGACTAACGATCAAAACTCTAGTTGAAATGCAAAATCAACACAAATACTACCTTTTAAAATTTTTAGCGGAATTGGAAAACTTATAACCCTATTTTGAAGAAATCCTTTATGATGAAAAGAGGAAAGTGTAGAAAATAAAAAGGCGGAGTTAGACTCCGCCTTTTTCCCCAAATCTTACCATGAACTTAACCTACTTATGCTATGGTCCTCCAAAGATACAATCGCATTAAGCCCTACAAAAACATCTTTGTCCAAGCGTATAAAAATCGGTTAAAGGGATGAAACTTTAAAAAGGGAGACCATTAAGGTCTAAACAAATTAAAAATTGATATTGTATTGGAGCGTACAACTGAAGAAAAGTAGCCCCATAAACTTGTAGAAAATAAAAAGGTGGAGTAAACTCCACCTTTTTGCCCCAAATCTTACCATGAACTTAACCTACTTATGCTATGGCAAGTTCAAATGTAATCTGACCTCCGTCCAAGCGGTTAAAAAAACGCCAAGTAGCGGATATTATCGATGAAATACATTATTTGTGCATTTCACCGATAAAGCCAATTAGTATGCACGTTCGTTCTTGCCTTCGTAAAAATTGATAAAGGCTTTATTTACTACTCGGTTACCACCCGGGGTAGGATAGTCTCCGGTAAAATACCAGTCACCTAAATTCTTAGGACACGCTTCGTGAAGCGCCTCCACACTTTGATAAATAATCTCTACCTCGGCCTTAATCTCTTCCGGACTAAGCAGCTCCCCAATTTTTGCGGATATTTCCTCTGGAGTAAAAGGTGCGTAAAATTCTTTAACGTAATTCACTACATCCTTATCCTTGCTACTTACCTGCTCTAAACATTTATCATAAATATCATCAACAACGTTCATTGTTAAACGTTCTTCATGTAAGGCCAATGCCGCTCTAAAAGCAATAAAATCTTCTAATTTGGCCATATCAATACCGTAGCAATCCGGATACCTAATTTGTGGTGCAGATGATACAACTATTATCTTTTTAGGCGATAAACGGTCCAATATCCTAAGGATACTCTTTTTTAATGTTGTTCCCCTAACGATACTGTCATCAATAATTACCAGATTATCTCCCTTCTTTACAGAACCATAGGATATGTCGTAAACATGTGTAACCAAATCATCGCGGCTACTGTCTTGCGTAATAAAGGTACGCAGCTTTGCATCTTTAATGGCTACTTTTTCGATTCTTGGACGTACCTCTAAAATTTCATGAAGCTCCTCACTAGTAATCTTTGAGCCAATAGAAAGTATTTGCTCCTCTTTTCTCTTATTCAAATAGTTTTGTGCCTCCCTAACCATTCCAAAAAAGGAAGTTTCCGCAGTGTTAGGTATGTATGAGAAAACCGTGTTCTTAATATCATAATCTATTGACTCGAGAATTTGTGGAAAAACCAATCTTCCCAACATCTTTCGTTCTTGATAGATTTCTTTATCACTTCCCCTTGAAAAATAAATACGTTCAAACGAACATGCCTTTCTTTCCGTAGGCTCTAAAATTTGATTGATTGACGATGAGCCATCCTTTTTAATGATAATTGCACTACCAGGATCAAGTTCTTTGACCTCTTCGTAAGGCACATTAAATACCGTTTGTATAGCAGGCCGCTCAGAAGCAACTACCACAACCTCATCATCTTGATAATAATACGTAGGCCTAATACCTGCTGGATCCCTAAGAACAAAGGCATCTCCATGCCCCAAAAGACCGGCCATGGCATAACCACCATCCCAATTTTTGGCAGCTCTTTTTAGTATCTTATGAACCTTAAGACGTTCCGCTATGATAGGTGAAGCTTCCTGCTTGGTATATCCTTCCTTTTTTATTTGCTTGTAGAGTTTGGCAACGGCATCATCTAAAAAATGACCTATTTTCTCCATTACGGTTACCGTATCCGCCATTTCCTTTGGGTGCTGTC
The DNA here is from genome assembly GCF_018860715.1 of Zobellia sp. B3R18. Classification (NCBI taxonomy): domain Bacteria; kingdom Pseudomonadati; phylum Bacteroidota; class Flavobacteriia; order Flavobacteriales; family Flavobacteriaceae; genus Zobellia; species Zobellia sp. B3R18. The sequence goes on along the minus strand of NZ_JAHKQG010000011.1, from coordinate 1,253,408 downwards.
CGATCTGAATTAAATTATCGAACAGCTCATGTACATTGGTCATGTTAAAGTTACCCGCAACAATAATATTACGGTGCATCCAGTTGTTCTGCCTCAAGAAAGGATGTACACTCTCTATACTGTTTTTCCCAAAAGTACCGTAGCGCACGTGACCCAATAGCACTTCTCCTATATAAGGTATGTTCTTTTTCTGAGCCACAACATCATCTACATATTCCGGGTGCTCTTGTAACGTGGTATTAATGCGATCGTTTATTTGCGCAAAGATATCTTGTATAGGTTGTTGAGCAATAGACCGCACCCTGCTCATGTAACGTTCCCCTGGAGCTGTATCTAACTTGATACTTGCAAAGCCCGCACCATCTTGACCACGGTTGTGCTGCTTTTCCATCATTAGATACATCTTGTTTACCCCGTAAAAGGCCGTACCGTACTTCTCTTTGTAATACTCCAACGGTTTAAGCAACCGTATTACCGAAATACCACATTCATGTTTAATCGCGTCACTCATTATAAATCTACGTATTAAAAAAGCCCCTAATATAGGGGCGTGTCATTATTTTAATTCTATGTCAAACTGTGTCAAGGCCTTAAATTGATGCAGCCTTTTAGTAACCTCTTCCCTTTTTAAATCTTGCATACGCTCCGTCCCAAATCGTTCTACACAAAACGATGCTAAATTAGAGCCGTGGATAACGGCATTTTTCATATTGTTGAACGAAAGGTCGTTAGTGGCCGCCAAATATCCTGAAAAACCTCCTGCAAAGGTATCTCCCGCACCTGTTGGATCAAACACCTCTTCCAGAGGTAAAGCCGGAGCAAAGAAAATTTTCTCCTCATGAAACAAGAGCGCTCCATGTTCTCCTTTTTTGATCACCAAGTACTTTGGGCCCATTTGCTGAATAGCTTTTGCAGCCTTTACCAAAGAGTATTCATTGGTCAACTGTCTTGCTTCTTCATCATTTATGGTAAGTACATCTATATGTTTAATGACCTCCATTAACTCTGGCAACGCATTGTCCATCCAAAAATTCATAGTATCCAATACTATCAACTTTGGTCGTTTTTCCATTTGGTTGATTACGCTTAGCTGAACACTAGGGTGCAGATTACCCAACATAACTACATCAGCATCTTTAAACCCTTCGGATACTACAGGGTTAAAATCGGCCAAGGTATTCAATTCCGTTGCTAAAGTATCTCTAGAGTTAAGATCGTTGTGGTACTTTCCTTTCCAATAAAAGGTTTTTCCGCCTTTTACAATTTCCAAAGCACTAAGATCTATCTGCTTATTTGTTAGAATATCTAAATATTCTTGCGGAAGGTCTTCTCCCACAATAGATACGATTCCTGATTCTACATTATACTGGGAAGCCGCCAAACCAATGAAAGTTGCTGCACCACCCAAAATCTTATCGGTTTTCCCGAAAGGAGTTTCAATTTCGTCAAAGGCAACAGTGCCCACGATTAGAAGTTTGCCCATGCAATTTTAAGTTTAAGCTGCAAATATACGCTTTTGTAACGCTATTACGTGCAAATATACCCTTACAAAAAAGCTTGCGAATATTACCTTTCCAATTTTTGCACACCTCATTATAAGCCAGTTTTCTGAGATGCAATGCATTGTCTATAAAGAAATAGATTATAATTTTTTGTCCAAATACTTTGTGGCCCTGTACTTAATGCTACTTGCGGCCAAAATCCGCAGGAATCTCTCCCCACACCTTAGTTTCCCATTTAACGATCGGGGTGCTGTACGAATTGTTTTTTAACCACTCTAAAGCTCTCCTGATCAAATCAAAAACTTCTTTGTTCTTGGGTGTTTCCTGTAGTTTAGTATTGCACGTTTTTTTTCGCACCCAACTCATAGCCGTACGGGAATCTGTATAAATAATCCTATTACTCTTATTGTTCTTTAAAAAAGCCAACCCGTGTACTATGGCCAAAAACTCTCCTATATTATTAGTGCCTTGTTGAAAGGGCCCTTGCCTAAAAAGTTTTTTGCCCGTTTTTGTATCTACTCCTTGGTACTCCATAATTCCTGGATTACCGCTTGAGGCCGCATCTACGGAAATGGAATTGTAGTTAGGCGTTCCATACCTTTGTATAAGTTCAGGCGTTAATACTGGCTTCCCCTTTTTCTTTCCCTTAAAATCCTCATAATTACCGTTAAAGGCTTTTTTGGCCTTATCAAACGTTTCAAAAGATTTGTACTGAGCTCCTTTAAAACCTGTAATTGCAGCTTTACAAGCTGCCCAAGAATCATAAATTCCAGGTTTTTTCCCTTTCCAGACCGTATAGAACTTTCCTTTTTTAGCCATTATTCTACTTCTAATAGTTGCGCTATAACCTTTGGGAAATATTCGTATTCGAGCTCGTGTACTTTTCCGGCTATACTCTCCGCAGTATCATCTGCAGAAACTGACGTTTTTGCCTGCTTAATTACAGCTCCCTCATCATAATTTTCATTTACATAATGAATAGTGATACCGGTTTCCGTCTCATTATTGGCCCTAACGGCTTCATGTACATGATTACCGTACATACCTTTGCCACCGTATTTTGGCAATAACGCTGGGTGAATATTTACAATTTTATCAGGAAAATTCTCAACCAAGTTCTGGGGTACTTTCCAAAGAAAACCCGCTAACACAATAAGATCCGGTTTAAACGATTTTATAATATTCAGCACGCATTCCGTTTCATAAAAAGCAGTCCTGTTAAAATATAACCCGTTAATTTTAAGTCTATTACACCTGTCTAAAACTTTTGCCCCAGTTTTATTGGTCAATACGGCACTAATGTTCACTTCAGGATTATCTTGAAAATACTTAACAATGTTTTCAACATTAGATCCAGAGCCGGAAGCGAATAATACAAGGTTTTTCATGCAGCAGATAAGGTTACAAGTAGCAAAATATTTAGGTCAAAAATACCGCTCTTATCCTGAAATTTTATAAATTACAAGACATTTTAACGACAAATAGTGGATTTAGTCCAAAGTTTTTTATTTTTGCAACCAATTTAATTTTTTAAAAACAATATTATTATGTCAGACATTGCATCAAGAGTAAAAGCTATCATCGTTGATAAATTAGGTGTGGATGAGAACGAAGTAGTAACGGAAGCTAGCTTTACTAACGACCTAGGGGCCGATTCTTTGGATACCGTGGAGTTGATCATGGAATTCGAGAAAGAATTTGATATTCAGATTCCCGACGATCAAGCTGAGAACATCGCAACAGTTGGCCAAGCCATTAGCTATATAGAAGAAGCGAAGTAATCTTTATGATTTCTTGAACGAGATTCAAAATTATCCATGTGGTAACCATTATCGCATGGATAATTTTTTTAATTTACGCTTGACTTACTAAGTAAACCAAAAATCAGGTTCAATGCAATTAAAGCGAGTTGTAGTTACTGGGTTGGGTGCGTTGACTCCCATAGGTAACAATATTGAGGAATATTGGGAAGGTCTTAAAAACGGAAAGAGCGGTTCTGCTCCCGTTACCTATTACGATACCGAAAAATTTAAGGTGAAATTTGCCTGCGAGCTTAAGAATTTTGACCCTCTAGAGCATTTTGACCGCAAAGAGGCCAGAAAACTAGATAGGTTTGCACAATATGCCTTGGTCTCTTCGGATGAGGCCATTATAGATTCCGGTCTTGACCTTAACGAAGTAGACAAGTTTCGTGTTGGGGTTATCTGGGGCGCCGGTATTGGTGGTCTGGAGACTTTTCAAAACGAAGTAATGAACTTTGCGGAAGGCGACGGAACCCCTAGGTTCAACCCATTTTTTATACCCAAAATGATTGCGGATATTGCTCCCGGGCATATTTCTATCAAGCACGGTTTTATGGGACCTAACTATACCACCGTTTCTGCATGTGCATCATCGGCCAACGCCATGATCGATGCCCTAAACTATATTCGTTTAGGCCATTGTGATGTTGTTGTTACTGGAGGTAGTGAAGCCGCAGTAACCATAGCAGGTATGGGTGGTTTTGGAGCTATGCACGCTTTATCCACTAGAAATGATAGCCCTGAAACGGCCTCTAGACCATTTGATGCTACCCGAGATGGGTTTGTTCTGGGTGAAGGTGCAGGTGCATTAATTCTAGAAGAGTACGAACACGCCAAAGCGCGTGGCGCAAAAATATATGCAGAAGTTGCCGGTGGAGGACTTTCTAGTGATGCCTACCACATGACCGCACCGCACCCGGACGGGATAGGAGTGGTACAGGTAATGAAAAACTGTTTAAGGGATGCTGGTCTAAAACCGGAAGATGTAGATACCATTAATACGCATGGTACGTCTACTCCCCTTGGAGATGTGGCAGAACTAAAGGCTATTAGTGAAGTCTTTGGCGACCATGCCCCTAACATCAATATTAATTCTACAAAATCAATGACCGGCCACTTACTGGGTGCTGCCGGGGCTATTGAGGCCATTGCTTCAATTTTAGCTATGCAACATAGTTTGGTTCCTCCAACTATAAACCATACTACCGTAGATGAGAATATAGATTCCAAACTAAACCTAACCCTTAACAAAGCCCAGAAGCGCGACGTAAACGTTGCCCTGAGCAACACCTTTGGGTTTGGTGGTCACAATGCCTGCGTAATTTTCAAAAAATTTAGCGAGTAATACAGTATGGGATTTCCTTCCAATATATTTAATTCCCATCCTAAAGAGGATGGGGATTTTTTTGGGGGAATGACTTCTATTTTGGGTTTTAAACCTAGAAAGCTGGTCATTTACAAAAAAGCTTTCATACACCGCTCCGCTAATGAAAAGGACAAGGACGGGAATCCTCTAAACTATGAACGCCTAGAGTTTTTAGGCGATTCCATGCTGGGAACAATAATCTCCAAGCACTTGTATGATCAAGTACCGGAAGGAGACGAAGGCTATCTTACCAAGATGCGCTCAAAAATTGTAAGCCGAAAACATCTAAACGAACTTGGCAAGGATTTAGGACTCATAGATTATGTAAAAAGTCGTATTCCAAAATCCCATTTTGGAGAAAACATACATGGCAATGTTTTTGAAGCCTTGGTAGGTGCCATCTATCTAGATCGTGGCTACAAGTATTGCGAAAAGTTCATTAACCAAAAGGTTATAGAGCCTTATGTAGACATAGAACAACTAGAAGGTAAGGTCATAAGCTACAAAAGTCTTGTAATTGAATGGTGCCAAAAACAAAAAAAAACGTTTGACTATGACGTTTATGATGATACAGGTAATGACGCGTTAAAGCATTTTGCGGTAAAACTTACTATTGCAGATACAGTAGTGGCAAAAGCAAGGGCCACTTCTAAAAAAAAGGCAGAGGAACGTGCTTCAAAACGGGCCTATTACGCATTACAGGATAAGATGGACAAGTCTTAAATTGTAATTTTATGTAACCAAAATGTTATAGTTTGTTCAAAAATAGTTTTAGCCTTATCTAATCTAGGCGTTGTACGGTATTAATATTATCTTTACCACTTTGTGCCCCTATGGTAGCAGTACATAAAATTACGAACGACTTTTACGAAGATACATTCGATTTAGTTGCGTTGCATAGTAGCCTTGAAGATTATGCCATAGCCTACGCTCTCAATCTTCATTTAAAATCGAGCTTTAAAAGGTCGCCCAAAGACCTTGACCTCACCGGTCATATTACAGTTCCCATTTTTGAATGGAAAGATGATATTAACGATAGGTACTGGACCTTATTCACAAATAACGGTCTAGCGGAGGACACAAATAGTAGAAAAGGGCTGTTTAAGGACGAACCCTCTTTCACAACATTTCACATGGTGCCCGAACACCGAGATGTAGACTATTTTTTAAAAATAGAACAAGATGGGTTTATTAATATGGAAAACCTTGTGAGAACACTGCAAAACATACCCAAAATTATAACGGCTTACGCCATAGAAACTGACAAACTCAAATCTAAGAACAATTTAATTTTTTGATCAATGCCAAGTAATAAAAAAACAAAAATTGTAGCCACCCTAGGGCCGGCCACAAGCAAAAAAGAAGTGCTGAAAGATATGATGGAGGCTGGTGTAGATGTCTTTCGCATCAACTTCTCACATGCAGACTACTCAGATGTTACAGAACGTGTAAAAATGATACGGGAACTCAATGAAGAAACCGGTCGTAATACCTCTATTCTTGCAGATTTGCAAGGCCCTAAGCTAAGGGTAGGGGTTATGGCTAGTGAAGTTGTAGTTGCCCCAGGTGATGAAATTACTTTTGTTACCGGCGAGCCTTTTGAAGGTACTGCCGAAAGGGTATATATGAACTATGCCGCTTTTCCACAGGATGTTAAGCCAGGTGAGCGTATCTTGCTTGATGATGGAAAATTAATGTTTGAAGTAGTTACTACGGATAAAAAATCCGAAGTAAAGACCAAAGTTATACAAGGTGGTCCGTTACGCTCCAAAAAAGGGGTTAACCTGCCTAACACCAACATCTCTTTACCTGCCCTAACAGAAAAGGATGTTAAAGATGCCATTTTTGCTATTTCTTTAAAAGTAGACTGGATCGCACTTTCCTTCGTTCGTTTTAGCCAAGATCTTATTGATTTACAAGCAATCATTAAGGAGCATGCCGATGAGAAAATTCCGATTATAGCTAAAATTGAAAAGCCTGAAGCCGTTGAAAACATAGATAAGATCGTTGCTTATTGTGATGGATTAATGGTTGCTCGTGGCGATTTAGGTGTTGAAGTGCCTGCACAGGAGGTTCCGTTAATTCAAAAGCAATTGGTGCTAAGGGCCAAAAGAGCTCGTATTCCAGTAATTATCGCCACACAAATGATGGAAACGATGATTACAAGCCTTACGCCTACACGTGCCGAGGTTAACGATGTGGCCAACTCCGTTATGGATGGGGCTGATGCTGTTATGCTTTCCGGTGAGACTTCCGTAGGTAATTACCCGGTTCAGGTTATTGAAAAAATGGCAAGTATTCTTCAAAGTGTAGAAGGTTCGGAGCTTATTCAAGTACCTCACGATCCACCGCATATCCGCACAAAAAGATATATTACCAAGTCCATTTGTTATCATGCCGCCATTATGGCCAACGAAATTAAGGCAAAAGCCATTTCTACGTTGACCAATAGTGGATATACTGCATTCCAGATTTCTGCATGGAGACCAAGTTCCCATATTTTAGTATTCACCTCTAACAAGCGTATTCTTACGCAGTTAAACCTTCTTTGGGGTGTTCGCGCTTTTTATTACGACAAATATGTCTCTACGGATGAAACTATTGAAGACGTAAATAAAATGGCATGTGATAAAGGCCTTTTGGAAACAGGCGATATGCTAATTAGTTTAGCCGCAATGCCCATGAAGGAAAAAGGTATGGTAAACACGCTACGTGTTACCGAAATAGAAAGTAAATAAATAGTAATGTATATTGAAAGAAGTGGTCTTAGGCCACTTCTTTTTCAAATGCAATAAAGTTGACGAGTTGACCTCTGTTGTTGAATATAGGCTCTGCTTTTATTTCACAATGGTACGTACTTCCGTCCTTTTTATAGTTTAGAACAACGGCCTCAAAAGGAACCTTTCTTTCGATGGCCGTTTTTATTTTGGCCAAAGCTTCTCTGCTAGTTTCCTTGCCTTGAAACAGTTTAGGTGTTTTTCCAATAACCTCTTCTGGTTTATAGCCCGTCATTAAAACTAGATTTTCCGTAGCATGCACTATAGTTAATTGGCTATTGGTTACAACCACAACCTCCTCGCCTAATGAGGACACCAAATCCGTTTTATCATATGCCCATCTATTCCGTTGGGCCAAGGCCTGTAAGTATCTCAGATCTTTTCCGCTTATACAAAGTTTCTGAAAATTAAGACTGTGCAGGTCCCAAGAAACCAATGGCACAGGACTAACATTTGTCTTGCTAAAAAATTTATCTGCCGCTTCATCGTACGCCTTCATACTCTTAATAGTTAAATTGACCACTATTTTGATTTCCTATGGTAATAGTACAAAAAGACTTTTTGCCTAACAAACAGTTAGACTCGTTTAACAACAAAGATTAACTTTCCAAGTGCCATTTGGGTAAGGTTATCACTACAAGAGAGACTAATTTTAAAACATCCAATCTGCTGCAGATGAAATTTGAATTCAATGATACGAAACTAGGCTCTCACTTAGGGTTTACGAATGATATTAAAAAATACCAGAATCAATTTTCAGTACAATCCGGAAACATTTACATGCTTTGGAACCGTAATAACTTGCCTCTAGAACTATACATAGATGGCATGCCTATTGAGCTATTACCGGATCAGCTAGTTACCACTACCTACCTGCAGCATGTTTCCTATGAAAAAACGGAATTGCCATTAACCGCTTTTCATTTCAACAGAGAATTCTATTGTATTAATGATCACGACCATGAAGTATCTTGTAACGGCATTCTATTTTTTGGAACCCAAGACCTCCCGATCATAACTATTCCTGTAGAACAAAAACGCAAGTTCGAGACTTTGTACGAGGTTTTTCAAGATGAATTCTCTACACCCGACGGTATACAGGGAGACATGCTTCAAATGCTGTTAAAACGACTTATAATTATCTGTACACGTCTGGCCAAGGAACAACTTATCGTAAAAAAGTTAAATAATGACCAGGTTGAAATTATAAGAAAGTTTAACGTATTGGTAGACACGCATTACAAAACCAAAAGAAAGGTTAGCGATTATGCAGAGCTTCTTTATAAAAGCCCAAAAACGCTTTCTAACCTGTTTTCCATTTACAACCAAAAATCACCACAGCAGATTATTTTAGATCGTTTGGCACTTGAAGCAAAACGATTGATAAATTTTACGGACAAGCAAAACCAGGAAATTGCATACGATCTAGGCTTTAATGATCCAGCACATTTCAGTAGGTTTTTTAAAAAAATGACCGGTACATCTCCCTCTCAATATAGAGAAATAGCCCCAATTTCTTCGTAAAGGGAAATTTCTACAAGCGGTCGGGCAATCGCTCCTAACAAACAGCCTCACTTACTTCGCATCTTTGCCTTGTAATTAAAAAACAACGCAAGATGAATTTAAAACATATATCCCTTTTTAACCTAATAGAGATTTTTTCTCATCCCAGAAAACAATTGCAAACTATAAATGCAAATGTGCATTGTGAGCAAAAACATCATCATGATTTTTATTGTGATGCCGAAAAACCGCATGTAGAACTTTAGAACAAAAACAAATTAATAATCGTCATAGAAACGGAGCACTAGATATATGCTTCATTAAACTGACAAAATATCTAAAATTATGAGCAATTTTAATGTACCCAAAAGAGAAGAAGTAAGCACAGGCAATCAAGCCATTTTTGATAATTTGGAAAAAGCTGTTGGCTTTGTACCCAATCTTTACGCTACGTATGCCTATTCTGAAAATGCGCTAGCTAATTATTTAGCCTTAAGCAACGCAAAAACATCTTTGAGCGCCAAACAAAAAGAGGTAGTGAACTTAGCAGTGAGCGAAGTTAACCAATGTACCTATTGCCTTTCTGCGCATACGGCTATTGGAAAAATGAATGGATTTAGCGATGCTGAAATTCTTGAGCTTAGAGCTGGGAAAGCATCTTTTGATGCTAAATTGGATGCCCTTGCCGGGTTTGCAAAAAACGTTACTGAAAACCGTGGAGCAGCCGATGAAGCTATAGTTGAGAGATTCCTTAACGCAGGATGGACTAAAGAGAACTTGGTAGATACTATTGTATTGGTAGGAGACAAAACCATTTCTAACTACTTACACAAGACCACAGATGTTCCTGTAGATTTTCCGGTTGCAGCATCATTACAATCTGTTGAAGCTTAACATAAATCTAGCGCAACCTTTATAGCGCTGGGCAATTAAAGTCCTTTTAAATTTAAATAAATATTAAAAACCCGTCTTTTCAAAAAAGACAAAATTCAAAAAATTATGAAAAATATTATCGCAGCATTAGCATTAGTTTTCACCGTGGCATTTTCAGCAAATGCACAGGACAAAATGAGCAAAAAAGTAAAAACAATTGCCTTGGAACAAACTCCGGGCGAGTTTACTAAAAAACAACTTACCGTAACACCGGGTACATATGTTTTTGAAATTGCCAACAATGGAGTTGGTCATGATGTTGGTTTTGTTCTAGTAAAAAAAGGAGAGGATATTAGCAAGCCTGAAAACCACATTCAGACTGCCTATGTAACAGAGGTGGTTGCTACTGGAAAAACACAGTCATCTAAACCTACGGTATTGGAAAAAGGGGAATATGTGTATTTTTGCCCAATGAACCCAACTGCTACTGACAATACTATTCTTGTTCAGTAACAACGGTAGACTATCTTTTAGAAATATGAGACCATAAAAAAAGGGAACCTATTAAGGTTCCCTTTTTGTTATTTGTAGTGCTCAGAACTATTTATTGTCCTCAAGTTTGATGACTTCAGTTCTAGCATCGTTGTTGTTCTCTTCCTCTAGCTCATCTGCAATATCTTCCAATTCAGATTTTACACTGCACGAAAAGGCAGTCATTGAAACAAAGGCCAGTAAAAATAATTTTGTAAATAAAGATTTCATAGGTTTAAGTTTTGGTTAATACTATCTGCATTCTAAAACTCAGATAGATAGATAATATTGTACCTCTTATCGAAAAGTTAAAATCTGTTAAAAAGAACCTTCTATTTTTGAGCGGCACAATTTTTGGAATTATTTATGAGTTCCAATGGTGCTCAAACCCCATGGATTAGTAGTTTAGCGCTTCCAAAAAAAAAATGTTGTGATTATAGATTTCATTATTGCCATGTTATGGAGCCTTTCTCCTTTTGGGGAAGCAAAGGTGGGTATCCCCTATGGGTTACTCAATGGCCTTAATATCTATCTGGTATTCTTGCTTTGTTTTGCCGCCAACGTACTTGTTTTTCCACTAATGCTCTTCTTTCTGGAGAAAGTAAACCGCTATTTTTTACGCTGGGGATTCTATAAGAAGTCGGCTATTTTCGTGGCAAGGCGGGCTAAAACCGGTTCAGGCGATAAAATAAAACGTTACGGATTCTGGGGGCTTATCTTTTTTGTAATGCTTCCGGTGCCCGGTACAGGGGTGTACGCTGGTAGTATTGCATCCTATCTTTTTAAAATTGAAAAAACCAAAGCCTTTTGGGCCAATACTATAGGAATATTCTTTTCCTCAGTTATTGTTTGGTCTGCCACTTTGGCATCAATGAAAGGTATTGGGTAACACTTTCTTTTTCTTGACAATTATCTAATTTCAATAATTTTAATTTCTTGACCGTTAAAGGTGGTGCTGGCGCCCTGTTCTTTTCCAAAGAGTAGTTGGGCTATTGGGGTTGCAGCAGATATACAATAAACACTTTCCCCTTCGGATTTGAATTCGCCTGCAGAAATTGCCAAATAATAATCCGCTTTTGAAGTAACCACCCAACTCCCAAGACCCACAACGGTCTTTGAGGCTTCCTTAGGTACTTTAGATAGTGTTTGCTTCATTTTTTCGGCCTCCGCTAACTGTTGCCCCAGTTTCTCACGTTCAAGCTGTAACATTGCCCGACCGGTTTCATGCTTGTCTCCCGCACTACTTTTTATTTCTGATGACAATGAGGTTTGTATGTCTTCTATATTTTTCTGAATCCTGGCTACACGTTCAATAACGAACGTGGTACAGAACTGATGTAGCTGCTCTTTCTTTATCATGTACCTTTAATGTAAATCCCTATCTACCTTAGCTCCGGAACCTCCTACCAAAAAATCTAGATCGGCACCCTTATGCGCCTGTTCTACATGGTCTATATACATTTTTACATATCCTCTATCCGCCAAAGGTTTAGGCGCTTTCCATACCGTCTTACGTTGTTCCAGTTCACTTTCGGCAACCAATAGATCAAGACTTCTGTTCTCTACATCTAACTGGATTAAATCTCCATTTTGTACCAAGGCCAATGTTCCGCCCACCGTTGATTCCGGGGAAACATGTAAAATTACGGTTCCAGCGGCGGTGCCACTCATACGACCGTCCGATATTCGCACCATATCCGTAACTCCTTGCATCAAAAGTTTTTTAGGAAGATCTACGTTGCCCACTTCCGGCATACCTGGGTAACCTTTGGGGCCTACTCCCTTTAAAACAATTACACTGTTCTTATCTATTTCTAAATTAGGATCATCAATTCTGGCGTGATAGTCTTCCATGCTTTCAAAAACAACCGCTTTTCCGGTATGCTTCATTAATTCCTTTGATGCCGCCGAAGGCTTTATAACTGCACCGTTTTCACACAAATTACCTTTAAGCACCGCAATACCCGCATTTTGTTGGACGGGTTTTTCCACCGATGCTATAACATCAGTATCATAACAAACCGCCTCATTATAGTTCTCAGTGATGTGCTTTCCGTTTACGGTAAGGGCCGTATCATGTAGCTTGGACTTTAACTCTTTCATGACCACGGAAATTCCGCCAGCATAAAAGAAATCTTCCATTAAATGCTTTCCGGAAGGCTTCAAGTTTACCAATAGAGGCACCTTGCTTCCCAAGACATCAAAATCTTCTAAATTTAAATCTACACCTATTCTACCGGCAATTGCCGTAAGGTGAATAATGAGGTTGGTAGACCCCCCAACCGCAGCGTTAGTAACTATAGCGTTCTCAAAAGCTTCCCTAGTCAATATTTTGGACAATTTTAAATCCTCCTTAACCATTTCTACAATACGCCTTCCCGAGAGCTGCGCGAACAATTTCTTACGGGAATCTGCCGCGGGAATTGATGAAAAGCCAGGTAAAGTAAGTCCTAACGCTTCTACCATTGTTGCCATAGTTGAAGCTGTTCCCATAGTATTGCAATGCCCAATACTCCGGGCAACACAAACTTCGGCCTCGGTAAAATCGGCATCACTAAAACCATCTACGCTTCGTTTTTCCTTGATCATCCAATTCATAGAACCGGAACCCATTTTTTCTCCCCTAAACCTACCGCTTAACATTGGGCCGCCAGGAACTACAATAGTGGGCAAATCTACGCTACAAGCGCCCATTACGGTGCTGGGCGTAGTTTTATCGCAGCCGGTCAACAAAACAATTCCGTCAAGAGGATTAGCCCGTATGGATTCTTCCGTATCCATACTCGCCAAATTCCTAAAAAGCATAGATGTTGGCCTCATAATAGTCTCCCCTAAAGACATTACCGGAAACTCCATAGGAAAACCACCAGCTTCAAGAATTCCTCTTTTAACCACTTCCGCAAAATCTCGTAAATGCCCATTACAAGGTGTAAGTTCTGACCATGTGTTGCAGATTCCAATAACGGGTTTACCCGTAAAATAATCATCTGGATACCCTTGGTTTCGGAGCCAAGAACGGTGTACGAAGCCCATTTTATCCTTTCCGCCAAACCATTCACTACTACGCAGGTGCTTCTTATCTTTCATATAAATTAGGAGAGGTTAGTTCAAAGTAGTTAAAGTAATGAATCTAGGCCAGCCTGCAAAACTATGGTACTATCAAGATTACCGCTTAGAGGAAACCTAATAAACTATTCCAGTAAATCCGCTAAGTTATTACCTATTGTACTCCCAATAGCTATGCCCATGCCTCCCAACCTAACACCACAATACATGTTTTCCGAAAGCTGCTTAACTATAGGTTTCTTTTGCATACCCGTTCCCATAATTCCGCTCCATGTGTAATCAATAGTAAATGGAGTGTCGGGCAGAATCACTTCCTTAAGTAATTTGTCTAGATGAGTCTGAATCACTTGTGAATTACCAAACCGATCTGTTTCCTCTCCTTTAAAATCAAGATTTCTACCACCTCCAAACAAAACCCGATTATCTATATTCCTGAAATAATAATAACCCTCATCAAAATGAAAGGTTCCCTTTAGAGGCAAATTTTCAATGGGTTTGGTAATCAATACTTGCGCCCTTGCGGGCTTAACTTCCTCACCAATTAATTGCGGAGCGAAACCATTGGTTGCTATGAGCATTTTTTCAGATGAAAATTCAAACCTATTTGTTTTAATTTTGACGCTGGAAAGGTCTGCGGAAAAATGCTCTACGGTAATGGAATTAAGTATAGTAATTCCTGCCTGCTGTACCAATTTTAACAGTCCGTTCATCATTTTTCCAGTATCCAATTGCCCTTCAAACCTATGGGTGATATAATTTTCCTTTATCCCTTTAAAGCCAAAGGTATTAGGTGACCCGTGAAATGCATCTGCTTTAAAGATCGGGTGCAACAGTGCGTTAATTTCAGATTGCTTTTGCACACACTTCTGATATAGCTCCTGCGCCGCATCAGGAAACAATTCATGGCCACCGTTTACCTGAAAATCCATTGCTTTATCGCCAAGGTTTTTACGGAGTTTTTGTATTCCTTTCCAGCGCTGTGCGACCAGTTCAATCACTTCTTGTTCGCTATGTATATCCAAGTCCGCCAAAATTTCGGAAATACTCCCAAAGCATGCAAATCCAGCATTTTTGGTGCTCGCTCCTTGAGGCAAAAAACCCTTTTCCAAAATAAGGATTTTCGCTTTTGGAAATCGCTCACGAAGACGCAAAGCACAGTTAAGCCCCACGATACCACTACCCACAATAGTGAAATCAACATTCGTTAACCACGTTTTATACTCCCAATAACTTAGCTCCATTTTACTGTATAAAAAAACCCCGATAAATATCGGGGTTTTAAATCTTATTCCGCTGGTGGCGGATCCATTTTGAAATCTTCCATAAATGCGGTAGTATAATTACCTGCTAAATAATCTGGGTGATCCATTAATTGCCTGTGGAACGGTATAGTTGTTTTAATGCCTTCAATTACGAACTCATCTAAAGCCCTTTTCATTTTATTGATAGCCTCTTCACGTGTTTGCGCAGTGGTTATCAATTTTGCAATCATAGAATCGTAATTTGGCGGTATGCTATAGCCACTGTAAACGTGCGTATCCATACGAACACCATGACCTCCTGGAGTATGTAAGGTAGTAATCCTACCCGGTGAAGGCCTAAAGTTATTGTAAGGATCTTCAGCGTTGATTCTACATTCAATAGAATGAAGTTTAGGTAAATAATTTTTACCAGAAATAGGCACGCCTCCAGCTACAAGTATCTGCTCACGAATTAAATCGTAATCAATAACCTGTTCCGTAATAGGGTGCTCTACCTGAATACGGGTATTCATTTCCATGAAATAGAAATTTCTGTGCTTATCTACCAAAAATTCTATGGTTCCCGCTCCTTCGTATTTTATGTACTCCGCAGCTTTAACGGCTGCCGCTCCCATCTCTTCACGAAGTTTATCCGTCATAAAGGGTGACGGGGTTTCTTCTGTAAGTTTTTGGTGTCTTCGCTGTACTGAGCAATCTCTTTCCGATAAATGACATGCCTTACCGTATTGGTCTCCAACAATCTGAATTTCAATATGCCTTGGCTCCTCTATCAGCTTTTCCATGTACATACCACCGTTGCCGAATGCTGCAGTAGCTTCCTGTACGGCACTCTCAAAAAGGTCTTCCATTTCCTCTTCCTTCCAGACGGCACGCATACCTTTACCACCACCACCGGCGGTAGCTTTGATCATCACCGGGTAGCCCATTTTTTTTGCTTCCTTTTTAGCGTGCGCAACATCTTTTAACAAACCGTCCGAACCAGGAACTGTAGGAACGCCGGCCTCTTTCATGGTTTTCTTGGCAGAAGCCTTATCTCCCATACGATCTATGTGCTCACCGGAAGCTCCAATAAACTTAATATCGTGCTCTGCACATATCTTGGAGAATTTAGAATTTTCCGAAAGAAACCCGTAACCTGGGTGAATGGCATCGGCATTTGTAATTTCCGCTGCCGCGATAATATTTGGTATTTTCAGGTACGATTCGCTACTTGGAGCAGGACCAATACAGACGGCCTCATCAGCAAAACGAACATGCAAACTCTCTTCATCTGCCTTAGAATAGACGGCTACGGTCTTTATACCCATTTCCTTACAGGTACGTATAACACGTAACGCAATCTCTCCCCTATTTGCAATTAATATTTTCTTGAACATACTTTTTTAATTTAAATTCCAAAATCTAAGTACCAACAATCCATTCCCCTAAAGGGAACCTTATTTGGGATTCAGAATTTATAATTATGACGGATCTACCAAGAACAATGGTTGATCAAATTCTACAGGAGAAGAATCCTCAACTAAAATCTTAACGATTTTACCAGAAACCTCAGATTCAATATCGTTAAAAAGTTTCATTGCCTCAATAACACAAAGCACATCTCCTTTTCCGATAGAAGTACCCACTTCTACAAACGCACTCTTATCCGGTGATGGCTTTCTATAAAAAGTACCGATTATTGGCGATTTAATAGTGATATACTTTGACTCATCATCTTTTTTCTCTGTTTTGGCCGTATCGGCCGCAGCAACCTCAACAGTTTGTGCCGGAGCTTGCGCAGACATCATCTGGGCTTGTGGCATAGGAATCTGTTGCACATAGGTTGTTTCGTTTCCAGAATCCGAAGTACCCGTTTTAATGGTGATTTTTAAATCCTCCATTTCCAACTTTACTTCACTGGCCCCTGATTTTGCTACAAACTTGATCAGGCTTTGAATTTCTTTAATATCCATGGATGTTATTTATTTAAATGATCGGTATTTTATTTAATAAGCCCATTTTAGGTAAATGGAACCCCAGGTGAAACCTCCGCCAAAAGCGGCAAAAACAAGGTTGTCGCCTTTTTTCAACTGGCCTTCAAAATCAGCCAACAGTAACGGTAAGGTTGCCGATGTGGTGTTACCGTATCTTTCTATATTCATAAGAACTTTAGAACTGTCCAGACCCATTCTATTGGCCGTGGCATCTATAATTCTCTTATTAGCTTGGTGTGGCACCAACCAAGAAACATCTGTATGTTCCAAGTTGTTGCGTTTCATAATTCTCTCCGCTACATCTGCCATATTGGAAACCGCAAATTTGAACACCGTTCTACCATCTTGGTAGATAAAGTGCTTTCTATTCTTAACCGTTTCTATGGTAGCGGGCATTAAAGAGCCTCCTGCATCCATTCCCAAAAATTGTCTTCCGGAACCGTCTGCCCTTAAATATTCATCTTGTAATCCTAGACCTTCTTCGTTAGGTTCGAACAAAGCCGCACCCGCACCATCACCAAAAATAATACATGTGGTACGATCTGTATAATCTATTATTGAAGACATTTTATCTGCCCCAATCAGCAATACCTTTTTGTACCTACCGGACTCTATGTAACTGGCCGCGGTTGACATGCCGAACAAAAAGCTGGAACAAGCCGCCAAAAGATCATAGGCAAATGCGTTTACAGCCCCAATTTCGGACGCTACAAAAGCCGCTGTAGATGCCACCATACTATCTGGTGTAGCAGTGGCTATCATTATTAGATCAATTTCTTTTGGATCAATATTTTTTCTTTGGATCAGGTCTTGCGCAGCTTTAATAGCCAAATACGAAGTACCTTCTCCCTCTTCGGGTTTTAACACCCTTCTTTCTTTTATTCCCGTTCTGGAGACAATCCATTCATCATTTGTCTCTACCATATCTTCCAGCATGTTGTTGGTAAGAACAAATTCCGGAACATACCCTCCTACAGCTGTAATTGCTGCTGTTATTTTACTCATCTTAAAGTTGATTTGATATCAGAAACCTTCAAAAATGCCTCAAAATTGGTGAAAATTAATCAATTTTTATCAATTCGTCCTGTAAAACTATGCGTTTTTGAGATTTCAGTAGTAGAAATAAAAAACTCCCGTCATTAAATACGGGAGTCGTGAATTCATTATTAAGATAACCGATACATTTATGCTTCAGCCTCTTCAGTCTTATCGATCAAAACTTGACCTTTGTAGTATAATTTACCTTCATGCCAATGCGCTCTGTGGAACAAGTGCATTTCGCCAGTAGTTGGATCAGTAGCCAAAGTTGGTGCTACTGCTTTATAATGGGTTCTTCTTTTGTCCCTTCTGGTTCTCGATATTTTTCTCTTAGGATGTGCCATTTAAAACTTATTTATCCGTTAACAGTTTCTTTAATTCGTCCCATCTGGGATCACTCTCTTTTTTCTCTTTCTTTGGCTGCAGTTCCTCAAGCTTTTTTAAGGCTTCCGATTGCAACGTACCATCTAATACCCCTGGGTGAATTCTTTTTTGCGGTACGGCCAACACTAACATTTCGTATACGTATTGTGCAATATTGACCTGATGTTCTCCGTGGGGAATGATTAGAATTTCATCATCTTCATCATTATATTCTTCCCCAAATTTGACTACGAGTTCCAAATCTGCCTCTATAGGCTGATCAAAAGGTTCGTTGGTCAGGTCGCAATTTACATTAACCGTGCCCTGGGCTTTCATCTCTAACTCAAGCATTGTGCTCATCTTGTTCAAAACAACATCCAACTTAATGTCTGCCGCGTTGAACTCTTCATACCCAAAAGATTCAAAGAACGGGTTATTAATCGTATACTCAAATTCGTGTTTTCCTTGTCCTAATCCAGAGAAAGGAATGTTAAACTCCTTTTGCTTCATCATTTCAACACTGATTTTTATACACCGCCAGATTAAAGGCGGGTGCAAAGATACTATTATTTAATAAACTTACAACCCTTTTTTAATTGGAATTCAATACGTTCGCCTATCTTTTAGACCATTTCTTGAAATTAAAGCGAAACATTGGCCCAAAAACAAGCTTTTATCTTCTTATACGCTGCTTTTGCAAAGGGTTTTCAGTAAGTTCTTGATATTCTTTTCTATTCTTAAAAATATGCAAAGCAGTAAAGACCGCTTCCTTAAACGAGCTATGATCCGCCTTGCCTTTACCTGCAATCTCATACGCCGTACCGTGGTCCGGAGATGTTCTTACCTTAGAAAGGCCCGCTGTATAATTAACCCCTTTACCAAATGAAAGCGTCTTAAAAGGAATAAGCCCTTGATCGTGATAGGCCGCTAAAATGGCATCAAAATTTTTGTAACCGTCCGACCCAAAAAAACTGTCAGCAGAATATGGACCAAAAACCAAGTGGCCCGATTCTGACATTTCCTTTATGACAGGTTTCATGACCTCATCGTCTTCTTTACCTATTATACCGTTATCTCCGCTATGCGGATTAATGCCCAACATGGCTACCTTGGGAGCGCGAATTCCAAAATCCATTTGCAAAGATTTCTCTATGGTGCGCACCTTATTTCTTATTAATATAGGATTTATGGCCGCCGGAGCGTCCTTTACGGCAACATGATCGGTAAGCAAACCAACTTTAAGGTCATCCGTTACCATGAACATTAAGCTCTCCCCTTCCAATTCCTGGGCCAAGAAATCAGTATGGCCGGGAAATTTGAAATCGTCTGCCTGAATGTTATTTTTATTGATCGGGGCCGTAACCAGAGCATCTATAGTATCATTCTTTAAAGCATCAACTGCCGCTCGTAAAGACTTAATAGCATATTTACCTCCTTCTTCGGTAGCTTCTCCAAACTTAATTTTAGGAACTTCTTTCCATACATTAACTACATTTATCTTACCGTCTACCGCTTTAGAAGCATCTGTAATGCCATGATAATTAATATTCAGGCCCAATTCTTTTTTCTGAAAAGAAATGGTTTTGTTGGATGCAAATATGACGGGTGTACAAAAATCCAGCATGCGTGCATCTTCAAAGGTCTTGAGTACTACCTCACAACCTATTCCGTTTAAATCGCCTATAGAAATACCCAGTTTAATTTTTCCTTCTTCCTGCATCTTATTCTTTACCTTTGCCTAATAATCTAGGGTACAAAACTACTTAAATTTAACGGAACATGTTTACGGGCATTATCGAAACTTTGGGCGAAATACAGCAATTGGAACAAGAGGGCAGTAACCTTCATATTACGGTTAAATCTTCATTAACGCCAGAACTTAAAATAGACCAAAGCGTATCTCATAACGGGGTTTGTTTAACGGTAGTTTCTTTGGACGAAAACAGCTATACCGTAACAGCTATTGAAGAAACTTTACAGAAAACCAATTTAGACGACCTAAAGGTAGGTGATAAAGTAAACCTTGAGCGAGCCATGATTCTTGGTTCTCGCCTAGACGGCCATATTGTTCAAGGCCATGTAGACCAAACCGGCACGTGTACCGCCATTGCGGAGAAAGACGGTAGTTGGTTCTTTACTTTTGAATACGATGCCGCTACGGGAAACCCTACTATAGAAAAGGGTTCTATAACCATAGACGGTACCAGCCTTACAGTGGTAAATTCCGAAAAGAACAGCTTTAGTGTGGCCATTATTCCCTATACCTACGAACACACCCGTTTTAAATCATACCAAATAGGTACAACGGTAAACTTAGAGTTTGACGTTATTGGCAAATATGTAGCCAAGCTTATGTCTTACCAGAACAAAGGGTAAACTATTTTTTACCTGAAAAGCTTACTTTGGTTTCCTTCTTGCTTTTCTTAAACCCTATTAGTTGCTGCTTGGCATCTAAGGACGCTTTTACGTAGGCCTTGAAGTCTTTGTAATCACTTGCCGGAATACGTTCTTTTGAAGTTTTAGCCTCTATGGAAACATGCAGTTCATTCTCTTTAGCCAAGTCATAGTTTATTTTAAACTGATGCTTTTTAAAACTATAATCCGCACTTTCCGGAATTTCAACAAAACGCTCGTCTTCGTTCAGTTTAATAACATAACTAGACTTGTAAACATCTGCATTTTCATACAACAGATAATCAATTGGAAAAGTACGCTCATCATCTTGGATTATTGACGTGTTATAGGCATTGTTCACCGCTGGAATACGAAACACCCTCATACTGCCAATTTCATCCAATTTCTCGTTAACCGTCAGGTCTGACGTGTACTTTAAAACAGGCGAACGTAGTTCATAATGTATGTCATGAATACTATCCATGGAAAAATCTTCTGAAATCCTACTTTTAAAATCGTCCGTAATACTCTTCTTTACTACCTCATAATTGTTCTCCTTAAAAATAGCTGCATAATGTGCGTTTATGCTTCCCTTTAAAACAGATTCTATTCTTAATTTATGAGAACCTTCTCCAATTACATACTCCATGTTACTTTCTAGCACCGTGGTAGTATGGTCAACATTCCTTAACTTGTAAATACCCTTCTTTACATCTTCCATCCATTTATTGGGGATATCCAAAGCAGTAGCACTTTCTAAACTGGTAGGTATAGACTTATAGGGCATATTGTTGTCCGTAAGTTCCAAATACTGGGGTTTACCATCTATAAATACCTTGGCTATACAGTGATTAAAATCTTGACTTGGCAATACCATGGTGCTTTCGCCATAATCTGAGGTAAGCACCAAAACTAAATGCGACTTTAGACCGGCCATTTGGGCCAAGGTGACATACAGCGTTGAAAAGTCCTTGCAATCGCCTAGCTTAGATTTTATAGTTTTTGAGGGCCGCTGCGGAACATAACCACTTTGCCTAAAACCTACATGGCTATAGCTAAAGTTCTCCATAATATAATAATAGATCTTAGAGGCCTTTTCGTCTTCCGAAAAAGAATCGCTTCCGGATGGGAAAATTGTTTTATAGGCTTCTTTAACATCTGAGTTGATAACGATTTGCGGGCGTACCAAATCTGAATACCAATTGGCTATCTCATCCCAAGAACCTATTGTGCTTACGTGTACATAGCTAGCTACATCACTAAGGCTAGGCATAAAGTTCTCCTCTGGCGAAAGTTCTTTCTGATCAATGGTCTCCCACTCATGGAATACATAATCATCTATTGTTCGCTTTTTATAACTGACGTCCCCATTAAGTGTTTTAGTAGTGAAATCCTTGCCCTTAGGCACCAATATTTTTAAGGTGTTTTTATGAATAGGGTGAAAAGAATCAAACTGAAAATAGTCTACATGGTCTTTATAAAACCTACCGCTATTGGCATAACTACTTTCATAATCTACGTAGATGATATCACCAATTTCAAGATTGTTAAAAACAATACTGGAACCGCTTCTAGACGCGGGAACAATTTTTTTATTAGGTTTTACTATTTCGGATTTTGTAATGTGATAATTGCCACTTAAACCAAGATTTACCTCTTTTAAAGACTCTATACCACTATCGCTGGTAATCTCAACCACATAACGCGTCTGAGACTTACCGCCACCTTCCGGATACAGTTGCAACAGACTTTCATCCAACAAATAATTATACCCATAGTTGCCCTTAACCCCCTTATTCCGGGTCTGGGCCATAAATTCATATATATTGGGTGTAGCTAGTTCTTCTAGATAATCCTTGGCGTTGGACAAATCGTCTATTTTCTTGCGTAAGGAGGTATTTGCGCCATTATGTCCAAGTGATTTTTTATACCAAACCAGAGCTTCCTTTTTACGTCCGGATTGCTCTAGAGCCGTACCTTTTAATTCCATAGCCACAAATGAATACGGGAAATTCTCCAACATTTGATCTATATAAGGTAAAGACGCTTCATACTTCTTATATTCATGTTGGTAGGCAATATAATTGGACAGGTAGATATTATCGTGATCCACCAAATTATATCGCTTTTCAAAAAGGGCCAAGGCCTCTTCTTTTCGGTCTTGCTTGTTATAAAAAGCAACGAGAGATTTTAATGCGCTGTAATCAAAATAGGTGTCATCTATATCTTCTAAAATCTGTATGGCCTTATCGTCTTCATTCAAATAGGCGGAATATATATTGAGGTAGACTTTTAGGATACTCAACTGATCCTTATAATTATCGGTAATGGTCTGTAACGTTTCCTTTACGGCAGATTTATTTTCTTGCCTAATATTCAATAACAATTTAGCCGATTGTTTTAAAATATCCATATCCGTAGAAGCCGAAAAGTCTGCTACAAATGCCTCAAACTCCTGTAAGGGCAGTTTAAAAAGTTCCCGAGATTCCTCAAAACGATAGATGTACGACAGATAGTAGTTTTCATCATCGCTTTGGATATTTTTTTGCAACTCCTTTGCAGAAGCATAATCCTTTTCCTTTGTATAACACTCAATAAGATATTTTCTAAGAAACGAACTTTCCGGATAGGCTTCTATCCATGGTTGTAAAGATGCCTTGGCTTCGTTAAATTTAGAATTTCTCAAATACGCACTTACCAAGCATATCGTGTTGAAAAAGTTGTTTGGTTCTTTCTTTAATTTATTTTGAAAAAAGGCTTCTACGTCATGTGTCAATACTTTGGGAGCAATACGCTCCAATGAACTTTTTTGATAGGCAACTGGGGTTGCACTATATTCCAAATCGGTAAAAGCGTGTCCTTCTTCATCTGTAATTCTAACAATAAAATAGGCTATTCCGCTTTGGTCTGCACTCTTTACTAATAATCGGTTGTTTCCGGCAGGAAGGTTTACGAGCACATTATAGGCATCCAAATCGGTAATGCCATCATTGGTGTTTTCGTAGATGAGTACATCATTTAACCAAACTCTTGCGAAAGATGAACTACCTAAACGAACTACTGCTTTTTTTGCTGATGGATTGCTTATAAAACTTTGTGCATAATTTACGCCACCACCATATTCTGCGTGGTTAGAGTAATATTGATACGCATCTTTCTCACGCCCCCTTTGTGTATACCAATTGATAAATCCGTTGCTATTGGCGTTAAAATCCGTTTTGGAAGTAGTATTCTTTTCCGGAGCATATTCCGTAGCCAGACCACTACCGTTCAAATTCTCAAAACTACCACAAAACTGCCAAGCCTTAATAGCTGGTATTTCATAATTCAATTGGTCGTACGCTGCCCAATCATCGGAATGTTGGGCTACGGCAGATTTGAGGTACCTAAGCGACTCCTTAACAGTTGTATTTTTAATTCTTTCTAATGGTACGCCATTTATGTTAGCCACATTTTTTCTGTTGAATCCTGTTGTTAAATAGGAATCGAAAAAGAAATTATGGTTCCACAATGCGTAGAGGTAATATTCAAAATCCGGCTGGGCAACTACGTTTGAAATAAAGCCATCGGCAGAAGTAAATGTACCATTCTCATTGGCTATAAGTTCATTGGTTAACAAATCTGGCAAACTACCCTTGTTCTTTTTCTGAAACTTAACTTTAGCCTCCTCTCTCTGATTCTTTAAAAGAAGCTGCCAATAAGCATCTATTTTTTTGGTTTCTTGAGCTTGGGAACAAGTTGCAGAAAAGACAAAAGCCACTAGAAGAAGACGATAAAATCTCATACGTAGGTAGGTTTGGTTAAAGTTTGGATAAATTATAACGCAAGTTTTCTTTAAATGGTATGCTTAGCTACAATCCTGAAAAAACCAACATGGAATTCAGAACTACCCATTTCTACAATTAAAGACCGAACAACGATTTTATACAATAAGCTCACCTAACAGGCGTTGATTCTAAAGGTGTTAGCCAATAGCACCTAAGCAAACCTGGAGGCTCCCAATCCTCCTTTAAAAACCTACTTATGAAAAAGCGCATTGTATACCTACTTTGCAGTGTTGTATTGGTGTTGACCGCAAGCTGTTCTAAAGATGAAGAAGAACCAAGTCTAGTAAGCGGAGAGGCCAAAATCTCAAACGACACTGGAATTTCTTTCGCCAACTCAACCGGATTTTCCGCAGATTACGTGACTTTCAAACTCAGAAAAGGTACTGGAGCAGAAAAGGAATATGGACAAAGTTTGAGCAACTATAGCCTAACATCACTAGAGCAAGGGTCTATTACTATTTACCAAATGCAAGTGTTTGACAATGAGGAAGAGGTTTCCTTTAAATCCTACACCTACGATGAAGATGGTAATAGAAGAGAGATAAAATCTACTTCAATAATAGAAATAAATCAGGATGAGGTACTACAAATTATTTTGGAGAGTGTAGAGTAACAACCGTACCACCTCATCTTTTTATCTCATTTAAAGTATATTTTCTTTCATTTTGTTCCAAGCCCGTATAAGCAGGAAGCCCGAGACTACGGCAATTCCTGTAAGCAATAATGCGGCTTCGGTTCTACCGTAAATCCAATATCCGGTTGCGAACATAATTGTGTAGATAAGAACACACCCAAGAACCATTGCGGTAATACCTTGGGGCACGCTCCATTTTTCGTTATCGTTCTTAATTTTTTCTCCATCGGCCTTGGCATCATCAACCACTTTAGACCAACCTGGTCCTCCCGGCTGAATACGCTTATAAAAAGACCGAAGTGTTTCTTTAGATTCAGGTTGTGTCATAAACGTTGCCGTTAACCAAATAGCAGAAGTAACCACCACTACAAAAGGATACTCGGCCCAATCCGGAAAAACTCCTGTTGTTTCAGCAAAAAGAACCGCCCCCAAAGAAGTAGTTTTCAATACAATTGAAATTACCCCTGAAGCGAACATAGCCGTAATTTCACTCCATGCATTAATACGCCACCAAAACCATCTTAAGATAAAAATGAGTCCGGTACCCGCACCAAAGGTCAATAGAATGTCAAAAATCTGAAGCGCATTCTCAAGTGCCAAGGCCAAACCTGCACTCAGGATCATAAGTACAACGGTAGAAATTCTACCCACGGCCACCATTTGCTTTTCAGTAGCATTAGGGTTTATCTGTTGCTTGTAAAAATCAAATACAATATAAGATGAACCCCAGTTTAACTGTGTAGAAATAGTACTCATATAAGCTGCGATCAAAGAAGCCAAGACCACACCTAAAAGTCCGCTTGGGAGCTTGGTCAACATGGCGGAATAGGCTAAATCCTGTCCTAGTTTGTCTTCCGCGATATTAGGAAAAGCCTCATGAATACTTGCAATATCCGGGTAAACCACCAATGATGCCAATGCCACCAATATCCATGGCCAAGGCCTTAAAGCATAGTGCATGATATTGAAAAAGAATGTGGCCCCAATAGCATGATTTTCGTCTTTTGCCGCTAACATACGTTGCGCAATATATCCACCACCACCTGGTTCAGCACCCGGGTACCAAGAACTCCACCACTGTACGGCCAATGGAATAATAAAAAGGGTAATCAATGCCTTTTTATTACTGAAATCAGGAACAATATCAAGTTTCCCCATTACATTTTCATGCGCTATTAGCGCCTCAATACCACCAACCTCGGGTATATTTACCAAATAATATGCGGCGCCTATAGCACCGGACATGGCTACAAAGAACAAAAGAAAATCAGTATAGACCACCCCTTTAAAACCTCCCAAAGCACTAAAGGTAACGGTAATTAATCCCGCACCAACTACGGTTTCCCATGGTTCTAGACCTAACATAATACCACCGATCTTAATAGCGGCCAAGGTTACGGATGCCATTGTAATAATATTGAAAAGTGCACCTAAATATACGGCCCTGAACTTTCTTAAAAAGCTTGCCGGAGCACCGCCGTAACGCATTTCATAAAATTCTAAATCTGTGTTTACATTGGACTTACGCCAAAGTTTGGCATACACAAAAACAGTTAAAAGACCGGTAATCAAAAAAGCCCACCAAACCCAGTTCCCAGAAACCCCATTGGTTCTAACAATGTCCGTTACCAAATTAGGTGTGTCGGTAGAAAAGGTAGTAGCCACCATTGAAAGACCCAATAACCACCAGGGCATAGTTCTGCCGGACAGAAAAAACTCAGATGAGTTCTTACCCGATTTTTTAGAAACGTAAAATCCAATACCTAGGACAATTGAGAAAAAAACAATGATAAAACTATAATCTAGAGTGGATAGTTCCATTAAAGAGGGTTGGTTTTGGGATTAGTCTTTAAAGATATTATTTTTTAGGATACTTTTGCCTTTTTCATACAAACCTCTTCCTGTGCTTTTAACTACTTCATTCAACATTACACTTACCGCTTGGGCCCTTGCATTTACAGCTGCAACCGTTATTGGACTCTCAAAGGCTGGCATTAAAGGAATTGCAATTGTAAATGTTACGTTAATGGCACTTGCCTTTACTGCAAAAGCCTCTACAGGCATAGTAGTTCCCCTCTTGGTGGTGGGTGATATTTTTGCCGTTATCTATTACAACAGACACGCCAATTGGGCACATATCATAAAATTCCTGCCGTGGATTCTCGTTGGGATAGCTTGTGGAGTATTGATTGGCAACGATCTGGATGAAGGGCTGTTCAAAATTGCTATGGCCATCATCATTTTGGTGAGCGTGCTTATGATGTACTGGTGGGATAGGCGAAAGTCCAAATCCGTTCCCACACATTGGCTATTTGCAGGCCTTGTAGGAACCATTGCCGGTATTACTACCATGATAGGCAATTTAGGTGGTGCGTTCAGCAATATTTACTTTTTGGCCATGCGCGTTCCCAAGAACGAATTCATTGGTACCGCAGCCTGGTTGTTTCTTATCATCAACGTTTTAAAACTACCGCTGCACATTTTCGTTTGGGAAACTATAACCATAGAGACCCTTCTGTTTGACCTAAAACTAGTTCCTGGAATTATCTTAGGTGTTTTCTTGGGTATACGTCTGGTAAAAATCATAAAAGAGGATTTCTACAGAAAAATGATTTTGGTCTTGACCGCATTAGGAGCCATCATGATCTTGATTAGGTAGTAAATGCTGTTACTTGGTGTTTGTGGCTTCTTACAAAACACCTTCTATTTCCTATTTTTTTCTTAATAGATTGACATACAACTTTCAGAATTGTATATTCAACTCAACTATTTAATGCGGGTTGCCGTATATATTAGGGCTGCAGGCGTACGCTATTAATAACCGATACAATTTCTGTTAAAAGCGAGTAAGACTCGGCCAGCGCCATACTAAAGTAAGAACTGACACGTTCGCTACTTATACGAAGACCCATCACGGGCATATTTAAGGGGCGAACACCGACTATCACCTACAATCCCAAATTGTAGGAGCGGTTAATATTTATATCAATGAAACAATTTTTTATATACATAACGTTGCTCTTTGTGGCTGCATCCTGCAGTACCATAGGCATAGCCAATAAAAGCAATAAAAAGGGCAAAACAGAAAGCGTAGCATCAACCAGTGCCAAGGCTTACGATCGTTTAATCTCCAGTGAAGCTATTACCAGCAACGGTCTTTTTGATGTTCACAAAGTAGGGGACAAATACTATTTTGAAATTCCTGATAGCCTTTTTAATCGAGAGATGCTTGTAGTAACCCGGTTTATAAAAACTCCTTCGGGAGCCGGTAATTATGGTGGTGAGAAAATTTCCGAAAACACCATCACTTTTGAAAAAGGACCTTCAAACAACATTTTTCTTCGTATTTCTACTTTGGTAAGCGCTGCTAGTGAAGATGATGCTATTTCCAAAGCGGTAAATAATTCTAACATAACCCCCATTCTTGAAGCTTTTGCCATAAAAGCTACCAATGAAGACAAGCAATCCCATGTTATTGAAGTAACCGATTTTATAAATGGCGAAAACCCGCTCTTGGCACTTAGTGGCGATCAAAAGGACGATTACAAACTCACCTCTCTTGAAAAGGACAAATCCTATATAAAGGAAATAAATTCGTTTCCCGTTAATACGGAAATAAAAACGGTCAAAACCTATAAGGCAAGGTCTAGCGTTGACAAGAGAAAAGAACTTCCCGCAGCAATTCTTGCCGGAGTGGTTACATTGGAAATCAACAACTCTTTTATACTGCTTCCAAAAGTTCCCATGAAAAAAAGACTGTACGATGCCCGTGTGGGGTATTTTGCAAGTTCGTATTTGGAGTATGGAGACGACCAACAACAAGTAGATCGGAACACTTACATACACAGATGGCGATTAGAGCCCAAACCTGAGGATTCCTTAAAATGGCAACGAGGTGAGTTGGTAGAGCCCAAGAAACCTATTGTTTACTATATAGACCCTGCCACTCCTAAAAAGTGGAGGCCTTTTCTTATTCAAGGAATTAATGATTGGCAAGTTGCCTTTGAGCAAGCCGGGTTTAAAAACGCAATTGTTGGTAAACCATGGCCGGAGAACGACAAAAGTATGAGCCTAGAAGATTCCCGTTTTTCGGTACTTCGTTATTTTGCCTCACCCTCCAAAAATGCATACGGCCCTAATATTGTAGACCCTAGAAGTGGCGAAATATTGGAAAGCCACATTGGCTGGTACCACAACCTCATGAGCCTGCTGCACAGTTGGTACATGGTTCAAGCCGGTGCTGTTGACGAGCGTGCAAGAAAAATGGAATATGACACGGAACTTATGGGTAATCTCATCCGTTTTGTGGCCTCGCACGAGGTAGGTCATACGCTAGGACTTAGACATAATATGGGCGCCAGCTATGCTACTCCCGTTGAAAAATTGCGGGATGCTGAGTTTTTAAGAAAAAATGGCCATACCAGTTCAATTATGGATTATGCCCGTTTTAACTATGTTGCACAACCGGAAGATAGTATTCCTACGGAAGATTTAATGCCACGAATAGGAGATTATGATAAATGGGCCATACAATGGGGTTACTCTCGGTTTGCCGAGGATTTATCTGCAAGGGACGAAAAAGAACTCTTGAGCCAAATGGTGGTAGATAGTGTATCTGCCAACCCAAGATTATGGTTTGGCGGGGAAGGGCGCGATTTTGACCCTAGATCACAGACCGAAGACTTGGGTGACGACGCCATGCAAGCCAGCATGTACGGTATTTTAAACTTGCAACGTATTGCTCCCTACCTCAAAAAATGGACGCAAGAAAAAAGCAGCGACGATTATGCCAATTTAGACCAGATATACAAGGATTTGGTCGGGCAGTACAGTGACTATATTTTTCACGTTACCAAGAACATTGGCGGAATTTATGTAACACCAAAAACCATGGGTGAAGAAGGTGAAGTATACCGCCCCGTGGATAAACAAAAGCAAAAGCAGGCATTGGTATTTTTAAACAATTATATTTTTAAAGAACCCAAGTGGTTATTGCGAAACGAAATTTTGAATGCCATACAATCACCACAATCAAAAGAATCCGTAACCAAGACCATGGAGAGCGTTATGCTCAATCTTTTAGGTGGCAGTAGGTTAAGTAGAATGACTTTTATTGCAGAGCGATACGAAGATGAAGATCCCTATCTTCCCCAAGATTATATGGATGATTTGAACCAATTGGTTTGGGGCGATATGAATGTTTTCTACCAAACGAATGCCTATCGTAGAAAATTACAGAAATCTTATGTTGCCAACCTGATTACACTTTACAAACCGGACGAAGCGGAAGGTTTGGTAGAAGGTATCTTGGCTAAACTTTCCGAAGGTTACACCTCTAATACGGATGTGCGCTCGTTGGCCCTTGACAACCTTTTGAATTTACAGGGAAAAATTAAGCGGACCATTCCCGTGATGACCGATAGACTGACCATTGCCCATTTAAATTATCTTAAAAGGGAAATTGAATCGGTTATTGGTGAGACCAAAGATGTAGATCCGCTATTTATTCCTTTCCGTAGAGATATTTCTATTCAGGAAAGTGATGAGAATTAATTGGCTATAGATGTATTATTCCTAAACCTGGAGCGTCCGAAGGGTACAGCACCCCTTTTTCTAGTTTGAACAAGCCTTTAAAAGGGTCGTCTACCACATCTAAATGCCCATCTAGATCGGCATAACAAATGTTGGGTCTGGAAAGTGCAAAATGAAGTCCCGCAGAAATGCCCAACGCACACTCATCATTACAACCCACCATAGTTTCAATACCTGCCGATTTAGCTACGGAATTAATATGCATTCCTTCAAAAATACCTCCCACCTTCATCAACTTAATATTTACCATATCCACCCTTTCGTTCTGGGCAAGCCGGAATACATCGGTTAAGGTTTTTAAACTCTCATCGGCCATTAAAGGAATATCTATCTGGTCCATAACTTCACCCAAGCGTTCTTCCCGCTCCTGTTTGGTAGGCTGTTCAAAAATCTCAATACCTATCTGGCTGGTGGCTTTTACAAATGCTACGGAATCTACCACGGAATATCCTTGGTTTCCATCAAAGCGGAAGGTAACTTCTGGAAAATTCTCGTGCAGCAAGGTCATTTTTTCAATGTCCTCGGCAAGGCTGTGCCCGCCCTTTACCTTTAGAATTGAAAACCCCTGCCTAACGAATTCCTTGGCCTGAGTCATGGTTTCCTCCAAAGATAAAATACCAATCGTTATACTTGTTGGAATGCTTTGTCTGTAACCGCCTAGAAACTTATACAATGGTACATCTGCTTTTTTTGAAATGATATCAAAAAGCGCCATGTCTACCATAGCCAAAGAAGACGATTTCCGGCCCAACAACTTCTTTAATTCCTTTAAAACATAAGCGTACATAAAAGGGTCTTTGCCTTTTAAAAAAGGAATGAGAACCTCTTTTAGAGCTGTTTCTACTTCCTTAGGATATTCTCCCGTAACTATTTTATCCGGAGCGGAACATCCATAACCAACTATAGCACTATCCGTTTCAATTTTAAGAATGAAATTTACCGTATCATCTATCGTTTCGTAAGCAATAGTATAGGGTTCGGACAGTTTAAGGTCTAGCCGCTCATAAGACACGTTGGTTATTCTCATTTAATCTTTTCCTTTAGTAATGCTACCAGTTCTTTAGCACCATACTTTAGCACATCAAAAGCAGGCAACTTTGTTTCAAGAGTAATCTGCTTGCATGCCTCCAGAATCTCACCCTCCTCCATTTCTTCATGGTTAACGGTAATGGCAATTACCTTTTTACCAGAAATAACTTCAATAGCATTAATCTGTTCTGTTAACGAATGCATTTTATAGCCTGGGAATCCATCATATTCCAGTCGTTTTGGAGCATGCTGCAATATTACGTAATCAGGTCTGCCTGCCGCTAAAATTTCAAAACCACCGGGGTAAGCAGGGTTCATTAAACTACCTTGCCCTTCAATAACAATGGCATCAGGCTTTTCATTTTTATAGGCACTTACCACGGCATGTTCAATCTCCCCCGAAACAAAATCGTTAATACAACTGTCCATTACCATACTATATTTGGCGCCTTGCATCCAAGCAGTCTGTCCAGTACCAATCATTTGGGCTTTTTGACCGGCATCTCTAAACCCGTGAACCAATAACCAAGCAGTGGTACGCTTTCCCAATGCGGAATCCGTTCCCAAAACAGCCAATTTTAAACAATCTACTTTTTCAATCTCTCCTGTAAAAAAATGGAGTTTGTCCCGATCCGGTGTTTTACGAACATCGCGCACCCGACAATTATTTTTAGTGGCAATTTCCATTAACGAAGCATCATTCGTCAAAAAGTCGTGCAAACCACTATCTACGTTCCAACCCATTTCCAGAGCTTTTGAAATGGTAGCCTTTGCTTCTTTTGGTAACCGCCCCCCATCGGGTGCCAAACCAATAACAAGAGATTCCGGCGTATTGCCAGAAGCACCCAAAGTTTCTACTGCATCCTCTATGGTTGCAAAAACCGGGATTCCGCTGGGTTTCCCATCAAGTACCTCGCCAGCGTCCCTGGAAGCATAATTTGTATCCAATACGCCAACCACCTCATAACGTTCGGTAAAACGAACCAAACCATGCGCAGTTTTTCCATTAGGAGTATTAAAAGCCCCTTCGCAATAGACAAGGGCCTTTCCATCAATTGATTTTTTCATTCTCTTAAATATTAATTTTTTGCCGTCAGAACCGCTACAAAACGGTCTGGTTCAAAATTCATTTTTTCATCCAGTTCCAGTAGGGCTATTAGTCCAGCTGTGGAGGCAGGCAAAATGCGAAAGCCTTCCTTTTTGGCCAGTAAGGCCGTCATATCCTTTAATTTCTTATCGCTGATATTATACGCCTCACCATCGGATTCCCTCAAGGCATACAACGCTTCTTCTCCGTCAAAACTATGCCAGTTAATAAGCGGCTCATTGTACTTGGTCTCCTTAATAGCTTTGGGATCCAAATCCTTGCAATAGTCCAGTCCCAGTAAAAACGATTGAATAATCGGATTTTTTCTTGATGATGAAGCCGCTACCATTTTGGGTACCCTAGAAGTCTTGCCCCTTTTATAAAGGCTAACGAACCCCCGATAAATTCCAGCGAAAAGTGTACCGTTGGAAACAGGTACCGCACAGTACTTTGGTGCATCTCCCAAATCTTCAAAAATTTCTAGGGCAATCTGCGAATAAGCACTGATCTGCAAAGGGGTATTGGCTCCTCCAGGGTTAGCATCATACCAACCGTTATCTTTTGCGAGTTCGCTACTCTCTTTTACGACATCTTCATAGCTCCCCGGCCTACGAACAATTTCTGCACCCAGCAATTGCATTTCTACAACACGATCGGTATGAAAAGCTTCCGGAATATAAATTCTACAAGCAATACCGGCCAAGTTGGCGGCTAACGCCACAGCAACACCATAGTTACCACAAGTAGCCAAGGACACCACTTCAAATTCCCTACGGAGGGCATCATAAATTTGTGCAAAGGCAATACGGTCTTTTTGTGTTCCCGTGGGGTTATCGCCTTCGTACTTAATGTACAGCTGACGAATATCAAATTCCCGCTCTAGGGTTTTTGCGCGGTGCAAGCCTGTATCTCCTACTTCAAGATTTATGATATCTTCATACGACTCTAAACGATCTACCAAGGACTTACTTTTGTCCCTAACAAATTCGCTTAGTTTTTTGGTCTCGGAAGACACCTTGTTCTCTGCGGTTTTCACACCGTCTCGTAAATCCATTTTTATAATTTGATATTGGGGAATTTCCTATCAAATGTAATATGTTTTTAGTCACGATGTAAAAAATAATTTTAAAATTATTCGGCTGAAAATCAATCTTCTACGCTAAATTTTTCCATAGTGGTAAGTTCTGGAGAACCGCCTCTGTTCCCACATCCCGAAGCAATATATACACCGTCTTCAAAAAGCACAAGACCACTACCGTGCCTACCTTCTACCAATCTGGGCAAGGTGTGCCATTTATGGGTGTTTAAATCCAAAACCTCAACATCGGCATGTGCTTTTTCCTGTGTTGTAGATTCACCCCCAACAACTATCAATTCATCATGAAATAGTGCAGCGGCATTACCCGCTCTTGGCGTTGGAATATTTTCCGGTAATGTCTCCCAAGTATCACTTTTTATATCATACACATCAACCTCGGCTATGGTTCCCCCAAAAACAGAATCAGGATCAATACCGGAATTTCTACCTGCCGGGGCGTAAATCTTTCCATCTACTAAAACCGCCTGAAAATGGTCTCTTGCACGAGGTGCATCTGCCAGAACCTCCCACTCGCCAGTACTTGGGTCGTAACTGTCCATCCAATTTTTATAATCACCTATATGACCGTTCTTTATTCCGCAGGCAATATAAATCTTGCCTTCATATAGCACATTTCCTGTAGAACCACGTCTTCTTTCCTCTGGAATTTCATCTCCCTTAGACCATTCATCCGTAGCAGGGTCATAGATATAAATATGCTCTGTTGGAGTTTCTGCCGGATATTTACCCGTTAATGCCGAAATAAGATATATTTTATGCTGATAGACCACAGGCTGAAAGTGGTGCATTTCAATAGGGGGTTTACTGCCTTCTGACCAGCTTTGGGTGTTGGTATCATAGATACTTACAGGGCGAATGCCTCTTCCCCCTAACAAACAAAATTTATCATCTACGCGAACAAAGGCCGCTTCATGGCGGGCTACGGGTTTGCTGCCATCTGCCGAAGCTACCAGTTCCCAAGCCATCGTAGGTTTTTGAACGGTTATTTCATCTACCGGTTTTTCAACATCCGCCTTTTTGTCCGGGTTGTCCTTACATGCCGTGAATAGTAGAATACCGCTTAATAAGCCAAGAAATTTTTTATTCATTTGGAAGGTGTTTTAGGTACTATCCAAATGTAACAAAATCAGCTCGAAAAATTCAGTTCCGTTTTTTCAAATTGGGATTTTGGTGCTTCACATACCGAACAGGTATAGCTATCGGGCAACTCTTTAAATGTGGTTCCTTTTGGAATATTGTTCGTAACATCTCCATACAACGGGTCATAGACCGTAAAACAGGATTGACATTGGTGAATGGTCTTGGTTTCCTGTTCCTCAACTTTTTTAGGAGTTTTATTTACTTCAACCTCCCTGCCCAGTTGATCAAAGTATTTTTTACTGAGTTCCATTAATAGACCGGGAAGTTCAATCTTATCTACATCTTGGGCGTAGGCCAGATATTTTTGGGTATTGGGATCAAAATTTACAAAATGAAGCACATTATAGGTAGGCCTCACATCAAAATCCTTAACAATGGTAGGCGAACTATTTTTTTCGATAATTACTGAAGCAAAATGGGACCGCTTGCCCACATCATTGCTTATACCAAATGTAAGTCCGTAGGTACTAATATCATTCTGGTCAAAGCTACGGACCAAGAATTTTTTTAGTTCCAACGCTTGGTTATCATCTACCGGCAAATGCCAGTTCATTTCTAGCTGTGAGTGTCTTACGTTTATACCCCATTGCCCTAAAAAGCGTTCCAAGGCGGGTCTACTTTGCTTTTGAATACCTTTTACCACGAAGGATTTCCATGGGGTAATACAGATTTTACCTATGCTATTGTCTAAACAAAAACCGCAGAATTCCTTAAGAAACGATAGATCATACCGGTTGTTTCGCCAATACAGCCCCAGCCAATATTGATCTAGCCCCATACGGTTCATTCCCTCATAATACGGGAAGGTAAGATAGGGTACTTTTAGTTCCTTTTCTATGGTCTTGTTATTTGTATCCAGATTCTTGTTCAAGACAAAAAACAGTTCCTCTACATCTTGAATGTCTTCATAAATATCCTCAATGGCCTTGCATATGGTGGTAATATCCCAACTGTAAATCAAAACAGGGTAATATGTCGCTTTTTCCCATTGTGGCAGCTTTACGTTTAAATACCAATAATCTTCATTTTCCGAAGCTATAAAATTAAGGTTACCACTAAAAAGTGGCACCAATCTTTGTTTGGGGTCTGTGATGTTAATTTTTAATTTCGGCAAAAAATCAAAGCCCTCCAAAATATAGAGATAGGTAGAACCTTTAAGCCAATGGGTCATATCAAAAATATCTGCAGAAACGTATGAACTTACAATATTCTGATACGCTCTATCAGTAATAATATTGGTGTTGAACTTTGATATACGCTCAAGTTGACCTTCTTCTACGCCTTTTAACGGGAAGAGTAAATCCTGCCGGGAACCAAAATAGACTTCATTTAGGCCCGCAGCTTCAAGAAGACCTATAATATCCTTGAGTTCCCCCGGTGAGGTAACTCCTCCTTTTATTAATATGCGGTGCAGATCATCGTTCATAATCCCGTTTTTTTAATTTGCTAATTGTAGTTGTTTGTCCAATATGGCCTTCACTTCCGGTTTGCAACTGCCACATCCTAAACCTGCTCCCGTTTCCGAGCATAACATGTTAAACTCTGAGCAACCACCGGCAATGGCGTCAATAACATTTCCCTCTCCGACCTGATTGCAAGAACATACCAATTTTCCCTTTAGAGGAACGGAAGTTGTTGCCCCTCTAAGCAATTCGTTTCGTTTTTCTGACAGTTCTATTTCTTCTTCTATCAGGCGTTTAAACTCGGCAAACTCATTTTTATCGCCCATTAAAATCGCACCTTTCAACGTATCGTCCTTTACAATGCACTTTTTGTAGAAGCGCTTGCTCACATCCATCAAAATAATCTCTTCGTAACTACTGTCGTCCGAAGGTGCATTTACCATACCAATACTACACAGGTCAAGATTTTCGAACTTCAGGATATTCATAAGAACTGAGCCATTATAGATACTGCTATAATCGCCTAAAATATAGTTAGCGGCAATATCTGCCTGTTGTTCTGCGGCCGATGTTATTCCAAAAAGCGAATTATTGAACTCCGCTATTTCGCCCAGGGCAAAAATAGATGGGTTATTGGTCTGCAAATACGAATTTACCAGAACACCCCTTCTTGTTATTAGATCAGCCTTTTTTGCCAATTCAATATTCGGTCTTGTTCCTATAGCGTAAACAATGGCATTACACTGAATGGTACGACCTGTTTTAAGGTTTACCAACAACCTAAACGGATTCTCTTTTTCCTCAAACACCGTACTGACTTCATTATCAAAATAAAGGTTGATGTTCCTTTCGGTGACATCTTCCGCTAGAAGTCTACTTGCCACCCGATCCAGCTGACGCTCCATTAAACGTGGTGCCCTTTGTACAATACTTATATTGATGTCTATCTTTTTAAGTGCTGCGGCCAATTCCAACCCTAACAGACCTCCACCAACAATTACTACATGTTGTTCTGTTGCTGGTAATCCTGTTTTTTGGAGGTATTGTTTCAATTTGTCCGCATCTCCCCTTTCGCGCATGGTAAACCGCCCCGGGAGGTCTATTTGTACCTCACTTGGTACAAAAGCACGGCTACCTGTGGCCATAACCAGCAAATCGTACGAATGTATCAATCCATCACTATCGGTAACCTGCTTCATCGTTGCATTTACGTCACTAATCCCAATTCCCGAGTGCAAGTTGACGTTCAGCTTTTGTAATTCTCCAGATTTTAACTTCTCCAATGCTTCCCAAGAAAGCTCATCGCTTACATATTCGGGCAATAGTACCCTGTTATAAAAGGGGTCCTTTTCTTTGGAAAACACATGCAATTCGTCTTTTTTATTTTTCTCCCGATAGGATTGAATAAACCGATATGCAGCCGCACCTGCCCCGATAACAATTATTTTTTGAACCGGTTTTACGAACTTCTCTACCTGAACCGCACAGTATTTAAAATCGGGCTCTTTAGAAACTGGGTCAACAATATCATTGGTAAGGTTATTGGCCCTGCCAAAATCATTATTCAGGACCTTTCCCCAGTGCATAGGAAGAAAAACAACACGTTCGCGAATATCAAAATTGATCTTCACTTTTACCTGTACTTCGCCCCTTCTGCTTTTAATAACCGCAATATCTCCCTCTTTTAACTTGCGCAGATAGGCGTCTACCTTGTTCATTTCTAAATAAGGCTGCGGAATATGGGTCAATAAACGTTTTACTTTTCCGGTTTTGGTTCGGGTGTGCCACTGATCCCTTACTCTTCCCGTATTCAATACCAAAGGAAAATCAATATCTGTTTCCTCAGATTTATTATAGAGACTCTTTGGCGCATTAAAATGTGCCTTTTTATCATTTGTATGGAAGTTAAAATCAGTAAACAAACGCGGTGTTCCCGGATGGGTCTTGTGGGGAACCGGCCATTGAAAGCTACCTTCGTTTTTTAATCTTTCATAAGACAGACCTGTAATATCAATATTGGTACCTTTGGTCAAAAGGCAGTGCTCATCATAAACCTCGCTTGCATTGGCGTAATCAAAACCTTCATAACCCATGGCCTGGGCAAAACGCCAAAGAATTTCGGCATCTGGCAATGCTTCTCCCGGCGCATCAATAACCTTTGGTAAATAACTGATCCGTCTTTCCGAATTGGTCATCGTACCTTCTTTCTCCAACCAGCCGGCCGCAGGCAATAAAAGATCGGCAAATTTTGTGGTTTCGGAATTATGGCTAATATCCTGAACTACTACAAAAGCCGCATTTTTAAGGGCCTTTTCAACCTTCTTTACGTTGGGCATACTCACAGCGGGATTCGTACAAATAATCCAAATTGCCTTTAGTTTTCCACTTTCTAGCGCATCAAACATTTCTGTTGCAGTATACCCCGGTTCCGAATTAATTTCCTTTCCTCCCCAAAAATCCGAAACCTCTTTCCGGTGCTGCGGATTGCCCAAGTCTTTATGCGCGGCCAAAAGACTGGCCATACCACCTACTTCACGGCCACCCATAGCGTTGGGCTGCCCCGTTAATGAAAATGGCCCACAACCCGGTTTTCCTATTTGTCCTGTTAACAAAGAAAGATTCAACAGAGACACATTTTTGGAAACCCCTATTACACTTTGGTTAAGCCCCATGGTCCACATACTAATGAACTTATTGGCGTCTCCGATATATTGTGCCGCCTTCCGGATATCCGAAACGGGAACACCACATTTTTCGGACGCCTGCCTAAGGGTAAGGGTAAATGCACTTTCCTTGCAAGCCTCAAAATTTGAGGTGTGTTTTTTAATAAAATTCTTATCTATTTTTTTCTTTTCGATGAGCCATCTTGCCATGGCATTAAAAAGGATAACATCTGTTCCCGGAAGGATTTGTAAATGTATATCTGCCGAAGCACATGTCTGCGTTTTTCGCGGGTCTACAACAATTATTTTAACGTTGGGATTTTCTTCTTTGTGCTGCTCCAAACGTCTATAGAGAATAGGATGGCACCAAGCAGGGTTGGCCCCTGCAATCAAAAAACAGTCTGCCAGTTCAATGTCTTCATACGAAATAGGAACAGAATCTTCACCCAAAGTTTTTTTATAGCCTACCACGGCAGAGCTCATACAAAGCCTACTGTTGGTGTCTACATTATTGGTTCCGATAAAGCCCTTGGTAATCTTGTTCACCAGATAATATTCCTCAGTAAGACATTGTCCGGATACGTAGAAACCGACACTATCCGGCCCATGTTTGGCAATAATGCTTTTAAAAACGGCTGCGGCACGCTCAAAAGCGGTGTCCCAAGCTACTTTTTGCAACGGGTGATTCCTACTCCATCGCATTTGTGGATGCATAATCCGGTCGCTGGTATCTTGGGCAACATAATTCAGGTTTCTTCCTTTAGAGCACAACATACCCTTGTTGGAAGGGTAATCAGGGTCTCCGTCTACCTCAATTTTCCCTTTATTATCAACATCTACCAATATACCGCAACCTACACCACAGTAAGAACAAACGGTTTTATGTGTTTTCTTTTTTAACATTGCTTTTCCTTTTTGATGTAAACACCAAAATTAGATATAGCAAGTTATAAAATTACGTATATATACGTAGTGTTTTTTTCGTAATAGTTTGATGTTTTTATCGCACATCAATAAAAAAAGTGCCCTCTAGCTACTTTTCGATCAATGATACAGGATACGGCCCCAACATGGTGGAACCTCCACAGAAAGACCTGTTTTGTTGGGTATTAGACAATAATCTGGGTTAAGAAAATCCGTAAAATCCTTGGCAAGCAGACCTTTTACGGGAATGTTTACCTTAACAGGTTGGTTAGACATATTTACAATAACGACCACCGTTCCATCCTTTTCTTTTCTAGAAAAGGCATACTGCTCTTTTTTAACCAGCAAAGTTTCATACTTACCCGTAGACAGAGACTTACATTTTTTACGTGCGCCAATAAATTGCTTTATAGCATCTAATAACTTTGGGTGTTTTGCTTGTTTTTTTAGGTTTTCCAGCTCTACACTTGGGCGCAGCAAATCATCACTATGTGCGGACTTTTTCCCTTCAAAACCCCACTCACTCCCGTAGTAAATGGCAGGTATTCCCGGAAGCGTAAATAGTAATAAGTATAGAGGGAATAAGTGTTCTGGTTTCTTTAAAGTACTGGCGGCACGGTTAACGTCATGGTTATCTACAAAAGAATAGAGCGCCAAATCTTTATAAATTCCCTTAGGACCAAAATCCCGTTCAACAGTTTCAGAAATTTTACTGAAGTCCTTTAAATTAAAGCTTTCGTAAATAGGCGTGTGGTAATCGTAATTGGTAACGGAATCTAACATTCTATCATTGGCCCAACGGTTATAATTGCCATGAACCACCTCACCCATTAACCAAAAATGAGGGTTTCGTTTTTTACAAAAGCGCGCAAGTTCTTTCATAAAGTCAAAATCCAACACATCTGCGGTATCTAAGCGCAGGCCATCAATTTTATAGATGTCCATCCATTTGGCAACGGCACTCAAAAGATAATCCCGAACCTCCTTATTTTTAAGATTGAGTTTTACCAATTGAAAATAGCCGGCCCAAGTGTCATAGGTAAACGGGTCTTCTAACGGGCTACGCTTTCCAAAATCTACATTAGAAAACCAATTGATATATGTTGAATTCTTTCCAAACTTCTTAAGATCTTTAAATGCAAAGAAATCTCTTCCTACGTGGTTGAAAACACCATCTAAAACTACACTAATACCCAGCTCATGTGCATTTTTCACCAGAGCAATCAAGGCAGCGTCATCACCTAACCTTCGGTCTACTTTATAATAATCCACGGTATCATACCCATGGCTAGATGATTCAAAAAACAGGACCAATATAAAGCGCGTTGCAACCCAGCTCCTTTATATGCGACAACCAAACGTTGAGCACCGAAAGTCTATTAATGCTGACCGAAACCAAATCATTGGTTTTATCCGCGCCCAGAAGACCCAAGGGATAGATATGATAAAAAATGGCGTGGTCCATATGTGCAAATGGGTACCGAATAAATTTAGAACAGCAGTGCTACACCAAATTAAATTGTTGCGCTTTTTTTGAAAGGTCGATTAGGTTTTTGACTTCCATCTTACGCATAAGGTTAAACCTATGTGTCTCCACTGTACGTTTACTGTTCTGCAATTTTTCGGAAATCTGCTTATTGGTCAAGCCGGATAAAACCAATTTTAATACCTGGAGTTCTTTATTGGTCAAATCAAAAGGAATATTTGTAGGTGTAGCTTTTTTAGGACTTTCAACAGTATTGGTCGTGGAGCTCAATAAACTATTGACCAAAACATTTGAAATATCGCCACTATAGTATTTGCCCCCTTCCCGCACGGCATGAATGGCTTTAAGAAATTCCGTTTTTCCTGTGTCTTTCAACAAATAGCCTAGTGCACCGGCCTTAACAGACTTAAGAATATACTCCTCCGAATCGTGCATAGAAAGGATGATACATTTTACAGGCGAGTTTTGAGCACTCAGTTTTTCAACAGCCTCTATTCCTGTCATGCGTGGCATTCTAATATCTATAATCAATAGATCGGGCGAGTTCTTATTCACCATTTCAATGGCCTCGATACCGTCGGAAGCTTCGGCAATAACTTTTAAATCAGATTCACTCTCCAATAAAGACCTGATGCCATCACGAACCAAAGAATGGTCATCCGCTAAAATAATACTTGTTGTTTGATCCAAAATATGCGTAATTATACGTACAAATATAATCGATTTTTATAAAGGGAGTTACACAAGCTACTATACCGATTTAAAATCTGTTTAAAACAAAAGAACCGCCACAACAAAAAGGTTGTAACGGCCCTATCGAAGCATCTTAAAATAATTTTATTGCTTGGCCGTATTTAAAAATTTAGGCTTCATAGTTAACTGCACCCAAGCCCAATTTTGTGCGCTAGAGGCGTCTGCTTCTGTTACTCCTTTTAATTCATACATGCCATCACTAGCAAACATTTGGGAATAGCCTATGGCCAACCCGTATCCTTTAAAGGTCTTTGCAAAAACCAAATCAACTTCCGTACCTAGGGACTTTTCGCCACTTGGCAACTCCTGCTCGCCACTAAAGTTCAAAACCTTTACCATAAAACTAGAGGTCTCGCCCAAAGCGAACTTAGCACTGGCATGAATATCCGTTAGCCCAACGGAATTAGCATGGTTGCCTACGTAGAAGTAATCCATAAACCCATTAAATTTATGGTTGGTTCCGTAAAGCGGAAAGAAAGCTTCGGTCTTATCCGTAGTACTGGTATCATTTCCACTAATGATTTCGGCCCCTAATCCCAAGGAAACACCTTTAGACACCTTGTAGGTCAAGTCCAATCCCAAAAGATACGCTCCGCTTACATCTACACTATTTTGACGTTCACCTGTCTGAAGGTAAGCATTAAGCGCTGCTCCAAAACTCCCTTTTTTATAGTTTAAATGTGTACCCAGGGTAACCAAATTGCTTACACCATCTGCAACTTGAGCATCTGCATCTCCTGTAAAATTTTGAAAACCATTGTTCATTATCAATCCGCTTGCGGAAAATGCTTCCCCTTTATGTCTCAGATAGAGGTATTGCATACTTTTGTACGAGAAAAACCCGGTAGTATTATAGGCAGTACCAACTGATTGAAACCCTCCCGGATTTGCAGTAGTTGCCGTAAAGTCCTGATTAAAAGCAAGACCCAGGTCCATCATAAATTTTCCTTTTTTGTACTGTAACAAAGCAGCATCATGGTTACGTGCCTGCATGGCCCAATCAACCCCGCCAAGAATTCTTTGATCATCGTAAACAAGCATTTGGCGGCCTATTTTAGTGGAAAAACCTTCCGCTAATTTAATATCTGCCCATGCCTGAAAAACAGAAAAAGAATTGTTACTGTCTTCAGGTTTTAATTGCCTGTTCTCTCCCCAGACCATAACATCTTGCAAGCTCATATAAAATTTAAAGGCTTCGGTTTGATAACCGGCGTTTAGTCGTAAACGTGTTGCAATAGCAAAGCCAGGATCTGCGGCATCTGGAATGATACTCCCAAAACCGTTGCGGTATTCCGTACGGGGCTTGAATTCGCCATCGAGAACAAATTGTGCTGTTGCAAATTGAATCGTAAGCATCAATACAAATAATAGGGTGTACTGTTTTTTCATAATATAGGTCTTAATGTGTGATTGTATTAGTGTTTAGTTATGGTTTAATGTTCTAAGAAGTCTATTAAGTGTTTTCGGTATGTATAGTAATCATCATGTTCCAATACGGATTTTCTGGTTCTAGGCCTTTCAAATTCAATATCTAGAATGTCTCCTATTTTAGCCCTTGGTCCGCTGGTCATCATTACCACACGGTCTGCCAAGAAAATCGCTTCATCCACATCATGGGTGATCATTACCGCCGTAATTTTTTCTTTGTTCCAGATTTCAATCAAAATATCCTGCAATTCACCACGGGTAAGCGAGTCTAGCATACCAAATGGTTCATCTAGAAGTAATACCTTAGGTTTAATGGCAAACGCTCTGGCGATACCAACCCTTTGTTGCATACCTTGGGAAAGTTCAGAAGCTTTCTTGCCAAAAGCACCGTCCAGACCCACTTTATGAAGGTAGTATTTAGCTATATCTTGACGCTGTGCCTTTGTTGCATGAGGAAAAACCTGATTCACGCCTAGCAGCACATTTTCAAGCGCTGTCATCCACGGCATAAGGCTCGGTGATTGAAAGATAACGCCCCTATCCGGACCAGGTCCTTTAACCGGATTTCCCAAAACGGATATATTTCCACCTGAAATAGGGTTAAGGCCAGCTATCATAGAGAGCATTGTAGTTTTACCACATCCGGAATGGCCGATTATGGTAACAAATTCCTCTTTCATTATCTGAAGGTTCAAATGTTCCAGTACCACATAATCTCCTTTTGGTGTGGGGTATACTTTCTTAAGATCGTTCAGATCCAACATTACCTGAGAAGGATAAAAAATACCGTTCTCCGTTGTTCCCAACTCTGTTTTTTCTATTGTTTCGGACATAGTTCTAGGTTTAGGCTACAAAACTTTTAGGTGCTATTTCTGGAAGGATGTATTCCTGTTGTGAAACCGATTTTCTTTGGTCTCCGATATCCATCAAATACTCGATAATGGCATTTCTTGTTTTCTTGTAATTTGGATTATCGTTCATGGCCGTCTTATCCCTAGGCCGTTCAATATCTATTTTAAACTCTGGTCCTAACGTAGCATTTGGACCCGGTTTTAAAGGAATAATCCTATCTGCCATATAGATACCCTCATCCACATCATTGGTAATCAACAATGCCGTGCGTTTATCCTTGCTCCAAATATTTAGTATTTCATCTTGAAGGTTTCCGCGCGTTAAAGCATCCAGAGCCCCTAAAGGCTCATCCA
Source organism: Zobellia sp. B3R18 (assembly GCF_018860715.1). NCBI lineage: Bacteria > Pseudomonadati > Bacteroidota > Flavobacteriia > Flavobacteriales > Flavobacteriaceae > Zobellia > Zobellia sp. B3R18. Next base: position 1,208,688 of record NZ_JAHKQG010000011.1, on the reverse strand, counting down.
TGATTATCATTTCAGGATTCATGGCCAATGCCCTGGCAACCGATACACGTTGCCTCATTCCTCCTGATAGTTCTTTAGGTCTTTTGTTTATAGCAGGGCTTAGACTTACCATTTCCACATAATCGCTAACGCGTTTCTTCAACTCTGCTTTGCTCAACTTTGGAAAAGCTTCTTTGACCGCCATATACACATTTTGCCCAACGGTTAGCCACGGTAGCAAAGAGTAGTTTTGGAAAATAACGCCTCTTTCATGACTGGTATCTACAACCGGACTTCCTTTAAAGAGAACTTCTCCACTTGTAGGTTTTAACAATCCGTTGATAAGGTTTACCAATGTAGTTTTTCCACTTCCGGTAAAGCCTACGATAGCAACAAATTCCCCTTCTTCTATCGTTAGGTTGATGTCGGATAATACGTTTGTAACATTCTCATCCGTACCATAACTCTTGTATACATTGTTTAATTCTAAATATGCCATTAGTTACGATTTTAAGGGTTATGCCATTTCGTTTTTGTTGAAAGAAACCAAGTTCTGCACGGAAAGCATAATCCTGTCCAAAAGGAATCCGATAATACCGATTACGAACATCGCAACGATGATTTTTGCATTGGAGTCGTTGGCCCCGTTCTGAAACTCTTCCCAAACGAAAAGTCCCAACCCTTGACTTTGTGCCAATAGCTCAATTGCTATAAGTACCATCCAAGCTACGGAAAGCGTAATACGCAGACCGGTAAATATCAATGGGAGGGAAGAAGGTAAAATCACCTTAAAGACTTTTTGAAAAGTGCCCAATTTTAAAACTTTGGCAACGTTGATGTAATCTTTGTCTACCGAGGATACACCCATAGCGGTATTTACCAAGGTGGCCCACATGGCACAGAGACCTACGCTTATAAAGGATATTACAAATGCGTTATCCGAACTGTCTCCTATGTAAAGTGTCTTTACGATCATGAAGACCAACAAATACCAAACCACGGGGGATACTGGCTTGAAGATTTGAATGAACCAGTTGAATGCACTACGCAAAGATGGGCTCAACCCTATGATAATACCGATTGGTACAGCAATTAAAAGTGCTAATAAGAATCCCGCAAAAACTGTTTTTATACTTGTAAGAACGATATCCACAAAAGAAGCTCGGCCTGTGTAAACAATAGCATCCTTGCCTTGTGCTACTAACTTAGCATTCATGGTGGACATCTTTTCTTCAAACGCTGCCTTATCCGCAGTTATAACTTTGTGATCTGCAATTAGAGATTGAAGCGAACTCCATACTTGAGAAGGAGAAGGCAGCGTATTGGGTTGGCAACTACTGTCTCCGGATGCGATACATGCACGCTCTGCGTCCGCAGCTTCCTGGCCACGCTCCGTTAGTGCCTTTTCAATTTTATAGGCTGCTTCCTTATTGTAAAGTGCCTTAGACCCTAAATGCCATAATCCTAAGAACAATAGAACGGACAATACGGTAATACCTGTTTTCTTCAAGGACGAAAAAATATCACCCTTTTGAAATTTAGGGGTAAGCTTAGCTACCACCGGCTTTAAGAATGCAAGTCCTTGACCTTCCTTTTTAAGTGTTATATCTTGTTCCATAATACATTAATTTTGCTTCGATTTACTTACTCTGTATCTTAATCCTTGTTTCCTATGGAGAAACTATTGATATATCCTATTGGATCTTTTGCATCAAACGATGTACCGTCTATAAAGTCTGTAGTAGCTGGTTTGTACCCGTCCGTATCAGGAACATCACTGGATGGAATTTGACCTTCCACCACTAAAAGTTCCGCAGCTTTTTTCCAGATGTCAGGACGATAGATATCCTTGATCGTTTCACCGTACCACTCAGCTGATTTTGTTTCTGGAATCTGTCCCCATCTTCGCATTTGAGTTAAGAACCAAATACCGTCCGAGTAAAAAGGATATGTAGCATTGTACTTGTAGAAAACATTAAAATCAGGCATCTCACGCTTATCTCCTTTTTCAAATTCAAACGTACCGGTCATGGAGTTTGCCAAAACCTCTTCAGGTGCACCAACATACTGGGACATTGAAAGAATTTTTACGGCTTCGGCCCTATTTGATGGCTCATCTAACCATTTTCCTGCTCTGATTAATGCTTTAGTAACGGCTATGGCCGTATTTGGATTTTCGTTTACAAATTTCTCCGTCATAACAAACACTTTTTCAGGGTTGTTCTTCCAGATATCGTAATTAGTAGTTACAGGTACACCAATACCTTTAAATACCGCTTGTTGGTTCCAAGGCTCTCCTACACAGTAACCATAGATAGTTCCTGACTCCAATGTAGCTGGCATCTGTGGCGGTGGTGTTACGGACAACAACACTTCAGCATCTATCTGGCCCTGCACGTTATCCGCAGTATACATACCTGGGTGAATACCCGCTGCTGCCAACCAATAGCGAATTTCATAGTTATGTGTAGATACAGGGAACACCATTCCCATTTTGAACGGTTTACCACTATTCTTATACTCGGTAATAACTGGTTTAAGAGCGTCTGCCTTAATCGGGTGTATAGGTTTTCCCTCTGAATCTGCCGGTACATTTGGCTTCATTTTAGACCAAACATCATTGGACACCGTTATTCCGTTACCATTCAAATCCATTGAAAAAGGAGTTACCAATTTGGCTTGTCTACCAAAACCGGCTCCTGCCGCAATTGGTTGTCCCGCCAACATATGAGAACCGTCCAACTGGCCATCTATAACGCGATCTAAAATGTTTTTCCAGTTAGATTGTGCTTCTACGGAAACAAACAGCCCTTCATCTTCAAAGAAGCCCTTTTCCTTGGCTATGGCCAAAGGAGCCATATCCGTTAGCTTTATAAATCCGAAAGTCAATTGCGGTTTCTCAATATCCAACATCTTTGTTTTTGATGCCACAGCTTCTTCCGTAGAAGCTTCGGTCTTTTTTGCTTCTTTTCCTCCACAAGCCATCACAACTGCAGCCAAACTCGCAAATAATGATGCTTTTGTAAAAATGGTTTTCATATTCAATTGGTTTTAATTAAACTACGTATTAATACTTACTTTTGACAAATGTATACGTAATCGTTTGATCTACATATGGTATATCATAGGTTAAACCCTCTTTTTACACCAGCTCTAAAATTGCTATTACACATTATTAAACCTGCCAAAAAACATGTTTATATTATTTAATACTGAATTTCAACATGTTAGAACACACCTATCTATTTGAGTATAGATACGTAGTGGTACGGATTAATAAATATTGAGTAATTGTAGGGAAAGTGTACGGTTTACTTAACTGTCCAAATAAAAGTTATGCTCGGATATTTCCCGTTTGAGAAGCGAGCTATCAATAATTTCAACACGCTTGCCTTTTGTGTCAATCAAATTATCCTTCTTTAGTGCAGAGAATACTCGTATAACTTGCTCTTCCGTAGTTCCGGCATAATTTGCATACTCCCTTCTACTTAAAGCGACATTGATAAAATTATTTTTTCTACCAAATTTTCGCTCTATATAAATTAGGGTGTCTATGACACGCTCACGAACAGTCATCTGTGAAATTGATTTTACTTTAGCCTCACTTCTATTGAGCTCATTGGCATAAAATAACATGAGATCGTATGTAAAATTGGGCGCTGTTAATAGTACTTTTTGCAGGTTTTCTTTTGAGAAATAACAAAGGTTGGTATCCTCCAGGGCCATAGCACCGATACTATAGTATTCGTGGGTTCCAAACCCCCTATGCCCAATTATTTCACCAGAGTTGGCAAAGCGAACGATTTGCTCCCTTCCGTTAATACCGGTTCTAAAAACCTTAACTTTTCCAGATTGAATAAAGAACAAGCCGTTTACGGGAGCTCCTTCCATAATAAATTGCTGGCCCTTTTTACAAGTGAACTCCCTCTTTTCCTCAACAAATTCCGATACCAATGCACTAAGTCTTAAGTTTCTTTTAATAAGACAACCACTATTTGTACAGTCCTCACAAGAAGTGTGGGCCATTTTTTTCTTGGTTCGAGCCGTATTCGTATTTGCCTGTGTAGAAATCATATTGACTTTTTACTTATCCGCTACAGCAAACTTAGGCGTATTGGCCTTGTTCATTTCTAAAGCCGTAGCCTTCTCGTCTTCTGTGGAGAATTTTATTGCTAGCGATAGACCAGCTGCAACAACAACACAAATTCCTATAACAAAGTACCCACCTGATACTGCTGTAGAAGCTGCAGCGGATTGCGCTGCCCTAACCGCCTCTTCTCCCAAGCTTGTATTTGCGGCAATCGCTTGGGTTTCGGCCAAAGCGGATTGTGATTTGAGAAACATTGCCGCAACAAAGGCCCCAACGTTTCCGCCCGCTCCTACAATGCCCGAAATAGAACCAATTGCTTTTTTATTAATGAACGGCACAACGGAAAAAGTAGCTCCTTCAGCCATCTGAACGGATAGACTAAACGCTATCAAAAATAAGATACCAAAGGCAATACTTGTAGTAGTTGAAAATATGGTAAGCATACAACCTTCTATAGCTAAAATTATCCCCAAGAACACAACTCTACCTCGCAATCCTTTCATTTTCCCGAATCTATCTCCAAAGAAACCTCCCAAGGTTCTTGCAAAAATATTCATTAAGGCAAACGATAAAACCAGATTACCCGCCGTAGAGCGCATTAGGCCAAACGTATTTTGCAAGTAATCATCCATTGTTCCATATACGGTAAGCTCCATTCCAAAAGAGGCGGCATATACTACAAATAGTATCCACACCCGATAATCCTTTAAAACACTTACAAAGCTTTCCTCATCTTTCTTAAGTTTGGGCATCTTACCCTCTTTCTTAAGTTGAGCAAAATTACCTTCCGGAGTATCCTGTGTAAAAAAGTAATAAACCACTCCCATTAGCATTGCGATTACACCGGCAATTACCATAGAATAACGCCATGCTACCTCATCCGCAACACCAAAACTCACCACGGCAGCCGCAATTAACGGCATTCCCAAACGGTTGGCGCCACCTCCTAAATTTCCCCAACCTGCAGATGTAGCATTGGCCGTACCCACAATATTAGGAGCGAACATTATAGAAGTATGAAACTGGGTAATTACAAACGATGCCCCAATAAAGCCTATGAACAAACGGCAAATTAAAAATTGAGCAGGTGTTTGAACGAATCCAAGTAATATAACAGGTATAGCTCCTATAAGAAGTAAATACGTATAACATAATCTGGGGCCATATTTATCACATAATTTCCCAATGAGAAGACGTGCGAACACCGTTCCGGTTACCGCCAATATAATAGAGTTCCATTTCTGCTCAGGAGTAAGCCCTAAGTCCTTGACAACATCCGGCATGAACGGTACAATACCAAACCATGCGAAAAAACAGATAAAGAATGCTACCGAAGTTATCCAAAACGTACGAATGGGCATACTTTTAATATTTCCGAGTTTTAAGCTGGTCGCTTTTTTAGATTGTGTTTCCATAATACAGATGTTTTAGGTTCAACAATATTCAAAACTACGTATATTTATACGTATTACTACGTATATTTCTAAAATATGTCATATTACTAAGTATTTTTACGTGAACAAAAAATATATTGAACCAAAAAACAGATATCTAAAAAAAGTGCTGTATAAAATAACAATATCATATTCCCGCCAAAAAAAGAGCTCTGCCATATGCCTTACACAGACACAAGACAGGGCTTTTAGCAGAGGCTCCAGTTCAAAATATACGTACGTAAACCTATTTAGATTTTAGAAACTAGAATGGAGTACACGCTGCACTTCTTCCTCAAAAAAAGCCGGATGCTCGGCCACTACATCACCTATTACTATAATACCGGGTTTAGAGCAATCAATACTAGATTTCCCTGAAGCCATACTACCCAATGTACCCACAATACAGGATTCATTTGGCATTGTGCCATTTTGAATTACAGCCATTGGAGTTAAGGACCCCCTATATTTATTGATCTCTCTAATTATTTCCGATAATTTTCTCACTCCCATTAATATAACCATAGTTGCGGAAGACTGCGAAGCGAACTTTAAATCTTCTGAGAACGAACCATCTCTTTTTGTTGCCGTCATTACCCAAAAACTACTACTAACACCTCTCTGTGTCATAGGTATTCCTTGACTAGACGGAACAGCTATCGCACTGGAAACTCCAGGTATCACGGTTACAGGAATACCAAAAGATTCCACATAGGCTATCTCTTCATGGGCTCTACCAAAAACAAATGGGTCGCCCCCTTTTAAACGAACCACATGACCTCTCTCAAATGCTTTTTCTACTATTAGGATGTTAATATCATCTTGATTGAACGAATGCATTCCACATCGTTTACCTACGTATATTTTTGGAATACCGGCATCAATCTGTTTTAATAATTCTTCATCTATTAATGCGTCGTACAAAACCACATCGGCCGACCTTAAAGCCTTTAAACCCCTTATGGTAATAAGGTCTGCGCTTCCCGGACCCGCTCCTATCAATGTAACTTTTGGCTCTTTTACTGTTTTCATAACTAGCAGTTTTAAAGGGTTGTTTTATTAATTCCTCAACAAAACTACGTAATTATTTCGATAAAAACAGATATTTTATACGTATTTATACGTAATATTGCTAAGTAGTTTAAAATCGAAGCCTATGAAAACCATTATTGTTGTCGGAAACGGCATGGTCGGATATAAGTTCTGTGAGAAAATCGCAGCCCGAGAAGAATCTGAAAATTTTAAGATTATCGTTTTCGGTGAGGAACCAAGAGCGGCGTACGATCGTGTACACTTAAGCGAGTTCTTTGGAAATAGGGATGCCAAAGCCTTGGAACTTGCCCCTATGAGCTGGTATACAGAAAATAAGATAGAACTGATCGTTAATGAACGTGTTACGGACATTCACCGTAAAACAAAAACGATAACCACTGGAAGTGATAAAGAATATGCATACGACTACTTAGTACTGGCCACAGGCTCAAGTCCTTTTGTACCTCCTATAAACGGAGTAGAGAAAGAAGGTGTCTTCGTATACCGCACCATAGAGGACCTAGAAGCTATGCTCAACTATGCGGAAAAGATTAAAGCAAAAAAATCTAATGGTCGTGCGGCAATATTAGGCGGTGGTCTTTTGGGGTTAGAAGCAGGTAAAGCCGTAATGGATATGGGTCTAGAACCCCATGTTGTAGAGTATGCCCCAAAACTTATGCCAAGACAACTGGATTCCCGAAGTAGCAATGTCCTTCAACTTACCTTAGAGAATATGGGCATTAACATACATTCCGGAAAAGCTACAAACCGTATTCTAGGAAACGGTGCCATTACAGGAATGGACTTTGGCGAAGATGATACCTTAGAAGTAGACATGCTCGTAATTTCAGCAGGTATTAGACCTCGTGATGAACTCGGAAAAACTTGTAATCTAGAAATGGGAGTTCGCGGTGGCATTGTTGTAAATGACAGAATGCAGACCTCAGACCCTAATATATTCGCTATTGGCGAAGTGGCACTGTACAACCAAATGATTTACGGACTCGTAGCCCCAGGTTATGAAATGGCCGAAGTGGCCGTAAACCAAATTATAGAGAGCTCCGAAGTGGTAATGCGCTCAGAAATTGATATGTCCACAAAACTAAAACTGATCGGTGTTGACGTGGCTAGTTTTGGAATACCTTATATGCCTGCGGACAAGGGCCTTTCTATTATTTATGAGAACAAGACCAAAGGGTTGTACAAACGTATAAACGTAAGTCACGATGGCAAAACCCTATTAGGAGGAATTATGGTAGGTGATGCCGAGGATTATAGCATTCTACACCAAATGTATCTTAACAATATTCCTTTGCCCGATAATGCCGAAGAGCTCATTGTTGGTGCCCGTGGCGAAGGAGGTTCCGCATTTGGCAGCGCCATGGATTTACCGGACACGGCCGTAATCTGTTCCTGTGAAGCTGTCACCAAAGGAGCCGTTTGCTGTTCCGTAATAGACGATGGCAATGAAACCGTAAAGGACGTAGCCAAAGCAACCAAAGCCACAACAGGCTGTGGAGGATGTAAGCCCATGGTTGCCGACCTGGTAAAAGAAAGCCTAAAAAGCCTTGGAAAAACGGTTAAAGAAAGCATCTGCGAGCATTTTGACTATTCCAGACAAGAACTTTTTGATATAGTTAAGCTTAAGGATATTAAAGATTATGACCAATTGCTGGACGAAGTAGGAAAAGGACATGGCTGTGAGGTCTGCAAACCCTTGGCCGCTTCAATTTTTGCCAGTATATACAATGAAACGGCCAATCGTCAAGAAACCATACAAGATAGTAACGATCGTTATTTGGCCAATATACAGCGTAACGGAACCTACTCAGTCGTTCCTAGGGTAGCTGGGGGTGAAATTTCGCCCAAGCAATTAATGGCCATGGGTAGGATTGCCAAGAAGTACGACTTGTACACAAAAATAACGGGAGGACAACGTATTGATATGTTCGGTGCTAAATTGCACGAGCTGCCCCTTATTTGGGAAGAACTTATTGCCGAAGGTTTTGAAACCGGTCAGGCTTATGGAAAATCGCTACGTACGGTAAAGAGTTGCGTAGGTTCTACTTGGTGCCGATACGGAATGGACGAAAGCGTAAGTTTTGCCATAGAAATTGAAAACAGGTACAAGGGTATACGTTCTCCCCATAAATTTAAAGGCGGGGTTTCCGGATGCATCCGCGAATGTGCCGAAGCCCGAGGTAAAGATTTTGGATTCATTGCCGTTGAAGGCGGGTGGAATGTTTACGTAGGCGGAAACGGTGGGGCCAATCCAAAACATGCCGAGCTACTGGCCGAAAAAGTGGACAAGGAAACTGCCATTACATATGTAGACCGTTTTATGATGTTCTATATAAAAACAGCTCCGCCACTTACAAGAACCGCGGCTTGGCTAGACAAACTGGAAGGCGGTATTACCTATCTTAAAAACGTAGTTATCAATGACTCACTAGGTATTGCGGAAGAACTGGATGCGGATATGCAAAAATTTGTTGATACCTATAAATGTGAGTGGAAAGAAGCCGTAGAAACTCCAGAAATAAGGGAACGGTATACCCACTTCATTAACTCGGACGAACCGGATGATAATATAGAATTCGTATCGCTTCGTGATCAAAAGATGCCTAAAGAATGGGCTTAATAGAACTTGAAAATCACGAAAAAAAGTGACAAACAGAGTAATCCCAAACTAAAAACAACATTATGATCGCAAATCTAAGTACATATGAAACCGTACAGCCAGATAACGTAAAAGTCTGGTTTAAAGCAGGACCCGCCAGCAAATTCCCAAAAAATGGCGGGGCATGTATAAAATATAAGGACAAACAAATTGCCATTTTCAATTTTACACGCCAAGCCACTTGGTACGCGTGCCAGAATCTTTGTCCGCATAAAATGGAAATGGTACTTTCCCGAGGAATGATCGGAGAGGAAGATATGCAACCAAAAGTAGCATGTCCGCTTCATAAGAATACGTTTTCGCTAAAAACAGGAGAAAACCTAAACGGGAGTTTGGATGCCATTGCCACCTACCCGGTTAAGGTAGAAGGGGAATTTGTGTTCGTTGGCTTTTCGGAATAAGTGATTTTTTCGGCAAAACTTTAGAAAGACGTTATAGCCATGCAATAGATTCTCTACAGGTCTCAAGGTATTTGTATCTTAGACCAAAATTAAACTTATGGCCATTTCCGATAAATTACAGCAAGCCTTTTCTTTGTTCGATAAGGCAAACGAGCAAGATCCCCATACAGAAATAACCCCTTCTGGGAAAACATATCCTAAAGAATTGCTTTATGCACTTCGTATGACGGAAAAACTGAACAACTTTGCCCCCAAAGCATCAGAAGCCTTGCAATTAACGGCAAGATGTCAACATATATGCAGATGGGAAATTCCACGGGAATCTTATGAAATGAACCGTACGGGGTATCTTAAATGGCGCCAGGACCTAAAAAAATTCCATGCCCAAAAAGCTTCTGCTATTCTTGAAGAAGTGGGTTACGATCAAGAAACCATTGAGAAGGTCGCTTTTTTATTGGAGAAGAAACAATTAAAGAAAAATGAGGACACACAAACTTTGGAAGATGTTATTTGCTTGGTGTTCCTTGAACATTATTTTGAGCCCTTTGCGTCTCAGCACGATGAGGCCAAGGTAATTGACATTCTTCAAAAAACATGGCGAAAAATGTCCGAAGAAGGGCATGAAGCCGCATTAAAACTGCCCCTTTCCAAGAATTCACTGGAGTTGGTTTCAAAAGCCATTGCAGGTTAATTTAAGGAATAGCAATAGTACCCATGTACCATGTCAAAAGAAAAAAGCCAATTACCGCTTGACTCTGAAACCTTTCTAAGTATAAGAAAGTGGTACCTATGGGCTTTGGCCGGTATTGCAATTACCATTATAGTCTCTCAAATTCTTATTCAGTTGCACCTTAATTCACAGCTGAGTGATTCCAGAGTCATTAACGTGGCAGGTTTCCAACGGGCCTATAGTCAAAAATTGACCAAAGAATTATTGCTCATAAAAGATGCGTTTCCAAATAATTCCATTACCAAAAATGTAACGGCCCTCTCTAAAACCATTTCAATTTGGAAACACTCCCATTTGGCATTACAGAACGGAGATGCGGAAATAGGAATTCCTAAAGAGACCCATGTTGAAATACTAGAGTTATTCCAGAAGCTAGAACCCCATCATGCGGCCATGGTAGGGGCCGCAGAAAAGATAATCCAATCCTACCATGACAAAAGTCTAGACAAGGCCAATCTAGAAGAAAATGTTGCCGTAGTTCTCCAAAATGAGAACAGTTTTCTTCAATTGATGGACGATATCGTAAACCAATATGATCAACGGAGCAAGGAACAGTTAAAAATCCTTAAGCGAAAGGAATATGTTCTACTTGGCATTTCATTGCTCATATTATTACTAGAAATATTGTTCATTTTTCGTCCTCTTTCTTTACAAATTAGAAAGACCATTGGCGATTTAATGCAAAACCAAGTAAACTCGGAAGCACGGGCAAAAGAGGTTCAGCAGCTTTATTCGGAAAAGGAGAAATCCCTTCAGGAACTACAGGAGCTTAACTTTGTAATAGACAATGCCGCATTGTTTGCCAGTACCAGAAAAGATGGGAGCATCGTTTTTATAAGTAAAAAATTCCTAGAGCTATTAGGGATAACCGAAAAGCAACTGAACAAGCCTCTTTCCGAAATTTTGACGGCTGATCAAGGCCAGCAAGAATACCTTAGGGAGGTTCTAAAGAACAATAGAAAAAACGTAATCCGTACAGAAGAGATTAAAATTACCACCCTAAAAGGAAAACACTTTTGGCTGGATATGTCCATAGTACCCATGCATCAATCCAGTAGACAACAGAGTATTCTAATTCTTTGTTCGGATATTACGGAACGGAAAGAAAACAGCATAAAAGTAGAGCAGCTTACCCAGCAGAATTTTGAAGCCCGCATGTTACAGAAAAAAGTACAGGCAAGCCAAATTGTTGAGGGCCAGGAAGAAGAGAGAAAACGGATTGCAAAGGACATTCATGATGGTATTGGCCAAATGTTGACCGCCCTAAAATTCAATATAGAATCCATTGACCCTGAAAACAAGGCTAAGACTATTGAAAAGATTGCCTATTTAAAAACTTTGACTTCAGATTTGATAAAGGGTGTGCGTACGGCAACTTTTAACCTAACACCACCGGAACTGAGCGATCACGGTATTTTTCCGGCACTTCAAAAAATGACTGCCGAGCTTTCTAAACTCACGGGTAAAACTATTCTTTTTGATAACCGGACCGATGAACACATTAGGTTTGACTCCTTGGCCGAAACCAATGTCTATAGAGTAGTACAAGAGGCGGTAAACAATGCCATAAAATATGCCGAAGCCAATTATATTTTGGTGACCATTAATTATAAAGATGATATCTTAAGTGTTGTTATTGACGATGACGGCAAAGGTTTTGACGATTCTATTTTGGGTCAAGTACCTAAAAACAATAGTGAAGGCGGAATGGGACTCTTTTTTATGAAAGAGCGCATAGACTATATTAACGGTAGGCTATTTATAAATTCTATTCCCGGCGAAGGCACTCGTGTCACTATAAATTATAAAACAGAAAAAGAAGAAGAACATGGAGCGGAATGAACTGTACCCCGTATTTCTTAAAGTATCCAATCTAAATATTTTAATCGTGGGCGGAGGAAACGTAGCCTTGGAAAAATTGACTTTCCTTTTAAAATCAAGTCCTAGTGCCCAAGTGGAAATGGTATCTCCTTTTTACAGGGAAGAAACTATTGCTCTCGCGACCAAATTTGGTATTGTTATGTATTTAAGCGACTACAATAAATCTTTCTTAAAAAGCAAACACATGGTCGTTGCCACTACCGATAAGGTAGAAGTAAACGAACAAGTATACCATGATTGTAGGGCGGAGAGCATTTTGGTAAACGTAGCGGACAACCCTCCTTTCTGTGATTTTTATATGGGTGGAATCGTTACCAAAGGAAACGTAAAAGTGGCTATTTCTACTAACGGAAAATCGCCTACCACAGCTAAACGTTTGCGTCAGTTTTTTGAGGATGTCATTCCTGAAAATATAGACGACCTGGTGAAGAACCTCAACGAATTCAGAAAAACAATTAAAGGCGACTTTGAAGAAAAAGTAGAAACCTTAAACGAGTTTACCAAGGGTTTGGTCAGCAAAAAAGACAAGGACCCTAACTAAGCCTATACGCGATTACAAAGTGTACCATGTTGCCCAAAGCCTAAAAACAAAGGTTGCCCCAAGGCCAAAAATGATATGGGCACCCACAAGCTGAATTAGAAACAATTGTAATTCTATTTTGGGCGGAGCGCTATGAAACCGTATCATGGTCAACCAACCCAACACACCAAATAGCCCCAATATACATCCAAGAACAATGGCCAACCACCATGTAGGATGGTTTTCCGTTAAACAGAAATAGGCGGCCATGGCTCCTGCAAAAAGAAAGCCCGTTAGATAGTGGAATATCCAGCCCCAAATACTATCCTCTGCAACTTCAATGTCTAAGCGTTTGGAACGGTCCAAGAATTTATTGAGAAGTTTGGGCTCGCCAAGTTCAGCATCGCACAATTGCCCCACCAAATAACTGAAAGCGGTCATCAAAGTAGTACCAACGAGCCCTGCTAAAAGAATTTTTGATAACTCCATTTGGGTAGGTTTAAAGCATCCAAAGAAAGGTAATCAATTCAAAATTAGTTAATTCAAATAAACAAAAATCTTTCGCAATCGAATATTCGGAGCAGGTCTCTATCTTTTTAACACCTCGGTTTCCCTATAATTCCTGCATAACTTCGGAAAAAAGTCGGAATGAATTTATTCTATCTTGCTGATTATAAATATGTGAGACCGCAATAATCTCGTTTACGCCCGTCTGTTTTATAAATTCCGCTGTTTTCTCTTTTACCGTAGCTTTACTTCCCACAAAAGCATACTTCAACATTCGCTGAAAAGCAGGGTCTACGGAAATCTGTTTAAGTTCTGCCGTCATTTTCACCGGCGGTTGCATATAATCTATCTTTCCTGTCATCACGCCCAACATTAAGCGCAACATAGAAGTAGAAATGGTATCTGCCTCCTCATCGGTTTCTGCTGCTACAACATTTACACCCGCCATGGTATACGGCTCGTTCAGGTATTTTGAAGGCTGAAAATTATTATAATAAATTTGCAGGGCCTCTTGGAGCTGACTAGGAGCAAAGTGACTTGCGAACACATACGGAAGCCCTTCTTTTGCCGCTAAATGGGCACTATCCGTACTGGAACCCAAAATATAGATGGGCACCTCTACGCCTTCGGCAATGGGAACCCTAACTTTGGCATTTTGGTTCTCTTTTGAAAAATACTGCTGAATGTTATGCATTTCTTCAGGAAAACGATACACGGCCTGCATTCTATCTGGACGAATGGCATTTGCCGTTACCTGATCCGTGCCAGGAGCTCTACCCAACCCTAAATCTATCCGATCAGGATATAATGATGCCAAGGTACCAAACTGCTCCGCTATGAGCAGAGATGAATGGTTGGGCAACATAATACCCCCGGACCCAACACGTATTTTTTTGGTTCCTCCGGCAATATGCCCCATAAGTACTGTAGTTGCAGAACTGGCAATGCTTAACATGTTATGGTGTTCGGCCAACCAAAAACGGTTGTATCCAAACTCCTCGGCCTTTTGTGCCAATTCAAGACTATTATCAAAAACTTCCTTAGGCTTAAAACCGGCTCCAACGGTTGCCAATTCTAATATGGAATATGGTATCTTCTTATCTGTCATCTTCATTACGATATACGTTCAAAATTGTGGAATAATTACCTCTTAAAACCTACATGCGCCACACTATAAAACCTCAAACCAATGTAGTCTAGCGGTTTGCAAAAAGTTAGCTGTAAGAGGAACATATAAGTCGATACAAAGGTGGTAAACTTACGGCGTAAATAACAGTATGCCCGTTGTAAATCCCAACCAAAAATTAACCCAAAAAAATAAATTTATACCTGAAGCGGAAGACCCTTTCGGCTGGATTCGTAGATTTTCTCCAAAACCGAAATATTAGGAATATAATTAGAAACATCCGTTTCAAAAGGCGCTCCCGATTGGAGGTTTGCAATAAAGTGTTGTTGGGTAGCAAAGACACAATCGCCTGCAAAGTTCTGTTTCTTGAAAATATACTGATGCGGACGTTCTTTCTCGCCTAAAAGTTGAACCGTAATCTTACCGTCATCATAAAGTCGTAAACTACCTTTATCCCCTTCAATAAGCACAGCACCAAAAGTTAACCTTGGATCTTCGGAAGTGTTTTCATTGTACCTATTGGCATCCAAAAAGCCCAAGCCTCCGTTCGCAAAATCAAAATTTACCCAAGCAAAATCTTCGCCTTTAATTTTGTTGTTAAGCGTTCTGAGTTTAGCGTATACCTGTGTGATTTCTCCTGCCAAGTATCTGAACACGTCTATAAAGTGAATTCCTGTTTCGTAGATAAGCAAACGCTCCATTTCCCTAAAATAGGGCTGTCTATTCATATAGGCATCGGTCTGCCAACCGTCTCCCATTCGCATTCGCAAATTTATGGTGTGTAATTTGGAACCAATTGTTCCTGCGTCCAAAATCTTTTTGAGTTCCCGGTGCCAAGGTTGAAACCGGAAATTTTCATGTACCATCATCCTAACCCCCGAACCTTCAATAAGCGCGTCAATCTCTTGGGCTTCTTCTAAAGTAGGTGCCAAAGGTTTTTGACAAATGATATGAATCTTATGTGCCGCCGCTAATTTACAAAGCTCTAAATGACTTTCGGGAGGTGTAATAATATCTACAAAGTCCGGCTTTTCATTCCGGAACATTTCCTCAACGCTAGAATAGGCCTTCTTAAAACCATAGGTGTCAACTATATCCTTCGCTCGTTCTTTCACCGAATCGCAAACACCAACAATATCAACCGCATCAATTCTTTTCCAAGCTTCAAAATGAAACTGGCTAAAATAGCCAGCACCTATACAAACTCCCTTTAATTTTGCCATGCTCCCTATTTAATATGTACTAAAATGCCTTTGAGGCTTCATATTGAACCACATTACAATTGCAATAGTATTCAATACTGCGCCCACTACAAAGAACGGCGTGGTAGATTCTGTCCAAGACTGCAGGTATGGAAACGCCAATGCGGTCAAAAATGCTCCAATATTTCCGGCCATGTTCATTGTACCGGATACGGCACCGGAATGTTCTTTTCCAATATCTACACAAAAGGCCCAAGAAGACGGCAATGTCATATCTGCACCAAAAATAGCCAGACTTAAAAATAGGATTGCGCCTTCAACAGTATCCATATAAATACTTCCAATAAGTCCTACAGCGGCTAGAAAGAACCCAATTGATGCCGGAACAATACGAGACATGTCCCAGTTCCCCTTTTTGTAAATACGGTCACTTAGGGCCCCGGAA
The DNA here is from genome assembly GCF_018860715.1 of Zobellia sp. B3R18. Classification (NCBI taxonomy): domain Bacteria; kingdom Pseudomonadati; phylum Bacteroidota; class Flavobacteriia; order Flavobacteriales; family Flavobacteriaceae; genus Zobellia; species Zobellia sp. B3R18. The sequence goes on along the minus strand of NZ_JAHKQG010000011.1, from coordinate 1,192,662 downwards.
GTCCAATTTCCAAAAGCACCAAAAACCAAAGGTATTGCCGTGTATATGCCAGCTTCCATAGTATTTAGGCCGTACTCACTCTTAACGTGGGGAAACAGCCAGGTAAGGGCAAAGAAAAAGGTGAAATTGCTGCAAAAGTATTGCCCCATGGCCAACCATATATTTTTGGATTTTAACAGGTCTCCCATGTTAATTTTTTCGGCCTTTACTTTAGTATTTTGTTGTTGTCTTGTTGATAGGATAAATTCCTTTTCTTTATCCGAAACATGGGGATGTTCTTCCGGCATATCCCTAAAAAGCACATACCAAGCAACGGCCCAAAGTACCCCTATAACACCTAAAATAACAAAGGAGACCCTCCATCCAAAATCATCTATCATCCAAGCTACTACGGGAAGCGCAAATGCCGCGCCCAACCGAGAACCCGAAAAATTAATGCCGGTTACAAGACCTCTTTCCTGTAGAGGAATCCACGTATAAATAGCTCGGGACATACCTGGAAAGGCACCGGCCTCTCCCGCCCCAAAAAGAAAGCGGACAATCAGAAGTGATATAAAGTTAAACGCTGCTCCTGTTAAAGCCGTAAAAACGGACCATATAGCTACAATCGCGGAAAGTACTTTACGCGGTCCCAAAGAATCTGACAGCATACCGGCCGGAGTTTGAAAAAGGGCATATCCTAGAGAAAAAGCCGCCAAGACCCAACCCATTTGTTTATCACTCAAGTCCAACATTGCAGAAATGGGCTCCTTGGCCACAGAAATACAGACACGATCTACATAAAGAAGCAAGGCCAGCAGAAATGTACCTGCTACCATAAAATACCTTTTAGGAAAATAGCCTTGTGTCTTCATATTTTTTATTTCAATAAGGAAATCAGTTCGTGTAAAGCTGTCTCGTCACCAACATTACCGGGAAATACGATGTAAGGTATGTCAGGAAATTTTGCCTCTTTGCCAAGTTGCCAAACAGGCACCCCTTTTAGCACTTGCCCCATGACATTCGCTCGGCGTACATTAAGCCCTTTAGTAGCTACATCACTAGAGGTAATTCCGCCCTTGGCAAGAATATATTTTGGGCGCACCCTTACCTTTTTTACAATAGAAATAAGTGCATTGGAAACCCGATTTACAATTTCAAGGCTTTCCTTTTTTGTAGCTCCTTTTATCACTTTTCTACTTGTAAACACCACCACATCCTCTCCGGTCTTGAGGTAATCGTTTGCTTTTTGGACCAGTTGAACCAGCTCGTTGCAAAAAACTTCAATATTGGAAATATGGGAAACATCCAATTCTAGGAAAAAAGCATTACTTCTCTCCTTTAAATACGCCAACTGTGCAGTGGTTTTTGGCACATAGGAACCAATTACGATCAGTGCCCCATTGGAGGACGTATTCTTTAAGATTTCATTTTTTGTCAGACATGGTTTTAGGGCAATACCCGAAATGGCGTTAACAAAAGAAGCCGCCGTCCTGAAAACCAATGCGTCCTTACTTTTTAAAATGGCCAGCGCCAAGACCTGCAAATCGGCATAACACGTTGCGTTCGCTATGATATGGGTCGTTTTTGGTTGTTCTATTATTGATTTTATTTCTTCGGAAGTGGCATTTCTAAGCGTTTGAACAGACACACTTGCAATCTGTGATTTGTTGACCCCTCCTTCAGATTTTTCTATAATCCAATCTTTTAAATTGGATGCTGAATAACCAAAAGTATTGTCTGCTGCAAAAGGGGTTTTTGCGGCAGGAACAAACTCATTTCCTTCCTTTACATAATGAACATCGTCATACGTATAGCGTCCGCCTTCAAAAAAAGCAGGGGCCAAAATATGTTTTATTTTGCTTAGGCCCATTCCTTTTACCAAGGCATCAACTTCATTGGGGTAATGCCCCCTTAAAGTAGAATCGCTTCGGCTAATGATAAGAAGTTTCTTTTGGTGCTTCTTGGTCAATTTCTGTAGCCGTGAGCCTATGAGCTCTCCCAGGGCATCGGCTTTATCAACTTGAAGACTTCTGGAGTTGGTAAGAATAAAGAAAATAGGACTCTTCAAGAGTTCGTTTTCCAAAATCTCTTCGGTCCATTCAGTAATAACGGGAACATCGTACACGGTTTGGGTGCCTGTTGGGTCATCATCTAAAACCACAATGGATTTGGGGTTTTGAGCAAGCTCTGACCGTATATCCTTCTCGTAGCCCAAAAGCGTAACCCCTTCTTCAATAGATTTTAAAAGTGCTGGATGCGACATGAAGTTCAATTTTCTATTGCAATGATACGCGCGGGAGCACCATCGCCATTTTCAACCTTTAAAGGTAGTGCCACAAGGGTCACTTTTGGTTGAGAAAGTGCTTCTAAATTAGTAAGTCCTTCAACTATAATAATATCGTTTTTCATTAAGATGGTATGCACCTCCGTAACCTCCTTGATATTGTTGACATCTGCTACGGAAGGAGGTTCAACCCCAAGTATATTTACCTTTTTTTCACCCAACCAATGGGCAAGCTCGGTGCTGATTCTAGGTAAGGCATCACGGTACTCTTCCGTGCCCAACTTTTTGCTCCAACCCGTATGTAAGAGCAAACTTTGTCCTTCCTCTACTTTTTCCGCAATAGTGCCCAAATGTGCTACGGTAATAGATTCTTTAGGTTTGATATGCGTAAGGTTAATCACCCAAGCTTCAGAAATAAAACGAGCGACCGGTAATTGATCTATAGTCTGATCATTGACCTCAAAATGTACCGGAGCATCCATATGGGTGCCGCTATGCGAATACAAATGTAAAGTTGTTGCGTTCCAACCATCTTTGTCCAATGTTTTGGCCTGGTCTATAGAAACGCCCTTTACACCGGATACAATGGGTAAAGTGAGGTCAATGATTTTCCTATCTATCATTCTAATTTATATAGTTGATAATTTTGTTGCGTTTATAAACTGAACTACGCTTTCTGCAACTTCTGACGTAGTAGCCGTTCCACGAAGATCTTTGGTTAAATTACCTTTCGCGGTCGTAGCCTCTATACCGGCCATAATTTCCTTTGCCGCCTCGGTCTCTCCTAAATGATCCAACATAATAGCGGCGGACCATATTTGACCAATTGGATTAGCAATATTCTGCCCTGCAATATCCGGTGCTGAACCGTGAATAGGCTCGAACATAGAAGGAAAATCTTTCTCTGGGTTAATATTTCCACTACCTCCAAGACCTAAACTTCCCATAACGGCACCACCAAGATCGGATAAAATATCGCCAAAGAGGTTTGTAGTCAAAATAACGTCAAAAATCTCTGGGCGCAATACAAAACTTGCCGAAGCATTGTCTATGTACATTTTGTTATATTCCACATCCGGATACTCCTCTGCAACCTCTGCAATTACCCTATCCCAATAGGCCAAGCTATTGATCAATGTATTTGATTTGGTAACATTAGTAACCTTGCTTCTTCTCTTACGCGCCAATTTAAATGAATAATGTGCGATACGCTCAATACCGAATCTAGTAAAAATACTGGTATCCATAGCCATACCACCGGGCTTATCCCCATGCATTATTTTTCCACTCTGCACGAACTCGCCTTCATTATTTTCGCGAACGACTACAAAGTCTATATCTTTTTCGGTTTTATAGCGAAGCGGACTTTCTACACCTGGAAACAATTTTACAGGTCTGTAGTTTACGTATTGTTCAAAAGAAGTTCTTACGCGAAAGGTGTAATCTCTAGCTGGCAACGTATCGTCTACCTCTGGCAGACCTACTGCTCCAAAAAATATAGCATCGAATTTTTTTAAGGTTTCAAGAGCGTCATCTGACATGAACTTGCCATGCTCCTTAAAATATCCTGCTCCAAAAGGAAATTCCTCTTTATCTAGTTCAAAGCCATATTTAGTGGCTACCGCATCCAGCACGGAAACACCGGCAGGAACGATTTCGGCCCCTATTCCGTCGCCATTAACTACGGCGATTTTGTACGTTTTTCCCATTTCTAATCTTTTCTAATTGTAGTTCAAATGCTTTTGCGCAAATATTGCGCAAAATGTCATTTATATTGATAATTGTGTTGAATTTTGAGCAAATATATATAAATTAATCTATAACTTACCCGAAAAATATAGATTAGGATGTGTGATTTGTGCAAAATTTTGTATTTATGCATATTCAAAACGAACCGAAATAAACAGGATCGATACAAAATGTTCCTGCTTAGCTTTTCTTATTAATCTATAAAGCAAACCGCTTTTTCTTGCCATCATTATTTCATATGTGAATTCAACTTTAAAAAAAAATCAAAGTAACTTCATCAACCTATTAACTCACACTCAAAACTGAAAACATGAACAGACTTTACATGAAAACATCATTTTTCCTGAGCGCTTTGCTCTTTATGACTTCCTTGGTTTCAGGATGCGAATCCGAACCGGAATATACCGTTCAGGGCGAGCTAAAAAAATGGCATAAGATCGAATTGGTCTTTAACGGCCCATCTACGGATGAAATGAACGAAGTAAACCCTTTTTTGGATTACCGTCTAGACGTTACGTTTACCAACAACAATCAAACCTTTGTAGTTCCCGGATTTTACGCGGCCGATGGTAATGCTGCAGAAACAGGCGCGGAAAAAGGAAACAAATGGATTGTACGTTTTGCTCCCAATACTACAGGAAATTGGAATTTTAAGGCCTCCTTTAAAAAAGGAACCAATATTGCCGTTGCAGATACCAGTAACAGCGCCACCAGTGGAGAATATATGGATGGTGTTACGGGTAGTTTTACCGTGTCCGAATCTGACAAAACAGGTATAGACAACAGGGCCAAAGGCAAGTTGGAATATGTAGGTGAACACTATCTTAAATTTAAGGAAACAGGTAAGTATTTCATTAAAGTGGGTGTAGACGCCCCAGAGAATATTTTGGCATACAGTGATTTTGACGCCACTACCAATGCGTTAGACTTACTAAAGACATGGGAGCCCCACAGGAAAGATTTTAACGAAGATGCCAAGGACCTATTATGGCAAGGGGAAAAAGGTAAAAACCTACTAGGCGCCATTAACTATTTGGCTTCAGAGGGTCTTAACGTATTTTCATTTTTGACTTTTAACGTTGATGGTGATGACCGTAATGTTTTTCCATATCGCTTAAAGGTATCCGAAGAAGAGTACACCAAATATGCCAGTGACAAGAAAAACAAAAAAGCATGGCAGACCATGTTCCATAAAACTCGCTTGGATATTTCAAAATTGGAGCAATGGGAACGTATTTTTGACTATGGGGAGCGAAAAGGAATGTTCCTGCACTTCAAGACCCATGAAACCGAAACCGACCATCTAATGGATAACGGCGTCTTTGGTATTGAGGGCAAATTGTACTATCGTGAACTTATTGCCCGTTTTGGGCATCATTTGGCCATGAACTGGAATATAGGTGAAGAGAACAACCAACCCATAGAAAATGTTAGGGAAGTAACGGATTATGTGGCAAAATTGGACCCTTACAATACACACCGGGTATTACATACGTTTCCTGACCAAGATTACCGTTATGCAGAACTGGTAGGTGACCAATCTTCGCTTACGGGAGCATCTCTTCAACTAAGTGAGGCCGATTTTAAAGATGTGCACCCACGTGTTCTTAAATGGATGAAAAATGCCGATGATGCGGGTAAAAAATGGGCCATTGCAGTTGATGAGCCCGGAAAGGCCAAAATAGCCCTTTTACCGGACGCAGAAGACATGGAACATAATGATGCACGTGGCAACGCCCTATGGGGAACTTTACTTGCAGGAGGCTACGGTGTTGAATGGTATTTTGGTTATGCCAGTCCGCATTCTGACCTTACCTGTCAGGATTATAGGAGCAGGGACCTTTTTTGGAACCAAAACCTACATGCCAAACTATTTTTTGAAAACTACCTTCCTTTTTGGGAAATGCGGCCATCAGATGATTTAACCACAGATCCAGATTCATTCTCCTTTTCTAAAGCTGATGAGGTTTATGTAGTTTATCTACACCCCGGAAAGGAAATGACTTCTCTTAATTTAGGAGATTCGGGTAATACGTTTTCAGTGAAGTGGTACGATCCTAGAAACGGAGGAGACCTATTGGACGGTTCCGTAACTTCGGTTGATGCAAAAGGTGTAGTGGCGCTGGGCAACCCACCCAAGGACCAGGACAAAGATTGGGTAATATTGGTTCAAAAGAAGAACTAATTATATAAGACTATCGGTTTTGGTGATTTGTTTTTCTACAACTTGTTCTTGTTGGTAGAATTACGGATCACCAATTCTGATTTTAAGACCACTCGAGACACCTCTTTATCATAATCTTCAATTCGGTCTATAATCAGTTTTGCAGATTCTACTCCCATCTGATAGCTAGGTTGGTCAATACTAGTAAGCGAAGGCTCCAAAAGTTCGTCTATAGGCTCATTATTAAAACCGATGATGGCTATATCCTCTGCCATTTTTAGACCTCGTTCTTTCGCTGCTAACATAACACCAATGGCCACCTGATCACTAAAGGCCAAAACGCCGTCCGGATGCTCCGGAGAATACAGTAATTTTCTTGCGGTACTAAGGTTCCCTTCCCTAGTAAAATCAGAATTTTCAATAAACTTTTCCTCCACCAACATATTAGCATCCAGTAAAGCCTTCTTGTAGCCTAAAAGTCGGGTTGAGCTTATTTGTAAAATTCTTGGACCTCCAATATATGCAATCCGCTTACAGCCCACGGATATTAAATGCTGGGTAGCATCGTAAGCTGCCTTGAAGTTATCAATAATCACCTTATCCGATTCTACTTCATCACAAAGACGATTAAAGAACACTAACGGAACCTTTCTTTTTTTAGCCTCTAAAAAATGGTCAAAATCCTTGCTTTCACTGGCCAACGAAACTATAATTCCCGCCACGCCAATATCCATAAGTTCCTTTACCAGTATTTTTTCCCTCTCGTACGACTCATTAGATTGACAAATGATTATTTGCATCTGATGCTTCTCCAAGATTTGCTCTATGCCCGAAATGGCCATAGCGTACAAATGATATTTTATGCTTGGTACAATTACGCCAACGGCCTTAATCTTCTTTTTAGCATAAGGGTTTATATGCTTTGTCTGAAAATAATTATACTCCTGCGCCAACTCCAGTACTTTTTCCCTGGTCTGCGCACTTATACGTGTATTGCCCTGTAATGCTCTTGAAACAGTAGAAATAGAAACATTAAGCTCTGCGGCAATATCCTTTAAAGTCGTTTGTTTTTTATCCAAATCACTAATAATGAGAACAACAAAGATAACTTAAATTATCTGGTCGTTACCCAAACCTTGAATGGCTTAGTTTAAATTTCAATCTATAAAAATGTAACCGCTGCTTAATTTCTAATTTTCAAAACCCATGAAATACTATTTATTAGTTGATTTTAGCCGCTCTTAACCTTAACGCGTTCGCAATTACAGATACCGAGCTAAAACTCATAGCAAGAGCCGCAATCATTGGCGATAACAAAAGCCCAAAAACAGGGTACAACACTCCCGCTGCAATAGGAATACCTATTGTATTGTAGATTAGAGCAAAGAATAGGTTCTGCTTAATGTTCCGCATTACGGAATCACTAAGGTTTCGGGCTTTTACAATACCGTGCAAATCTCCTTTTACCAAAGTTATCATAGCGCTTTCAATGGCTACGTCTGTTCCCGTTCCCATAGCAATTCCAACATCACTTTTGGCCAATGCAGGTGCATCATTGATTCCATCGCCGGCCATAGCAACCACATGTCCTTTTTCCTGTAATTTTTGTACCTCGGCCAATTTATCCTCGGGAAGCATTCCCGCTTTAAAATCAGCTAAATTTAACTCTGTGGCTACGGCTTGTGCGGTATCATGATTATCTCCCGTTAGCATAACAACGGCTATTCCCTTCTCTTGAAGTTCCTTAATGGCCTTTGCGCTCGTTTCCTTTATTTTATCGCCAATTACAACATACCCTATTACTTGCTCATTAACGGACAGGTACGATACCGTTTTACCCTTTTTTTGGTGTTCATTGGCCTCATATTTTAAGTTTGAACTTAGGGCAGCATTTACATACTCCATCATCTTGAGGTTCCCTAAAGCCATTTTTTGACCATTTATTTTCCCTTCCACCCCTTTTCCGGTAATAGCCTCAAAATCCTCAGTCCTTAAAATTTCAACACCCTGCACCTTTCCGTACTTTACCGTGGCTTCAGCAAGAGGGTGTTCACTGGAATTGTTTAAGGAAGCTATAAACTGTAATACCTCATTTTCAGAATATTCGCCCTTTAACGCACCAATCGTTTCCACTGTTGGTTTTCCTTCGGTAATAGTTCCCGTTTTATCTACTATTAACGTATCTACCTTATCCATTTTTTCCAAAGCTTCGGCATTCTTGATCAACACCCCGTTCTGTGCACCTTTGCCCACACCTACCATAATGGACATTGGCGTTGCCAACCCCAAAGCACAAGGACAGGCAATAATTAGCACGGCTATAGCATTTACCAACGCAAAAACATAGGCAGGTTCAGGACCCCAAATGGCCCAAACAGCAAAAGTAATTACAGAAATTACTACCACGATAGGCACAAAATAGCTTGAGACCGTATCCGCCAACTTCTGAATAGGCGCCCGACTACGGCTAGCGTCATTCACCATTTGTATGATCTGCGACAATAAGGTTTCATTCCCTACTTTTTCCGCCTTCATTAAGAAAGACCTATTTCCGTTTATGGTTCCACTATTGACCTTGTCCTCCGTTACTTTATTAACAGGTAGCGGTTCTCCTGAAATCATGGATTCATCTACAGTGGTCTCGCCTTCAATTATAATACCGTCTACTGGAATTTTATCTCCAGGTTTTACCTTTAACGTATCCCCTTTTTGAATTTTATCTATGGCAACCTCTTCTTCCTTTCCATCTACTACTCGGATAGCTTTATTAGGTGCCAGTTTCAATAATTCCTTTACTGCAGAATTGGTTTTACTATGCGCGCGCGCCTCTAATACCTGCCCCATAAGAACCAAGGTGAGAATTACTGTAGCTGCTTCAAAATAGACATGCACCGCACCTGAATCCGTCTTGAACTGTGGTGGAAAGAAATCTGGGAACAACATTCCAAAGACACTAAAAACCCATGCTACACCCGCACCAATACCTATTAGGGTGAACATATTTAAGTTCCATGTTTTGATACTTCGGTAAGCACGCTCAAAGAACATCCACGTGGCGTAAAAAACAACAGGTAGGGAAAGTCCAAACTGGATCCAGTTCCACCACTTTTGCCCCATTATATCGTAAAGGGGATTGTTTGGAACCATCTCGCTCATAGCAATCACAAACACTGGTAGTGTAAAGCCCAATGCGATCCAAAACTTCTTTATAAGCTTCTTGTACGTTTTCTCCTCAGCGGAAAGATCCGGTTGCATAGGTACCAAATCCATACCGCAAATAGGGCAACTTCCCGGCTCATCGCGAACCACTTCCGGGTGCATAGGGCACGTCCATTGTTCGGAAGCGTTAGCACTTAGGTTTTGCTCCTCAACCAGGTCCATTCCACATACAGGACAATCACCTGCCTGATCATAGGTTTTATCACCCTCGCAGTGCATGGGGCAATAAAAAGTACCTGTGCCCTTACCTTTAGGACTTTCTTTTTTCTTTACTTCATGCCCGTGTCTCCCTAAATTATGGATGCTGTACGAACCACCGTCATCTAACAATGCCTTTTGAAATGTTTTTAAAGGAATATGGAACTCCATTTCGATTACTGCTTCCGCTTTCTCTAGATTTACCGAAGCATGGGTTACACCTGCTACTTTAGAAAGCGTCTGCTCTACATGACCGCGACACCCATTGCAGGTCATTCCGTGTATATGATAGGTATGTGTCATTTCCTCTTAATTTTAGAATGTAAAATTACTAAGAGGCCAAGCGAATCTTTTACACAATTACGATTCTTATTTATACAATTTTGTCCAAGGTTTTTCTATCCCAATTTTTTAAACTTTTGTAGTCGGTCATAGACATTCCCGTTACGGTTTTAAACTGCCTTGCCAAATGGCTACTGGTCTTATAATTTAGGCTGTATGCTATTTCAGAAAAATTGAGCTGGCCCAGCTGAATGTATTCCTTTACTTTTTCAATTTTTAGGTTGATGGTGTATTTTTCCAAGGTCATACCTTCGGACTTGCTGAATAGCTTGCTAAGTGCCGTTTCCGTCTTACCGAATTCCTCGGCCAGGGATTGAAAGAGATTTTCGGTTTCTCCGATTTCAATTTTATGAATCAGCTTCACTTTTATCTGTTCTAGAAGCGTATCCGTTTCGTTTATGATGAGTTCAAACCCGGTCTGGACAAGAGTATGGGATAGTTTTTTCTTATCACTTTCGGGGCCTTCGGTAGCAACTACTTTTCCCAATTCAACGGATTCTACCGTATAGCCCTCTGAAGTGAAAATTTCCAAAACCGAAGCTATACAACGGTTACAGACCATATTTTTAATGTAGAATGTCTCGTTCATCTATATTCTTTTTGTTGCCGTGCCAGCTATTTGCCAAACGTAGTAAAAGGTATGAAATGTTAACCGGTTTGTCGAGTCTATGCAAGTAAACTTTACACAGTGATTACCCCCTTATTAAACCTCAATATTTACTAAAGTAACAGTTGTTTTAGTTCTTGTGCGACCCATCACAATTGGGCATTCGTTTGGAACGGCCGCAGGTGCAATCATTTAGTCCGTAACCCTCAAAAATACGGTCTGTATTTTTTTCAATTCTAGCTATTCGTGTAGTAGCCTGTTTTGCCTTTGAAAAATGGAGCAAATACCCTTTTTGTCTACCTGGGGTTAGTTTTTTAAACGCCTTTTCAAATTCTGGATTCTCCTTGAATTTCTCAATCAACTCATCTGGGGTTTCAAAATCCGCTACCTTTTTTACCTTTAGTTTCAGTCCCAATTTCTCTATCTCAACCGCCTCTAAGATATATTGTTTGATGATGGTTTTTTGATTTTCTATTTCAACCACGTTGCTAAAACGTATTTGCCGGGCGGATCGGCTATGCTCCGTTTGCTGAATCAAAATTTGCGCAGTGTCCTGTAGTAGTGCCCCTTTATTGAAAAGTAAAGCGCAGTAGTTCTTGAACCCGTGAATAAGCACAATATTTTTGCCCTTATAAGTGTAACAGGGGTAATTCCATTTAAAGTCTTCCGCTAGCCCACAATCCAAAATTAACTCATGAAGTCTTTTTAGCTCTTCTTGCCATTGGTCTAGGCCGTTCAAGAATTCATCTACTTTTGGGTTCATTTTTCAGGCTACTTTTCAGTTTGTTTTTTGAGGCTTTTCACATCTAATTGTACTAGACTAGAATTAGAAGAATCACTTTAATAAATATCGGGATTTGTAGGTAAGTGTGCTAGGGTAAGTCGAAAAAAATTGCTGTGGATGCTTTTGACCTCGAACACTTGAAAAAGAAAAACCTCTCAAGAACGGATGTTCCGAGAGGTTTTATGTGGTCCCACCTGGACCATTTTTAGCTTTAACCTATGTTATCTTATTTTATTCTATATTCCTTGTTAAGTACCGCATTTATTGACTTAATAACATATTGAAATAAAATACGTATTTTTGAAATATCAATAATTAAAGCATATGTTGTCCCTTATGTTGTCCCTTTTTTAGAGTTTTGAGAATGAGTAAGTATATAAATTCAACAGCTGGAAGTGTTCGTTTTATTCTAAAAGAGCCAAATTCCGATAAGATTACACCTATAATTTTCGACTTTAGTTTTGGAAGAGGAAAAAGGCTTAAGTGTGCTACAGGATTTAAGATTCATCCCAAATTTTGGGATTCAAAAAATCAAAGAATTAGAGCCGTATCAACTATTTCCAACCGAGAGGAAGTAAACGCAAAGCTCAGAGATATTGAAACTTCTTTTATAAAAAGTGTTTCATTTCACCATAACCAGGGAAACGATATTGATAGAAAGTTTTTAAAACAGATTTTCTCGAATCTAACAAACAGAATTGAAAACGAATCGGAAGATAAAAGCATCGACTTTTTTGAATATGCCGATGGTTTTACTGAAGATAAGCAACGACATATTGATAAAACTAAAACTATTACCCTTAGCAAAATAACTTTAAGGGCTTATAAGCAAACTATTAAAAAGCTAAAAGCCTATAGTAAATCATATGATCCTAATTTGGACTTTGATAGCATTAACCTAGAGTTCTACTACTCTTTTATTCATTATTTAGAGAATGAAGGTCTTTCATTAAATACTATTGGTAAGCATTTAAAAAATCTAATTGCTATTTTAAACAGAGCAACCGAAGAAGGAATAAATACCAATTTGGCTTTTCAACATAGAGAGTTTAGGCGGGTTTCAGAGAATACTACGTCCATCTATCTCACCACTCATGAAATCGAAAAACTGGAAAAAAAGGACCTATCGGACAAACCTCTACACGAAAAGGCTAGAGATATATTTTTAATCGGGTACTATACGGGCCAGAGAGTTTCTGATTACAACGGGTTGGGCATAAATAATATTCGAACTTTTGAAGGACGAAGTGTTTTCGAAATTGTTCAGCAAAAAACATCAAAAACAGTATACATTCCTATACATCCAAAGCTTACGACAATCTTTAAAAAGCGTTATAAAGGAAAGATGCCTAGCAAAATGCCTGAACAGTTAATAAACAAGTATATCAAAGAAGTTGCTCGATCAGTTAAAATTAACGAAGATGTATTTGTTACAAGAACTATTGGTGGTAAAAAAAATACAGACTCTATTAAGAAGTATAAGCTTATAGGTACCCATACCGCAAGAAGGTCATTTTGTACGAATGCATACCTCTCTAAAATGCCCGTTATAGACATTATGGCAATAAGCGGCCATACAACCGAAAAAGAATTTTATAAATACATTAAAGTATCATCGCAAGAAAGAGCTATCAAGATTGCTGATTCTGCATTTTTTCAATAACCCTTAATTTAAAATCAATTATTTATTCTATGTATCAAAATGTTTTTTCACTTGACGAAGTTCCCTACAACAAGAGACTTAAGAAGGAAGAGTCTTCACCACTGTACCAACTACATAACTATGAGTACCACCAACCTAAACTAGAAAGTGATATTTATCTGAGAGTTTTCATAAAGAAATTACTATTTGAAGTTGATATATTAGATATCGACAACTTTCTTGATTATCAATATGAGCACTCGGAAGAACCTATTAAACTAATCAACATAATAGAACTTAAGGTACTACCCGCTATAGACAACATAGTTTCCAATGCCTCCTTAAGTTTAAATAGTGGTTATCCTAGTAAAAATAAGCTTGAAGATAACTTTGTCGAAATTGATGGGGTTTACAAAAATGATCAATATGAGTTTTCTCTATTTTATCACAAGACAGCTTTTTTAAAACTATCGCAAGAGTTAAAAGCGAGAAAGGCCCAGATTTCTAATTGGCTCAAAAGTTTGAACAATTTAGAGGTTAACCCGATGAACTATTTAAAATGGTCAGGCAAACCCAGTCACTTAGCATATATAATTAGAAATCTAGTTGATCAGGGATACATTATCGCTCCCGTAGGAAATAACCAAGAAATAAATCTCTCAGAACTAGCAAGGCAAATACAGAAATCCTTCCTTATGGATAAAGGGGAACTAAATACGCTCCGAATCTATTTGAGTACAGAATCTGAGAAATATCAAAAACTTAACGAGAGTTTCGAAAAGCAAGAATTTAAAATTCCTAATTCAGGACTTGTCAGTTAGGTATCAATACCCATTGATACCCAGATATATTCCATTTGCCTCTAGTTTTACAGTATAATTTTAAAACAAATAGAGTAATATGGATGCACATCGTAACAAATATTATCAAATCGTTCCCGAGACACATGCGACAGATATTATTTCTGGTGTGGTAAAAGCAATGACACCTCTCCTTGATAGACCCAAGGAGAGGTTAACCGACAATAATGAAGAATTACTTACTGTCGAAGAAACATTAAAATTTCTCAAATGTTCAAAACAAGCATTATGGAATTGGAGAAAAAATGGAATTCTCCCTTCATACCGGCTAGGTAACAGAGTTTATTACAAGAAGAGTGACATTTTCGCAAAACTTATTAAACAAGAATAGTTATGAAAGGTTTTGTGAAAATACCCAGAGAAATTCTTGATTGGGAATGGTACACCCACTCAACCGCATCAAGGTTGTATATACACCTTATATTAAAAGCTAACTATTCCGATAAGTACTGGCAAGGCAATAAAGTAAACAGAGGACAGCTAATTACGTCCAATAAACACCTTGCAGCTGAATTACACATGTCAATTCAGCAAATACGTACGGCACTACAAAAATTAATTTCTAGTAGTTACATCACATGCAAATCAACAAACAAATTTTCGCTTATAACCGTTGTTGATTATAAGTCTATGCAAGCTAACATAAATGAACATAACAAGCAGTCCATAACACTACCAACTTGCAAACAACAAACCTTCAACAATCCAATAACAACAACTAAAGAAAATAAAGAATTATATAAATCAAAAGAAGAGTTTAGAAGTGCAGTTTTTGCTAACTCTCAATATTCAAATAAAATTTTAAACGCTTTTTTCAATTACTGGAGTGAAACCGATAAGTCAGGGAAAGCTATGCGCGTTAACGATCAAACCTATTTTGAAATTAAGTCCCGGCTAGAAAAATGGAAAAAAAATGAAAGAGACAGCCTAAAAACTGATAACAGACTTTTAACTAACAGATAACTCATGAATATTGTAAATCATAAAACATTGGATACGCAAAATTTAATCAAAGCGATTACCAATCAAGATAATCAACAGATTTTGCCATTTAAAAAACATAAGGCAATAGGTAAACAATACCTCTGGAAGCTTTTTCTACATCACTTTAAAACGATTTATAATCGTCCATTTGAAAAAACACCAAAAAGCTTGACAAACCTGAGAACACTGTTTTATTATTTTCTTAAGAATGAACAATTCTTAGACCAACCGAATTTAAGAGCAGACCTATCCGAGCCTAGTTTCAACAAAGGATTGTTAATAATTGGCGGATACGGTGTTGGTAAAACTGCATATATGCGAGCGATTGAAAATAGCTTCAGAGCGAATAAAATTTACTATTTCAAAACTTATACTACAAACAGTGTGGTTCAAGAATTTGAGCAATGCGGAACTCATGAAGATAAAAGTTGGTTTCTAAAAAAAATACAATCAGGCTCCTTACTTTTTGATGACTTAACTTCTGAACGCTTAGCTTCTAATTACGGTAAAGCAGATTTAATGAAAGAGATTTTAGAAGAGCGATATAGACGTCGCAAACTTACTCATGTTACCATGAATTACTTGGAAAATCACGAATCGAATGTAGAGGCTGCATTAGAAGCTATTGGTATGAGATATGGGAGCAGAATCTACGATAGACTATTTGAAATGTTCAATATCGTCATATTTGAAGGAAAAAGTATGAGAAGGTAAAAACGTAAAATTAAACCCAATTTAACCTTTTAGAGGCCCAAAAACTTAAAAAATGGAGAGACTCTGTAAACATTGTAGTCAATTATTTAACCCCAGACGCAAGAACCACGTGTACTGCTGCACCAGTTGTAAAACCTTGGCAAGCTATAAAAGAAACCAATACAAATATGTAGCTGGACATTATCAAAAAAATGAAACCAGCCTGACCAAAAACAAAAGTGATTTATTAAATGAGTCGGATAAAAAAACCCATGCTCTGGATATCGTAAGCAAAAAGAAAAACGCTATTGACCTAAACTCCGTTGCGAATTCTGCCCTAGGAAATATTGCTGCAAATAGCCTTTCTTATGGCCTCAAAAAAGCACTCGCTCCACATACAATTCCAGCTACAAAAGAAGATATTCAAGCACTTCAAAAAGACATTAACCAGCTTAAACTTTGGTTGAAAATGAAATTGGTATAGTTAGATTAGTTATTTAAATTATGCCCCATTTCATTCAAATAACTATTTTTTAGAGTAACTAACCTAAATATCATTAATTTATCTGTAAAACCTGTTATCCTAATTTTTATACTTCGATTGCTAGAAGCAATCTTCCTAGGCTCAAATTTATATTTTACTATTTTTTATAGCCTTTGAAAACCAAATTTTCATAATACGAAAGTAATTTATCCTTACCACCTTCAGAAGATATTGTCAAAAGACCTAAGGCACACAACGTATGCAACCTGAAAGATCTATCTTCTAAATTTCTATGAGCACCTAAAAACTCATCGAATAATTCTAAATTAACAGAAGCATTCTTAATGATGGTTCTAAGCAAAACTATAGATTTTTCAGAGAGTAAGTCTTTAACAATGTAATTCTGGAATCGACCACCTTCTCTATATTCCGGATAGTTTTCTAACCCAATAAATTTGAGAAACCAATCACTATTAAACTTTCCTAGGGCTTTCGTAATGCCCATATAGTCTGCAAGCATTTCATCATGCATATTATTTGCCATATGCCCAAAACGCTTAAGAGTATAAAAATGGGCGCACTCGTGTTCCTTTCTAATAGTTAGAGAGAGATTTAGCCATTCCTCTAAAGATAAACCTATGTTTTGTGCTGAAATTCCACTATAAGGCTTCTTGCTTAAAATGATAAGTTTATCTTGATAGAGGATTTTATTTGGTAAAATATTTTTGATGAACTCTTTCTTCCAACTTCCTAATGGATTCTTAGTAGTCCATTCTTTTTTTATACTATTAATTCTACTCCAATTATTAATACCATTAATCATAGCCGCCCCCATTGAACCAGGTATTTTCACTGGTTCATTTCTATAGGAGAGCGCTCTTATAAGGCTTGAAAAATCTTCATTGTCGGAAACTATAAGTATAGGTATTTTTCCGGCTGTACATTCATGAACGATTAGTTTTAAGGAATGTGGTTGGTTCAATTGAAGCCCAATCGCAGACAACATACTTGTTGAAGCCAACCCCTTCAGAGTGGCGGCCCTGTACTCCTCTGAATTGCTAATGTTTTTTTGAATTGGAAATTGCAACTGTACCAAATGAGTTTTCAAGGTTTCGAATACACCTATCTGCCCTGATTGTTTCAGATATTCTTGCCAAACCTGTACAGAAGGGTCATCTAATAGAGAAAATCTTTTAAACTTCTCTGAATCCAAATTTACAATAAATTTATTTTCTGTATAATTCAGAATTTCTTTAATTACAAGAGCGTCACTAGTATACCTTTTTAATATCCTATATTCATCTTCCCTCCCAATCATGATTCTTATGCAATCTGTCTTTTTGCTAATTTGGAAAAAAGCCCATCTTTCTGAATTAGTTCATTATATGTGCCCGTTTCTACAATTGAGCCTTTATCCATAACGTAAATTCTATCAGCGTTAATTATCGTACTCAATCTATGAGCAATTACAATACGAGTTGCTTGAAGGTTATCTAAACTTTCTGATACTATATTCTGAGTACGATTGTCCAGAGCGCTAGTGGCTTCATCCATAAACAATAACCTAGGCTTATGAGCAATTGCTCTCGCAATCATTAGTCGTTGACGTTGTCCACCTGAAAATGTACCCGCACCTTCACTAACCATTGTATGCATTTCCATTGGCATCTGCTTAATATCCTCTTCCATACCAGCCATTTTAGCAGCGTCCCAAGCATCATCTAAAGTAAGTTCGGAATTACCAACAATATTCTTGTAAATACTTCCTGACATTAATGATCCATTTTGCAAAACCACTCCGATTTGTCTTCTAACCAAATCTTTATTCATTGATTCAAAAGAATTTCCGTCATAATAAACAGAGCCTAGTTCTGGTTCTTCAAAACCTAACAATATTCGCATTACAGTTGATTTTCCTGATCCTGATGGGCCAATAAAAGCCACCATTTCTCCAGCTTTTATCTTAAGAGAAACGTCTTTAAGAACAAGAGGTTGTTCTTGATTATATCTAAAGGAAACAGAATTCAATTCTATATCACCACTTAATTCCCCCGGGTCTGCACTTTGCTGAGATGATTCAGGTATCTCTTCCAAAATAGGCTTAACCCTTTCATATAGCGTTACGACATTGAGCGATGATATTAACGACATACTCATTTTTAAAGAATCATTTAAAAATTGATTGAAAGCGCTTATAAAAGCCATAAAAGCCCCAACAGATATCAGGCCTGTACTAGCAATAGTACTGGTAGTAAACATGTAATAGATGAAAGAAAAGAAAAATATATTTGTCAGTAATGGGTAAGAGCCATTAAAAACCTCTATATAATTTTGATAGCTTCCCGACCTAAATGCAAGCCGCTTTAATTTAGAAAATTTGGTTGCCCATAATGTAAATATCCTTTTTTCAGCTCCCGTTATTCTTATTTTAGTAATACCGGATAAAAACTCAAACAGAAAACCCTGAATCTCACCTTGTTCGTCTGACATCTCCCTATCATACCTTAACTTTAACCACCCAACTGCAGCAATAAAAACAACTGCCGTTAAAGCCAGACCAACTCCAATCCACGCTAAACTAGAATCATAATAGAATAGTAAACCAAGATTAACGATAGAGAAGGTTCCGCTTAACACTGCTGTTAGTACAGTATTAGAAAGAATTTGCCTAATAGCATTAATACTCAAAGCTCTATTAGTCAAATCACCAGCCGTATACTTTTTATAAAATGAAACAGGTAATCTTAGCAGATGATCCATCAAACCTCCCTGCAAGTTAATATTAGATTTAGTTTCAACCCTAAGTTGAAGTACCCCTTGTACTAGTTGTAAAAGTGCTGTAACAATTCCTATCATTAACATAATACCAAAAACCTCAAATAACATATCACGATCTGCGGTAGGAATTACATCATCAAACATGACCCCTGATAATATTGGTACTAGCAATCCCAGAAGGCTTCCGCCCAAGGCTGCAATGATTAAATATCTCGCATCCTTCTTAACCCCTTGAATTGCAAAATTCATTACTTTTTTAACTGAAGTCATTCTTGAATCAAAAGCAAAGAAAAACATGTATGCTATTGGTTGCAAAGACTCTGCTAAATCATTATTTACTAATACCTCTTTATTTGTTTCTGAATCTAAATAAACATAAGACGTAGCATCTCTTTGGATTAATGCTATTGGTTTTTTATCTTCTTTGGTAAATGCTAGTATGTGTCCATTTTCCTCTTTCCACCACGTGCCTCGAAGAATGATTTTTCTGATTCTTACATTTGACGCCTGCCCAATTGCAAACAACTGATTGGTCATACTATTATCATAGCTTTCCATAAACTTAGGAGCCACAAAGTCAAAACCAACCGTTTCTCCAATTTGTCTACATGCTGCTAATATTGGATTTTTATCAAGCACTTTAGAGGAAACTAAAGTTCCATTCTTCTTGGAGAAATTATTTGATACTATCCCTCCCAACTCTTGCAGCGTAGCATTTAGTTTTTCCCCATCTGTCTGAATTTTAGAAATAATACGTTCCTTTTCTTGACGTTTTACTTCTTCATGATTCTTAAGAATTCTTTTATAAAAATGGTTTTGAATATCATTCAATCCCAACATAAAGAGAATCTCATCCTGAAGAACCTCCTTTGTATCAAGAACCTCTACATTAACTTTACAGCTAAGGGCTTTTATATATAGCTTATTACTAACAGGAAAAGGATATGAATGTTGGGTATTAGCACCTTGAGAAACGCTATTGGCATATTTTGAGATTTCTCCCTCTCTAATACTACACCAAAAAAGTCCTTTAGTAGGGTATGAAACTTCACCCTCACCTAATGTTAAGTCTTTATTTTCATCTAAAGCCTTGTATATTCTTGGTATATTTTCCCTGTAAAGCTTATCCGCTAATTTTAATATCCATTTGTTAATATAGAATTTCAAAAATGTATGGTCAACATTCAAAAGCTCATTTCTATTAAGTTCTAATAATTTTGCCCCAGCACTGACCACCAATAATTTCATACCAGATTTCAAAGGTCGAGTTAAAAGACTGAACACCAACTCTCCTTTCCCCGCCCTATACAAATGATTTAATTGACTAGAATACGCTCCATTTATAGAAACATTTACGTAATAAATATCCACTTCACCAGAAATAACCATCCAAAAACTCTCATGATTTTCAAGAATTAGTTTCTTATTCGCTGACAGTATAATTTTTTTTCTTTCTATCATGAATATAATATTATTTTGAGCTGATCAATTCGGCATATAGCCCATTCTTTTTTAATAACTCGTCATGTGTACCTCGTTCTACTATCTTCCCAAATTTCAACACAACAATCTCATCACAATCTTTTATTGTGCTTAATCTATGTGCAACTATCAAACAAGTACAACCTCTTCTTTTTATGTTATCCATAACCAGTTTTTCTGATTTTGGATCTAAAGCACTTGTTGCTTCATCCATTAATAAAATAGAAGGATTTAATGTCAAAGCTCTTGCTATTTCCAGACGCTGCCTTTGTCCACCACTAAAATTAGCACCCCGCTCTGTAACTTCGCCTTCATAAGCATCTACTCTTTCTGCGATGGCTTCATGTATTTCTGCATCATGGGCAGATTTAATTATGTAAGATTCCGGCACCCTATTATCCCAAAAAGATATGTTTTCCTGAACTGTACCCTTAAAAATCAATACTTCTTGATCAATTACCGCTACAGATTCGTTAACGATGTGGCGGGGAATGTTTCTTCTTGCTATACCATCAAATAAAATTTCACCGGTCCATGGTTCATACAAACCGGCTACTAACTTTGCTATAGTAGACTTACCACTTCCAGACCCCCCTACCAGTGCAACCCTACTACCTGGTTTCAATTTTAAACTAAAATCTTCAATCAAAGCAGGCATAGCTGTACTATATCCAAATGAGAGATTCTTGATTTCTAAATGGCCAACTATTTTTTCTCCACTTATCTCCCATTCTTTTTGTGCATCGTGAGATTCTGATTCATCTTTTGATTCATCTCCTTCTGATTTTCTTTCATTAACATCAAATTCGTCAGAAGTCTCATAATTCAAAACGTCATCAATTCTATTCATATCCCCGTCAGTCTCCTGCAATAAACTACCCACAGTAACCAATTGATTTACGGGCCTCATGAAATTACCCATCAAGTATAGAAAAGCAACTAACATGCCCAGCGTCATTTGCCCATCCATTACACGCATAGCCCCTACCCCAAGTATTAGCGTGGTGTTTAATGACATTAAAAGAGGAGGTATAATATTCAATCTTATAGTAAGCCAACCTAGTTCTTGTTGTGCGTTTATTACTTTGGCCAAATAGCCGGACCAGTTCATAAAAAAATCATTTTCCCTTCCTGAGGCCTTTAAAGTTTCAATCATACTTATACCAGAAGTTGTGGTTCCTAGTAGTTTTCCGTTCTCATTAATCAATCTACGGTTGCCATCTTTTCTTGCACGAGAAACAAATTGAAGCGCTATTACATTAATAGCTGCCATGACTATACCTATAGAGGTCAATAGCACGTCATAGGAAAACATTAACATCGCATAAAAAACCACAACAATAACATTAAGCACTGCATTAGCTAGTTCACCACTTAAAAGACGAGCAACTTTATCGTTGAGGGAAACCCTACTTCCAATTTCTCCACTATATCTTTGTGTGAAAAAGGCTATTGGTAAATGAAACACATGCCACAGAAATTTACTAGAAGTAGTAAGTGCAAGTTTTGTCTCTAACCTTAATAAATAATACTGCTGAATATAAATTAAAGCCCCGTTAATTAGTAAGATGCCTCCCATTACAAGTAGCAGGGGCATAACAAAACCAGTTACCTGATTTACAAGATACTTGTCAATAAATATTTGTGTAAAAGAAGGAATGACCAATCCTGGAATTACCATAAACAAACTGGTCAATACTATAAAAATGACACTTAACTTAGAACTTGATATTCTGGTTACCAATGATGGAATTAATCCTTTCTTTTCATTACCTTTTTCAAATTTTACGGTTGGTTTAAAAGTCATAACCACTCCCGTAAAAGCTTCATCAAACTCTTTGTGACTTACATGATATCTACCTTGGGCAGGATCACTTAGATAAACTTTATCTTTTGTAAAACCCTCTATAACTAGAAAATGATTGAAATTCCAAAATATAATGGCCGGCATCTCCATCTCCTTTAATTTATCTATAGACTTAGCATACCCTTTTGATTCCAATCCATATTCTCGTGCTGCTCTTAAGATATTAGTGGCTTTCAGACCATCTCTTGATACCCCACAAGCAATACGTAATTTCTCAAGAGGCACAAATTTTCCGAAATACCCAAGAATTATACTCAATGCTGCCGCTCCACACTCTACCCCCTCCATTTGAAGAACAGTAGGAGTTTTCACCCTGTGGAAGTCTTTTTTTAGATTTAGAAGATTACTTATCATTTTAAAAGTCGGTTTTAGTAGAGGTCAAAGAATTTTTTTATCGCGGGTACTACGATTGTTGCCGGAGGCTCTGACTTAACCGTTACCTTGCCCAAGCAAGATGTTCCTTCATTAATCATAACTTTAGGTCCGTTTGCTGAGGTCCATTTAAAACCACTATAGGAATCGGGGTCCTTTTCAAACTCTACATGTACTTCAAAAGGAGCTCCCATACCCAATAAACCTTGTACTAGTTGGTCATTTTTTACAGAGGTCATCATACCTTGCTGCGTAATTGGGAAATCGGAAACATAAGTAACCTTACCTTTCATAAAACCGTAATCTTGAGGTTGAACTGTAGAAGGGGCTACTAACGCTTCCATACCCACTTCAATTTTCTTTCCATCTTGAGATGGTATAAACAGTACTCCTCTTAAACTACTAGCAACCTCATCAAAATTCTTAATCTTAAATAAAGGTGTCCCCTGACCAACGATAACACCTGCATCTGTTAATACTTCAACCACTTCACCGCTATATGAACTTCGAATGTTAGACTGTATCTCATGCCTAGTTTGTAGTTGTTCTAAATTTCTTTGTGCTTGAGCAATGCGCTGTTCTGCAAGCGTAATACGCTGGTCAGAATCAAAATCAAGGGTAGACCTCTGCGTTGAAGTCTGTGCTAATTGCGCTCTTAAACTTTCTATTTGATCATAAGCACCTTGTACTTGCTGCTCTGTATTTATAACTTGTGAGCTTGTAATGAGCCCTTTTTTCTGCAATTCTCTTTCCGTATCTAATTGGCGATTTAAAAACCCAACCGTCTTTTCCTGAGTACCTATTTGCTGTAGAATACTTGAACGTTGTTGAAAGATAAACTCTCCCTGTAACCTAGTATCCTGTAAGCCAAAGGATTTAAGTTGCTCAAGTTCCATCTCTCTTTCAGAGAGTAGAGCTACGGCCTCGGCAATTTGTTGTTCGAGTTCTGGTTGCTCAACGGCAGCAATTATTTCGCCATCTTTTATTTGATCCCCTATTTTAACTTTTAGGTTAATTAATTGTCCTTGAGAGGTTGAAACAATTTCATGTATTTCACCACCAAGAAGCACTCCGGTTACGTTAAGTTTTGTTTTTACATTACCCCAAAAAGACCATATAATGCCTGTTGCGAGAAATACGGTAATCGTAGAAAGCGCAATCCAAGCCCTTGGCCCTGTAACCTTTATCATTTGATCTAATTTCTCCGGGGTGGAGAGTTTTTCCAGTGCTGCTTTTCTAAAAAATGTAGGAGGCATGTTTTGTTTTTTTAATTATTATTCGGTATTGTATAAAACGTTTCATGACTAATTGATTCTACAATGGTATTTCCATCAATTGATACTACCGTACCCGTTTCATACCTAAGGTTTATTATAGCTACTGCAAACTGTTGTTGCGCAGTCAAATAGTCTAGATGGGCAAATGTTAGCCTTTCTTGAAACAAAATCAGATTTAGAAGGGTCGTTAAACCATTCTGAAACTTAGTTTGTTCATTCTCAAACACTTTTTGATAATACTCAAGTGTTTTTTTGGATTTTTCCAAAACCAACACGCGATTATGTAAGTTGTTGACTGCAACACTAACATTCATATCTATATTTCTAAGTAAATTATCATAAGTGATTTTTTGGTCCGCGAGTGCGATTTTACTGATAGATAAATTGGCTTTAGCAAGGTTATTATTGATCGGTAGTGAAAAGGTTACTCCTAAACCTACAGTATTATTACGCCCTTGTCTATTATCAAAAGCATTAAAATACTGCTCTAACCCACCACCGGTTGCAGCTCCTCCGTAAGTATAGTAACCTGTTAGGTCTAGTTGTGGAAGCATATTGTTTTTAGCCGCGCTCAATTGCAGTTCTAATCCTTTACTCGTGTTTTGCAAAGCCTTTATATCTGGCCTTTTTAATCTTGCCTGTTTAATAAACTGAGAAGTACCTTGTTCTTCTGAATAGTTAGATTGTGAAATAATTGGAAAATCACTTGTGGGGTCTCCAATAATTACACTTTCTTCTTCACTTATACCTACAGCACGCCCTAAATTTACCCTTGACGTATATAAATTTTGTTCCGCCTCTGTAGTTTGGCGTTCTTGGTCCACTAAATCTGCCTGAATTTGTAATAAGTCACTTTCTGGTTTCCTATCTGCTTTTACCAATTCTTGGGTCATCTCAAGCACATCACGTACCCTGTTCTCGTTATTTTTGTATATTTCTAAACTTTTATAAGCACTTAAATACTGCCAATAGGCTATTGCCAATTGTGATACCTCGTAAGCACTGTTCAACTCAAAGTTCAGGTTGGCACTTTCTATATCAAGTTCCGCAGACTTCTCATAAGCCGTGGTCACCTTTAATCCATTACCTTTTAATAGAGGCTGTGTTAAAGCTAGTGTTGCAGATGTAGTATTATCCGATAAGTTTGGCACTACTACTTCTCCAAAATCATTTAGCGTGTAATTATTGGAAGTATTCGTGTAGTTAGTACTTATATCTGCTACTAAACCTGTTCGGAATTTTTTTTGCAAACCAATTGAAAAGTCGGAGCTATTGCTTTCTAGATTACCTGCCGCGTACTGTCTTGTAGGGTCTGCATCAAAGAGTGTATAGGTGTTTTTGCTAAAATTATAACCTGAAGATAATTGGTAATCGAAGACACTACGTTGCGATTGAAAATTAGCTTCTGCTTGCTCAATTTGCAACGCATTACTCTGTATTGACGGGTTTTTTTCTATTGCCAATCTAGACAATAACAGCAAGTCTCCATCAATTTGTGTTTGGGCAATTAGCCCCAAGCCACTAACCAAAGAAAATATAGAAAAAAGTATTGTTCTCTTAGTATTCATAAGCATTGTTAGACGGATTATATTTCAGCAAATTTTTTCAGTATTTGACTAAATCTTGCTCCGGCCTGAGCAACGCCTTCCAACACATTTGTATCAATACTATCAAGGTCTTCTGGAGTTCCATAACCTAATTGATCAGTAGTTCTACGTAGCCTATCAGAAAGAAACAATGCAATGGCATAATAGAAATTAGCTTGAAACTGAACATCATGTTTCATTCTATTCTTAATTAGCTCTTTGGGAACAACAAAAACCTCACTAGTTTCAGTTGCTATCACAGAAACAGAGGGAGGTCTAGATTCTAGAAAAGACATTTCTCCTAAAATCTCACCAGAACCTATTTCTGCAATTTCATTAAGGTTAGATACCCCATCACGAATAGAAAGATTACCCGATAAAATAATGTAGAGGTTTTCCATATTTTTACCACGGTGTATAAGAATATCACCAGACTTAATGGTTTTCTTATGTCCATTGGTAATCATCCATTCAATATCTCTATCGTTTAGGTGGCCTAGTAAAAAAAGTACTCTTTTCATATGATTAATTTTATGTTATTTGGAGTCGTTTCTAATTAAAGCATAAGTAGTAGTATTAAACTTTTGAAAAGAAATGGTTTATATCTCGATTATCATTTGAAATTTATCTTATCTCTTTTAATCAAATATACCCGATGAAGAAGGTGTAAAACTGTCAAGAACACAGACAAATAAGACAGCGAAATATATCTATACATAAAACAATTGAAATCCCCTTATTTTTCGGGTTTCTGTCTTTTATCTTTTACACTTATAGAATGTGACTTTGGTGGAATATTTAAATAAATTAGTGAACTGTCAGATTGGTCTTCTACTTCAATTGAAACTTCTTCAGGCAACGTATTTGGTACACCTGTTACTTCCTCAATAGTCTTCACCGGGTCTTTTATAAGTTTTGTTTTAAAATCTGGGTTGCTCCAGCAGTGGCGGATAAGAAGATTAATTAAGTTCTTGGCCTGTTGTTGTTTATTGGTTAATGGCACTATAAAGAATTAAGAGGTTTATATAGCACCAAAATACCCCTCATAAAATTGACACTAATGACATAAAATCTGAACAACACCCTTATATAAGCCTATAATGACTAGAACTAAAGAACGGCGTGTCTAATTTGCATTTAGCACAAACATTAAAGAGCAAAAATATAAATGTTAGGGTTGTACACTAATAGACAAAAGGGTGTTTAAACCTATAATTTCATTAGTGGAGAAAATTGTATATCAATAAACCCTATGCAGGAATCAAATCTTTTGGCATCTTGCCATACTGCTTATAAAACAGTTTTGAAAAATAATGGGCATCTTGAAAACCTACGGCATAGGCCACTTCCGAAATAGTGCGATAGGTGTATTCTTCCAAGAGATTTTTTGCCTTATGTAGTTTCAGGATACGAATGTATTTATTGGGCGTAAGGGAGAGGAACTTTTTAATATTACGGTGCAATTGGCGTTCGCTTACAGACACTTCAAAAGCAAGGGCGAACAAACTTAACTGATCAGGGTTAGGTTCATTAAACACCACTTTCTCAAGGTCTAAAAGCCAGGCTTTGTCTGTTTGTGAAATCTTTTTAGGATCTACTTCTCCCGAACACATCTCCTGTACGTTTATATTGTTTTCATATAAATCAAAAATTAAGGGTCGTGCGGGCTTATTCGTATTTGCGGAAGACTTCTTAATAATTTCTTCTATTAGTGCTGCTATTTTCTGGCTATTTTCTAGCGTAATTTTAGCAACGTTCTCTTTTGAACTATCGCCAAGTATTTGTAATGCAGCTCTATTATTTGCCTCCATTATAGAAGATAACGGGGTTTTTATACTGTTTAGAATATTCAACAGCATCTCTGGGGAATTCCAGTCTATTGTATTGGGTTGATTGTTCATTTTTACAGTCTCCGGTTTAGTTATATTGATAAAACTAAAGATGCCATTTGTGTAAATACTGCCTGTTTTACAGTGAGAAACGACTCCCTTATTTGTTGTTATCAAGATATATTTGGAGACTGCACAAAGTGTGCAGAGAGATAAATTTAATTACTAACTTTGAACTTTGACTATCTAATTTTCTAAATTTTAAAAATGAAGAAAAGAAATTTTTTCAACTACTTAATAGATTTTTTAATTGTTGCATTTGGTGTGTTTCTTGGAACATACGTAAGTCAACATCAAACTCAAAAAAAAATAATTGAAAACAAGATTAAATCTGTTAATTTTATTCTTGATGAATTAAAAAATAATAGGGAAAATCTTTTAAAAGTTATTGAGTATCACGAGCTAATTAAGATTAGTTTTGACAGTATACAACCAACATTATCTGAAAACGATTTACAAACCACTTATTTTAAGAGTAAAAAATTTAACCATAATGAAATCAAAGAATGGAAAGGGTTTCAATTGGCCGAAATAGAAAGTATAGCCTTCGAAACTGTCAAAATTAGTGGCATAATTCAAGAAATGGATATTGAAATGGTTAAGGAAATATCAAAAATATATAAACAACAAGAAAATTACTCTAATTTCTCGCAATCTATTATAAATAGGATGTTAAGCATAGACGCCTCTACAAAAACTATAGATGTTCTTGGAACGTTCCAATTATTTACAAACGACGTAGTTAATTATGAAAAATTATTATTGCTTAATTCAGAAAAAGGAATAGAAAAAATTCAAACCCTACTAAGTTTAAAAAAGGAAGCGAATTGAACCTTGACATATTTCATGTAACTATAAAAAAATACTAACATCCCAAGATGTTACAAATTTAGAGATTTTCTAATTAATTTCATTTGATTTGTGTAATCTAAACGACTAGCTTTTCTAATCTTATCTCTTATACTTTCAATAGCGCTTGACTGAAAGATATTAACTTTATTTTTATTAGTTAACACCAAGTTCTCCATGTCACTATTAGTATAGAACACTGGAATATCTCTGTTTATAATTTGCTCTCTTTCCGACGCCAAGAGACTTATACAATTTTCATTTTTTAAATATGCTCTAGCCAAAATTTCAATTTTAAGGCCATATTTAATAGAGTCACTAAGATACTCTCGATTATTTAAAACATGTAAAATCTTACCGTAAACGCTTGTGGACCTAACAATGTGTCTTATCTCAAACCCTCTAAAATATTCTATTGGGGATGATTTTGATAAAAGCAAATTTTTATTGATTAAAATTAAATCATAGAATTTACGGAAGCCTTGTTCAATTTGTGTTTTATAGTTAAGTAGCCCAACTGGATTTCCGTCTAGACTTGGTAAATTTTTCACCTGATTGTTTATGAGACGCTTTTGAGGGACCTTTATCATATTATCCTTATTACAATTAACGATTTTTATGAAAAAAGAATTTTTATTACTTGGATTTGATAATCCAAAGCCACTTTCAGATCTGTACTCATCTTGACACGGCAATAATAAACTTTCTAATACAGTACCACTTTTTATATTTAAATTTGAGAATTTTATATCAGGCCCAATTATAGTTTCATGATCAATTAAGACAGGACAATTACCAAAAGCAATTATATTTTCATGGTGATAGTCCCTTGAATTTAGAAAATAAGTAATACCTAGAATTATTCCTGCACGTTTATAGTAAAGTTTTAAATCATCCGAATTTTCGCAATTTACATTCTCAATGTACTCCATCCATCCATATGCTTTTTTGTCAATAACTTTAAAACTTTTAAGATTCTCAGCTAAATTGGAGTTAACCCACTCTAAAAAATTATTATAAGCTCTACTAATTGCAATATTTGAGGGTTTATATACAATCTTGTTTGTATTGTTAAATTCAATGATTACAGTTGAACCGCCATTGTGTTCATCTCCAGAATTAAAATGAATTTTCTTTATTTCATTAAATTCATAATTGAAATTACAAGTTAACTCTTCTTTATCCAATTCAAATCTTATAAAGATGTTTGATACAAATTGAATATACTTTTGTGTTTTAACTGCCATATTTCTAGCTAACATTGGATATTTGAGAAATAAATCTCGAAATCTATTTTTCAAAATCTGCCGCACAAATTTTTGATAAAAAAAATCGTCCTTTTGATTGGTAATCCTACACTTTTTGTTATTGTCATCTCCTAAAAACCTATGAAATTCATCCATAAATACGGAAAATGACATTTCTAACAAGTCTTTGCTCAAATTCTTTTTTATTTGCTCTAATACATTGCTTTTGGGTAAATTTATTTTTGCATAGGTTAAATTTGATTCCAATTCTCTGCAAGTGAAATTAATGAAAGGAAAGAGTAGCTCATAAAAAGGTATATCGCTATAAAATCTGTCAAATTTAGTATTCTCCCTATTAATAATATTTATAATTTTTTCTAATGATTCCATCCATGAAGGTAATCTAATTATATTTGTACAACTCGAAAGCCTAGATGTCATTAAAAAAATATCATCCCTATTTAAGTTATTAATTTCACAGTATTTCTCAAAAGCCTCTAAAGAAGCGTCTTTACAGATATTTTCTTTCCATAGGTCTAAATAATTGTGCTGATTAGAGTTATTATCAAAATGGTTTTCATCCCTCTTTAAAACTTTTAACTTTTCATACGGAAGTAAAGATGTTAAAAAAATTTTTTGATAAAACAGTGCATCAGACATATAAAACAGATTGATTTATTGATAAAAAAAAGACAGTATAAGATTAGCCAAACATATCTTATACTGTCCCATATTAATTTAAATGAAGCAGACAAAGTAAGCCTAACTATTTATACATATACCAATAGACCTAAAGTCAAAAGTCCACCCTCCAGTATCTGCCATTTTACCTCCAGCAACGGCTTCTAGTTCTTCTTCAGTTAATTCAATATTTTCTAAGTTAGGTTTAGGCGGTATGTTAATATTCAAAAAATTAGGGTCAGTCTGATCATTGATTACTACTTTTCTATCTGTATTTACAGATGCCCCCAACCTTTCCAGTACTCTAACAGGGTTTTCGATTAGCTCGTTTTTAAAATTTTCGTCTTCCCAACATTTATTAATTAAGTCATTTTGAAATTTTTGAGTTGCTTCTACTCTTTCTGATAAATTCATAATTTTAAGGGTTTTATAATTAAACATTGATTATATACTTGTTATACTACTTTGAATTGAACTTGAATATTTATATGATTTACAAACTTAAAATACCGGAAAACAGCCACAGTTAAAAGACATACTATCCTTGATAACGGTTGGATAAGCCCCACCAGCAACATCCTCTAATTCCGAATCTGTTAATGCTATACTGTCTATATTAGGCTTGGCGGGTATGTTAATGTTCAAAATTTCAAAATCTGTTTGATCATTGACAACAATAGTCACATTTTGATTGACAATAGGTTTACCGAAAAATGCTTCTATTGTTTCTTTTGGACTAGTAATTAGTTTATTTTTAAAATTTTCGTCCTCCCAGCATTTATTAATAATTTTGTTGAGATTTTCTTGCGATTCTGTTAAATGCATAATAATGTTAATTAGGGTTAAAAATTAATTTTTGGTAAAGATATTGTTGTGCTTATAACCATCTGTGCCAATAAAACTTTGAAAAATGACATTCTGAATACGTAGCATGGTTGCCACTACGTTGTATCCGTTGAAACTTTATTTTAATTATAAATTCTTTCAACAAACTGAGAAAAAAATTATTAGTACCAACCCATGATATATCGGAACTAATCCCAAGTAAAACCATTATTTTCATCTCCCCCCCCCCCGAAACCATTTCCAATTGTATCTCAGTTAACTCCATATCCTTGAAATCGGGTTTGAATGAAATGTTCAAGTAAAAGATATTCTTCTCTGTCTGATCTACCACTACCATTTTTACCTCATCTCTTAGTTTTAGTTTTTTTCCTGTCAATTTATAAATTGCTTCTAAAGACGTTTTTATCAATTCTTATTTAAACGATTCAACTTCCCATGCCTTACTGATGACGGACTGTAGTAATTGTTGCTCTTTTGTCAGTTCCATAATTATTATTTGTTAGAAGGTCAACTGCCAAAAATACTTTCATAAAGAGCAGGGAAATCTATATAAAGTGTTGGTGGCATTCCACCCGCAACAGCCTCCAATTGCTCCTCATTCAACTCCACATCTTCTAAATTTATTTCGGATGGTATATTTATATAGATGGTGTTTTTTATCTGTTTGATCCCGTACTACCAGAGATTTCCCTTCGGGCAGGTTCACCTTTACACCCGTAAGTTTTTCAATGGTGTCTACAGGGTCTGCAACCAACTCTTGCTTAAAAGGTTTCGTCTTCCCAAGCTTTGTTTATAATAGTTTGTAATAGCTCTTGCTCTTTTGTTGGTTTCATGATTATTTTTTGTTTAACTATTAAGATGTAGTAAATATAATTGGGTATTTATTGATGGAAATGCTAAAAAAACTGATAAACTAGTTTACTGCCTTTTAATACCACCCCATTAAAAACCTGAATTGATCCCAAGTAAAATCGTTGTTTTTATCCCCCCCTGCAACAGCTTCCAATTGCTCTTCATTTAATTCCATATCCTCTAAATTTGGTTTAGCAGGAATATTAATATAAATAGTAGCATTATCTGTTTGGTCTGTAACAACTAAAGTTTTGCCTTGAGGTGGTTGAATTGTTTCTCCTATTGCTTTTTCAATTGCTGCAATAGGGTTAACTAGTAGCTCTTTTTTAAAAGCTTCGTCTTCCCATGCTGTAGTAATTATTTTTTGCACTAATGCCTGATTTTTCTTCTGTTCTGCTGTAAGTTTCATAAATGCTAATGCTTCGTTTAATTATGGTTTAAAGATATTTTTTACCGCTAGGTTAAAAATGCCATAAAAACTGATGAAACTGTTGGGTTGGTGGGGAGTTAAGGGTTGCATTGTTTAGCTATCGGACATCCCCCTTAGCCCCCTTCAAAGGAGGAATCCACTGTTGAGGATTGTTTGTGAGTGACAATGTTCGTAACGTCCTCTTCAAAAAGGAAGCTTATTTATGAGAAACAAAATACATACCCAGTTCTCCTTTGCCTTTAGCGGCTATCTTACCGCGGTACTCAAAAGCAAGGTCATTCTCTGCTTTAACCATGTTATATAGATTTTCACTAATATTTACTTTACCTACGCTACCATTGCTTTCCATTCTACTGGCCGTATTAACCGTATCACCCCAAATATCATACTGGAATTTTTTAACCCCGACAATACCGGCCACTATAGGGCCTACATGTACGCCAACACGCATTTCAAAAGCCGGTTTTGCCAAGAGATTGTTTGCTTGTTTTCTTTCTGAAATAAATTTCTGCATATCTAAAGCTGCCAAAATTGTTTTTTTGACAGAATCCGTACTCGGTTTGGGTAAGCCGCCCGCCGCCATATAAGCATCGCCAATAGTTTTTATTTTCTCAATATCATGCCGTTCCATAATGGCATCAAAAGCTTTAAAACAGACATTAATTTCTTCTACCAATTCTTGAGGCGTCAACTTTGAAGCTGTTTCCGTAAATGACTTAAAATCTGTAAACAGTATTGATGCGCTGTCAAAATCTTGTGCATCTACATAGCCTTTTTCTTTAAGTTCTATGGCAATTTCTTCTGGAAGAATGTTTAGCAACAAATGTTCGGACAAGTCTTTTTCAACTTGTAATGCTGCCTTGGCTTTTTTGGTATAGTTTAACCTTCCATAAAGACCACCAGCCACAACTAATATGATACAACCTGTGGCAATAAGTAGGTTCCTCTGGTTTTCTTTTTCTACCAATTCTTTCTCATGCTCTTGTATTTGCTTCTGTTCTTTTTCTACCTGAACAATACTATCTCTAAGCATTTGATTTTTAAACTCCATTTGCTGGATGTCATTGGCCGTCCGGTGGGTCTGTAAACTATCTGTTAAAAGAACGGCTCTTTCATAATAAGCTAATGCAGTACCATTTCTATTCAGAGATTTATTTATTTTATACAAACAGTTACAGGCCTCTTCTTGGTAGGCGACCGTATTAATTTTAGTCGCTATTTTTAGTCCAATTTCACAATTAGCAAGTGCTTCTTGTTTTTTATTAAGTTTATTAAAAACGAGCCCTATACCAATAGATGATCTTGCTTTAAATATGTCATTATTCAAATTTTTCGCGAACTGCAATGAACGATTGTAATACGTTAATGATTTTTTATATTCATATTGTAATCTTGAAAGTTCCCCTAAATTAAAAACTGATTCCAAAACTCTTTGCTCATCTTTAGCCTCATTAGCGAATTGTAATGCCATAACAAATTGCGCGTTGGCCTCATCATAACAATGCTGCTTAATGTAGGTTTCACCTATTGCATTAAATACTTGAGATAATTTATTCTTATCCGAACTTTTTCTATAGGTTTTTTGAGCACGTTTAAAATATTGTAAAGCATTTTCATATTCATCCAATTCTAAATATATACCTCCAATATTCTGCAAGGTAGCAGCAGTTTCACTGGTATTGTTAAGTGCTTCGTCTAATTTTAGTGCTTGCTTATAATGTTTAAGTGCTTCAGGGTAATTACCTAAGTAATAATAAATAGCTCCTTTATTATTAGCCGAGGATGCCATACCTTCTTTGAAGTCAACTGACTTATACTGTAAAATGCTATTTTCAAAATTTAATAGAGCTTGTGCATAGTTGCTTTGATAATAAAAAATAGTTGCAATTTTACTATAACAATTACCGATTAACTTTTTATCTTTTAAAGTATTATAATACCCCAAAGCCTTTTCTGCAGTTTTTAAGGCATCTAAGAAATTACCTTCTTTAATATAAGAATCGGTTTTATCAAAGAGACTATCTGCGACATTTCTATTATTGTTTTCAGAACTTTTAAACTCTTCTTGAATGTAAAATGATTTATTAAAAACTGTTGTTTTCGCATTAGCCAATTCAACCCATAAAAAAAAAGAGAGAAGAACCCAAAATATTGGGTTCTTCTCTCTTAAAATACTAAACCTAAAATTTATAAGGAATAGTATTTTTTTCATAATAACTTTGAATAATATAATTTGAAACCATAATTATGGCAATACCAGTTGCTTAGAAATGAGCTAACAATCTTGCCTATAGGCCTCTGAGAACTGGAGTCGTTAATACACTGCCTCCCGCAACAATTTCCATTTGTTCTTCATCTAGTTCCATATCGTCCATATCTATCTTTGGTGGGATATTAATGTATATAACAGAAGTATCCGTTTGGTCTAAAACAACGATACTTTTATCACGTGGCAGGTTTACAGGCCTGCCCAACAATTGCTCTAAAACCTTTACTGGGTTTTCAATCAATTCTTTCTTAAAGTCTATGTCTTCCCAGGCTCTTGAAATAAGAGTCTCTAATAATTTTTGTTCTTCGGTCAATTTCATAGTTACGTCTTTAATAGTTGGTTAAGATTTAAACCCATCAAGCTTTGGACCTATTGGAAAACAAGGTGGAAAAGTGGGTAAAATATGAATAAGTTCTAAAAGAGGAGCGCCCCCTGCAACTAACTCTAGTTCTTTTTCACCTAACTCTACATCTTCTAGCTTAACTTCTGCAGGAATATTAATATAGATAGTGTTTTCATTGGTCTGGTCTCGTACAACTAGTGTCTTACCCTCTGGTACTTGAACGCGTTGACCAGTTAATTTTTCAATCGCAAGTAGCGGGTTCTCCAACAGTTCGTTTTTAAAATTTTCGTTCTCCCAAGCTTCATTTATAACTGTCTGTAAAACTTGTTGTTCATTTGATAATTCCATTGCTATAAGTTTTTAGATGTTACTATTATTTTCATGGTAAATGTAGAAATAAGGACATGTAGAAGAATGCCAAAAAGACCGACAAAATTTTGTTTAGAGAAATATAATGTAATCTGTTTTTTAAATAAAACCATTTAACCTAAAGTGGAGCAAAGAAATATTTGTTAATCCTCAATGAATATTTTCTTTTATAAAAAAGCTGAAAATCTGTGTTCCTTGTTTTGAGTGCACTAACAAATAAATTAAAAAACCTAACGAAAAAGTACTACTAAGAATAGCCAGGAAAACGACTGCGTTGGCGTCTACTAGGCTAAGAAAAATTTCTAGTATTCGTCTAATAGTAATTACCATAACAAAAATTTATTTATTGAGACATTTTAAAATATAAAAACATTTAAACTAAATATAGCCTCCACCATACAATTCTATTACTTCATTTTTACTCTTAACAGAGACCGAAACCTTAACTTCTAGAAAAAAGTCTTCTCGGTAATAATAAGTTTTACGACCACGATCGTAAGATATTTGAGCATCATAATCCTTTAGATAATCTATTAATTTATAAACCAGGCGTTCGCTTATATGCATTCTACGCCCCAGTTCTCTTGGAGAACCTGTCCGCTCATTTTCTATGAGAAGATGCAGTTGCTGTAGCCGTTCAAGATTCTTAATTGATTTCACCGAATAATAGTTGCTTAGTGTTCTAAATTGATAGTCAAACCTAAACAAAGAATTGCTCGATAAGCAAGGTGGCAAATGGCGATTCGCGAATAAATGGGCCGTGATTCGCGAATCACAGCACCATAAAAGCAACTTTATTCCTACATATTAAAATTTTAAAACACACATAAATATGGTATATTTCGCTACAAATATATCAGTCGGTTTTTTCTTAACTCTTTTTGGGAATCAAAAACCTTAAAAGAATAGTTATATAAAAAAAATAGGCTTTGTACTTGTCTTTAAGGACAAATGATTCTTTGAATTTCAAATAAACAACATATTATCTCATAATAGGACTCCGCTAACGGACTCAAGCCATTATAATAACATGATTAGATTTGAAACACTTTAGCTCAAATTATAGCGTACTTGAAACATTTGGAGTAAGAACACCCTTATTTCCATATCAAACGATTGAGAGGGTTTATTCTAGTAAAAATCCAGAAAAAGAGATATGGAACACTTGGAATAACCCTCTATTTAGGGAAGCCATTTATTTGGCATCTCCACAATTTTTTCAAATAGTTACTTCTTTTTTAAAATCTGACAAAAAGGACGAAGTAAAATCGCAAGACTTGTCTATAACTTTATTAAAATATAGTACCAGAATTAGTACTAGACCTACTCCATTTGGGCTTTTTGGAGGAATATCAATGGGCGTGTTTGCCAATATTACTGATTTAACACTAGATTCATTAAATCAACATACTAGAAAAAGCAGAATTGATGCCGGTTATATGGGCATGTTTGCTAAAAAACTGAGTACCCTGAAGTTATTAGAAGATAAATTGCTTTTTTATAGAAATACGAGTCTTTATCAAATAGGAGATGAACTTCGCTATCTAGAAACTATTTTTGTAAACGATAAAAAAGAATACATTTTACAAAGAACTGCTGCTACTGATTACCTTGTTAATCTGTTAAACTATGTTAATCAAGGAGAAAAAAAGGAGAGTATAATTTCATATTTAGTCAAGAAGGGCTATAACGAAAATGATGCAATATTATTTATAGATCGTTTGATTGAAGAACAAATACTAATTAGTGATATAGAGCCTGATAGTATAGGTGACAACAATGCTAAGTATTTAATAAAAAAAGCCGGTTTTAATACTGACAATTATGAATTCAAATTTTTAATAAAAGCCCAACAGATTTCAAAACAATTAGATTCATGGAGAAATGAAAACATAAGTCTATATAAAAATTTAAAAAAAGAAGCTCTAGCCATACTACCAGAAACAGAAAAAACAAATCTTGTTCAAGTGGATTTATTCCCGAGCTACAACAACTGTACTTTAGACAGGAAAATGAAAATAAGCCTCTCTAGAGCATTGAATGTGCTCTATAAAATTAGTACACCCCCGAAAGAAACTAAATTAAAGATGTTTGCAAAAGCATTTGAGGAACGTTACGAAACTCAAAAAATACCCTTGGTTAAAGTACTTGACATAGACTCTGGCTTAAGTTACCCCGTTACTAATAAAAATAATGTGCACCCGTATGTTTCTGACATTTTAACGAATACCGAAGAAAAAGCAACTAAAACCCCAATAGAATTAGATGAATTTTCATTACTATTAATGAACAAGCTTCAAATTTTAAATGGCAATCATTTAGAATTGATGGACGAAGACATCAATACCCTTGAAGAAAATAATTTTCAGATTCCAGTAACAGTTGCAGCAATGGCTGAATTGATTACGGAAGATAACGAACAATTTTTATTCCTCCCAGAAATAGGAGGAAGTTCCGCCAGTTGCCTACTTGGTAGATTCTCTGATGGTTCACCAGAAATATTAAAATTTGTAAAAGAGGTACATGACATGGAGTCTTCTTATTATGATGACGCAATAGTAGCTGAAATTGTACATCTTCCTGAAGAACGTACAGGCAATATTTTACAAAGGCCCCGAACAAGAAGTCACCAAATAAATTACCTCTCCGGTTATAATTTAAAGGCAAATGGTTCAATCCCAATTGAAGACATAGACATCCAGATAGAATATGGGAGAATACTCTTAAGTGACCGAAAATCTGGTAAGCATATTATTCCCTTTCTTTCCAATGCTCATAACTATATACAATCTAGATTACCTATATATCGCTTTCTTTGTGATATGCAATTTGATTCAAAAGCCAAGGGTATAGGTTTTAGTTGGTCTAACATTGAAAAAATATATCACCACCTTCCAAGAGTAACTTATAAGGATATAATTCTCAGCAAAGAGCAGTGGTTATTTGAAACAAAACTGTTAAAAAAAAGATTTAAAGGGTCAATGGATAATGAAATATTTGATAAAGTAAAGAGATTTCAAAAAGCAGAAGGTTTACCCAGATTGGTTCATTTGAAGGAAGGTGACAATGTAATGCTAATTGACTTTACAGTAGAACTTTCCATAAAGATGTTTATAACGAGTTTGACAAATAATAAGTACACCAAATTAATAGAATATACCGGAGATAAAAATAAATTAGTAAAAAACCAAGAAGGAAATTATTATGCTTCTGAATTTGTGTTTGCCTATGCAAAAAAAGATATCTCAGACAGAAATTAAAAGAGCATTTCTACCCGGGTCGGAGTGGCTTTATTACAAAATATATTGCGGTGATTCATTTGCCAATGTTTTTTTACAACATTTAGCACCGGTTATTAAGGAACTAAAAAAAGAAAATTGTATAGACAAATGGTTTTTCATTCGATACTCCGATCCAGGTTTTCATATTCGTCTGCGCTTTAGATGTATAAATAGAGATGCCTTTCTTTTTATAGTGGAATACATGAAAGAATTTATTTCACCATACCTCTTTGACACTCGAATTTGGGATGTCCAAATTGCTGTATATCATCGTGAAATAGAACGATATGGGGAAAATAACATAGAGATATGTGAGTCAATATTCACCCATCAGAGTGAATTAGTATTGGCCACTTTACCTAAACACCTAACGGATGAAACTTCTGTCGTAAATGCAATGCTACTATTAACTAAATACTTGGCCTGTATTCTTTATAACAATGAAGATAAACTAGCCTTTGTTAAAAATAATTATCTCGCTTTTAGAGAAGAATTTGGCTTAAAAAGGAAAGAAATGAAAAAAATAGGTGTTAAATATAATTCCTTGAAAAAGGAATTTTTTAACGCCATTCAAGAACCAAATTCCATTGTTGATAATCATATAGAAAGAATAAAACCATATTTAAAATCATTACAAAATAATGAACTAATTGCCCCTTCAATAATTCATATGCTAATCAACCGATATTTTGATAAATCTCAAAGAGCAATGGAAATGTTGCTTTATCACCATTTAGAAAAACAATATAGAACAAATATAATTGTAGAATTGAAAAATGTATAAAGGTCTAAAATTACTGATTACCTTATTCTTTATATGCGGAGTTCAGGCTCAAGATTCTTTAGTGAATCCTGATACCTTAATGAGCATGACCTATGATCAGCTCATTGACAAGATGTATATTGAAAACGATATTAATAAAGACTTAGCAATAATATATAGTAAGGCTTATCTGCGCAAAGCAAAAAACAACCTAGATTCTGTCGAAATAGCAGAAGGTTACATTGGTCTCGCAATAACTGCGAAAAAATATGATACAGCAATGATATATATGGATAGTGTTATTGATTTTACACAAAACTTTAATACCCAAAAATATCCTGCTTCAGCCTACTCCTTTAAATCGGATATTCAATATGGTCATAATAAATTTAAAGAAGCTCTAGACAATGCCTTAATTGCAAATGACATACTCAAAAAATGGCCTGTTAATAATAAAACCTATACGGTTAAATATCAAATAGGTATACTTAGAGCCATTATAGGAGAGCACTATGAGGCCTTAAAATTTTATAATGCTAGTAAAAATTATTTTCGGGAAAATAGCCACAACTACTATGAATTTACATTGTTTGGTCTATGCGAAAGTCATTTAGCTCTCAAACAACTAGATTCAGTTGCCTACTACGCACAGTTAGGTATTGAATCTACACAAAAAAACGACAAGCGAAATCAAATGTATTTTACATACGCTTTTGGGGAGTTAGCCTGTACCAAAGGGTTATACCAAAAAGCTATTGACAGTTTAAGAAAGAGCAGATTGCAGTTTATTAAAACTAAGGATTTAGGAAATCTAGCACAAAACGAATATTGGTTAGGTGTTTCAAAAGAAGGGTTAGGGCTATTTAATTCTGCTATTTCTCATTTTAAAAGGGTTGATTCTTTATTTGATAATGGTCAAAAAATTAACCCAAGATTGCGCGGAACATGGGAAAAATTAATTGATTTTTATAAAAAAAAAGACTGCCTTAAAACCGAGCTATATTACACAAAAAAACTAGTTAAGTTTGATTCAATCGTTAATGATGATTACAAGTATTTGTCTACAGAAATTAATGATAAGTTTGATATACCAGAATTAGTATCCGATAAAGAGGTTGCTATTTTAGGATATAAAAAGAATCTAACAACGTGGTCTATAGTTGTGATTGTCCTCGCTTGCTTACTATTTTTATTAGGGTGCATATTCTATATGTATAGAAAGCATAAGATAAAAAAACTGGAAAATTATAGATTATTAGTAACAAAATTAAAAAACGAAAAACCTATAGACCAAGAAAAGGAGGTTAAGTTATTAAACCTTTCTCCTGAACTAGAAGAAAAAATTAAAGAAGGGCTAAATATGTTCATGCTGAAACAGGAATATCTCAAACCAAATATTACCGTAGGTGATTTAGCAAAGACAATTGGAACAAATAGAAAATATCTATCACAATATATAAATCATGTTAAAGGAATAAAGTTTCCAGATTATATCAATACGCTACGAATTGAATATGCTTTGCACAGATTACAAACAAATGAAGGTAATTTCAGGGTTTGGCGTTTAAATGCTGTGGCAAAAGAGCTGGGATTTAGTAGCGCAGAATATTACTCAAAGGCATTTAAAAAACATACAAACTACAAGCCAAATGTTTATTTAGAAAACTTAATAAAAAATGAAAAGACATAACGCAATTCGTGAATTATGTTATTAGGTTGCAAAGACCTTTTACTAAACTGCCTTATTTAACTTACATTTAAAATTCTTTAATATTATAAAAATAATTAACTAATAAACACTTGAGAATGAAAAACAAAAAAAGTGAACCAAAGCAATTAAACTTTGAGAAATTTGAAGTAGCAAGAATAACTTCTACTAGTAAAATTTTAGGAGGTAATCCTCCTGGAGATACTCCGCAGAGCTCTATCAGATGTCATAGAGAAGAGGATTAAATCATTATTGTTAACCTATTAAAAAAACAAAAGAGCTCAAAATTGAGCTCTTTTCTTTAAATCAAACTTATGCCAAGAATTTTCTACAACTCATTACTCTTTATATTCTTGTGTTCGTGTTCACATAACCAAAATAATCAAGAGACTTTAAAAAAGGAAAACATTGATTGGTACCTAAAAGACTTTGAGCTGGATAGTGTTCCTGGAATCAGCTTAGAGCGAGCTTATAAAGAGCTTATTAATGAAGATAAAGGAAAAGAAATAATAGTTGCAGTTATAGATTACCAAATAGATCTTAATCACGAAGATTTAATCAATCAAATATATATTAATAAGAATGAAATACCCAATAATAATATTGATGATGATGATAATGGTTATATAGACGACACAAACGGTTGGAACTTCATAGGTATAAATGATTATGAAAGCTTAGAGCATAGTTTAGATGAATATACACGAATTGTAAAACGTCTCCAGAAAAAATATAAGAATAAGAAAAAAGAAGACATCTCTCCTAGAGATTTCAAAGAATACCAGAAATATATAAATGCTGTTGACAAG
The DNA here is from genome assembly GCF_018860715.1 of Zobellia sp. B3R18. NCBI lineage: Bacteria > Pseudomonadati > Bacteroidota > Flavobacteriia > Flavobacteriales > Flavobacteriaceae > Zobellia > Zobellia sp. B3R18. The sequence goes on along the minus strand of NZ_JAHKQG010000011.1, from coordinate 1,150,972 downwards.
CGAAATTCCAGTATTAAAGATGCTGATGAATTAATTGCATATGCTCAAGAAATGAAAGAAACTTTTTTGACTTTTAAAGATTATTTTTCTGATATCTATCCCCAATATGATAATTATAGTTTTTTTAGTTTAGATAGTTTAGTCACGTTAGATGAAGATGCTCAAAGAGTATTAAAGTCGGTCAAAGGTTATATCAAATATGATATAGATTTGGAAACGATATTTGAAGAAGAAAAGCGTTATATTATTCAAAAGTATACGTCAAATAATCTAAATTATAATGATCGTCAAGAGATTGGAGACGACCCTTATAACTATGAGGACAAAAATTATGGAAACAACTACGTTCAATCTAATCAGGAAATTGTTCATGGCACTCTTGTAGCGGGAGTTCTTGCCGCAACGAGGAACAATGGAAAAGGAACTCGTGGCGTTTCCAATCACATAAAGATAATGCCTCTGCCCATATTACCTAAATCTGGTACGGAGAATGATAAAGATTTTTATAGTGCCGTTCGATATGCTGTTGACAACGGAGCCAAGGTGATTAACTTTAGTTCTAGTAAGTTAGCTTCGGATAATGAACATATATTGTTCAAAGCATTAAAATATGCGGAAGAAAATAATGTTCTTGTTGTCTCTTCGGGTGGCAATAGTGGCTCCAATATTGGTAACTTAGATTCTGAAGTCTACCCAAAGGATAAAGATCAAACAGGCAATTCAGTAAACAATTTGATTAAGGTTGGAGCTTCAAGCCAATATTTAGATAATCGCCTATATGTATCTTTCTCTAACTATAGTAAAGAAAACATTGACTTATTTGCCCCTGGTCAGGAAATTAGAGCCCCTACATCAGCATTAAAACGATATAACGATAACGCTATGGGAACCTCAATTTCTTCCGCAGTAACTTCTGGTGTTGCTGCTCTTTTACTTTCTCAGTACCCAGATCTAAGCGCTCTACAGATAAAAAACATTCTTATGGACAGTGGTAATGAATATAATACTATAGTAAGCACAGGAGAAAATGACAGTATTCCCTTCAAAGAGCTGTCAAAATCAGGAAAAATACTTAATGCGTATAAAGCATTAAATATGGCTAAAAAAATCTCCGAAAAGCAAAAATAATGTGGCAAAGTTTCCTTTTTACAAACAAATAGATTCTAAAGATTGTGGACCAACCTGTCTGAAAATAATTGCGAAACATTACGACAAGTCGCTTGATATTGAAGAATTGCGTAGAATGGCAGAAACTACTAGGGTAGGAAGTACATTACAAGGCCTTTCAAATGCAGCGGAGACTTTAGGTATAAAAACTTTACCTGCTAAGATAAATTGCAAACAGCTATCTGAAATTCCCTTGCCGTGTATTTTACATTGGAACAAAAGTCACTTTGTAGTTTTATACAACGTAAAAAAAAATACCTATTATATTTCAGATCCTGCCCATGGTTTGATTACTTATTCCAAGAGTGAAATTCTAAAACATTGGATAGGAAATAATGTCCATGAACATACAGAAGAAGGTGTTGCACTATTACTAGAACCAACACCGACATTTTATAAAAATGAATTTAATAGTTTAAATAAACCCCTCAATTTTACCTTTCTATCAAAATATTTGATTCGCTATAAAAGATTTTTAGTGCAATTAGTTTTTGGACTACTTACTGGCAGTTTATTACAATTGCTCTTTCCTTTTCTAACACAGAGTATTGTTGATATTGGGATAAGAAATCAAGATATTCATTTTATATATTTGATTCTTGCTGCCCAATTATTTTTATTTTTGGGGAAGACGGCGGTTGAAATTATAAGAAGTTGGATTCTACTACACCTAAGTTCTAGAATTAATATTTCATTGATTTCAGACTTCTTTATCAAACTCATGAACTTGCCCATTGCTTTTTTCGATACTCGTCTAACAGGTGATATTCTTCAAAGGATAAACGATCACGAAAGAGTCGAAAAATTACTGACTTCGTCTTCCCTGAATGTCCTATTTTCTCTTGTCAATCTATTTGTATTCGGATTGGTTCTCGCATACTACAATTTTTGGATTTTTAGTATTTTCTTCCTAGGAAGTCTACTATATTTTGGATGGGTATTGTTGTTTCTTAAAAAACGTAAGGCATTAGACTATAAAGAGTTTTCACATATAAGTTCTGAACAAAGTAAAGTCATCGAATTAATCAATGGAATGCAAGAAATAAAATTGCATAATGCCGAAAAACAATTTCGCTGGCAGTGGGAACACCTACAGGCAAGATTATTCAAAATTTCCATAGAACGCCTATCCTTAAATCAATATCAAGATGTGGGTTCTGAGTTTATAAACGAATTCAAAAATATTCTAATTACTGTTGTATCCGCTAAATTAGTTATTGATGGAGAGATTACGTTGGGTATGCTATTAGCCATTTCCTATATTGTAGGTCAATTAAATTCTCCTATTTCTGAATTGGTTCACTTTATTCGTGACGCACAAGACGCCAGAATTTCATTAGAACGCTTATCTGAAATACATAGTAAACAAAACGAAGAAACATTAAAAGAACCTAATGTAAATATTCCTCCAAAAATGAGATTCATGCTACAAAATGTATCATTTCGTTATTTCGGATCTGAGGAATTTGTTTTAAAGAATTTAAATTTGATAATACCCGAAAATAAAGTAACCGCAATAGTTGGATACAGTGGTAGCGGTAAAACCACTTTATTGAAGTTATTACTAAAATTCTATGAACCACAAACCGGAAGCATTGATATAGATAGTACTTCCTTAAAAAAATTATCCCATAAAAACTGGCGAGATCAATGCGGAGTTGTTTTGCAAGAGGGGTTTATATTCAGTAATACTATTGCCAAAAACATTGCAATAGGTACAGAAACAATAGATAAAGAGAAATTAGCCATAGCAGTCGATATTGCGAATATTAAAGATTTTATTGAAGAATTGCCATTATCATACAATACTAAAATAGGGAGTGAGGGTATTGGTCTCAGTACAGGTCAGAAACAGCGGATTTTAATTGCGCGGGCAGTCTACAAAAATCCCGATTGCCTATTTTTTGATGAAGCCACCTCTTCTTTAGACGCCATTAATGAAAAAAAAATTATGGCGAAGTTGCAAACCTTTTTTAGAAATAAAACCGTAGTGATCATAGCACACAGATTAAGTACGGTCAAAAATGCCGATCAAATTGTAGTGTTAGACAAAGGACATATTTCAGAAATAGGAAATCACAAAGAATTGACCAATTTGAAAGGACAGTATTATAATTTAGTGAAAAACCAATTAGAGTTAGGAAATTAAGATGTCTAAAAAATTAAAAGATATTGAATTGCGTAGTGAAGTGGTTAAAGATATCCTTTCTAAAACGCCCCACTGGATGATTAGCTGGGGAAGCCTTTTGTTTTTTTTACTTATGTTGATTATGTTAGGTTTGAGTTGGCTAATTAAATATCCTGATGTTATTATAGCTGAAGCAATATTAACTACAGAAATTCCTCCCCAAAAAGAATATGCAAGGATTTCAGGAAAAATTGACACTATTTTTGTATTCGATAAGCAATCAATAGCTAAAAACAAAGTTCTTGCCGTTTTAGAAAATACAGCTAATTACAATGATGTATACCTTTTAAAATCAATAATTGACACTTTGAAAATTGACAAGAAAAATGTTGACTTTGCATTTGATAAATTACCTCCACTCTTCTTAGGTGATATTGAATCTTATTTTTCCCAGTTTGAAAACAATTATTTTCAATATATAATCAATAGAGATTTACAGCCATTCTCCTATAAAGCCTTAGCTAATGAAATATCACTTCAAGAACTTAAGAGAAGGCTACAAAGTCTAGTAACTCAAAGGGACCTAGGAAGAAGCGAGATTGAATTTAACAAGAAAAACCTTGATCGCAATAGAGCTCTCTTTGAAAAAGGAGTCATTTCTAGACAAGAATATGAAAACGAACAACTGGAGTACTTAACTGCGCAAAAAAATTACCAAAACCTCTTAATTACTATCTCTCAAATACGGGAATCCCTAGGCAATGCAAAAAATACTTCCAAAAACACTGAGTTTAATATGGCAAATGAAAAAATGCGTCTATTAAAAAATGTGTTACAAGCATATAATCAATTGAAAAAAGCGGTGAAAGAATGGGAACTAAAATATGTTCTGAAATCAAATATCCAAGGAACGGTTTCTTTCCTCAATTACTGGAATAGCAATCAATCTGTAAATTCAGGGGATTTGGTCTTTACCATTCTACCCAAAACCAATTCTCCTTATATTGCTAAGTTGCAAACGCCTAATTCCAATTCGGGAAAAATACGCCTTGGTCAACAGGTCAACCTATCGCTCTATGATTATCCGGAATACGAATATGGAATAATGAGAGGAACGGTTTCTCAAATTTCATCTACATCAAATGAAAAAGGGACATATATCATAGACGTTGCCGTTCCAAAAGAACTAATAAGTTCGTATAACCGGCCAATTGATTTTAAACATGAAATGAAAGGAGAGGCCAAAATTATCACTGAAGATCTTCGTTTGATAGAAAGAATCCTATATAGCTTTCGGAAAAAATTTATTAGATAACTATAATAAAATCTCTCAAATTCATCCTTTTCAAATAATTCGTTGTCCCCTATGTTGTCCCTTTTGAAAATAAAAAATCCGCAAAAAGTTGAAAAGCAACTAATTACGGATTGTCCTTGTGGTCCCACCTGGGCTCGAACCAGGGACCACCTGATTATGAGTCAGGTGCTCTAACCAACTGAGCTATAGGACCAAAAATTGGACTGCAATATTACTACTTATTTTTTGGTGGTGCAAGCTATTTTATAAGCTACTACATTATTTCTTGACATAATTCTATCAACACCCCATTACTGCTCTTGGGGTGGAGAAAAGCAACTAGCTTATTGTCAGCGCCTTTTTTAGGTTTTTCATTGATCAAAGTAAAGCCTTCCGCCTTTAATCTTTCCATTTCTTTTTCAATATCGTCTACAGCAAAAGCTATATGGTGCATTCCTTCTCCATTTTTACTTAAGAATTTAGCAATAGGGCCCATGGGTTCTATAGATTCCAAAAGTTCTATCTTACTTTCCCCTGTTCTAAAAAAAGACGTACGCACACCTTCACTGGGCACTTCTTCAACTTTATAATGAGGTTGTCCTAAGAGCTTTTCAAAGCGTTCGTTGGCCGCATCTAAGTCGTGTACCGCTATGCCTATATGCTCTATTTTTTCCAATTGAAATGTAAATTTTGTCCGTATCGGTGTTTATCCCCCTAAATTACGCTATTTCTCCGTATTTTTGCAGTATGGAAACACAACGACAGAAAAAGATTGCGGGGGTCATACAGGAAGATATCGTAGATATTCTACAACGTGCCGCCATTGACGGAGGTTTGAAGGGTACGTTGATTTCGGTTTCGAAAGTTTCGGTAACTACGGATCTCTCTATTGCCAAAGTTTATATTAGTATTTTTCCCAACAAAGATGCCAAGGAGCTCATGGAGGGTATAAAATCCAATCAGCCATTAATTAAACATGAATTGGCACAGCGTACCAAAAATCAATTAAGACGGGTTCCCGAACTATTGTTCTTTTTGGATGATTCCCTTGATTATATTGAAAATATTGAAAAGTCATTAAAAGGCGAAGAGAACCCAATTGAGAACAGGGACCTTTTGGACAAAAGAAAAAAGATGTAAGGTTGAATTTTCCGTTCTACATCGCCAAGCGCTATGTTCGTTCCAAAAGCAGTCAAAATGCCGTAAACGTCATTAACTTTATCACTTTTTTGGTAACGGTAATAGGCTCTGCAGCCCTGTTTGTAGTACTTTCCGGATTTGCCGGACTTAAAACCTTTAGTCTATCCTTTAGTAATACTTTTGACCCAGATCTAAAAGCTTTGCCCGCAACGGGCAAATTCTTTTCCATTACTCCGGAACAAGAAGAGCAGCTCTCCCAAATAGATGGCCTTGCTTTTTATTCCAAAGAACTGGAGGAAAAAGTATACCTAAAACACCGCGAGAAAGGACATATTGCTTTTATAAAAGGTATAGATACCAATTACACTCAGGTTACGGGTATAGATAGTACTTTATTGTACGGCACTTGGCGCATCAATAGCCAAGAAGCGGTAGCCGGAATTGGTGTGACAAATATTCTGGGGGTAACCATTAATCAATACCGTAACCCTCTGGTGGTGCTGGCTCTAAAACCGGGTAAGGGCTCACTCACTCAAAAATCCTTAAAAACTAAATCGCTTGTACTTAGTGGTGTCTATTCCGTAGAAGAAAATTTGGATAAAAAATACGTTTTTGCCCAATTGGCCGAGGTGCAACAGCTATTGGAAAAGAAACCCAATAAAGTTTCCGGAATAAATTTTAAGGTGAAGGATGTATCACAATTGGCCGGTATTAGGACTAAAATTGCAGGTATATTTGGCGATAAAGCAATTTTAAAAGACCGACAGGAGCTTAATAGTACTTTGCACCGAATGCTCAACACGGAAAACTTGGCAACTTACCTCATTTTCACCCTAGTTTTGGGCATTGCCCTTTTTAATGTAGTGGGCGCCATTATCATGATGATCCTGGATAAACTGCAAAACCTAAAAACGCTGTACAGTTTGGGCACCACGCTTAAAGAACTGCGCCGTATCTATTTTGTACAGGGCGTGCTGGTAACCGGCTTAGGCGGACTTATTGGTGTGGTAACGGCATCCCTGTTAATATGGTCCCAGATTGCCTTTGGATGGCTAAAAATTACGCCATCACTTGCCTACCCGGTAGAATATCAGTTTGTAAATGTTCTGATCGTTTTTGGGACTATATTTATTTTGGGGATAATTGCCTCTAAGATAGCTAGTAGCAGGATTACCAAAAAAATGATATCTATTTAATTCTTCTGTGTTTAGGAAGTAAACTGATAGTCGCCAAACTTCTCTAGCACCTCGTCAAACGCTTGAAAAACATCAACGGAATCATCACTGGTTACCATTTTCATTCGGTATTCCTTAAAGTTGGGAATACCTTTAAAGTAATTGGTATAATGCCTTCTGGTCTCAAAAACACCTAACTTTTCGCCTTTCCAATCAATGGCCATTTGCAAATGCCTTCTAGCCGCTTCTACGCGCTCGGGCATGGTAGGCGGTGCTTTGTGTGTTCCGGTTTCAAAGTAATGCTTTACTTCATTAAAAAACCATGGATAACCAATACTGGCACGTCCGATCATGGCTCCGTCCAACCCATACTCATCACGCATCTTCATTGCGGCTTCGGGAGAATCTACATCTCCGTTACCAAAAACGGGAATATGCATGCGCTGATTATTCTTTACCTGGGCAATAGGTTTCCAATCGGCCTCACCCTTATACATCTGTACCCTGGTCCTACCATGAATAGCAATGGCCTTACAACCCACATCCTGCAGACGTTCGGCCACCTCAACTATTTTAATGGAATCACTGTCCCACCCCAACCGCGTTTTTACGGTTATTGGTAGTTTGGTGTGTTCTACCATGGCTTTAGTAAGCGATACCATTAGATCTATATCCTTTAGTATACCGGCTCCGGCACCTTTGCTCACCACCTTTTTTACCGGGCATCCAAAATTAATATCGATGATATCCGGATTGGACTTCTCTACAATCTCTACAGATTGTAACATACTATCTAAATTGGCACCAAAAATCTGGATACCTACGGGTCTTTCCTTTTCATAGATATCCAGCTTCATAACGCTTTTGGCCGCATCACGAATCAATCCTTCCGAAGAAATAAATTCGGTATACACAACATCGGCTCCTTGCTCTTTACAAAGGGCTCTAAATGGTGGGTCGCTTACATCTTCCATTGGCGCTAAAAGCAACGGAAAATCAGGTAGTTGTATGTCTCCTATTTTGGGCACTGCATTCTAATTTTGGGTTGCAAAGTTATATAAAAATACGGGAAGCGCATTACTTAGGCTTTTCGATAAATTCTGTGGTTTTACAGGCTATTATTGCTTGTGAAAATACTTGTTTATAGAAACGGTGTAAATTAGTATCAAAATGAAGTCTTCATATACGCTTCGAATTATATTTCAATCTTTAATTTTAAAATAAAGCACTGACAATAATTTCATGACCCATACGCTACTTATTGTCTCGCTACCTTTTGAGCCTATTGTATTTGGAATAAAACTGAACATGCACCTTATTCTGGAGTACCTAGCGTTTTTTGTAGGGTTTAGATACTATGTATTTTCTCGTAAGCATGGCGTTGATACCATTTCCTCAAGCAACCGTCTAACTATAATTATTGGGGCCATTTTTGGAGCCTTGCTACTTTCTAGAGCAATTGCTTTTTTAGAGGAACCGTTCGTACATTACGAACAGGGTTGGATGGCATTAATGAATAACAAGACCATTATGGGCGGGCTTTTTGGTGGTCTATTGGGGGTAGAGCTTGCCAAGTTAATTATTGGGGAGAAGCAATCGTCAGGAGACCTTTTTACCTTACCTATCATCTTGGGTATAATAATTGGCAGAGTGGGATGTTTTTTGGCCGGAACCAATGAATTTACCTACGGCAGACAAACTTCATTTTTTATGGGAATGGATTTGGGTGACGGGTTATCAAGACACCCTATTGCACTTTACGAGGTAGCTTTTCTACTCCTACTTTTCATAGGACTTAAAAGAATAAAAAAGAATACAAAATCCTTAGAAAGCGGCATGCTCTTTAAAATTTTTATGATTTCTTACTTCTCTTTCCGCTTCTTAATAGAGTTTTTAAAGCCAAATACGTTTTTTGTTCTAGGGCTGAGCAGCATCCAGTTATTATGCTTAATTTGTCTTATATACTACTACAAAACCATTAGCCAAACCATTACCTATGTCCTCCAAAAACTACACTTATTATGACTTTACACTTAGCCTTTGTCCACAATGTTTACGACGCGTAGATGCTAAAATCGTTTTTGAGAACGAGAAGGTATATATGCTTAAAAATTGTAGAGAGCATGGTAGGTCTAAGGTGCTTATTGCAGACGATATTGAGTACTATAAGAACATAAGAAACTATAATAAGGCTTCTGAATACCCTAAAACATTTAACACACAAACACATTACGGTTGCCCATATGATTGTGGTCTGTGCCCTGATCACGAGCAACATTCTTGTCTTACGGTTATTGAACTGACCGACCGCTGTAACCTTACCTGCCCTACCTGCTATGCTGGTTCTTCGCCTACTTATGGTAGACACCGAACATTAGAGGAAATCAAAAAAATGTTAGATGTTATCGTTAAGAACGAGGGCGAACCAGATGTAGTTCAACTTAGTGGTGGTGAGCCTACCATACATCCTAACTTTTTTGAAATTCTTGATTACGCAAAAACCCTCCCTATTCGGCATTTAATGTTGAATACCAACGGAATTAAAATTGCAAAAGATTTTGATTTTGCGAAACGATTGGCAACTTACGCACCGGATTTTGAAGTGTATTTACAGTTTGATTCGTTGGATAACCATGTTCTACAAACCTTAAGAGGGGCAGACCTGGCAGATATTCGTCTACAAGCGTTAGACTACCTAAATGAATTGAACCTTTCCACAACATTGGTAGTCACATTACAAAAGGGGCTGAACGACCATGAAATGGGAAGCACCATAGACTTTGCCCTAAAACAAAAATGTGTGCGCGGCGTAACTTTTCAGCCCACCCAAATTGCCGGTAGATTAGAAAATTTTGAAGTAGATGAAAACCGTATTACCTTAACTGAAGTACGTAGAAAAATTTTAGAACAATCGCCCATTTTTGAACCAGATGACTTAATACCCGTACCCTGTAATCCCGATGCCTTGGTAATGGCTTATGCTCTAAAATTGGGAGATGAGGTAAACCCGCTAACTAGGTTCATCAACCCAGATGACTTATTAAACGAAGGTAAAAACACCATTATTTACGAGCAAGATGAGCAACTGCACGGCAAAATGATCGAGCTTTTTAGTACAGGCAATTCCGTTGAAAAAGCATCGGAAAACTTGAAAAGTATTATGTGTTGTTTACCTGAAATTGACGCCCCGGAACTTGGCTATGACAATCTATTTCGTATCATTATCATGCAATTTATAGATGCCCATAATTTTGATGTTCGCGCCATTAAAAAATCTTGTGTGCACATCGTGAACAAAGACTATAAAATCATTCCTTTTGAAACTATGAACTTATTTTACAGAGATGATAAAATAGAACGATTAAAGGAATTACAAAACGAAACGGTATGATTACGCTTGTATTTCTAATGATAGGACCTCCTATAATTTTCTTGATTTTGGGCATTGTAGGTTTGGCGAGAAAGAACAAAAAAACGGCTAAGATTTTCTTTATTCTAACCGGTGTTTATCTACTTATAAGCTTTGGTACTTGCGGAATTATGCTGAGTAATTTTAGCTTGGATACGAAGTAACCCGCAGATTTAGATCCGGTTGCGCTCATCAACCCTTTTAGACTTCTTATTGTCTCGCATTTTAGAATTACCAAACCTATAACGTAAACCCAGAACAAACAATCTGTTCTCTCCTCTTTTAAAGGATGTTCCGTTTTGATCTTGGTAATTTCTGGTGTTTAGCTGGTTGCCTTGGTTAAATATATCCTCAAGCCCCATAGACACACTAAGCTTCTTATCGTAAAACGTTTTACGCAACATTAAATTTATTGCTCCAAAAGGGTCAAATCTAGAATTCCCCGAAAGCAGGGCAGAGGTATAGACAAAATTAAGGTCTGCAGTAAGAGATCGGTCTTTTAAAAGCGAAAAATTGTTGCTACTGCGTATAAACCAACTAAACTGATCCAAAGATACCTGATTGCTGGTACTTAGGTTATTGAACTTAAAGGTTTCGTCATAGAAACTGATAAGAACGTAACTATTATAAAAATTGGTAAAATTCTTATTGAGCGAAAAGTCTATTCCGTACGCCGTTTCTTGGTCTAAGTTGGAAGAAATAAAGCGTAATAAGTTACTATCATTATTCTGAAAAATTAACTCGCCTAGTCCGTTTTTTTTGTTTTTGTAGAAAACCTCAACTGTATAAGTATCATCAAAAGTATAACCGCCCGCCAAATAATATCTGGTTGCCGGTAAAAGTTCCGGGTTTCCCTCAATGGTAGAAAACGTACTTTGGAAAGTTTGAAAAGGGTTGATGCTGCTGTATCTTGGCCTTGTGATCTTTCTAAAGTAATACAGGTTAAAATCGTGCTTATCATTTGGTGTATACTGTATAGAGCCGGAGGGGAATAGCTGAAAATTATTACGTTCACTACTCTGTCTTTCCATATCCCATTCTCCTTCTGTCTCGGCATATTCCGCACGAAGCCCTAGCTTAAGCTTCCAATGCTCCCATTTACCCGAATACTGTGTGTAGGCCGCATAAATAGATTCGTCATAGTCAAAAATACCGGATGCCGATGGATCTATACCGGGCTGGTCCCGATCAAAACCTTGCTGAAGAATGCTACTATTAGAGGCAATTCCTGCAAATCTAAGTCCGGTTTCAAGGGTACTTGCATCGCCTAAAGGCGTTAGGTAATCTCCTTGTAAGCTATACAGGTTCAGTTTTTGATAGGTTTCCGTTGTAAATTGGTTTTCCCCCGCGAGTTCTCTATCCGTATCAAAAAAAGTAGTGTTCAACAATTGTGAATCCGACTCTTCATAAAACGTAAAATGCGCATTAAAGGATAGTTGTGCTCCCTCTGTATTCAAATCTTGAATGTAATCTAAGTAGTAAGAGGTATTGATCTTTTCTCTTGTTGCATTGTTAAGGGTCTCAAAACTAGACCAGCGGCTATCCCCTACCAAATCAGTGTCTGTATCGTAAACTCTGGACTTATCAGGTTCCCAAAGGGTAATGGTCGTAAAACTGATTTTACTTTTATCGCTAATATCGTAGTCGAAAAATGTAGATAAGTTGTGCTGTTTATTGTTGCTCAAATACTCCTGTTCCGCAGACCAAGTTGAAATAGACCCATCATCTTGAGAAAAGTTAGTAATGTCCGTATAGTATATAACATCCCTATCATGGCGAAAGTTATAATTGAGCGAAAGTTGTGTTTTCTTCCCCTTAAAAAAGTGATCCGTTCCTACGGTGTGTTTGGGAAGTACACCTTGAACGTATTTATTATAGATAGCCCCATTATAGCCCGCAACAATATTTTTCTTCATTACAATATTAATGAGCACACTTTCCTCTGCGCTATATTTTGCAGGAGGGTTAGTTATGACCTCAATACTTTGAACATTGGATGCAGAGGTTCCCGATAACAGGTTTACAATATCATTGTAAGGAATGTTTATTTTTCGCCCATTGATCAATACACCTACCGCATTACTGCCCTTAACGCTTATCTTATCGTTCATGATCATAATGCTGGGAGTAACCTTTAGCACATCCCAAACATCACCATCTGAGTATGGGGTGTTCTCTACATTAAAAACCAATCGGTCTACTTTTCTTTCCAACCTAGGTTTCTGGGAGATAACCACTACTTCATCAAGGTTTTGGCCATTCTCATTTATAACCAATGGCTCTAGTTCAAGGTCTCCGTTAACAGTAATGCGTCTAAGTGGGCTTTCATTGCCTATGTAACTGGCCTTTATTAAATATTTCCCTTGGGAAATTTTATTCATCTGGTAAGTACCGGATTCATCAGTAGAAGTTCCCGTTATTAAGGTGGAATCTATTACGCTCATTAACTGAACATTTGCAAAGGCAACACTCGTATCTTCATTGCTTGTTACCGTACCCGTAAGAACAAAATCTTGGGAATAAAGTAGGCAATTGGAGAGCAGTAGGTAAAATAAGGGGCAAATAAATTTCTTCACTCAATATTAAATTCTGTTACCAAATCTAATATATTTTATGTAAAATCCTACACGAAACGATGTATTATTATGCAAGCATAGCAATTAAATCTTAAATTACTAATCAGAGCTTTTCCTATTGTGTCTTTTGTTCATTAATACTCCTAGACCTTCGCACATATCGGATGATTGTTTTCCGCCAGAGGCTACAATGACAAATTTAACCTTTAACTTATTTTCATAGTCTACCTCTATAATCGTACCCTCATCTGTAAGGGTTACCTTGTAAACTTGAGTTTTCCCGAAAAATTCCAACCAATACAATTTCTTAGTGAAATCTAAATATTCTTGTACTACTACAAATATTGAAAAACAATAAGGACATATATATGCTTCCTCTTTTGTGTGATCTGTGTATAAAAGCAAACAAATATCTTGGTTGACTTCCCCCCACTTCTTTACTTTATACAAAAACCTATCTGTGCTATTGTCTGGTGTTAACATAGAAAATGCTTGTTTGCTTTTCAAAATAGCCTTAAATTTAATAGCCTAGGCCATCACAACTGTTACGATTTCCGAAATTGTAACAACCCCGACCTCTAACCAAAACTTATTCTTATGCTAATAGACATTCTTCAGTTCGTTGGAGTCCTCTTTTGTCTTTTTACAGCATTCCTTATACGATTTAGGCTAAATAAGGAGAATTCGTTTTCTGGACATTTGTTAGCTGTGCTACTGGTCCTGATCGCACTTTGCAATAGCTTTTACCTCTTTATTGTGTATGGTGTTATTAACTATTTTCCGTACCTATATAAAATTCCCGCCCCTATTACCTACTTAATTTTTCCATTATCCTATCTCTACGTGCGAGCTGTTTTGAACGGTGAAAAGTCCTTTAAAAAGATAGATGCCCTACATTTAATACCATTTCTATTCTTTACGGTCAATTACTTTCCGTTTTACATCATGGGCCTGGATGAAAAGTCTAAAATGGTATTTGAGATTACGCAGGACTTTTCAAAAACCTATACCGGTCAAGACGGATTGCTACCTGAGTGGGTAAACATTGCTTGTAGGGCCTCCTCATCGGTTATATATTTATTATTTCAATGGCGTTTGATCAATTCGTTTTTCAGAAAACGGCAACAAGTATTTTCCAAGCAATTTGCTCTGGTGAAAAAATGGGTATACGATCTTACTATTATTCAGACCATACACAGCCTCTCTCTGGTAATCCTCTACATTGTTAATGCATTAATCGCCATTGGCTTTATACCCATGTTCCAATTTGTACATATTGTTCTTGGCCTTCTAGTTTGCTGCAGTTTTCTGTTGGTTTCCTGTTATCTGCTGTGGAACCCCAACCTTTTGATAGGTCTACCCAACTTGTACATTAAAAATCCTGATTCGGACATACCCCCGGCAATAGTAAATGTAGAAGATGTCTTGACCGAGCTTGATAACCACCTTAACCAAACCCGGGCCTTTCTTGACCCTAACCTAAAAATAGATACCCTATCTAGGGCCACCAACATACCTACAAGAAAATTAACGCATATTATTAGTGAGTCTAACTACGATAATTTTAATGATTACATCAACCAAATGCGCATTAGTTATGCTGTGGTTAAAATTGAGGACAATTACCTTCATACCTATTCTGTAGAAGCCCTTTCCGTTACATGTGGTTTCAACTCTAAAAATGCGTTTTACAGAGCTTTTAAAAAAGCCCATGATTGCACACCCGTACAATATTGTTCCAATCATTTTGGGTCATCCATCGACACAAATACCCTATAAAGTACTTTGCCCCTATGCTCTTTGATGAAACAGGATTAAAATAACGTATCTTTGCCAACTTAATGTAAAACGATTTGCTTGCCGAAATAAGCTCACCATCAATGAAGAACATTAGAAACTTTTGTATTATCGCCCATATTGACCACGGTAAAAGTACCTTGGCAGACCGTTTGTTGGACTTTACTGGCTCCGTAACCGCCCGTGAGAAAAAAGAGCAGTTGCTAGACAGCATGGATTTGGAGCGAGAACGTGGGATTACCATTAAAAGCCACGCCATACAAATGGATTACACCTATAAGGGTGAACAATATATTCTTAATCTCATAGATACCCCGGGCCACGTAGATTTTTCATACGAGGTATCCCGTTCCATTGCTGCCTGTGAAGGTGCCCTATTAGTGGTAGATGCCGCGCAGAGCATTCAGGCACAGACCATATCCAACCTATATTTGGCTCTAGAGAACGATTTAGAGATTATTCCTGTTCTGAACAAAGTAGATTTACCAAGTGCCAATCCGGAAGAAGTAACGGACGATATTGTGGATTTATTAGGTTGTGACGCAGAAGATGTAATCCCGGCCAGTGCCAAGACCGGTATTGGTATTGAGGAAATTCTTGCTGCCATCATAGAACGTGTGCCGGCACCAAAAGGAAACCCCGATGAAGCCCTTCAGGCATTGGTTTTTGATTCGGTTTATAATCCTTTTAGAGGTGTAGAGACCTATTTTAGGGTCATTAACGGAGAAATTAAAAAAGGACAAAAAATAAAATTCGTAGCTACGGATAAAAGCTACTTTGCAGATGAGGTGGGTACCTTAAAATTAACTCAACACCCCAAGCAAACTATAAAGGCAGGAGATGTAGGCTATTTGATTACAGGTATTAAGGATGCCCGTGAGGTAAAAGTTGGTGATACCATTACGGATTCCGCCAATCCTACCATAAACGCCATTGCCGGTTTTGAGGATGTAAAACCAATGGTTTTTGCCGGAATCTATCCTGTGGATACCGAAGACTTTGAAGAACTCCGTTCTTCTATGGAAAAACTTCAGCTAAACGATGCCTCGCTGGTTTTTGCACCGGAAAGTAGTGCTGCCTTAGGTTTTGGTTTTCGTTGCGGGTTCTTGGGCATGCTTCATATGGAGATTATTCAAGAACGATTGGAACGCGAGTTTGATATGACCGTAATTACTACCGTTCCTAACGTTAGTTATCATGCATTTACCAGAAAAGACCCGGATAAACCGTTAATCGTAAATAACCCTACGGACCTACCTGACCCTTCTACGGTAGATCGCGTAGAGGAACCGTATATTAAGGCTACTATTATTACTAAAGCCGATTTTGTGGGTAACGTAATGTCTCTCTGTATTGAAAAAAGAGGGATTATTACCAATCAGACATATTTGACCACAGAGCGTGTTGAGCTTACTTTTGATATGCCTTTGGCAGAAATTGTTTTTGATTTTTATGATCGATTGAAAACCGTTTCTAAAGGGTATGCTTCATTTGATTATGCTCCAATAGGTATGCGTACCTCTAAATTGGTACGTGTAGACATTCTATTGAACGCACAACCTGTTGATGCCCTATCGGCCCTTATACATGCTGATAATGCCCAGAGCATTGGTAAAAAGATGTGTGAAAAATTAAAGGAGCTTATTCCAAGACAACAGTTTGATATTCCTATACAAGCCGCAATCGGGGCCAAGATTATATCTAGGGAAACCATAAAAGCGTTGCGTAAAGATGTAACTGCTAAATGTTATGGTGGTGATATATCTCGTAAGAGAAAATTATTGGAAAAACAGAAAAAAGGTAAAAAACGTATGCGCCAAGTTGGTAACGTAGAGATACCGCAACAAGCCTTCATGGCCGTTCTTAAATTAAACGATTAAAAAAACCCTTGCTCTTAAGAGCAAGGGTTTTTTTTGAGCTAATTTTAATTATTCTTTTACAGCTATCATATAACCGTCTTCTTCAAGAGTTTTTTCTCCTAGAAGGTCGCCAATCGTAAAAGTTTCATCGGACATGTCCTCTAGGGCGTAGTTTACTAAATATCCTTCCTCTGTCTTGGACCAACTAAATGCACTCTCTTCAAGAACGTCACCATTTGTAGCATCTTTATAATTACCGGTTGCATTATTTCTAAATACCCATTCTTCACGGTAATTAGTGGTAGATTCATTAACGGTAATACTAGATTCTGAGACCCAAGTACCTACAATGGCATCGGTATCATCCTCATCTTTTGAACAACTTGTAAAGGCAACTGTACTCGCTAAAGCGAAAAATAAAAATAGTTTTTTCATAATAGATTTGGGTTGAATAAATTATACTTTAAGTAGGGATAAAACGACACGAATCTGATTATATTGCCACAATATATTAACGCAAAACCAGTTTTACTTTACCCCTGAAGCATAACATCAAGGATGAAAACGTTGCTTATTAATTCTTACGGTTATGTTATTTTTTTCTTACAAATATTTTATTGTTTGAACAATTTTTAACTTTACTTGCTGTTTAAAAGATGTAAAACTATTTCGCCCAAAGATGACCACGTATATAGCCCATTTTATCGCAAAGCATGAACAGATTCCAACAGAACAGAACTCTATATTCACATGGCAGCAAGAGAGTGGTGAAGTAGATATTAAACTTCTAGAAGATAAGATTAAAAGAGAGTCTGCGCTGCACTTCTACGCTCTGGTGGCAGATTCGAACACAGAAGTAAAACAGGACAATATTAGTATTAAGGTTATAAAAACAATGCCTTTTTCGGGCTAAACGAAATTGGTTCAATCCTCATCTTCCTGTTCAACTTCAACTTCGTCCTCGGTTTCATCAACATCAAATATTTTACCAAGATAAACCAGTCGGTATTTATTTGTAATATCTTCAAAATCCGTACTGAAACTGGAAATAATCTGTAAGTCGCCTTGTGGTGTTTTCAAGAAGATGGGTACTATATTTTCATCTGCCTTGGTAATCTCTATTAGCGCCTCATAGTGCTCTTTATCCTTTAGCTCTATTTCATGTACAGCAGGATACTTACGTGCTGTTTCCGTTAGTTTAATAAAGTCGTCCGTATGCGAGAACAGTCCTTCTTTCGGGTTGTTTTCAGGGTTGCTCATTTCATCGGCATTTACCAGTCTGTATGAACCGTTAGCTCCAAATTGCTTCCCAAAGTTACTCACCGCATATTTGTTAATATCCGAGTTACCGGTCAACGCCATAAGATATCCTACATCATTAAGCTCTATATTATCCGTTAACGAGTCTGAATAGATATTAGCGGTAAATGCTTCAAGCCCTAAAGCCTTGGCTTTACTAATATTAGTCTGGTTATTATCTATTAAAACTACATGGCGATCGTTCTTGTTCAAATAATCTGCAATAAGACGAGACGCTTTTGACGCACCTATAATCAATATTCCCTCAGATTTGGTCAAAAAGACCCCTACCGCTTTAGCGAACATACGTGCCGTAGTAGCATTTAAGAGTACCGTTCCTAGTACGATCATAAACACCAATGGGGTTATGAATTCCGCACCAGGCTCTCCTTTAGCCAAGAGTTTAGACCCAAAAAGAGAAGCAATACCCGCTGCAACAATACCTCTAGGTCCTACCCAACCAATAAACAGCTTTTCATTAAATTTTAGATTAGACCCCATAGAACTTAGAAAAACACCAAGTGGTCTAATAACAAAAACTATAATAGCAAATAGAGCTACGGTATTCCAATTGTAAATCAATTGGAGGTCTGCTATATTTATGTTTGCCGATAAAAGAATAAACAGAATCGAAATCAATAGAACGCTCAAGGATTCCTTAAAATAGAGCAGTTCCTTTATGTTGGGCAAATCTGTATTACCCATGACCATACCCATGACGACAACAGCCAATAGACCAGATTCGTGAGCAAATACATCGGACATTACAAAAACCAATAACACCGCCGAAAGCGATACTACGTTCAACAAATAATGCGGAATAAAGTTCTTTTTAATAACGAAGGTCAAAGCATGTGCAAAGGTGAAACCAAACGTAAAACCGAACAATAAAATTTTTCCAAACTCAATAAGGGCAGTAAGGGTATAGGCCTGCCCCTCTCCTACACTAATAAACTCAAATACCAATACCGCTGCCAAAGCACCAATAGGATCAATTAAAATCCCTTCCCATTTTAATACTGCGGAGATATCGTTCTTTAAAGGAATGTTTCTAAGAATAGGTGTTATTACGGTGGGTCCGGTAACAATAATCAAGGCAGAGAACAAAAAGGAAACTTGCCAACTTAAATCAAAAATAAAGTGGGCCGCCATAGCTGCGGCAAAAAAGGTAACAAGGCTTCCAACGGTAATCAGTTTTGTGATAACCGGCCCCACATTCCTAATTTCGGAACGTTTAAGGGTAAGCCCTCCTTCAAAAAGAATTATACTTATGGCCAATGAAACAAAATAGTACAGGCTTTCCCCTGGAAAAAGACCTTTGGTACTGTTCCAAATAGGTTCAATCAATTTCTGACCATCCTCTGTATAAAGACTAGCAACAGGGCCTACCAAAAGACCTATTAAAATTAACGGAAGTATAGCGGGTAGCTTAAAGCGCCATGCCACCCACTGCGCAATAATTCCCAATATAACGATACCGGCAAGTTCTACCATATGATTTAGGTTTGAACCAAAAATAGTGATTTTAATATCAGTATTTCGTCTAGAAAAACCGTTTTCCACAGTTATTTGCCCAACCAATAAACAGAAAGATACCCAGAGCTCTTAAAAAATCTCTTTAATAGTTGGTTTATAGTAGTTTGCAAAAAATTGGAGCTTCTGTTAAAAAATACCAAAGGCCAATCTATTGCCTGTTCAATTTACTAATTTGCGCGTACTCTAAAAACACCAATATGAAACTATACCCCGTAGAAACTGGAAATTTTAAGTTAGATGGTGGTGCTATGTTCGGTGTGGTGCCAAAGGCTATATGGCAACGCACCAATCCCGCGGATAACAATAATCAAATTGATATTGCGGCGCGAAGTCTTCTTATTGAAGAAGGAAACCGATTGGTATTAATTGATACCGGAATGGGCAACAAGCAGTCCGATAAGTTCTTTGGATATTACAATCGCTGGGGAAATTATTCAATAGATAGTTCTCTTAAGAAGCTAGGTTTTCATTCTGATGATATTACGGATGTTTTCTTAACGCATTTACATTTTGACCATTGTGGCGGATGCATTCAGTGGAACGAAGAGCGTACCGGTTATGAGCCAGCATTCAAAAACGCTACTTTCTGGACCAATGAAGACCATTGGAAGTGGGCTACAAAACCCAATGCTCGCGAAAAGGCCTCTTTTCTGAAGGAAAACCTTTTGCCCATGCAAGAAAGCGGGCAACTCAAATTTATTGAAAGAACATCGGACAAGTTCCAAAGCGAATCGGAATTAGGTTTCGGAATTCATTTTGTAGACGGTCATACGGATAAACAAATGCTGCCACATATTTTATATCAAGAAAAACAGTTGGTATTTATGGCAGATTTGCTTCCTACAGTAGGGCATATTCCATTGCCGTATGTAATGGGGTATGATACTAGACCTTTGCTCACTCTTAAAGAAAAAGATTTGTTTTTGAACGATGCTACCTCAAAAGGATACCATCTGTTTTTTGAACATGATGCACATAACCAGATTTGTACGCTTAAAGAAACGGAAAAAGGAGTACGGTTAAACGAACTCTTTACTTTTGATGAACTTTTTAATTGAGACCAATTGATTCAAACCCCTGAAATCCATCTAAATAATCGTATACGAAACATAAATTTTATTAACTATTTATAGTGTTGAACAATTTTTTATACCTCTATCATAAATGGTTTTACTAAAATAACTAACCGTCATATCCAAAGCATTATTCGTCTATAAATAGTTGGGCATCTTACTTAAACCTTAGATACCAGCGATTCTTTTTTCAATAAAAAAATCATAAAAGCATTATGATTTGGTTAAAAAATTGTGCCAAATCTTACCTTTGCAGCCAATTACGTTAAATTTCCGAGTCGGTTCAACGGTTAATTTAACCTTAAACGAACCTTTTATTCTTCTAAATTAAACCCCTAAAAAGAAACACTAAACTCAATTCAACTATATGACATCATTTTTTTCAAGACCTTTAATAGGCTTATCTGCAGGACTTGTACTTATGAGCTGCGGCTCAACGGCTTTAGTATCTACTCCAATAGAGAACATTGATACTACCCCATTAAAAATATCCGACCTTTCTGACACCGAGAAAAAGAACTGGGGTCATTTAGACCTTGTAGCGGACACCATTCCAGGAATGAGTGTGGATAAGGCGTACGCCGAAATTATAAAAAACAAAAAAGGAGAAACCGTTATTGTTACCGTCCTGGATTCCGGTATGGATCTAGACCATGAGGACCTTAAAAATGTGCTTTGGACCAATAAGGGCGAAAAACCAGGTGATGGTATTGACAATGACAAGAACGGTTATGTAGATGATATCCACGGATATAACTTTTTAGGCAAATCCTATAACGAACAACTGGAAGCAACCCGTATCGTTAGATTAAAATTGGGCGATGCAGCGCTTCAGGCCAAGGCAAAAACCAAGGTAGATACAGAATACGCTAAAGCATCACAACAAAAACAGCAATACGAGCAAATCTTTCAGACCGTAAAGAATGCAGATGAGGCCGTTAAAAAAGAACTAGGAAAAGATACCTACACGAAAAAAGACCTTGCCGGCATAGAGCCAAAGGATGAGGCCATGCAACAGAATGTGGGCATCTTAACACAAATGTTATCCTACGAAGATTCCATAGACAAAGTTTTGGAGCAAGTTGAAGAAGGTCTAAACTATTTTAGCGATCAGCTTAACTACAACTACAACGTAGATTTTAACGGTAGAAAAGAGGTTGGAGACAATCCTTATGATATTACCGACTTAGGTTACGGTAATGGAAATCCTCAAAATCTTGAAGAAGACGAAAGCCACGGTACGCATGTTGCCGGTATCATTGGTGCAGAGCGCAATAACGGAAAAGGGGTTAACGGCGTTGCCAACAACGTAAAAATCATGAGTGTGCGTGCCGTACCTAACGGAGATGAGTACGATAAGGATATTGCCTTGGGTATTCGTTATGCGGTAGATAATGGTGCCAAGGTCATTAACGGTAGTTTTGGAAAAGCTTTCTCCCCAAATGCTCAATGGGTGTACGATGCCATAAAATATGCAGCGGACAACGATGTACTTTTTGTACATGCAGCAGGTAACGATGGTGCTGATTTAGACAGCCCGGCAAACCCTAATTTTCCAAATGATCAAGTAAACAACGGACCTGAAATTGCCGATAATGTCCTTACCGTAGGTGCGCTAGCTTCTAAGTACGGTTCGGAAATGGTTGCTGTGTTCTCTAACTACGGTAATGTAAATGTTGATGTTTTTGCCCCAGGTGACGAAATCTATTCTACCATGCCAGGCAACGAATATGAATTTCAAGGAGGAACATCAATGGCGGCTCCTGCCGTTGCAGGTGTTGCTGCTTTGATCCGTTCGTACTACCCTAAATTGACCGCTTCCCAAGTAAAACACATCATTATGGAATCTGGCCTTGCTCCAAGAGCAAAGGTTATTTTGGGTGGAGATACCTCTAAAACTGCTACGTTGGACGAGATTTCTACTTCCGGAAAAATAGTTAATGCTTACAACGCCTTGATTATGGCGGATAACGTATCCACAGGAAAGATAAAATTATAATATACCATGAAGTATTTTTTTAAAGGAATTGCTGCCGTAATGCTCATAATGGGCCAGATGGCAGTTGCACAAAACGAATCGTATTGGCAACAGCATGTAGATTACACCATGCAGGTTGATATGAACGTTGAAAATTTTCAGTATACCGGTACTCAAAAATTAGTCTATACCAACAATTCTCCGGATGAGCTTACCCGTGTATATTATCATCTGTTTTTCAATGCTTTTCAACCCGGGAGCGAAATGGACATGCGCCTACAAAGCATTCCCGACCCGGATGGAAGAATGACCGATGAACAGAAAAATAGCCGAATTGCTATCTTAAAGGACAATGAAATAGGTTATTTACACGCTACATCGCTTACGCAGGATGGTGTTAAGGTCAATTTTGTTGAAGAAGAAACCATATTGGTCGTTGAACTGGCAAAACCAATTCCACCTGGTGGCAAAACTACTTTTGACATGGAATTTAAAGGTCAAGTTCCCGTCCAAATACGCCGTTCAGGAAGAAACAGTGCAGAAGGTGTTGCGCTTTCTATGAGCCAGTGGTACCCAAAATTAGCCGAGTATGATTTTGAAGGCTGGCATGCCGATCCGTATATTGCCCGTGAGTTTCAAGGTGTTTGGGGCGATTTTGATGTAAAGCTAACCATAGACAAGGACTATGTTGTGGGGGGAACAGGTTATCTACAAAACCCACAAGAAATTGGTCACGGATACGAAGCTCCAGGCACAAAGGTGAAAAAACAGAAAGGAAAGACCCTTACCTGGCACTTTAAGGCGCCTATGGTACATGACTTTATGTGGGCCGCAGATCCTGAGTACATTCATGATACATTACCCATGGAAAACGGGCCAACCCTTCATTTTTTGTACAAGGACGATAAGGAAATTATTGAAAATTGGAAGAAGCTTCAGCCAAAAACTGCGGAGTTCATGGAGTTCTTCAGCAAGAATATTGGAAAATACCCGTACGAGCAATACTCTGTAATTCAAGGGGGAGATGGTGGTATGGAATATGCCATGTCTACTTTGATCACAGGTAAACGAAAATTTGGAAGTCTGGCCGGTGTCACGGCACATGAATTGGCACATTCTTGGTTTCAGCATATATTGGCCACCAACGAATCCAAACATGAATGGATGGACGAAGGCTTTACCACCTTTATCTCTACATTGGCCATGAACGAAGTCATGCAAGAGAACAAGGAGAACCCTTTTGAAGGCACCTACAAAGGCTATTACAATTTGGTGAATTCCGGAAAGGAACAGCCGCAAACCACGCATGCAGACCGTTACGATCTTAATTTTGCCTATGGTATTGCCGCTTATAGCAAAGGTTCTATATTCTTGTCTCAGCTGGGTTATATCATAGGTCAGGACAAACTAATGGAAACCATTCGCAAATACTATGAAGATTTCAAATTCAAACATCCTGTACCCAATGATATTAAGCGTACGGCCGAAAAGGTTTCGGGTATGGAGCTAGATTGGTACCTAACGGATTGGACACAGACCACCAACACTATAGACTACGGCATAAAAGAGGTAAAAGAGAATGATGGTAAGACCAAAGTTTCCATGGTACGTACAGGTGCAATGCCAATGCCTTTGGATATTTTAGTGATTTATGAAGATGATACCAAAGAGACTTTTTACGCTTCATTACGTATGATGCGCGGCGAAAAAGAAAACCCTTACCCACAAATAAACCGAACGGTATTAGAAGATTGGCCTTGGGCACAATCCAGCTACAATTTTACCATAGATAAACCTTTGGCAAGCATTAAGGCTGTGGTCATAGACCCGTCTCAATTAATGGCCGATGTAAACCAAGAGGATAATGTTTGGCAGAATATGAAGTAATTGCTAACGAAAAAACCGTTATCTTTTATTCAATGATTAAATTTGCAATTGCCCCCGTTTAGCGGGGGCAATTTTATAAAATACCTTTATGCCAGAATTCACTTTCCCAAAAAAAGAAAAGCTGAAAAGTAAAAAACTTATTGAGCAGCTATTTGCCCAAGGGAAGTCCGTTTCTGCATTTCCTATAAAACTAATTTATCTTCCCACAGAATTTACCGAAGATACCCGGGTAAAAGCTGGTGTTGCCGTGCCAAAAAAGAATTTTAAGAGTGCCGTAAAACGTAATCGTGTAAAGCGTCTTATGCGAGAAAGTTACAGACTTAACAAACAATACGTTTTTAACAATAGTGAGGGTTCTTTTGCGTTTCTATTTTTATACCTTGGTAGAGAGATGCCTTCTCAAAGCAATGTAACCAAAACCATGAAAGAGGTCATGAAGCGTTTTTTGAGCAAGCATACACCGGAAAACAGACAACCAGAATAGAAATTTAGGGAAGGTTTAAGACCAAATACCCATCAAATTATAGAAAGCGATGAAAAAAATGCTAGGCAAAAAAATCCTTATTCCAGCCTTTGCAATAGTCATTTTGGTAGCAGGGAGTAGTTTCGTAAAAAGTGATTTCTTTGAAATTGCCAAGCAGATCGAAATCTTCACCACCCTGTTCAAGGAATTGAACATGAACTATGTAGATGAAACCAATCCGGCAGAACTTATGGATACCGCCATCAAGAACATGCTAGATGACCTTGATCCCTACACCAAATTTCTAAATGAACAAGATGTAGAAACGTATCGCATTAACAATGCTGGAGAATACTCGGGAATTGGTGCTTTAGTCCGTTCCTTTAAAGACCGCTTATTAATTGTAGAACCGTACAAAGGTTACCCTGCGGACAAGGCCGGACTTAAAGCAGGTGATGAAATTATTAAGATCGGTGCCATTAACGTTTCAGATTTTGACGATAATGCCAGTGAACTTCTAAAAGGCGCCAATAATACGGCTGTTGAAGTCACCTATAAAAGGCAAGGGGAAACTAAAACTGCTACCATAACGCGGGCTGCCGTAGAAGTAGATGCCGTACCCTTTTACAAAATGGCAGATGATAAAACAGGCTACATTGTACTATCTAGGTTTAACGCAAAAGCATCGGCACAGACCAAAGAGGCCCTTTTGGACCTTAAAGGAAAAGGCGCAGAAAAAATTATACTGGATCTAAGGGATAACCCAGGCGGACTTTTATCCGAAGCTATAAACGTTACCAACTTGTTTGTTGACAAAGGCGAGCTGATCGTAACAACAAAATCAAAAGTTAAAAAATTCAATACCGAATACAAGACCCGTAACAAGCCTGTGGATATGGATATTCCGTTGGTGGTCTTGGTTAATGGTAGTAGTGCTTCCGCTAGTGAAATTGTATCGGGCGGACTTCAAGATTTGGACCGTGCGGTAATCATGGGGGCACGCAGCTTTGGAAAAGGCCTTGTACAGCGCCCGTTAAAGCTAACTTACGGCACACAGCTAAAAGTTACCATAAGTCGTTATTATACGCCCTCTGGGCGCTGTATACAGTCATTGGACTATTGGAACCGGGATGAAGACGGTAATGCCGTGCAAAAGACCGCTTTTAAAGATTTTACTACGCGCAATGGTCGCAAGGTACAAGATGGCGGCGGCGTGTTGCCGGATATTGAGGTGGCTTCTACCAAAGCCAACGAGCTTACTACGGCACTTATGAACAATAATGTAATTTTTGATTACGCTACTAACTATTTCTACAAGCATAAATTAAAAGATGTATCCAGCTTTAAATTCTCCGAAAGCGATTATAAGGATTTTAAGACGTTTGTATCCAAAAGCGACTTCTCCTATGAAACCAAAACCGAGAAAACCTTAAAAGCCGCAATGACGGACCGCGAAGAGGTAATTTTTAATGATGCCATAGAAAACGATTTTAGAACGTTATTGCTGGACATCGAAAAAAGTAAAATTGTTGCTTTGGACGATTATCAGCGTGAGATTGAAAGCAAGCTTCAAGACGAAATAGTTAAACGCTACGCATACCGTGAAGGGTTATATGATTACTATTTAAAAAATGATGACGCCATTTTAGCGGCTACCGAGCTTTTAGGTAACGAAAACAAATACTGGAGCATTCTTAAATAAGCGCTTTTTACCATAACTATGGCTTTCAATAAAGTACACCACATTGCCATTATTTGTTCCGACTACCAAAAGTCCAAACATTTTTATGTTGAAGTGCTAGGTCTGGAAATTCTAAACGAAGTGTATAGGGAAGAACGGCAATCCTACAAACTGGACCTTGCCCTTAACGGAGATTATATAATTGAACTATTCTCATTTCCCAACCCACCCAAACGTCCTTCAAGACCGGAAGCATTAGGTTTACGTCATTTGGCTTTTGAAGTAGAAGATGTGAGCATAGAGCGGCAAAAACTCATGGAAAAAGGTGTAAACGTAGAACCCATAAGAACGGATGAATTTACGGGCCGCAAATTTACCTTCTTTGCAGACCCGGATAATCTTCCTCTAGAACTCTACGAGAAATAACTTTTAAATCAAGGCTTTAAATTCTTGATTTTTATGTTTCTAAAATCTATGGGCTGTCCTTCGCTCTGCAAGGCAATCATACCTTCTTTTAATAGTTTCCCGTCCTGTTTCATCTTTGGGTCATAACCTACAACCGTACCACCGCCAACCTGGGGCTTGGTGTATTCTAGAACAACTTTTCCGTTTATGATTTGTGTAACCAAGGAATCGCCTCTCACTATCAATTCCGCTTTTACCCATTGGTCTCCATAATAGGTGTCCGAAGACGACCTTAAACAATGGCTAGGATATATTTTACCCTCATACTCAATCTCCGTTCCCGGAGAACACATATTTCCAGTTGGCCTAGCTTCGCCCTCTTTTATACCTCCTAAAAATTGCATTTCTACGGAAATTGGCCAATTCTGTTCTTTCAACATGGTCCTCGGATCTTGGGAGTGGTACATAACCCCACTGTTCATTTCGGTAAAAACGGGTGCTCCAGGGTGTAAATCCCCCACAAATCTATATTCCATGCTCAGGTGAAAACTAGAGTAGGGCTTATCAAAATATAAATGACCGAACCTGTCGTTAAAATCGCCCTCATATTGGTCATAACGAACTTTGATCATACCGTCTTCGGCACGAAAGGTATCGCCAAAATTGTCGCCGGTCTCATAATGATGGATTTTTGTGGTCCATCCATCTAGATTTTTACCATTGAACATGTCCTCCCAACCCGCTTCGGTTACCGTTGTTTTAGTGGAGTTACAGGCCATTAAGGCAATAGAAGAAATAAAAAGAACAATTTTAGTGCGATTCATAATATGCGTATTGAGTAAAATTATAATTGAGATATGAGTTTTATACTTTAAAGTACACCTTATGCTTGTCCAAGAAGTAGGTAATGTACCAGAAGATGTACAGTACAAGGAAAGCATTGATCACCATGATTACTTTTTCGGAAATACCAATTGGAGCCAGCAAGCCCTCCGTCCAGATTTGTCCAAATCCCCTAAACCACTGTACGCCCACTGTTTCGGCAAAGAGATAGATAAAAATAGAGTTAGTGCCCACTACAGAGAAAATCTTAAGCCAATTCTTTTGATATCCTTTTATATCGATAAGCCAGTAGAAAAGTGTTAATGTCAAAATAGCCAAGCCACCTGATGCCAAGGTAAAAGAACTTGTTGCAATACGTTTTACGATCGGTGTGATGCCTGCAAAATCCATCGCAAAACCAAGAATTACCAAAGCGCTTCCCCAAATAAGAAATGGTTTTATTTTTTCGGCTGAAGACATATGCGATAATAAAACTTTTCCACAGATGACACCCCAAATTGTATGGGCTGCAGTAGGTATAAAGTTTACGAACACCCAGTACCCGTCATTGACTTGACCCATGACCAACATATCTATATATGAACCAAAACTCTCATGGTTCTGCGCATAGGGTGCTTCAGGATTGTAGGCGCGATATAAAATTTCAGTTAACACCAGTAACCCCAAGGATATACCGATTTGTATTTTATTAGGAAGGTTCATTATTGCATAGGCAATCAAAATGGTGAAGGCCAATTGTACCAGTACATTCCATAGTTCCCAGACTAGAGCGTGACTGTAAACACAATGCAGTAAAACACCAAAAGTGAACAACAAAAAACATCTGCGTACGATATGTTTGGTAACCCCTTTTTTATCTCCTGAGGCTAGTCGTTTTCTTAAAGAAAAAGGCATGGCCACCCCAACAATAAACATGAAAAAAGGTTGAATTAAATCCCAAAACCAGAGTCCGTTCCATGGGTGATGATGCAATTGGTGCGCCAAACCTGAAAAAGCGGTACCCTCGGCCAGTTCAGAAAAATTATGGTGAAAACCTGCTGCTTCGGCAATCAATAAAAACATGGTAAGACCTCTAAAAACGTCTAAGGAAAAAAGACGTTTTGATACATTTTCGGCTAGTTGAGACATACGTTGGTTGGATAGGGTTAGAATTTCAGCCGCTGGGGATTTTTTTGATTAATGCAAAAAATTGGGCCGTTTGGGTTGAAATTTGCCCTAATTTAGAAAAAATAATACCATTGTGGTTTATGAATTGCAGCTATCTTGCTACCGTTTAATTCTACATACCTTCATTTTCATGTTAACACCGTTCATTAGTTGGATAAAAAAGGCCACCGTACTATCTATATTTTTTTCGCTGGTTACAGTAATCTATGTTTCGTCACAATCTGCAAATACACTTTGGTTTGATCGGCCAGCCGAACATTTTGAGGAAACCTTGGTTCTAGGTAATGGAAAAGCGGGAGCATCAATCTTTGGCGGTATTGCTACGGATTCTATCTATCTGAACGATGCCACCCTTTGGAGCGGTGAACCCGTAGACCCAAATATGAGTCCAGAAGCGTATAAAAACGTTCCGGAAATCCGCGAAGCGCTAAAAAACGAAAACTATA
This sequence comes from Zobellia sp. B3R18, assembly GCF_018860715.1. Classification (NCBI taxonomy): domain Bacteria; kingdom Pseudomonadati; phylum Bacteroidota; class Flavobacteriia; order Flavobacteriales; family Flavobacteriaceae; genus Zobellia; species Zobellia sp. B3R18. Next base: position 1,121,649 of record NZ_JAHKQG010000011.1, on the reverse strand, counting down.
AACTTGCTGATTCGCTGCAAACGAAATTACAGGGAAGCTTCTCTCAATCCTACATGCCTTTAGGTACCGTATACTTAAATTTTGAACATAAGAACCAGCCCACCTCCTACCACCGTCAGCTTGAATTAGAAAAAGCGCTTTCTACGGTAACGTATAAGGTAGATGGCATCACTTTTACTCGTGAGTATCTTATTTCCCATGATGAGCAGGCCATGGTCATTCGCCTAAAGAGCAGTAAAAAAGGAGCGCTTAATTTTAATATTGGATTTAACAGTTTGCTTAAATATGAGGTTACGAGTAACGAATCTACTCTAGAAGTAAGTGGTTACGCCCCTTATCATGTAGAACCCAGTTACCGCGGTAAAATTCCGAACCCAGTTCAGTTTGACTCAAATAAAGGAACACGTTTTACATCACTTTTTAAAATACAGAATACGGACGGAGAATTGGAAAGCACAGACAAATCGGTTGCCTTAAAAAATGCTACGGAAGCTGTTATTTATATTTCAATGGCCACTAGCTTCAACGGATTCGACAAAAACCCCGCTACCGAAGGTGCCGACCATAAAGCAATTGCTGCCTCACAACTTTCAAAAGCAAGCTCAAAATCTTTTGAGTCTATATTGGACACCCATCTTAAAGACCATCAAAAATATTTTAACCGAGTACATTTAAACCTTGGAGAAACTACTGCGAAAGACCTGCCCACAGATGAGCGTTTAAAACGCTATGCTAAAGGCGAAGAAGACAAAAACCTGGAGGTACTCTATTTTCAATATGGTCGGTATTTGTTGATTTCTAGTTCAAGAACACCAAATGTACCTGCCAACTTACAGGGTATTTGGAATCCGTACATAAGACCGCCATGGAGCAGTAACTACACTTTAAACATCAATGCCGAAGAAAATTATTGGCTAGCAGAGAATGCTAACCTTTCTGAAATGCACCAGCCTATGTTGGGCTTTATTGAAAATATAGCCAAGACAGGAAAAGTAACCGCCAAGACCTTTTACGGGGCCGGCGGATGGGCCGCATGCCATAACTCGGATATTTGGGCAATGAGTAATCCTGTGGGCGACTTTGGTGAAGGTGGAATCAATTGGGCCAACTGGAATATGGGCGGAACCTGGTTAAGCTCGCATTTATGGGAACACTATACATTTTCTCAAGATTTAGATTTTCTACAGGATAAAGCCTATCCCTTACTGAAAGGAGCCGCAGAGTTTTGTTTAGAATGGTTGGTAGAAGATAAAAATGGAAACTTGGTTACTTCACCGGGAACATCACCCGAAAATAAATTTATAACTCCAGACGGATATGAAGGTTCAACCTCGTACGGTTCAACATCCGACCTTGCCATGATCAGGGAATGTTTTCAGCAGACCATAGCAGCATCAGAAACCCTAAAAACAGATGTGGAGTTCAGAACTCGACTAAAAAAGGCACTGGCCAAACTATATCCGTACCAAGTAGGAAAAAAAGGGAATTTACAAGAATGGTATCATGATTGGGAAGATGTAGATCCCAAACACCGTCACCAATCGCATTTGTACGGCTTGTACCCTGGGCATCATATCAGTCCGGAAAAAACACCGGAATTGGCAGATGCCACAAGGACCACTTTAAACATTAAGGGAGATGAAACTACAGGATGGTCAAAAGGATGGCGTATTAATCTTTGGGCTCGCTTATTAGATGGAAACCGAGCGTACAAACAATATCGTGAACTGTTGCGTTATGTTGCTCCAGATGGTGTACGTGCTTCCTATGAAAAAGGAGGTGGAACGTATCCCAACCTGTTTGATGCACACCCACCTTTCCAAATTGACGGGAATTTTGGCGGAGCCGCTGCAGTAGTAGAAATGTTGGTACAGTCCTCTATGCAAGAGATTCAGCTTTTACCTGCTTTGCCAGATGTGTGGGCCAATGGCTTCGTTGAAGGTCTAAAAGCTCGTGGAAATTTTGAAATTGCCATTACTTGGAGCAACAAAGTACCAACTAAAGTAAAAATACATTCCGCTACCGGAGGAGCTACCGTTTTAAAACACGGAAGTAAACAGAAAGAGGTTACTCTAAAACCCAATGAAACAGTAGAATTTGATTGGTAGAAATTTCATTGCACCCTAGTTTTCAGTTTTTGCCTACATTTAGGAAAGCTATACTTTCTCCTATATGTTTTCAAAAAAAATAATTTTACCCCTGTTGTGCACTGCTCTGGGTATTCTGCTTTTTAGTTGTCAATCAGATACAAAACAAGAACCAGCAAATAAGGCCTATACCACATGGTCTTCCTATTTGGGCGACCCGGGCCGTAGTCACTACTCCACCCTTTCCGAGTTTACCAAGGACAATGTAAAAGACCTAAAAATTGCCTGGACGTATGAAGCGGCAGATTGGGGCCAGATGCAGATGAATCCCTTGGTGGTGGATAGTATGCTGTACGGGGTTACCGCAGCACTCAGAGTAGTAGCTTTAAATGCCAAAACGGGTAAGGAAATTTGGCAGTTTGGCGATTCCATACAAGTTTGGCATTCTACCAGTAGAGGTGTGTCGTATTGGGAAGAGGGTGACGACAAGCGGATTCTCTGTACACGCGGACCTCATCTTTTTGCTTTGGATGCCCTAACGGGAAAGCCCATATCCACTTTTGGCGATAACGGTAAAATAGACCTGCGATCAGGAATGCCTGAAAGTGCGCGGGAAAAGTTCGTGATATCCAATACGCCAGGAACCATTTTTAAAAACCTCATTGTAATGCCCCTTCGGCTCTCCGAAGGTTCTGGTGCCGCTCCGGGAAATCTTATGGCATTCAACGTCATTACAGGTGCCGTAGAATGGGTTTTTCATACCATTCCACATCCTGAGGAGGAAGGCTATGATACGTGGGAAGCAAATGCTTATTTAAGTGATGAGGTGGGCGCGGCCAACAATTGGGCCGGTATGGCGGTAGACGAAGAACTGGAAATCATTTATGCCCCTATAGGTTCCGCTGCACCTGATTTTTTCGGGGGAGCCCGAAAAGGAAGTAACCTTTATTCTGACTGTCTGTTGGCTTTGGATGCGAATACGGGCAAAAGGCTATGGCATTTTCAATTTACGCATCATGATCTATGGGACCGTGACCCTCCTGCCCCACCCAATCTTTTGATGGTAGAGCGAGGAGGTAAAAAAATTGCTGCCGTGGCTCAGGTTACCAAACAAGGTTATGTGTATGTTTTTGACAGAAAAACGGGCGAACCCCTTTTTGATATCAAAGAAATTCCTGTACCGGCTTCCACTTTGAACGGTGAGGAGACTTGGCCCACCCAGCCTATTCCCGTAAAACCGAAGCCTTTTGCACGGCAATCCACAGACATCACAGAAAACAATGTGAGTCCGTATGCGGAAAACCCGGATTCCCTTAAAGCCATTTTGAAGAAATTGGACAAGCGTATCTATGCCCCACCAAGCTTAGAGCCTACCTTACTTTTACCCGGTTACGATGGGGCCGCAGAATGGGGCGGAACAGCGGCCGACCCCGAAGAGGGAATTATTTATGTGAATTCTAACGAGATGCCTTGGATTATGCAAATGGGCGTAAACGACAACAAGTTAGAAACCTTACCCTTGGGCGAGGCTACCTATAGTCAATATTGTGTAAGCTGTCATCAAGCGGATAGAAAAGGACTGGCCGCAAGCGGATTCCCTTCATTGGTAGATATTGAACTCCGTAAATCTAAAGATGAAATCTCTTCTATCATTGCAAACGGGAAAGGGATGATGACGGGTTTCCCACAATTGAAACAGAAGGAAAAAGATGCACTCATCCGTTTTCTGTTCAATCAGGAAATTAAACATAACGTTTCGGAAATCACTAATTATGAAAAAGGATATCGAACACCCTACAAACACTTGGGCTACCATAAATTTTTGGATAAGAACGGGCTGCCGGCCATAGACCCGCCATGGGGAACAATGCATGCCATTAATTTAAATACCGCAGAGTATATTTGGTCTATTGTTTTGGGCGAATCTCCGGAACTCTTGGAAAAAGGCATCACCGGAACGGGAACAGAAAACTATGGAGGCCCTGTAATTACGGAAAACGGACTCCTGTTTATAGCTGCTACCCGCGATGGTTATTTTAGGGTTTTCGACAAACATACCGGAGCGAAACTGTGGGAATATAAATTATCTGCCCCGGCCTTTGCAACACCAGCCTTATATGAAGTAAACGGAAAACAATTTATTGCTCTAGCCTGTGGTGGTGAAAAATTAGGAACCAAAAAGGGGAATACCATTATTGCTTTCGCCTTAGATTGAAAAAGTCATTGTTAATGTCATACACTTAGTAGCGTGGATAAACATCTAAAGGAACATATTGCCTATTTGCTCTGTGTGAATATTGAACGTATCCAATCCGTTTCTGGGGGTGATATTTCCAAAGCCTACTTGCTGGAAACAGAAACCGAACGTTTCTTTTGTAAAATCAACCGAAGAGAAAATGGTTATGAGTTGTTTAAGGCCGAAAAATTAGGTTTGCAAGCCATTGCCCAATCCAAAACGATAAGCGTACCCAATATTTTACTCTGCGAACCCTTAGAAAAGGGCGGATTTTTGGTGATGGATTATATTGAAGCCAAACGCCCTTCAGAAACCGACTTTGAACTTTTGGGTCATCAACTGGCAGCCCTACACCGCTATACGACCCAAGACGAATTTGGGTTTTCCACGGACAATTATATTGGCAATCTTGAGCAGTCCAATACCAATCATCTGGATTGGGCGGAGTTCTATGTGAAAGAACGACTTGTTCCCCAATTGCAACTGGCGAAAGCAACGGGTAGGCTGAATGATGACGAGGTTCCTTCCGAAAACCAACTTTTAACAAATTGTAAAAATCTATTTCCCCACACAAAACCATCTTTATTACATGGCGATTTATGGAGCGGAAATTATCTTATATCAAAAAATGGCACCCCTTATTTAATAGATTCAGCGGTGTATTTTGGCCATCATGAAGTAGATTTGGCTATGACCCGGCTCTTTGGAGGTTTTGGTGCTTCTTTCTACAATGCCTATCAAGAACATTTTGCACCAATTGGTAATGAAAAAGAACGAACACATCTTTATCAACTTTACTATCTCTTAGTGCATTTAAACCTTTTTGGTAATTCTTATAAGGCTTCGGTTACTGAAATATTACAGCGGTATTTTTAAGTTTTTACTTACATTTAAAAACTTGTTCAGAAAGCGGGCACAGATAGTATTCTTACGCTCACCTTGCCGAAACATATAGACGTTTTAATATGCGATATCTAGTACTAATTTGAAGCAAATGGAAAATATATTAATCAAGAATACTTCTTTTTCTGAATATGAAGCTAGAATTAAACTATTGGTATTATCGTTTTCCGTTCAATTTGAAAATTTTGCAAGTAAATCTTTAGTGTTGATTCTAAATTTAGATGAACAAGCTATATCTCTTGGAAATAACAGTCAGGCATTATCAATGAATCAAAAGATTCAATTAATGTTGGACTCAAAATTCTTTAGTAAAAAAGATAAACAAAGTATTATAACATTTATGTCTATTAGAAATCAATTCATGCATAATTCTAATGCAAAATCTTTAGAAAGTTGTTTATCGTTCTTGACCGGTAAAGATAAATTCATAGAAAATGCATATCTAAAAAAGAAAGAGGAAAACGAAAAGGCTGGTGGGGAAAGAGCGGCAAATGTAAAAAAAGACGAAGAAATTAATGAGAAGGAATTACGTTCATATGATATAAGTGAAAAAGAAAAACTCTTATTTAAAAGTTGGGTTTCCTTAGCTAGTGATGTGGCAGACAGTTTTGAAAAGGTTTTTATAAAAATTTCTGAAGAAAGAAAATTCTAAAACTTGATAAAAATGAATTTTTATACCTGAACCTTAATGCCTTATCTAATGAACTTATTGGTTCCCATGACTAGCACGAGCATTAATCCTTAAAAACAGGATTTTTAATCAAGCTAATCAAAGCTTCGTCATTTTCCTTTAAGATGCGTTTTGAGCGCAAATAACGGTTATGGTTATGCTCGTCATAATTATCGGCATTTTTGTCCATACTGCTTATACGTACCATTTCTGAGGCGTGTATAAACTCATTGTTCCCGATCCACATACCCACGTGTACCACTTTTTCTGCGGTTGAGTCCGTGGCTTTTCTTCCAAAGAACAGCAAATCGCCTTTTTGTAGCTTATTAAAATTCATGACAGAATCAATGGCTTTACCCATATGTACCTGCTGCGAAGCATCTCTAGGAATAACCATTCCGTTAAGAAAAAAGATGGTCTTGGTAAACCCGCTGCAGTCCATACCCTTTGTTGAGGTTCCTCCCCATAGATAAGGAACACCCATAAGGGTTTTTGAAGTCGCTACAAGGCTCTCTTGATTAGGGTCCAATTTTTCCAACCAAGTTTCATACGGTTCTGCTTCTTCTTTGCTTACAAAGGCCTTTCTACCATCTGGGTACTGCACTTCAAAAAATTGTCCGTTCTCTCCTTTTAATTCTAGAATATCACCGGCAACCAAATCGGACACGCGTTGCCCAAGTTCAGCATTTTCATATGAATATCCCGCGGTTTGGGTGTAAATCAGCTTGGTTGTACTTTTCCATTTTTGAGCTTGGTTATCATCCATCAAAACAATTCCGCCTGCATCTACCCATGACAGATATTTATCCGGGGTTTGAATATAGAACCAATCGCCTTCTTTCTTAAAGACTTTTACCGGTGTACCTAATGTAGCCTGTGTTGCCAGCTCAGCAGAGTGTTTGGGATTACTCCTAAGATTGGCCACTGAAATATTGACTACCGCATTAGTTTTGCCCTCTAAATTTTTAGAAGGTAAAATTTCTATTCTACTTTCATAGGTAATATTTTCAGCATCTAAGGTGGTTTTCAAAAGTTCTACCGCTTCAGGGATGTTACTTTCGCCCATTAAAATATACTTTTCAGTATCTATAAAGGTGTGAACATCAAAAAGCGCCGTTCGTTTATCCGGAGCGTATTGTTTTTTTACATCTGTAATGGTCTGTAATAGTTTTGCTTCTCTCTCACTCTGTTTGGTGCACGAAACCAGAAAAAGCACAAAAAAACCGGTAACTAAAACCCCTAACTTATATCGCTTCATTTTTAAATCTATTATCATGTTTACTTTGCCTTAGTGAAATTATGTAATTTTATCGCAAATGAGCAAACTCAAGGCAATAGAACTTTTTGCAGGGGTAGGAGGATTTCGCCTAGGCCTGGAAAAAACCGGACAATATGAGGTAGTCTGGAGCAACCAATGGGAACCTTCAACCAAAGCGCAACATGCTTCTTTGGTGTATGAGGCCAATTTTGGCAAAGAAAACCACAGTAACCAAGATATTGCGGAAGTTGAAACGCAAACCATACCCGATGCAGACCTTCTGGTAGGCGGATTTCCCTGTCAAGATTACTCCGTAGCTACTACATTACAGAACTCCAAAGGTCTTATTGGTAAAAAAGGCGTGCTGTGGTGGAGTATTCATAAAATACTTTCGGAAAAAAAGAATCCGCCCAAATATTTATTTCTTGAAAATGTAGACCGTTTATTAAAATCACCTTCTGCCCAACGTGGGCGTGATTTTGCCATTATGTTGAAAAGTTTGGATGATCTGGGTTATGCCGTAGAATGGCGAGTTATTAATGCCGCGGACTATGGAATGCCACAACGGCGCAGACGCATATTTTTCTTAGGGTATCACAAATCAACTTCGCTTTACAAAAAACTTAAAAAGTCCGTTTCAACGGATTGGGTACTTTCCGAAGGTACTATAGCTTCTGCTTTTCCTGTGCAACAAACCACTCAAAAACCGATTTCCTTTGAAATTGAGGGTGATTTGGTTCACATTTCAAACAATTTTAATCTAGGTGAAAAGCTTTCCCCCTTTCAAAATACGGGTGTGTTCATAAACGGAAAAGTATTTACGGTAAAAACGCAAGCCAGTTATGATGGTAAACGTACTGTTTTAGGGGATGTGCTCCAAAATGGTGAAGTAACGCCTGAATTTTTTATTCCCGAAGAGGATTTTCCTAAATGGGAATATTTAAAAGGAGCTAAAAAAGAGGTGCGAACTGCCAAAACCGGTTTTACCTACAATTATAGTGAAGGCGGGATGATTTTTCCCGATGCCCTGGACAACGCGTCAAGGACTATTATTACCGGTGAAGGCGGAAAATCTCCTTCACGTTTTAAACATGTAGTGCAGACATCAAAAGGATTGCGACGATTGACACCTGTAGAATTGGAACGTTTAAATATGTTTCCTGATAATCATACGTTATTAGAGGGTATAAGTGATACCAAACGCGCCTTTTTTATGGGAAATGCCCTTGTGGTAGGTGTGGTAGAAAAAATTGCAGAAGCCTTGGCCGCTAAAATTCAGGTTTAGTTCTTCTGCGTAATACTAACAACTGTGCTATGTCGCTTCAAAGTAATTTCAAGTCAGATTTGGAAAGGGAGCAGAAGCTGTGCATTTTATTAGATCGCTATTACCGCCAATATCTAAAGCAATACTCTTTTGAGCGGGTGTCCCATATGAAACAGCAAATGGCGGGTATAGATTTAATTTTCACCCGTAAAGCCAGTGGTAAAACTTATTCTATTGACGAAAAGGCCCAACTAGATTACCTAAATGAAAACCTACCGACTTTTGCCTTTGAACTAAGTTACCAGAAGAACGGTATATTAAAAGAAGGTTGGTTGTTTGACTCTTCAAAAAAAACGGATTTCTACTCGTTGATAACTTCAATTTATGCGGATGCACCTAAAGAATTTACTTCGTGCAAAATTACCTTGGTAAATAGACAAAAACTAATAGACCTTTTAACGGCCCGATCCATTACCTCATCAAACTTAAAAAAATACATTGTGCCTGATAAAGAGCTTCATGGTAAAATTAAGATTAGTGAGTTGAACCATAGGAACGAAGGATACCTGTACGCATCCACAAAAAACAAGGCCGAAAAACCATTGAACCTTATTTTAAAGCTCGATTTTCTAGAAAAAACCGGTGTTGCCAAAAGATTGGCCTAACAGATTTTTTAGACTGATCAGTCTGTAAAGTTATATTATAGCTTTAAGGTTTGGTTTTGATTTACTTACAGCGTTATCAACATGTTTTTAAACGATGAAAATAGTTGATTTTTATATCCGTATTGTATCCAATTAGACCGGTCAGTCGGTTCTGTAAAATTGAATACAATGTACAAATTGAAAGACTCCGCGCTCTTAAAATGCTGTTAATCAACACTAAAAATTTGCAATTGCGGTTATTTTTTATATCTTATCCTTTATGGTAAGAACAGAAAAGTCAGAAAATCAGGAGTTTTTAGAGAAGTCGATCAATCATCTTGAAGCCACAGGTTTCGAAGATATCAAAGCGGATATTGAGGGGTACGATACTCCCAAATCCTATGTTAGAAAAGGTACGGATTCCAAAATTACCCCAGACATAGTAGCGCTTAAAAACGGTAGAAAATATTACTTTGAAATAAGCCTGAAATCATCTAAACCCAGACTGCTAAAAACCAAGTGGCTTTTCTTGGATACCTTAAGCAGAATGAATTCCAATAGATTCAGAATTATAACCACCAAGGGGCATTACAAGTTTACTGACAATATGTTGGAAGATATTAACCTATCCAATAAAGAACCTATTCGTATATAACATTGCAATTATAAGAAACAAAAAGGTCCGTATGTAACGGACCTTTTTTATTTTCTAACCATACCTATATGTGGTATGCCATCTTCAAGATAGCCATCTCCTACTTGGTCAAAACCTAAAGTATGATAAAAACGTTCTAGATATAATTGAGCGGATACTTTCATGACCGGCGTATTAAAGTGTTCCTCTACCGCCGCAATAGATGCTTTCATAATATCCTTTCCATAACCGTATTTTCTTTCGGAATATTTAACCACTACCCTACCAATACTTGCTTCATCAAAATAATCTCCCGGTTTAAATATTCTAGTATAAGCAACTATTTCATTGTTTTTAGTGGCTATAACGTGTAACGCTTTTTGATCCTTATCATCTATATCTTGGTAAACACAATCCTGTTCAACAACAAAAACTTCACTTCGTAACCTAAGAATATGGTAAAGTTCCAGTTTGGTAAGCGCTTCAAATGATTTTACATTTATTTCCATCATACTATCAATCTTGTACAATTATTTACGTGTTTTTACATTTTGGTATTTAAGTTGTATAGTAACGTTGTTAATACCTCATTTGTGATACACGATGTCTTTTATGTCTTAAGAATGTTGTAAAACTCCTTAACCTTGATGTTTTTATTGCGGCAACTGTTCTAAAACCTACTTTTTAAGCAAAAACAATAGTTTGGGAACTTGATTATATCTGCAATACACTACCCATATTAAAATGGATTTACATTGTATTGAACATATTTGGATACCTCATAACCTTCATAACAAGATTGCTCCAGTTATAAACATCTGGTAATTTAGCAAGATGGTTGGATAAGAAAGTGACTATAACGAAATTTTCCTTTTTAAAAGTAAAACTTTGGAAGCTTACTTACAAGGAATTTTTTCTATTCTCCTTTCATGTCTACCTCCCTCAAAATTGGTATTCAAAAAGGTCTTTACCATTTCTAATGCCTGTGGTAATGAAATAAATCTAGCCGGTAGACTTAATATATTAGCGTCATTGTGTTCTCTACTTAATTGAACAATTTCTTTTGTCCAACACAAAGCACAACGTACTTTTTGGTGTTTGTTGGCAGTCATTGAGGCACCGTTACCGCTACCACAAATAATAATTCCAAAATCAACATTACCGTTATCAACATCTGAGGCAACAGGATGTACAAAATCTGCATAATCAGCACTATCAGCTCCGTCAGTTCCGTAATTGCTAACCTCTATATTCATAGATTTCAATAAACCAACGATGGCCAATTTATAATCTGTACCCGCGTGATCGTTTCCAATAGCTATTTTCATTATGCGTAATCTTGTTAGAAGCTTAAATTTGTACGGTTTTATAAGTGTATAAAACCCTTTTATAGCTCTCAAAGGTACAAATACTAGTGCTTTACCACAACATGGATAGGGTTCACAACATTAGTTTTCTGTAAACACTTGTTCATTGTTAATTTGTTATTGTTAAAAGGTGTTTATATTGTTAATAACCTTGCAAAAGAAAGTAGATCTTAAATTTTGATTTCTCACCTGAATAGTACTCTACAAAACTAATCTCTAATTGAGAAAATTATTTTTACCCATTTTGTAATACGCTATCAAAATGTTATTGTCGGTAATTAACATTAAATTTACGTTTACTTATTAAATAATTTATGTTGATATCGCTTATCAACGAATATTGATAATGTAGTTATCATCCTGATTCTGTGTTATATTAGATCGGTACAAATTGTCAACAACTTCTTTAAGTAACATGGAACAACTATTTCTTCAAATTTTTATAAGCCTTATTAACACTCTATAATAACCACCAATTTTATTTTAAATTTTAAAAAAGAAAAACAGATTATAATATAGTTGTTGATAACCTTGTTTTGAGATCAAGGATGTTCAATAACGGATGTAATGGATTATAATTCGTAATTTACCGTATAAATTAAAGATAGTTAATGTCAAAGAACAAAAAGAAAGCTCGTAATCATAGAAACAACGAGATAACAAAAGGAATCTTTACCGTATTGGAGAAAGAACCTAAAAAGAGTTTCAATTATAAACAAATAGCGGCCAAACTTGGCCTTAACAATACCCAGGACCGTAACCAATTAATAAAAAGGTTGGGCCAACTTAAAGAAAAGAAAAGAATACAAGAAGAAGGCAGAGGTAATTATATGGCCTTGGCTTCTTCTAAAAAATACCACACAGGTACCGTTGATCTTACTGGTCGTGGCAATGCTTATATTGTCATAGAAGATATGGAGGATGATGTTTTCATTCCTGCCAATAAAGTTAAAAAGGCCTTTCATGGAGATACTGTAGAGGTGTACATCTTTCCAAGGAGAAAGGGCAAGAAATTAGAAGGTGAGATTACCAATATCTTGGAACGTAAGAAAACGGAGTTTGTGGGTATTGTAGATTTACAAAAGACCTTTGCTTTTGTACGTCCCACGGATTTTAGAATGTACACGGATTTCTTTGTTCCAAAAGATAGTATAAAAGGAGCTAATGATGGCGATAAGGTTATTGTTAGATTGGATGGTTGGGAAGACAAAGACGATTCACCCACCGGAACAATTATTGAGGTCTTGGGAAAACCAGGAGAGCATAACACAGAAATACATGCCATTTTAGCAGAATACGGACTCCCGTATGAATTTCCTACTGAGGTTGAGCGTTTTGCAGATACACTTGATACTTCTATAAAAGAAGAAGAAATAGCCAAAAGAAGGGATATGAGAGAGGTTTTAACCTTCACCATAGATCCTAAGGATGCAAAGGATTTTGATGATGCACTTTCTTTTGAAGTACTGGAAAATGGTAATTATGAAATAGGTATTCACATTGCAGATGTTTCTCATTACTTGGTACCGGATACCATTTTGGATGATGAGGCTTATGAAAGAGCTACTTCCGTTTATCTTGTGGATCGTGTGGTTCCCATGCTTCCGGAAGTATTGTCCAATAACGCTTGTTCGTTACGGCCAAAGGAAGAAAAATATACCTTCTCTGCAATTTTTGAAATGGATAAAGATGCCAATATCAAGAACCAGTGGTTTGGTAGAACGGCTATAAATTCCAATGAGCGTTTTGCTTATGAAGAGGCCCAACATATTATAGAAACCAAGGAAGGTAGTATTCCAAAAGAAATTTCTATTCGTGAAGATGCCTATACCGTTCCTGAAGATGTAGTAAACGCTACCTTGGAAATGGATAGGATGGCCAAAATTATGAGGGGCAGACGTATGCAAGAAGGTGCTCTTTCTTTTGATAAGGTAGAAGTACGTTTTAACCTGAACGAAGAAAGTGAGCCCGTTGGAGTTTTCTTTAAGGAATCTAAGGATGCCAATAAGTTAGTTGAGGAATTTATGCTGCTGGCCAATAGAAAAGTGGCCGAATTCATAGGCAAACAAAAACCTAAAAAGACGTTTGTATATCGTATTCACGATGATCCTAATGAAGATAAATTAATAGCGCTTAACGGTATTGTTTCCAGGTTTGGGCACAAGTTAGACTTTAAGGATAAAAAATCCATTAGCGCGTCTCTAAATCAGCTTTTGAGCGATGTTAAAGGCAAGAAAGAACAAAATTTGGTAGATACACTTGCTATACGTAGTATGAGCAAGGCTATTTATACAACGGATAATATTGGGCATTACGGTTTAGCGTTCGATTATTATACGCATTTTACCTCACCAATTAGAAGATACCCGGATGTAATGGTACATCGTTTATTGCAACATTATTTAGATGGTGGTGCATCTGTAAAAGAAGAGGTTTATGAACAGAAATGTAAACATTCTTCAGATATGGAGTACTTAGCTTCCAGTGCAGAAAGAGATTCCATTAAATACATGCAGATCAAGTTTATGCAAGACCACCAAGACCAAGAGTTTGTTGGTGTTATTAGTGGAGTTACCGAATGGGGTATTTATGTTGAAATTATAGAGAACAAGTGCGAAGGCATGGTGAGAATCAGCGATATAAAAGATGATTATTATACCTTTGACGAAAAGGAGTACGCAATTGTAGGAGAAAGGACAAAGAAAACTTACCAATTGGGTGATGAAGTAGTAGTCATGGTCAAAAACTCAGATTTGGTAAAACGTCATTTAGATTTCTCTCTTTTGGGAAAGCATGAGTCGTAATCGGTTCTTTTGGAACGGATTTTGTCTTTGAACTATCAAAATAACCTAAAAAGGTACATTATGAAAAAGTTCGTTTTGCTTGTCATTTGTATTCTTGGGCTTCAAGTCACTTTTGCCCAAGATGCTACTATGACTCAAGACTTAACTAAATTCTCAGAGGTTAAGGCTTTTGATGGTCTTTCCATTAAGCTTATCAAGGCAAATGAGAATAAGGCCGTTATATCCGGTGAGAATATAGATAAGGTAGCTATTGTTAATAATGATGGTGTTCTTAAAATAAGAATGCAAATAGGTAAAATTTTTAGTGGGTACAGAACTTTTGTTGATTTGTACTATACCGAAAAACTTATTGTTATAGACGTTAACGAAGATGCTAGAATAGTTTCGGATGAATCTATAAAACAAGAAGTTATTGAGCTTAAGGCCCAAGAAGGTGGCGAACTGGAAATTAATGCCGAAGTTGAACAGATGTTGGTAAAGACAGTTACCGGTGGAATGATTTCAACCAGTGGCTCCTCTAATTTACAGGATATTGTCATAAATACCGGTGGTGTTTATGAGGGGAAAGAATTCATAACTAAGTTTTCTACTATAAATGTGAATGCCGGATCTCGTGCAGAGATTTACGCATCGGATTATGTAAAGGCCACTGTAAAGGCCGGCGGAGAGGTTTTGGTGTACGGCAATCCTAAAAAAATGGATGAAAAAACTGTGTTTGGTGGTACGGTAACACGAATGTAATCGGTTTTTATTCCAGTTTTAATCCCTTAGCTTTGTGGTGTAGCCTTTCCAATTTCTTATCAGGAAGGGTAAAACTACATTTCGCTTTAAAATTAATAGTAAAGAATACCAAGAATAACGCATGTGGGAAGACATTCAGGCAGCAGTTCCATTAGGCTTTTTTTTAAGCTTTATGATTGGGCCTGTTTTCTTTGTTCTTTTGGAAACAAGTGCCATTAAAGGATTTAGGGCGGCCCTTATTTTTGATTTTGGGGTTATTCTTGCAGATGGTGTTTTTCTTGTTCTTGCTTATTTTAGTAGTTTTCAACTTCTTGAAAATTTAAGCAACCAGCCCGGTCTGTATGTTTTTGGAGGTGCAATACTTCTGGTGTATGGTATTGTTACCATATTTAAAAAACCTCCCAAACAGGTAGAAACTAATATAAAAGTTAAGAAAAGCGATTATCTAGGTCTGTTCGTAAAAGGTTTTCTGCTGAATTTTATAAATATTGGGGTGTTGGTATTTTGGTTGGGTATTATCATTGTGGTAGGACCTAGTTTGGATAATGACCCTAACCGTATTGTAGTGTTCTTTTCTGCAATGGTGGGGGCTTATTTTGTAACGGATATATTTAAGATTCTTCTGGCGAAACAGTTAAAGAAGAAACTAACGGTAAACAGAATATTTTTCATTAAAAAAGGACTTGGTATTATTTTGATTATATGTGGTATAGTGCTAATAATCAAAGGTTTTTTACCAAAAGACCAGTTTAATATAGAAAACGGTATTGAACGTATAGAAAAGCTTTAGCTAAATAATAGGAAGTATTGTAATGATATACTTGCTCTGGATGTTTCGTATTTAAAACAAAAAAACCTTCGTTGTACACGAAGGTTTTTTATTGAGGCATCGAGCAGATTCGAACTGCTGTACAAGCTTTTGCAGAGCTCTGCCTAGCCACTCGGCCACGATGCCATTTGCAGGTGCAAAGATAGTTTTTTTGATGGAAATGTTATTTTTACTTTACTTTTTTTTCACAATGGTAATTTACATCGTACATAAAAAGTGCTAAGTATAAAGATTTGCAGTTATTTAGAATGATGATTTAGTGTATTGGGTACGTTATTTTTTTCGCTTTTCCTTTAAAACTATGGTCACTTTTTCAACATCACCACCTATAGGAGGATTTATTTTTGAAACCTCAACTTCTGCTTTTTGAACAATTTGGATTTCGTCAAAAATACGATGTATGATACGTTTACCAATATGTTCCAAAAGTTTAGAAGGCACTTTCATTTCCTCTTTCACGATATGGTTAATATGAACATAATCAACCGTATCGGATAATCTATCGGAAATTGATGCTTTGGTTAAATTGGCATCTACAGATACATTTACCAAATATTCGCTACCTATGGCAGTTTCTTCCTCTAAACAACCGTGGTGGGCATAGACCCTTATATTATTAACTTTAACCTTGTCCAAAATCAAATTTATTTTTGCAAACTTAATTGAAACGGCTGAGATTAGAATAGAAAGCTAGGCTGTAATTTTCATAATCGGACAGGTATTTTGAACAACTTTGCCGCTTAATACGTACAACGACAATTACTAAGTCCTTGAAACAAGTCTACACCAATAGTTACTACATGGGTACCTGTACTATAAGTAAGTAATTCATTTAGAATTATTTGATAGGAATACCCAAAGTAGAAATTGTTCTTTTTTAGACCTGCAAAAGGCGCTATAAAAAGTGGGCTACCTATTTGATCGTTCAAAAAACGGTAGTTAACACCGGCATAGAAATAGTCTTCAAAATTGTACCATCTAAATTTTAGGTTTAAATCGGTTTCTGAACGTCCATCACTTTCAAACATTTTAAAGAGTAAAGATGGCTCTATTTCTAAATCACTGTTTTTATTTTTTCTGTATCGGTATCCGGTATATACGTAGTAGTTTCTTAGTTCATTAGGTTCATCTGCATCAAAGGTAAAACTGCTAGGATCCTTGCCTAAAAGGTTGGATGCATTACCACTTATGTAGAATTTACCATATCTGTACAGTACCCCAACATCAAAGTTATGATTGCTAGTTTGGCGGTTGTTAATAACTCCCGGATCAAGATTGGCATCCACAAATTTATCAATGTCTATTCTAAACTGGTTAAAGTTATAAGAAAGACCAAAGGATAAAAATTCATCATCATATCTGTCTAGAGTTAAGTGATGAGCAAAAGATACCCTGGCACCCTGTTGTTTGGTATATCCGTTTTTATCATTATATAAAAATAGACCTATACCGGATTTTTCACCTAAACGCATATCTGCTGCCAGAGACTGTGTTTGTGGCGCGTCTTTGATTCCTACCCATTGTGTAAGACCGTTAAGCCTAATTTTTACATGGTCTCCTATACCCGCATAAACCGGTGATAGAACAAACGGGTTATCTGCCAAGTATTGAGTAAGCTGGGGCGAATTAAGCTCCTGCCCTCTTGCGGTTATGATGCCCGATAAGAGCAGCATGGTCCATATGAATTTGCGCATGGTACTGTAGGTTGTAGGTTAAGTATTTTTATTTAGCGATATAGGGTAAAGTGTCCAACGAATTCCCTGTCATCATTCTCTCCGTTGAGTTTAATAACGTACCAGTAATCTCCGGTAGGAAGCTCTTTGCTTAAGTAAAGACCGTCCCATCCTGGATCACCAACACCCATTCGGTACACCTCTCTACCATAACGATCAAATATGATGGTTAGTATCTCTGGGAAGCCTTCATCATTTTTAGGTTTCCATGTCTGATTTTCCGCATCTCCATTTGGGGTAAAGAAGTTTGGAATATCAAGATCTATAAACTCCATATATATGCTTGCTACAGCTTCACAACCGTTTTCATCGGTTACGGTAACTACATAAGTATCAGTACGGTTAATGTAGAACGTATTGTCCGTACCATTATCCTTATCACCAAAAGTAATATTGTATTCACCTCTTCCACCAGTAACGTTTGCTGTTATCTGGTTGATGTTGGTTTGCTCTAGAACAAGAGTTAAAGGTTGGAAATCTTCAATCTCTATATCGTAAGTTACAATACAACCGTTGGCATGGGATATAGCTATGTAATGCGTACCCGGTGTAAGGTCTCTAAAGAATGGGTTCAACTGCATTTCTGCTGGATCCATGGTATCTACACCATAAAGAACCTGATCTGCAATAGTTTCGTCTTCTAGGGTAATATTTATGTAGTTGTTAGGAATATTTCCATTACAACCATATACCGGTTCTACAGTAGCATTTAAATTTACGCCTGGTTCTACGGCAACGGTTATATTTTCTTCACAACCTTGGGCATCACGTACAAATATGATGTAGTTTCCTTCTGCCAGACCGGTAAAAGTTGTTCTGTCCTGAACAAAATCGGTTTCTGTATGCATTCGGGTGCTATAACCAGCAGTTCCTCCGGTAATGGTCAATTCAATTGTACCATTTTCTTCACCTATACATATTTCTGGTGTTGAGATGGCCGATATTTCAACAATGGCAGGCTCGTTAATGGTATATTCCAACTCTATAAAGCAGCCATTTTGATCCTGTGCAATTACCCTGTAATCTCCAGGGGCAAGGTCTTCAAATGTATTTTCATCATCAAACTGATTAAGGTTTGGAGATATAGCATATTGATAGCCTCCTGAACCACCGGACAAGTTAACGGTTATACTTCCATCTTCTTCGCCGTTACAAGAAACATCTATAATTTCATCTGTGTATTCTAAAGCTGTAGGCTCAGAGATAACTACTTGTTCAGGAGTAGTTAATCTACAATCCTGACTGATTACATCTACGTAATAGGTTCCGGCTGGCAAAGTACTGAAGGTACCATTGCTTTGTGGACCCGCTATACGAGAAGCCACACTTAATGAAGCATCTGTGTAAAGCGAATATTGATAGTTTCCTAAACCACCATCTGCCGTAGCATAGATAGTAGCGGTATTATCTCCATTACAGTTAATTACTGCAGCAGTATCATCTACTGTTAATATTAATGGATCAATAGGGTCTTCTTCAATAGAATTAGATTGAACAGCTGTACAAAGGTTTACGGCATCTCTAACATAGTAGCGGTAAACACCTGCACTTAACATGCCGCTTAGAGGTAAATTAACGCTGTTTCCTGACATTGCTGTCCATGTAACATTGTCCACACTAAATTCGTAGGTTCCGCTTCCTCCAGTAGCACTTAATTCAAATTCTACACCGGTGGTACAAGTCAACGGACTTGTCCTGATCAATGAAGCTTCTACTTCCGTAGGATTTACTATTTCAAGAATAGCGGTCTCTTCCGAACATCCAACCTCATCACTTACCGTTACACTATAGAAACCGGCCGCTAAATTATTGAAGTCGCCTGTACTCTGACCAACAGAAGTAGTTAATAAGTTACTTCCGGAAATATCATCATAAACATTCAATTGATATTGGTACGTTGGTGTAATATTTCTTGCACCTACGGTTGTTGATATGCTTGCTGTATTTGCATTAAAACACGATAAGGTAGTTGCCGTAATATTAGCTACAATATCATCCGGTCTGATCAATGTGATGTTATCCGATAATACACAAGAGAATGCATCTGTAACAGTCACATGGAAATCACCGGCCGCTAAGTTTCTGAAAATAAACGCCTCAACATTCGTTTCGGTATATACAGAAGATGTAGTGGTGTTTTCCAAACGGATAGTATATGGTCCTTCACCACCGGTTGGATCTACAAATATCTCACCTTGATCATTGCTACATGATACATTGGCTTCTTCTCTCACGATTGCGGTAATTGGAGCACTTGGAGCCAATACGGTTATCACATTGGAATCATCATCACACAAAGGTGCTGTAGTTTCTGTAATGCGTATGTAATAGCTTCCTCCTACAAGATTTGAAATAATCAAAGGTGTACTGCTATCTCCAGTTCCACTGAATCCGGCTACAGGATTATCGTCTATATCATATACTTGATAGCTGTAAGGCCCTGTGTAGTTATCAATAGTTACACTAAAACTTCCGTCATCTACACCATCGTTCAAACATTGTTCGTCGGAAAGTTTCGTGGCTGTAACCTCTATAACATCCGGGTCTTCAATTCTATGAACAGTTTCTATTACACAACCTGTATCTACATTGGTAATTCTTACACTGTAATTTCCAACTTCCAAACCTGTAAATGTTTCAGGATTATTGGTAGAAGTAATGGTCTGTGCGTAGGTAACGTTTATTCCCGTTACAACATATTCCAAGTTAGGAGTTGCGGTAGCTGGACTAACCGTTACCCCAACTTCTATTTGGCCATTGTTCAATGGAGAACAAGCAGCTTCTTGGGTAGTTGTAACCGTTGCATCACTAATTTCTACAAAAGGTAAAACAGTGTCTGTGGCTGATAGAGCAGAACATCCTGCATTATCATATACTCTAATTTCATAGATACCACCCAGACCATCAGTTTCAAAATAAGTGGTGTTCGAACCATCTTGAACTACACTTCCATCTCGGATAAATACATATCTATTAAAAGTACCCGTTCCACCTGATGCATTTGTAAATGACACACTAGCGTTGTTTCCATTGTTTCCAACAGTACAACCGTATTGAACAATGTTAATAGGATTTACGGTAATAACATCTAATTCCGTAATAGTAACATCTGTTGTTATAGCACAGTTGTTAGCTCCTCTTGCTTCAATAGTATAAGTTATTCCGGCAATAGAACCTTCAAGTCCATCAAAGAAAGCAGATGTTGTCGTAGATGATGTTGCCGCTATTGGGAAAGTAGCCGAACTACCTGGTCCCGTGATAATACGGAAGGTATATGGTCCTACTCCATTATCGGTAACACTTACGGAAATTGTTCCATCATCTAAGCCATTACAAGTTACGTTGGTAGAAGAATCTACGTTCAGTACAGGAATTACCGCTGTTTCCAAACGTTGTGTTATAGTTGTACTACAACCGTGGTTCGGGTCTAAATCGGTAATGGTAAATACATAGTCACCTACTTGGGTCAAGTTGGTAAAAATACCTGTATTGTTAGTATCATCTACCGTAGCTGGAGCAGACAGTGGATATTGTACATCATATCTGAAGCTTCCAGAACCACCTGTTTGTGAAATGGTAATCTGTCCACCGGGATCTGTTGTAGAACAATCAATCGTTTTAACTACGGATGCCAATGGTGAAATAGGTTCGTGTAAGTCAATGCTTGTACTTGTTGTACCTACACAGCCCCATTGGTCACTAACAACTACTTGATATTCGCCTGCACCTAAGCCGCTAAATATAGCTGAGGTTTGTATGGGTCTCATATCTTCAAAAGCAGAAGTACCAGTGTTGAATAGCTGTAATTGGTAACTGTAGTTGCTACCCTGACCGTTCATTACGTTAATAACTTCAATTTCACCTTCTAAGTCGGTACAGTTTGGCTGATTGATTCTCAAATCTGCAGTAATCGGTGTTGGATCAACAAGAATAACATCTGCCAATTGCTCAGCACATCCTCTAGAATCCATAACCCAAACTTCATAGGTAGCCGCAGTAAGGTTTTCTTCTTTCTGGTTTGAAGTATAGTTCGCAGAATCGTTAGTGTCAATAACAGGACCTGCCGCATCAAAAATCAAATACGAATAACCGCCCCACCCACCGGTAACATCGGTAATGGTAATGGTACCGTTGTTACCTGGTACGCAAGTGATATCGGTAAATATTCTGTTTGCGCTAATTGGGTCACTAGGACCTGCAATGGT
The DNA here is from genome assembly GCF_018860715.1 of Zobellia sp. B3R18. Classification (NCBI taxonomy): domain Bacteria; kingdom Pseudomonadati; phylum Bacteroidota; class Flavobacteriia; order Flavobacteriales; family Flavobacteriaceae; genus Zobellia; species Zobellia sp. B3R18. Next base: position 1,100,274 of record NZ_JAHKQG010000011.1, on the reverse strand, counting down.
AAATAACTCGGAAGCAACACAAGAAGGATTACTATCTTGGGTAACCTCAACGCGGTACTCGCCCGCGCCAATGTTAAATGGTGTTGTGGGACCTACATTGGCCGAAGTTCCAGTAGCACCTGCAATGATGGTATCATCACCCGTGGTAGCCGTACCTTGCGAATTATATATTTGCCATGTGAAACCTCCAGTATATGGGTTGGTACTATCGCTTATGGTAAAGCTAACAGAACCATCGTCTCCATTACATACTACATCAACAGTGGTAGCATCGATTTCAAATGTATTTGGGTCTTCAATTTCAAAAGTAGTTTGTACAAAACATCCGGTATCCGTATTGGTAACGGTCACTTCATAGTTTCCTACCCCTATTCCGGTAAATAAATTATTAGTTTGATTTAATACACTATACGCATTGTCCGTTCCAACAACTGAATATTCAAGAGTTGGAGTTCCCGATGGAGGCGTTAGGGTTACACCTATACTAACTTCGGCATCATTGCCAGGGTTACAGCTTACATCCGTATCAATGGTAACCGTAGGATTACTGATTTCAACAAAAGGAGCAATTGTGGCGTTGGTCGTGCCCACACAACCCTTATCGTCATAGACATTAATCGTATAAGCTCCACCTAATAGATCGGTTTCAATATAGGTATCTTTAGAACCATTTTGAACTACAATATCAGCTTCTACAGGAACTGTATTAGGATTATCATTTTTAATGAATTCATAACGTACGAATGCGTTAGAACCTCCTGTTACACTTGCCACGGAGATACTTGCGTCATTCTGATTATTGGCCGTAGTACAGCCAAACTCAACTACTGTATCCATAGTTACAGCAATAGTAGCTGGTTCTGCAATAAGTATAGAAGCACTATCCGTTGTACAATTGTTGGTAGTAGGATTACTTCTAACCGTTACGATATAACCTGCGGCCGTAGTTGTAGGTGCAAGACCTGTGAACGTAGCAGAAGTATTGGTAAAGCTTGTTGGGGCAATGCTTACGGCACCACTATCCAAAGAAGTAATCTCAAAGGTAAACGGACCGATACCGTTATCTACAGCTGATATTGAAATTGTTCCATCGCTATCTCCATTACATGTTACATCCGTAGAAGTAACTGTATCGATTATCGGCTCTAACCGGTCTGGAACACGAATTGTGAATTCTCTGTTACAACCTGCATTGTTAGGCGTGTTCGTATCATAAATGGTAATGGTATAGTTACCCGCTAAAGGCGCTCTATAATCAAAAGGATTTCCTGGGAACGCTGTTTGAGCTACCGCAGGGGCACCAGCATCGTTGGTAATGGAATATTCATAACTTCCCGACCCTGATGTAGCTTCAATATTAATTGTTGCCTCAGGTGATGCCGTACAATCTATAAGCTTAGTAAGCCTAGCTTGAACGGAAAGTACCGGATGAACCACAAACGCTGTCTGTGAGGCCATACAACCATTTCCATCAATAATATAAACATCATAGGAACCTGCGGCAATATCATTGAATACGCCACCATTATCTAGGTAAGTGCTTGGTGCTGGGTCACCGGCCGGTGCAATGGCATAACGGATATTTCCTGCTGCCGAGTTTCCAACAACGGTAAGGTCTATTGGAGCGCTACAATTATCCTGTGTAATAGAATCAATAGTAGGGTTTGGCGATAAAGTCAATGCAACAGGGGCCATGGTAAATGAACAACCATATTGATCATTTATAGTTACCGTATAATTACCCGCTGGGGAATTCACAGGAATCTGTACAGGGTTGTCCGTTGTACCGGTCAATGCTGTAAAACCAGCTGGTCCTGTTACATCAAAAGTGTATGGTGCTCCGCCACCACCGGTAATTCCGTCAATTGAAATGAGTCCTGGTAGGTTACACGAAATATCCCTGGTAACATTTGGTGTTGCACTTAAAACACGTAACTCTTGTAAATAGGTATTTTCGCTACCACCTCTACAGGCATCTGTAGTTCCATCAGATTGAACAATATCAATGTAATACTCCCCTTCAGGCAAACCACTAACGGTTATAGTATTGTTATAAAGAATGTCTCCACCACTAGTCTGAAGTGCAATAGGATTGCCTACTTCAAAGAATTCCCAACGCATGTGTGAACTTGGTGTGGTAGGATTCAAAGTATATTCTATTTCACCCGTTGATGAACCAAAACACGTAGGAGTAATATCCGTAGTTATTTCAATAGGTTCGTTAATTAGATCATTAACATTGATTAAACTCTGGCGTACACAACCCGTATTATCCCTAACATAGAAAATGTAGGTTCTACCCGGTGTAAGTCCGGTCCAAGTATAGGAACCTTCACCCGCTGGAACCGTAGCACCGCTGGAATTTACTGTTCCACCTGGTTGCCAGGTTGTGGTAGCTGGGTCAAAATTAGCAGGGTCTTCCGAAAATGCATATTCATAAGGAGCTACACCTGCGGTTCCTTGAACACGTACTTGCAAATCAAAACAGTCTACAACTATTGCGCTTATACTGATGTCCAAATTATCCAAAGGATAAGGAATAATGTATCTATCAAAGTCTCTCTGACAAATAGTGCCACTAGGTAATGTAACTCTGATAGAAGGGAATACCTCCGTACCTGAAACAGTACCTCTTAGTTCATTTGATAGTTGCCATGTGGTACCACCGTCATTACTATATTCTATGGTACCACCGGAAGGAGCGGTTACATTATCAAAACGGAACCCGTATTCATTGGAATCAGGGTCATTACATGCCGCTGGTAAAATAGGATCAATATCCGCAGTTATTTCTGTGGCATTGTTGATTGTAATGGTTGATGAAGTAACGGTACAACTGTTTGTATCGGTAACTGTAATTTCGTAATCACCTACTCCAATACCATTGAAAGTCAATGTTGTGGTAGAAATATTAGTATTTGTTTTTCCGTAATCAATACCATCGGCAGGACTCAAATCTACTAATTGATACGTAAACGGTCCTGTTCCTCCACCTACTGTAGCATCAATGGAACCTAGTCCATCAAAACACTCAGGGTCTGTTGCTGTTCCGCTTGCGGTTAACGTGGCAACGGGAGTTAAAATAATATCTTCTTGTAGGAAAGAACATGATGGAGATGCCCCATTATTATCTAGAACATATACGTCATAACCCGCCGGGTTGGCCGTAGCCATGGCCGTAGTTACGGTTAAGAAGTTAGTTGTTGAATAAAGACCAGAAGGGTCGGTATTTGCCGGTACAATGGCGTAAACCAGGGTTCCGTTTCCACCTGTGGCATTAACGGTAATTGAACCGTCATTACACGCACTGATATCAACAACCTCTACGGACACTACTAACTGTGGGTCTATTGTAATGGTTTGTTGAACAGCCGTACATCCATAAGCATCTCTAACATCTATGGTATACGTACCATTGGCTAAATTATCAAAAGTGTGAGTTGTTCCCGTAACTGGAGTTGCCGCTACAAACGGACCTCCATCAATACTAAAGCTGTAACCTCCATTACCAGCAGTAACATTTACAGCTATGGAACCATCATTGGTACCGGAATAACAAGCTGTAGGTATGGCGTCAAAAGTTGGTACAACGGGAGCGAATACGGTAATTGCTGAATCAATAGGATCTGTACATAAATTTGTATCCCTTACCCTTACGATATAATCACCTGCAGGCACACCGTTAAATTCCGTGTTGGTTTGATAAGCTGTCAGTATTCCACCTACATTATCTTCTAATTGATACTCGTAAGTTGGAGTGCCACCTGTAGCACTAGCCGTAATGGTAGCACCTGAATTATTACACGTAAATTCTGAAGTAATACTTGCTGAAGCGACAAGAGCATTAGGCTCGGTCAATGTTTGAGTCAATGTTACGGTACAACCAGGCAAACTTGCAGCCGCATTGTCTACATCACGCACTTCTATAGAATGTGCTTGTGCGGCAAGGCCTGTAATTTCTTCTGCAGCTGTAAACGGACCAACAAATGCAGCTCCGTTTAAGCTATATTCATATCCACCTGTACCATAGTTATTGGCATCAATGGTAATAGTTCCTGAATTATCGCCATTACAATCAAGGTTTTCAAAGGCAGTAATCGAAGCTTCAAAAGCATGTCCGTCCTCAACGATTACTGTTCTATCAACTGTACAATCGCTACCATAGTTTACGGTAATGGTATGGCTTCCTAAAGCTATATCGTTAAAAACATTTGTTGGTTGAGCCGTTCCTCCATCTATGCTATACGTATACGAAGCATCGTTAGGTAGAACGGTTATGTTTCCTGTTCCATCACAGTTGTAGGTTACTGAGGTAGAAAGTGTTGGTTCTGTTGGTAATGGAGCAATTATAACATCGGCCAAAGTAAGCTCACATGAAGTAGCATTGGCATCCCTAACCCGAATGCTGTAGGTACCATCGTTTAAACCAGAGAAAGCATGCATTCCTGTTGAAGAAGCAACTGTCCAAGCTCCGCCATTTATGCTATACTGATAATCTCCAGACCCACCTGTTGTTGGCGTAACGTCTCCAACGGTAATTTCACCGTCAACAAGACAGGTATAATTTTGTGTAATACTCGCTTCTGCTACCAATTGAGATGGTTCCGTAACAACTACATCCTGAGGCGTAGTTTCACAATTATTGGAATCTCTAACGCGCACAGGATAGGTTCCCGCGCTAAGGTTAGGGAAACTGTTTTCAGTTACATAGGTAACCCCGTTATCAATACTGTACATGAACGGTGCGTTTCCACCAGAATCTACAACTATTGAAATTGCCCCATTTGATTCGCCAAAACAAGTTACAGCGGTTGGTGTTGGGGTAATTGCGATAGGAGCGTCTTGGTTTACGGTAATCGTGTACATGGCCGAACAGTAATCTGCTCCCCCACTATTATCACGTACATACACATCATAGTCTCCTGCAGCCGAAACTGTAACTGGATTATCAGTGCTGAAATCACCATCCGTTACTGCAGTTCCATTTGTTACAACAGCGAATACATAGTTATTGTCCCCACCAGAAGCAGAAATAGTTATATCTGTATCGGTCGCGCAGGCCGTAATAGTAGGTGCTGATGCGCTAACCGTTAATTGAGGGTCAATGGTAATATTCTGTAATACACCGGTACATCCTAGTCCGTCTTGAACATTAATGGTATACGTACCGTTTGAAAGACCGCTAAAAGTGTGTGTTGTACTGTTTGCTGGAGTTGGGCTTACCCAAGGGTTTCCGTTTATGCTGAAGGTATAATCTCCATTCCCATCAGTAACATCAACCTGAATGGTAGCTGTATTTCCTCCAGGATAACAAGCCGTTGGCGTAACGTTAAAAGTAATAGGATTTGCCGCGGTCACCGTCAAAGCAGCATCAATGGCATCTTCACATGAATTGGCATCCCGTACACGAACAATATAATCACCTGCAGCTAAACCGGAAAAGACGGTGTTAGAACCATTAGTAGCAAAGTCATTAGTCCCAACTATCGCACCCAGGTTATCTTCCAATTGGTATTCGTAAGCAGCAGTACCACCGGTAACACTTGCTGATATGGTAGCTCCACCATTGGTACAACTTAATTGGGTTGTAATTGAAGCAAATGCTTCCAGTGCATCTGGTGCATTAATAGTTTGTGTAAGCGTTCTTGAACATGTTGTTTCATCTGCTTTTCTAACCACCAAGGTATGAGAGCCAGCACCAAGGGTTGAGGCAGAAGTAACCGGTGAAGTTGTTGAGGCTATAAAAGCACCACCATCTATAGAATATTCAAATCCGGCTGCGTTAAAGTTTTCAACTTCAAAAGTTATTGAGCCATCGCTTAGTCCGTTACAACTTGCGTCTGTAGAGCCAGTAATATTTGCGGTAAATACATTACCGGCAACAACGGTAACCGCAGTTTCAACAGTTTGTTCACAAACTTCCGGTACTTGATGAATTACGATATCATCAAGTGCAAAATCGTTACCGCCATTTCCGTTAACTTCAGATCTAATTACAAAATCCAGAGTTGTATTTGCACCTGGGTTAAGGGTGGCCGTAAACTCTACCCAATCATTAGATCCTGTATTTTTTGCAATTTCACCGGTGCGTATGGATTGAACAACATTTGTTGTTCCGGTTTCTCTTATTTCTATTGTTAAGTTGGGATCAAGACCACTGGTGCCTTGCCGCAGAAGATTCATAACGTATAGCGTAACACTTAAATCTTGGTTAGGAATAACATCATTTATCTGTTTAGAATAGATGATTTGAGTTGGCGTAGGGGTACCCACATTCATTACCAAATAGCGACCTTGGCCTGTACGCGTACCAGTTGTATGATCTATTGGGTTTATCCATGTGCCAAAGGGAGCAACAATGTCACTTGTTACTGTGTATTCAAAATCATTTACATTACTATTTGAATCACCTGGGGCATTATTAGTTTGATCTTCATAAGTGTATCCGTTCGTATTTGGACTAGGAATAGTTGCTCCACTTCCAAAATCTTCACTAAGTAATATACTTGGTGTTGGCGGCGTCTGTGAGCTATAGTTTGTACTTACCGTATAGGTTCCTGGTCCTACATTAAGGAACACATTGCTCGTAGGGTCCGGTGAATTTGGAACACCATCTAAGGCATAAGTATAGTTGTACGTTGTAATGTTTGGTGTTGCCGTTACAGTTGCCAACCCGTCACAATCATAACTTACCTCTGGAGTAAGGGTTACTTCTGGCTCATCAGGGACGTCCTCTACGGTAACGTTCATAGGAAATTCACATGAAGCATCTCTAACAATTACCGTATAATCTCCCGGAGGAAGTGTAGCCGTACTTGATGCACTGTAGCTTGCACCACCATCAAAACTATATTCATATGGAGCTGTACCTCCCGTAACATTAGTTACTCTTACTTCTGCGCCGTTGGGGTCGCAGGTTGCATCTCTGGAAACACCCGCAGAAGCACTAAGAGGAAAAGGTTCGGTTAGGTTTACAGTTTGAGAAAAACTACAACCTGATGAATCCGTTACAAATACTTCATAAGTACCTGCAATAAGGTTAACAAAGTTTGGTGTTCCTTGAGTAGTAGTTCCGCCATCTATACTGAACTCGTACGGGGCTACACCACCTGTTGTATTTATAGTTATCGCTCCGTCCGAATCTCCACTACATGAAGGCGAAGTTTCGGTAATGGAATCTAGGGTCATTGCCCCATTATCGTTTATAGTTACTTCATTGGAAAAGGCGAAACAGTTGTTAGAATCTACGATTACAAAAACATAATCACCGTCTTCTCCGGGGAAATATTCATCAATATCATCGGCATCGGTATCTCTCCATCCGAAAGAAAATATAGGATTGGTATCATACGCATCACCCGGAATTGAAGCTACATCGGCATATAAATTCGTTCCGTTTTTGCTCCAAATAGCATAGGAATAATCAGGATTGGGAAGTCCTCCGCTTCCTGTAAGTTGAATGGTACCGGCTGTACAACCAATGTCTCTTGTGGTAACTGCTGTAACTGTTGGGTCTGGTGTACGGGTTACCGTTACATCTTCGGAATACGTACACCCGTCTTGAGTAGAAACTTCAATGGTATAATCCCCTGGGTTTACATTAAAAGAATGCGTATTGTCCGGCTGAGCGGTTTCATCGTCAATTAGGGTTCCATCGCTTCTTCTTAGAACGTAGTTATAATTGGGCTCAACATTAAGTACATCAATTTTGATAATACCCTGAGCATTACAATTAGATGGGGTTGTAGTTACGTCTACTTGAAAATCCCTATCAAGGATTCCAATATCTGGAGTACTAAAAATACAGGCATCTGGAATAGGATTTCCTGAACTGTCCAATTGGGTAACGTCTACTCTATAGGCTCCATTGTTAGAAATATCAAAGCTAGGACCGTTGTTGGCACTAAAAGGAACTACAATAGCATTATTGGCTACATCTACTAACTGGTAACCATAATTGCTTCCTAAATTGGTTATAGTGATGTTACCATCCGTAGAACAAATAATGTCTCTATCATTGTAAAGAATGTTTAGATTATTCTGGAAAACATCAAAATAAAATCTGCTAAAACACCCATTGGTATAATTTATAACCAAACGGTATTTTCCTGCTGTGTCCGCATTGTAATCGCTTCCTGTTTCTACTTGGTTCCATGTACAGGTAAGGTTTTTGTTAGCACAATCGTCTGGAGCTGCAAGACAACTACCTTCATCCAATCTTTCCCAAGAAATACTTTGAGCATCTAGTATATTCAATTGAATAGGCTGAACATCCGCGGAGCCACAAAGGAAGAATTTGGGCAATAAATCACCATCAATACTACATTCAACAATTTCACCTTGAATATCGTTGGTAGGGTCTGCATCGCTGTTTATATCATTGAAATATTCAACTAACGGATTGGTTTGCGTTGTACCGTATCGTTCAACAATAATGATTTCTTTAAAACCTTTACAAGGATCGGCAACAATTTTGTCTACAATGTAAGTACCTACCTGGGTTACTTCTAATGTGCTTTGATCATTGTCTGGGTCTCCATCGTTTAGAACAGGGTCCGAGGCATCTATTTGGCCATTTCCGTTTTCATCTCTAACCCAAACGTAATCATCAAAATTATCTCCGGCATCTAACAGGGCATTTAATCCACAAAGTTGTACCGTTCTTGTAAAATTACAGTCCGAAAGGTCGTCTAAAAGGAAGTTGGTAGCACCTGGAGTTACAAATCCACAGTGATCAAAATCAGATACACTAGGGTCATCAGTAATTTGGTTATCATTTATTCTCCCCTGATAGGTAGAATAGGCTAAATTTTGAATTAAATCTGTACAGGCATCAATAAAATCGAAACAATTTTCTGCAACCTGAACACGCATACGTATTTGTCCGGGAGTATCTCCTACTTCAACAAATCTGTTGGGGATAAAGAAATCCACTTCTCGTGTTGCTGGGTCATAGCTATATGTAGTTCCAGTTGGCATGTCCAGGTTTGCCTCGTCCAACGTAACATTTATAGGTAAAATATCACGAATGGTATAATTTACGGCATCATCATTTCCGGTATTCTGAAAGGTTAGAACATAATCTAAAATTTGACCTAAGTTTACACCTTGTCCGGTGATGTCGTTACCTGCAATATCCTCTACTTTTTTCTCAAGTACAATATCCGGTTCAATGATTTCAATGTTGAAAGAGTTGAAAAATGGATAGTATTGGTCACCATTGGTTTGAAACCTGAATGTGGCAGCCGTTTCATTATTGGGAATAACTGAATTGGCTGGGTTGTTTAGGTTAAAAATGTCACTATCAAAACCTAACGTATTTAAACTAAACGGATTCCTGTCATTGGCATGAACACCATTTCGGGTAATATTACTATTAAAGAAGTTGTTTGAAGGGTTAGTACCATTACTTAGTGTAGTGAAACCACCGTTGCTAGCCGCACGAATTCTTAATCTATCTCCGGTAATCCTAAAGTCTCCTTCAAGCGTAGCGGCACCAATATTAGCGTTTACTGGGCCTACTGGAATAGTGTTGAAACCAGTGTAGTTAATGTTAACGTTGTCGGTACCCGTAACTCTTGCAAAACCATCAAAAGTTGTAATAAGTTTACCTGTTGAATTTGGGTTTTCATATACGATTACTAAAGTCCAACCCCCAGCAGCACCCCCGGTCATTCTTGATTGGCCACCTGGCGAAATACCATAGCCCTGAGCACTCGGCACATTGGCTATGGTATAGTCTCCTTGCGGATTAGCTAAAGGAGTTATGAGACTGGTTACGTCCGCATAACATGCATAAGGGGCATTAGCTTCTAAATCTGTATCGGTTAGACCGTCATACAATATTTCGTTAGCAGTGACGTCTACATAGGTACCTCCCGGAACCTTAAACTTTATTTGGTCAATAGGGTGATTTCTTGGAGTACCAACTGGATCTGCAGTATTATCTCGTGGATAGGTGGCAGACCAATAGAGACCTGCATAGCGTATTAAATTACAGTCGGCCTCAGGAAATGTAAATGTTGCGGTACTAGAACTAAATGTGCTGGTATCAGTGTCAACATCTATGTACCGCATATTTTTACGGTCATTATAATTGTAATACCCTCCAGTTTCAGTATTTCTATTACTGGACGGCCAATAGTTTCCATTGGTGTTGAGGTTATCGTAAGAATCTTCCGGACGTCTGCCGGGAATGCCTTCATCTCTATTTAGTATACTATTGGATATAAAGGTCAAGTCTCCCTTTATATTGGTTTGATACCTGAAATTTTCCCCGGATGGGTAGGTTCTTGTAAATGCTTTATACTCTTGGGAAAATCCTGCAAATGCATATAAAAACAGAGCGCCCGCAAGTATTTTTTTTAAGGATTTTGGTATCATTTATGCCAGTAGATTTGGTCTGACGCGCATAATCCACATTTTGTCATTGTACGCATCATTTAGGTTGGTATAGTAGGATAGTAGGGCATTGTTCCAAGATTGGTGTCTTTTTAGGTATACATACCTCCAGTTGTTTTCGGGGTTTATAAAATAACTGGCACTAAGCCCGTAAGAATTTAATAGCTTCACAAAACGATTTGCATTCTTAGGGTTTGCAAATACATTGGCTATGATGTAATAACCAGAACCAATACCATCTATTTTGTGAGTTTTAGAAGTTAATTCGTTAGATACCACTTGGTCTTTTACTACGGTATTTGTTTGTAGAACGTCGGTATCGTACTTGGCAGATTTTTCTTTTAATTTGTTTACGTTAGAAGCATAGGCTTCGTTCGTGTAACGGTTATCAACATCCATAATCCAAAGGGCACCGTCATAAGTACCGTTCATACTACTATTATGGGCGGCTACAGCTTCGTCCCATGTATCATAACGTTGCAAATACACGTATTTTAGGCCGTTATCCGGATTTGCTATATAATCCGAGGAAAACCCTTCACTATTAAGTTTGTTCATAAATTTATCCATGTACTGGCCACCTTTGTAAACGTTGGCTACTACATAATATCCGTCCTTAACTCCCTCTAGGTTTTTGAATTTTCTACTCTTTACGTTGCTTCTGTCCGCAACTGTCGAAGTTGCTGCAGATGTAGATGTATTAGATGTGGTTTGTTGTACCTTATCTCTGGCAACGGTTGGTCTTGATTGCTTAGAAGTATTGTTTGCTAAGGCCGTAGTTGCACTAGTTTTGGATGATGTACTGTTTGGTATAATACCGTTATTAGAATCTTGGTTGCTAGCAGTATTTGTTACTGACGGACGATCATTGGTTCCCATGAATAGTCTCTCGGCACGGTCTTCTAAATCTGGTCTTTTGCCGTTGGTTTCATTACGTACCATGCTCATTACCATGTTAAACCGACGCTCCAAATCTTTTTGGCGATCGTTTTCCAAAGAATCTTGACGGAACATTAATTCTTGAATAATGGCATCGTTTTCCGCAAGCTTACGTTTTAGTTCCTCTATTTCCTCGTTATCTACTAGGTCATTTTTGTCAACTTCTTCGTTTTCAACTAAAGAGTCTTCATAATCATCCTCTAGCATAACACGGTCTTCCGTTAAGTTTGGTGTAAAGGAATAGGCGAACGAGATTTCATGGGTAACCCCAAAATTGTTGAAATCGGTACCAAAACCTTTTTCCATGGTATACCCTAGGGATAGTCTTTTGTTAATGTTGAACCCGGCACCTGCAGAGGCACCATAAAAACTATCATAACCAGCTTGTAACCATCCTAATTTTGGCAGATCAAGAATTGCACCACCACCATAGGATAGGTCTTGGGTCTCACTTTCTGAAGCAGACAAACGGTTTTGACCGTTGATGCGTACTCTTGCTATCGGCATTAAACGGCTGCCCTCCATAATGCCATCATCTTTTTTAAACCGATGAGTATATTGAAGGTGGCTAGAGTAGGTCTTATCACTAAAGGCTGTTAAAGACTCACTGGTTTTTAGATTGTAATCAAATAGGTTTTCGGCAAAAACACCAAAATCTATATTACCATAGGATAGGTTAAAACCAGGCTGAAAGGAGAGCACATTACTGTCTTCCGTTCCGTTAAGTCGGTAATCGTTCGTATCTATAACGTCAATATTGTTCTGATCAAGACCTGTACTATAATATGCCAAGTTTCCACCAAATGTAAAATTGCTCTTGTCGCTTAACTTTATACCATAGGCATAGTTGGCCAGTACTCCAATATTGGATACAGGCCCTACACTCTGGGTATAAAGACTTAGACCCAAACCACTTCTATCACCTATTCTACCACTATAACTCAAAAAGTAAGTCTGGTCATTATCCTTAAACTGTACCGATTGGTTTCTGTGTAAAAGGTTAATATAAGACTTGTCTTCCTGTACGGTAGAGAAGGTAGGGTTGATTAAAAATCTATTGAATTTCAATAAATTCTGTGGCGCCGGACTATACAAAAGTACGGGGTCATCCTCCTGTGCCTGAACGTTTGCAAACGTCAGTGCAGCCATTAGAGTAAGCGCTAAGTATTTTACAAATTTCATGGTAGGTTGGTTATCTGATAACAGTTACGGTACCTTGTTTCAATGTCTCACTAGCATTTTTAATTACATAGTAGAATACCATGTTTTGCTTTGCGAAACTCATTGAAGACTCGGGCCAGTTGTTTTGGTAATTAGTTGAATTGAGGACTTCTACACCTTTTGCGTTATATATAATGACACGTACATCAGACTTGTTTGAGTACGAGTTAGGGATGATCCACTGATCATTGGCCCCATCACCATTAGGCGTTATAACGTTAGGTATATTAAATAGATCTAAATAGGTTACTGTTATAGGTTTACTAATTTCACAATTGTCAATATTTGCTATTAACAAGTAGTTACCCTCTGTGGTAAAAGTGGCAGATGAAGAGCCGCTTATTTCAATATTGTTGGCGTCTAACCATCTGTAGGCGGTACCTCCACTTGCGTTTACCGTTTTAGAGCTTCCTTCTGGAAATATCACATCGCCATCTATATCCAAAGTGATTAAGTCCGGATCTAATGGTGTAATGTTAATCTCATTAGATATTTGTGAACAGCTGCCTTTTCTAACTACCAATCGGTAAGTTCCTTCTTGAGTAATGGACAATGACGCATCTGATGAGTTTATGGCTTCACCGTTGCGTTCCCAATCAAAAGTTTCAGAAGATAAATCTGTTGTAGTAGATAGGGTAATAACATCTGAAGAACTACAATATACGGTGCTCGTACTACTAATAGTTAAGGCTTCACTGGCAAGTTGTACGGCTAAGGTATTTGATGTCGCGTTCATACCTCCCAAGTCAGTTTCTACAGTGTAGTTTCCGTTTTCGTTACTGTCCGTTAAGCTTATGGATTGTGATGTTTCAGATGCTATGTCGACACCATCTTTTTGCCATTGATAGGTAAATGATGAAGCTACGTCTGCGGTTACATCTACTTCTGAACCATCAGCTAGGACGGCATAAATTTTATCCGTTGTCAAAGCTATGCTAGTACTGCTACATGACTCATAGGATGTGGCATAGGCTATTTCGGTTCTAAAAGCTGTAGGAGCAACAACTTCTGTGTTTTCTGAATTTATGGTTGTTGAAGAGCATGTGCCTCCCGTTTGGGTAATGGCTGCATGGTAAGTTCCTGCTTGGCTAACGGTTAAGGAAGCGTTATTGGAACTTGGTATTGGCGTACCATTTCTGAACCATTCATAAGTTGGAGCATTGGCATCTGTTGTAACACTCAAAGTTTGGGTTTGTGATGGAAGCACTACAAGATTGGCATTGTTATTTCTTGTAACCGTAAATGCACCGGCGTTGCTCATAGCAACAGCGGCAGAAGTTTCTGTACAAATACCTGTTCCTCTAACTTCAACAGTATAGTCTCCTGTAAACGAAGGGTCATTGGTATCTATAGTATAGGTAAAACCACCTGCTTGAGATGCCTGTACTTCGGTACCATCTTTATACCATGTATATATATAACTACCATCTTGAACATTTGCTTCTAATGGAGCAACGGTATCTCCGGCACATACAGATGTAGTTGCCGGTGGATTAATGGCAATACCGGTACTGGTACCGGAGTTAACAATAATATGGTTAGATTCTGTATTGGCAGAACCTGTACAATCTCCGTAATCTATAAATACAAAATATTCTCCGGCTCCATCTGTTAGGATAGTGGGTCCGGTTTCGGAAAGTAATGTCCCACTTCTATACCAAGAATACTGATAGGTATTTAGTTCTGCAGCCGGCACGTTGTCTACGCTAAGCGTAATTTGCGTGCCACCACAAGCCTGTACACTTCCTGGGGTTGTTCCATCTCCATTTGGACTCATGTGCAAGTTGGTATCAAACCCTAAATAATACATAGAATATCCAGCTGATTCTGGACTTGTTGATGCTGGGCTTGTACTTCGTACACGCATCTTGTAGTTGGCTCCCCTAGTATCCGTAGGAAGGTTAAAGCTGGTTGTAAATTCTGCATTGCTATTTTGATCGGTAACAGTAGATAGTTCTAACGGAGTAGCGAAAGAACCGCTTGCATTAGATAATTCAAGAATGAACTGATTATCAGAATTTGCTGCACCGGCCCATTTTATGGTAACAAAGAACTCGTTAAAACTACTATCGGCACAAGCTCTTGGCCATGTGTTGGTCCCTAATAAATTTGGGTTATCTGCTGGAACCGGAGCTTCCAATACAATTTGTGCAGAGATCTGTGTGGTGAGCAGCATTAGAAATGCGGCCAAAATTGTTTGCGGAATGTTAATTCTTTTCTGTCTCATAAGTAGGCGTAGTTTTGGGTTTACTACAGGTTTCAATGTCAGATTTGGGTTTTGACATAGAGAATACAATAACAAATATGGCATATAATACACGCGTGGGGAATTTAATGTTGTAGCAAGGGATATAATTGTTGTGAAACGCAGGTATTTGTATGAATGGAAATAGAAAGATGCCTGATTACGGCATTTTATGTACCTTTGTGGCTCTAAAAAAGAACTCTATGAGCGAGGCAGTAGAAGCGTTGAATTTCATTGAACATATTGTTGAAGAAGACCTGAAAAACGGCTATTCAACGCAAGATTTGCGTTTTCGTTTTCCACCGGAGCCAAACGGCTATTTGCATATTGGCCATGCAAGTTCTATTTGCTTGAATTTTGGGTTGGGATTACGGTACAATGCGCCTGTAAATTTGAGGTTTGATGATACCAATCCGGCCAAGGAAGAACAGGAGTATGTGGATGCTATTAAACGAGATGTGGAATGGTTAGGATTTAAATGGGATACCGAAAGGTATGCTTCTGATTATTTCCAGCAATTGTATGATTGGGCCGTTGAATTGATAAAACAGGGGAAAGCGTATGTAGACGAGCAGTCTTCTGAGGCTATGGCGGAACAAAAAGGTACGCCAATACAGCCAGGAACCAATAGTCCGTTTAGAGATCGAAGCATAGAAGAGAATCTAGCTATTTTTCAGAAAATGAAAGATGGCGAATTTGAAGAGGGTACACATGTACTTAGGGCTAAGATTGATATGTCCTCTTCTAATATGTTAATGAGGGATCCAATAATGTACCGAGTGTTACATAAAGCACATCACAGAACAAATACCGATTGGTGTATTTATCCGATGTACGACTGGACCCATGGTGAAAGTGATTATATAGAACAAGTATCGCATTCCTTCTGTACATTGGAATTTGCTATGCACAGGGAATTGTATGACTGGTTTCTGGACCAAGTTATTGACCCTAACAAGTTACGGCCTAAACAACGTGAGTTCGCCCGTCGTAATTTGAGCCATACGGTGGTTAGTAAGCGTAAGCTGTTGCAGTTGGTTGAGCAGAATGTAGTAACTGGGTGGGATGACCCTAGGATGAGTACCTTATCAGGGTTGCGAAGACGCGGTTATACCCCAGAATCTATCCGAAACTTTGCTGATACTATTGGTATTGCAAAAAGAGATAACCTTATTGATGTTTCTCTTCTTGAGTTTCATGTTCGGGAACATCTTAATAAGATTGCCCCACGTGTTATGGGAGTACTTGACCCGGTTAAAGTAGTGATAACAAATTATCCTGAAGGAGAAGTAGAGTGGTTGGAGACAGAGAATAATCCCGAGGATGCATCGGCGGGTACACGTCAGATTCCATTTTCTAGGGAAATATATATAGAAAAAGATGACTTTAAGGAGGAGGCCAATCGTAAATTCTTCCGCTTAAAACTGGGTGGAGAGGTCAGGCTGAAATCCGGTTATATCATTAAAGCAGAGAGCTGCACAAAAGATACCGATGGGAATATTACTGAGATTCAGTGCACCTATGACCCTAAGAGTAAGAGTGGTAGTGGTACCGAGGAAAGCTTGCGTAAGGTAAAGGGAACCTTGCACTGGGTATCTGTAGACCATGCGCTACAGGCCGAAGTGCGGTTGTATGACCGTTTGTTTACTGACGAAAGTCCGGATACACATAAGGATAAGGATTTTATGGAATTCATTAATCCAGATTCGTTAAAAGTGATTACAGGATTTTTGGAGCCTAGTTTAGTGGACGCTAAACCTGGAGACCGTGTTCAGTTTCAACGTTTGGGTTATTTCTGTGTTGACCCAGATTCCACCTCAGAAAAATTAGTTTTTAATAAAACGGTTGGCTTAAGAGATACTTGGGCAAAACTACAGAGTAAATAGATTTTAATTTTCTTATAATTCAGAGCTCCTTTATAACATCAAGTTATAGAGGAGTTTTTTTATTGTTTTTTCTCAGATTATTAGGTATAAATTTTATTTATCGAAATTATTTATAATATCGATTTGACATATTAAAATCGACTTTCTTAGGTCGTTTTTCCTGTTAAATTAGTTTTCCGTCGATTAACATATCCACTCTGGCCGACTTCATCCCTTAAATGCTCTTAAAATCGATAATTAGCTCATAAATTGATTTAAACGTCAATTTTTGATTTTATTGAGGTAATGTCACTTAAACACTTGGCCTAACTTGCATGATATAGAAAGAGGAGTTCTTTTAACTCAAAATAAGAAATGACTTCTCATTATAATTTTAGTCAAGTATTAATTAAAAAATAGAGATTATGTCAAATGATAGTGGAAATGTTTTGTTGGCCGTTCTTACCGGAGCAATTATTGGAGTAGGGGCCGGCATATTGTACGCACCTGATAAAGGTGAAAAAACAAGAAAGAAGATTAAGAAAAATGCGTTGAAGACAAAAGATGATATAACGCATAGAATTTCCCAAGCTACGGAAGAGCTAACCAAAACGGCCGAGGAGAAGAAAGTAGATTTTGAGCAGAAGCTTGAAGATACCATTTCCAATATGAGCTATAAAGCTGATGATATTATCATGAGCTTGGAAAACAAATTGGCCGAATTGAAAAAGAAAAATGCTCAATTACAAAAATAGCATATGGCTTTTGATGAACTAAAAGAAAGCATTTCAGAGGCCGAAGCTAGCGCTAAGTCCTATATAGAGAGTAGTAGGGAGTTTTATAAGCTAAAGGCTTTTAAATTGCTTATGAAAGGCATTACTGGCTTTGCTCAGTCAGCGTTTATAGCTATTGCAGTTGTACTTGCGCTTTTGTTTTTGTCTGTTTCTGCTGGCTTTTTTATAGGAGCGGAACTTGAAAATACAGCCTTAGGATTTTTAATCGTAGGGGGCTTTTATATCCTGGTGGGTATTTTAGTGTTTGTTTTCCGCCGTTCGTTGGTCAAGCCTTTAATGGCGCGTTTTTCCGAACTTTATTTTGAAGAAATATGATACCGAAAAAATATACATCGTTCGAACAGATAGACCAAGACCTAAAGATTTTGAAACTACAACAGGATATAGAGCGAGAGAATCTTAAAATGCAGGTTCAGATTACCAAAAATAGTCTGTACCCAACACATTTATTGGGTGGCTTTAGTGGTATTTTACAGAAATTGACGCTTTCTATGGTTGCCAAGAAACTGCTTAAAAAGTTTAATTAGAGTATAAAACATATGAAATGAGCCTCCGGAACACAGTTCCGGAGGCTCATTTTGTTTAAATATGATTGGTATTTACTCGTTCTTTTTTTCTTTCTGCGTCTTCTTCATAGATTCTCCGATCATATTGCTTGCGGTAAAGGATGCTACCATATTGTTCAGCATATCACTACCTGCCTGTGGGGAATTTGGTAAGAGAATAAGGTTGGTATTGGTTTCTTCGCCAATAGATTGTAGCGTATCATAATGCTGTGTAACCACGATAAGGGCAGAGGCCTCCTGTGAATTGATGCCTACTTTGTTCAGTACTTCAACGGATTCTTCTAAACCACGGGCTATTTCCCTTCTTTGGTCTGCAATACCTTGCCCTTGTAATCGCTTGCTCTCTGCTTCGGCCTTGGCCTTTTCTACAATAAGAATACGTGCTGCATCACCCTCAAACTGGGCAGCTATTTTTTCTCTTTCTGAAGCATTAATACGGTTCATGGCCTCTTTTACCTGGGCATCCGGGTCAATATCCGTTACCAAAGTTTTTATAATATCATAACCATAGTCCAACATGGCATCTTGCAATTCGGACTTAACTGCAATAGCAATATCATCTTTCTTAACAAAGACATCATCTAATTTCATTTTTGGAACTTCTGCACGTACAACATCAAATACATAGGAAGTGATCTGCTCATGAGGATACTCAAGTTTATAAAAAGCATCGTACACTTTTTCCCTAATCACCACGTATTGCACGGATACTTTTAGCTTTACGAATACATCGTCTAAGGTTTTGGTTTCGATAATTACATCTAATTGCTGAATTTTAAGGCTAATTCTTGCCGCAATACGCTGTACATAGGGGATTTTGAACTGAATTCCCGATTGTCGTACACTGGTGAACTTCCCAAAAGTTTCGATAAGAACAGCGGTTTGTTGCTTTACAATAAAAACGCCCGATAGAATAGTGGCGATGACAAAGAATAGAATTGGTATCCAAATAAAACTGCCCATGATTTTGATTTTTTAATTAATGGAATGAATTTACAAAACACTTTATAGATATGTAGTAATTTTCTTGTGTTTGTTACATACCAAAAAAAGGAGCAGAGATTGGGGTTACCCAATTACTGCTCCTTTTACTATGTTAATGAATAGCTTTTAAGCTAAACTGGAAATTGCTTTTTGAATACGGTGAATACTATCTTCTTTACCGATCATAGCCATAATATCAAATAAATGTGGTCCTTTCATATCTCCAACAATGACCAAACGTAATGGGGGCATTACCTTTCCAAAAGATAATTCCTGTTCGCCAATCCACGATTTTACAGTAGTTTCCACAGCTTCCGAGGAAAAGTTAGATATACCTTCTAGCACGGATACCAATCTGTTTAGAATATCCGGTGTATCTTCTTTCCATTGTTTTTTAACAGCCTTTTCAGTATAGGTATTAGGGGCTTGGAAAAAATAATCGGACAAGTCCCAAAAATCGGAAACGAATACGGCTCTTTCCTTGATTAAACCAACGACCTTTTCCAGATAGTCTTTGGATTTGTCACCTACAGATACCGATTTCGATTCTAGTATTTCGGCATATAGTCCTGCCAATTCTTTATTAGTCTTAGTTTGTAAATACTGCTGATTGTACCATTTGGTCTTATCTGGGTCAAAACGTGCTCCGGACTTGTTTACACGCTCTAAACTAAAGGAGTCAACAAGTTCTTCAAGACTAAAGATTTCTTGTTCCGTACCAGGATTCCATCCTAATAAAGCTAAAAAGTTAACTACGGCATCAGAGAAGTAGCCAGCTTCTTTATATCCTACGGATTCGTTCCAAGTTAGTGGAAATACAGGAAAGCCCATTTTTTCACCGTCCCGCTTGCTGAGTTTACCTTTTCCTACTGGTTTCATAATCAGTGGCAAGTGCGCAAATTCAGGAGCTTGCCATTCAAAAGCATCGTATAATTGTTGGTGTAAGGCCAATGAAGGCAACCATTCCTCACCACGTATAACATGGGTAATTTCCATTAAATGGTCATCTACAATATTTGCAAGGTGGTAGGTAGGCATACCATCACTTTTATACAGAACTTTGTCATCCAGTACATTCGTATCTATCTCAATAGTACCACGAACCCTGTCTTTTAGCTGCAATTTTTCATCAGGCGGAGTTAAAAACCGGACTACATAATCTTCGCCGGCGTCCAAGCGCTTTTGAACTTCTTCGGGCATAAACGAGAGTGAATTGTTCAGTTTTAGACGATTATGCCAATTATAAATGAATGTTTTTCCTTTTGCTTCATGGTCTTTACGGTGAGCATCAAGCTTTTCTGCCGTGTCAAAAGCGTAATAAGCCTTTCCTTTAGTTATAAGCTCTTCAGCATATTGCTTATATAAATGCTTGCGCTCGCTTTGTCTGTATGGGCCAAAATCTCCTTTTAAACCTGGACCTTCGTCAAAAGTAAGTCCGCACCAGTTAAGTGCATCAATAATGTACTGTTCAGCGCCTTTTACATAACGGTTTTGGTCAGTATCTTCTATCCTTAAAATAAAATCACCACCGTGTTTTTTGGCGAATAGATAGTTGAATAGGGCAGTGCGAACACCACCAATGTGCAATGGCCCTGTAGGGCTAGGTGCAAAACGTACGCGTACTCTTTGGCTCATGGCTAAAATATTTATCCGGCAAAGGTATAAAAAGCACCCTAGCTCCCCAAGGTATACTGACCAAACCGCTCATATCTTCCTGGTGATCGGCATCTGAGTGCTGGGGTCGTTTTTTCCTTATCTTTACATTCTATGAAAGGTTACCAGATCATACTCCGGAAGCTTAATAGTTTCGTAAAAAAGTACTACACCAAAATGCTCATTAAAGGTATTATGCTTTTTTTGGCGTTTGGGTTGCTGTTCTTTTTTGTAGTACTTGGTGTGGAATACCTCCTGTGGCTCAATTCTACAGGCCGTTTAGTGCTTTTGTTAAGTTTCGTATGTATTGAGCTGTGGTTGTTGTTCAAATACATTCTCACGCCCTTATTTTATCTTTTTAGGTTGAAACAGGGCATGAACAATAGGCAGGCCTCTGTATTGATCGGGAAACATTTCCCTGAAGTAGGAGATAAGCTATACAATTTGATAGACCTTGGTGAGGATAAAAACCAATCGGAATTATTATTAGCGAGTATGGAACAACGTAGCAGGAATATGAGCGTTGTTCCGTTTACAAATGCGGTTGATTTTACGGAAAACCTGAAATATGTAAAGTATTTAGCAATTCCTGCTGTGATTGTTTTGGTTATTTGGGTTTCGGGAAACCTTAAGCCTTTCTTTGGCTCTGCTGATCGTGTAGTTAATTATAGGCTTGCTTATGAACCACCGGCTCCGTTCTCATTTCTTTTAAATACTACGGATTTAGAGGTTCTAGATTCAGAGGAATTTACCATCGAAGTCCGTACGGAGGGTGAGGTAAAACCAGAATCCGTTTCTATAGTTATTGATGGAAAACAATCTATTTTACAGGAAGATAATGGTCGGTACCGCTATACGTTTACACCTCCTTTAACTAGTGTTGATTTTCACTTTTTGGCAAATGAGGTGCGTTCAAGGGCGTATACGTTAAATGTGCTCAGGACCCCCGTTATTCAGGATTTTGAGATGAAATTGGATTATCCCAATTATACCGGCAGAGCATCGGAAACATTGAAAAGCACTGGAAATGCCGTATTTCCCGAAGGAACTAAGGTAACTTGGTCTATAGATGGGGAGAATACGGAGGTTATACGTTTAATCACCAAGGATACCGTTCAGAATTTTTCTAGTAGCAAAGGTTTGTTTTCTCTAAATAGACGTGTTTATAGGGATATGGAGTATAAAGTCTCGACTTCTAATAAAAACGTAGCCGATTATGAAAAATTGAGTTATGAGTTTAAGGTTATAAGAGATGCTTTTCCAGCAATTAAAGTAAAGCAGGTTCTTGATTCGTTAAATCCTAACGTTGCCTATTATGCCGGAGAAGCTTCTGATGACTATAAACTGAGTAGTATAAAATTGATTTGTTATGCTGATGATAACCCTGAAAATAAGCAAATAATACCGTTAAGTACACCTCAGAGCAATTTTGACCAGTTTTATTATACTTTTCCTTCCGGGCTAGAGCTACAGGCCGATAAAAAATATAGCTTTTACTTTGAAGCGGTTGATAATGATGCTATTCACAACGGTAAAGCTACGAAGAGCCAAGTCTATTCATTGGCTTTGTTGGATGAAGACCAATTGCGAAATAAGGAGCTGGAGTCCCAGCAATCTTTAATCAATAATCTGGATAGGTCTTTGGAGAAGTTCAAGGAGCAAAAGGAAGATTTAAAAGAAATTAATGAAGGTCAGAAGGAAAAAAATCAATTGAGCTTTACGGACCAGAACCAGGTCAAGGATTTTTTGAAACGTCAGCAAGAGCAGGAAAGCCAGATGGAAAAGTTCAGTAAGCAGCTTAAGGAAAACTTGAATAAGTTGGATAGTGATGATAAGTTGAATAAACTGCTTCAAGAACGGCTAGAGCGTCAGGAGTTAGAGGCAAAAAAGAACGAGAAACTGCTTGAGGAACTTAATAGAGTTGCAGATAAAATCAATAAGGAGGAGCTTTCAAAGCGTTTGGAGGAGTTAGGAAAGAAGCAAAAGAATAGTGAACGTAACCTTGAGCAGTTGTTGGAACTTACCAAGAGATACTATGTTACGGAGAAGGTTGACCAACTTGCGCGGGATTTGCAAAAACTGGCCGAAGAACAGGAAAAGGCTTCGGAAAAGTTGGATGCGTTAAACAAGGAAGAGGAGCAAAAGGAACTTAATAAAGCTTTTGACGAGCTCCAAAAGGAGCTGGATGAATTGCAAAAGGACAACGAAAAGCTTAAAAAACCGCTTGATTTGGACCGCAACAAGGAAAAGGAGGGTGAGGTTAAAAAAGACCAAAAGGAGGCGTTAGAAGAGCTTAAAGAGGAGAAATCGGAAGGTTCTGACCCGAAGGATAAGCAAGAATCTTCAGAAAAGGCGTCTAAAAAACAAAAGTCAGCAGCTCAGAAAATGAAAGAAATGAGTGAGCTATTGAGTTCATCATCCGCCAGTGGTGGCGGAGAATCAACCATAACTGAGGATGCTGAAATACTCCGGCAAATACTTGATAATTTGATTACTTTCTCGTTCAAACAAGAAGTATTGTATGATAATTTGGAAGATGTGGATGCGGATAGTCCGCAGTTCTCAAGTGCCATTCATAAGCAGCAGGAGTTGCGCGAACTTTTTGAGCATGTAGACGATAGTCTTTTTGCGCTTTCCTTACGTCGTGCTGAGCTTTCGGAATTTGTTAATGAGCAAATTACTGAGGTATATTACAATGTGGATAAAACCTTGGAAAGCATTGCTGAGAATCAAATATACCAAGGTGTATCTTATCAGAAGTATGTGCTAAATGCCTCTAACAGTTTAGCAGATTTCTTGGCGAATATTTTGGACAATATGGAGCAAAGTATGATGTCTGGTAAAGGAGAGGGTGAAGGTGAAGGATTTCAACTTCCGGACATTATCAAAGGACAGCAAGAGTTGAAGGAGAAAATGGATGGTATGGGGAAACCTGGTGAGGGCAAACCTAGTGAAGGAGATGGCCAAGGGAAGGAAGGTAAAGGTTCCGAGCAAGGAAAAGAACAAGGTGAGGATGGTCAGGGCGAAAAACCTGGTCAAGGCGAGTCAGGTAAAGGTGAAAAGGGTGATGGTAAAGATGGGCAAGAAGAAGTTGGTAAGCAAGGCTCAGAATCTGGTCAGGGTAACGGTCAACCTTCGGAATCTGAATTGCAGGAAATATATGAGATATATAAAGAGCAGCAAAGATTACGTGGAGAGTTGGAACAGCAGCTTAAGGATATGATGAATGCTGGCGATAAAAAACTTGCTCAAAAGCTAATCAAACAAATGGAAGATTTTGAGAATGACCTTTTGGAAAATGGTATAACGCAGCGTAGCAAGTCTAGAATGAATAACATTCAGTATGAAATGCTCAAGCTTGAAAATGCCGCTTTAAAGCAGGGTAAAAAACCTGAACGTGAGAGTAATACAAATACCAATCAGTTTCGGAATCCAATTACTACTAAACCCTCATTATTAGAGAATTATCGTAATGAAATTGAGATTTTAAATCGACAAAGCTTACCTTTGCGCCAAAATTTCCAAAACAGGGTTAAAGAATACTTTAAAAGCAATGATTGAATTTCATTATAAAACCCATTTTTCTTTGGATAATGAACAGAAATATGCCGATTGGTTGAAAGCTGTGATTTCATCTGAAGATGGCATTTTGAGCCAAGTGGATTATGTTTTTTGCTCTGATGATGAGGTTTTGGAAATGAACGAAAAATATCTAAATCACGATACGTATACGGATATTTTGACGTTTGATTATACAGAGGGAAAGGTCATTGCCGGGGATATTTTTATCTCTGTAGATAGAGTGAAAGATAATGCCGAGCAATTATCAATTTCTTTTGAGGAAGAGATGCTACGGGTTATGGCGCATGGTGTGTTGCATTTATTCGGTTATAAGGACAAGTCCAAGGAGGAGGTGCTCTTAATGCGCAGTAAAGAGAATGAAAAAATAGAATTGTTCCACGTGGAACAATAAAAGTTTCAGATTGCTGTTGCGCAATTTGGGCGGTTAGAATTATCAAATAATCACATTTATTTAGGAGAAGAGATGTTTGCAGAGGAATATGATGTTATAGTTGTAGGTGGTGGTCACGCGGGTGCGGAAGCGGCTGCAGCTGCTGGAAATATGGGTTCCAAAACACTTTTGGTGACCATGAATTTACAAACCATAGGGCAAATGTCCTGCAATCCTGCTATGGGCGGTATTGCTAAAGGACAAATTGTGCGTGAGATTGATGCGCTTGGTGGAATGAGCGGAATAATCACGGATAAGTCTGCCATTCAATTTAAAATGTTGAATAAGTCAAAAGGTCCTGCAATGTGGAGTCCGCGTGCGCAGAATGATCGTATGCGTTTTGCAGAGGAATGGCGCTTGGCTTTGGAGAATATACCGAATGTAGATTTTTATCAAGAAATGGTTAGCGGTCTCCTCGTGGAGAACGGAAAAGCTGTGGGTGTAAAGAGTTCTTTGGGGATAGATATTCGTTCTAAATCCGTAATTCTAACGAACGGTACTTTCCTAAATGGGCTAATCCATATTGGAGAAAAGCAGTTTGGTGGAGGTAGAGCAGGAGAGAAAGCAGCAACGGGAATTACGGAGCAATTGTTAGATTTTGGCTTTGATAGCGGTCGTATGAAAACGGGAACACCACCTAGAGTTGATGGTCGTTCTTTGGATTATACGGTTATGATTCCTCAACCCGGTGATGCAATTCCTGAGAAGTTTTCTTATTTACAGACGCCAATTTTAAAGACGCAACGGGACTGTTTTATGACGCACACCAGCGAAATGGTTCACGATGTATTGCGTGAAGGCTTTGACCGTTCTCCTATGTTCAATGGTAGGATAAAGAGTGTGGGTCCACGTTATTGTCCTTCTATAGAAGATAAAATTAATCGCTTTGCGGATAAGAATAGCCACCAAATTTTTGTGGAACCAGAAGGTTGGGATACGGTAGAAGTTTACGTTAATGGCTTCTCAACATCGCTTCCTGAGGATGTCCAGTTTAAAGCACTACGGTCCGTAAAAGGGTTTGAGAATGTAAAGTTCTTTAGACCTGGATACGCTATAGAGTATGATTATTTTCCCCCTACACAATTGAAGCATACACTAGAAACCAAGCTTGTGGAGAACCTGTATTTTGCAGGTCAAATTAATGGTACAACCGGCTATGAAGAAGCAGCATCTCAAGGTCTAATGGCGGGTATAAATGCACACCTAAAGATTAAGGAAAAGGAAGAATTTATACTTCAAAGAGACGAAGCATACATTGGTGTTTTGATAGATGATTTGATTACAAAGGGTACGGAAGAGCCGTATAGAATGTTTACTTCCAGAGCGGAATATAGAACTTTATTGCGTCAGGATAATGCGGATTTAAGACTTACGCCAAAAGGTTTTGACATAGGTTTGGCTAAAAAAGAGCGCTTGATTAGGATGGAAGAGAAGGAGTTAAAATCTGATTCTTTTGTCAATTTCTTTAGGGAAACTAGTGTAAAGCCGGAAGAGATAAATCCAATTTTGGATAGTATAAATTCATCTTTGGTGAAGCAATCCGATAAGATGTTTAAGGTGTTTTCCCGCCCAAAAGTAACTATGGACCACATGCTTCAATTGGAGACAGTTTCTGGTTTTGTGGAGGAAAATAATTTGGATAGAGAGGTGTTGGAACAAACCGAAATCCAGGTTAAATATTCGGGGTATATTGAAAAGGAAAAGAACAATGCGGATAAGTTATTGCGTTTGGAAAATGTAAAAATCCCTGCAAATTTTGACTACTCAAAACTGAAGTCTTTATCCTTTGAAGCTCGTGAAAAATTGAACAATATACAGCCAGTAACCATTGCTCAGGCCGCTAGGGTTAGTGGCGTGAATCCTTCGGATATTAGTGTGTTGTTGGTGTATTTAGGAAGGTAATTTAGGCAAGGTTCCACGTGGAACATATAGAGTTTCCACGCCATTTATGTTGTAAAAATAACGTGGTTCCCTTGCCTACACTAGTGCGTAAGGCACTAGATTGTAAAGCGATATTGAATAAACAAGGGTTTCTTGCTCGGTCCCGAGAATAGGGGTTTGCAAGAAATCCTTTTTCTTTTTTATGTCAATATAGAACGGTATGCGTCTCATGATATTGTTTTTGGGCTCAGTTTTTGTTGAGGTATTTTTTCAATCTAAACGGACTTTGAAAATGAGACATATTCTTTCAATTTTGTGCTTGGTCTTAATCATACAATCTTGTGTTCCCATCCGAGTTGCACCTACTATTCGTGACTATAAATTACAGAAAGGAAAGAAGTTTAAAAGAAGTCTTTCTAAACGCACCATGTTCATTTTTGAAGACCCCAAAGATGCCAACCATTTTTACAATTATGTAAATACAAAGTTTCAGTTGGGCGATGAAAATGTATATGACGATGTACCTTTTTTAATTGATGACGAATATTACTTTTTTGCTTTTTACGAGGTTGACATACCTACCAAAATTTTGAATCTAGCACCTGCTATTTTTAGCGCAACTTTGAATGCCGCATTAGATAGTGAAGATGATTTAGACGATGTTGGAGGAGAGGATATTTTAAGAACGGATAATTGGTATATTGCCATTGAGGTGTATAGTGATAAAGAAAAAGATTGTCTTCATGAAGATTCGTTTTCTAGAGAGCCAGTTTTAAATTATCTTCGAACTCTCAAAAAAGAATACCTGACCACTCACAACTATAATGAAACCATTTTTAAAAACTAAAGACTTCTCGATTTCCGGCGAAGACTTTGAATTACTTTTGGATGAAGAGTTGGAAATGTTGGTTACCAAACCGCAACCCAAAGATCTTCAAAAATACTACGAAAGTGATGCTTACATTTCACATACGGATTCCTCTAAATCTGCCATTGATAAAATGTATCAATTGGTCAAAAGGTTTAGTTTGGTCCAGAAAGTTCTTTTGATAAATAGATATGCAAAGGGCAAAAAAACCTTATTGGATTTTGGGGCCGGAACAGGAGATTTTTTGCTGGAAGCGGAAAAATGGAAATGGTCTGTTAAAGGGGTAGAGCCGAACCATGATGCCCGGATGCGATCCCGAGAAAAGAAAATGGAGCTGCATTCTAATATTGAAGCATTGCCCCAAATAAAATTCCAGGTAATTACGCTTTGGCACGTTTTGGAACATTTACCGAATCTAGATGAACAGATAAAAATTATATTAGATCATTTAGAAGGGGAGGGCACCTTGATTGTAGCGGTACCCAATTTTAAATCTTACGACGCGGAATATTACAAAGAGTTTTGGGCAGCTTATGATGTGCCAAGACACCTTTGGCATTTTTCAAAAGGAGCTATTGAAAAGGTGTTTTCCAAACACGGAATGAAACTCGTAAAAACAAAACCTATGTGGTTTGATGCTTTTTATGTTTCCATGCTTTCCGAAAAATATAAAACAGGCAGGCAAAATTTTATACAAGCGTTCTGTGTTGGTTTGTGGTCAAATTTTCGTGCAGTTTTTAATGGACGCCCCTCTTCAGTAATATATATTCTAAAAAGGGAGTTATAGTAGACCATTTTTGCTCTAAAATCAATTTTTAGCGGTTTTAAGGCTTTTTCTGAGCAAATGCCTTATCCGTGTATTCTTTCTCAAAAATCTATCAATTGGCGCCTTTTCTGGAAGCTGTTTTTAATAACTATCACTTATTGTATTAGATTCTTTGCATAAGTATTTTCTATGTGACGTATTTTACCAAAATAGATAGAATCCGTAATAGTATTTTTTTGAATCCCTACCACTTCGTTCAGATTTAGAAATTAGTTAACAACAATTAGAAAAGCTTTTCTATTTTTGCGCAGCTTGAAAAATAGATTGCGATAATTTTTGCAGTCAAAGTTTTCAAAATAGGATAACGAATATAAAAGCAGATTAAAATAAACTGAATTATGAAAAATGTAGTAGTGGTATTTTTAATGTTGGTAGCAGTTTCTTGTCAACAAGAAAAAATTGGGTTTGTAGACAACGTAAAGTTGATGGAGGAGTACCAAGAAAAAATAGATGTTGAGGCTAGCTTTAAAGTAAAGGCAGACGCACTTACCAAAAAAAGAGATAGTATTTCACAAGCATTTCAAATGGAGGCTCAAGCTTTTCAGGCAAAGGCTCAAAAAATGTCTCAAGCAAAAGCTCAGGAAGAATATGGTGCTATGCAACAAAAAGGACAAATGATAGGTCAGCAACTGCAACAAGAAGACCAGCAGCTTCAGTTATTGGGCCAGACAGAAATGGATAGTATCATTAGCAAAGTAAAAAAAGAGGTTAAGGCTTATGGTAAAGCAAACGGTTATTCTTACATCCTTGGTGGAGGAGATGGCGGTAGTGTATTATACGGATCGGATGCTAATGATTTAACTGACGAAATCGTAAAGCTATTGAACGATAAATACAAGAAGTAATTGCTTAACGTTCTTATGTAAAAAGGCGTCCACAGATAAAGTCTGTGGACGCCTTTTTTATTTTTGTAACATATATACTAGAAAGATAGCAGGCATGAAGTAAACGGCTATGGTTTTAGCTCCTTCATAGTCTTTGGCCATACGTTGGCCAAACATGAGCATGAGCAAGGAGGCGCAGGAAAGGATACCGCCATAGAGTGCAATGGTGCTTTCTCCTACAATTAAAATTTGATAGAGCCCTACGGCACATAAAATACCGGCAGCCATTTCCACTAACACTAATGTAAGTAAAAGAACGGGCACCAAACTTGCCAATGGTGTACCGGTAAAATGCTCCGTTAACCAATTAAGATTTCCTTTCCAATCGAACACTTTATCAATGCTACTCTGAACGAAAACAATGATTAAAAAAATTAGAATTAGGATTTCGGTTGCCGAGTTGAGAAAGGTGTCCATGTCTTGCGGATTTAGGGTTGGTTGCTATTAAGTTAGCAAAAAAACCCCATTATGACACAGATCATGCCGCTTTTCTATGCAACAAGCGTGTTAGTTTTATGGATAGATCTGTAAGAACAATCTTTGAATTTCCGTTTCTTTCAATATGATATATGGCATCCTCCAACTCCTCAACAATAGTTAGAATATTGTTCTCGTGAACGAAAGGGGCAAACTTATCCAAGCTAAAACCATCTGCATGTATGCGCATAAAAGCAAGGTCCTTGGTATTAAAATTAATAAGCATGGCCTGGCGCATTACCGCAATGCAATAATGTAGAAATTTCTTTTGGGTTTCGCGGCCGGTCTTTGCCACTTCATCACTCCACATAATCAAGTCCTGAATAGCACTTTTGTTGCCCTTGGCCTTAAAAGCGCTCCGTACCCATTGTACGAACCATTTTTCAAAGATCAGATCTTCCGAATCTTCGTTCATTAAATCCAAGGCCTTGTTGAAATTGCCATTGGCCTCGTGGGCAATTCTCAATGCTTCCTCGCGTAGCGCTCCTTTTTGTACAAGGGCATTGGCTATAACCTCTTCTGCAAGTGGAGGAAAATGTAATACTTGACACCTAGAACGAATAGTCTGTATGATCTGTTCCTCGTCTTCGGTAATAAGAATAAAGACGGTTTTATTTGGCGGCTCTTCAATGAGTTTTAAAAGCTTGTTGGCGGCGGCCGTGTTCATTTTTTCGGCCATCCAGATTAGCATCACTTTATATCCACCTTCGTATGATTTTAACACCAGTTTTTTAACCACGTCCTGCGCCTCATCCACACCGATTTGACCTTGTTTTTTTTCAATACCGATCAAACGGTACCAATCAAACAAATTGCCGTAAGGTTGTTCTTTAACAAACTGACGCCATTCTTTCATGTAGTGATCGCTCACGGCATGGCTTTTTACTTTATCCGAATTGGAAACGGGAAAGGCAAAGTGCATATCCGGATGTGAGAGTCCTTCAAACTTAAGGTTGCAACTTTGGTTGGTTCCGGTATTTTCTCCATCACTATTACCACAAATAATATATTGCGCATAAGCAATGGCCATGGGAAGTGTTCCTGAACCTTCCGGACCAACAAATAGTTGTGCATGCGGAATTCTACCTGCATTGGCACTGGTGGCCAAATGGTTCTTAATGTGCGATAGCCCTAAAATATCTTTGAACAACATGGGGCCAAAGATAACTTTTTTAATAGATACGATCTAACCGTACCAACATCATAAATATGGTTAATATCTACAGTCTATTGGTTTTGGACTACCAGTCTAACTTCCTTTTTATTACATTTGCGGCTCTCTAAAACCGCATAACATGAAAACTGTAAACGACTTTAATTTTGAAAATAAGAAAGCTCTCATTCGCGTTGATTTCAACGTTCCTTTGGACGAGAACTTTAACGTAACGGACGCTAACCGTATAGAAGCGGCCAAACCAACTATTATAAAAGTACTTGAAGATGGTGGTAGTGCTGTTCTAATGAGCCATTTGGGAAGACCAAAAGGACAAAAGAATCCGGATTTATCTTTGCAACATATTGCCAATAAGGTTTCTGAAGTTATTGGTGTAACCGTAAAGTTTGTGTCTGATTGTGTTGGGGATGTTGCCGAAAAAGCGGTTGCGGAACTTCAGCCCGGTGAAATCTTGTTGTTAGAAAACCTTAGGTTCCATGCCGAAGAAGAAAAAGGGGATGAAGGCTTTGCCGAAAAACTATCAAAGTTAGGTGATATCTATATTAACGATGCCTTTGGTACAGCGCACAGAGCTCATGCATCAACTACTATAGTGGCAAAGTTCTTTAAGGACACCAAGTGTTTTGGATTTTTATTGGCCAAAGAAATTGAAGCTATTGACAAGGTAATGCAAACTGGAGAGAAACCGGTTTTGGCAATTTTAGGAGGAGCAAAAGTATCTTCAAAGATTACCATTATTGAAAATATTTTAGACAAGGTAGACCACTTGATTATTGGTGGAGGTATGACCTATACTTTTGTGAAAGCGCAGGGCGGTCAAGTAGGTGATTCTATTTGTGAGGATGACAAGATGGACTTGGCCATGGAAATCTTGAAACAAGCTAAAGAAAAGAATGTTAAGGTACATATTCCTGTAGATGTTGTTGCTGCAGATGATTTTTCTAATGACGCCAACACACAAATAGTAGACGTAACCAAAATTCCTGACGGATGGCAAGGTTTGGATGCCGGACCAAAAACACTTGAAATCTTTAAAGAAGTTATTCTAGAATCAAAGACTATTCTATGGAACGGACCAATAGGTGTTTTTGAAATGGAAAGCTTTGCAAAAGGAACCATTGCTTTGGGTAACTATATAGATGAGGCTACTAGAGGAGGTGCTTTTTCACTTGTTGGAGGTGGTGATTCCGTTGCGGCTGTTAAACAGTTCGGTTTTGATGATAAGGTAAGTTATGTTTCTACCGGTGGTGGAGCAATGTTGGAAAGCCTTGAGGGTAAAAGCCTACCAGGTATCGCTGCAATAATCGGTTAATAAAGGCGTTATCGATAAACGGTGTACAACGTTAAATTGTATAAAAATTTTATTTTTTCAGAAAAAAGTACGATTTTAGGAGGGTTACAGTGCGCTGTAACCCTTTTATTAACTAAAGCAATTGGCACCGCTATATATGCAGTTTAAATGATAAAAAACAAAAGACGTTTTTTCATAGTAGTATCAAGCCTTGTTTTGGCATTGCCACTTATGGCGCAAGAACAAGAGCAGGATTCCGTTGCCCAGTCGCCAAACCCAATAAATGAAGTTGCTGGCGATACGTTGGCGATGGATATGAAAGGAATTGAGCAAGTGGAAGAAATGGCCCTTGATAGTACAACTATTAACGATAGCCCCATTAGTCTCAAAAAAGATAGTCTAGACCTGTCTTTTCGGCTTCAAGATTTGCCCGAAGCCGCTAAATATGATAGTCTTTGGATGAAAGAGCTTTATGCAAACGCAGCGCTTTCCGATGAGATGTTTCGTGAGGTAGAAAATTTGGATTACGATAAGACCTACCCTACTTCACTTCCTACGGATACACTTAAGGCCCGTTTGGAAAAACTAAATCAAAAAACACCTTTTAACATCGCTTACAACCCCTCTTTGGAGAACGTAATCAAATCGTTTCTTTTTAGAAAAAGGGATTTAATGGAGCGCATGTTAACGGTAAGTCAGTTCTATTTTCCGCTGTTCGAGCAAGAATTGGACAACCATAACATTCCCCTAGAAATGAAATATCTTTCTATTGTGGAGTCTGCGTTAAACCCTAGAGCACGCTCGCGTGTGGGTGCTACGGGTCTATGGCAGTTCATGTACGGCACTGGTAAGCAGTACAAGTTGGATGTTTCAAGTTATGTAGATGACCGTAGCGATCCTATAAAAGCAACTACTGCAGCTTGTCAATTTCTTTCAAAACTGTATGATATTTATGGCGATTGGGATTTGGCCTTGGCGGCCTATAATTCCGGTCCGGGTAATGTAAACAAAGCCATTAGAAGATCTGGTGGGCAAAAGAACTATTGGAATCTTCGTCGCTATTTGCCTAGGGAAACTGCAGGTTATGTTCCTGCATTTTTAGCTACGATGTACCTTTTTGAATATGCAGAGGAACACGGATTAAAAGGTCAGAAAATAGAAAGGGCCTATTTTGAGACCGATACCATTCATGTAAAAAGTATAATTACGTTTGATCAAATTTCTGAATTGACCGGCGTGGGAAAAGATGAATTAAAGGTCTTGAATCCATCTTATAAATTAGATGTAATTCCGTTTGTTGAAGGAAAAAACCATGCTTTACGATTGCCAAAGTACGCTATGGGCGGTTTTGTGCATAATGAGGAAGCTATCTATGCCCACATTAAAAAGGAAATGGAAAGTAAAGAAAGCCCGTTGCCGCAAATGGTGAAGGAGGCAGAGCAAAACAGAATTCGTTATAAAGTGCGTAGTGGAGATTTTCTAGGTAAAATTGCAGAACGTTACGGAGTTGGTGTAAGCCAAATAAAGCAATGGAACGGGTTGCGCAGCAATAACCTTAGAATAGGACAAAGACTTACCATTTTTCCTAGAAGAATGCCAAGCGCGGCAGTGGCTTCTACAAAAACAACTGCTGCTCCAAAAAGTTTTCCTCCTGGGACAAAGACCCACACCGTGCGAAGTGGAGACTCACTTTGGACCATTTCAAAAAAATATCCAGGAATTTCTGTTGAAAATTTACGACAATGGAACGGTATTAGTGGTAAGAATCTAAAACCGGGCACAAAATTAAAATTGTGCGAATGTTCATCGTAAACCTATACCAAAATGAAACAAGCTGGAACACTATTTTTACTCTTTTCCCTAGCACTTTTATCCTGTAAAGATTCTAAGAACCAAAATTACCTTCCTAGTTCCGTAGGGGCCATAAACTCTATGGTGGTGGTTATTGATAACGAACTATGGAAAGGTAGTGTGGGCGATAGTATAAGAAGCCATTTTGCCGCTCCCGTTGTTGGAATGCCCATGGATGAGCCATTATTTACCATAGACCAAATTGCACCTAAGTTCTTTACGGGTTCCATTAGGAATACGCGGTCTATTCTTTATGTGGCCGAAGATTCTTTGAACCTGGCACATATTAAAAAGGATATGTATGCTACACCGCAGCGTGTGGGTGTCATTAAAGGAACTACCAAGCAGGAGGTTCTTGAAAACATAGATGCAAAGGCAGATGAAATTATTACGGCTTTTAAGGACATGGAGATCGAGGCTGCCCAAAACCGTTTTGAGCGGTCATTGAACAAAGAAACCGTATTACAGGATAAGTTTGGTATTACACTAAAAATACCGTCTATCTATAAAGTAGGGAAACAAGAGGATAACTTTGTGTGGATTGACCGTGAAATACAGAAGGGTACGGCCAATATTATCGTTTATGAGATGCCTGAGAGCAGCTTTAGTACCGATTCTACTCTGGTTAAGGATATAGTGGCTATGCGCGATTCTATGGGCGCCAAGTACATTCCCGGACCAGATGTTACTGGAAAAATTACCCACATGCGTACAGAACCTGCTTTTGCGCCTTATATATACCCCACAGAAATTGGCGGTTTAAAGGGAGTGGAAGTAAGAGGCCTTTGGGATATAAAAAACTACCCTATGGCCGGACCGTTCTTGACCTACATTTTGAACGATAAACAGAACAATAGAAAGTTGGTCTTAGAAGGCTTTGTATTTGCCCCTGCAACCGAAAAGCGAAACGATCTTTTTGAGTTAGAGGCAATTTTAAAAACGTTAGAGTTACAACCGGCCGGAACTGAGAAATAGAGTTCTTTGGCAAAAATCCATATTAAAAATGCCCATTTCAACCGAGATGGGCATTTTTAATTCTTAATTGTATTATTTGGTCAGGCGAATACTAAGGCCGTAGACACCCTGTTAATAAATGCGTACATACAAGTATCAATAAGGCAAAACAAAACCACGAAAAGGCCTTAAAATACTTTGTGAGCATTCTAAAAGTCAAGTCTCTAAAAGCCTCTACTTAAATTTCCTTAAAAAGTGATAATTTCCTGATACCATTAATTTTGAGATTGGGTACAAAGTTGGGGCATAGGAAGAGGCGACCCATATAAAATAAGTGAAGTGGTGATAAACAAAGGTGGCTTGTAGCCTTGTTTTAAATCATAGATAAATGACCTGTCTAATGGGCATACGACGCTTTTTGTCTTTCAATTTATTTTTATACCTACAAATGGAAATTTATTTTTCTTAGAATCATATTAGGTGTATTGGTAGTATTATGGAAGATTGTTAACGTTGGAACGGATTAGGGTAGGTTGTTAGGTACAAAAAAACCGCTGCCTTTTAAGGCAGCGGTTTGGTTTAGGATTTATGGTTTTTACATGTTTAGTATTATAAATTCCGATCTTCTGTTTAGCAGGTGGTCCGCTTCAGAACATGGTGATGATCCGTCACAATCATTAAGCAATCTGTTTTCGCCGTAACCAATTGCGCTTTCTATACGGCTGGCATCAATACCTTGAGATATAATATAGTCTCTTGTAGATTTAGCCCTCTTATCAGATAGGTATTCGTTATATACTTTGCTACCGCGTGAATCGGTATGTGATTCAATTTTAATGACCATAGTTGGGAATTCTTTCATTACACTAACCAATTTATCAAGTTCTTTGGCCGCATCCGGTCTTATGTAAGATTTGTCAAAGTTGAAGTAAATCATTTCCGTTTTGATTTTCTTAATACCATCTTCAACAGCGATCATTTCTTCAAGTCGCTTCATGGCGATATCAACTTTTACCGTATCATTTACTGTAGTTTCTACTAACCTTTCATTATCAACAAACTTGTTTTGAGTAGTCTTAAGAGTGTATTTTGTAGTGTCGTTCAAGTCTTCAAAAATAAAGCTCCCGTCATCTTCTGTTTCCATTTCCTTAAGCTTTATTCCATTCTCATCTAAAAGTTGTACTAAGGCCTGTGGCATTACCTCGCCTGTTACCATTTCAGTTACAAATCCGGCAATGGCATTATTGTTTTCAGGAACTTCTTCTATGATTAATCGTTTAAACGAATAAATATCATCGTCTCCTTTTCCACCTTCTCTGTTGGAAGCGAAGTATCCTTGTTGATTCTCTTCGTTTACGATATAAGAGAAATCATCTTTATTACTGTTTACTGGCTGACCAAGGTTTTTGATTTCTGCAAAACCCTCTTCGGCATCAAAAGCACTTTCATAAACATCTAGACCGCCAAGACCTGTAAACCCGTCGGAAGAAAAATATAGTTTAGTTCCGTTAAAGAACGGGAACATTTCTCGTTGCTCCGTATTAATAGTAGGACCCAAGTTTCTAGGTTCGGAGAAACTACCATCTTCTTGGACATCTACAACAAAAATATCTGTCTTACCTAAACTTCCGGGCATATCCGAAACAAAGTAAAGCTGTTTTCCATCAGGGCTTAAAGCTGGGTGTCCTGTAGAATAATTATCGCTGTTAAAAGAAACCTCTACGGCTTCGGTCCATTCCGTACCTACTTTTGTAGACTTGTAAATTTTTAGGTGGTTTACACCGTTATTATCTCGCTTAAGTTTTTTTCCGTAGTTGTTACGTGTAAAGTACATGGTACTGTTATCCGGAGAAAAGGTTACCGAAGCTTCATGATATTTAGTGTTTATTTTCTTAGAAAATTTTAGAGCGTTTTTGAGGTCATTGGACTCTTCGTTTATTTTGGCTACATATAAATCCAGATAAGGTTGATCATTCCATTTATACCTTCTGGTATTAAAAAAGGAAGAGTCTTTTGCGGAAGAGAAAACCACTTGGTTAGAATCTAAGAACATTGGAGAAAAATCTGAATATTCTGTATTTACCGCAAGATTCTTTATTTCAAAATCCTTTTTAGTATTGAGGATATTGTCCAACTCACTTTCGTTAGCTTTAAGATTTCCGGACAATTCTGTAGTAGGTTCATCCTTGATCTTTTTACTGTACAAACGCATAAGACGTTTTGATCGTGCATACTTGCCTGTACCTTTTAAGGAGTGTGCATATTTGAAAATATTTTCCGATGACATTTCTTTACCGTAGTTTTCGTACAGTACATTATACCACTGGTACGCTTTCTCCATATTGGTGTTAAAATAGTAGGCGTCCGCTGTTTTTTGAATTACTTCCCTAGACCGATTCTTGTCTCCTTTTTCTAAGGCTTGCTCATAGAGTTCTGCAGCTTCGGCATACCACATTTTGTCAAAATAGTGGTCTGCACGTTGTAGAAGTTTGGTCTTGCTTGTTGTTTCGGAAAGTGTAGAGGCCGGAGTTTCTACTTCAGAAATGTCCGTTGCTACGTCAGAGGAAAATGCAGGAACAGTAATTTCACTTTCTTGAACTGGCTCTGTTTTTTCTAGTTCTGAAAAATCGGAAGTTGCTGCTATGGTTTCAACTGGTGCAATGCTGTTTTCAATAGACGCCGCTTCTTCGTTTAAATCAACCTCGTCTCCTCCTATGGCAACACTATTCTCTATTTCTAATATCCACTTATCATTAGTATACGTATCATCTAGATTTGAAGCGCAAGCATCCACTGCTTCAAGACCAAATGGGTAATACGCCAAGTAAACATAATTAAGCTCGTTTTCTGGATTAAGAATGTATCCGGCAGAATCAAATCCCTTTTTATGAAGTTTTTTTAACGTTTTGTTCAATGTTTTACCATTGCTAAAAACGCCTGAAATAATATAATAGCCATTTTCTACACCGGTTAAACCACTGAATGTCCTGTGCGGAATTTCATTGCGATCAGCGGCTTCCTCAAAAGTTTCCGTTATTGAAAAGGTTTCTGAATCAACTGGGGAAAAGTTGATGTTTTCCGTTTCATTGGAAGTTACGATTTCTTCGGAATCAATATTTTCAAAGTCTTGGGCGTAAGAGCCATAAGACAATAGAAAAATAAAGACGGCTATTAGTTT
Organism: Zobellia sp. B3R18; assembly: GCF_018860715.1. Lineage (NCBI taxonomy): Bacteria > Pseudomonadati > Bacteroidota > Flavobacteriia > Flavobacteriales > Flavobacteriaceae > Zobellia > Zobellia sp. B3R18. The sequence goes on along the minus strand of NZ_JAHKQG010000011.1, from coordinate 1,062,210 downwards.
TTTCATGATTTGGGATGTTTGAAAAAATCCGGGGATTTTAAAATTTGGCTAGTATTTTTAATAGAATTCTATTGTTATCAAGGCAGAACACAAAGGTGTTTTACCTTAATAGTATTCTTTTGATAACGCAAATTTCGGGTGAAGGTTTTGTGTACAACGTTTTTTGTTGTGAAATGCCCGTTTCATAAGGTGTAAGCCTTGTATAATGATGTTAGCAAGAAAAAGAAGGATGAGTGTAAGAAAATTAAAATCAAGGAGGTGTAGAATATCCTCGACCAACTAAAAATACCAATTGGTATTAGTTTAAATAACAAAAAACCCTTGATGCAAATCAAAGGTTTAGTATATATTAAAAATTGCGGGTAACGCTATTCTTTTTTCTCCTCTAGGGTTTCATCTTCTTTAGAAGCATCTTTAAATTCTTTTATGCCACTACCAAGTCCACGCATTAGTTCTGGAATCTTTTTTCCTCCAAATAATAAAAGAACTACTAAAACGACAATCCCTATTTGCCATGGCCCTATCGCTAAAAATATCTGTAAAGTTGTCATATTTTCGTTTTTAAAACAGATTCAAAGATACTAAAAAAGTAACTTGATTGCGCTTAAATGTAAAAGCAAGGAGATTATTTTAACAGATTTTGGCAGGTTTTCTTAAATGTGGCATTACCAATGCGCTGGTATATGCAAGAATCATTAATTTAGAACAACCGTATAAGAATCCGATTCCATCCTTTATATTTGCTCTATGGCCAAAAAAGTCAAAAAGAGAAAAGAGATTAAACGCAAACTACTGCATAAGTACCGTTTGGTTATTCTCAATGAATCTACATTTGAAGAGAAAATCTCGTTTAAATTAAGCCGTCTAAACGTTTTCGTTACCGGCTCTTTATGTATTATAGGCTTAATTGCCCTTACTACGCTATTAATTGCTTTTACGCCTTTACGTGAATATATACCGGGATATTCTAGCACCAAGCTTAAAAAACAGGCAACGGACCTGACCTATAAAACGGATTCGCTAGTTGCCTCGTTAAATAATACCAATAAGTATTTAGAAAGTATTCGCATGGTGCTTCGGGGAGACGTAGCTTCTCAGGAAATTAATTTGGATTCGCTGCGTGAGCAATTCAAGATAGATCCATCCAGTATAGATTTGACACCCATAAAGGAAGATTCGCTTCTTAGGGCCGAAGTTGCTTTAGAAGACAAATACAATCTTTTTGAACGTAGCGCAACTGCTGCGGAAATAGAGCTCTTTCCTCCGTTGAGCGGTGAAATATCAAACGATTATGACCCTGAGAAACGTCATTATGCGGTAGATGTTACTGCGCCCAAGGATACTCCTATAAAAGCCGTGGCCAACGGTACGGTTATTTTTGCTGAGTGGACGGCAGATACAGGTTATGTTATAATCCTTGAGCATAAAGACGGGTTGATAAGTGTGTATAAACACAATGGCTCGTTGAACAAAAAACAAGGAGAAGTGGTTAGGGCCGGCGAAGTAATTGCCTCGGTCGGGAATACTGGGGAACTTACGACAGGGCCTCATCTTCATTTTGAACTCTGGAGCAATGGTAACGCTGTTAACCCCTTAGACTACATTGACTTTTAAGGACAATACTTACCGTTCTTTATAACTGATATTTTATTTTTATATGTCCATAAAATCACTTGGAGCCAAGATATTTGCAAAACGCATTGCCAAGCAAACGGCAAAATGGCGGGACAATCCCATTGCTACCCAGGAGAAAGTATTTCGTCAATTAATAGAAAAGGCCAGTACTACCAAATTTGGTGTGGATCATGGGTTCGGAAAAATAGAATCGCATGAAGATTTTGTAAAGAACGTTCCTATTAGGGATTATGAAGCCCTTAAGCCTTATGTGGAAGAAGTAGTTGCCGGAAAACCGGATATTCTTTGGCCCGGTAAGCCGGTATATTTTGCTAAAACCTCGGGAACCACTTCTGGGGCAAAGTACATACCTATTACAGATACATCTATAAAGCATCAAGTAAACGCCTCTAGAAATGCGATTTTAAACTATATTGATGAAACTGGTAATGCAGATTTTGTAACCGGAAGAATGATTTTTTTACAGGGAAGCCCTGAGCTGACCGAGAAAAACGGAATTAAACTAGGTCGTCTTTCAGGTATATCTGCCCATTATGTTCCTAATTACTTGCAAAAAAACCGCCTGCCCAGTTGGGAAACTAATTGTATTGAAGATTGGGAAACCAAGGTAAATACGATAGTGGATGAGACCATGAACGAGGACATGACCGTTATAGCCGGCATACCTTCTTGGGTACAAATGTATTTTGAAAAACTGGAAAGCAAGTCGGGAAAAAGGGTAGGTGACTTGTTCAAAAATTTTCAGTTGTTTATCTATGGGGGAGTCAATTATGAACCCTACAGAGCAAAATTTGAAGGTTTAATAGGTAGAAAAGTTGATAGTATTGAACTGTTTCCCGCTAGTGAAGGTTTCTTTGCCTATCAGGATTCCCAGAAGGACAAGGGAATGCTTTTGTTGTTGAACTCGGGAATATTCTATGAATTTGTTAAGGCCGATGAGTTTTTTGAAGAGAACCCTAAACGTATTACAATTAAAGACGTTGAAATAGGGGTAAACTATGTCATGATCATTTCCACAGACGCCGGACTTTGGGCATACAACTTAGGAGATACCGTTCAGTTTATTTCGCTGAAGCCTTATAAAGTAATCGTTTCGGGACGCATCAAACATTTTATCTCTGCCTTTGGGGAACATGTAATTGCCAAAGAAGTAGAAGAAGCTATGCAGTTGGCTGTTAGTGAGACCAGCGCTAGCATAAATGAGTTTACCGTGGCGCCACAGATTACACCAAAGGATAATGAACTGCCTTATCATGAATGGCTGATCGAGTTCGAAAAGGAACCTGCGGATATGAAAAAATTTATAGAAATTCTGGATACTTCTTTACAAAAGCAGAATAGTTATTATTTTGATTTGATTGTTGGCAAGGTGCTTCAGACCCTGAAAATCACGAGTATAAAAGAAGGGGGCTTTAATGCCTATATGAAATCTATTGGCAAACTTGGTGGCCAAAACAAGGTACAGCGCTTAGCGAACGACCGCAAAGTTGCAGATGGGTTGTCCTCTTTTAAGAAGTATTGAGTACTGATTGGTTCGTTGGATTTATTTTATTGATTCTAGCATAAAATCGGGAAGCACGAGTCTGGGATAATTTAAATAAGGTAACTAAATTGCTATTCTTCCCGCACCAAAAAAATTATCGTAATTTTGATTGAAATTTGTTTATGGGAAATAATATGACCACAACACGGGCTCAAGAGTCTACAAATGCTATTGAGCGCTTATATATTACAATGAGGCACCTTTTTAACCGCGGGTTTTATAAACCTACCGGTGTATCAGGAGAAGCTTTAAAAAATGCATTACTTCAACTAAGGCCTGAAATTTATGGTTCTATTGCAGAGGAAAAGGCAGAACTGAGCGGGCTCATATATGTTTTGGAACGTTTGCCAAAAGGTATAGAACAGTGCCGTTTCATTAATTTAACCTCGGATGAGGGGTATGGAAAATCACATTTTGACCCCATTGTTCCTCCGAAACGTCGTAGAAACTGCTATCGGATAGACGATGAGCAAATGAATATTGAAATTACGCGGGGACGTTCTGATATCTATGATATTCTTACACATTTAACGTTCTTGTTTATTGAGTCCGAAAAAATTTGTAAGAGGGTTTTAATAGAGGACTCCAATAGAACTATTCGAGACTGGGTAAAATTAGAAGAAGCGGTCAAAAAAGAAGAGTTGACCCTTGCCGAAAGAGAGGTTGCCGTTATTCATACCGCCAATATTTTAGGACGTTCCTTTATTGAGATAATGGCCGTACATCAGCAATTTTCTACTGATGACCAACCGGACCGATTTTTAGAAATCGTTTATTGGTTAGGTAAACTCGCTATTGAAGAAGAGATTACGGGAGACAAAAGGGCCATTACCTTCAGTGCTTTGTTACGGGAGCGTTTGGGGCACCATATACATGGAGAGCGTTGGGCAGATACCATCAAAGAAGTGTTGAAGAAAAATGGACTTTTGAACCGCCCAATCCATATCATTAGCGCCAACATGCATAGTGTTATGAATTCTCTTTTTGCCAAGAATGCATTAACTAAAGAATTTTCCGGCAAGGAATCATTAAAGATATATGAGGCGTTAAGCTCTTCATTGAACGGGGAATTGCGTTCAAAAGTAACAAAGGTTGCGGCTAAAAACGGAATGATCGCCATTGATGATCTTTCGGGAACAAACATTGACGTACAATTATTTGATACGGCTAAAATGAGTTCTGATGCTTGTTGTTATGATTTGCAAAAAGATTTGGCAGATGATGAAAAGCCGGTCATTTTTGTTATGGATTATGCATTTGGCGAACAGGCCTATGAAACCATAGATGAATTGTTGAAACCGTATAAAGGTACCGGTGAAGAACTTGTGTTTTTAGATGTTGCGTCAATTTCTATAATGGGAAAAGCAGGTATTTTAGAAGGTGGCAAAGGTGATTTAATGATTCCGTCCGCACATATTTTTGAAGGCACTGCAGATAACTATCCGTTTAAGAACGAGTTATGTGCAGAAGACTTTAAAGGACATGGGCTGAAAGTATTTGAGGGAACTATGGTCACTGTATTGGGAACCTCGTTACAGAATAAGGATGTACTTAAATTTTTTCACCAATCTACCTGGAATGTTGTTGGTCTTGAAATGGAAGGTGTCCATTACCAGAAAGCGGTACAGTCGGCTTCCAAGATACGAAAGAGCGTACGAGAGGATATAAAGGTCAGATACGCGTATTATGCTTCTGATAACCCTTTGGAAACGGGTAGTACTTTGGCATCCGGAGGTTTGGGTACAACCGGGGTCAAACCTACGTATCTTATTACTGAAAAAATATTGGAACAAATTTTTAATTCATAAATTAATGTCAGACAAACCAAATAGCGCTTCTACCTCAGATGAGATTGACTTGGGGCAGTTGTTTAAAATGATTGCCAATGGGTTTAACCGAATAGGCATCGCTTTTTTACGTGTGTTCTTGTACCTTAAGAAAAATGCACTCATATTGATAGGTCTCATTGCGCTAGGTATAATCATTAGCTTTGTTTTAAGTTCTTTCATTAATAAAAAGTTGAAGACAGAAGCTATTGTAAGACCCAATTTTGACAGTACTGATTATGTGTACGATGTGGTTGATGAAATTCAGTCCAACATATCTAGTCAAGACACCGCCTTCTTTCAAAAAATAGGTCTTTCAGTAGAAGATTTAAAAGGATTTAAAATTCAGATTGAACCTATAGAAGATCCAGAAGAGACTAAGGAAGAGGCTGAACAGGAGTTAAGGTATTTGGAGCTGCTTCAAGATTTTAAAGAAGAAAGTTTTGTTGTTGATATTGTACGGTCTGAGCTAACCAAGAAAAGCATTATAGCACATCGTATAACATTTACGTATATCGATCCTGAAAAAGGGAATCAAATAGCCCAAAAATTGCTGGATTACATTAACGATAATTCATATTATGACAAAGTAAAAAGCACTTCTAGGGAAAACGCTCAACTACGAATAAATAAGAATACCGCACTTATTGCCCAAATAGACAATCTTATAGACAATTATACAAAAACATTGTTAAGAGACGATTCGCAAAAGGCGCAGGGTAGCGTTTACATGGAGAATGAAAGTGCACTTAATATTTCTAGTTTACTTACGCTTAAGAACCGTTTTTTAAAGGAAATAGAAGAAAAGAAGTCAGAACTTACAGAGCAAACCGAGATATTGAGTGTAATTAATATGGGTAAGACTCAGGTATATAAAAAACCTCTTTTTAACAATACGTTTGTCTTGATTCCTACAGTGCTGTTAGTACTATTTTTTATTATTTCTTTTATTCTATTCTTAAATAGAAAGGCCAAAGAATTACAATTGTAGAAAATTTCAATGTCCAGTAGAACTATTCTTATAACAGGTGGTGCAGGTTTTATTGGAAGCAATTTCATTCCGTTTTTTCTGGATGAGCATCAAGAAATTTCTGTGGTGAATCTAGATAAGCTCACCTATGCTGGAAATTTAAATCATCTAATTGAAGTTGAAAATAACAAACGGTACAAATTCATAAAGGGTGATATTTGTGATGCCAGTTTGGTAAGGTCTATTTTCAGTGAAAACCGAATTACGGATGTTATACATTTTGCGGCGGAATCTCACGTAGATAATTCTATTGCGGGCCCTGAGGCATTTATACAGACTAATGTTAACGGAACTTTTACGTTACTAGAAGCGGCGCGTAAAAGTTGGTTAGATGAGGGTAATGGAGCAAAAACTGGCTTTGAAACATCTCGTTTTCACCATATTTCTACCGATGAGGTATATGGTAGTTTAGGGGAATCTGGTTTTTTTGATGAAAATACGCCATACGCTCCCAATAGTCCGTATAGCGCCTCAAAAGCTTCATCTGATTTTTTGGTGAGAAGTTATTATCATACGTATGGACTTAACGTGGTAACGAGTAACTGCTCCAATAATTACGGGCCTAAGCAACATGATGAAAAATTGATTCCTACCATTATTCGAAAGGCATTGGCCGGAGAGGAAATCCCTATTTATGGAGATGGAAAGAATGTTAGGGACTGGCTGTATGTACAGGACCATTGTTCAGGAATAAATGACGTTTTCACCAATGGACGTGCAGGAGAAACTTATGTTATTGGGGGTAATAATGAGTATAATAATATTTCCATCGCCCAAAAAATATGTGGTATTTTAGATGACATTCTTCCCAAAAAGAACGGAAGTTTCACTAATCAAATAGCTTTTGTAAAAGATCGTTTGGGCCATGACTTCAGGTATGCCATTGATGCCACCAAAATCAAGACGGAACTTGGTTGGAAACCCCAATCGGATTTTGATTCTGGATTACGAGATACGGTTATGTGGTATATAAATAAATATCAAAAGGTTTAGCGTATGAAGGGTATCATTTTAGCAGGAGGGTCAGGAACGCGCTTACACCCACTTACATTGGCGGTTAGTAAGCAGCTTATGCCTATTTATGACAAGCCTATGATATATTACCCGTTGGCAACGCTTTTATCGGCAGGCATTCAAGAAATATTATTTATAACTACTCCGCAGGACATTGCTCTGTTTAAAAAATTATTGGGAGACGGAAGTCAATTGGGCTGTAGCTTTCGATATGCGATACAGGAAAATCCAAATGGACTGGCCGAAGCCTTTATTATTGGAGAAGATTTTATTGGAAAGGAAAAGGTAGCCCTTATTTTAGGAGATAATATTTTTTATGGCTCCGGTCTTGCAAAATTGCTTCAAGCGAACAATGACCCTGATGGAGGAATCATTTATGGCTATCATGTTCAGGATCCAAAGCGCTATGGAGTGGTGGAGTTTGATGAGGATGGAAAAGCAATTTCTATCGAAGAAAAACCGGATAACCCTAAATCTAACTATGCCGTTCCTGGAATTTATTTTTACGATAACCAAGTTGTAGAAATTGCCAAAAGTATTGAGCCCAGTCCAAGGGGAGAGCTGGAAATAACGGATATCAACAAAGTATATCTAAAGAATAAAAAATTAACCGTAAGTATTCTAGATCGTGGTACTGCTTGGTTGGATACAGGTACATTTAGCTCTCTAATGCAAGCCTCACAGTTTGTTGAGGTTATTGAAGAGCGCCAAGGGTTAAAGATAGGTTCAATTGAAGAAGTGGCCTATACCATGGGGTATATTTCACGGAAACAACTACATAAATTGGCCAACCCGCTAGTAAAAAGTGGTTATGGCAGCTATCTTTTAGAGTTATAATAGACGGAAAACTGGAGCATGAAAATAACGGAAACCAGCTTAAAAGGCTGTTTTATAATACAACCGAGACTGTTTGAAGATGAAAGGGGGTTCTTCTTTGAATCTTATCAGCAAAGGAAATTTGAGGAAGTTTTGGGTGAGCAAATTAACTTTGTTCAAGATAACATCTCCGTATCGAAAAAAGGCGTACTCAGAGGCCTTCACCTACAGACTGGAGTTTATGCCCAGGCCAAGCTGGTACAAGTTGTACATGGTGAAGTTACGGATGTTGTGGTGGATTTAAGAAAAGGTAGTCCAACTTTTGGACAGCATTTCAAGCTTAAATTATCTAGCAAAAATAGAACCGCCATTTTTATACCAAAAGGTATGGCTCATGGTTTCATAACTTTAAGTGAAGAAGCTACGTTTATGTATAAGTGTGACGCGTTTTATAATTCAGCTTCCGAACGTGGTATAATCTATAATGATGCAGATTTAGAGATTGATTGGCAATGCCCAGTGGATGCGCCCATTATTTCCGAAAAAGATAAACTACTTCCCACTTTTAAAGAATTTTTAAAATGAAATCCGTACTCGTTACCGGAGCCAGTGGGCAGTTGGGGCAGAGCATCAAAAAGATAGCTTCTGGCTATCCCCAGATAGATTCTACATTCTTTAATTCAACGGATTTAGATATTACAAATATAAAAGCTGTAGAAGAAAAGTTTTCAAATAGAGCGTTTGATTACTGTATAAATTGTGCTGCCTATACTAATGTAGAAAATTCGGAAAAAGAGCCTGAGAAGGCATTTAAAGTCAATTCTGAAGGTGTTAAGAATTTAGCGACAGTTTGTAAAGAACAGCGGACGGTCTTGATACATATTTCGACAGACTATGTTTTTGATGGAGAAAAGGGGACTCCTTACTTAGTTACCGATGCAACGAATCCGATAAATGTGTATGGAGCATCTAAACGAGAAGGAGAACAACATGTTCAAAATCTAATGAGCGCTTATTTCATTATAAGAACTTCTTGGCTTTATTCGGAATTTGGAAAAAATTTTTATAAAACCATTTTACAAAAGGCAAGAGAAGGTGCGGACCTTAGTGTGACAGATGATCAGATTGGTTGTCCAACACACGCTGGAAATTTGGCTAAATATGTGTTGGATTTAATTGCGGGTGAAAGTAAGCATTATGGAATCCATCACTTTACCGATGAAAAAAGTTTAAGTTGGTATGGTTTTGCAGAAGAAATATTACGCGAAAACAATCTGTTGGGAAAGGTTCGATTAGAGAAAGCGAAGAATTATCGTACTTTTGCTAGAAGGCCCGCATATAGCGTCTTGAAAAAATAACCGAATTAACTTTCCAATATGTCTACGGATACATTTTTTGCCCACGAAACAGCAGTTGTTGATCAGGGTTGTAACATAGGACCAGGTACTAAAATATGGCATTTTTCACATATTATGTCCGATTGTAAAATTGGAGAAAAATGCAATATTGGTCAAAATGTAGTAGTCTCCCCAGGAGTAGTATTAGGGAACAACGTAAAGGTCCAGAATAATGTTTCGATATACACTGGTGTTATCTGTGAGGATGATGTTTTTCTTGGTCCTTCCATGGTATTCACCAACGTTATAAACCCAAGAAGTGCCATTGTTCGTCGTGATAGTTACCAAGAAACACTGGTTCAGCAAGGAGCATCAATAGGTGCCAATGCAACCATAGTTTGTGGTAATCCATTGGGGAAATATTGCTTGATCGGAGCAGGTGCCGTGGTAACTAAAGCGGTACAGGATTACGCCCTTATTGTAGGCAACCCTGGTAGACAAATTGGATGGGTAAGCGAATACGGGCATCGTTTGGAATTTAACGAGCAAAATAGTGCCACTTGCCCAGAAAGTAATCAAATATATAAATTGGACGGACAAAAGGTTGTCCGTATAAAATAAAACCATCTACTATTTATGAAGATTGATTTTGCCAACCTAACCAAGGCCTATCAAGAACATAGTTCTGAATTTGAAAAAGCCGTTTTGGATGTTATGTCCTCTGCCCGTTACATTTTGGGAAAAGAAACGGATGAGCTTGAGGCATCTTTACAGGATTATGTGCAAACAGACTATGCTTTGGGGGTATCTTCAGGAACGGATGCCCTATTATTGGCTATGATGGCATTGGGCATTCGTGGGGGCGATGAGATTATCACAACCCCTTTCACTTTTATAGCTACTGCCGAAACTATAGCTTGCTTGGGTGCAAAACCGGTTTTTGTTGATATTGATGAAGAAACGTTTAATATGGATGCATCCCTTATTGAAGGTGCAATAACTGAAAAGACAAAGGCTATTATGCCTGTTTCGCTATATGGGCAAATGGCTAATTTGGATGAAATCAATGAGATAGCTTTCAGACATAATTTAGCTGTAATCGAAGATGCAGCACAGAGCTTCGGTGCCCTCTATAAAGGAAAACGAAGTTGCTCTGCAACAACCATTGGTTGTACCAGTTTTTTTCCAGCAAAACCATTGGGTTGTTTCGGGGATGGAGGAGCGGTCTTTACAAAAGACCAAGAGCTTTATGACAAGATGAAAGCCATGCGTGTTCATGGCCAGGTAAAACGCTATACACATAAGTATATTGGTATGGGTGGCCGATTGGATAATCTTCAAGCGGCTATACTCAACATAAAACTACGGCACTATGAAAAGGATATTGAGCGAAGACAAAATGTGGCTGAAATATACACAGAACAATTAAGTGCCCATGTTTCCACTCCTGTTGTAAAAGAAGATAGAACTTCGGTTTGGGCACAATATACCGTAAGAATTAAAAATAGAGAAGAGATTCAAATGCGGTTGAAAGGGGCAGGTATCCCTACCGCAGTGCATTACCCTATTCCTATGCACCTGCAAGAATGTTTTGCTTATTTGGGTCATACAAAAGGAGATTTTCCAATTAGTGAAATTTGCGCAGCGGAGGTAATGAGCCTTCCTATGAACCCATATTTGAGCAAGGACGAAATAGAATACATAACTTCAAATTTGATAAAAAACTTATAGATGAAAAACTTCGCATTAATTGGCGCGGCAGGTTACATAGCGCCTAGGCACATGAAAGCCATTAAGGATACCGGAAACAACTTACTCACCGCTTTTGATAAAGGCGATAGTGTAGGAGTCATTGATTCTTATTTTCCTGATGCAGATTTTTTCGTTGAATTTGAACGTTTTGATCGTCATATAGAAAAGCTCAAATATGAGAAAAACACCTATTTGGATTTTGTAAGTATCTGCTCTCCAAATTATTTACATGATGCCCATATTAGATTTGCGTTGCGCAGTGGTGCAGATGCCATTTGCGAAAAACCATTGGTTCTTAACCCATGGAATGTAGATAAGCTACAACATGTTGAGGAAAAGACGGGGAAGAAAATATATAACATTTTACAGTTGAGAGTGCACCCAAGTATTATTGCACTTAGGGAGAAAGTTAAAAATGCAAATAAGGATACAAAATTTGAAGTAGATCTGACCTACCTAACCTCTAGAGGTCATTGGTATCATACCTCTTGGAAAGGTGATAAGACAAAATCTGGAGGCATAGCCACTAATATAGGTGTCCATTTCTACGATATGCTTTCATGGATTTTTGGAGATGTACAAGAAAACATTGTACATATTCATGAAGAGGACCGTGCAGCTGGATATCTTGAGTTCGAAAATGCAAGAGTCAAATGGTTCCTTTCCATTAGCGCCAAATATTTGCCACAAGAAATAAGGGACAAAGGTCAAACAACATTTAGATCTATAACCATTAATGGAGAGGAATTAGAGTTTAGCGGTGGTTTTACGGATCTTCACACCATGGTTTATAAAGATATACTTGATGGTAAAGGTTACGGCGTTGATGCCGCCAGAACGGCTATAGAAATCGTTCATAATATTCGTAACTCAAAACCGGTTGGGTTAAAAGGCGATTATCATAAATTTTGTGAAGGGAACTAATTTTTTTAAAGAATAAAGCGATGAAAATAGTAACCGTTCTAGGAGCCCGTCCACAATTTATTAAAGCTTCTTCTTTAAGCAGAGAAATAAAAAAGCGGTCTAATTGCGAAGAGATTATTATACATACAGGTCAGCACTTTGATAAAAATATGAGTCACATATTTTTTGAAGAAATGCAAATTCCTGAGCCAAAATATAATTTGGATATCAATAGCTTGTCTCACGGAGCAATGACAGGTAGGATGCTTGAGGAAATAGAAAAAATACTTTTAATTGAAAAACCAGATTGGTTGGTTGTTTATGGAGATACAAATTCCACTATTGCGGGTGCTTTAGCTGCAAAAAAACTTCATATAAAGGTAGCTCACATAGAGGCAGGACTTCGTTCTTTTGATATGCGGATGCCAGAAGAGATCAACAGAATACTCACAGATCAAATTAGCGACATTCTTTTTTGCCCAACTAACGTGGCTATCAATAATTTGAAAAATGATGGGTTTGATGATAAGGATATAAAAATCTCATTGTCTGGAGACATCATGTTTGATAGCGCTCTATTTTACAAAAGTAAAATGAAACGTCCAGAGGGTATAGAAGAGGGTGAAAATCCAATTTTGGTAACTATACACAGGCAAGAGAATACTGATGATCCTAAAAGGCTCAGAAATATTATTACAGCTTTAAATACACTTTCTGAAGAAGGAAATAAGTTGATATGGCCAATACACCCAAGAACAAGAAAAATTATTGAGGCTCATGGTTGGCCAATAAAATTTAAATGCATATCTCCTGTAGGTTATTTAGAAATGCTGTACTTGATAGATGCTTGTTCTCTAGTTATAACAGACAGTGGTGGATTGCAAAAAGAAGCCTATTTCTTTAATAAATATTGTCTTACCCTTAGAGATAGTACAGAGTGGGTTGAGCTTGTTGAAAATAATGTAAATACATTAATAAATGTTGAGGATAAACAACTGGTTAACAACATTAAAGGATATTTAGAAAAAACAATAGACAATTCCAACCACCTTTATGGAGAAGGTAATACTGCGGCCATAATCATGGATGAACTTATAGAAAATCAGGCTTAATGAAACAATTGTTTTTGTATGGGTGTCCTTGCTTTGAAGTAACGTCTAAAGAAGTAGCTGAAAATTTCTTATTGACAAAGATTAACGAAGGTAAGGGTGGATATACAGCCGCTATTAATGCGCTAAAGCTTGTATCATATAACGAGGACCCCGCTACAAAGGATGTTATAGACAAGGCAATTCTTCAAACTCCAGATGGTTTTGGAGCACAGTTAGCTTTTAGACTACAGCATAAGAGTAAGGTTATAAAACTGGATCTTCCAGGTTTGGCCATGGAACTGTGTCAAAAGAATAATTTAAGGTTATACTTTTTGGGTACAACCGAAGAAAATAATGCGGCGGCTGTCAAAGAGGCTCAGAGAATATACCCAGGGATAAATATCGTAGGGAACATGAGTGGTTTTTTTGATGGTCAAGGTCAAGTTGAGAAAGAACTAGAGAGAACAAATCCACACATTGTGATGATATCAATGGGATCACCACGGCAAGAAATACTTAGTGCCAATTTACATAAGAAATTTCCGGGAATTATTTTTGTCGGAAGTGGAGGTAGAATGGACATTTTGGCTGGTAAGTTGAAGAGAGCTCCAGTATGGATGCAAAACAATGGTCTTGAATGGTTATATAGGTTTTTACAAGAGCCTAAAAGAATGTTTAAGGGCCAAATTGTTGGTGGGATCAAGTTTTTCAAATTGATATTTTGGAGATAAGAACTTTTTTAATTGCCCCAATAACATTCTTTTAAACTTTAATATATTCATCAAGAAAAATAGCCTATTTCTATAGGCAAGCAGTTTTATTTTATAGGATTACTTCAATAGAATGGTAGTGAACATTTTTAACAATTTTCATATTCTTCTGCCCTTTTATAGTCAAAGTTACCTGTTAGGAAGACTTATTAGTAAAGTGGTCTATAAACAAAGCAGTTTTATCAGGTCTACAAATAAGATTCAACCCTATTAAGTCAATTAATCTCATGTTTTATGGAACGCTTTCCCTCAATATCTTGATGCGGTATTGCCTTCAATTCGCTATTTTTGTCCTGTGCCTCTTATTTTGTCTATTTGAAAATAAAATGGCATTATTTATTAAGTTATCGAGCCAATCATCTGTTTAAATTTTGATATTTATTTAAGGTATTTCTACTATGCCTTAAGCCATTTGTTATTATGAATCAAATAAACAATGCCAAAATAGCAAGAAACACAATGTACCTCTATATAAGGATGTTTTTTACTATGGCGGTTGCATTATATACTTCTAGAGTTGTTCTTGATATTTTGGGGACTCAAGATTTTGGCGTGTATAATGTGGTAGGGGGAATCGTTACTTTTTTTGCTTTTTTCAATACGGCCATGTCATCAGCGACACAGCGTTTTTTTTCATATGAATTGGGTGTCAGTAATTATGAAGGCTTGAAAAAGACTTTTAGCGCCACCCTTATAATACATTTGCTAATTGCAGTAGTCATATTTTTATTAGCCGAAACATTAGGGCTGTGGTTTTTGAACCAAAAGCTCAATCTGCCGTCCGAACATCTAGATACTATTAGATGGGTGTACCAGTTTTCTATATTTACATTTTTAATTGGAGTAGTAAGGGTGCCTTATAACGCTTTAATTATTGCTCATGAGCGCATGTTGACGTTTGCCTACCTGAGTATCGTAGAAGTAGTGTTTAAACTTATTATCGTATTTTTATTGGTGTATATAGATTTTGATAAATTACTACTATATTCCATTTTAGTTTTCGTGGTGACACTCCTGATTGCTGCTGCCTACATGATTTTCTGTAATATGAATTTTAAGGAAAGCAAGTTCCGATTTCATTATAATCCTAGTTTATATGGCATATTGTTAAGTTATTCAGGATGGAGTCTATTTGGAAATATAGCTTCAGTAGCTAAAGGTCAAGGATTGAATATCTTACTAAATCTATTTTTTGGGCCGCTTTTAAATGCTGCCTACGGTATTACCGTACAAGTGCAATCAGCCGTAAATGTATTCGTAAATAACTTTCAATTGGCAGTAAATCCCCAAATTATCAAACAATTTGCAATTGGTGATAAAGAAGCTATGTTTACACTAATGCTACAAAGTTCTAAAACCTCATTTTTATTAATGACTTTAATCGCTTTTCCTCTCCTTTTCGAAACTTCATTTATATTGAATTTATGGTTAAAGGAAGTTCCAGAATATACTAGCTTATTTATTTTTTTAGTGCTTGTGAACTTATTAATTGATAGTTTGTCGGGACCACTAATGATGGGAATTCAAGCGACAGGTAGAATAAAATATTATCAAATAGTGGTCGGATTCCTTCTCTTTTTAAACCTTCCGGTCTCTTATTTTGTTTTATTGAGATATGAGACACCCTGGCATATATTTGTTGTAAGTATTTGTTTTTCAATCGTAGCATTACTTTTTAGGCTCTACTTCTTAAATAAATTAATAGATTTTTCGTCAGCATTATTTTTTAAAAAGGTTATTTTTAGGCTCTTTATTGTTATTATTCCTGCTCTTATAATGCCTTATTTTATAGTTAGTGGAATGACTCAAGGTTTTATGAGATTACTAGTGTTAGGTATAGCATCTACATTTGGAATATTAATTTTCGGCTATCGCTTAGGAATAGATGCTGTGGAGAGAAATGCAATTAAGAAAATATTTTTAAAGAAAATTAATAAGCCTGAATAATGAATAGCCCTAAAGTAATTTCTTTAGTTGTTGATCAAGACCTTTGCACAGGTTGTGGTGTGTGTGTTTCAGAATGCACTTCCAAAAGTATTTCAATGGATTGGACCGAAGAAGGTTTTTTGGTTCCACAACAAACGGAATATCCGTGTTTAGATGAAGGGGATTGTATTTCTGTCTGCCCGTTTAATCCATTTCCAAAAGAAAAAGTCAAAACAGAAGATGAGCTGTCCAATATTTTTTTACGTACAAACTACGAAAATGATAAAATAGGAAAATATGAATCGCTTTATGTAGGGTATTCCAAAGCCGATAGGCCTACTTCTTCATCAGGAGGGCTTGCCACCTATTATTTAGGCCAATTGTTCGAGAGGAAAATAATCGATGCTGCGATTGTTGTAAACTATCAGGACAAACCTTCTAAGTTTTATGATTATTCCCTAATAAAGGATAAAAACCAGTTGATAGCATCATCAAAAACAAGGTATTATCCTGTCACGTTGGAAAATGCAATTAATGAATTGGATAACTTTAAAGGTAAAGTAGCGGTTGTAGGAGTAGGCTGCTTTATAAAAGCGATTAGATTAAAACAATATGAAAATCCTAGTTTTAAGGATAAGGTGGTTTTTTTATTAGCTATTATTTGTGGCGGATTAAAAAGTAAAATGTACACCAGTTTTCTGTCTAACAAAACCTTAAACGGAGAGTATCCGATAAAGAATCCAGAATATAGAATTAAAAGTTCGGAGAATAAGGCAATCGATTATTATTTTGGACTGGATTATAAAAAAGAAAGACATTTGTTAAGAATGCGTGAAGTTGGGGATATGTGGGGTACTGGATTTTTTAAATCCAATGCTTGTGATTTTTGTGAGGACGTTACATCGGAATTGGCAGACGTCTCCTTGGGTGATGCTTGGTTGGAACCCTATGTTAATGATGGTAATGGCACGAGTATAATCATTACAAGAAGTTTGTTGGCGGACCAAATTGTTAAAGAAGGCATGGTTAATGACGAGCTATTCATGGAGGATCTTAGCGTTGCGGATATTGTTAAAAGCCAATCGGGCAGTTTTAATCATCGACATAAAGGTTTAGGCTACCGGTTAAAAAAACGGGAAAGACAAGGAAAATTATCTCCGCCTAAAAGAGAGCGAAATATAATGCGCATATCCTTACCGTTTAAACTGGTTCAATATATGAGGCAAAGTGTAAGGCGAAAAAGTATAAAATATTGGATGGAAACTCATAAAGCAGAACTTTTTCAAAAGCAGATGAAATTTTCGTTATTTCTATTGCGAATCACTACAATATTATATCGTAAAACAAGGTAAAATGATAAAAAAAATAGGGCTTTTGACACTTCCCCTAAAACACAATTATGGGGGTATTATACAAATCGCTGCATTAAAATCCTATCTGGAGAATCAAGGATTTGAAACGGTTTTTTTAGATAAGCACTATTCTATATCCGCTTTACGAGCCACTCTTAGAACTATATCCCTTAAAAACCCTTTTTACAAAATTTTCGATTATAAGGACAATGCAAAAAGAGACAGATATTTGTCTAATCTTCATAAATTTGTGGCGAAAGAATTGGCACCAGCTACCAAGGCAATCTATAATCAAGCAGAATTAAAGAGTGTAGTAGAAAATTTAAATTTAGATGCAATTATCGTGGGTAGCGATCAGGTGTGGCGAATGAGTTTTATACAGAAGAACTATCAAGATTATTTTTTGGGTTTTTTGGAAGGGAACTCGGTAAAGAAAATAGCCTATGCCGCTTCCTTTGGGGACAGCAAATGGACAGCGAATAATGTAGTAGAAGATATTACAACGTTATTAAATAATTTTGATGCTATTTCGGTACGGGAGGATTCAGGCTTGTCGATCTGTGAAAAAGTGTTCGCTAAACCAAACGTAAACCACGTGTTGGACCCAACTTTTTTGCCAAATATTGATTATTACGAACGCATCATTAAGGATGAATTTACCGGAAAAAAAGATGTGGGACTGTTTAATTATGTACTGGATAAGTCGCCACAAAAAAAAGTAATTATAAACACCATAGCTCAACAGTTGGATTTAGGTATAGATTCCTTATATCTTGATAATAATCTGGACGATTTTAAGACCAATAAGACTTTAAAGCCTTCTATGGGAGAATGGCTGTACCACTTTAAAAATGCAGAATTTGTTGTAACAGATTCTTTTCACGGGACTGTTTTTTCTATTCTTTTTAACAAACCGTTTATTGCTATAGGGAATACGTCTCGGGGCTTGACTCGATTTACATCGTTGTTGAATCAATTGAAATTATCAGATAGGCTCATCTTGGATTGGGATGAAAGACAAATAGAGATTATTAACACTAAAATTGATTATGAATCTGTAAACAATCTGTTAAAAGGTTTAAAAGATGTATCCCGATTATTTCTAAGGAACGCACTAACACCAGTAGCAACAAATGAATGAGATAGCTGTTTCTATAATAGTTCCTGTCTATAATGTAGAACGGTATATTGAGAAGTGCCTTAACAGTTTGATTGGGCAAACTTTGAAAGAAATTGAAATTATAGTCGTAAACGATTTCTCCCCTGACAACAGCGAACGTATTATTCTTGGATTTAAAAAAAAAGATGAACGAATTGTGTATCTAAAACAGAGCGAAAATCAGGGTCAGGGTTTTGCCAGAAATTTAGGACTAGAAAAAGCTAGAGGGGAATACCTTCTTTTTGTAGATGCGGATGATTATATAGCAAAAGATGCTGCGGAAAAGCTATACGTAATGGCAAAAGAACTTAATCTTGACGTGTTAGAGGCTGACCATTATAAAGTATTCCAAGACAGATTAACAGAGCATAAAAGTCAAGCTTTTGAAGGGGTTTTAACCGGAGACCAATATTTCGATACTATTCCATACACCCTAGGGGTCGTATGGAACAAGCTATGGAGAACCAAATTTCTAGTTCAAAATAACTTATATTTTGTTAAGGGTATTTTTGAGGACGCTATTTATCTATCTACGGCTATGGGTTTGGTAAAAAGGGTTTATAGGTATAACTATACATTTTACTATTACGTAATAAGGGAAAACTCAACTATGACCGCTATTACTTCACCCAAACATATTAATTGCCAAATAAAGGTAATTAAGCACCTAGAAAAGATGTACAATCAAACTAAGAACAGGTTAGGTAATTATCAACGATTAAAACTACTGCTTTATTCCTTCTCGGGACTTGCAGGGTATATAATGAGCTTCAAGCCTAAGAATGAATCAGAAATTTTATTAAAAAAGGAAGCGGAAGTGTTTCTACGTGACAAGCATAGGACATACCGGAATAAAATTTTTGGATGTACTAAATTAGGGCTACCGCAAAAAATATTATTGTACATGTCCCCCTGTCTTATGGCCTGGGTATTGACCAAATTAAAAAAGTAGACTTTGTTTACATAAAGGCTAGCGCGTACGCTTAGCATTAGATGATTTTCTCTCTCTTTTCACATACATTAAGCTGAACAGGACGGCAATAAAAATTGCAGACATACCTGATCCAAAAACATGTCCTGCCAAGGTAGAAATAAGTAGTAATATCAGAACCATCATGGTGACTAAATTAGCAAAAGGACGGTCGTTACATCTTGAAAATTTTTTGGATTGAAGAAAGACAAAATAAATCATGAGAAGGAAGGTGGCTAATCCTATAAATCCATAAGTAAAAAAAATATCTACAATATCCATTTCGACAACCTTGAAATCATTTAAGTATTCATATTTGGTTTCGCCGACTCCAATAATTTTTTCGATAAAGTCGTACTCATTTTTGTAGGTCTCGTATGAGTTCACAAGAAAAACATTTCTGCTGGATAAAATAAAGCTCCATATATCTAACTGATCATAGTTGTACTGAAACCTGAGCATTATACTGGAATTTTGTATAAACTTCCAAGATAAAAAAAAGACAATTGGTAATAAAGCAATAGTTGCCGTTATTAAGGGAATAAACCTTTTAATTTTCAATGATTTACCTTGAAAGGGGATAATAAAAAACACCAATAAAATTCCTAAAATGGCAGTCTTTGAACTTATTGTTAGACCTCCTAAAAGATTGATAAACAGGAATATATAATATTTCGTTTTATTGCCCTGTTCCCATATTACAAATGCTAGAATGGAACAAAGAATAATTAAAAGAGCGGATATTTCATTACCGGCATAGAAGAACCCTTTACTGCCCATTCCGCCATTTTTGTAAGCTGGATACCCTAGACCTAAATATTTAACAAAAATGTTTAAAATGAGTATAAAGTACGACACTTTTACTAAAGATAAGGATAGGGGGTAAATTTTATCTCTTGAATGTTTAAAAGCATTTACAAAGAATAAAAAGCAAATAAATGGCGTAATATATTTTGTAACTTTAATCAAATCCAAGAAAACTGAGCTGCCTTCAGGGTCGTGTAAAATTTGATATATACTGGGGATTAAGAGTAAAAATGTTATAATTAATGTAGAAATTAATAACCTTACAGTAAATAAAAAACGAATTAACAAACAAAGTATTATTGCTAGTTTGTAGAATTGCCCAAAAGATATTGGTAAGTTAATTCCATTCATCAGCAATATACCGTTGATCATATCAACAGGTAAGAGTGCGAACATAAGAATAATGATGAAAGTATCTATCGTGACTAATTTGAGCATCAAACAGAGTAAATTGTATGTGCTATAAAAGTAGTATTATTAATGTAACTTCTTGCTGTTGTATTAGGATTTTGAAGGAGGTACTTTTGTCTCTTAAGGATGGGCGGTAAAATATATTATAAAGAATTGGTGACGGATAATTTTTCTTCAATTAAGAACCTTAGCGGCACGGGGTTCTTTTTATTTGCTTTTTTCCTCCCACTGCATACTGGAGTCAGTAATCTTTTTCTAGTTATTTCTTTTGTCATTATTCTAGTTGGTGTATTTGATCTAAAACGGAATGAAAAATCTTATTTTAAAATTAGTAAATGTAAGATTCTTTTTTTCACACCTTTCACCTTTTTTTTCTTACATCTAGTAGGTTTAGTTTATTCTGAAAATCCTACTCTTGGATTATCATATGTTGAGAGAAGCTTATCCTTTTTTTTAGCTCCAGTAATATTACTTTTTACAACTCAAGAAAATATTGAGTATTTAAAAAAATCTCTGTCGAAAGGTTTAATTGCAGGGTCTTTGATTTCCATATTAATATTGATTACATTAAACCTCTATCATTATTTCTATAATCAGAAATTCTTTCATATCGGCACTGATTTATTTGACTATTATCATACCTATCTTAAGTTTACAGAGCCCTTAAATCAACACCCTACTTATCTAGGTGTGTACTATTTGATGGCAATCGTTTTAGTTGGGGACGTTGTACAAAGAAAATATTTTAGGTATTTTATAATAGCTACGTTTGGCTTAGGTTTTCTTTTCTTAAACTCACGTATAATTTTTGCAATGCTTTTTTTAGTTGTGTTTTACTATTTTGTGAAAATGATTAAAAACATAATTGTAGAAAGGAGATACTTAAAACTTTTTTATATTTCCATTATATTTTTAATTGGTTTTACGATAATAGTTCAGGTTATTTCTAAAAGTTATATTGGTTCACGAATTAAGAATATTTATGACTTTGAACTTTCTTCAGATACGAAAGTGAAGTTTAATTCTCATTCTTCTTCCAATCCTCGAATGGCAAGATATATTTCGGCAGTTAAACTAATTAAGAAAAAACCATTGTTGGGGTATGGTACAACTGGAGAAAAGATTAAATTAAAGCAGCAGTTTATAGAGGATGGTCTGGGAATTGCGGCTAAGCAAAATTACAATAGCCATAATCAATATTTGGGTTTTACAGTCCGTTATGGAGTAGTAGGTTTAGTGTTTCTTATATTCTTTTTTTGTAGTAATTTTTATCTTGCTTGGTCCGTAAAGGATAAACATTATCTATTTCTCGTAACTCTAGTGGCATCTATTTGTCTTGTTGAGAATTATTTTGACCGTAACTTTGGAATAACTTTCAGCGCGGTTTTTTTTACGATTTTTTCTTATCAAATTTTAAAGAAGGAAAAGGTTTAATTTTTTTGTTAGAACTAAATATCTATGAGTCTTTATCTAATCTCTAATATGTACCCTTCTCAGGAAGGTTTACGATATGGTATTTTTGTAAAAAGATTCGAGGAAGCTGTTCAAAAACGATATAATGTTAAACGGATTGTACTAACAAAAAAAAAGTCTTTTACGAGTAAAATATTTGGATATAGTATCCTTTTCCTTAAGATAATCAAATTGTACTTTGTCGTAAATAAAAAGGATATTGTGTACGTCCATTTTCCTACGTATGTATCGCTGTTTCTCTATCCTTTTCTTTGGAGAAAGATTCCATTAATAATTAATTTTCATGGCAGTGATGCCGTACCTGACTCATTTCTAAAAAAACATCTAATTTCAGTATTGGGACCAATCGTTCGGAAATGTCAACAAATAGTCGTCCCATCTAAATCGTATCAAAATAAGATTAAAGGAATGTTTGGTGTCGAAGAAAAAAAAATCTTCATTTATCCTTCAGGAGGTATTGACTCAAAGGTTTTTTACCCGTTAAAAAAAGAAACAGAGAAGTTTACTATTGGTTTCGTTTCTAACTTTGTTGCATTAAAGGGGTGGTCTGTTTTTCTTGAGGCACTCAATATCATTGAAAATGATGGTGTTTTTTTGGATTACGAAGCAATAATGATTGGTGATGGGCCTGATATGCAAAAAATCAGAGATGAGATTAATCGAGCTAAGTTGAATGTTAGACTCATTAAAGGAATGAATCAATCAGAACTAGTGAAAATGTATGGTTCTTTTGATGTTTTTGTGTTTCCTACTTACAGGGAAAGTCTTGGTCTGGTTGGTCTAGAAGCAATGATGTGTTCTGTGCCGGTTCTGGCAAGTGCTGTTGAGGGGCCTCTTGAATATGTGGTTGATGGTTATAATGGTTTTCTTTTTGAAAGGGGTAATAGCAAACATTTAGCAAGCAGATTGATTGAATTTAATTCATTGTTGCCTTCTGAAAGAACTGCAATGAAACAAAATTGTATTGAAACATCAATGAAATATGAAAAGGATTTTGTTAGTGTAGAATTGTTAAATGTTTTAAGCAATATAAACAATTAGTTTTTTGAATCTTTAAGAGTTATATGTTGGGTATTAGTACGTATATTTTTAATTACCTTTAGCGCTAGTTAAATATATCATACTTTGTATTTTCTAGAAACAGCCATACTATTATTTATAGGTTCTTTTTTGCTAACCTATTTGACAATCCCCAAAATTATCATAGTTGTCGAATTTAAAAGGTTAATGGATGATCCAAATCAAAGGAGTTCTCATAAAATGAAAACTCCAACTTTAGGAGGAATAGCTTTTTATTGTACTCTAATATTTGCTCTTTTCTTTATAAGAGATCGGGACTTGTTTGACGAAGCAATGTACATGATACCCGCCCTTACGGTACTCTTCATAATTGGGTTAAAAGATGATTTAGTTGTGATCTCTCCAGGTGCTAAACTCTTAGCGCAGGTTTTTGCTATCTTTTTTATTTTAATAAACCCTAGTTTCACTATCCATTCTCTAAACGGCTTTTTGAATATAAATGAAATACCCTATTACCTCTATTTAATCATTGCCGGGTTTATGATGATTACGATTATTAATTCTTATAACCTTATTGATGGTATTGACGGATTGGCATCTGTTGTGGGTATTGTAATTATGGTAATTTATACGACAATATTTTACATGACAGGTGAGTATTTCTTTGCTTTGATCAGCATTACTATGAATGCGAGTCTTATGGCATTTTTAGGTTTTAATTTGTCTTCGGATAAAAAGATTTTCATGGGAGACACCGGGTCACTTATTGTGGGGTTGATTATTAGTATACTAACATTAAAGTTCTTGGCCCTACGACCAACAGTTTACACAGAATTACCATTTCTCCTTGAAAATGCGCCTTTAATAGCTATTAGTATTCTTATTGTTCCTCTTTTTGATACGGCTAGAGTTTTTGCAATAAGAATAGCCAATAAAAAGGGACCTTTTTCCCCAGATCGTAATCATACACATCATGTATTAATTGATTATTGGGGACTTACACATAAACAGGCTAGTTTTATTATCGGCTGCTTTAACTTGCTTTTTGTGATGCTGTTTATAGTATTGGGGAGTACGGCAAAGAATTTGGGAATGGTAATCATGCTGGTTTCTGTAGTCATAATTTTAGGGTATATCTTTTTCAAGTACAATTATAGTTTTGCTACTTTAAAGCAAAAAATACTTTTAAAAAGAAAAGTAGAGCGGATAAAAACCAAGGTAGAAGAATCCAATCTTTCTAAAAAGAAAAAAGACCGACTGAAAACAGGAAATAAAGAGGGACAAATAGAAGGGTAGAGTTTATTCAGTGGGCTAGTATATATATTAGTGACATGCTTGAGGAATAGATAAGTTAAAAAGTTCTTTTATTTTTTCTGGCAATAATATGTTTTCCATACCTTAAATTCCACTTCAAAACGTATTTTTGCGCAAACCTTAGAACATGAATATTCTTATTTTAGGTGCTGGCGGTCGCGAGCACACTTTAGCTTGGAAACTAAAACAGAGCCCAAAACTAGATAAACTTTATGTAGCACCCGGAAATGCCGGCACTTCCGAAATTGCAACAAATATACCAGTCGGTGTAAACGATTTTGAAGGAATCAAAAAGGCGGTTCTGGCTAATGACGTGAATATTGTTATAGTAGGGCCAGAGGACCCTTTGGTAAATGGGGTTCACGATTTTTTTCTTAGTGATTCCAAATTAAAGCACATACCCGTAATAGGACCTCAAAAAGCAGGTGCTGAGTTAGAAGGCAGTAAGGAATTTGCTAAAAAGTTCATGATGCGGCATAACATACCTACCGCTGCTTACGAAAGCTTCACTTCAGAGACACTTCAAAAAGGGTTTGACTTTCTTGAAACGTTACAACCTCCTTACGTATTAAAGGCAGACGGACTTGCAGCTGGTAAAGGGGTGGTTATTTTAGAAGATTTGACCGAAGCAAAAGAGGAGCTTAAAACCATGTTGGTAGACGCTAAATTTGGTAACGCAAGCGCCACGGTCGTTATCGAGGAGTTTTTAGCGGGTATAGAGTTGAGCGTTTTTGTATTGACGGATGGTAGTGGTTATAAGGTTTTGCCCACTGCAAAAGATTACAAACGTATTGGTGAAGGCGATACCGGGCTTAACACAGGCGGAATGGGCGCTATTTCTCCCGTTCCTTTTGCGGATGAAGCTTTTATGGACAAGATACACCAGCGTGTTGTAAAACCTACGGTAGAAGGCCTTAAAAAGGATAATTTGCCGTATAAAGGTTTTATATTCATAGGTCTGATAAAAGTAGGTGATGAGCCCAAGGTTATAGAATATAACGTGCGTATGGGTGATCCCGAAACGGAAGTGGTTATTCCTCGTATTCAGAATGACTTGGTTGAGGTCTTTGAGGCCGTTGCCAACGGAACTTTAGATGATATTGAACTTGAGTTGGACCCAAGAACCGCTTCCACGGTTATGTTAGTGTCTGGAGGATATCCCGAAGCGTATGAAAAAGGAAAGGAAATTACAGGATTCAATGCTCTTGAAGACTCGTTGGTCTTTCACGCAGGTACACAATTAGAAGACGGTAAAGTAGTAACCAGTGGCGGTAGGGTAATGGCAATTACTTCCTACGGAAATAACTTTAAGCAAGCGTTGGCTACTTCCTATAAGAATATAGAAAATATTAAGTTCCAGAATATGAACTATAGAAAAGACATTGGGTTCGATCTTTAAAAGAAAGAATCCAATGTCTTTACAAATGTATTAGTAGTAAACCTACTGTTTATAGGTAAGAGTGAGAAGAGATAGACTTGTCCTCTTCGTCGTTATCGTTGTATTGTTTTAGCTGTAACATCCAATATACGAAAGCTACACAGCAAATTAGGGCAAGAATCCAGTTAATGATATTGGCACCCCACCAACTATGCATAAAACGCAACTGGTCCAATGGCCAAAATAGGTGGTTTACGAACAAATCTGCTATTCCTTCAAAAAATGATTTCATCTTAGCTATATTTACACTTGCAAAAGTATAAAAAGCTAAGAAACTTTCTAAATTTAAATGTTGATGATTTAGTTTGTTCGTTAGAAGGTACTACCAAATAAGGGTTGCCGGCCCGAGATTATAGTTCCTGTTGCAATGAAAGGTTTGTGCTTTTCAATAAAGAAATTGTAGTATCATCCGGTGAAATTTTAGATAATTTTTCAATGATATCAATCATTTTTGGCAAGACAAAGCCAATTAACTACATAATAGTTCTTTCGTTTCTATTCGTTTTCTATTGGTTTGCCCATTTCTATATGTTCGATAGAATCTATTCTCTTGTCCGTATTTTTTGGCAGTTGTTTGTTCTATCGGTTTTATTTTTTAGTGTATTCATTGTCAACTTTATCGTAAAACGAAATAAAGTAACCGGGGCAAACTCATTTACCATTCTTTTTTATGGGCTTCTAATGGTGGTATTTCCGGAAACCCTGCTGGATTCTAATGCTATTTTTTGTAGCTTTTTCCTGCTGTTGGCCACAAGGAGGCTCATAAGTATTCGGTCGTTGAAAAATATTAAGTTTAAGATTTTTGATGCAACTATTTGGGTATTGGTTTCAAGCCTTTTTTATGATTGGGCCTTGTTGTTTCTAATTTTAGTTTTGGCCGCTATATATTTTTACGAACCTAAAAATGCCAGAAACTGGTTTGTGCCACTTGCCGCTATTTTTACGGTACTTATGATAACGGAATGCGTCCTGATACTGTACGGTAATCAAGATTTTTTTAGCAACCATTATAAGTTTTCTGTGTCTTTGGATAGCACTTACTTTTCATATTGGGGGCATAGCACTAAGCTGGTTTTATTTGCTTTGACCACGTTTGTATCGGGTATTTTAGCTTTTGTAAAGTTGGGTAAATCCGGATTTGGAAAAGTGATTACCATGCGCCTAATTGCGCTTTCTTTTGTAATTGGCCTTGTGTTGAACATACTTCTATTATCGGACAACGTCTATCCGGTTATGATTACGTTTTTTCCTGCAGTTGTCTTTATGACCAAGTACATAGAATCCTTGCGTAAAGCTAATATTCGTGAGATAATCTTAATGGCTGCGGTACTAATTCCGTTTTTGGTGTTGATGACCGGCATTGCCATAAAATAATTATGAATAACTTTGCCCTTAAAGCTATAAAAAATGTTCAGCAAGTTCGCATTTACCATTTTCGAGGAAAGTATTCAGAAATATCATATTAAGGATAATGTATATCAGTCTTTTGAGAACCCCTACCCTAAAGATGATATTGCACGTTTGCTCTATCGTAAAAACTGGATAGACACCGTACAATGGCATTATGAGGACATTATTCGCGACCCGGATATTGCACCGGCGGATGCTTTGGTGTTAAAGCGAAAGATTGATGCGAGTAATCAGGACAGAACGGACTTGGTAGAGTTTATAGACAGCTATTTCTTGGATAAATACAAAGATGTTGCAGTAAAGGAAAACGCAACCATTAATACGGAAAGTCCGGCCTGGGCTATAGACAGGCTATCCATTTTAGCGCTTAAGATTTATCATATGCAAGAAGAAGTAGGCCGTACGGATGCATCTTTGGAACATATTGAAAAATGTACGCAAAAGCTAAATGTGTTATTGGAGCAACGTAAAGATCTTTCTACGGCAATAGACCAATTGCTGGCGGATATTGAATCTGGTGATAAGTACATGAAAGTGTACAAGCAGATGAAAATGTACAATGATGATGAGATGAACCCTGTTCTCCGTGGCCAAAAATAAACCCGAACACCTATTGGTCATCAGGCTCTCCGCAATGGGGGATGTAGCCATGACCGTACCTGTCCTTCTTGCGCTTACCAAGCAAAACCCGCAGCTAAAAATTACCGTACTCACACGGAAATTTTTTGCCCCCATGTTCTCTAATGTCCCCAGCGTAAGTGTTTATGAGGCTGATGTAAAGGGAAGGCATAAAGGTGTATTTGGACTCTGGAAGCTCTATAAGGAACTTACCAAATTAAAGATTGATGCCGTTGCTGATCTTCACAATGTTTTGCGGAGCAAAGTATTAAAGCGATATTTTAAATTTGGACGTATTCCGGTTGCACAGATCGATAAAGGTAGGGCAGAAAAAAAAGCGCTTACCTCCACTGTTTCAAAAGACTTTAAGCCTTTAAAAACCACCCACCAACGTTATGTAGATGTGTTTGCGCAATTGGGTTTCCCAATAGATTTACCTAAGAATTCTGTATTGTCCAAAGGAAGTCTTTCGGATGAAACACAAAAAATTGTAGGAATCGATTCAAAAAAATGGATCGGGATTGCTCCTTTTGCCGCATTTGAAGGTAAAACTTACCCATTAGAATTAATGGAGGAAGTTATTGCCAAGCTTAACAAAGATAATGGATATAAAATTTTCCTTTTTGGAGGTGGACCTATCCAGGAAAAGAAACTTCAAAGTTTTGAGAACAAGTTTACGAACTGTCTAAGCATGGTAGGCAAACTTTCTTTTCATGAGGAACTTGCCCTTATTTCTAATTTAGACACTATGCTGTCTATGGATAGTGGTAATGCACATCTGGGGGCTATGTACGGCATTCCAGTAGTTACACTTTGGGGAGTTACCCATCCTTACGCCGGGTTCTACCCTTTTGGCCAAGATGTAGATAATGCATTATGTGCTGATCGGGACAAATTTCCGTTAATTCCAACATCCGTTTACGGTAATAAAATGCCCGAAGGATATGAAATGACCATGCGTACCATTCTGCCGGAACAAGTTGTAACCAAGGTTAAGAGCGTATTGAACGATGTATAAATCTCTATACGGTTGTTCTTTTGGGTTCCAAAGATTTAAAGTACTGACGTAATTGGGACATAAACCTATATTTACGAGCACTTGGGGTCGTTTCTACCATTAGGGTTCTAACTCCTATATAAGAGCTCATAAGATAAACGGCAACACCTTCACTATCAATGTGTCTATCAATGTGTCCGTTAAACTTTCCGCGTTGTATGGCAGATACCAAATTCACCTCCCAAATACGCAAAATGTCATTTAGGTGCTTCATTACGGTTTCATTCTTACCATTAAACTCATTAATAAAATTACTAAGCACAAAACCAAAGTCAAACTCGTTATGTACGGCCGTTTCTAAAGCCTCTTCAAAACATTGTGTAATAAGGTCTAAAGTATTGTCATGACCTTCTATAGGTTCAATAAGCTGACTGTACATTTTACGAACCAGTAAGTTTTCAATAATCTGAATAAAGAAATCTTCTTTGGACTCAAAGTGATAATAGAAGGCTCCTTTGGACAAGGATAGTTCTTTTAATATATCATCAACACTTGTATTGTAGTATCCGTTTCTGTAAAAAAGTTCAAGTCCTGTTACTTGCATTCTTTGCATGGTAGCCATGCGTTTTAAACTCTTGGTCATAATTATAGATTTGGGGTTAAACAGACCGTTGGGTCTCATACAAAGAACCGCAGCAATGAAGGCTATGTTAGAAATGAAGGGTTGTCTGACCATTTTTCTCGTTAAAAGACCTAAATTGTTTAATATGAGGTTATTCAACGAGTGACTCACAAACCACATGGTCGGTAAATAATGTCGATTACCGAGTGAAAAACCACCAAGAATTTATAAAAAGGAAACTTTTACGCATATAATATACCAACGTAAGCCTGTTTTTTATACGTAAGAAAATATATACAAATATTAAAAAGGTCACACCTTGTTTAGTATCTTGCACTTAAAACCCGAGTAAGGTTCAAAAACAATTACGACGAAAGTTGGTAAATGGGGCAGATAAATAAGGATACGGCTATATTAATATTCTCGCTTTCGGCGCAGCTGGAGGCAGAACGGAAGTCCATTTTTGGAAATGCCAACAAGAAAGCCTCCCGTGGTTTTTTTAATATCCTTATCAATCGTACACGTAAAATTGCATCCTCCACTGG
Source organism: Zobellia sp. B3R18 (assembly GCF_018860715.1). Classification (NCBI taxonomy): domain Bacteria; kingdom Pseudomonadati; phylum Bacteroidota; class Flavobacteriia; order Flavobacteriales; family Flavobacteriaceae; genus Zobellia; species Zobellia sp. B3R18. The sequence goes on along the minus strand of NZ_JAHKQG010000011.1, from coordinate 1,032,431 downwards.
GGCAGATGTTATTATAGTAGACGAGAGCCAACAAAAAGGAACAACCTTTGGTGAGCGTTACGCCAATGCTTTTCAAGAACTTTTTGATCAAGGGTATACCAAAGTGCTTTCTATTGGTAATGATACGCCAGACTTAACTGCAGAAGTTTTAGATCAGGCTATAGACAAAATTCAGCACAAGGACTTGGTCATTGGGCCTTCAACTGATGGTGGGGTGTATCTATTGGGTATGCGCTGTGAGTTCTTTAACTTGGATCAGTTTAAGGCACTTCCCTGGTTAGAATCCACCTTGTTCAATACATTGGTGAACGGGGTTTTCTGGAATAGAGCAAAAGCATACTATTTTGATGAGCTTACGGATATTGACACCGCACATCACTTACTTCAATTTTTATATAGTACAGATGATGAAGCTCTAATTAGCTTCATCTTGAGTCATTTATTGGCAGTACAGAACCTTATACAACATTCAAAATCACTGTGCTTATCGGATAAGCATTCGTTTTCCTTTCAATTAAGAGGTCCTCCCGCATTTCTTTTAGCGGCATAGTTTAAACCTTTTACAGGATAAGAAGGATAGTCCCTATATATCATATAGTGATTTTGACTTCTTTTAAAAAAATAACAACCTTTTATTGAATTTTAATGAAAACAGCTATAATAGCGCTTATGCAGCTATGTGCAGTATTGGCGTACGGCCAGACCAATTCGTATACTGCAAAATTGATAGATACGGATAATGTACCCGTACCCTACGCAACTATAAACGAGCTCGGGAGCAATAATTATGTGGTATCCGATGACTCTGGATTTTTCACCCTACGGACGGAAGCAAATACTTTTACAGTAAGTATAGCATCCATAGGATATATCACCCAAGAAATTAAGGTGGTAAACGGAAGCCTTCCAAAAGTTATTACTTTGGAACTGTCTTCCGAGCAACTAGATGAAATTGTAGTTACCGCGTTAGGAATTGAACGGGAAAAGCAATCCTTGGTTTCTGCAGTAACTACGGTAAAGGCAGAACAACTTACGGAAGTACCCCTTACCAATATGGTAAATAGTCTTGCCGGCCGCGTGGCGGGTGTTCAGATTACGAATGGTTCATCTGGTGTAGGCTCTTCTTCTCGTATCGTTATCAGGGGAGAAAATTCTTTGGGCGGTAGCAACCAGCCCTTGTTTGTGGTAGACGGTGTGCCTATAAGCAATGAACAGATTACGAGTAACCTTGTAAATGACGGTGCGCTTCAAGAAGTAGATTTTGGTAATGGCGGTGCAGACATAAGTCCGGATGATATTGCCTCTATCTCTATTCTTAAAGGAGCGGGTTCCGCAGCATTATACGGAGCGCGGGCAGCAAACGGTGTGGTAGTCATCACCACTAAAAGAGGACGAAAGAAAAAGGGGCTGGGCATCAGTATCAATAGCACGCTGACAGTAGAGAGCTTATTGACCTTGCCTGATTATCAGAATGAGTACGGTGGAGGTTCAAATGGTGAATATGCCTTTCAAAACGGAACTGGTGCCGGTGTAAACGATGGTGGCATTAGCAGCTATGGCCCTCGTTTGGACCAAGGTCAATTAATTGCTCAGTTTGATAGTCCTTCGGTAGATATAAACGGAAACCCTGTTCGTGCAGGAGATGTCATTTCACGAACCAGGCCAGATGGTTCGTTTACGGATATTACCCCTACACCTTGGGTGTCAAGACCGGACAACGTTCGTAATTTCTTTGAAACGGGTGTTACTTATCAAAACAACATTTCCATAAGCTCGGGAGGCGAAAAAGGAAGCGCACGATTATCCTATAGCAATCTGAAGAATGATGGAATTGTTCCTAATACGGACTTAAAACGAAACGGACTTGCGGTGAGTGTAGACCAAAACGTTCATGAAAAGTTTAAGGTAAAAGCATTTTTAAATTACATCAACACGCGCAGTGGTAACCGCCCCAATTTAGGTTACGGTTATGAAAATCCACTTTATGGGTTTAACTGGACGGGGAGAAACACCAATGTGGAATCATTAAAAAATTATTGGCAGGCAGGTCAAGAAGGCATTCAGCATTATGATTTTAATTACCTATGGTTGACCAATCCCTATTTAACGGTTTATGAAAACACCAATAGTTTCAATAAAAACCGAATTTTAGGGAATGCTTCGGCCACTTATGATATTACGGATAAGTTGAGTCTAAGCGTTCGCGCCGGTATTGACACCTATGATGATAAAAGGGAATTCCGCCGTGCGGTAAGCACCAATCAAAACCCGTTGGGTACGTATCGTGAGGATGACGTTCGTTTTAGGGAATTGAATACGGATGTTTTGCTTTCCTATTCGGACAAGATCAATGATGATTGGAAATACAACGTATCCGCAGGAGCCAACCGTTTTGACCAGGACATTCAATATAAATTTTCGGAAGCTTCTCAATTGGCGATTCCCGGTATTTATACCCTGGCAAATTCAAGAACACCGTTAAAAGGAGACAGTCAGAAATTTACAAAGCGAATTAATAGCGTATACGCCAGCGGAAACCTTTCCTATAAAAACTCATTGTATTTTGATGCTACTTTTAGAAATGACTGGAGTAGTACATTACCCAGTAATAGCAATTCCTTTGGGTATTACTCGGCAGGACTTAGTTATGTTGTGAGTAATATGTTTACGTTGCCCGAAGCCATTTCGTACCTAAACCTCAGGTTTAGCGCGGCCAGTGTGGGTAATGATACAGACCCGTACCAGAACGTACAGAACTTTGTGTTCAATCAAAATTATGGTTCCAGTTTTAGGGTAACCAATGAAACGGTATTAAAAAATGCCAATCTAAGACCGGAACGTTTAAATGCCCTTGAGGCCGGTCTGGAAGCATGGTTTTTAGATGGCCGGCTTCAGCTAGATGTGGCTGGGTACCAAAATACCAGTATTGACCAGATTATTTCAAGGCCTATATCGCAGACCAGCGGGTTTTCTAATTTCAACGTAAACGGCGGAGAGGTCAGAACTAGAGGTTTTGAGGCCTTAGTGAGCGCAACCTTGGTTCGCTCGGAAGATTTTGGTTGGGAGTCTTCGGTAAATTATTCAACCTATCGCAGTGAAGTTACCAAGTTGCCAGATGGGGTAGATCAATTTGTAACGGGTACGGCCAATATCTTTTCTGGTGGAGGCGGATCTAATACGGTTTTCTACATCGCCAGGGAAAATGGTCGTGTAGGAGATATGTACGGTACTGGTTTTCTAGAAGTAGATGGTCAAACCGTCTATGGAGCAAACGGCCTGCCCATACAAGATGGAAACCTTAGACTTTTGGGCAACTACAATCCGGATTTTACCGTCGGTTTCAATAACAAGTTTTCGTATAAAAATATTGACATGACTATTCTTTTTGATTGGCGAAAAGGAGGTACCATTGTTTCTAGGATCAAAGCTCTTGGAAGTACATCGGGTGTTTTACAGGAAACTTTGGTGGGGCGTGAGAACGGAGTTGTTGGAGATGGTGTGGTTAATGTAGGTACGGCCGATAGCCCGCAGTATGTTCCTAATACCACCTCGGTTCCTGCCAGTCAGTTTTACAATAATTTCTTTGACCGGGGTAATGAAGATAGTGCATTGTACAGCGCATCTTATGTAAAATTGCGCCAGTTGGGACTGTATTACAACCTTCCTGAAAAAGTGTCAAAATCCATCGGTTTTCAGAATATAAAATTAGGCTTGGTGGGCAGTAATTTACTGTTGTTTACAGAAAACCCTCATTTTGATCCAGAGTTGAACGCCTTGCAAGAACAGCGTATCGTTTATGGCGTAGAAGACTTTTCATATCCATCTACCCGCAGTTTTGGGTTTAGCGTTAAAACGGATTTTTAAGAGGAAAGCACCATGAACGGAAAACTAAAATTTAGAACAATGAACAAACTATATATATTAGGTTTTACATGTTTCTTCTTAGCATTGGGCAGTTGTACCGATGAGTTTGAAGAGCTTAACGAAAACCCCAATTCTCCTGAAGCTGTTGATCCGCAGTTTTTGTTGGCCAACGTCATTTCTGTAGAAGCGGACCAAAATGCGTTTTACCAAGGATTTCGTCTGGCAAACTATATTGAGCAGTTTGCGGCCAGTGTAGAATTTGAGCGTATAGACCGTTACGAAATGGGTACGAACAGCGAGTACTGGAATACGATATTTCAGTTATTGAGCGATATTAAATCTATGCGGGAATTACAGGGTTCCAATGAGGCGTATAATGCCATAGGAGATGTAATGCAGAGCTTTTTGTTCTCTCAGCTTACGGATATGTGGGGAGATGTTCCCTATACCGAAGCCGTTAATGCACTAGACGGACAATTCACTCCCGCTTATGATACCCAAGAAAGTATTTATACAGATGCAGATACCGGCATTTTGGCCGTTTTGGAGCGTGCAGCTACAACCCTGGAAAATTCTAATGCCGTAGTAAACGGCGATGTACTTTTTAATGGGGATCTTAACAAATGGGTGCGTTTTGCAAACTCCCTACGCTTGCGATATCTTTTACGGATAAGTAAACGGTTAACTGATTTTTTGGAAATTCAGGAACTGGCCTCTTCCGGGAAACTTATGCAATCCAATGCGGACAATGCGGTGCTGCCCTATCTGAGTTCAGCGCCAAACCAATACCCTATGACGCTGTCGTCTTTGGGATTGTATCAAGAACATCGTATGACCACCACTGTAGATTCGGTTTTGACATTATGGAATGACCCAAGGGTGAATGTTCTTTATAAACCTACGCAGGCAAGTGTAAATGCAGGTACCCCGGAATTTAAGGGACTGTTGAACGGCCAAGACCGAGAAACCATTGCAGAAAAAGGAATTGATTTAAATGACGTTTCTTTGTTCGGTGCTATTTTTAGAGATGTGCCGGATGGGGTAGATGCCCAGTTCATGCAATACTCGGAAGTTCAGTTTGCATTAGCGGAAGCGGTGGAAAGAGGCTACATCACGGGCGATGCTGAGGTCTACTATGAAGCCGGTATAAGAGCTAGTTTTGAATATTATGGTGTTGAGGTCCCTTCGGGATACCTTGCTCAAGAGCCAGTTGCACTTAATGGAACGGATAACCTTACTAAGATTTTGACACAAAAGTGGTTCAGTCTAATATCTAATGGGCATGAAGCATGGTTTAACGTTCGTAGGACGGGTATTCCCAACTTAAAACCAGGGCCGGATAATTTGAACAACAGGCAATATCCCGTTCGGTATTTATATCCAGAATCAGAACAAGCTACCAATAGCGCTAATTACAAAGTGGCGGCAGAACGTATAGGTGGAGATAATATTAATAGCAAAGGATGGTGGGAGAAAGATTAAAAGAGGAATCTTATCCAATTTTTCTAAAGCTTATAATATTGTAAACGACAAAGAGGATTTAAACACAATTAGAAGCTGTTTCAATGAAGAAGATTAACAATATACTTTTTGGTTTTTTATTTGGTTTTTTGCTACTCTCTTGTGGCGAGAATTCTAAACAGGACAGTGACAGGCTAAAGCATGCACCATGGGAGGAAATAGAAGCCAAAGCAAAAGGTACGACCGTTAACTTTATGATGTGGCAGGGAAGTACCGCCATTAACGATTATATTAATAATTATGTGGTTCCTAGTGTAAAGGAAAAATATAACATTGATTTAGAGATTAGCGGAGGTCAAGGCCCGGAAATTGTACAGCTCGTTATGGGCGAAAAGCAAGCTGATATTAATGAAGGTCAAGTGGACATGGTTTGGATCAATGGCGAGACTTTTTTTCAGTTAAGAAAGGTAGAAGGTTTATGGGGCCCATTTGTAGACCAGCTTCCCAATGCTTCGTTGATTGATTTTGAGGATTCGTATATCAATACGGACTTTCAGCAGCCTGTAAATGGCATGGAGGCCCCGTGGAGCATCAATCAATTTGCAATCGTATACGATTATGAAAAGGTGCCAAACCCACCAAGAAGCATTCCTGAGCTCAAAAATTTCATAAAGGAGCATCCGGGTACCTTTACTATTTCCAATGATTTTACGGGCATGACCTTTTTGAAAAGTCTATTGGCGGAATTAGGTGGCGGACCCAACGCATTGGATGGTCCGTTTAACGAAACAAAGTACAACCGGCTCTCTAAAAAACTGTGGGAGCTTATTAATAATAACAAACGGTATTTTTGGAAGGAAGGCCGTACATTTCCAAAAGAACAATCGAAGATGAACCAGCTATATGCCAATGGGGAACTTTTAATTGCATACGGATTTAGTGAAGGGGGCATAGAAGATAAAGTACTGAACGGTCTTTATCCTAAAACAACCAAAGGATATGCTTGGGAAAACGGCACCATTAGAAATTCCAATTACTTGGGTATTCTTTACAATTCACCTGAAAAAGCCGGAGCTATGCAGGTCATTAATTTTTTGCTATCCCCTGAAGCACAATTTAAAAAAGCGGATGCCAACGGAATGGATTCCAATACGGTTTTGTCGTTAGATAAGCTTGAAGTAGAATGGAAGGATAAATTTTTAGATGCTAGAAAACGCCAGTACGGACCTACGCTAAAGCAGTTAGAAGTCAATGCCATTGCCGAACCGGCTCCCGAATATATGATACGTCTGTACGAAGATTTTAGAAAACAGGTAATTGAAAATTAGCAAATCTAACATAGGTATACTTTTGTTCGTGTTGGTGGGGGTGGTTCCATTTGCCGCGGCATTTGTCTATGCCCTATTGTATAGCTTTGGAATCATTGGGGTGGCCAACAAGGGATTTACATTTCAGTTCTGGGAATCCGTTTTGGCTTCGGGAACTTTTTTTACGTCTTTAGGTTATAGTGCCTTAATTGCATTGGTAGCTGTAAGCATATCCGTAGGAGGCGCACTCTGGATAACTTTAAAGTTTAGGCGGCAATTGGAGAAACGGTTTTTATCGTTTATTATCTATTTACCTCTGGCCATACCGGGCATCGTTACCGGGTTTTTTACGTTTCAACTGTTTTCAAAAGGAGGTTTTTTTGCTCGTATCAGCCATAAATTGGGATGGATAATAGAAGCAGCTCAATTTCCGGACTTGGTAAATGATGGATTGGCTATTGGAATCATTCTGTCCTTCATCACCATGATAATGCCATTCTTTGTATTACTCTTTTTAAATGTTTACAAAAACGAACGGGTAGAAGAACTTTCAATTTTAGCACAATCGCTCGGGGCAAATGCAAAGCAGATTGTTAGTCGCGTATTTTTGCCTATTCTTTTAAATAAGACTTGGGTACTTATCGTTCTGTATTTCATCTTTTTGTTGGGAGCTTATGAGGTACCGTTAATTCTGGGTCAAGAATCACCGCAGATGCTATCGGTACTCATTATTCAAGAAATAAAACAATACGATTTGGATATAATTTCGGAAGGGTATGTGGTTGCCGTGTTGTACACATTAATTGTGTCCGTGGCGGCAATTGCGTTGTTCTTGCCAAAAAGAAAAAGAGCGTATGCGAGCTAATTGGAAACCTTTTGTATTGAGTTTGGCGGTGCTCCTAATTCTTTTCCCCTTTGTATACCTCGTGTTTTTATCACTGGCTTCGGAGTGGCGTTTTCCTGAGGTGTGGCCTGCATACGTTGGCTTTAGGAACTGGATTACCGTTTTTAGTTCCGAAACAGGTCTTTTGCAGAGTTTTTTATCGTCTTTATTAATCTCACTTTTGGTGGCAATCTTTTCTACTACTTCGGGATTTTTGATCAGCAAGGCCGTATTTTATCATCCTAAAAAAAAGACATTGACCCTATTGGCTTATTTTCCATATATTTTGGCTCCGGTTGTTTTTGCCGCTTGCCTTAGTTTTTTCTTTCTAAAAATGGGTCTATTTGGAAATACAACAGGGGTTGTAGTTGCTCAGTTTATTATAGCTTTTCCGTATGCGCTACTGTTTTTCAGTAGTTTTTGGAACGAAAAAATAAAAAGCTACGAAGATTTAGTGGCCACTCTAGGAGGCAACAAATGGCAGACCTATACCAAAGTGCTCTTACCTTTGGCTAAAGGTTTATTGCTTATTTGCTTTTTTCAGACCTTTCTTATTTCTTGGTTTGAATATGGTCTCACTTCCATAATAGGCATTGGTAAAGTACAAACACTTACCATTAAGGTGTTTATGTTCATTAAAGAGGCAAACTATTATTATGGGGCCTTAAGTTGTTGTCTATTGATTTTTCCGCCTGTAGTTTTGTTGTATTTTAACAAGCGTTATGTATTTAAAAAATTGGTCTAATGTTTCTTGAAGTTCAACATATTGTAAAAAGTTTTGGTGCTGAAAAGGTGGTCAAAGACTTGAATTTTTCACTTCAGGCAAAACAGACTTTGAGTATTTTGGGAAAATCTGGTTGTGGTAAGACTACAATGTTAAAAACCATAGGTGGACTTGCAACACCGGATTCGGGTAAAATCCTTTTAAACGGAGTAGATATTACGGAGACCAAACCGGAGAAACGGAATATCGTATACCTCTACCAGGAAGACCTTTTATTTCCGCATCTAAATGCTTTTGAAAATATAGCTTTTGGATTACGGTTAAAAAAAATACCGAAAGGTTTAATCAATGAAAAAGTGGAGCATATGCTGCATAGCTTGGAGCTTGAAGGACAGGCGGATAAAATGCCTACGCAGCTTTCCGGAGGACAAAGACAAAGGGTTTCCTTTGGGCGGGCCATTAGCACCAACCCATCACTTTTATTGTTGGATGAACCCTTTGGAAGCCTTGATACAGGTACGCGCCAACGGATGCAAGAATTGTTTAAAAAGCTCACTGCTGAGTTTAATATAACATCTCTTTTTGTTACCCATGATTTAAAAGAAGCAGTTTTAATGGGCGATCAAATTGGTTTTATGGAGGACGGTGTTCTAAAGGTGTACAAGGATAAAAAAGATTTTATCCAAGACCCACAGACCGGTGTGCAAAGCGAAATTGAATTTTGGGGCGGATTGATATAGTTACAACAGAAAATATAATTTGGATAGCATGATGAAGAAAAAGGTGTGGATAGACACAGATTTGTCCGTGGGTATGACAAGGCATAAACGAGAGGGCTATTGTGATGTAGATGACGGATATGCCGTACTGCAATTGATAAAGGCCGATACAATTGAAATATGTGGTATTAGCGCGGTTTTTGGAAATACCATTATAGAAAACTCGTATCCACTAAGTCAACAAATGAGCACGGAGTTTGCCATGGGCAATATTCCGGTATATAAAGGGGCAGGGGAAGCTATAGACTTAAAAGATATAAACAGTAATGAAGCGGTAGAAGCCTTGGCAGAAGCGCTCCGTAGGCAACCTATGACCATTATGGCTATTGGCCCCGCAACAAATATTGGACTATTGCTCTTAAAGCACCCGGAACTAAGGAGTGAAATACAGGAAGTAGTTCTTGTTGCAGGACGTAGAACACCGCAGGACTACTTTAAAATTGGAAATAAAGGCAATCATGCCCAGGATCTTAATTTTGATTTGGATAATGATGCTTTCCGGTTGATGTTCGAGCATGGAGTGCCCGTAACGCTCTGCCCTTTTGAAATTTCTAACAAGGTTTGGATCAAAGCGGAAGATTTGGATGCTTTGGAAAAAGGTGATGAGGGCAATAAATGGTTGGCCAATGCTTCTAGGGCTTGGTTACAACAGTGGGTAGACCAAGGAGCGGACGGCTTTAATCCGTTTGATGTGCTGGCGAGTCATTATATTATTTCCCCGGAGGACATTCTTTCTGAAAATTTAAATGCAAGATTGGAAATTCATCCGGACGATACGGTAAAAGAGAACAATAAGCAGGTATTTAAATCCTACTTGTTATGTGATAAAAAAGGAGGATTCCCTGTAAAGTACTGCTATGATGTAGTTTCAGGCTATCATAAAAAGTTAATGGATAGTCTGCTGAAATAAATACCTTCGTAGTATCGTTTTCAGAAAACCTACTATGAGTGATATACAGACAAAATCAATTGGACTTGTGCTTTCCGGCGGAGGCGTTCGTGGTATGGCACATATTGGGCTTATACAGGCTATGAACGAATTTGGCCTATCGGCCGAAATAGTTGGGGGCAGTAGCGTAGGTGCACTGGTAGGCGCGTTATATGCCAACGGAAATTCTGTACCGGAAATGATGGCGTTTTTTAGGGAAACACCTTTGTTCAGATATAACTTTTTAACTATTGTAAAACCAGGGTTTATAGATACCGATAGGTATTTTGATGTGTTCCGAGCGCATTTCCCGGAAGATAGTTTTGAGGCTCTTCAAAAAGGGTTACACGTTGTGGCCACCAATCTCCAAAAAGGAGACTTGGAGTATTTCTCTAAAGGGGAATTAATACGGCCTTTACTGGCTTCTGCCGCTTTACCTCCGGTTTTTAGTCCGGTTGAAATGGAAGGGCAACTCTATGCAGACGGTGGTATTATGAACAACTTTCCGTTAGAACCAATTGCTGGAAAGGCAGATTTTATAATCGGCAGCAATGTATCCGTAGTTGGGGAGCTCAACAAAAATGCCTTGAAAAACTCGTTACAACTTACGGGAAGGGTAACCGGCCTAATGATTTACGCCATTAATAGAAGCAAATTGGAAGCTTGTGATTTGTTGATGGAGTTCAAGGAATTGGAAAAAATAGGTGTGTTGGACCGTAAAGGGCTGGAAAAAGCGTACTTGGTAGGTTACGAGAATACTGCTAGAAAATTGGAAGAACTATTAAAAAAGCCCCAGTTGTAATGTACAACCGAGGCTTTTTCTATTTGTAAATGATGTTCATTTTAAACATCGTCATAATCAATTTTTAAAGTAGGTGTTGTTGGGTGAGCCTGACAGGTAAGGATAAGACCATCGGCAATTTCACCGTCCGTTAGAATCTGGTTTTTTACCATTTCTGCTTTACCTTCGGTTACTCGTGCTATACAACTACTACAAACACCACCTTGGCAAGAATATGGCGCATCTATATTCTGTTTTAATACCGCATCAAGAACAATCTCCTTTTTGTCCATAGTCAACGTAAACTCCTCATCATCGACCAAAACGGAAACTTGGGTCTTGCCTTCTGGTTGCTCTGGCATTTCATCCAAGATTTCTGTAGTGGTGAACAGCTCAAAATGTATTTTGTCCTTAGGTACCTCGTTTTCCTTCAACGTATCGGAAACCAAATGAATCATTGCTTCGGGACCACATAGGTAGTACCCATCAAAATCTACATCTTTATGCTTGTTTTTAAGCGCATAGTTAACCGTAGATACATCAATTCGGCCAAAAAGGGAATCATCTTCTTTAGTCTGGCTGTTTATAAAATAGGTATTGAATCTACCTGCGTAATCCAATTCCAATTTCGCCAAATCCGTATAGAACATGGTTTCCTTCTGAGATTTGTTTCCGTACACCAAAACAAACGTACTTTTTGGATGATCTGCTAAAACGGCTTTGGCAATACTCATGATAGGGGTAATACCACTACCTGCGGCAAAAGCTGCAATATTTTTAACCTTTCCCGTAGACTGAAAAGTAAACCTACCTTCGGGCGGCATGACCTCCAATACATCTCCGGCCTTTAGTTTGGTATGTGCATAATCTGAAAATCCGCCTTTATCCACACGCTTGACACCAATTGTAAAACAATCGCTTTTTGGTGAGGAACAGATAGAATAAGCCCTTCTAATTTCTTTTCCCTTAAGTTCCATTTTAATTGTAATGTACTGTCCGGGAACAAAATCAAAGGTTTGTATAAGGTCTTTAGGTATCGTAAAAGTGATGGCCACAGAACTAGGTGTTAGCAGCTTAATATGTTTTACGGTCAAGGAGTGAAAATGCACCATTATGTGTTTTTTAGTCAAATGTGACCGCAAAAATAAGCATTGATACAGCCATTTGAAACGGAAACCATAAAAAAAGGAACTTAAATACCGTTTTTAATTAGACGGTCCTTTTAGATTCTAGATCGTTATGTACGCAATAGGATAGCACGGAGATATAAAAGCGATAAATCTCTCTCTAAAAACCTTGGAGATGTAATTTATCTGAAATTTTTGTAACAAACTGTATTGCTTTTAACACTAACTTACCCAAATAGTAATCCAATTCTTATGTTTAAAAAATTTACTAAGCTGCAATGGAAGTCCTTCTTTCGGTCTTCATCCATGGGTAAAAGTCTTGGTATAAAGATAGTCATGGGTTTTTTTGCATTGTATTTTATGGGTATGCTGGCCTTTTTTGGCTCTGCATTGTTCTATATTTTAGAAAGAGCGATCCCAGATACGGACCCGCTTATACTGGTAAGCCAATTTTTATTGTATTGGATGCTTGGAGAACTGTTTCTTAGGTATTTTATGCAAAAACTTCCGGTTATGGATGTGAAACCATATTTGGTCCTTCCCATAAAGAAGAGCAGCATTGCGCATTATATTCTAGGTAGGTCTGCGGTATCCTTCTATAATTTGTTTTCTCTGTTTTTCTTCGTGCCCTTTAGTGTGGTGTTGCTCATAAATGGATATACGCCCTTAAACGTTTTGCTCTGGTTGTTGGCCATGATAAGCATTGTGCTGAGTATTAATTTCATCAACTTTATTGTAAACAAGAGTGATAAGGCTTTGGTGATTATCGGGGCTCTGTTACTAACATTTTATGGTTTGGAGTATTTTCAGGTTTTTCCTGTTCAGGAATATGCGGGCCATGTATTCTATGCCCTTTATAAAAGTCCGCTGTACGCACTAGTTCCTTTGGGTATTGCAGGCTTGACGTATTATTTGAATTACTCCTACTTAAGAAGCCGTATTTTCCTTGATGCTTCCCTTAAAAAGAACACGGTAGAAGCTACTTCGTCAGATTTATCTTGGACAAAACGTTTTGGTGCTATTGCTCCGTTTTTGCAGTTAGACCTAAAGCTAATTTGGAGGAATAAAAGAACCAAAACACAGGTTTTTATATCACTTGCTTTTGTTTTCTACGGATTGCTTTTTTATGGAATGGAAGATTTTGGAATGGGTTCTATGATGTTGGTTTTTATCGGTATTTTTATGACCGGCGTTTTCCTAATGAACTTTGGGCAGTTTATTCCGGCTTGGGACAGTTCATATTTTAGTATGATAATGTCACAGAACATACCTCTTAGAAGGTATTTGGAGTCCAAGGCATTTTTAATTTATGTTAGTATTGGGGTAATGTTCTTACTATCTGTGCCCTATATTTATTTTGGTTGGGAAGCGCTTGCCATAAACTTTAGCTGTGCCGTATATAACCTAGGGGTAAACGTACCGTTAATCCTGTTCTTTGGGTCAATGAACAAAAAGCGTATAGACTTGAACAAAAGTGCCCTTGGTAATATGCAAGGTACCAGTGCCACCCAGTTTATAGTAGGTATTCCTTTGTTCGGGATTCCTTTGCTTGTTTATGCCGTATTAACATTTTTCTTTTCACTAAATGTAGCTCTTGTCACATTAGGCATTTTGGGTATGATAGGTTTCGCATTTAGGAATAAACTTTTAGACCTGATTACAAAAGCTTACAGAAAAAGAAAATACCGAATGATTGCCGGATTCAAAGAGCAGAATAGCTAGTGCAATGTGCACTGGCAAACCTTTAAATGAAATAAGAAACTTATACCGTTACTATGATATCAGTTGAAAACCTTACTAAGAAGTACGTTGGCAAAGCCGTGTTGAATATTAACAATTTAGAAATACCAAAAGGACAAAGCTTTGGACTAGTTGGCAACAATGGGGCCGGCAAGACCACTTTCTTTAGCCTTTTGTTGGATTTAATAGTGCCCACTACCGGGCATATTATAAACAATGGTGTACAGGTAAACCAAAGTGAAGCTTGGAAGACCAATACATCCTCTTTTATTGATGAGACCTTTTTAATCGGGTATTTAACGCCAGAAGAATATTTCTATTTTATTGGAGAATTACGGAACCAAAACAAGGCAGATATAGACGCACTACTAACCAATTTTGAAGATTTTTTTCATGGCGAAATCTTGAACCAGAAAAAATATTTGCGAGACCTCTCAAAAGGGAACCAAAAGAAAGCGGGTATTGTGGCTTCATTTATAGGTAATCCGGAAGTAGTTATTTTGGATGAACCTTTTGCGAACCTAGACCCTACCACCCAAATACGGTTGAAAAACATTATCAAAGACTTGGCGGCAAAACAAGGAGTTACGGTTTTGGTCTCTAGTCATGACCTTATGCACGTAACCGAAGTATGTGAGCGCATTGTAGTTCTGAACAAGGGAGAAATTGTAAAGGATATTGAAACTTCTGAAGCCACTTTAAAGGAATTGGAGCTGTTTTTTAGCGGAAAAGATACTCCTAAACAAGATATTCCAGTGTCTTAGTTTCTTTTTTAAAACCGACTGCCTAGTCTATTTTTAGTTTTTCAACACTACAACGGGTGCTAGAAGATGTCGCTAATTTGCGTTTTTTGTCTGTTAAGTAGCAATAATACCAGAGGTTTATCGATGAAAAGAGCGTTCACAAACTACTTAGTCTGTAAGAAATGAAACCTGTTACTTTAATTTTATAGTCTTTATTTAGAAAATAGAGAAGCTATAAAACGAACATGCAATTCTTAATTGGATAAAGTAATTCTTACCCGGTTCATTAAAGAATTGTCAAGAACTAAAAAGAGACCTAGTTTAGAATATCATATTTTTGTTTCCACAGGTAAAGCCCGAACCCTAAACTTTTTATCGACCAACTGCATAATAATACCGTTCTTTTTTAGTTAAAGTAAAGTACGTAGATATACAATTTTGAAGCTGCACTATAAACTTATCATATTTTCTATTCTGGGGGCCATCATTTCAAATGCTTGTTCCACCAAGAAAGACGCGTTCGTCAATCGCAATTGGCATGCGCTCAATACCAAGTACAACACACTGTACAATGGTAATATCGCTTTTGAAGAAGGAAGGGAAGAACTTAATCTTAACTACCATGATGATTATTGGGAAATTCTGCCCATAGAGCGTCTAGAAGTCACGGAAGACATCAAATTAGATTCGGAAGATAACAATCCCAATTTTATCATAGCCGAAGAAAAGGCAACGAAAGCCATACAGAAGCACAGTATAGATATTAAAGATATTGAGCGCAATCCGCAAACGGATGAAGCTTTTCTTCTTTTGGGCAAGGCACGTTATTTTGATCAGCGTTATATGCCGGCACTTGAAGCCTTTAATTACATAATTAAAAAGTACGATTATAGCGATAAACTAAATGAGGCACATATATGGCGAGAGAAGGTGAACATTCGCCTGGAGAATGAAGAATTGGCCATTAGAAACCTAAAACGCCTACTAAAGTTTGAACAGCTTACAGATCAGGAATATGCAGATGCACGTGCAATGATCGCACAGGCCTATATAAATGAAAAGGTACTTGATACGGCCGTACAGCACTTAAAAGTTGCTTCTCACTATACAAAGAAGAATAAGGAGAAAGGCCGCTACTATTACATTATTGGTCAGTTGTACAATCAAATTGGGCATAAGGACAGTGCCAATTATGCTTTTGATAAAGTTATTGCCTTGAATAGAAGGTCGCCAAGGGTGTATATGATCAATGCGGAAATTCAGAAGATTAGGAATACCCAGATTACTTCTGAAAACAGCGAAGAAATGCTTGAATATTTGACGGATTTGGAAGAGAACCGAGAGAACCGTCCTTTTCTGGATATCATCTACCGTCAGGTTGCCGAGTATCATTTAGAGCAAGAAAATGATAGTATGGCTATTGTGTATTTTAATAAATCGCTTCGTGCTACGCAGAACGAGCCCAAATTGAATGCCCTGAATTATGAAAACTTGGCAGAATACAATTTTGACAAGAATGAATACAGGCTTGCTGGTGCGTACTATGATAGTGTTATTCCTAATCTAGATGAGAATACAAAGAAATTTAGGTCTACCAAGAAAAAATTGGACAACCTTGAGGATGTTATTAAATATGAAGATATTGCCCAGCATACAGATAGCATCATTACCCTGTATAATCTGCCTTTGGTAGAGCGTAAAGCCTATTTTGAAGATCATATAGCCAAATTACAGGCTGCAAAAGAAGCTGCGGCCAAGAAAGAAGAAAGAAGAATAGCCTCCGGTTTTGCGGAGTTTGCCAAGAGCAAGGGAGGTAAGGAGAATAAAGGTAAATTCTACTTTTACAACCTTACAAGCTTGGGGTACGGTAAGAACGACTTCGTTCAACGATGGGGCAAAAGGGAATTGGAAGATGATTGGAGGTGGAGCAATAAAAAAAGGACACTGCCCCAAGAAACTACAGATGATGCCCTTGCCGCAAATGATAGCATTGCAGGTGAAGTTGGTGAGGATGAAAAATTCTCCTTGGATTATTATTTAGACCGTGTACCTACGGATGTTGCGGTAATAGATAGTTTAAAGAACGAAAGAAATTTTGCCAATTATCAATTGGGACTGATTTACAAAGAGAAATTTAAAGAGAACCTTCTAGCAGCTGCAAAGTTGGAAAATGTGTTGGATTCGGAACCAGAGGAAAGATTAATTCTTCCGTCTAAATACAACCTTTACAAAATTTACGAAGAAGAAGGCAGTCCGCTTTTGGCTTCAATGAAAGAAAACATTCTGACCAACCATGGAGATTCCCGCTATGCGGAAATTATCCTGAACCCTAGGGCGGTCCTAGAAGATGATGCAGATAGCCCAGATGCACGGTACGCGGCTTTATACCGCAAATACAGAGAACAAAAGTTTTTGGAGACCATTACCGGTGCAGAGGAAAATATAGAGAAATATACGGGAGACCCCATAGTTCCCAAATTTGAAATGTTGAAGGCCAATGCCATTGGAAGGCTAAACGGATTCGAACCTTTTGAAGAAGCTTTAAATTATGTAGCCCTAACCTACCCTAATAATCCGGAAGGTAAAAAGGCAGAGCAAATGGTTGCGGAACAACTTCCAAAATTGGCCGTTAAGGAATTTTCAACTGAGCTAGGGTCGTCGGGTACCGGCAACTGGAAAGTGGTTTTTCCGTTTAGACGAAGTAACGATGAAATTGCCAAAAGGGTGAAGAAAGCTCTGGAAGATGCCATTATAGACTTGCGTTATAAGAATGTGGTTTCAAAAGATATCTATACCTTAGAAGACCAATTTGTGGTTGTACACGGCTTTAAATCCAAAGATTATGCGTTGGGCTTTGCCGAACTTATAAAGTTTAACAAGGATTACCTTATTGAGAATGAGAATTTTGTAATTTTATCTACTAACTATAAAATAATACAGGTACATAAAAACCTACAATCTTATAAAAATCAAATTTTAACCCCAAAACCTTAAAAAATGTTTTCTGACAACAAAAAACCAAGAACTATGAACGAAATTGGCGCACAACCTAACAGAATTTCCAAGCACACAAAAATTAAAGGTGATATAGAATCTGAAGCAGATTTTAGAATCGATGGAAAATTAGACGGTAACGTAAAAACTACCGGTAAGGTAGTTATTGGTAAGGATGGCTATATTCATGGCAAAGTAGAATGTGTAAATGCTGATATTGAGGGAAGCTTTAATGGCGAACTTTTAGTGTCCGATTTACTTTCATTAAAGTCTTCTGCGGTAATAGAAGGTACCGTTTCGGTAACCAAATTGGCGGTTGAGCCCGGAGCTACGTTCAATGCTTCCTGTACCATGAAAGGTAAAGGTGGTTCTTTGAACAGTTCTTCAAGTAGCTTTAAATCATCGTTAAGCAACAGTTCTAGTACGAGCAATGAGCCAGCAAAAGCCTCGTAATGATTCAAATTTAATACGTACTGCGGCCAGTTTTTCGGGTATTGCCATACAAATGGGTGCTACTATCTATTTAGGCAATCTTTTGGGGGCCTGGTTAGATGTAAAGTTTGAAAAAACGTTTCTAGAGGATACATTTACTTTACTTGCCGTATTTTTGTCAATGTATATCGTCATCAAAAAAGTGATGACATTAAATAAGTAACATTGATAAAGCAAATAGTACAATATATAGTCGTGTTCATTTTGGTGGGCACGACTTCTTTTTTTCTACATCAGTTTTTATTGGCAGATACTAATTTAGACTTTAGGGCACTGCTCAAAAAAGCCTATATCTTTCATTTTATTTTCTCTTTATCGGTAATTATTGCCTTTCAACTGCTCTCCAAAAACGAAAAAGTTTTTGTTCAATTGGGTTTTATTTATATTGGGCTTTTAGTATTTAAAATTGCCGCTTATACCGCTATGTGCTACCCACAACTTATGGGAGATCAGTATTTACCGAGATTTTACAGGGCTTCACTTTTAATTCCCGTGTTTGTTTTTTTAGGCTTGGAAGTCTTTTTTGTTTCAAAAATTATGCAGCGCAGATAGTTTCAAAATTTTATGGAATAAAAATGCTTTGTATTACGGCAAGATTACCTACTTTTGCGCAAAATTTCAGGAGCATAATTTTTTGATAAAAAATAATGAAGGAAGTTTCAAAAATGATCAGAACACTAGTTTTACTTTGTACACTATGCATTTCTCTTCAGGGTTTTGCATTCTCTGAAGGAGGTGATGAAGGGGCGGTAGACACAAAAGATGAAGTGAATGCATACATTTTGCACCACATTAAAGATGCTCATGATTTTCATTTGTTTTCATATACGGGAGACAATGGCGAGCGTAAGCATGTAGGCTTTCCATTGCCGATCATTCTTTGGTCTAGCAATGGGTTGGTGACTTTCATGTCTTCTGAATTTCATCATGACGATGCCGGAAAGGTTATAGTAGAGAAAGGTGGATCCAAATTCGTAAAGCTTCACGGCAAGATTTATGAGTTAAATGCGGGAGCTTCCGAGGTTCAATTTGATGAACATCACCATGCAGAAAATGCAGCTAAGGTTTTGGATTTTTCAATCACTAAAAGTGTTTTCGGAATTTTATTGGTTGGACTTTTAATGCTTTGGGCATTCTCTTCATTGGCCAAACAATATGCTAGCAAAAAAGTACCTACAGGATTCGGTAGAGTTTTGGAGCCTTTGGTGATTTATGTTAGGGATGAAATTGCTAAGCCAAATATTGGGGAGAAAAAATATAGAAAATTTACAGGATACCTTTTAACAGTGTTTTTCTTTATATGGATTTTGAACCTTTTAGGTTTAACTCCGTTAGGTTTCAATGTAACCGGTCAGTTGGCCGTTACCGCTGCTTTGGCAATTTTCACTTTAATTATCTATACGTTTAGCGGAAACAAAGATTACTGGATGCACATGTTGTGGATGCCTGGTGTTCCTGTTTTGATCAGACCTGTTCTTGCTATTATAGAATTGGCCGGAGCATTTGTAATCAAGCCATTTTCATTGTTGGTACGTTTGTTCGCGAACATATCTGCAGGACACATTGTAGTAATGAGTCTAATTGCGATCATGTTTACACTTAAGGAGAGCCTTACCGTCGGGGGAGCTACAATCTTGTCGTTGGTGCTATCGTTTTTCATTACACTTATTGAGGTGTTGGTAGCCTTTTTACAGGCTTATATTTTTACCATGTTATCGGCATTGTTTATTGGTATGGCTGTTGCAGAGCACGACCATGAGCATGAGCACGATGCAAACGGACATGAAATTCCAGATGCGGAAGACGTTAGAGGGGATTTTATCTAAAAGAGAGTTTTTTAATTTAATTATATAAATCAATTAGTATGGTAACTTACAACTTAATTGGAGCTGGTTTAATCGTAATCGGTGCAGGTATCGGTCTTGGTCAAATTGGTGGAAAAGCAATGGAAGGTATTGCTCGTCAGCCAGAAGCAACAGGAAAAATCCAAACTGCGATGATTATCATTGCTGCACTTTTAGAAGGTTTGGCATTTGGTGCTTTGTTCTTAGGAAAATAAGAACTACAAAACCCAAAGACATTTTCCTGCAACGGTTGGTTGCAGGAAATGTTTTAATTATTGATTTAGTATTTTAAAAAGAAAGTATGGAAACTTTATTGAACGATTTCTCACCAGGCCTTTTCGTAGTTCAGACAATATTATTGTTAGGGTTGATTTTCCTATTGGTGAAATTTGCATGGAAACCGATCTTGACTTCTTTGAACGAACGTGAAGAAGGTATTCATGGTGCATTGGAGGCTGCTGAAAAAGCGCGTGCAGAAATGCAGAACTTGCAGGCTGATAATGATAAGTTGTTAAAAGAAGCCCGTGCAGAGCGTGAGGCTATGTTAAAGGAAGCTCGTGAAATCAAAGATAAGATGATTGCGGATTCTAAAGAGCAGGCTAAAGTAGAAGGCGATAAAATGTTGAAGCAAGCTCAAGCTGCTATTGAAAGCGAAAAGAAAGCTGCTGTTGCCGATATTAAAAATCAGGTAGCTGAACTTTCTGTAGAGATTGCAGAGAAGGTTTTAAAAGAACAACTATCCAACAAGGACCAACAATTAAAGTTGGTTGAAAGTATGTTGGGTGATGTTAAATTGAATTAAGTAGCTATATTGCTCTTTGTTGTGCCAATGGTTTTTGCGCAACAGGACAATAAAACAAAATAAAAGATGAGCGATTCTAGAGCAGCAATACGTTACGCAAAGGCAGTCTTGGACCTAGCAGTTCAAAACAAGGCTACGAGTGCAGTTGAGAAAGACATGCGTTCGGTTGTGGCAACTATTGCCGATAGTAAGGAGTTGAGAGCAATGTTGGCCAGTCCCGTAGTAAATGGGGAAACCAAGAAAAAAGCTTTGGCCGCTGTTTTTGAAGGCAGTGATCAAATTACCCTTGGTGTAATCAATACGCTTGCTGCGAACAAAAGAATATCTATTTTAAACGAGGTTGCTTTAAAGTATATTATTCTTAATGAAGATTTGAAAGGAGAAGGAGTGGCTTACGTTACTACCGCTGTGCCGTTAAGCGCAGACCTTGAAAAGAAAGTTCTTAAGCAAATAGCTCAGATAACCGGTAATGCCGTTACCATCGAGAATAAAATTGATGAAAGCATTGTTGGAGGATTTGTATTGCGTGTTGGCGATTTGCAATATGACGCTAGCATTTCAAACAAATTGAATAATATTAAACGAGAGTTTACAAGTAGTTTATAATAATAACAAGGGCTTAGGATGTATTTCTTAAGTTCTAGGTCTTATATCTATAAAAATGGCAGGAGTAAAAGCCGCTGAGGTATCAGCAATTTTAAAGAAACAATTATCAGGATTTGAAGCCACCGCTACATTGGATGAGGTGGGAACTGTACTGCAGGTTGGTGATGGTATCGCCAGAGTCTACGGTCTATCTAATGCCCAGTACGGGGAATTGGTAGAATTCGAAGGCGGCCTTGAAGGTATCGTTCTTAACCTTGAAGAAGATAACGTTGGTGTGGTTCTTTTAGGACATTCCAAATCTATTGGAGAAGGTGCTACGGTAAAACGTACCCAGCGAATTGCTTCTATCAAAGTAGGTGAAGGTATCGTTGGCCGTGTGGTAGATACTTTGGGTAACCCTATAGATGGTAAAGGACCTATTGCTGGTGATACTTATGAGATGCCATTAGAGCGTAAAGCTCCTGGTGTAATCTTTAGAGAGCCGGTAACTGAGCCTATGCAATCTGGTATTAAGGCAATTGATGCAATGATTCCTGTTGGCCGTGGCCAGAGGGAGCTTGTAATTGGTGACCGTCAAACTGGTAAAACTACCGTTTGTATCGATACCATTTTGAACCAAAAAGAATTTTATGATGCTGGTGAGCCGGTATTTTGTATATATGTTGCTATTGGCCAAAAAGCCTCTACTGTTGCTGCCATTGCGCAGACATTAGAAGATAAAGGTGCTATGGCATATACAACTATTGTTGCTGCTAATGCTTCCGATCCTGCACCAATGCAGGTATATGCCCCTTTTGCAGGTGCATCTATCGGTGAGTATTTCCGTGACACAGGTCGTCCAGCTTTGATTATTTATGATGATTTATCAAAGCAAGCGGTTGCGTATCGTGAGGTATCACTTCTTTTAAGAAGACCACCGGGACGTGAGGCTTACCCAGGTGACGTTTTCTACCTTCACTCTAGATTGTTGGAGCGTGCTGCAAAGGTTATCAATGATGATGCAATTGCTAAGAACATGAACGATTTACCTGAGGTGTTGAAGCCTATGGTAAAAGGTGGTGGTTCGCTAACGGCACTTCCTATTATTGAAACACAAGCAGGTGACGTATCGGCATATATTCCTACGAACGTAATTTCTATTACGGACGGACAGATTTTCTTGGAGCAGGATTTATTCAACCAAGGGGTAAGACCGGCAATTAACGTTGGTATCTCTGTATCTCGTGTGGGTGGTAACGCTCAGATCAAATCAATGAAGAAGGTTGCAGGTACATTAAAACTGGATCAAGCTCAGTTCCGTGAATTGGAAGCTTTTGCGAAGTTCGGTTCAGATTTGGATTCTGCTACATTGAACGTTATTGAAAAAGGACGTCGTAACGTAGAGATTCTTAAGCAAGCTCAGAACGACCCTTACACGGTTGAAGATCAGGTAGCCATTATCTATGCAGGTTCTAAGAATTTGTTGCGTGATGTTCCTGTAGAAAAGGTTAAGGAGTTCGAAAGAGATTATTTGGAATTCTTGAATGCAAAACACAGAGATGTGTTGGATACCTTAAAGTCCGGTAAACTTACTGATGAAGTAACGGATACGTTGACTACGGTAGCTAAAGACCTTTCGGGTAAATATAGAAACTAGTACTAAGTACAGAGTATTGGGTGGAAGTAACCATTAAAGGGTAAAACCATAGCTTGGATGCGGCCCACTCACTACTAAATACTATTTAAAGAATGGCAAACTTAAAGGAAATACGAAACAGAATATCGTCGGTATCATCAACGATGCAGATTACCAGTGCCATGAAAATGGTATCTGCCGCAAAGTTGAAGAAAGCACAGGATGCCATTACTGCAATGCGAC
The DNA here is from genome assembly GCF_018860715.1 of Zobellia sp. B3R18. Lineage (NCBI taxonomy): Bacteria > Pseudomonadati > Bacteroidota > Flavobacteriia > Flavobacteriales > Flavobacteriaceae > Zobellia > Zobellia sp. B3R18. The sequence goes on along the minus strand of NZ_JAHKQG010000011.1, from coordinate 1,009,498 downwards.
CTTATGCCGATAAGCTTACGGAGCTGTTGCAAGGTTTAAGTGCTAGCTTGGATTCTGATTCTGGTAGTGTATATGCTGATAATAGAGAAGTAAAAAAGGTATTGGTGGTTGCTATAACTTCAAACAGAGGTTTGGCCGGTGCTTTTAATTCTAACATCTTAAAGCAATGTACTATTTTGCTTAATGAAAAGTATGCTGGCAAGCAGGTAGATTTTGTAGCCATTGGTAAAAAAGCCAATGATTTCTTGGTAAAGCGTTCAAAGGTAATAGCAAATCATAGCAGTCTTTATGATGATTTGACTTTTGACAATGTATCTGCCATTGCCGAAGATTTAATGGAGCAATTCACTTCAGGTAATTATGACCGTATAGACATCGTTTACAATAAATTTAAAAATGCTGCTACACAGATTGTAATGACGGAGCAATTCTTGCCTATCGTGCCTATGGCCGGGGCAGATAACCTGAGCACTGATTATGTTTTTGAGCCTTCAAAAATAGAAATTGTTGAGCAGTTGATTCCTAAGTCGTTAAAAACACAATTGTACAAAGGTATCCGAGATTCTTTTGCCAGTGAACATGGTGCTCGTATGACGGCAATGCATAAAGCAACGGATAACGCAACCGAATTGAGAGATCAATTGAAGTTGTCTTACAACCAAGCAAGGCAAGCGGCAATTACCAACGAAATCTTGGAGATTGTTGGTGGTGCGGAAGCGTTGAACAACTAATAAAATATATCAGCTTTGACTTAGTCATTGTAGATACGTATAGAATAGAAAACCCCACAGCAATGTGGGGTTTCTTTTTTTAGGATAGTCCCTGAGCATGCTTTATGCGTATGTATTGCCAAATACAATAAGATAACTATCATGAAAAAATACATCTATATTTTAGGATTAAGCTTATTTATCCTTTCGGGTTGTGGGTCTACCAAGAAATTAGAAACCACGGCACCTTTTAGCTTAGGAGAAGCCTACGCTCAAAAATGGTCCATAAGTCAATCCCCAAAAGATGGCGGTTACGAGATAGTGGTTTCCGTGCTAAGTTTGGAGAACGATAATGCCAACTTAAAGAACGTCTACTATAATGGGAAAATGGCTCCTATTTCTATTGAATTAACGGATAAGGGCATTATAGGTATTGCAGAATTTGGAGCGGTTGTTGAAAGTCCTGAGGAATTTCCTTTTGATTTAACAGAGACACAAGCGGTCATTAGTTATGTGCATAAGGAAAAGGTTAAATACTACCAAATCAACGGAATTCAACAGAACCTTCCCATTTCATATTCTAGTTTGGAAGAAAAAGAGGCCCGCTAGAAAAAAGAAAGATGGCGGGAGATTAACTTCACTTTGCTACATGCCTTTAAATAGGTACTTTTGGATTTAAATACAGCACTATTGAATCCGCTTAAAAAATTGTTCAAGCAAACGGCTATCTACGGTCTGGCCACTGTATTGCCCAGAATGATTTCTTTCTTTTTGGTAAGGGTGCATACAGATGCTATGCCCCCGGAGATATATGGTGAGCTAGCCGTTATCTTTGCATATTTTGCAATGTTCAACGTGGTACTGGCCTACGGAATGGAAACTGCTTTTTTTAGATTCTACTCCAAGTCCGCTGATAAGGAAACGGTAATATCTACTTCTCTAACTTCTATTTTGGGATCCACCATGCTTTTTATGGTGTTCTCGTTACTTTTTCAGGACGGTATGGCAAGTATGCTCAATATTGATCCTAAATACATAAAGTACGTTATTTTTATTCTGTCTTTGGATGCCTTGGTCATTATACCCTTTGCCTGGTTGCGTGCCAATGAACTGCCCTTGCGATATGCGGTGGTCAAGATTTTAAATGTAGTTATCAATTTTGGTCTTACGCTACTTTTTCTTTTGATACTACCAAAAGTTGCCGAGACCAGTCCGGAAAGCTTTTTAGCAACGCTTTATAAGCCTAATTTTCAAATTTCATACATAATCATTGCAAATCTGGTAGCTAGCGCCGTGACGCTTCTATTGATGCTAAAACCTTATTTAATTAGTAAATACACTTTTGATAAGAAGCTCTGGAAAGAAATGATGAAATATGCTATTCCGGTTTTAATTGCAGGTGTGGCTTTTACCATAAACGAAGTTTTTGATAGGGTAATGTTGGAAGCGCTTTTACCCCAGGATATTGCCAATAAAGAAGTGGGTATGTACAATGCCTGTGTAAAGCTTGCCTTGTTTATGACTTTGTTCTCTACAGCGTTCCGTATGGGAATTGAACCTTTCTTTTTTAGTCATGCGGGTACGGAGAATCCTCAAAAGGCGTATGCGCAGATAACCAACTACTTTGTAGTTTTGGGTAGTGTTATACTTTTGGGTGTGGTAGTCTTTGCCGATGTTCTTAAGGTGCTTTTTGTGAAGAATCCGGCCTATTGGGAAGCCATGTCCGTTGTGCCCATTATTTTGCTGGCCAGTTTCTTTTTGGGTATTTATCACAACCTATCGGTCTGGTACAAGGTAACGGATAAAACCCGTTATGGTGCACTCATATCGGTGTTCGGGGCATTTATAACTATCGGTATAAATTATTTTTTCATCCCATATATTGGTTATATGGCCAGTGCCATTGCTACGGTTATGGCTTATGGTAGTATGATGGTGCTTTCGTATTACCTTGGTAAATCGCGGTATCCCGTTCCCTATAACTTTAGAAAAATACTTTTTTATTTAGGGGTTTCCATTCTTTTTTCCGTGCTGTCTTTTTATGTTTTCAATAGGAACTTAATTATTGGAGGTATCTTACTTTTGTTATACCTAGGTTTGGTATACAAACTTGAAAACGATAAGTTGAAACAGATTTTTCTTAGACAGAAAAGTTAACGAAGTAATAGAGACGGCCTAACCCAATAATCGTTGGCCAAAATCAAATGGAACATTTTACAATTAACGCAATACTATGGAAATAAAGATTATCAATAAATCACAACATAAGCTTCCGCATTATGAAACGGGTGCGTCTGCGGGAATGGATCTTAGGGCCAATATTACCGAGACGGTAACGTTACAACCTTTGGAGCGTGCTATTATTAAAACAGGACTGTTCATAGAGCTTCCGGTTGGTTTCGAAGCGCAGGTGAGACCTAGAAGCGGTCTTGCTGCAAAAAAGGGCATTACGGTTCTAAATGCGCCCGGTACGGTAGATGCGGATTATCGTGGAGAGATTGGTGTAATTTTGGTAAACTTGTCCAATGAAAGTTTTGCTATCGAAAACGGGGAGCGTATTGCCCAACTGGTTATAGCCAAACACGAACGCGCGGATTGGATAGAGGTTAACGAACTTTCCGAAACTTCAAGAGGTGAGGGTGGTTTTGGTAGTACGGGTGTAAAGTAGTTAATTCTATAGCAATGAAAGGTAGATGTTGTAAGAAGAGAGTAAGTCGGGTTATATCCACTTTCTTCGGGGGATTTTTTCTTGTCGCCCTATCTACCTATGCCCAAGAGTCGCCTAATATTGATGAAACACAAAGTGCAGAGCTTTTTCTGGAGGACTATTCGGATGATTTTCAGGACAAATTTTTTGATGCCCTAAAGCAAAAGGGTATTGAAAATTACGATAGGGCGATCAACCTTATGCTCCAATGCAAACAATTGGATGAAAATAATACTGTCGTAGACCATGAACTGGCACAATTGTACCTAAAGGAAAAACAATATCCGGTTGCGGAAACATATGCTTTAACGGCGCTATTGGCAGAACCTGGTAATTTATGGTATACCAATACGTATGTAGAGATATTGCAAAAACAGCAGAAATCCGTTGAGAACAATAAAGAGCAGTTGCCTTTTGATGAACCCAAGTTCAAGGAAAATTTGGCTTTGGTATATTTTAGAAAAGGAAGGGCAAAAGCAGCAAAATCTATTCTGGAACAGACTCCAAAATCTAGCTTTACGCAACAACTATCCGTAAAAGTAGATGATTTAATAGAATCGCAACAGGCGGCTATTACCAGTAGTTCCTTTTCTGCTACCAACGTAAACAGGTCGGAATCAGGTTCCGTTGAACAGTACAAGGCCCGTATTCAGGGTATGCTCAGAACCAACAATTATTTATCTCTAGATCAAGTTGCCGCAGAGGCTTTGGAAAGTTACCCTTCGCAACCCTATTTTTATTATGCCCAAGGTTATGCCTATAATAAAAAGGGCAAACCACGCGATGCTATTGAGGTATTGGAAACCGGACTGGATTATTTTGTAGGTGATATTGCATTGGCCAATAAGTTTTATCAAGAACTGGCAGATGCTTATAATTCCATTAACAATTCAGTCAAGGCAAATATGTATCTTCGTAAGATAAAACCCGGGTTTTAAACTTTACAAAGATTATGGCTTTACCCTTACGAATGGCCCTGCGTTTAACGGCGTTGGTCTCACTTTCTTTTTTTATTTCTTGTAAATCTACCAAGGTTATGGCCGATGGTAAGGTTGATGGCAATCTTTCGGCGAAAGCTATTGTTAAGAACCATTATGCGAATACAACCAATTTTAATACGCTAAGCGGGAAAATGCGAATAGATTATTCCGATGGCGAATCGTCTCAAGGGGTTTCAGTTAGCTTGCGAATGGAAAAGGATAAGGCTATTTGGATGAGTGCTCCACTTGGCATGGTAAAGGCATATATAACGCCGGGCAGGGTATCCTTTTATAACAAATTGCAGAACGAGTATTTTGATGGAGATTTTGCCTATCTGAGTAAGTTTCTTGGAACAGAACTGGATTTTGAGCAGGTACAAAATCTGCTAATGGGCCAGGCGCTTTTTAATTTAAGGGAGGGAAAGTATGATGCATCTATTGTAAATGGGGATTATCAATTGAAACCTAAAAAAGCAATGGAACTCTTTAAGGTGATGTTTCAAGTAGAGCCCAAGAATTTTAAGATGGCTGCGCAACAACTCTCTCAGCCTCTAAAGAAGCGTTTGTTACAAATAAACTATACGGATTATCAGAAAATTGACAAGTATATTCTTCCGCAACGTATTGCCGTTGCTGCTATTGAAGGTGAGGACCGCAATACGGTTGATATAGAATACAAAAATATAGAGTTTGATCAACCTATGAATTTTCCTTATAAAATACCAAAAGGTTTTAAAGAAATTACACTTACTGACGATGCGCGGTAATACCCATTATATTGCAATTTTCTTTTTTTTCTATCTCTTGGGATGGAACCCCGTTTTTGCTCAAAACGAAGAGCAGGAAGCGCTGGAAGCCAAGCGAGAGCAGTTGCAAAAAGAGATAGAACAAATCAACTATTTACTGTTTGACCAAAAGAAGAAAAAGGGTACGGTCTTAGATCAGATGGAGGCCTTGGACAACAAAATAAAAGTGCGTCAAGAGCTGATTAATGTGACCACGAAACAGTCCAACATTCTAAACCGAAAAATAAATGCCAACATAAAGGTCATTTCCGGTTTAAGGAAGGAATTGGATGAGCTTAAGGATGATTATGCTATGATGATCCAAAAGGGCTACCAAAGCAAAATTCAACAGAGCAAATTAATGTTTTTGCTGTCATCGGATGATTTTTATCAAGCCTTTAAGCGCATACAGTACATAAAACAATACACGGAATTTAGACGTAAACAGGGGGAGAAAATTGTTGTTAAGACCGAAGAACTTAGTAAGTTGAATCAGGGGCTAAGCGCGCAACGAAAGGAAAAGGACCGTTTAGTGGCCCAAAACCTCAAAGCCAAAAGGGCAATGACCCAAGAAAAAGAGGATCATCAGGCACTACTGGGAACGATACGTAAGAGCGAAACCAAATTTGCCGCACAAATTAGGGACAAGCAAAATCAGGCCAAAGAAATTGACCGTCAGATCGAGCGTCTCATTCGTGAGGCCATAGCGGCATCCAATAAGGACGCCAACAAAAAAAGTAACGACCCAAGCAAGTTCCTATTAACTCCGGAAGCGGCTATCGTAGCCAATAGCTTTACGGCAAATAAGGGCAGATTGATTTGGCCTGTTGAAAAAGGGTTCAAAAGCCAAGGTTTTGGGGTGTATGCAGATGCTATTTATCCTGGAATTAAACATCAGAGTAACGGTGTGGTCATTACCACGGACCAAGGGGCAAAGGCACGGGCTATTTTTAGAGGAGAGGTCATTGCCATACTTTCCATTCCGGGTGGTAATAAGGCTGTGCAATTAAAACATGGTAATTTTATCAGTACGTATTATAATCTCTCGGTCCTTTACGTAAAAAAGGGTGATAGAGTGGAAGCAAAGACGGAGCTCGGAGAAATTTATACCAATCGGTCTAACGGTCAAACAAAATTGAAATTTTATTTACATCAAAACACTTCCAAGTTAAATCCTGAGGAGTGGGTGTACCAATTATAAACTTAAGAATGCTATGAAGAAGATAACAGACTTACAGGGAACATTTACGTTAAACAATAAAGTAGAAATGCCATACCTTGGTTTGGGCACGTACCAAGCGGATAATGAGCAAGAGGTAATAGATGCTGTTAAGAATGCATTGAATGGTGGTTACAGACATATAGATACGGCTTCGGCCTATAAAAATGAAGAAGGAGTAGGTAAGGGTGTTCAGGAGAGCAATGTGGCCCGTGAAGAGGTGTTTTTGGTCTCTAAACTATGGAATGCGGACCAAGGTTATGAAAGCACCTTAAAAGCCTTTGAGGAGAGCCTAGAGCGTTTGGGTGTAGATTATTTGGATCTATATTTGATTCACTGGCCGGTTGCCGGAAAATATAAGGATACTTGGCGTGCCATGGAAAAGCTATATCGCGAAAAACGGATTAGGGCCATTGGAGTCAGTAATTTTTTGCAGCACCATTTAGAAGATTTATTGGAAACTGCAGAAATTGTTCCAACGGTAAACCAAATGGAGTTCCATCCCTACTTGGTTCAACAGGATTTAATAGATTTCTGTAACGATAAGGGAATTCAGTACGAATCTTGGTCACCTTTTATGCAGGGAAAAGTTTTTGAAGGGCATTCCAATAATTTTGATCCACTTACTGCTAAATACAACAAATCTATTGCACAGATTATATTGCGCTACAATTTGCAGAAGGGCATTGTTGCCATTCCAAAATCTGTACATGAAAACAGAATCAAGTCCAATGCTGATATTTTCGACTTTGAACTGTCAGAAGCCGATGTAGTTTATCTAGATGGGCTGGATAAAGGTGAACGCAGCGGACCTGATCCCGATAACTTTGATTTCTAACAGAGGATTACTGTGTAAACAAAGCCTTTAGTTCTGTAGCTTCATTAGGCTTCATTTTGCCTGCTAGAACAAGGCTTAGCTGTTTTCTGCGCAGAGCGCCTTCAAAGCGTTCTTGTTCCAGTTTTGTCTCAGGTTCTAACGGAGGAACAACAGTAGGTCTTCCGGTATCATCTACTGCTACAAAGGTATAGATGGCTTCATTGGCCTTGGATTTTTCGCCGGTAAAACGGTCTTCCATCCAAACATCAATATACACTTCCATAGAAGTTTTAAAAGCACGTGAAACGGCCGCTTCTACTGTAAGTACACTTCCAACGGGTACAGATTGATTAAATGCCACATGGTTTACAGATGCGGTAACGGTAATGCGGCGGCTGTGGCGGCGTGCAGAAATACTAGCGGCACGGTCCATTCGAGCCAAAAGCTCACCTCCAAATAGGTTGTTTAAGGGGTTGGTCTCACTAGGGAGTACCATATCGGTCATTACGGTTCTAGAATCACGGGGATTTTTAGCCTGCATAAATCAATTTTTTGGCAAAGATACCTTTTTTAACGGGCACCAAAGAAGAACCTTTTCTAAGTTGTAAAAGGTAAATTTAAAAGCTTGAAAAATAAGCTTTTTCAAAAAGGATTGATGATACAAAGTTGGTTTTAGTGACCGGATTTTAACCAAGCGTCTTTTTGAGTGCGCTTAATCTCACGTAGTGCTTCCAAGGCTTTGTTAGAGTCCGTAAAACTATCGTAGGCAACCAAATATAGACCAAAAGGATTTGTACCTATATAAGAGGGATTAAAGCCCTTAAGTTTTAATTGCTCTATTTTCTTGTCGGCATTGGTACGGTATCTAAAAGCTCCAGCAATAATATGGTGCATACGCTTTTCCGCCAGCTCCGAAACCGCTTTTTTAGAAGTTTTTAGTGTAATTGTAGGCAATTCCAATGGCTGCGCATCAAAGAAGGTTGCTTCTTGAATACGTTTGGATACCTGTTGTTCCGCTTCTTGACGGGCCAGTTGTTGGTTGTTTTCGTTGGATTTGTAAAATTGGAATCCGGTAACACCTAGCGTTAAAGCAACTAGCGCAACGGCCGCATATTTTAAATAAGGACGGAGCGTAAGCGTTTCACGTTTTTCAGGTGTGAAAGCAAACGGAATTTTTTCTTCAAGCTGAAGAACTTCTTCTTTTAACGCTTCTCGGGTAACCGGAGCGGAAACAAAAGAAGACATACCAAAGGAAGATGTCAGGTAGTTTACATTGCCTGAAGGTTGAAACTGAATCTTATCTTCTGAGCTGTACCATAGCGTTCCAATATCGGCCAATCTTAATTGATTGCCTTTCTTAAGGTCTGCTTTCCATTCACCTACAATTTCGCCTACTTCTTCAAGCATCTGCTCAAAAGAAACATTTTCTGCTTCGGCGGCATAGGAAACTAAAAGTCCGTCATTGGACAATAATTGCTGGTTGAATGAAACCGTTTTTACCGGAGGATAAAAAGTGTTGGTACTTTCATGTATAACAGCAGATTTTTGTTCGGTTAAAAATGCTCCGAAACCTGGCACAACTACACAGTTGTAGCGATACATTAACTCAGATATATAGCGTTCTAATCCCATATAGCGCAAATATGGAAAAAATTAAAAGGGCAGACCAGCCCCTACATAACTTTTTATTAACATTATAAAATGTGTATTTTGTGGATAACTTTGACGCATATATAAATGACTACAGATGAATTGCTTGCAGTATTACGATTGCAAGGTGCCCCTAAAATTGGTGATGTAACTTTAAAAAAACTTATTGCACATTGTGGCAGCGCAACAGCTGTTTTTGAAGAAAAGCGCCAAAATCTTTTAAAAATAGATGGTGTTGGTACGCATGCTTTAAAAGGACTTTACGATGTAGAATACCAAGAGGCCGCAGAGGAGGAGTATGGGTATATTGAGAAAAACAGCATTGGGTTCTCTTATTTTTTGGACGAGGATTACCCCAGTTACCTAAAACACTGTATAGATAGTCCGGTGCTGATCTATAAAAGGGGAAATATCAACTTAGAGAACCGGAAACTCATTAGTATTGTTGGTACGCGTAAAATAACAAGTTACGGCACCGCATTTTGCGAAAAGTTCATTGAAGACTTGGCTCCGTTGAACCCCATAATCGTTAGTGGATTTGCCTATGGCGTGGATATTACTGCTCAAAAGGCTGCCATAAAACATGGTTTGCAAACCATAGGCTGTTTGGCACATGGCCTCAACCAAATGTATCCAAAAACTCATGAGAAATATATTCGTGATGTGGAGAAAAATGGTGGGTTCTACACGGAGTTCAGAAGTACAAGTAATCCTGACCGGGAGAATTTTTTAAAGCGAAACCGGGTTATTGCCGGTATGAGCGAAGCTACTGTAGTTATTGAATCTGCCGAAAAAGGAGGTAGCTTGGTTACCGCAGATATTGCCAACAGCTACAATCGGGATGTGTTTGCCGTACCGGGAAGGGCTCAGGATAAGTACAGCTCTGGGTGCAATAATTTAATAAAACAGCAAAAGGCACATATGCTGACTTCGGCCGCTGATCTGATTTATCTTTTGGGTTGGAATATTGCCGAGAAGGAGCCTCAAACTATTCAAAAGCAACTTTTTGTTGAACTTGAACCAACTGAACAGTCCATTTATGATTATTTGCACAAAAATGGAAAGCAATTGTTAGACAGCATAGCTTTGGAATGCCGGTTGCCTATTTTTAAAGTGTCATCTACCTTATTGAATATGGAAATGAAAGGAGTTATCCGCCCATTGCCCGGAAAACTGTTCGAGGCCATTTAACAAAAATTAAAAAATGATAGAGAAGACTACCGACCGGCTAGTCTGTAAATAGGTTTGATACGAGCTTAAAGTAGGTTTTTAAGGGCTTAATCGATGAAAAACCTCTTGAAAACGAGACAATTTTAGATTTCCTAAATGCGCTATAAAAACAAAACCGACTCTAAAGTCGGTTTTGTTAAAACTTAATACCCCAGTTTTTCCCGTACTCTTTCCAGTACGCCATCGGCAACTTTGCGGGCTTTTTCAGCACCTATGGCCAATGCTTCGTCTACTTCTTTAGTATTGTTCATGTAGTAATCATACTTCTCCCGTGCATCACCAAATTTGTTTACGATTACTTCGTAAAGGGCTTGTTTAGCATGGCCATACCCGTAGTTTCCTGCAAGGTAGTTGGCACTCATTTCTTCAATCTGTTCTTGAGAGGCCAATATTTTATATAAGGCAAAAACGTTGTCGTTAGTCGGGTCCTTTGGTTCTTCCATAGGCGTACTGTCCGTCTGTATGCCCATGATCTGTTTCCTTAGTTTTTTATCGGTCTGAAAAAGATTGATCAGGTTGCCCCTACTCTTACTCATTTTCTCTCCATCGGTACCGGGAATGTACATGGTACTTTCCTGAACCTTACCTTCGGGCAGAACAAAGGTTTCCCCTAGTTGCGCATGAAAACGAGAAGCTACATCACGGGTAATCTCAAGATGCTGCATCTGGTCTTTCCCAACGGGTACAATATTGGCATCGTATAAAAGAATATCCGCAGCCATTAACATAGGGTAGGTAAACAATCCGGCGTTAACATCCTCCAAGCGGTCTGCCTTATCCTTAAACGAATGTGCCAAAGTCAATCTTTGAAACGGAAAAAAGCAACTTAGGTACCAAGAAAGCTCAGTAGTTTGTGGTACATCGCTTTGTCTATAAAAAACAGTTTGGTCTATATCCAAACCAAAAGCCAGCCATGTTGAAGCTATGGCATAGGTGTTTCTACGTAATTCTTCCGCATTTTTAATCTGGGTGAGCGAATGCATATCCGCAATGAACAAAAACGATTCGTTCTTTGGGTCTTGCGCCATTTCTATTGCGGGCATGATTGCGCCTAAGATATTTCCTAGGTGTGGAGTGCCCGTGCTTTGTATTCCTGTTAAGATTCTTGCCATTTGCTTATTTTCAAAGAAGCCCAAAGATAAAAGAAATGCATTATACCTCGTAAAATTGTTACTTTTGATTTTATGCTCGGAATACTCAAAAAAATTGGCTACACCCTGTACCGCATTTGGTTTTACATTTTAGTAGCTCTGCCCATCCTCATATTTTTTCCTTTTTTGTTGCTGACCACGCTTAGCGAGAAGTGGTATCCACAGTTTTTTTGGTTGGCACGGAACCTATGGGCCACCCCAATTTTGTACGGTATGGGTTGTCCACCAAAGGTGATTTTTGAACAGAAGATAGAAAAGCGAAAGAGCTATATGTTGGTGGCGAATCATACCAGTATGTTAGATATTATGTTGATGCTCTACATTAGCAAAAACCCTTTTGTTTTTGTGGGCAAGAAAGAACTGGCGAAGATTCCGCTTTTCGGTTTTTTCTACAAAAGGGTCTGCATTATGGTAGACCGTTCGGATGCCAAGAGTAGAACGGCGGTATATAGACGTGCTCAAAAGAGGTTGGGCCAAGGATTGAGTATCTGTATTTTTCCAGAAGGAGGTGTACCGGATGACGAGCGTATTCTTTTGGACGATTTTAAGGACGGTGCCTTTAGAATGGCCATAGCCCATAAAATACCGGTGGTTCCTATGACCTTTCATGACAATAAAAAGCGATTCTCTTTTTCGTTCTTCAGTGGTGGCCCAGGCCGCACTCGTGCCAAAGTGCACCAATTTTTCGAGACCGATAATCTCTCGGAATCCGATAAATCAAGCTTAAGAGAGAACGTAAGAAAAGTAATTCTAAAAGAACTTCAGTCCCAATAATAGCCTCCCGGATTTAGTACAATATATATGCTAGGGACAAAGCGGAAATGAATATCCAAAGAAGCAATGCCAAAAGCATGGGGCGTACCCCCGTTTTCTTTAAATCCCCAATAGAAATTGTTGAACCTACAAGAAATAAGGTCAATACCAAAAGATGTTTGGAAGTGGCAACTAAAAACCCCGTAGCAGGTGCGGGAATGAGATGATAACTATTGACTATAATGGCCCCTATAAAAAATAGAATGAAGTAGGGCATTTTTACTTTTTCACCTTTAGTTTTAAAAACGAACATAGAAAGAAGGGACAATGGTATAATCCAAAGCATTCTAGAAAGTTTTACCGTTGTGGCTATTCTCAAGGCTTCATCACCATAACCAATGGCCGCACCTACTACAGAGCTGGTGTCATGTATGGCTACAGCACACCAGAGCCCAAATTGATGTTGAGTTAGGTGTAGGGAATGACCAATTGCCGGAAAAACGAACAATGCCACGGAATTCAATAGAAACACAACGGCCAGCGCAATGCTAATAACCCTGCTTTTAGCGTTTATTACAGGAGATATGGCGGCTATGGCACTACCACCGCAAACTGATGTTCCAGAAGTAATGAGATGGCCTAATTTGGTGTCCAGTTTTAAAACCTTTGTGAGTAAAAAACCAAGGCAAACAGTCAGGAGAATTGATAAAAAAGTTAGGGTGAAGCCTTCTTTGCTTGTTGCTAAGGTTTCTTTTAAAAACATACCAAAACCTAGACCCACAACAGATATCTTTAGAAAGGTGTGTATAGCCTTGTGGCAATATGCTTTAAAAGGGTTGTTAAAAAATAGGGTGAATCCAAAACCGAGTAGCAGGGCAGTTGGGCTATTGACCCATCCGCTGAAAACGATAAGTGCTATACCTAAAAATACTGCTTTTGCCATTCTATCTTTCATACCATCATATTTTCTGATGTTACAAAAGTAAGCCCGTTAAATTACTTTTAAGCAATTTAAAATGCTATTTGAAATAACTAAAAGTTATAGTTTTTCCGTGCGAATTTTTGAAAGTAGTCCATTACATTAGATTGGTAACCTGTTCTTGATACAAAATAAAACCAGCGTTCAATGGTAACATTTTTAATGTCGATGATTTTGAGTTTATTGGAAACGAGGTCTTCATTTAACGCATGAACGGAGAGCAATGCAAAAGTGTCAGAATGGTAGAGGTAGTTTTTTATGGCTTCGGTACTGTTAAGGGTTACAATACTGTTTAGCTTTTTAATATGGTGTTCCTTAAGAAAACCGTAGATAATTTCTCGGGTTCCGGAGCCCATTTCACGCTCTATCATGGGGAGTTTTTGCAGTACGTCCGTACTTATGGTGTTTTGTTTAAAAGCACTGTTCTTAACGCTGGTAACCAATACTATTTCATCTTTTATAAACTTTTCATAATGAAGTTTTCTATTGGTGTTGCTGCCTTCGGTTATACCAAAATCTAATTGTTGGTTGAGTATAAACTCCTCAATCTCTTCAGAATTACCGCTTTTAATATCAAAATTGGTGTGTGGGTGCTGTGTTCTGAATTTGGCAATGATTTTTGGCACAATATGGTTTACCAAAGTAGTACTAGCGCCAAAATGAATGGCGTCTGGAATATGTTCCTTTTGATGTAAAAACTGATTTTCAATTTCTGCATGAATCTCCAATATTCTATTGGCGTAAACCAAAAAGGCTTTTCCATCTTCAGTAAGTTCAATGGAGTTTCGCTTTCGCAGAAAAAAGGTGGTTTTGTATTCGTCCTCTATACTGCGGATGGCCTTGGAAACTGCAGGTTGGGATATAAAGAGTTGCTCCGCCGCTTTAGTAAAACTAGAGTGAATGGCTACCGCTTTAAAAATCTGTAGTTTCTGTTTCATCAGTTTAAATAAAAGAATAGTTCCGTTTTAGAAACTGTTTGTACAGCAAGCCTTTAAAATTTAAAATTGAGACCACTGTATACCCCAATCGAAAAAGGCCTAAAATCTCCGGATACATCTGAAAAGGTATTCAGTTGATATTTAAAAACCGGCTCTACATTAAAACGTATTTTTGGTGTGAACTTGTAATTGACACCAAACCCAACATTGGTGCTAAAGTTTACAGAATTTATGTTGTTGGCTTCACCTATTTCTGTAGTTAGTTCGCCAGAAGTTAAGGTCACGGAATTATCTATTAAGAACAGCGAACTAACCCCGCCCAGAATATTTAATCCAAACTTACGGTCAATTAGCGCGTAATCCAACTCCAAAGGTACCTCTAGATATCCAAATTGCTGTGCCATAGTCCCGCTTCGTTGATTGGTGTTGGCGTTGGTCACTTCAAAGGCAAACATGGCATCCGAGTTGGACAAGCTGTTAAAATTACTGTTTTGGCTCGTTACTACTATGTTTTTTGCAGTACTGGCATAATCAATATTCTTTAGTTTGTCAGTTGAAGCTTCTTGCAAGGTAGATGAAAAGCCAACATCGTTGGTGTCGTACCCATAGTCTACTTTATTTATTCCTGAGCGAATACTCAATTTATCGTTTAGGGCATAGGCCACGGTAAGACCGTAACTAAAATTGGTATTACCGGATTTTGAGTTCTCATTAAAAATGGAGTTGACGGGTGAACCTTCGCCAATAGCATTATAGTACACTGGGGCAACATTGGGCCCTGCGGACCAACGGCCTGTTTTTTCTACAGTTGCAATTTCCTCTTTGGCTTCAATCTCATCAAAAATGGATTTCTTTTCCTGGGAAGATTTTTTGGGTAAGTCTGTGTTGCTTTCGGCTATTTCAGTATGTAAAACCGAGTTTTGCGCGTCGCTCTTATTTGTTTCAAGGTTTACAGAACCTTGTTGTTCGGCCTTTGCCAAATCTGTAGATTCCATTTTATCTCTAATGGTAGAACCTGTTTTTTGATTTGTCGGGGAGTTAGCTGTGTCAGGCGAATCAACACCTGTCTCATTACTTACAAGTCTGGAATCAGTAGGGCTTTCATCCTGTTGGTTGGTCTCGTTTTTCGTTTTTAAAGCATCCTTAGTTTTGTTGCTCTGAGCTAACTCTGTGCTTTTAGACGGTGTAACATTCTGATTTTTAAGCGTGCGCTTTTCTACGGTCTGTTCATCTTTTTCTAAGCTTGAACTTTGGGGGTCACCATTTTCTTGAGTGTTGGCATAGGATTCAACATTCTGCTTTTTTTCTGGGTCAATTTTAGCATCGGAAGAAACTACAGTACTTTCCTTTTCGGACGAATCTAAAATAAACTCATTGGTATTTTTTTTGCTATTGTCCGGTAGCTCTTCATTTTCATCAGTATTGGTTATACCGTTGGAATCTATGGTTTGTGGAGAGGTTGGATAGAACGCCAAAAGCGCAATGACCAAAGCTGCAGCTGCACCACCCAGGGTCCACCAGATAGGAATGACCCTTTTCTTTTTCTTCTTGTCCAAAGAAGCCTCAATGGCGTTCCAGACTCTATCGCCCGGAACTTCCTCAAAGTCGCGAAACTTCTCTTGGAACAGATTATCTATATTTTTTTTACTCATTATGCAATGCTTAGGTACTTGGTATTTTGTTTTTTTGATGTACTATTTTTCAAGGGTCATACACAAAATCCTATCAAAAGGAAGATGAGCAGGCCAATGATGGCTTTATTCTTTGTAATCTCTATTTTTTCTTTTAACAGGTTTCTGGCTCTGGCCAGATTACTTTTTGAGGTGCCTTGGGAGGTGCCTAAAAGTTCACTTATTTCCTTATGGGTATATCCATCAAGAACATATAGGTTAAACGTAAGACGGTATTTGTCCGGAAGCTCCTGTATATGTTTTAACAAGGTGTCCAGGCTTAGGTTCTCATAATCCCCATCTACTTCTGGTTCTATTTCCTCGGTATTTTCAGTTACTAAGCTTAAATGTTCCTCCTTACGGTATTTTTGAAGAACGGTGTTTACGGTTATACGTTTTAACCAACCTTCAAAAGAGCCTTTGTGTTTAAACTGTCCAATTTTTTCATAGATAACCATAAAACTGTCGTGTAGGTTGTCTTCCGCTTCCGTTCGGTTGCGGGAATACTTAAGGCAGATACCGAACAACGTACGGGAATAGTCCCGGTACAATTGTCCCTGTGCCTGTCTGTTTCCTTTCTTACAGTTAATTATGAGCTCTTCTAGACCCAATTGGCATTGTATTATTAAAGCATGTAAACTACGTGCTTGTTTTTTAGAAATAGTGAATGACTAAGGTTAAAGATAATTATTCTTTTACAGGTACTTCTATTTCTAAAAATTCAGGTTCCCCTGTGGAATCGTCACCAGTATAGAATCTGAAAATATATGGTTTGGTATAAAGTACTTCAAATTGAAAAGCGTCCTGCAGACTGTCGTTCATCTCAATACATTCCTCTTTGTCCAGTGTAATACCAATTGCGGATATGGTTCTAATTTGGGTAGAGTCCGTAAACGAACGTTTTACATCAAACTGGTCCATTAGCGTACAATCATTTGGCCTTAGGATGTTTACATCTACATTGTATACGCGTCCTAGTTCAAATGTATCCGGTAAACTTGCTCCGGTAATATTGAGTGATGTATATTGAAAATTTACGCCGTCATCATTAAGGCTGCAAGAAGCAAGGGCAAGTGCACAGGCTAAACCAAAAAGTTTAAGGTATGATTTCATGGTAATGCATTTTATTTACTAGATGAAAAATATTGGTAAGGGTTGCGTGGAGTGGTTCTATACTAGCAATAAAGAGTTACGCCGCTAAAAACAACGGTTGATCGTTGCTATTAGCGGCGTAACAATAAGGTAGACCCTTTTAGTTTATTCTTTCAGCGCTTTAATGGCTGCCCTGATTTTTGCATCTAGTTCTTCAAAAAGTTCTGGGTTGTCCAATAATAGGGACTTTACGGCATCACGGCCTTGCCCTAGTTTGGTGTCGCCATAGCTAAACCATGAACCGCTTTTCTTGATGATTTCATATTCAACACCAAGATCAATGATTTCACCAACCTTAGAGATTCCTTCACCATACATAATATCAAACTCCGTTGTTCTGAATGGTGGAGCTACTTTGTTTTTCACCACTTTCACTCGGGTCTTGTTCCCTTGAACACCTCCGTCCGTATCTTTGATCTGTGTAGATCTACGAATATCTAGTCTAACCGAAGCATAGAATTTTAAGGCGTTTCCACCCGTGGTAGTTTCTGGATTACCGAACATTACCCCAATTTTTTCACGTAGTTGGTTAATGAAAATAACCGTACAATTGGTTTTGCTTATAGATCCGGTAAGTTTACGTAATGCCTGAGACATTAACCTTGCATGAAGACCCATTTTGGAATCTCCCATCTCACCTTCTATCTCACTTTTAGGAGTCAATGCGGCAACGGAGTCAATAATAACAATATCAATCGCGCCAGAACGGATCAGGTTATCGGCTATTTCTAAAGCTTGTTCCCCGTTATCCGGTTGAGAAATGATAAGGTTGTCTATATCTACACCAAGTTTTTGCGCATAAAAACGGTCAAAAGCGTGCTCAGCATCAATAAATGCTGCAATGCCCCCATTTTTTTGGGCTTCGGCAATGGCGTGTAAGGTCAAAGTGGTCTTACCAGATGATTCAGGACCGTAAATTTCAATTACCCTACCTCTTGGATAACCGCCAACGCCCAAGGCTATATCAAGACCTAATGAACCGGATGGGATTACTTCAACATCTTCTACTACGCTGTCGCCCATCTTCATTACGGCACCTTTTCCGTAAGTCTTGTCCAACTTATCCAAGGTTAACTTTAGGGCTTTTAGTTTTGCATCTTTTTCCGAGCTCATATTTTCTTTTTTTTAAGGGATGCTAAATTAGCATTTCTTTTATCATAATGCCAGTTCTTAAGTTCATTTTCTGAAAATGGGGCTTATGTTTTTAGAGGATATGCAATACAGTGTTTTTTTTAAAATAATTGATAAATGCTGTAAGGCTAAAGCTTGGTATACGTCTAAGGGATAAGTGTTTGTTAAAATAGTTGTTTCCTTAACGCAACTTTTAGGTTGGTTTGGTATCTTATTAAAAATACTGTTCCGATTGTAATCGGAAACTAACTCAAACAAGCTTCCCTTTTTAGTGTTAGGGAGCAATGGTGGCCACTTCCTTTTTTATGTATTTTAAAGATGCTATGAAAAAGAAAAAAATGGAATGGTCAATAAAGAGTCTTGATTTTATCAAGGCTCTTTTTTTATGGCTTAGGAGGTTTGGCGGCCCAAATTCTGCCCGCGGAAAAGAATTATCTATAATTGTTATCTTTGCGGACTTAGAAAATTCTTTATAAACTTAAAACATTGGTATAGCATGCAACTGTACAATAACTTAAGTGCAAAAGAAAGGGCAGCTCTTATTGAAGAAGCCGGTCAAGAACGTTTGACTATCTCTTTCTACAAATATGCACAGATCGGTAACCCGAAAATATTCCGAAATCACCTTTTTATAAATTGGAACGAACTAGACGTTCTTGGCCGTATTTACGTTGCCAACGAAGGTATAAATGCGCAATTATCCGTTCCGGCCGAAAATTTTGAACGTTTTAAGGCCCATTTGGATAGCATTACCTTTTTGGAGAATGTACGCCTAAACATAGCTATTGAACAGGATAACCTTTCATTCTTGAAGTTGAAAGTTAAGGTTAGGAACAAAATTGTTGCAGATGGTTTAAATGATACCACTTTTGATGTTACCAATAAGGGTATTCATGTAGGAGCGGAAAAATTTAATGAACTCATTGAAGACCCGGATACCATTTTGGTAGACATGCGTAACCATTATGAGAGTGAAATAGGTCATTTTAAAAATGCCATTACCCCAGATGTAGATACGTTTAGAGATTCTTTGGATATTATCGAGAAAGACCTGGCAGACCATAAAGAAGATAAGAAATTGGTTATGTACTGTACCGGTGGCATACGGTGCGAAAAAGCAAGTGCCTACTACAAGCACAAAGGCTTCAAACAGGTGTACCAATTAGAGGGAGGAATTATTGACTATACCCGTCAGGTAGAGAATAAAAAACTTGAGAATAAATTTTTAGGAAAGAATTTTGTTTTTGATCATAGACGTAGCGAACGTATTACGGACGATGTTATCGCCAATTGCCACCAATGCGGCAAGCCCTGCGACAATCATGTAAACTGCGCTAATGAAGCATGTCACCTATTGTTCATTCAATGTGATGAATGTGCGAAAAATATGGACAATTGCTGTTCGGATAGTTGCCAAGAAATAAATGCTTTACCCTATGAAGAACAGAAAAAGTTACGCAAGGGAAAAGGGGCTAGCAACAAAATTTTTAAAAAGGGGCGATCGGAAGTGCTCAAATTTAAAAAGTAGACTTTAAATTTTCTTGTCCCCATATATCAAATGGGCCAATAACGTAACTATTGAAAGTGTAAGGCCCAGGACAGATACGCCTGTCCATTGGTAATGCAACCATGCAAAGGCGGCTAAAATTGTGCCAAGGGCACCTCCCAGAAAGAAAATGACCATGTACACGGTATTTATTCTGTTTCTGGCATGTTCGTTCCTGGAGAAAATAATGTTTTGGTTGGCAATATGGAGCGATTGTTGCCCAAGGTCTACCAAAATAACACCTAGTACAATGCCAATGATAGAATGATGAGAAAATAGAAATACTACCCAAGAAAGAATCAAAATTAGGGTAGATACAATTATGATCCGGTTTTTGCTCATTCGGTCACTTAGTTTTCCCACTACTGTGGCCGCTAGGGCACCAACAATACCAATCAGTCCAAAAGTTCCGGTAATGCCGCTTCCGTAGCCAAAATTATCTTCCATCAGAAACACTAAAGTGGTCCAAAAGGCACTTAATCCGGCAAATGAAAGTCCGCCTCTAAATGCGGCAAGACGCAAAGGAGGTTCGGTCTTAAAGAAATGCACAAGGGACTTCATTAGATCTAAATAACGACCTTCGTACACCGGTTCTACTTTCGGTAATTTGAATTTTAGCACCACAAATAACACAAACATCATTGCAGTGGCCGCAAAGTACATGGTACGCCAGCCAAACTGCTCCCCAATAACCCCGCTAATTACACGGCTTCCAAGAATGCCGATCAGCAACCCGCTCATCACTATGCCTATGGCACGCCCTCTATTTTCCGCATTGGACAACTGTGCGGCCATGGGAACGAACAATTGCGGTAGGGCAGAAGTACATCCTATAAAAAAACTGGAAACGACCAGTAGCCATAAAGAGGTGGAAAATGCAGCGGCCAATAAGGACAGCAGCATCAGTATAAAATCTATTTTCAATATTTTTTGACTGGAAACCATATCGCCCAGCGGAACAACGAACAGCAACCCGAACGCATAGCCCAATTGAGTGGACAGGGCCACATTGCTCACGGCAGATTCGCTAACTCCAAAGCTTACGGAAATCATATGGAGCAAAGGCTGGTTGTAATAGAGGTTCGCAGCTACCAAACCTGCGGAGAGGCTCATGAGATAAAGAACGGTATTACTTAGCGTTTTTTGCTTTTCCATGAAAAGGGATCTTAGATTTTTTTAAAGGAAGACAAATTTGGCGCAAAGGAACGAAGAACCTTCGTAAGTTGAGATAACTTTCTATCACATTAAAAATTTAGTACCTTTACATATAAAATTAGTACGAACCCTATTTGGCCAAAAACCCCCGTTTAGGCCAAACCAAGATATAATATATGGGCTGTAGCAGTTGTTCGACCGGTAAGGACGGACAACCTCGTGGTTGCAAGAATAATGGAACTTGTGGTACCGATGGTTGTAATAAATTAACCGTCTTTGATTGGCTTTCCAACATGTCGCTTCCTAATGGTGAAAAGCCGTTTGATTGCGTTGAAGTTAGATTTAAGAACAGTAGAAAAGAATTCTTTAGAAATACCGAAAACCTATCCATTTCAATAGGTGATATTGTGGCAACACAGGCACAATCCGGTCATGACATTGGCATGGTTACCCTTGTTGGTGAATTGGTTAAAGTGCAGATGAAGCGTAAAAAGGTTGATCACAAAGATGAAACCCTTCCAAGGATTCATCGTAAGGCATCTCAAAACGATATTGATAAATGGCAAAAATGCCGTGACCGCGAAGAGGAAATTAAAAAGCGCGCACGGGAAATTGCCATTATTTTGAAACTTCAGATGAAAATTTCGGATGTTGAGTTTCAAGGAGATGGTTCAAAGGCCACATTTTACTACACGGCCGAAGATCGCGTAGACTTTAGGCAGTTGATCAAGGATATGGCCAAAGCATTTGGTATTAGAATTGAGATGCGGCAGATAGGGTATCGCCAAGAAGCCCAACGTTTGGGCGGTATAGGTTCTTGTGGACGTGAATTATGCTGCTCTACATGGCTCACGGATTTTAGGTCCGTAAGTACTTCTGCGGCGCGTTATCAACAGTTATCGTTAAATCCACAAAAATTGGCAGGACAATGCGGAAAGCTCAAATGTTGTCTAAACTATGAGCTAGATATGTATTTAGATGCCTTAAAGGATTTTCCGTCTCAGGACACTAAATTGTTTACGGAAAAAGGCCTCGCGTTTTGTCAAAAAACAGATATTTTTAAAGGGATGCTATGGTTCTCTTACAAAGAAGATCCATCAAATTGGCACACTTTAACCAAGGAGCAAGTGCAGGAAATTCTGGAAAAAAACAAAAAGAGAGAAAAAGTTGCCAGCCTAGAGGAATATACGATAGATAATTTCGTTAAGGAAGAGAAGGTGTTCGAGAATGTTGTGGGGCAAGATAGCCTAACGCGTTTTGATAGACCTAAAAGATCATCTAGAAATAGAAACCGTAAGAGAAGCAAGGCTAAAAGTAACAGTGGCAATACCAATAAAAATAAAGGGGCTAAAACGGGTAACACAAACCCTCCTAAAAATAAAAGAAGGAGAAACAATAATCCTAAAAGACAGCAAAATAATGGCTAGGCTCTTACTGGTTCTTGCTGTGGCAACACTGTGTTTTTCGTGCAATGACAATTTGGTCAGGTCAGAATTTCAGGCAACCAAAGGTGGGGTCTGGAACAAGACGGATAATATTGTGTTTTCTTTTACCGAGATAGATACCACCCAAAGACATAACATGTTCATTACCGTTCGTAATGATGCTACTTTTCCCTACAACAACCTGTTCTTGATAGCGGAACTGGAATATCCTTCCGGAGAAACGGTAAAGGATACATTGGAGTATGAAATGGCGTTACCGGATGGTACATGGTTGGGAAAGGGCTACGGTAGTATCAAGGAAAATAAATTATGGTATAAGGAAAACATCGTTTTTCCATCTTCTGGCGTATATAATTTACGGGTCTGGCACGCCATGAGAAAAAATGGTAGTGTTAACGGTGTTGAAAATTTAAAAGGCGTAACAGACGTCGGTTTTGAAATAGAAAAAAGTAACGAGTAAGGTATGGCCAAGGTTGTTAAAGAGAAAAAGACCAAAGGGTATTTTAAATACATCAAATGGTTTTGGATCCTGTTTATTTCAGGTATTCTGTTAGTTGTATTGATATTTTTGTCTGCGTCTTGGGGACTTTTGGGAGAGATGCCCGAATACGAATACCTAGAAAATCCGCAGACCAATTTGGCTACCGAAATTATTTCTTCGGATGCAAAGACATTGGGTAAATTCTACTTGGATGATAACCGCACACCTGTGCCCTATGACAGCCTTCCCCAAAATTTGGTAAATGCGCTTGTGGCCACGGAAGATGCCCGTTTTTATGATCATTCAGGAATAGATGCCCGTGGTACGCTTAGAGCTTTTGCTTATTTAGGAAAAAAAGGAGGTGCTAGTACCATATCACAACAGCTGGCGCGTCAACTCTTTGTAGGGGTACGGTCTAAGAACAAATTTGAGACCATCAAACAAAAGGTAATGGAGTGGGTTCTGGCCACGCGTTTGGAAAGACAATATACCAAGGAGGAAATCATTGCCATGTACCTTAATCAATATGATTTTCTTAATAATGCAGATGGAATACGCTCTGCCGCAAAAATCTATTTTGGTAAGGAGCCACAAGAGTTGAAAACGGAGGAGTCTGCCGTATTGGTAGGTATGCTTAAGAACTCATCTTATTTTAATCCGATCAGAAGGGAAGAATTGGTTAAAAACCGAAGAAACACCGTTCTGGGTCAGATGGCTAAATACGATTACATCACGGAACAGGAAAAAGATTCGTTACAAGCCTTGAAGATGGATATTAATTTTAATCCAGAATCACATAAAGAAGGTTTAGCTACTTACTTTAGAATGTACCTACAGGGTTTCATGAACGACTGGATATCCAAAAACCCTAAGCCAGCTTTAGAAGGTGGTAGGGACAAATGGAATCTTTATTTGGACGGACTTAAAATTTACACGACTATAGATTCACGTATGCAGGCTAATGCCGAAGACGCTGTACGTAAACATATGGCTAATCTTCAAAAAGAATTTTTTCACCAAAATACGCCTGATAGAAACCCTACGGCCCCATTCTTGGACTTGGAGAAGTCTGAAATTAATAAGATTATGGAGCGAGCAATGAAAAATTCCTCCAGATGGCGTAAAATGAAGGCGGAAGGAAAATCTGACAAGGATATTCGCGCATCATTTACCAAGAAAACGGAAATGACGGTTTTTGATTGGAATAGTGATGGTCGTGAACGCGATACCATTATGACTCCAATGGATTCGATCAGGTATTATAAAACCTTTTTAAGGGCGGCTATGATGTCTATGGAACCCCAAACAGGACATGTAAAAGCTTGGGTTGGTGGAATTGACTATAGGCATTTTCAATACGATAATGTTATTCAAGGTTCACGACAGGCAGGTTCAACTTTTAAACCTTTCGTATATGCTGCGGCCATTGACCAATTAAGACTTTCTCCATGCGATTCTTTACCGGATACTCAATACTGTATTGAAGCAGGAAAACACGGTAATATGGAAGCTTGGTGTCCTAAAAATGCAGTTGGGCAGTATTCTGGTAAAATGTATACCTTAAAAGATGCATTGGCAAACTCAGTAAATACGGTTACCGCACAATTGATTGATCGGGTCGGACCTAGATCAGTAGTATCAATAGTTAAAAATCTTGGAATTAAAGGAGACGTATTAGAAGTGCCATCTATTGCATTGGGTACGCCTGATTCCAATGTATATGAAATGGTCGGGGCTTATGGTACGTTCGCCAACCAAGGTGTATATGTAAAACCTGTTATGGTTACGCGTATTGAAGATAAGAATGGAACCGTTCTTTATGAATACGTGCCTGAGACCAAAGATGTGCTAAGTAAAGATGTAGCTTATGCTATGGTTAATCTTATGGAAGGTGTTACTCATGGAGGTTCTGGTACACGTTTGCGTCATAGTTACCAAAAGAATGCAACTGAATATAAAGAAATCATTACGGGCTATCCATACGGGTTTACAAACCCGATTGCAGGTAAAACAGGTACGACACAAAACCAGAGTGATGGGTGGTTTATGGGAATGGTACCAAACTTAGTTACTGGCGTTTGGGTTGGTGGTGAAGAAAGGTCTACACACTTTGCGTCTATAAAATACGGCCAAGGAGCATCTATGGCATTGCCTATCTGGGGGCTGTACATGAAGAAAAACTATGAAAATAAAAATCTAGGAATTTCTGATGGCGAGTTTGAAAAACCTAAAAATTTATCCATTAACGTAGACTGTACCAAAGTGGTTGGTGATAGCGATGATGATGGTGGGTTAGATGATGATTTGGATGATTTGGATTTCTAATCCATAAAAGTAATTTAAGCTTTTTAATTGCCCGTGACTTTCACTGAAAGTCACGGGCAATTTCGTTTAAAAATTGTAACTTGACTCCAACAGAAATCTTTTATTCCTTAAGTATGATCTCTAAGAAAGTAGCAGATGTAAAAGAAGCCTTGCAAGGCATTCAAGACGGGATGACCTTTATGCTAGGCGGTTTTGGGCTTTGCGGAATTCCAGAAAATGCCATTACCGCACTTGTTGAATCCAACATTAAGAATATTACTTGTATTTCCAACAACGCCGGGGTAGATGATTTTGGGCTAGGGTTATTGCTTCATAAACATCAGATAAAAAAAATGATATCTTCTTACGTAGGTGAGAACGAAGAATTTGAACGGCAAATGCTGAGTGGCGAATTGGAAGTGGAGCTAACTCCACAGGGTACGTTAGCCGAAAAATGCCGCGCGGCACAAGCCGGATTTCCTGCATTCTATACGCCTGCCGGTTATGGTACGGAAGTAGCAGAAGGTAAGGAAACCAGAGAATTTAACGGAAAAATGTATGTGCTTGAGGAAGCCTTTAAAGCAGATTTTGCATTCGTAAAAGCATGGAAGGGAGATGAAGCCGGGAACCTGATTTTTAAGGGTACGGCCAGAAACTTTAACCCTTGTATGTGTGGAGCTGCCAAGATTACCGTTGCCGAAGTTGAAGAACTTGTGCCGGCAGGTGAATTGGATCCCAATCAAATTCATATTCCCGGAATATTCGTGCAACGTATTTTTCATGGAAAAGACTATGAAAAGCGTATTGAACAACGAACGGTTAGGGCGAAGCATTAAAGCGATTTGGAATTTTTAATTCTCAAATCAACACATTTTCAAATTACCATTATGTTAGATAAAAACGGAATCGCAAAGCGAATAGCAAAAGAAGTTAAAGACGGTTACTACGTAAATCTAGGAATCGGGATACCTACGTTGGTGGCCAACTTTGTGAGAGATGATATAAATGTAGAGTTTCAAAGTGAAAACGGAGTTCTAGGCATGGGGCCTTTTCCGTTTGAAGGAGAAGAGGATGCAGATATTATAAATGCCGGAAAGCAAACTATTACCACCCTTAACGGAGCATCTTTCTTTGATTCGGCTACCAGTTTTGGAATGATTCGCGGTCAACATGTAGACCTTACTATTTTAGGTGCGATGGAAGTTTCGGAAGATGGCGATATTGCCAATTGGAAGATTCCCGGAAAAATGGTGAAAGGTATGGGGGGTGCTATGGATTTGGTAGCTTCCGCCGAAAACATAATCGTAGCCATGATGCACACGAACAGAGCTGGTGAATCCAAGCTTCTAAAAAAGTGTAGTTTGCCGCTAACGGGCGTGGGCTGTGTTACTAAGATCGTTACAAATTTGGCGGTGATCGAGGTTACCAAAAAAGGATTTAAACTGTTGGAACGTGCACCTGGTGTAACTGTTGATGAAATTAAAAAAGCAACTGAGGGAACGTTAATTGTTGAAGGAGAGGTTCCTGAAATGATTTTGTAAGTAAAATCTCTTTCTTTTTTTGCTGTATTTTCTAGGCAAAAACATCTTGTTTGGTCCTTTACAACAGAATATTGCTACTTCACAACAAGTTTTTTTTTAGCACGGGCTTAGGTGCTATTTTTATGGTGTTATTAATCGAAAGTCGCATCCCAAATCCGATTTTACCAAAACTTACAACCTATGGAAGCCCAAATTAACCGAACTACAGAAGAAATTCAAGTGTACAAGAATGATTTTTTCAGCGGAATCGTAATGCTGACAAGAAAGTTATTTATGCTTTAAAAGCTTTTGAAAAAGAAATTAGAAAAAAGTGGCTCACCCAAAGGCCGCTTTTTTTATGCCTTGTTTTTTGAACTGTAAAATTTAGGTTATAGTAACCTAAGGATTTCCAGGGCCCGTTCCAGCGTTTCGTTTTTCTTGGCGAAACAGAACCGTAAAACACCATCTTGCCTGTTCTGCATATTAAAGGATGAGATAGGGATACTGGCCAATTTGTAATCAATAATCAAGCGCTTAGCCAGATCCTCATCATTCTCATTTGTAATTTTGGTATAATCTAAAAGTTGAAAGTAGGTGCCTTGGGAAGGTTTAAATCTAAATTTGGAATCCTTTAGTCCATCCAAAAATAAGTTTCGTTTTTTCTGATAAAATGAAGGTAGGCTCAAATAGTGTTCCTCATTTTTTAAATATGCGGCCATAGCACGTTGTACAGGATGGTCAACACAGAACACTGCAAACTGATGTGTTTTTCTAAATTCATGCATTAATTCCTCAGGTGCGGCACAATAGCCTATTTTCCATCCGGTAACATGGAAGGTTTTGCCAAAGGAGGCGCAGACAAAACTACGTTGTGCTAAATCTTCAAAACGGGATGCACTTTGGTGTTCGTTTCCATCAAAAACAATGTGTTCATATACTTCATCACTTAAAACAATACAATTGGTCGGTCTTAAAATGTCTTGTAGCTGTAACATATCCTCCTTAGAAAAAATGCGTCCGCTGGGGTTGTGGGGTGTGTTTATGATGACCATCCGGGTTTTGTCGGAAAGCTTGTTTTTAAACTCTTGCCAATTCACTCGGTAACCATCGGCATCTAATTGCACATAAACTGGTACTCCCCCATTAAGTGTAATGGCCGGTTCGTAGCAATCGTATGCCGGTTTCAGAACAATTACTTCATCGCCGTGATTAACAAAAGCAGTGATTGCCGTAAATATAGCCTGTGTAGCTCCTACCGTAACGGTAATTTCGGTTTCAGGATGGTATGATCTGTTA
This sequence comes from Zobellia sp. B3R18, assembly GCF_018860715.1. Taxonomy (NCBI): domain Bacteria; kingdom Pseudomonadati; phylum Bacteroidota; class Flavobacteriia; order Flavobacteriales; family Flavobacteriaceae; genus Zobellia; species Zobellia sp. B3R18. The sequence continues at coordinate 981,879 of NZ_JAHKQG010000011.1, read as the reverse complement.
TGGAGCGTTTCAATTTTTTGTGAGATAATTTCTCGCAATCCGTAATACCCCTGCATGGCGGCATATTGGTTGTGCCCACTTTCCATGGCATCCGTAACCAGACTTTTTAACTTCTCATCTACTTCAAAATTTGGGAAGCCTTGGGAGAGGTCTACCGCATCATGTTTGCGGGCCAAATTACCTACCGTAGTGAAAATTGTGGTTTTTGCATTTGGAAGTTTAGACGAAAATCGCAATTTAGAAGGCGTCATTGGGAGCAATTAAGTTAAGGTTTCAATTTACAACTTTATGGGGTACTTACTTTTTCTTTTTTTCCAAAACTTAAACACGATCGCTTATATTTATACACCAAAAATATATGACATGCGTAATTTTCGAACTTTAGTTGTACTGCTTTCTATGGTATTTGCATCAAATGCCACTTTTTCTCAAACATCTTCATCAAAGAAAATAAAAACGCTTATTGTAGACGGCCAGAATAACCACGTAGAGTGGCCTAAAATTACGTACATGTTAAAGACCGAAATGGAAAACACAGGATTGTTTACTGTTGAGGTTGCCCGTTCGGCATATACCTGGAAAGGAGATAAATTTATAGAAGAATTTCCTATTGCAAATCTTCCAAAAACCGAAGCTAAGGAGAAACCACAGACAGATCCTAATTATAGTCCTGATTTTTCAAAGTACGATTTGGTCATTTGTAATTTTGGGTGGAACGCAGCCCCATGGCCGGAAGCTACCCAGAAGAAATTTGAGAAATACATAAAAAAAGGAGGTGGATTGGTAGTTTTTCATGCTGCTGATAATTCTTTTCCTAAATGGGAGGCCTACAACCAAATGATCGGATTGGGCGGTTGGGGAGACCGTACCGAAAAAGATGGCCCTTACGTATATTATAATGATTCTGGCGAACTCATACGAGATAACTCGCCCGGAAATGCCGGTGCCCACGGTCCTCAAAGTGAGTATCAAGTTCAAATACGTGAGGAACACCCAATCACCAAGGGCATGCCAAAAGTATGGTTGCACACCAAAGATGAGCTCTATAATAGTCTTCGCGGTCCTGCAGAAAATATGACCATTTTGGCTACGGCTTATTCGGAGTCAGAAAATAAAGGAACAGGTAGACATGAGCCTGCGCTTATGACTTTGGAATATGGTAAAGGCCGTATATTCCATAATATTATGGGACACGTAGATTATTCCGTGGAATGTGTAGGCTTTATGACCAGCATGCTTAGAGGAGCTGAGTGGGCAGCTACAGGTAAGGTAACGCAATCCATTCCTGAAGATTTTCCCACAGCCGATAAAACAAGCTCTAGAAAGTTCGTAAAATAACCATGGAACTTACCTTAAGTATACCTGCATTACTTTTTCCTGCCATATCATTGACTATGCTGGCATATAATGCTAGGTACTTGGCTATTGCGGCATTAATCCGGCAACTTCATCGGAAGTATGAAGAAACGGCGTCACCTACTATTGCTTTGCAAGTAAAAAAGCTACGTAAACGCCTATCTATCATAAAGAATATGCAGGCCACCGCAATATTCAGTTTTTTATTGGCAGTAATTACCATGAGCTTAATTTATGTTGAATTGCGATTCTGGGCCAATCTGGTTTTTGGCATTAGTCTTTTGGCGCTTATGGTTTCTTTGGTGCTCTCTTTTATTGAGGTTCAACTCTCTACAAAAGCCCTCGAAATTCAACTAGAGGATATGGAAAAATAGAAATTCACGGCCGGATTTTAAAACGTTAAGAAACCGACTAACTAGTTTGTAAAAGGTATAAAAGGAAATGTTCTTGCTAAAGTTAAGTCCCGTTTTTTGTTGTTCAATCTTAGATGAATGTCATATATTATAGGCTTTTTCCGATTAGAGGGATAGCTTACAAACTGCTTAGTTGGTTTTTTTTGTAGGCGTTTCTTAAATTCTGAGAGATAACTTTTTTGATGTTTCGGTGAAGCATAGTTTAAATGGGATAAACACCACTTTATCTATCGGCTTGTATAACGCCTTTGTTGGTAGGCATGCCAATATGAAAAAGAGCATCACCTCTATTGACCACCGCCTGGTGATTAATGCAAAATACCAAACCATCAAAAGGGGCTTTTACTATTTTGCTCCGTTTGGCATAGGGTCCGGATACGATACCCAATACCTGCCCTTTTTTGATTTTACTGCCGTTTTCTATTTTTGGAACGAACATTCCTGCGGTAGGAGCCCGTAACCACTTTCTGCTGCCCAAATGAACCGTATTGTTCCGTTCAATATATTTGGGTTCAATAGTTGCTATCATATCAAAGTGCTTCATTACGTTCAGGACGCCTTGCATTCCTTCAATAATAGCGTGATTGTCAAACCGCATACTTTCTCCTGCTTCAAAGACCACTGTAGGTATTTTCATTTGAAAGGCCGCATTCCTGAACGAGCCCTTTATCAGCTTGGATGAAAAGGAAATGGGAGCATTAAATACCTTGGCCAGTTCTTCGCTTTGCTCATCTTTTTCGGTATACCTTATTTGCGGAAAATTGTGCCGTTGTCCTCCTCCTGTATGCAAGTCTATGCCATAATCTACTTGAGATAGAATTGCTGAGGTATAGTGATATGCAATTCGGCCGGCCATGGAGCCAATTTTAGAACCGGGAAAACTTCGGTTTACGTCTTTTCCATCAGGAACATCCCTGGAATAATGGATAAATCCAAAAATGTTTAGGATAGGTACTGCAATTACGGCACCACTGGTAATATTGAATCGTTTTTCGGTCAGCATTCGCCGTACAATTTCAATACCGTTTATCTCATCGCCATGAAGGCCGGCTTGTACCAAGAGTGTAGGGCCCGGTTTTTTTGAGTTAAATACATACACCGGTATGTCAATTAAAGTCCCGGTAGGTAACCTATCAATACTAATGTTTAATAATTTGGATTCTCCAGGTTTAACGCTTTCGCCTTCTATAGTTATGGTTTTGTTGTTTTCCATTTGGTTTTGTGATGTTCTTTTTTTTCTTGAAGTTTAAGAGGTTATCGTCTTCTCTTAAGGCAATTTTGTTCTACAAACTGTACAATTTCTTTGGCAACGTTTACTCCGGTTGCTGCTTCAATACCCTGCAATCCGGGTGAAGCATTTACCTCTAAAAGTAACGGACCTTTTTTTGAACGTATCAAATCTACGCCCGATACGCCTAAACCAATATATTTAGTGGCATTTATTGCCATTGCTTCTTCTTTGGGGGAGAGTTTTACGGCTTGGCTGCTGCCACCACGGTGTAAATTGGAGCGAAACTCGTCTTTTCCGCTGGTACGTTTCATACTGGCCACAACCTTGTTGCCAACTACAAAAACCCGAATATCCTCGCCTTTACTTTCCTCAATGAACTCCTGCATAAAAATGCCGGTTCCCATTTTGTAAAAAGTGTCTATAATGGACTTTGCCGATTTTTTGGTTTCCGCTAAAATAACCCCAAGGCCATGTGTACCTTCTTCTAGTTTAATGATAAGGGGTGCGCCACCAAGAAGTTCAATTTGCTGTTCAATATTATCCGGGTCTATGGAAAGGAGGGTTTCGGGTACGGGAATTCCTTTGTTGGACAGTAAAAGTAACGCTTTGGCCTTGTTTCTTGCTTTATAAATACCTGTAGAGTGCGCGGTACTGAACACTTTGTTCATTTCAAATTGCTTAACAACGGCTACGCCATGGTTGGTGACTTTAGAGCCTATACGGGGTATAATAGCGTCAAAAGCGTCTATTATGTTTTCTTGACGAAAAAGTACTTGAGGTTGGGCGGCACTAATTTTTACGGAACATTGGGTATGGTCTACCCATTCTATGTAGTGCCCTAATTTTTTGGCTTCGTCTGCTATTCTACGAGTTGAGTAGACATTCATACTAACTGAAAGGAGGCCAATATCCATATTAAAATATAAGTCTGTGGTAATTTAAGACCTTAATATCGTTCAAAAAATGGATATGCGGAAACTGGAAGTTAAAAATTGAAGAATAAAGTATTTTATTTTAAAATCTAACTGGAAGTTCAAAAATCTGGAGAAAGGCGTGAAGGCCTTGCTTAAAACGTTTCTAAATACTTTACTAAAGAGACTCAAAGTTTGTTAAAGCCAAGCTTATGCCCTAATTTTGTCTACAGTCTTTAAACTAACTCCAACTTATTATAAAATGAGCGGATTGATAAAATCTTCGATAGCCCGAAAAGTGGTCATGGCCCTATCGGGTCTTTTTTTGGTCTTTTTTCTTTTGCAACACTTTGTCATTAACATTACTTCGGTAATTGCGCCCGATACTTTTAACGAGTGGTCGCATTTTATGGGTTACAACGGTTTGGTGCAGTACATCTTGCAGCCCGTACTTATAGCCGGTGTAGTAGTTCACTTTGTTATGGGTATTGCACTTGAACTAAAGAATAACAAGGCAAGAGCCGTAAAGTACAAGAAGTACAACGGTGGAGCCAATTCTTCCTGGATGTCCAGAAACATGATTGTAACCGGTTTGGTTATCCTTGCTTTTCTTGGATTACACTTGTACGATTTTTGGGTACACGAAATGGCATACAAGTACATTGAGGTAAATCCTGAAGACCCAACACGTTACTATGCGGAAACCGTAGAAAAGTTTGAGCCGTTCTTGAGAACTATTCTTTACGTGATTTCTTTTGTGCTTTTATCATTGCACTTATGGCACGGTTTTGCTTCGTCTTTTCAGTCGGTAGGGGTGAACAACAAGTACTCTGCAGGCATTCAGACTTTCACTAAAATATACTCTATAGCAATTCCATTAGGATTTATTTTTATCGCTCTTTACCATCATTTTAACCCAATAACACATTAATTATGGGCATATTGGATTCAAAAGTTCCAAAAGGGCCATTGGCCGCTAAATGGACCCAACATAAAAACGATATTAACCTGGTAAACCCTGCCAACAAACGTAATATTGATATTATAGTTGTGGGAACTGGGCTTGCAGGTGGTTCTGCCGCTGCTACTTTAGCAGAGTTAGGCTATAACGTAAAAACATTTTGCTACCAAGATTCACCTCGTAGGGCGCACTCTATTGCCGCTCAGGGTGGTATTAACGCAGCAAAAAACTATCAAGGTGATGGCGATAGTGCCTACCGTCTTTTTTACGATACTATAAAAGGGGGCGATTACCGTTCTCGTGAGGCCAACGTTTATCGTTTGGCAGAAGAATCGGCCAATATTATTGACCAATGTGTTGCGCAAGGGGTTCCTTTTGCAAGAGAATATGGTGGATTGTTGGACAACCGTTCTTTTGGTGGTGTACTGGTGTCGCGTACGTTTTATGCAAAAGGACAAACAGGGCAGCAGCTTTTATTAGGTGCCTATGCGGCCATGAACAGACAAATTAATAGAGGTAAAATACAATCGTTCAACCGTCATGAAATGATGGATTTGGTACTTGTTAATGGAAAAGCAAGAGGAATCATTGCACGTGACTTGGTTACGGGTAAAATTGAACGTCACTCTGCTCACGCAGTTGTTTTGGCTACTGGAGGTTACGGAAACGTATTCTTCCTATCTACCAACGCTATGGGAAGTAACGTAATGGCCGCTTGGAGAGCACACCGTAAAGGAGCCTTCTTTGCAAACCCATGTTTTACCCAGATTCACCCTACTTGTATTCCGGTTTCAGGTGACCATCAATCTAAATTAACTTTAATGTCCGAGTCGCTCCGTAATGACGGTCGTATTTGGGTGCCAAAACGTATTGATGATGCGGTTGCGATCAGGGAAGGGAAATTAAAACCTATTCAGCTTAAAGAAGAAGATCGCGATTATTACCTAGAGCGAAGATATCCTGCTTTTGGAAACTTGGTGCCTCGTGACGTGGCTTCACGTGCGGCCAAAGAACGTTGTGATGCCGGTTTTGGAGTGAACAAGACGGGAGAGGCCGTTTATTTGGATTTTGCTTCGGCAATTCAACGTTACGGTAAAGAGGAAGCGCTTACACAGGGTATTAAAAATGCCGATGACAAGGAAATAACACGCTTAGGTAAAAAAGTAATAGAGGCGAAATACGGAAACCTTTTTCAGATGTACGAGAAAATCGTAGATGAGAATCCGTATGAAACCCCAATGATGATTTACCCAGCGGTTCACTATACCATGGGCGGTCTTTGGGTAGATTATAACTTACAGACCACTATAGAAGGATGTTATTGTGCAGGTGAAGCTAATTTTAGTGATCACGGAGCCAACCGTTTAGGGGCTTCTGCATTAATGCAAGGTCTTGCAGATGGCTATTTTGTATTGCCTTATACAATTGGAGATTACCTATCCAAAGATATTAGAACGGGAGCCATCCCAACGGATTCTGCGGAGTTTGACGCTGCAGAAACTGCGGTTAAAGAAAGGTTGAACAAATTAATGTCCGGTAGCGGACAGCACTCTGTAGATTATTACCATAAGAAATTAGGTAAGATCATGTGGGATAAGTGTGGTATGGCCAGAAACGCCAAAGATTTACAAATAGCCATTGATGAAATTTCTGCACTACGTGCCGATTTCTGGGCAAATGTAAAAATACCAGGAAAAGCAGACGGCATGAACCAAGAGCTTGAAAAAGCGGGTCGTGTTGCAGATTTCTTGGAACTAGGCGAATTGTTCGCTAAAGATGCCCTAACCAGAAACGAATCTTGTGGAGGTCACTTTAGGGAGGAATACCAAACTGCAGAAGGTGAAGCGCTACGTGACGATGAGAACTTTAAATTTGTTTCCGCTTGGGAATACAAAGGAGAACCTAAAGATGCCGTGTTGCATAAAGAGGAGTTGGTTTACGAGAATATTGAATTGAAGACAAGAAGTTATAAATAAATAGCTATGAAGCTTAACTTAAAAATATGGCGTCAAAAAGATGCTAAGTCCAAAGGTGAACTTGTAGACTATCCTATTAAAGGTATAGAAGGCGATATGTCTTTTCTTGAAATGTTGGATGTTCTTAACGAAGAACTGATTAACAAAGGAGACGAGCCAGTACAATTTGACCATGACTGTCGTGAAGGAATTTGTGGTGCTTGTTCATTGCAAATAAATGGTGAGCCTCATGGTCCAGACCGTTTGGTAACTACATGTCAGTTGCATATGCGTAAGTTTAAAGATGGCGATACTATTGTTATTGAGCCATTTCGTGCAACGGCCTTTCCGGTTATCAATGATTTGGTAGTAGATAGAAGTTCTTTTGATAGAATTCAACAGGCTGGTGGGTATATTTCCGTAAATACTTCAGGTAATACGGTAGATGCCAATGCTATTCCTATTAACAAGCATGCGGCAGATGAAGCAATGGATGCAGCAACCTGTATTGGTTGTGGTGCCTGTGTAGCAGCTTGTAAAAATGCCAGCGCCATGTTATTTACATCGGCAAAAGTATCGCAATTTGCTTTGTTGCCCCAGGGGCAAGTAGAAGCCGTTGATCGTGTTCAAAATATGGTACGCCAAATGGATTTGGAAGGTTTTGGTAACTGTACCAACACCGGAGCGTGTGAAGTGGAATGTCCTAAAGGAATTTCATTAGAGAACATTGCCCGTATGAACCGTGAATATTTAAGCGCTACTACAAAAGGTTAACCTATATACGAGTGCTAAACGCACTTTATAATATTTAAAATCCCAAACACCTATTTTAGGAGTTTGGGATTTTTTGTTATTTTCAACTATGCCCAAAGACTATCCTAAAGAGCGAATTAAAGTTCCCCGTTTTAACGAGGAATCGGGTTTCTATACTACGCCCAAGCGTTCTAAGATTATGAGTAAAATCAGGGGCAAGAACACAAAACCGGAACTGGCATTTAGAAAGGCGCTTTATGCGGCCGGGTACCGCTATCGCATAGACTACAAAAAGTTGATCGGTAAACCGGATATCGTCCTAAAAAAATATAAAACCGTTATTTTTATAGATGGTGAATATTGGCATGGCCACAACTGGGAGGAAAGAAAACCAAAGGTAAAGACCAATAGAGAATTTTGGATTGCTAAAATAGAACGGAACATTCAGCGGGATGAGGAAGTCAATGAAGAGTTAGAGCGCTTAGGTTACAAGGTGTTTCGATTTTGGGAAACCGAAATTAAAAAGGAACTTGATCGATGTTTAACTGAAGTAATCCATCATTTGCAATCTTATCAATAGAGCAAGTATCCATTTGTTTTCCGTCAATGCAAACTGCTATTAACCGGTATCTTGCAGTATAATAAATTAATAATCATTAAAAAATTATACATATGAAGAGGATAGCAATTTTAGCTACAAATGGATTTGAAGAAAGCGAATTAAGATCACCAAAAGAAGCCATGGAAAAAGAAGGCTTTAAGGTAGATATCGTGAGTCTGGAATCAGGGGAAATCAAAGGATGGGCCAATGGCAATTGGTCTAACTCATATAAAGTGGATAAAACCATAGACCAAGTAACTGCGGAAGACTATAACGCACTAATGTTGCCTGGCGGTGTTATTAATCCTGATAAGCTGAGAAGAGAAGAGAGAGTATTAACTTTCGTAAGAGACTTCTTTAAGCAAGAGAAGCCCGTAGCAGCAATATGTCATGCAGCTTGGACACTAATTAGTGCAGACGTGGTAGAAGGCCGTAAAATGACTAGTTTTAATTCTATTAAGGACGATTTAGTAAACGCTGGAGCGAACTGGGTAGATGAGGAAGTAGTAGTAGACCAAGGGTTTGTAACCAGTAGAAATCCTGATGATTTACCAGCCTTTAATTCAAAACTGGTAGAAGAAATTAAAGAAGGTAAACACGAAGAACAGCACGCATAGGAATAAAGCGTAGCTAACCGTGATTAAAATATGGCCTCTGCAAACTGCAGGGGCTTTTTTTATTTCGGACTTTAGGAAATTTAATTAGCGCTTGATAGCATTTCATCGGTGAAATGAGCTGCTTGTATTTTTCACAACAGGCTGGGATGAGTTCACAACAATAATTTAGGCGAATGAGAAATCGTCCGTAAGTTTACAGTGTAATTAAGTGATAGTAATGACCCCAAATCTACTCTTGAACTTAACCGAAACAAGTAACGAATTCCAAGTCCGCTACTTAACCTACAGAAGCTTATAGAAAATACCGGTCCCCACCGGAAAGTTTAAAAACCCACTTAAAAAGAAAAGCCCCGATAAGGGGCTTTCTTTTTTTTCGCTGTATTATGGGTCAATCAATAGTAAACGTTACTTCTGAAGATTTTCCGCTACCTTTTAATTGAACCGTATATTTCCCTTTGGGCAAATAGGTTTTTCCGTCCTTTGCAGTCTCTAGATTTGTTTTGCTCTTTTTTTCAAAAGCTGCTTTTCCGGCATCTGTAAAGGCTAGATCATACGAAAGTATATTAAGGCCCTTATCCGCTTTTAGTTCCGCCTTACTCACAATTACACCTTGGTCAGAGGTAATAACAGCTTCATATGAATTGGCTTCAGCACTATAAAAAGTAATATCAAGACCCGGTGTGCTAGCTTTTGCCCAAGTGCTTGGCGGGTTGCCCCAATTTTTAGAGTGTTTAATATTTTCCAAAACAAAAACCACCAACTCTTTTTTAAGTAGTTCAGGAGTCATTTTTTGAAGAACAGAAATAGCTGCTTTATAAATACTTCGCCCGTGCGTACCAACTAAAAGATGCTTGGCTTCCGGTTGAATTACCAAATCATGAACGGCCACATTGGGCATTCCGTTTTGAAAAAGCTCCCAAGAACCCCCTTGATCAAAAGATACGTACAGACCATTATCGGTTCCAACAAAAAGAAGGTTTTCGTTTTCAGGGTCTTCAACAATTACGTTCACTGCAGCTGTAGGAATACCAGTTGCAATGGTTTCCCAAGTTTTTCCATAGTCGTCGCTTTTAAAAATATAAGGTGTAAAATCATCCCACCTGTAACCGTTTAAACAGAGATATACACGCTCTTTTTTATGTTTGGAAGCTACAATACGGCTCACCCAAAGCTTGGCATCCATTTGAACTTCAGCTATGTTTTTTGAAATGTTCTCCCAGTTGCTTCCTCCATCCTTTGAAACATGAACGAGTCCGTCATCACTTCCCGTGTACAAAAGGCCAAAGGAGAAAGGCGATTCCGATAAGGTAGTGAGTGTTCCGTAGGCCACATTGCCCCGTTTTCCACCGTGGGTAAGGTCTGGTGATATCGTTTCCCAATCATCTCCTTGATTCATGGAACGATGAAGTTTGTTGCTGCCCAAGTAAAGAATATCCTGGTTATGTGGTGAAAGCAAGATTGGGGTTTGCCAATTAAACCGGTACGGAGCCTCGCCCAATTCATGCTTTGGTTGAATATAGTATCGTTTTCCGCTGTTCTTATCAATCCTGTAATAATTACCAAATTGATATCCGGTGTAGACGGTATTATGGTTGCGGTTATCTATTTCTATTTGCATACCGTCGCCTCCCATTAGGGATTTCCACGGGTAATCTCCCGTTTGGTGCCATTTTTTGTTTTCCTCTGCATTCTGGGCACCTTCCCATACCCCATTGTCCTGTAGACCGCCATATACATGATAGGGCTCTTGATTATCTACATTTATCGCATAGAATTGGCCTACTGTGGGCGAGTTGTTCTTGATCCAGTTTCCCCCATCATCATAAGAAATATTAACACCACCGTCATTGCCATTTATTAGATGGCCCGGCATATATGGATTGACCCATAGTGCATGGTGATCGGCATGTACGTTATCACCGTTTATAGAAGTGTAGGTTTTGCCTCCATCTGCGGATTTTATTATGGGTACCCCTCCCAAATATATTTTGTTTACATCGTTGGGGTCTACCCGTATTTCACCAAAATAATATCCGTAACTGTACAATAGACCATCAATATAATCTTCGTTCTGTTTTTGCCATGATTTTCCTCCATCATTACTCTGGTATACCTCCGCACCGATTACGGGAGTGTCAAAAAGGGCGGAATTCGCATTTTCCAGGTATTTAGTGATGTCTGCCGGTTTAGCTACACCACTGCGAATCATTTGTTTCACATTTTCGGCACGGTATTTTTCCTGAAAATTATTTGTTTTTAGAAAGGCGTTCAGTTTCTTGTCATCAAGTTTTAGAAAATCGATTTCAGACATCGACTTAAAATCTTCTTTTGACAGTTCATTGGATTTTTTTTCGTGCTTTTCAGTTTTCTCCCGATGTTCCTGATTGTCTAGAAAAGCGTACACCGTGTTTTCATCAAATACGGCCAACCCAATACGGCCAACCCCATAACCGGTAGGAAAACCGCTTCCGTCATTTGAGATTTTTGTCCATGAACTTCCGCTATCGTTACTTTTGTAAATGCCCGAATCGTTTCCACTGCCAAGAAAATCCCATGCTTTTCTATCTTTTTCCCATGCGGAGGCGTAAAGGATATTAAAATTGCCCGGTACCTGAGCAATATCTATTATCCCGGCCGTGTCACTTATGAACAATGTTTTTTTCCATGTCTTGCCACCGTCTGTAGTTTTGTAGACGCCTCTTTCGGTATTTGGTGAATATAAGTGGCCTGTAACACCTATAACTACCTCATTTGGGTTGTTCTCATTTATAAGAATACGTCCAATGTGGTGGGAGTCTTTTAACCCAACATTCTGCCATGTTTTTCCTTGATCGATTGATTTTAAAATTCCCACTCCCGAGTAAGAGGATCTAGAGGCGTTGTTTTCGCCTGTTCCCACCCAAATTGTGCCTGTTTTCCAGTGAACGGCAATATCGCCAATATTCTGGGTTTCCGAGGAATCCATTATAGGAGAAAAAGAAGTTCCGTTATTGTTGGTGTACCATAACCCGCCACTGGCATACGCTACATAAAATTCTATGGGATTTTCAGGATTAACATCTAGATCAACAACCCTGCCGCTCATAACAGACGGACCAATATTTTTTAAAGGGATGTTCTTTACTAAAGAAGTGGTACCCATTTGCTTCTTAAGCTGAAGCCCTTGCTGAACAGCTTCGTATGAACTAGGCATATTTTGTGCGTTGCCGGTAAGCCAAAAAAGCAAGAGTAAGGATAGGCCAAAAAGTCTCATGATAATCAGTTTTCTACGTATCGGAAAGTTACTAAAACTGAGTTATAATATGCGCTTAACCCTAAGAAATACAGATAAAACTTACAAGTAAACCGTCATATACTAACAGTTAACGAGGAAACAGTTAAAATTTACAATTTCTGTTGTGTCCTAACTTAAATTTTTGTTAATTTATTCAAGAGGATGAAGCTAAAAACTAGTTTAAACGTCCTTTTTCAGTAAAATATTTGACCTGTTCACCACAGGTTTTAGAACAAGTAACATAACCAACTTTAATTAAGGACCCCAAAGGTTTTAACAAACCTTTGGGGTCTTACCATTTGTGGGTTCTTGTAAATCATTAATTTTGATAAAATTCAAAATTGATATGAAGTACGATCAAATAAAGAGTAGTCTTTTTATTAAAAACAGAAAGAAGTTTATGGCCGCAATGCAACCTAAAAGTATTGCTGTTTTTAACTCTAATGATATTTACCCGATAGGTGCGGATAGTACCTTGCCTTTTGAGCAGCATAGGGACCTATTTTATTTAAGTGGCGCGGATCAGGAAGAAACGATATTGGTTCTTTTCCCGGACGCACTTTCCAAGAAACATCGTGAAATACTTTTCGTAAGGGAAACCAATGCCCATATTGCCGTTTGGGAAGGTGAAAAACTAACGAAAGAGAAAGCTACGGAAGTCTCGGGAATTGAAACCATTTATTGGTTACAGGATTTTGACAAGGTATTTTTTGATTTGATGACCGAGGCAGATACCATCTACTTTAATACCAATGAGCACTACAGACAAGCGGTTGAAACACAAACCCGTGAGGACCGCTTTATAATTGATTGTAAACAAAAGTTCCCTGCACATAAGGTAGCTAAGAGCAATCCAATTTTACAAAAGATAAGAGGTGTAAAAGAACCCGAAGAAATAGAACTGATGCAGACGGCGTGTAACATTACGGATAAGGGGTTCCGTCGTGTGTTGAGTTTTACAAAGCCCGGTGTTTGGGAGTATGAGATAGAGGCGGAATTATTGCATGAATTTATTCGCAACCGTTCTAAGGGTTTTGCATATTCACCAATAATTGCGTCGGGTAATAATGCCAATGTTCTACATTATGTTGAAAACAACCAACAGTGTAAAAGTGGCGATTTAATTTTGATGGATACCGCAGCGGAATATGCCAATTATTCTTCAGACCTAACTAGAACAATTCCCGTTAACGGAAAATTTACTCCTCGTCAAAAAGAAGTGTACGAAGCTGTTCTGCGCGTAAAGAACGAGGCTACTAAAATGCTTGTGCCGGGTACAATTTGGGCGGACTATCATGTAGAATGTGGAAAACTGATGACTTCCGAACTTCTAGGTCTTGGTTTATTGGATAAAGCCGATGTTCAGAATGAAAATAAAGACTGGCCCGCCTATAAAAAATACTTCATGCACGGCACCAGTCACCATATTGGATTGAATACACATGATTATGGAGAACTGAAAAAGCCTATGGAAGCCAATATGGTCTTTACCGTGGAGCCCGGCATCTATATCCCAGAGGAAAAAATGGGTATTCGTATAGAGGATGATGTGGTCATCCAAGAAAAGGGAGAACCGTTTAACCTAATGGCCAATATTCCTATTGAAGTGGAGGAAATTGAAGAGTTGATGAATAAGTAAAATATGTATTAGTTGGCTGGGGTGGTTTTAGGGTTGTTCTTATGGAGCAAATTCACAATTACAAAAGCCACCCCTGCCGGCAATACCCATCCCAGGCTATATCCACTTAAAGGAATATACCCTTGAACCTCGGATAAGGCTTCGGTAAAACCAATACTTCCCAAAAAATCCGGAATACTGAAAATTACGGTAAGTAAAACCACTGCTCTGAATACTTTTTCAGATGCAAACTTTTCCGGCACTATATTTAAAAGAATAAGCACAATGGTAATAGGGTATATGAACATTAGTGCGGGCAGTGCAACGGCAATAATGTACCCCACATTAAACTGGCCCATGACCACACCTAAAATACAACCCAGTATGGCGGTAGTTAAATATACCGCGTGTGAATCGTGAAACCTATATTTTATAAAATCTGCCGTACCGGTTACAATTCCCACTGCGGTGGTAAAACAGGCTAGGCTTACCAGAATGCTCAAAAATAGATTGGCGGTATTACCCAAGGTTTTGGTGCTAATGCCACTAAGTAAGGCCGTACGTGAAATATCTGCACTGAATTCGCCGTGCATCAAAGCACCTGTAATGATGAGTCCGGTATAAATAAGTAGCAGACTTAGTCCGGCTAACCAGCCCGAACGTCTGATCAGGACTTTCTTTTCTTCGTAAGTAGCATCTTTTTTCTTCAGATTGATTGAAATAATAATTACGCCACCCACCACAACCGCGCCTATGGCATCAAAAGTTTGGTAACCTTCAAGAATGCCATCTGAAAACGGATTCTGAAATACAGTATCGCTAAAAGTGAAATCATAGGAAAATATAGCCGTACCTATTATAAGGAACAAAATCAAGATGATAGCTGGGGTCAAAAGCTTTCCTAAAATATTCAGTATTTGAGAACGGTTAATGACAAATACAAAAACAAGCGCAAAATATATAATACTGGTTAACAGCGGAGGTGAATCAAAAAAGGGCTGAATGGCCATCTCATGCGTAACCGCTGCCGTACGTGGTGAGGGCAAACTTATAGAAATCGTGTAGATAAGTAAAGAGTAGATGAGACTAAAAGCGGGTGAAACTTTTTTCCCAAAGTCAAAAATTGTACCCTGTAATTTGGCATGTGCCATAATGCCCATAATGGGAATGAGTACCGCGGAAGCACAAAACCCCAAAGCCACCAACCACCATAGATCTCCGGCTTTGTTGCCTAGAAGGGGAGGTAGTATGAGGTTACCGGCCCCAAAGAATAATGAGAACAATGCAAAAGCGGTAACCAGTACCTCTCTAGTTTCCTTTGTTAGCATAAAACGTAATTAGAAATACAAAGATGAACCATTTCTATTTGTCTATTGGATTGTTGTACTTCATCGAAAATTTAGATGGTCATTCATCGAGATCGACGAACGGCAAGCTAAAAAACAAGATGTACTAGTCCTAACATAAAATCGCGGAAAGATACCGTAAATTCACCTGATAACAAATGTACGGGAAGCCGATATTAAGGTGTTGTTCATCGAATAAAATGTATTTCATCGAAAAAACGGCACAATCGTAAGACCTTGCCCAATAAAAAAAGATATGGTAGCGTTCAAGTAGAAAGAGTGCCTAAAAATCACTAAAAAGTATAGACCCAAATTTGCAGTAAGCGGCTTCCCAAAAGCCGATGATGCGTTTTAAACCTACAACCATGAAGAAGTTTTTTTGCAGTTTATTCGGGCATCACTACACGGTGTCAAAAAAAGTGACCCTCCACATTAAAGAGTACAAATGTATCCATTGTGGAAAACAAGTTACAACAGACGTAAGTGGAAACCTTTCAACGCTTACTCCGGAACTGCAGGATATTAATAAAACCTTAGAAAATATATTTCAGAAAAGACATAGGGCAGCAGAGCATGCCGCTTAACTATGCTTTGGCACCGAAATCCTGAACCGTTATTGGCATCGGGATTTTAAACTTATTTCCGGAAATTTAGGAAACAGCCTCGTTCTCCACTGTCGTTCGCCCCACAACAGTATAAGTTAGGTATGTCCTTTATTTTCGGGAATTTTTTGTTTTTATGCCTTTCCAAATAATTCGTAATAGTCTATTTTACAGAATCTTATAAGTTATTTTCTTCTATTGTTTTCAAAATTTTGGCGCTGATGAGGTCAATTTTTGCATCGGGTAAATCATGTCCCATATTATCTACCCATAAACTATCTGCTTTTGGAATTACTTTTGCCATTTTTCTTCCATGTTCAATAGGTATAACAGGGTCTTGTTTACCGTGAACGACAAGCACGGGCAATTTTAATTTTGATAGGCCATCATATCTTGGTTCAGCGGTCTCAATCGCTTTTTGATGTTGTCTTCCTGCAATAAAATGAAAGCCATCCCGCCTTTCAATATTGTAAAGAGCAGCTTCCGCTAGGGGTTTGCTGGCTATAGGGCCCGTAGCCTCTCCCATTAAAATTCTTTTCTGTACAAACTGAAGTTTCATTTGAGCTTTTTTTCCGCCAAAAACACCATATTTTAATACGGCGCTTATCATTTTTGGAAGAACTTCCGGAGATGGTGTTGGCAGAGTAGAATCGAACAAATCTGCGGAAGACATAATAGAAGTTAGACTTTTAAATCGGTTTTCTTGTTGAATTACGGCAATTTGAGATATCATACCACCCATGGATACGCCAAGAATATGGGCCTTTTCAATATGTAAGCTATCAAGAATTGCAATGGGGTCATTGGCCATACTGGCAAGAGTATACTCCTTGTCCGTTTTTTTTAGACGCTGGGTGAGACCTGTTCCTCTATGGTCATAGCGTATAACATCATAACCGGCTTTATTAAATTTTGAAATAAAACTCGGAGGCCACGTTAGAGCGTCGTTGGCAGCACCCATTACCAATAAAATAGTCCCTTTTTTAGGATTTGTAGCTGGGATATGCTCGCACCAAATTTTCCAACCGTCAGAAATGGCAAATCCTATTTTACCCTTAACCATTTCGGGCAAAGGTTCGTGAATAACCGTTTTTATCAGTGATTCCGTCTCATTGGATAATTTGGGAACGGACGCACAGGCATAAAATAGGAAGGTAATTAGGGCCAAAACGAAAAACCTAGTTACCCAATACCTACACCTATTACGCTTTTTCATAGAAGTGATTTAGTCCTTTGATTTGAATGAATTCCACCCTTGGGCGGTCAATTCAATTTTGGTATTGCCTCTTGTGACTAAATGGGCACCTTCACTCTCATGGGTCATATGACCAATTACCGTTAAATTGGGATTTCCTTTTATTTTTTCAAAATCATTCTGTGAAATAGTAAAAAGAAGTTCATAGTCTTCCCCTCCACTTAGAGCTACCATGGTGCTATCTACATTAAATTCCTCACAAGCGGAAATCACGGTAGGATCTAACGGAATTTTTTCTTCAAACAGATTACAACCTATTTTACTGTTTTTGCAGAGATGAAGAATTTCGGATGAAAGTCCGTCACTTATATCGATCATTGCGGTAGGCCTTACCTCTAACTTTTTTAAAAGTTCAACAATGTCTTTTCTAGCTTCGGGTTTTAATTGTCTTTCAACAATGTATGAATAGGGCGATAAATCAGGTTGATTATTAGGATTCACCTTAAAAACCTCTTTTTCACGATCTAATACCTGAAGACCCATATAGGCAGCACCTAAATCTCCGCTAACAACTAAAAGGTCATTTTCTTTTGCCCCATCACGATATGTGAGTTCCTCTTCTTTTGCCTCGCCTAACGCGGTAATACTAATAAGCATTCCTGAGGTAGAAGATGTGGTATCTCCTCCTATAAGGTCTACATTAAAAATCTTTGCAGCAAGGGCAATACCGGCATATAGTTCTTCTAGTGCCTCTAACGGGAAACGGTTAGAAACGGCCAATGAAACGGTTATTTGGGTAGCCGTTGCATTCATGGCATACACATCGGATAAGTTTACCATCACCGCTTTGTAACCCAAATGTTTTAAAGGCATATAGCTGAGGTCAAAATGTACCCCTTCTATCAGTAAATCGGTTGTTAAGACGGTTTTATCCTTATGGTCAATTACAGCGGCATCATCTCCAACACCTTTAATGGTGGAATTGTGGGTGATTTCAAAATTTTTGGTCAAATGGTCTATAAGTCCAAATTCACCAAGTTTTTCCAGGGACGTGCGTTCTTGATTTTTATCTTCTAACATTTTGCAAAAGTAAGAATGATAATTTTGATAGCCTTAATTTTTAATGAATGGAGGAAAACAAAATTGTATACAGGTTAAATCCGGGTTTATACAGCCACATAAAACACTCTTTTTTTACGGAAATATCAGTGAAATTCTCCTTTGACTCAATTTTTGATAAAGATTTTTCCAAATACATACCTCTGCTTTTTATTAATTGAATAAGATTGGGACATCAATAGAAAAAGCTTATTGCAATATGCGTTATAATAATGTTAGTTCTTATGGTAAAACCCTACTAATACCGTATATTTGTAAACTATTTAGATTAAATCCAAATGCTTATGATTCAAGTATCTGAGACTGCGAAAAAGAAAGTCATAGACTTAATGACCGAGGGAGGTTTTGATGCCTCAACGGACTTTGTTCGCGTAGGTGTTAAGAGTGGTGGGTGTAGCGGCTTATCGTATGAACTCGATTTTGACAAGAAGAAAGAAGAAACCGACAAGGTTTTTGAAGATAACGATGTGCGCATTATTGTAGATAAAAAAAGTTTTCTTTACCTAGTGGGTACAACGCTAGACTATTCCGGCGGATTGAACGGAAAGGGGTTTGTTTTCAACAACCCTAACGCACAACGCACCTGTGGTTGCGGAGAAAGTTTTTCGTTATAGACGAAAAATAGTAAAAGAACTAATTATTCAATTACCTAGTGTAGTTGGTATAAAAGGAAAAAATGGCATATACAGAAGAAGAACTAAAAAAGGAACTCGAAACCAAGGAGTACGAGTACGGTTTCTATACGGATATTAAGTCCGATACTTTCCCGAATGGATTGAACGAGGAAATCGTTATCGCCATTTCCAAAAAGAAAGAGGAACCAGAGTGGATGACCCTGTGGCGTTTAGAGGCTTTCAAGATTTGGAAGGAGATGGAGGAGCCGGAATGGGCCAATGTGCATTACACTAAACCGGATTTTCAAGCAATAAGTTATTATTCCGCGCCTGTAAAAGCGGACCCTAATAAAACATTGGATGATGTAGATCCGGAGTTGTTGGAAATGTACAAGAAATTGGGTATTTCTGTAGACGAGCAAAAGAAACTACAAAACGTTGCTGTAGATATTGTAATGGATTCGGTTTCCGTTGCTACTACTTTCCAAAAGACACTGGCGGAAAAAGGAATCATTTTTTGTTCTATTTCCGAAGCTATAAAAGAGCATCCGGAGCTGGTTAAAAAATATTTGGGATCGGTAGTTCCGCAGAAAGATAATTTTTATGCGGCTCTAAACTCAGCTGTTTTTTCAGACGGTAGTTTCTGCTACATTCCAAAAGGTGTTCGTTGCCCAATGGAACTATCCACCTACTTCAGAATCAACCAAGCGGGTACAGGTCAGTTCGAAAGAACGCTTGTAATTGCAGATGAAGATAGTTACGTAAGCTATTTGGAGGGTTGTACTGCGCCATCAAGAGATGAAAATCAGTTACATGCCGCTGTTGTTGAGCTTATTGCTTTAGACGACGCCGAGATAAAATACTCAACGGTACAAAACTGGTTCCCGGGGAACAAAGAAGGAAAAGGTGGGGTTTATAACTTCGTTACCAAAAGAGGTTTGTGCGAGAAAAATGCAAAGATTTCTTGGACACAGGTAGAAACAGGTTCGGCCGTTACTTGGAAATATCCTTCTTGTATATTAAAAGGGGACAATTCAATAGGTGAGTTTTACTCCATTGCTGTAACCAATAATTATCAGCAGGCAGATACTGGTACAAAAATGGTGCATTTAGGTAAAAATACCCGTAGTACCATTATATCCAAAGGTATATCCGCAGGAAAATCGCAGAACAGTTATAGGGGTCTAGTTCAGGTGAACAGCCGTGCAGAAAATGCACGTAACTTTTCTCAGTGCGATTCCCTCTTAATGGGTAACGAATGTGGGGCTCATACATTCCCATATATAGAAGCCAAGAACAAAAGTGCACAGATAGAGCATGAGGCAACTACGAGTAAGATCGGGGAAGACCAAATTTTCTACTGTAACCAAAGAGGTATAGATACTGAAAAGGCTATTGCCTTGATCGTAAACGGGTTCAGTAAGGAAGTTCTGAACAAATTGCCTATGGAATTTGCCGTTGAGGCGCAAAAATTATTGGAAATTAGTTTAGAAGGCTCGGTAGGTTAATCTTGCCAAATGCAGTTTATAGTTTTGATTAATAAATAAGATTCGCAAAATGCTTAAAATCGAAAATTTACACGCTAGTGTAGAGGACAAAGAAATATTAAGAGGTATTAACCTAGAGGTAAAAGCTGGTGAGGTTCATGCCATAATGGGCCCCAACGGTTCAGGTAAAAGTACCTTGGCATCTGTAATTGCAGGTAAGGAAGAATTTGAGGTTACTGAAGGTAGTGTTTCCTTAGAGGGTGAAGATTTAGAAGATGCTTCTCCGGAAGAACGAGCTCACAAAGGGGTGTTCCTGTCTTTTCAGTATCCAGTTGAAATACCGGGTGTTTCCGTAACCAATTTTATGAAGACGGCCATTAATGAATCTAGAAAGGCCAAAGGTCTTGAAGATATGCCGGCCAAGGATATGTTGAAGTTGATTCGTGAGAAATCGGAATTATTGGAAATAGACCGTAAATTCTTATCTCGTTCATTAAATGAAGGTTTTTCCGGTGGGGAAAAGAAGAGAAATGAAATTTTTCAAATGGCAATGTTAGAGCCTAAGTTGGCCATTTTGGATGAAACGGATTCCGGATTGGATATTGATGCCTTGCGTATTGTTGCTAATGGCGTTAACAAGCTTAAGAGCAAGGACAATGCGGTAATCGTGATTACCCACTACCAGCGATTGTTGGATTATATTGTTCCTGATTTTGTTCACGTATTGCACAATGGTAAAATTGTAAAGTCCGGCGGAAAAGAATTGGCTTTAGAGCTAGAAGAAAAAGGATACGATTGGTTAAAGCAGGAGACTGCCGTTTAAAATAGTACGAAGTACAGAGTTATTGGTTCAAAGCATTAAAAGCTTTGTAATCAATACTTAATACTAAAATATATGGATTTAAAAGACAAATTGATATCATCTTTTATGGCGTTCGAGAACAACGTAGATGTGGAACATTCCGTGCACGATGTTAGAACAGAGGCCATGAAGAACTTTGAGCTTAAAGGTTTTCCCAGTAAAAAGGAGGAAGCTTGGAAGTACACTTCTCTTAATAGCCTTCAAAAGATAGATTTCAGCATTTTCCCACGAGAAGAAAACACCCTTGAGTATAAAGACGTTAAAAAATACTTTTTGCACGAAATAGATTCGTATAAAATCATTTTTGTAGACGGTATTTACAGCTCTTATCTTTCGGAAACAACGCATGATGGTGTTGATATTTGCTTAATGAGCGCAGCGCTTACAAAGCCTATGTACAAGCCGGTTATAGATGTGTATTTTAATAAAGTAGCGTCTAAAGACGAGTCGCTAACTACATTGAACACTGCATTTAGTAGAGAAGGGGCGTATATTTATATCCCTAAGAATAAAATGCCCAAGAAACCTATAGAAATTATTCATTTCGCTACAGGTAACGAGGCATCTATTTTGTTGCAGCCAAGGAATTTGATTATTGCGGAAGAGAATGCCGAGGTTCAGATTATTGAACGTCACCAAAGTTTGACATCCAACGAAGTTCTGACCAACTGCGTGACGGAGATTTTCGCAGCAAAAAATGCAATTGTTGATTATTATAAGATTCAGAATGATGCGGCTTCTGCCTCATTGATTGATAATACCTACATAGACCAAAAAGACAAGAGTGTGGTTAAGGTTCATACCTTCTCTTTTGGTGGAAAATTAACACGTAACAATCTTAACTTCTACCAGAATGGAGAATATATTGACTCCACTATGAAAGGGGTTACTATTTTGGGCGATAAGCAACATGTAGATCATCATACGTTAGTGCACCACATTGAGCCTAACTGTGAAAGTCACCAGGATTATAAAGGTATTTATGGCGATAGTTCTACAGGAGTCTTTAATGGTAAGATTATTGTAGATAAGATTGCGCAGAAAACCAATGCGTTTCAGCAGAACAATAATATTTTGGTTAGTGACAAGGCTACAATCAATACTAAGCCGCAGTTAGAGATTTTTGCGGATGATGTAAAATGTTCACACGGTTGTACTATTGGGCAGTTAGATGAAGATGCTTTATTCTACTTACAATCTCGGGGTATTCCTGAAAAGGAAGCGAGAGCATTGTTAATGTATGCTTTTGCTAATAATGTACTAGAAAGTGTACGTATACCAGAACTAAAGACACGTATTAATAAGCTGATTGCTAAAAAGTTAGGGGTTAATCTTGGGTTTGACTTATAAAGAGAATTGTTTGATTTCTTAACAAGAAATTATCTTAAAACATAGATTTTTTTTAACGGCACTTTGGGAGTGCCGTTATTTTTTTGAAGGAATTTACGTATAAATTTACGACCGAATTATAAACCATTAATGAATCGTTCGTATGAAAAAAATCTACTTTTTATCAGTTTTAATTTTCTTTTTAAGTGCAAGCTTGTTCGCTCAGGATCACAAATGGAGTGTGGAAGCAAATTATCCTTTTTCTTCTGGTGATGATTTAGGAAATGATGCTAAAGGTATTATTGACCTAGGTGTAAAATATCGATTTTTGGATTTTAACATTGTCAAAATCGGTGCGGGTATCAACACAGGAATTTACAAGGCAGACACAAAAGACTTTAATGACCCTTCATCATATGATTACACTGAGACTCACTGGCTAATTAAACCTGAGGTCTTTGCAGAGTTTTCTATTCCGGGAGCGAAAAAACTTCACCCTTCTATAGGACTAGGGTATACTTTTGTTGAATCTAAATATGATGGTGTATTTGATTATGGGCCAAATGAACCTCCATTTCCTGGAGCTCACAAGATTACAGAGTCAGAAGGGGGAATAAATGTGAATTTGGGACTCTCTTATGATATAACTAAGCGGTTCTTTTTACAAACTCAAGTTGACTTTATCCGAAATGTTGCTGATAAAACAAAGGGAGAAGGAGAAACTTTAAGAAACATAGAACATATAAGTCTCATAAAGGTCGGAGTTGGTTTTAGGTTTTAATCCTCAGATACAAATTCAAGTACTCTAATACCCGATTTGTTTTTACAATCGGGTATCTTTGTATTTAAGAAGATTGACTATGTTAGATATAAATAAAATAAGAGAGGATTTCCCTATTCTCAAAAGAGAAGTGAACGGAAAGCCTTTGGTATACTTAGACAATGCTGCTACATCACAAACGCCTCAACAGGTTATAGATGTTATAGTAGATTACTACCAGAATTACAACGCCAATATACATCGTGGTGTGCATGCGCTGTCTCAAGAAGCAACTGATAAATATGAAGTAGCTCGGCAAAAGATTCAGAAGCACTTCAATGCAAAGAGTTCATACGAGATTATATTTACTTCAGGTACAACGCACAGTATTAACATCGTTGCCAACGGGTTTACCACCTTATTGAAAAAAGGTGATGAGATACTGGTGTCGGCTATGGAGCACCATTCTAATATCGTGCCTTGGCAAATGTTGGCCGAAAGAACAGGTGCCGTTTTAAAGGTAATTCCGATGAATCTTGATGGTGAGTTGCGAATGGATGTTTTTGAAGAATTACTCTCCAGCAAGACCAAATTGGTTTTCTGTAATCATATTTCCAACGCACTAGGAACCATTAATCCCATTGAAGAAATAATAGAAAAAGCACATGCTGTTGGTGCTGCTGTTTTAATTGATGGCGCGCAAGCGGCTCCCCATGTTAAAGCGGACATGCAAAAATTGGATGTCGATTTTTATACGGTCTCTGCTCATAAAATGTGTGGGCCTACCGGTGTAGGGGCTTTGTATGGCAAAGAAGAATGGCTAAATAAATTGCCTCCCTACCAAGGAGGGGGAGAGATGATTGCTGAGGTAACTTTTGAGAAAACTACCTATGCAGATTTACCACATAAGTTTGAAGCGGGAACACCAAATATTTGTGGTGGTATCGCCTTTGGTGCCGCTCTGGATTATATGAACGCTATAGGTTTTGAAGCTATTGCTCAATACGAGCATGAACTGTTGGGTTATGCCACGCAAGAACTGCTTAAAATAGAAGGACTGAAGATTTACGGAACGGCAAAAAACAAGACTTCGGTTATTTCTTTTAATATAGAAGGGCTGCATCCTTATGACATAGGCTCTATTCTGGACAAATTGGGCGTTGCCGTAAGAACTGGTCACCATTGTGCACAACCCATTATGGATTTTTACGGAATTCCGGGAACGGTAAGGGCCAGTTTTAGTTTTTATAATACTATGGATGAGGTAGATGCCTTGACCAAGGCGGTAATCCGGGCAAAGGGCATGCTGGAATAAGGATGTCGTTATCATTCTCTTAAAGTGTTGAAATCCATAGATAGTTGTTGTATTTTTACCGAAAATAGCGATAATGCAGATAAAGGAAATACAGGACGAAATAGTAGACGAATTTTCAATGTTCGATGATTGGATGCAACGCTACGAATATATGATCGAGCTGGGCAAAAGCTTACCGCTTATCAACGAAAAATTTAAGACTGATGATAATATTATCAAAGGTTGTCAAAGCAAAGTGTGGGTTCATGCGGAGCTTGAGGAGGATAAATTGGTTTTTACTGCGGATAGCGATGCAATTATAACAAAAGGTATAATTGCCATTTTAATAAGGGCCTTTAGTAATCAAAGACCTCAAGATATTATAGATGCCAATACCGATTTTATTGATGAAATTGGTCTTAAAGAACATCTTTCACCTACGCGGGCCAATGGTTTGGTAAGTATGATCAAACAATTGAAGCTATATGCCATAGCTTACCAAACACAATTAAATTAGAGTGATGCCTTGTAGGGGCGACCTCAATCTTTAACGAATTAATCTCAAGAACATGAGTGAAGAAATAGCAGTAGATAGCCAAGAATTGGGCGAGAAAATAGTAGTTATACTTAAGACCATATACGATCCTGAAATTCCAGTAGATATATATGAGCTGGGTTTAATTTATGACGTATTCGTAAATGAGGATAACGAAGTGAAGATATTAATGACCTTAACATCTCCCAATTGTCCGGTTGCGGAATCGCTTCCTGCAGAGGTAGAGGAAAAAGTAAAGTCTTTGGACATCGTTAAAGATGCAGAGGTAGAAATTACTTTTGATCCACCATGGACTCAAGATCTTATGAGCGAAGAGGCTAAACTGGAATTGGGCTTATTATAAAAGCGGATATGGCAGAAGAAATTATCAATAGGGTAGCTGAAAGCAAATTGGTTACGTTTAACTTGGAGGATCATTATCTCCCGGGAAAGCGCGTGCTTTTTGATATTTCCGAATGGCTATTGGAAGGTTTTATTTTAAAGGAAAAAGAATTCCGCGCACGTGCCGCCGAGCACGACTGGGCAAAGTACAAAGATTCTTACGTTGCCCTACATTGCTCAACAGATGCAATAGTTCCGGGCTGGGCTTATATGTTGTTGGCCACTTATTTAAACCCTTATGCCAATCGGTATATTCAGGGTTCTTTAGAGGATTTGGAAACCTTACTTTATACAGAAACGTTAAAAGATTTAGATGTTTCGGAATTAAAGGACAAATTTGTTATTGTTAAAGGTTGTAGTAATAAACCGGTGCCACCCAATGCTTACGTATTGATAATAGGAAAGTTACAGCCCATAGTAAAATCTCTCATGTATGGAGAGGCATGTTCTTCCGTGCCTTTGTACAAAAGAAAGTAGACATTTATTATTAAAATAAGTGACAATTAGTACTTTTGCGTGTCTAAATTAATAAACACAAATACCATGAGAAAATTACTGCTTACATCTTTGGCATTACTTACCTTTTCGGTGGGTTTTGCACAGACAATTGATGAATTAAAAGCTGAACAGGCTGCAAAAAAAGACTCTATCAGTGCCATTCAAGGTAGGGTAGATGCGCTTCAAGGACAAATTGATGCTTTTCCAGGGTGGAAAATAAGAGCGTTCGGTACAATAGGTGCCAACCTTTCAAAATTTAATAACTGGTACTCGCAAGGTACACCGGATAACTCTTCAGGAAACATTGGGGTTACGGTTAATGCAATCGCTAACTTGGATAGGGAGAAGTTCTTCTGGAGAAACTCCGCCAATGCAAATTTCCAATGGGTTAAGTTAGATGATAAAAACGACCCTACGGATGCGGAGGGATTTGATAACACAACAGATGTTTTTAATATCACTTCGTTGTACGGTTACAAATTGAATAAGAACTTTGCTATTTCGGCCTTGGCAGAATATCGTACATCTATCATTAACAACTTTAATGACCCTGGTTATTTAGATTTTGGTGTTGGTGCAACTTGGACTCCTATTCCTGATATGGTAGTTGTTATTCACCCATTAAACTACAACTTTGTTTTTGCGGATAATGATGCGGCTTACGATTCTTCTGCTGGTGCTAAGATTGTTGTTGATTATGCAAAACAATTGGGGTCAATTAACTTTAAGACCAACTTCTCTACTTTTCAAAGTTACAAGAGCGGTGATCTTTCTAACTGGACATGGATCAACTCTTTTGGATACACGCTTTGGAAAGGAATTGGTGTAGGTTTTGAGTTTGGTCTTCGTGACAACAAACAAGAAGGTTTGGCTAATGCATTAGTTTCGGATGCCAATGCGTCTTTTGACAATTTGGATAATGTTCTACAGAGCTATTACCTTTTTGGTCTTAACTACTCTTTCTAAAAAAAGTTTAATTCATACATAATGAAAACGCCCCGATGATAATCGGGGCGTTTTTTTTGTTAAGTAGGATTAGTTAAGTTTGGTTGTACAGTCAATAAATCAAACCTTGGTTAAGTAATTTATTTGGGACGTACACTAAGTTTCAAATACAAGACGAATGTAATAGGCAACACTATCATTGCTAAACTTTTGTTGTGAACCTGTTTCAATTTGTGGTGTAGCTCGTTAAAATGAACATAGCTTCGACGAAATACATCTAGAATCCATTTTTTAATCAGGTTATAGAAAACAAAAAAGCCCGTTTTAACGGGCTTTTTTGTTAAGTAGGTTTACTTGTACTTTTTAATTGCAATTTGGGGTCGCAATTTTTTAAGCTTTTCGTAGGTCAAGTCCGGATTTGGGATTCGTACTTGTTGCGGTTAAGTTCAAGATTCGATTTGGGGTCATTGCTATCACTTAATTACACTGTAAACTTACGTTGGTTTCTTCGGTCTTCTAAATTATTGTTGTGAACCTAAGCAAGGCTGTTGTGAAAAATATCAACGGCCCACAATGTTGGATGAACGGCATAGTTTAAGTTTGATTTAAAAAACAACCAAAATAGGAGGTATAAAAAAACCCTCTTGTACAGAGGGTTTTTTTATCAAGTAGGTTTGGTCAATTTGGTATTATTTTTTTCTGATCAAATAACAGGTTTGGGGTTCGTTACTTGTTTCGGTCAAGTTCAAGATTCGATTTGGGGTCAATGCTATCACTTAATTACACTGTAAACTTACGGTGGTTTCTTCGGTCTTCTAAATTATTGTTGTGAACCTAAGCAAGGCTGTTGTGAAAAATACAAGTTGTTGTGTATGTCCGATGAACGGTAAAAGATTTCTTGAAAACAGTTTAATACTCGTCCAAATGTTCCGGATAGAGGAAGTTGTTGTACGGGAAGCGTGTTACATGAATATCCCTTACCTCGTCATAAACCCTTTTTCTAAATTCGTCCAGATTTTCTTTGTTCAAGGCAGATATGAATAGGGCGCGGTCCCCAACACGTTGCATCCATGTCTTCTTCCATTCTTCAATACTAAAATGCCTTTCCGTCCTTTCGGTGATGAGGTCATCCTCATCTATTTCGGCATGTTTGTATTGATCAATTTTGTTAAACACCATAATGGTATTCTTGTCCGCACTATCTATTTCGTCCAAGATTTTATTAACGGACTCTATATGTTCCTCAAACTGCGGGTGTGATATATCAACAACATGAAGTAACAGATCGGCTTCGCGAACTTCGTCTAAAGTACTTTTGAAGCTTTCTACGAGCTGCGTAGGTAGCTTTCGGATAAAACCAACCGTATCACTTAATAAGAAAGGCAAATTACCTATAACCACTTTACGTACGGTGGTGTCCAACGTTGCAAAAAGCTTGTTCTCTGCAAATACCTCGCTTTTACTTATGACGTTCATTAAAGTAGACTTACCTACGTTGGTATACCCAACCAGAGCTACACGAACCAGGGCCCCACGGTTTCCCCGTTGGGTTTCCATTTGGCGGTCTATCTTAAGGAGCTTTTTCTTTAACAGGGAGATACGATCACGAACAATACGTCTATCCGTTTCAATTTCGGTTTCACCCGGTCCACGCATTCCAATACCTCCACGTTGGCGCTCAAGGTGAGTCCAAAGTCCCGTTAATCGCGGTAACAGATATTCGTATTGCGCCAGTTCTACCTGGGTACGTGCATAACTGGTCTGCGCACGTTGCGCAAAAATATCTAGAATAAGGCTTGTACGATCCACAATTTTGCAACGTAACAACTTTTCTATATTACGTTGTTGGGCAGGAGTAAGTTCATCATCAAAGATAACGGAGCCTACATCGTTCGCTTTTACGAATGCTTCTACTTCTTCCATCTTACCGGAACCTATAAGGGTCTTGGGGTTGGGAACATCCATGCGTTGTACAAAACGTTCTATAACCTCGCCACCGGCAGTGTAGGTCAAGAATTCAAGTTCATCAAGATATTCGGTAACTTTTTCTTCGCTCTGTTCGCGATTAATAATACCGATTAAAACGGCTTTTTCGTGATCTATGGTCTTCTTTTCTAACATATCTAAACTAAAGTGCAAATTTAAGCAATACTGACCGAGCTATTTTCGTAATTTTAAGATCCCAATCGAAAATTTTATGATTTTTTCATTTTTCAGGAAAAAAAAGGGAAGCCATTTAAATACAATTAGCTTCTACAACCTAGAAAATCTATTTGATACGGTAGACGACCCGGAGACCCTTGACGATGATTTTACGCCAAAAGGCCGCAAAAAGTGGTCTTTAAGAAGGTACAAAAAAAAGTTGTATAAATTGGCTAAGACCATTTCTGAAATTGGCAATTCCGAAACCCAGAGCCCGCCAGTCCTAGTGGGAGTAGCAGAGGTAGAAAACCAACAGGTTATGGAGGACCTTCTGGCGGCAGAACCTTTGGCTAATATAAAATATAGCTACGTACATTATGATTCTCCGGACGAGAGGGGTATAGACTGTGGGTTGATCTATCATAAGGACCATTTTGAGGTGTTACATTCGGAGCCCATTACTTTATTTATTTATGAAGAGGATGGAAGACGAGATACCACACGGGATATTCTGTACGTAAAGGGCAAATTGAACAATGAAGTGGTTCATATATTTGTAAACCATTGGCCTTCTAGAAGGAGCGGTAATTCAAAAACCGGATATAAGCGAGTTATTGCGGCCGAAACTATAATTAAGTTCATGGCCGGAATTGAGGAGAAAGAGGCCAATCCCAATTATATAATCATGGGTGATTTTAATGATGGTCCAAAGTCCGAAAGCGTACAGTCGCTCATGGAAACTAAAACCTTGTACAACCCTATGGAAAAGTTGCTCACACCAGAACGCGGTAGTGCCAACTATAAAAGGTCATGGATGCTTTTTGATCAGATAATGGTTTCGCACAGTTTTCTAAATTTTGAAAAGGGAACCCACAGTTTTGCCCATGCCAATATCTTTGATGAACACTTTTTAACGGAGTTTGAAGGAAAATACATGGGGTCTCCCTTCCGCACTTACGTAGGCAACAAATATATTGGTGGGTACAGCGATCATTTTCCGGTTTATATTCAATTGAAATATAACGCTTAGTTTTTCTAGATACTTTTAATATTGCTATCGTCCAGGAGTTCATCTCCTCGTAAGCGTAGAAAAACTTGGGCCGTAGTAACTACGTCAAGTTCACAATAGGTAACAATCCGGTCTAGGTCTTTTTCTTCGTAATAAACTTCACGAACCATACTGCCGTCAATATCTTGTTTGGGAGAAGGAATACCTAAAATATTGGCCAGTAGTTTTAGAGAGGTAAAATTCTTATAATCCCCAAATTTCCATAACTCCATGGTATCTAGATGCGGAATTTCCCATGGTTTTTTGCCAAATAGGTTCAGTTTGTACGGTAATTCAATACCGTGAATGATCATTCTGCGTGCAATGTATGGAAAATCGAATTCCTTGGCATTGTGTCCACAGAGCAAATGCTTGGTTGAGCTAAAATGTCCGTTCAATAAATTTTTGAACTCTTTTAATAATTTATCTTCTTCTCCATAAAAAGAAGTAGTTCTAAAGGTTTTGGTTTCTCCGTTCACACGAAAATACCCTACTGAAATGCACACGATCTTTCCGAACTCTGCCCAAATTCCGGCACGGTCATAAAACTCTTCAGCTGTATAATCTTCTTTACGTTGGTATCGGGACTTTTGCTCCCAAAGCTCCTTTTTTTCCTCATCCAAGGCATCAAAGTTGGGCTGTTCGGGAACGGTCTCAATGTCTAAGAATAAAATATGCTCTAAGTTTATCCTACCTAGCATGATTGGATTTTTTTGAATAAATATAAGAAAATAGCCATCTTATTTTAGCTGAGATTCGTTTATTTCATTGGAATAACTCATGTTTTTCAGATTAAGAAGGTGGGCGTTGTTACAAGTAAACCATTTCTAAGAAGTATCATTTCTGTTTTAGAAAAAGAAAAATTCTGGCGCTGCTTAGATGTAATGAATCTCCCATTTTTCGGAAATTAAGCTCATCAAAAATTATTTTCACCGAAATATTTTCATGTTCTACTTCCATTATCATTTGTTCAGGGTCAATGTTATATAGATTAGTTCCTCTCTTGCTCAAGTCTCTAAGTTTTGGGAGAAGTTGAATCTCATGTAGCGTTAGACTATCCTTAGGTGCAAGTAGGCTCAGAAAATTATTCTTATGGTCATAATCTATGGTGTAATCTCCTATTGAGGCGTTTGTGGAAATATTTTCGTTAATGGTAAATACCGCTAGATCATGATACCCTTTAAGCGTATAGTTTTGTGCTTGCTGTCGGTCTGCATAGTAATTATAATATTTTGTGTTTCGGGCTTCGGACCCGAGTTCATTTGGGGCCAAGGCTATGTCAAGGGAGTCTAAAACTTTTTGGGAATCGAACCAATTATAAACCTCCG
Source organism: Zobellia sp. B3R18 (assembly GCF_018860715.1). Classification (NCBI taxonomy): domain Bacteria; kingdom Pseudomonadati; phylum Bacteroidota; class Flavobacteriia; order Flavobacteriales; family Flavobacteriaceae; genus Zobellia; species Zobellia sp. B3R18. The sequence continues at coordinate 950,683 of NZ_JAHKQG010000011.1, read as the reverse complement.
GCTCATCGCTAAAAGTATCTTTAAAAATATCCTTAATCTCGATACCGGTAATGCTGTTTAGTTGGTTCACCGATTTTCTATCGTCCAAGTATTTTAGAATGGACGTTAATTGATTGTATTGGTCAGAAGTGGCCAATCTGTTGTTTTGAAGTACATTTTCGTATACGATTTGGAACTGATGTGTCTGACTTTTTAATGACACGCTAGACGCACTCCAAAAACCAAATGATGATAGTATTGCTAGAATAAAGAGGGAAAACGGTAAAACTAGGAGACTCTTTTTTCGACTGAATAAAAGAAACAGACTGATTCCTAAGATCCAAAAGGCCAACAGTATTACGAAGTAACGATTCTCAGTGATGCCATAATCGGAAACACGTCTAAAAATAGCAATGAAAAGAAGCACCAATAAGGGTAATATTAAAATATAAAACCAAGGATAAAAGCGTTTAATAGTCCAAGACTTCACTGTTTCATGAATTGGATTTATAATGACCTGTACGGTAAAACCTAAAAAGGCCAATGCGGTGACCAAATAGGAAACCCATCCTTTTGGAAGTTCCCATTCAACCAAGATTTTTATACTATAGGAATAAAGAATCAGCAGGTATAGAATGACTAGCGGAATCAGAATGTATTTGACAAAGACCTCTAATGCCTTATTGAAATGGATTTCTTTTTGTTGATGTATATTTTTTGGGAAGTCCGATAGATATATCCATGTATTGACCACTCCTAAGCAAAAAAGAAACAACTGAAAATATATATCGCCATCTATTCGCATATTGAACAGCGCGTCAATAGCCAAAAGGGCCAGTACTAGTCCAAGATAAAGTACACCTGAGAAAAAACCGCTTCTCACGATGGCAAAACCAGCAGCTTTGAGGTAATTCCAATAAGCATTCTTATTCCATTTGAATAAAAAGGGAGCGAATAGAACGAATAAATGTCCTGCAATCAAAAACAGGAAAAAACGGACTAGATAAATAGGGTCATCATCAAAAGTACCAACTTCGGGTAAATGCCAGTAGAAGAGAAACAATAACAAGAGCAGAACAGGTTTCAACCAAATGACCTTTTTAGAGTTTTTAAGTTGTTCAAGAAAAAACTGGGAGCCAATAAGCCAACTTACTCCCAAAATAAATGTAAGTATGATATTGGTTTGGTTGTCTGTATTTGCTTCTTTGGGTGCATCTACCACCCATATGGCGTAGAGGGTACCGCATAATGCCCAGAGGATTGTTATTGGAAACCTTTTAAAAGCACTTTGCGCTTTACTGGTTAAATCATTAAGGGAGAGAAAAGCCATAGTTTAGTTTTTACAATAGTTAACCACAAAATTACAGCGGATTGTCTTAGAATAACTCCCTGAATTTGGGGATATTGTGACATGTAATTTTGTAGGGGTGATAAAAGTTGGAACAGACCACCCGGTTGGTTGGTACATTTCTCGAACAGGCTCAAAGTTGTGAGCACTTCAATAAAAAGAATTATTTATCGATGAAATACACGATTAGTAACTATAATAGGGGATTTTGAATTTTTAAACCGACTAATCAGTTTGTCGGAGATGCTTAAATCATTGGTGAAACGGTGGCAAATTGTGTAGTTGATGCTAGAGGATTTGTGCTAATCGAAAAGGCTTTGTTGTTTAAAGGGAGATTCATGTTCCAACAACCACTTCTTACGGTGCAGACCTCCTGCGTAGCCTGTTAAGGAACCATCGCTACCAATAACCCGGTGACATGGAACCACAATCCAAAGCGGATTTTTGCCATTCGCAGCCGCAACGGCTCTAATAGCTTTTACGTCTCCCAAAGTTTTGGAAAGGTCCAAGTAAGAAACTGTTTTTCCGAAAGGTATTTCTAGTAGAGCCTCCCAAACCCGTTTTTGAAAATCCGTGCCTTCTGGGTTTAATTTAATATCAAAATCACTTCGTGTACCCGCAAAATATTGTTCTAGTTGTTCTGCAGCTTCTACTAGGTGCACAGGAACATCAACGGATAGGCTTTTATCCTCATCCAAAACGGTAATTGCCGCTAAGCCGTTGCCATCGCCTTCAAGTTTTGCCGTACCAAGCGGAGTGCCGATATAAGCGGTTTCCATACTAGAGTATTTTGGGGTGCGTTGCTTTTTGATTAAAACTTACTTGTCAAGTATTCCTGAGCGTTTTGCACGCGTATTCCAATTTTTTCGAGCTAGTTCCTGCAAGTCGGCCACATTGTCGCTCTCGTCCATTATTTCAAGCCCTAGAAGGGTTTCAATCACATCTTCCATAGTCACTAATCCGCTTACTGAACCGTATTCGTCCACAACTAGGGCAATATGTTCCCGTTTGGCGATAAAGGTATCAAAGAGGCGAGGTATAGGGGTATTCCTTTCGGTTATTAAAATTTCCCGTTTTATTTCGGATAATGGTGTGTTTCCGTTTTCGTTAACCATTTCCTCTAAAATAGTATCCTTTAGTACAAAACCATCTATATGATCCATTTTTTCGCCATATACAGGAATTCGTGAAAAGCGCATTTTGGGATTATCTTCAAAAAACTCTGCAATTGTTTTATTTTCCGAAGCAATTTTCATCACTGCACGTGGGGTCATTACATCCTTGACCAGAACTTGGTCAAAACGTAGCAGATTCTTTATGATAGTAGATTCGGATTTTTCAAAAACACCTTCTTCGCGGGCCATATCGGTCATGGCGGTAAAATCTTCTCTACTTAAAACGCTTCCATGGTGTCCTTTGCCGCCCACAAGTTTAGTGAAAAGCTGTAGGAGCCATAAAAGTCCGGTATATTTTAAGGCAACCACCATAATGTTGAGCGCTTTTGCGGTAAAATTGGCCAACTGCCTCCAGTAGGTGGCGCCAATGGTTTTGGGAATAATTTCCGATGCCACTAAGATAAGAATGGTCATTATAGTAGATACCGCCCCAACCATTAAATCCTCGGTAAAGGTTACCCCAAATATGCTTCGCGTAGATGAACCGTACATCTCTGCATAGGCAACTTTGGCTTGAACACCCACCAAAATAGCACCCACGGTATGGGCAATGGTGTTTAGCGTTAAAATGGCAATAAGGGGTTTGTCTACGTCCTGCTTTAGTTCCTCTAAGGTAACTGCATAGGTTTTGCCTTCCTTCTTCTTAACATTTACAAAGGTTGGGCTAATGCTCAAGAGCACCGCTTCAAGTATGGAGCAGAGAAACGAAATAAAAATTGAAATTAAAGCGTAAAAAATTAATAAGCCCATGAATGAGTTTTAGTGTAACGAATATACCAATTAAAGTACAATCTTATGATCTTATTTGCTTGGTAATGTGGCTTTATAAAATACCTGTTGCACTGCAGGTCTAATATTTAGGTTATAAAGATTTCTGTTATCTCTAGTAGGGTTTACCCGATTGGAAAGAAAAATATATACCAGTTGATTTTCTGGGTCTGCCCAAACGAATGTTCCTGTAAAACCGCTGTGACCAAAACTACTGGCACCTACTTCTGGAGCCGGATAAGCTTTGGACAGGGGCAGTTCCGAGTTGTTCAATGAAGGCTTGTCAAAACCAAGGCCTCTACGATTGTTATTTTCGGGAAATTGAACTCTTGTAAATTCCTTTACGGTGGCTTCGGATATGTAGCGCTTGCCGTCATAAACGCCATATTGCATGTACATTTGCATCAATTTGGCCAAATCTGTTGCCGTAGCAAAAAGCCCGGCATTACCGGATATTCCGCCTAAAAGTGCGGCATTTTCATCATGGACCCAACCTTGGGTCAGCGTATGCCTAAAAAGGGTATCTACCTCTGTAGGAACGATAAAATTGGTAAAGTCTTTGGTTTTAGGTTTGAACCCCATAGTGGGGACATTCAGCGGTAAATAAAAATTCTTCCCCAAATAATAGTCATAGGACTCTCCGGTAAGTTGCTCTATTAGCTGTGGGAATATGAGAAATGCAAGTCCCGAATATTTGTATTTCTTTTCAGCAGATACTTTTGAACGGTCAATAAGACGATACATTTTCTTGTTGAACTTGTTTTTAACGAACAAGCCATCATATGCCTGATTTTGAAATCTGCGGTTGGGGGAACTATGAACAAAACGCCGTTTAAGCTTTTTATTCTTTTTAAAAACCTCATTTAGAAAAACAATGTAAGGTTGTAGTCCGGCTTGATGGGCCAGAATTTCCCGAAGCGTAATATCTCTTTTATCCTTTTCTTTTTTCCAACGCTTCCAATAGGTGCTAAACGGAGCGTCCAAATCAAGTTTTCCTTCATCCACCAATTTCATGAGGGCAGGAAGGGCAGCAGTAATTTTAGTTACCGAGGCCAAATCATACATATCATCTAAAGCCACGGGTTGTATGCTGTCATAAGTGTGATATCCGTAAGCTTTATGAAAGATGATTTTTCCGTTTTTGGCAACTAGTACTTGCGCACCGGGAAAAGCGTTGTTTTTTATACCGTTAGTTATTATTTTTTGTACGTTCGTGTTGATGTAGCTGGAATCCAGCCCTACATCGTAGGGAGTGCCATAAGTTAAGGCATCCTTTATTCCTAAATTTAAAGGCGCTCCAATGTCTTCCTGCGCTTGTGCCAGCTGGAGAAATATAAAAAGGAATACAAACGATACAATTCTCAAATCTGCTCTTTTAATAAAAACTAGTCCAATAGCCTAACCGCGTCCTTGGCAAAATAACTAGCGATAATGTTGGCGCCGGCACGTTTTATGGCCGTCAGCTGTTCCATAACCACGGCATCATGGTCCAACCAACCTTTTTCGGCGGCAGCTTTGACCATGGCATACTCCCCTGAAACCTGGTAGACCGCAACGGGAACATCAACTTCATTGCGAATTTCACGTACAATATCCAGATAACAAAGACCTGGCTTTACCATAACAATATCAGCACCTTCATCAATATCCATCTCGGTTTCCTTTAAGGCTTCAAACCGGTTGGCATAATCCATTTGATAGGTATTTTTATCTTTTGGTACATTTTTGACATCGACTGGTGCAGAATCCAAAGCATCTCTAAAAGGACCATAAAAGGCACTGGCATATTTGGCACTATAGCTCATGATTCCCGTATTTACCAGGCCTTCGTCTTCTAACGCTTCACGAATGGAAAGAATACGACCGTCCATCATATCACTTGGTGCAACAAAATCAGCCCCGGCCAAAGCATGGGAAACGCTCATTTCGGCAAGAAACTCCGCAGTTTCGTCATTCAGAATCTGACCGTTTTCTACAATACCGTCATGGCCAAAGGAAGAATAAGGGTCCATGGCTACATCGGTCATTACCAACATTCCCGGGCAGGCATCTTTAACGGTCTTGATGGCCTTTTGCATCAGTCCGTTTTCATTCAAGGCTTCGGTGCCTTTGTTGTCCTTTAAATTATCGGGCACTTTTACAAATAGAAGAACGGCGTGCAGGCCCATACTCCAAAGCTCCTTAACTTCGGCAGAAAGTAGGTCAAGACTCAATCTATAATAATCCGGCATAGAGTCGATCTCTTCTTTTATGCCCTTACCTTCGATTACAAAAAGAGGTACCAAAAAATCCTTTGGCGATAAAATGGTTTCACGTACTAAATGTCTAATGGAGTCGTTTGTTCTTAACCTGCGGTTTCTTCTAAGTGGATACATGCTTTTACCTATTTTTGAATAGCCAAAGTTACTTATTATCCTCCTAAAAAACCCGAAAACAAACCAACTCTTGACCGAACTGATCCATAGTCTGAAATTTAAATTTGAATGGCGAAGCTATCAGCAAAATTTTCTGGACCATTTTGAGGAGCATATTAAAGACCATCATTTACACGTGGTAGCACCTCCGGGGTCAGGAAAGACCATTTTGGGGCTGGAAGTACTGCGAAGAGTCAACAAGCGGACCTTGGTTTTGGCACCTACTTTAACCATTAGGAACCAGTGGAAAGACCGATTGGTATCGTTCTTTTTGAAGGATTCGGAGTTCGCGGACTTTTCTATGAACATCAAGGAACCCAAACTTCTCACCTTTTCTACCTACCAGTCGTTACATGCACTAAACAAGCGCTTGGCCGACGAAGAAAATTATTCTCTTCTGAAATTCATTAGGGAAAACGGTATAGAAACCTTAGTACTAGATGAGGCACACCATTTAAAAAACGAATGGTATAAATGTTTGATGGCCCTAAAGGAAATTGAGGGTTTAACGGTAATAGCATTGACCGCAACCCCTCCGTACGATAGTTCTAGTGCGGAACTAAATAAATACTTTGATCTCTGCGGGCCAATAGATGATGAAATTGCCGTGCCAGACCTTGTCAAGAACGGGGACCTTTGTCCGCATCAGGATTTTGTTTATTTCTCCAAACCATCCGAAGCACAAATACGATACATTGTAGAATACCGAGAGAATATTATTCAGTTTCTTAGTGATTTGAAAGCCGATATTGGTTTTCAAAATCTGCTTTTAGAACATCCGTTTTATAAAAATACAGAAGACACGCTTGAGGAAATTTACGGGAAACCATCGTTTCTATCCGCAATGTTAATATTCTTGAATTCTGCCGGAGTTCAGATAGATAAAGATAAACTACTGTTTCTTGGTTTTGAAGACAAAGCGGTAGACTTTCCGGAGTTAACATATGAGTGGATTGAAATCCTTCTTCAGGAATTGTTGGTGGCTCAAAGAGAAGCTTTAGGAGCTTACGAGGAACCATTGAAAGCTATTGAAAAACAGCTAGGAAGAATTGGAGTGTACGAGAAGAAGAGGGTAAATTTTGTTGGCGACGAGCAACTCTACCGCTCATTGGCCAGCAGCCCTAGTAAATTGAATAGTATACATGCTATTCTTGAGAAGGAGTATGAAAATTTGGGAGAGCGATTAAAAGCTGTGGTGTTAACCGATTTTATAAGAAAGGAATTTCTTGATTACACAGGTGAAGCCACGGGAGTTCTTAATAAACTTGGAGTAGTCTCTATTTTTCAATTCTTACGGATCAAATCCAAACACAAGGAGCACTTGGCTATACTAACAGGGTCTTTGGTGGTGCTGCACAAAACTGTTGTTGAAGATTTTGAAAAGGTCCTGGGAGAAGGGGCTTTTGGCAAGCAACCCATGGCTGCGGATGCAGATTTTGTAACGATATCCGCTTTTGGGAACGCTAAAAACAACATAGTTGCCGCGGTAACGGAGCTTTTTCAAAAAGGAAAAATAAAAATACTAATTGGTACTAAATCTCTTCTCGGCGAAGGTTGGGATGCCCCGGCTATCAACAGTTTGGTTTTGGCTTCGTACGTTGGCTCTTTTGTTTCTTCTAATCAGATGCGGGGCAGGGCAATCAGAACAGATGTTAACGAGCCTACCAAAACCGGAAATATATGGCACTTGGCCTGTTTAGATCCAACGGTAAGTGATGGCGGAAAGGATTTGGAAAAACTAAAACGCAGGTTCACCGCTTTTTCCGGTGTATCCATTCAGGGAGAGCCCTATATTGAAAACGGATTGGACAGGTTACAACTTCCGGACCATTTTGATGAACATTGCACTTTGGAGGATTTGAACGGATCCATGGTACAAAATGCTTCCGATAGGCAGAATCTTGGAGGGCGATGGCAGCAAGCTATTCAAACGGGCAGTGTGCTGGTGCGTGAAATTAAGGTTCCCTATACACATAAAACTCCCTTTAGAAAAGTAAAGAGGATGCGTTCTGTAGATGCCGCACAGTATTTAATTATTGAAGTGGTAGCGGGTTTGGGCCTGTTTCTTCCCGAGTTTCTTATGAAGAACATAGGAACATTATTAAATAAAGGTATTTTTCAGTTTGTATATTTTTTGCTAGCAGGCGTACTTATTGGTTTTGCCCCAAAAACTTACAAAGCACTAAAGCTATATTTCTTGTTTGGAAATTCTTTTAAAAAGACCAAAAAAATAGGCGCCGCTTTGTTGGACTACCTCTGTAAAACCAACCAGATTCATTCGGGTCCTTCTGGTATTTCTGTAGTGGCTGAACAGAATGCTAATGGTGCATTTGTTTGCTATCTGAAGGGCGCTAGTAATTATGAAAGTACGCTTTTTGTAAACCTAATGTATGAGATATTGGCCCCTGTTGAAAATCCAAGATATTTAATGGTCAATAGCAATTGGTTAAAGCGAAAATGGGGTATTCGTAATTATTATGTGGTACCTCAGGATTTGGGTAGACGAAAAGCGGATGCCCAAAAGTTCCATAGCTTTTGGAAGAAACATGTAGACGGCTCCAAACTATTGTATACTAGAACGCAAACGGGTAGAAAAGAATTGCTTAAAGCTCGCCTTGCCCATGTAGTATATCAATTTAAAGAAGTTTCGGAAAAGGCGATTACTTGGAAATAATACGTTCGGTATTTTCTCTGCACCGTATCATTTGTTTTAGTTGTTGCCGGTATCCGTAGGCAGACCATAAAGTGGAGTCCTCTTTAATTTTTATCGGGTTTTCATCGGCATCTATAAATCGCTTTGTAGCTCCAACAAGCGGATGATCTAATCCTTTTATGTTTAGAATGGAGTTGTTTCCCGGAATTACAAGTTCGCCCTCATAATCATAACAGAAAACAAGAACTTTGTCGCCAACCGTAACATCGGTATGATTAAAGCAATCGGTTGTAAAATATTTTTGATTTGCATAACTGTTAGTACCCATCTCCTTTATCTTGTATACTTCGTCTAAGGCTATGGTTCCTTTTTGAGAAATGTAGAGTGGTGCGGCATCATGGTTGGCCTTTTTTAAATCTACTACCGTACCCGAAAATACAAGGGCATATTCTTTACCGCAATACCCAATAAAAGGGCCGGATTCTTCCCACCAGTATGTATACCCTACATTTAAGGTATCAGGAGTAAAGCTTATTTCTATATCGCTTTTTGCTTTTTGCTGGGGATTACAAGAAGTAAATAAGGCAATAAGTAACGCTACCAATACTACCTTTAGTAAAAGATTGCCTAGACTAATTAAATAGGAAGTGAGATTAAAGGTCTTCACGAAGATGGAGTGTTTTTATTTTGGCCCTGCTTAATAATCTCCTTCAAACGCTGTTTGCGCGTTTCCTTTTCTAATTTAAGCTTGGCTTTTTTTCGATTTAAAAGCTTGGTGTGCTTGGCTTTGTTTACAGTATTTTTTGCTTTTCCTTTTTTAGACATAGTTTGGCCATTAGAGGTCTAGACCCAATTCTTTGGTTCTTTTAATATTTCTACCAATCGGTATTCTTCTGTCCCGTTTTCAGGTTGATGGTCATAACGCCACTGTACATGTGGTGGTAAGCTCATTAAAATACTTTCAATCCTTCCGTTGGTTTTCAACCCGAACAATGTGCCTTTATCATGAACAAGATTAAACTCAACATAACGACCTCTTCTTACCTCTTGCCAATCGCGTTGCTCTTTGGAATATGCCTGTTCCTTTCGTTTTAAAACAATCGGTACATAACTTTCTAAAAAGCTGTTTCCTACTTCAGTTACAAAATCGTACCAGTTATCCATACGTATCTCATCGGTAGCTTTGCAATAGTCAAAGAAGAGCCCGCCTATACCCCTAGCCTCATTTCTGTGGGCATTCCAAAAATAATCATCGCACTTCTTTTTATAGGTGGAATAGAATTCTGGATTATGGGCATCACAGGCTGTTTTACAGACCGTGTGAAAATGAATGGCATCTTCATCAAATAAGTAGTAGGGAGTTAAATCTTGACCACCACCGAACCACTGGTCAACTATACTCCCTTCTTTGTCATACATCTCAAAATAGCGCCAGTTTGCGTGTACGGTCGGGACCATAGGGTTTGTGGGATGCAGCACCAAGCTTAATCCGCAGGCATAAAAATCTGCATCTTCAACCCCAAAATAGGCCTGCATACTGCTGGGCAAAGCGCCATGTACACCGGATATGTTTACACCTCCCTTTTCAAAAACGGCACCGTTTTCTATAACTCGGGTACGTCCTCCACCGCCTTCCGGTCTTTTCCATATATCTTCTTGAAACTTGGCCTTCCCGTCTATTTCCTCTAATTTGGAGGTAATCGTATCTTGAAGGTTTTGGATGTAACTAAAGAATTTGTCTTTCATGAAGAGAAATGGTTTTGTGCGAATTGACTGTAAATTTACGATTTACGGAGGAAGCTATAAAGTAATACGGACTACAAAAAGTTTTTTAGAAGGATTATTGTGAATTTTGAAACGGTTCTTAAGCTCCCAGCTCGTACAGCTCCATGTCTAATGGGTCTTCATTGGGTGGCGTATGTTCCTTTAGAAGTGTTTTTTGCCAAATATAACCGCATTTTTCTGCTACTCTAATACTTCCTAAGTTGGTTTTATGTACAATTATTTGAAGGTTTTGAAGACCTAGAGCCTGTATGGCGTATTGGGATAAAATTTTTGTTGCTCTGGAAGTAATTCCTTTGCCTTCGTAGTCGTAACCGATACAATAGGCCAGTTCCGCTTGTTTTTTGTCCCAATCTAATTCTTTGATGTACACCAAACCCGTTACTTTACGGCTTTCAGTATCCTTGAGAACAAATAAGAATTCTTCCTTTTTTTGGTACTCACGGACTTTCTGCTCTACAAAAATTTGAGAAAGGGTAGGTGTTAGGTTCTGGGCCAAGGTTTTTGGAAAATAGCGCTGTAAGCGTTTGCTGTTTACGGTTACGAAATCGCAAATGCGCCATGCGTACTTTTCATGTATAGGTTCTATGGAAAGCTGTTCGAAAATGGCAATGGGGCTGTTCTCATTTTCCATAGAGCTCAAACTTTATTTAGCTTACAGGTTTCCACTCTTTTACCGCATCTATAAACGCTTTTGCGTTTTCTACGGGAACGTTAGGTAAAATGCCATGACCCAAGTTTACCACATAACTGTCTTTCCCGAACTCGTTGATCATTTGTGTAACCATCTTTTTTATTTCCGATGGTGGCGATAACAATCTAGCTGGGTCAAAATTACCTTGAAGCGTAATCTTTCCTCCGGTCAGGTAACGCGCATTTCTTGCAGAACATGTCCAATCTACACCCAATGCCGAAGCACCGGATTTGGCCATATCGCCCAAGGCGAACCAACACCCTTTACCAAAGACAATAACAGGGGTCTCATCCTTTAAAGCATCAATAATCTGCTGAATGTACTGCCACGAAAATTCGTTATAATCCGTAGGTGAAAGCATGCCTCCCCAAGAGTCAAAAACTTGAACCGCATTAACACCGGCTTTAACCTTTGCTTTTAAATAGGCAATGGTAGTATCCGTTATTTTCTGTAGCAGCTCATGGGCCACAACAGGTTGTGTAAAGCACAATTCTTTGGCCTTATCAAAGGTTTTACTGCCTTGACCTTGTACGCAATAACATAAAATGGTCCATGGTGAACCGGCAAAACCGATAAGTGGTACCTCGTCGTTCAGTTTTTCTTTGGTAGCTTTTATAGCTTCCATGACGTATCCTAAAGTATCGTTTACATCGGGAACAACAACGCGGTCCAAATCTTTTTGCGAACGGATTGGGTTGGGTAGGTACGGGCCAAAATTGGGTTTCATCTGTACCTCAATATTCATGGCCTGTGGAATTACCAATATATCACTAAAAAGAATAGCGGCATCCATTCCATATCTGCGGATGGGCTGTACCGTAATCTCAGAGGCTAGTTCCGGGGTCTGACAACGCGTAAAGAAATCATACTTTTTTCTGATTTCCATAAACTCTGGAAGGTATCTTCCTGCTTGACGCATCATCCACACGGGTGGACGGTCTACTGTTTCGCCCTTTAGGGCCTTAAGAAATAGGTCGTTCTTTAGTGACATAGATATAAGTTAACCCCATGAAACGGAACGTCCGTTCGTGGTTCTATTCGTAAAAATAATTAATGCTTCCCGTAGGTTTGGTTCACCAGTTCAATAACACTTTCTACAGTGGGTATTTTGGCCACGTGAACCGTTCCAAAGTGTTTCTTTGCTTCGGTAGCCGTAGTTTCTCCAATACAATACGCTGTTTTGTTAGGTGCGTTTTTTTGCAAATAACTCGTAACCGTAGACGGACTAAAGAACATTACACCTTCAACAGTTTCCTCAACGTCTGCCGGTGCATGCTTGGTGGTGTATGCCTCTATCTCATTAACTTTAATGTTGTTTTCAGCAAGTATAGTGGGCAGATCATCAAGTCTTAGGTTACTGCAGAAATAAGTAACCTCGGTACCTTCCATATACGCTACTAAGTACTCGGCCAATTTTTTAGCATCTTTTTCCTGATGCGTAACAGGACCAATGTACTTCTTTATCATGCGTTTGGTCTTTCCTCCAACACAATAGATATTTTTAAATTTCAGCTCATCAGGAGATATACTCTTAATAAGTGCCTCTACGGCATTTTGACTGGTAAGCACTACATTTTGAATTTCTTTTTTCAATACAAGTGTAGAAATTCGGTTAGGGCTTATTTTTATGAAATCTTCCGATTTTACTTTAATATCCGCATCAAAAAGTTCTTCTTGAGCAGTCGTAAGGTTTTTGGTGGAAAATATTTTGGTGTTTTCCAAAGTACCTTCTTTGTAGGTCATAAGAAGTTTGCCACCACGGCTAAGGATACTATTTGCACAGTCTTTTGCCAGATAGGTGTGTTTGCCTAGCGGAGCGGTAAATTCTGCTTCTAGTTTTTTCTTCCCGTCTACGGTTAAAAGTACACCTTTAAGTGTTACTTCGTTCTCTTTGTTTATGGTAGCAATCGCACCTATGGGCGCCGAACAGCCTCCTTCTAAAATACGAAGAAACTCACGTTCTAGTTGCGTACATATTTCCGTGGGCCTATGATTTAGTTCTGCACAGGCTTCACGAACAAATTCATCTTCTTCTTTGGCCACCACCATAATAGCTCCTTGCGCAGGGGCAGGTACCATCCATGTAAGTCCAATTGTATTTTCCGGTTCCAGACCAATACGCTCCAGACCTGCAGCGGCGAATATGGCGCCGTTCCAATCGTTGTCCTCAAGTTTTTGGTAACGACTGTTAACGTTTCCGCGAAGGTCTACCACTGTATGGGTAGGATATCTATTAAGCCATTGGGCTTTTCTTCTTAGACTTCCGGTAGCAATGATAGCATCCCTTTCCCCAAGAAATTCTTCGTTCTTTTTAAAGGCAAGGATATCCAGAAAGTTGGCACGTTCCAAAACCGCTGCCTGAACAATACCTTGTGGCAGGGCGGTAGGCACATCTTTCATGCTGTGAACGGCAATATCAATATCATCGTTCAGCATAGCAACGTCTAGGGTCTTGGTAAAAATACCGGTAATGCCCATTTCGTACAACGGCTTGTCAAGAACAAGGTCGCCTGTAGATTTTACGGAAATTACTTTTACTTTATGGCCTAAAGCTTTGAGTTTGTTTTTGACGGTATTTGCTTGCCATAGCGCTAATTCGCTATCGCGTGTACCAATTCGTATGACCTTGCTCATGGAGTGTCGAGTTCGAGTTGAAAGACTTTTTGAATAAGTTCTAGACTAGTGTCTGAATCGACATTATCGTCCTTAAGATGATTTGCGAACTGCTTCGTTATTTTTTGAATGATTCTGTTTGATATTACATCTGCCTGTTGCTCGTTAAAGTCCGATAGTTTTTTGGATTGATAGTCCATTTCTTCGTCCTTCATGGTTTTAAGCTTCTGCTTCAGGGCTTTTATGACAGGGGCAAATTTTCGGGTTTCAAGCCATTGGATGAAATCTCCTTTTACCTCATCTATGATAACTTCCGCTTCTGGAATGAACTGTTTTCTTCTTTCGAGCGTATCGTCCGTAATTTGGGAAAGCTGATCTAAATGTACCAAAGTAACGTTATCATGTTCTTCTACCGTTTCCGAAACATTTTTGGGAATGGAAAGGTCTAAGATCAAAAGAGGTTTCTTGGTGTGGATAAGATCTTTTGAAATTGTTGGGGATTGTGCTCCCGTAGCAACAATCAATACATCGGTAGACCTAATTTCAGTTTGAAGGTCCCCATAGTCCTTAACTACCAATTGAAATTTACCGGCAATTTTTTCCGCTTTGTCCTTGGTACGGTTAATAAGGGTAATATGTGTATTTTTGGTATGCTTGATAAGGTTTTCACAAGTATTCCTACCAATCTTTCCAGTACCAAAAAGTAAAATATTCTTTTCTGAAATGTTTTCAACATTTTCCATAATGTACCGTACCGATGCAAAAGACACCGATGTAGCACCCGAGGAAATTTCCGTTTCGTTCTTGATACGTTTACTGGCCTGAATGACCGAATTGCAAAGTCGCTCTATAAACGGGTTGGCAATACCGTGCTTTTTGGAACGGTTAAAACTTGCCCTTAATTGGCTTATAATTTCAAAATCACCTAAAATCTGACTATCCAATCCTGTGCCTACTCTAAAAAGATGGCTAATGGCGTCATTGTTTTTGTACACGTAGGCTACCTCTTGAAATTCTTCAACAGAGCCGGCGGTATTATCACAAAGTAATTTTATAAGTTGAAAAGGGTGCTGTGCAAAACCGTTCAGTTCGGTTCGGTTACAGGTAGAGGTCACTAGAAGCCCGTCAATACCCAATTCACCAGCTTTGGATAGAATACGTTCCATAGCGGCATCGTCCAAACTAAATTTGCCACGAACCTCGGCATCAGCTTTTAGATAGCTTAAACCAATGGTGTAGAACGAGTTGTTTTTTGAAATGTGGTAATCTTTCATGAAAGCTCTTTCAAAGCGGAAACAAAAATAAGAGGCTTAGCGCTATAAAAATAACGCTAGAGGAACAATAAGTGTCGTTGAGGGTTTTTTTAGTTATATATGAATGTAAATCCGTTGAAAACCAGTATTTTTGTAGGAAATACTGTGCTTAACGGCGCATCTATTTAGAACGTTTCTAAATAAAAACAAACCAATTCATGTTTCATATGGAAGCTAAAAATACCGCTCAAGGTTCATTTCAAGAAGTGCTTATAGAGGATGGGTTTTACGTACTCAAAATTCAAAACGATACCGCAGAAACCCAAAATGTGGTACGTGATATAGATAGTAGTTTTATTCAATTTCATTTTTGTTTAAAGGGAAATGCCAAGTTCATTTTTAATGAAGGAAGGTACAACCTTGAAGTGTCCGAAGAAAACTCTTTGTTGCTCTATAACACGCAGATAGACCTTCCTATGAACCTGCAGCTGGCCCCAAATTCTTGGTTGGTTTCGGTAGTGATGACCATTCGTAAATTCCATTCGCTCTTTTCCAAGGAGGCAGATTATATTCCCTTTTTAAGTGCGGACAACAAGGATAAAAAATACTATGCCCAAGAAGGTGTAAGTCCGGCAATTGCGGTTATTCTTAGTCAGATGATGAATTACAACCTTCATCCCTCTATAAAAGAGTTGTACATAAAAGGAAAAGTGTACGAGCTTATTTCTTTATACTTTAACAAAAGCGATGATGCAGATATAGAACAGTGCCCATTTTTGGTAGATGAGGATAATGTGCGCCGTATACGTAAAGCCAAGGAAATTGTTATCTCCCGTATGGCGGAACCTCCTACGCTAACAGAGCTTTCCGAAGAAATTGGCTTGTCCTTGAAAAAATTAAAGGAAGGTTTTAAGCAGATTTATGGCGATTCCGTGTTCAGCTTTTTATTCGATTATAAAATGGAATATGCCCGTAAAATGTTGGAAACAGGGCAGCATAATGTTAATGAAGTAGGACTTAAGGTGGGCTACAGTACAGCGAGCCATTTTATTTCTGCCTTTAAAAAGAAGTACGGAACCACGCCCAAAAAATACTTAATGGCCTCTGCAAATAATTAATACGGCAGAGCTAAAGTATCACTTTTGCCACTTTATTATAATTGAAGGTGTCTGCGTTTTATTTTGTTAATAACCTTCGGTAAAAGGTTCATTTTTATCGATGAAATTTCTGAATTTTGCTAGTGAGAAACTATAGTTAGGAATTCAACTTAAACATGTCCCCTAGAAAATGAAAGAAAGACCCATTGTAGGCCTACTTTCCGTAATATTCGTATGTTTTTTATTCTTTGGAATTGCCTGTGAAAAGGACAAAAGTGACGACCCCGTTGCTATTGCCCCAGATGTGATACCGCCATTGCCTCCCAAAAAACTGGAAACGGTACAGGTTACGGACTCGTCCATTACTGTGTCTTGGGAATCTGCTAAGGACAACGTTAAGGTGTTGCATTATATGGTCTACCAAGATAGTGTAGAAGTGGCGCGGGATACACTAACTACTTATCATGCTGAAAACCTAAAACCAAATACGGAATATGTTTTTGCCGTAAAAGCTACAGATGCTGCCGGGAACAACTCTGAATTCAGTGAAAATATAAAGGTACTTACAGATGCTCTTGTAGCAGAAGATACTCTAGTTGAGAATGATAGCACAGCAGTTTTCAGTTCAATTTTAAGAGCACCACTATTGTCCGTTGGCAAGGTGTTGAAGAATTCTGTAGAGTTAAAATGGGAATTGGAAATCAATCCTTCTGCAGTTAAGGAATATCGCATATTTCAAGATACGGTCCAGATTGGTAATGTAAGCAATAAGTCTTACAGCGTAACAGGCCTGGAGGCAGGAGTAGGGTACAATTTTAGTGTGACGGCCATTGATTTACTGGGCAAGACCTCAAAACATAGTAATAGGGTTGAAGTAGAAACTCCACTCGAAAATATACCTGAAAAAGATACTATTGCACCTACGGTCCCAACTGATTTAAAAGCTTTGGATATTCTTGAAAATAGTATGAGACTGGTATGGAATAGCGCCAAGGATAGTGTTGGCGTTGCAATCTATACAGTTTATAACGATAGTACTCTTTTGGCAGAGGTTACGGATACTTTGTACGTGGTTGAGGGGTTGGAGGCCAACACCAGATATAGCTTTCAAGTGAGCGCTTCCGATGAATCAAAAAACGAATCGCTGCGCAGTGAACCTATTTTGGTTAGTACTATTAAAGAGGTTAAAGAGGACAGTGTTGTTCTTGGTGCGCCAAAAAATTTACAAGTAGTTGATTTAGGCGCTACCATGGCCAGTTTTTCTTGGTCACCTGAAAATGATAGTACAACAAATGCGGAGTATTCTGTTTATTTGAATGAAACTTTAGTGGCAAAAACCGAAAAGCCAGAATATGTGGTTGAAGGATTAACCTCTGGAACGGAATACACTTTGTCAGTGGGGGCGATAGATGAATCTGGAAATCAATCGGAAAAAAGTAGCACATTAAGTTTTACGACCTTAAACGAAAGGGTGGTATTCACAGACTCCATTGCACCTACGATTCCACAAAGTCTAAAAATTGAAGACCTTACCAAATCGTCTTTAAGATTAACATGGAATGCTTCTACGGATAGCATAGGTGTAGCCAATTATAGGGTTTTTCAAAATGAAGATTTTCTGGCTACCACAACGGAAACGAGCTTTTTGGTTGAGAAACTTTCACCAGAGACCCAATATACTTTTTCTGTTTCAGCTTTAGATGAAGCCCAAAACGAATCGGAGCAAAGTGAGCTGGTTTCTATTACTACGGAAAAAGAGGTAGAAGAGCAAAAAACCAGTGATACTACGGCTCCTACCGTTCCGGAAGGTTTGGTCGCTAGTAAAATGACACAGTCTACGGTAGATTTGTCATGGAAAGCGTCACAGGATAGTGTTGGTGTGTCTGGGTATAGCGTGTTCCAGAATGGAAAATTTTTGGCTTTGGCCACAAAAACGGTATATCGTGTAGAAAGCTTGTCACCCAATACCCAATATACATTTTCTGTAGCGGCTTATGATGCAGCTGAAAATCAATCTCAGCAAAGTGCCGCTTTGCAGTTAACTACCGAACCGGAAGTATATGTAGATGATGTTCCACCTTCTGCACCAACTGGTTTAAGGACGGAAGAAATTACGGATACCCAAATAGATTTACGTTGGAATCCGGCAACGGATAATCTTGGCGTGACCCAATATATCATTTACCAGAATGGAGAAAGGGTTAAGACCGCTACTGGCACAGGCTCTACTATGACCGGGTTAACCTCTAATACATCATACAGTTTTAATGTTTCGGCAGTAGATGCAGCTCAAAATGAATCGGAACAAAGCGAGACACTTTCTGCTTCTACTATTGAAGAAGTGCAAACAGTAGATAAAATCTTGGTTTTTACAAAAACGGCCGCTTTCCGGCATGAATCTATTGAAAAGGGAGTGGCTACGTTAAGGGCTTTGGGCCAAGCCAACAATTTTGAAGTGGAGCAGACGGAGAACGCAAGCAATTTCACTTTTACTAATTTGAGCCGATATAAAACGGTGGTTTTCTTAAACACAACGGGAGACGTTTTGGATGCTGGTCAGCAAAGGGCTTTTGAGAGTTACATTCAATCTGGGGGTAGTTATATGGGTGTGCATGCCGCAACGGACACGGAATATGATTGGCCTTGGTATGGAAAATTAGTAGGTGCTTATTTTAATGGTCACCCGAGCATACAAGAAGCTACACTCAATGTAGTAGATCTTAACCATAGTGCAACTTCTCACTTATCCAGTAATTGGGTGCGAACGGAAGAGTGGTATAATTTTAAAGAAATCTATAGCGGCATAAATCCGTTAATACTTTTAGATGAGTCTACGTACAACGGAGGTACGAACGGAGCCAATCATCCATTTTCTTGGTATCATAGTTATGATGGTGGAAGAGCTTTCTATACTGCGGGAGGACATTCCAATGCATCGTATGATGAAGCGGATTTTAGGGCTCATTTATTAGGCGGATTGCTCTATTGTTTGGGGCGATAACTTGATGAAAGGCGTTTATAGGAAAACCAACTCATTGGTCGGTTGTATGGGTTTAAGCCAGCAGCTCCCATGTTCAGGAGGTAGATTTACGATGCGAAACTTTCGGTGAAAGGGTAAAAGTGCTTATTTCGTTAGGTACATTTTTTTAAAACAAACTAAGGAGTCGGTTCTGAAGGAAGTATTTTGAACTTAATTAACGGGTCTAGCAACCATAATTCCCGTATTTTTCTTGATGCCTTTAAGATATTCTGCAAGTGGCTTTTTTGATACTTCAACTTTCATAGAACCTGTTGAAGCATGTAGCAAATGAATACGCCCATCCTTCTCTCTTGTGGCAATTCCGGTATGTGTAATGTCCAGTCCGTTTATAGATGTTGTTAAAGCAATGATATCTCCGGTTTGTATGAGGTGTTCATTGGCTGCGATTTCATCCTGTGCCAAAATACAAATAGGTTGGTTGTTGAGGTAATTTTCTGAAGCCTTTACTTTTTCAAAATTTTCATCATCGCTTAGAAATGGATAAAGGTCACGATGTGTACTCATAAAGTTAATAGGCTTGGTTATTTCTTTTCCTCCAATTTCAGAAGTAATGTCTTTGATTAATCCTTTCTTTTCGTTGTTGGCAATCCATTCTGAAAAGTAATGTAGACGAGAAGCGTAACCGTCTAATTGGCCATCTTTATAACGAATGTTTTCTAGAGTCTTTGTGAACTCATCAAAACTAGATGTTCCGTTTTTTAACGTTAGGGCAAAAGCCAATACGTTTTCAACATAAGTAGTACAGTCTAAACCTTGAAGATTAACAACCAGAGTTTCCGTTTTTCCAATTTCCAAGGTTTTGGCCACGTAAGGTGTACCCATAAACGTTTTTCCAATGGTTACAATGGTTTTTCCAAAGTCTTTCTCCAAAAGCCCGTCAATGGCAATAAGCTTGTTCTCTACGGCTTGTTTGTCTATAGGTGAGCAAGTAATTTGCTGAGAAAAGGATAGGGTAGTTATTAGAAAAAGCAACAAAAAAGCGGCAAATTTGGACATAGTGGGAGTTTAATGTAAAAATACAAATTTATAGCCCATGATGGCCAAACATGCCATACCCATGAGGTCTGTAAATATCTGCGCGCCTTCTGTCCTTAAGTTCAAAGGCTTCGGAGAGGTATTCTATTACATCTTTGTCCCTATCCGTATCTTCAATACGCATGGCATCACTTTCGTAGAAAGGCTTGGTTTGGAGTCCGTTTTCGTTTTCAAACATCAGTAGGTACATAGAGAAATTCTTGTCGTAATCCTCATTGTCGCGCTTTTTGAAAAAATACCCGGTATATTGTTTTTCTTGGAACGAGAAGGATTTTTGGGCGACAAAAGCAACAGAGTCTTTAATGCGGTTATAGGTTGAACCCTCAAAGAGAAGTGCTTCTGCCAAATGTTGTTGTGATTTATAAGTAGATGGAAAATGGCCTAACATATTTACCTCTTTTAGTTTGTTGAATAGGGGCAACCTTCCGTTAAGGTCAGCGGCTAAATCCGTTAACTGTTTTTGCGATACTTGTACTCCGTTTTGTAATAATTGTGCAAAGTAAGTAGCCTGAACACCAGGGTCTTCAACCTGCGAAATTTGGGTAAAAAAGTGCGATACCTGTTTGTCCGAACGAAAGGGGTAGAGCAATGTAACGTAGTTTTCTAACAACGTTGTGTTGGTCTTGCTGGTTCTTGGGTTGTAAAAGTCATTATGTGAGTTGGCCAAATCTTTGCCAAGTTGTCTTTTAATGAGGGTCTTGGCATCATTTAAAATTTGGGTTCTGTACTTTTTGTACAGTTTGGATTTTATGGTGTTGCTCGTTAGTAATTTAGATAGTAACGAAAATATAGGTTCTTTATATTCTGGTATGGAACTATAATTTAATAGTTCTGGGTATAGCTTTTTGGCCAATTGCAAATTTTCCCGATACGGTTTAAAAATAAGGCTAATGTTGAACGTGTTTGATAACAGGGGTAAATCAGTTTCCATTAATTCCAATAACAACTTGGTGGAACTTTCGTTGGATTTTTTTGCAATTTCTTGGAGCAAAACTGCTTGTGCCGTAGAATTGTTATAGGATTTGGTGTAAAAACTTCTATAGAATTCGGTGAGGTCTACGTCTTTTAAATCTGCTAATTTCCGAATTAGATGCAGTTGGATCTGTCTTTCTCCATTGACTAGGTCAAATTCCGAAATGTGCTTTTTTAGTGCGTTGGCGTGCTTGGTTTCAAACTTTATAAATCGGTATCCGTCAAGCGCAATACTGTCGTTGGCGCTCAATGCCTTAAAAAACTCAAGTGCTTTGTCCTCAAAGAGGTCACGACCTATTGTAGTATCATTGGGCACAAAATTATTGAAGAATTCATTTATGAATACGCTGGGCTTTTCAATTGTGTCCACTACGGCCTTTAGTTCGTACAGAAGTCCATCTTTCAAAATATTTTTTACTAGAATACCTCTTGTACTGGCCGTATCGGCAAGTATCATCTGTAGTTCATGGTATCCCTTGGGAGAGGCTTTTTTTTCCTCTTTTATTATATTGTATTTTTTATGTGCGTATAGTTTTTTACGTAGGCCCCAAGCCGAATCTAAATTTCTGAACATTAAAAAATCATGTGATTTGTTCAGTTCTACGGATACCGCTTCGCCATTTTCATTCCTATAGATGGTTTTCTTGTGAAAGGCGTCGTAGGATTTTGTTTTGGGAGCGCCATGATAATAGTTGGTGCTGCTTTCTACGAATTTGGGAGGTTTAACAGTACTCTTTGTGGTAAAGAACAGGGCGGTGTCTACCACGGTTTCGTAGGGTTTCTGAGCTTCACTATTTTTTAGTTTGAAGGAATCAAAGAATTTTGCAGCCTCTTTTTCATTTTTCCCTACCATACCCAAAAGGTAATATTCCCCTTTTCGCAAAGTGGTCATTAGGTATAGTCGCTTTTGGGTCTTGGCATTCATTGGTGCCGATGAGGTAAGTCTTCTTCCCTCAAAAGAACCGTATTCAGGTTTTAGTTTTAAATCCTGATAAAAACGTTTTTGTATCTGCTTGAGTTCAAAAGTATCGACCTCAATAAAATTAAAATCATTTAAAACCGATTTACGGAGAAAGTAATAATTATCGGTAATAGAGTCATAACCTTCTATCCAACGATTGCCATTTCTACTGCGGTTGGTAAAGCTGTATAGGGATGGCATTTGGACCTCAAAATCCTTGTATACTGAGGAAACCGTTGTTGGTCTACGCAGAGAATCGTTCCTGAACTTTAGGCTATTAAAAATAGAATCTGAAAATGAGGTAACGTAATCTCCTTCTCCACCCATTTTTATGATAACCAATTCTAAAGGGGTTTCAAAAATTTGGTACCGTTGGTGGTCACCGTTCTTAAGCTTATTTCTAATGTCCAACCCTGAAAATTGGCCATTGGTAATGGGCTTTTTATCTACTATTTTTCCCGGGATGTTCTCAAAAAGCAATTTGTCTATTTCTTCTAAGGTAAATACGTTGTCTTTCTTAAGATGCGAATAAGTAGGTATGCGATTAATGACCACAAAACTGCCGTTGGCAAGGTCCGGGGAAACATATGTGGTTTTCCCTATATCAGAAACTGGATATAATTTGTTGGGAAGGTCAATAGTGAAAAAATTGTCTTCCGGGCCATAGCTATGATATTCGTTTTCGCGTTTCTTTTGCTCGAACTTCAATTTTAGTTTTCTTCCCTTTGATGTGGCTTTGGAAAGTAATGGTCTTACGGTATATCCCTTTTTTCTTAAGAGCGAAATAACACCTTGCTCCCCTGGTAAATGCGCTGCGCCAATACCCGAAAAGACCTTTCCCTTTCGCATGATGGAATCCATCCGATCTACCATATTGGCATTGCGTATGTACAGCATATTTTTCATGTAATAGGGCGTGTACATAGCTCGGTCAATAGAGTCCAATAAGGCTATGTTCCTTTCTCTATAGGCATCTTGAAGCAAGAACATTGGGTCTGACTGCTGCATTTTTTTTTGCAGCCACTCGTCCGGTTTTTGTTTAATGGCGTTTAGACTGGCCCTCCCCACAAGAGCAGCGGACTCCTCCATATCTTCTAAGGCAATGATGGGTTTGTTGAATTTTTTTCCTGCCTGATATATGAACATATCAAGATAGGTTTCCTCCTCAAAATTTTGGGAGTATTCATTGGTGCGGTACAGAATGTTGTTTACAATGCGATCCTCATAGGCTAGATATGCCCCCAGAACTTCTTTACGCGGATTATCTACCTTAAAAGACCTAGCGTAAAAACCTTTAGTAACAAAACCGGCTTCTTCACCATAGGGACTAGAGCCCATGAGATTTTCTTTTTCCAGCCAAAGTCCGGGATCGGATTCTAGGGCAACCATGTCACTTTGATCTAACGCATCAAAAAAAACATCGTCTAACCTAAAAGCAATTTTTTTGCTCACGTGCATAGTGCCATACAGGTAAGATGATTTCTCTAAGCCGTTTCCCGAAATTTCCCAGAGAAGACTATTTTTTTCTTGGGCCGTTACCGAAAGA
The DNA here is from genome assembly GCF_018860715.1 of Zobellia sp. B3R18. Classification (NCBI taxonomy): domain Bacteria; kingdom Pseudomonadati; phylum Bacteroidota; class Flavobacteriia; order Flavobacteriales; family Flavobacteriaceae; genus Zobellia; species Zobellia sp. B3R18. The sequence goes on along the minus strand of NZ_JAHKQG010000011.1, from coordinate 927,353 downwards.
GAAATAAGCAAAAGAAAAACTGATACAAGTCGCATAAATGCTTTTTTGGTATAGGGGTTCATGTGCCCGGAAACGAGCGCTTTTCACAAAATTAGAAAAGAGCTTGCTGCAGTATATCCCTATAAACCGTTAAAATAAACAATTGGTTTTATGGTATAACGGCTATTCCCTAGTTGTATTTTCTGGAGCTTCTATATTTTCTAAACGTAGTCGGGTGCGGGGTAGACTTTCAGGATAATTCTCCTGTAAAAATGTAATTAATTTTTCACGTACATGCACACGTAAGTCCCATGCGGTAGACGAATCTACGGCGCTCATCAGTGCCCGGATTTCTATGTGGTTGGCTTTTGAATCCGTTACTTGAATATTATTTACTTCTCCGTCCCACAGGTCCGTGTTTTTTAGAATACGGGTGAGTTCTTTTCGTAAGGCCTCAAACGGTACGGAATAATCCGTATACAAAAAGACGGTGCCTAAAATATCAGCAGAGGATTTTGTCCAGTTTTGAAATGGTTTTTCAATAAAGTAGGTGGTGGGCAATATCAACCGTCTTTTATCCCAAATCTTCACCACCACGTAGGTAAGCATAATTTCTTCAATGCGCCCCCACTCACCTTCAACTACCACAACATCGTCTAATTTTATAGGTTGCGCCAAGGCAATTTGTATTCCCGCCAAAATGGTTCCTATCATTTTCTGGGCAGAAAACCCAATGATAATTCCCGCGACTCCTGCAGAGGCAAAAATACTGACCCCTATTTCCCTTATGCCGTCAAAACTCATAAGGGCAATACCCACGGCCAGGATGATTATGATAAAAATTACAATGCGTTCCAGAATATTGAATTGCGTAGCTACCTTACGGGCCCTAAGATTATCGGAAGTGTTCATGTCATAGGTGTGCATGACATGCTGTTTAACAATTTTAATTGCTTTTATAGTCAACCAGGTAAATGCAAAAATGAAAAGCAGGGTACTCGTTTTTCTAAAGTAGAATTCTAGATGTGATAGTCCTAGTATCTGCCTTAAGGAGGCCATTCGTAACAAAATGGAAACCAGTATAAGAAAAATAGGTGTGCTAACCGTTTTTACGGTAGAAGACGGAATAAGATACTTAGGATTTTTGCCTAATTTTCTAAGGACTTGTAGCACCATAAAATAGGCAATCAGCAAAACTATAAATGTTCCTAAGAGCCATAAAAGAGATTGATAGTTGGTGTTGAAAAAGTTATTCAGCATAGCAAATCATTAAAGAGGGTAATTATACTCTGTTTTTTCCCATCAACATATCTTAATCGGTCATATAATTGATGTAATCTATAGTAGCATCAAAAAGTATTTTAATAACATTCGCTCTAGATACGTTTCAAGGTGTATTTTTGTCAAAATTATTGGTTTGACCTGTTCAAAACGGGCACTTGAAGATAGTTATATTACCTTAAAGAGTCACTGTGATTTAAGATGAATAAACATTTTTAAACCAAGAAAAATATTGCTACGCTATGAAAGGAGTTTTATTGGTCAATTTGGGTTCTCCGGACAGTCCAACACCAAAGGATGTGAAACCGTACCTAGATGAGTTTTTAATGGATGAACGAGTGATAGACGTGCCCAACTGGCTACGGAACATCATAGTTCGCGGTATTATTCTTCAGACCCGACCTAAAAAATCTGCTGAAGCATATTCTAAAATTTGGTGGGAAGAAGGTTCTCCACTGATTGTAATTTCGGAAAGGTTTACGAAAAAGTTAAAAGAGCAGTCGGACATGCCCATAGCATTGGGTATGCGGTATGGTAGTATGACCATAAAGAACGCTTTGCAAGAATTGAACGGTAAAGGTGTGGATGAGGTACTTTTGGTGCCCATGTACCCCCATTATGCTATGTCTTCTTATGAAACCGTTGTGGTAAAAGTAATGGAAGAGCAAGAGCGGTTGTTTCCTAAAATGAAAATTACCACCCTTCCTCCTTTTTATAAAAATCCAGAGTATATACGTGTTCTTTCGGAGCGAATTTCGGAAAGTTTGGAAGGCTTTGATTATGACCATATTTTGTTTTCGTACCATGGCATTCCCGAAAGGCACATACGGAAATCCGACCCGACCAATTTTCACTGTAAAATAGATGGTACATGTTGTCAGACCAATTCTGTGGCCCATCATACTTGCTATCGCCACCAGTGTTTTGACACTACAGAATCTGTAAAGGCGTATTTAAACCTGCCGGCGGAGAAGGTCAGTAACTCGTTTCAATCACGGCTACCTAACGATCCTTGGTTAAAGCCTTACACCGATTTTGAATTTGAACGTTTTCCTAAAGAGGGAATAAAAAATCTTGCTGTTATTACACCGGCCTTTGTTGCCGATTGTTTGGAGACCTTAGAAGAGATAGCCATGGAAGGGCAACACCAATTTCAGGAAGCAGGTGGTAAGGGGTATAAGCACATACCCTGTTTAAATGAAAGTGATTCTTGGGTAAGTGTAGTAGCAAAATGGGTAAAGGATTGGCAAGAAACGGGTGCATTACCGGCATAGATTTCTACCAGCCTCTTGTATGAAGTAGATAACTGATATAAAATGGCTAAAGTATCATCGGAACAGTTAGGGTCGGAACCAATTGGTAAGCTTTTGGTAAAACAGGCCTTGCCTGCCTCTATTGGTATTTTGGTGATGTCACTTAACGTACTGGTAGATTCCATTTTTGTTGGTAATTGGATAGGCTCTATTGCCATAGCCGCAATCAATGTAGTACTTCCGGTATCCTTTTTTATTGGAGCTTTAGGAATGGCTATAGGTATTGGAGGGTCCAGTATTATTTCAAGGGCTCTTGGGGCGGATAATTACGAAAAGGCTATAAAGACTTTTGGTAATCAAATTACCTTAACCCTTTTGATTACCACCGTAATGGTTGCTTTGGGGCTTTATTACATAGATGTACTTATACCTGCTTTTGGTGGCAAGGGAACCATTTTTGAACCTGCAAAGATTTACTACACCATTGTACTGTACGGAGTGCCGTTTTTGGCCCTTTGTATGATGGGTAATACCGTAATTAGGGCTGAGGGAAAGCCTAAATTTGCGATGATAGCCATGATTATACCCTCCGTAGGGAACCTTCTTATGGACTATATATTCATTTATGTTTTTGATTGGGGCATGGAAGGTGCAGCCTGGGCAACTACTGTTGGATACGTGCTATGTGCGGCATATGTTTTTTACTTTTTTCTGTCTAAAAAATCGGAACTAAAACTTAGTCCGGCATGTTTTAGGCTTGATTTACCCATTATTAAAGAAATTGGTTCCTTGGGTTTTGTAACCTTGTCAAGACAAGCTACTACAAGTGTAGTCTACTTACTAATGAACAACATTCTTTTTGGTCTTGGTGGAGAGGCTATGGTAGCGGTTTATGCCATTATCGGTCGTATGTTAATGTTTGCGCTGTTTCCTGTATTTGGGGTAACCCAAGGTTTCTTGCCTATTGCGGGATTTAATTATGGTGCAAAAAAATACCAAAGGGTACGAGAGTCCATTAATACCGCCATAAAATATGCGTCCTTATTAGCAGCAGTTGTTTTTATTGGGCTTATGAGTGTTCCGCAAGAAATAGCCTCTTTGTTTTTAAGTGATAGGGCAGGGCAATCTGCTCATGATTTGGCCGCTAATGCGTATGTTCTAGATCATATATCCCTAGCTATGCGGTTGGTGTTTGCTGCAACCCCTATTATTGCTTTACAACTAATAGGTGCCGCTTATTTTCAAGCTATTGGTAAGGCGGTGCCAGCATTACTTTTAACCTTGTCCAGACAAGGCTTCTTTTTTATTCCGCTTATATTGATCTTGCCCAATTACTTAGGCGAACTGGGTGTGTGGCTTTCCTTTCCCATAGCAGATGTGCTGGCCACTATTGTAACGGGTTTCTACTTGAGAAAAGAAATCAAGAACACTTTAGTCGCAAAAGAAGCGTAAACTTTATCTCTTCTTTGACCTTAAATTTCAATTTTATTACTGCTTCATATTCGTTAATGCCGCTTTTGAGTGCAATAGTTCCATACCTGTTGAAGATCTAGGTTTAAAACCGTGCCAATCCTGTTCGTTGGATTCTTTAGGGATGTTCAAGTATACGTCATAATCGGCACCTTTTAAGTGGGTTCCCAAAAATGCGGTTAGAAAATGTTGGTTGATGTTGTTGATCTTTCTTTGGTCCCATGAAGGTTCGGCATATCTGTAATATTCGTCAATATGTAAACCGGGTTGAAGCGCTTCTGCTGGTGGAGGGTTCGGAGCTACGTTATGTCTCGCATTTTTATAGGTAAGTAAGTATCGGTCTGCATTAACAGCGCCCTCATAAATGGCTTTAATACCTTTTTCGTAACCAGAAATATCATCTTGGTCGCCTGCAATAAAGAGTGTTGGTTTTTTCAACCCTGCCAACCCGTTGGCATCCCAAACACCACGTTCCATTCCCCATGGGGCAAAGGCAACTACTGCTTTAATTCTGGGGTCAATCTGTTTTTGATATTCAGCGTTACTGGCCGCTAAAGCTGAGATTGCCGTGCTACCTCCTGTCATTTGTCCAAAGAAAGCTGTAAGACCATCGCTATAACCGGCACCTCCAACATTTAAAACACCATAGCCACCCATAGAATAGCCAACGATACCAATGTTCTCTGAATCTACCATTCCAGCGAGAGGGTCTTTTGATGAGGAGTTTCCTTTTTCGGCAATCGTATTGACAACAAATTGGATGTCTTTAGCCCTGTTCAACAAGGTGCTCTGAAAAGCATTGGCATCTTTAAAAGTAGAATCCGTATGGTCTATTGAAACCACTACATACCCTTTAGAAGCAAGGTTTTCAGTTAAATAGGTCATTAAATATCTAGAACCTACATACCCGTGCGATACTATGATTAATGGGTATCCGCCAGTAGTTGTTTTGGTTGCGGCATCGCGATAAGCCCTGCCTTTAAAGGTAAAAGGAACCAAGGGACGTAAAGAATCGCCACGGGTGCCCATTACTTCTTCATAAACTACGGTAGTATTTTTTTCCATAGGAGCTTCGGACGGGTACCAAACCTCTATGGTAAGCGGCCTGTCATATGTAGGGTCCGTGCCCCCTTTTGAATTTAAAATATCTACTTGGTTCTTATGGGTTAGCTGAAGCGTGCGCACGCCAACGGTATAATCGCCTCTGGCGGCAAGTTGAGGTGCATCGGGCAATTCATCTCCATAAAGAAATTCCTGTGCTTGAAGTGCAGGTGAAGTGCATAGAAAGAGTAGCAGTGCTGCTACTAAAGAGCGTTTTTTTGAGGGGGATTTTAACCTTGTTTTCATAATGTTTGAGTTGAGTTATTGCTAAATGTAATGAAATTAAGCAAGATGATGATTTTACCCTACGCTTTTGTAATGGAAAGTTGCTCGTATTCCTGCTTTATAAGGGCTGCACCATATTTTCGTTCTAATCGTCTAATACTAAAATGGGCATGCGCCATATTCTGAAAGTGGTCTATAAACGCCAGATTGATTGTAGCCCCTCCCGCGGCACCAACAATTGGGATGGCCTGCGCAACGAATTTCTCGGAGACTTGAACACTAAATTTTGAAGCTACTTGGGCAATTAATTGTAAAATGGGGTTTCCGGTGGTGTTCAATATGGTGGTGAGGGTCTTTCCCGAAATACCGCTTGCCCCTTTCACTGCTGAGCCTATAGCAAGTCTGGTAGCGTAGTATCCGGTGTCCAGATTATCATCATGCTTACTTTTTCCACCAAGGGCGAAAACCTGCAAACACGCCAATTGCGAATCAAGGGTGTCTAAATTTTCACCTTCGCTTCGCGCAATATCCATAATGGAACGCATCATTAGTTTAGTTGCCAAAGTAAGGTCTACCGCAAATGCCGTAGCTCCCAGAGCACCTCCAATGGCACCGGATGAGGTTACTAGGGCCTTATAACGATTGTTGGACGGTATAGCGGTTTTTTTTCGCATTGAGATTAAATTACTTTTCACCACAGTGTGCAATACTTTGTAGGTTACTTGCTGTAGCCAATTGCGTTGTTTCTGGGGTAAAAGTTGAATGCGACTTTCTATAATATTACCCATTTTGTTAAGACCTTGCATGGCCCAACCTATCTGCTCCATCTTTTGTTTGGCGCTGCTAAGTGTCTGGAAATCTTCCGGTGTCATTTCGTTTTTTAAAATTTTCAAAAGATGATCGTTTAAAATATGGGTTGCCCTAAATTAAACATTCTTCTAAATATATAAGGGCTTAATGGCGTAAAGGATTGTATCATAAAATTCATTTTGGGTTATGTAAAAGGAGTTTGTGGTTTTTCCTAACTTTGAGCAGCAATTCTAAAGCCTGTTCCATTGTACGAATACATAAAAGCGTTACACCTTATTTTTGTGATTACATGGTTTGCAGGGCTGTTCTATATACCGCGCCTATTTATTTATCATATTGAGGCTTCTGAAAAAGCATCACCTGAAAGGGAGATACTTACCAAACAGTTGCAGTTAATGGCAAAGCGCCTCTGGTATATCATTACTTGGCCGTCTGCGGTTCTCGCCATTGGTTTTGCCATTTGGTTATTGGTTTTAGTTCCTGCATGGCTACAACAACCGTGGATGCACGTAAAACTTGTTTTTGTTTTGTTGTTGGTGCTATATCATTTAAAAACGCATCAAATTTTTAAGCAATTACAGCGGGATGAAGTTAATTACAGTTCCAAATTTATGCGCATTTTTAATGAGGGTGCCACGCTTATTTTGTTCGCTGTAGTTTTTTTGGTGATTCTTAAAAGTGCCTTTAATTGGGTGTTTGGTGTGGTTGGAATTATCGTTCTTGGAATTCTATTAATGCTCGGCATTAAATTGTACAAGCGTATAAGGTCCGAAAACCCCGAGGCATAAACTATTTTAATGCGCTGTAGGCCGTATTAAAAATGGCGTGATATTTGCTACCTTTGGTGTAAACTCCAGTCTTTTGTTTACAAAACTTTCCTTAAGGTCGCGCATCTTCCTATCTATGATTCTGCTGGTAGTCATAGCTTCTATTCTAATTGCAGGAGTTACCGTGTATCAGTATAAAGAGCAATCCGAAGATTACCACTCCGAACGTTTAGAGCGAAAAGAAGAGCAGGTAAAGCAAAGCGTAGAGTATGTTTTAAAAAAGACAACCTACCCTGTTACGACAGAGAATTTGGGACTTATTTTTAATGAGGAAATTTACCAGATTGCCAATGTGCAAAATCAGAGGCTTAATATCTATGACCTAGAAGGGCAGCTTATAAAAAGTTCAAGGGCCAAATTTGAGGTAGATTCTATCGCAAATTGTTTGAGTCCGTCTATTCTGCGATTGTTGGAAACAAGCCCCACTAAGCGCTTTGTGGACCAAAAAGCATTGGCTGGTGATAATTATAAGGCGTCTTATACGTACATCAACGATAAGCGATTTAAACCAATTGGTATTTTAAATTTACCCTATTACGAAGATGATTCGTTCAATAATATGGAGCTTAAGGAGTTTCTTATGCGCTTGGGCGGGGTTTATTTTCTAATGTTGTTGATAGCTATTGGTTTGGCTTATTTTATTTCTACTTATATCACCCGGTCGCTTCAGACCATTTCCGACATGTTGGGCAAGACAGATTTAAGGAAAAGCAATCAAAAAATATTGATAGACAACCCAAGTGAGGAAATTGAAAAGCTGGTGACCTCGTACAATGCCATGATCGACGAACTTGAAGACAGTGCCGTAAAATTGGCGCGTAGTGAAAGGGAACAGGCTTGGCGGGAGATGGCAAAGCAGGTGGCGCATGAAATCAAGAATCCCCTAACCCCAATGCGGCTTACCGTTCAAAGTTTTGAGCGTAAATTTGACCATCAGGATCCCAACATCGATATAAAAATAGCCGAGTTTTCAAAAACACTCATCCAGCAAATTGATACCATGAGCAGCATTGCTTCTGCGTTTTCCAATTTTGCCGAAATGCCCGCCCAGCAGAACGAAACCCTGAACATCGTGGAAATCGTAAGGTTGGCGCTTGATATCTTTAATGAAGATTACATTCACTTTATCTCTGAAGAAAAAGAAATTATTACGAAATTAGATCGTACACAACTCATACGTGTGGTTACTAACTTGGTAAAGAATGCCATTCAGGCCGTTCCGGAAGTAGATGCTCCAAGAATTGTAGTATCGGTAGGAACAGAAGGTGATTTTGCTAAAATCTGCGTAGCGGATAACGGTATTGGTATTGGGGAAGGCTTTAAAGAAAAAATATTTGAGCCCAAGTTTACCACAAAATCAAGCGGAATGGGATTGGGTCTGGGCATGGTAAAGAACATAGTGGAAACCTACAAAGGAGCTATTACGTTTACGTCAAAACCGGATAAGGGAACGGTGTTCTCCGTTAAGTTCCCACTTGTAAAGTAGATGAACGCCAACAAAAAATAGAATACTAAAAAAAATAGCTATATGAAATTCAATAATGTTCTTGTGGATGATAATCAGCCTACGGCAATCGTAACTATTAACCGTCCCACAAAGTTGAACGCCCTTAACCGTGAAACCATTCAAGAACTACACGAAGCGCTTAAGGCATTGGAAGCGGATAAAGAAATTAAGGTCATTATCTTAACCGGTAGTGGGGAAAAAGCTTTTGTTGCCGGTGCCGATATTTCGGAGTTTGCTGATTTTTCCGAAAAGCAAGGTGGAAAATTGTCCGCCAAAGGACATAAGATTCTTTTTGATTTTGTTGAGCAACTGTCCAAGCCTGTAATTGCCGCTGTTAACGGATTTGCACTTGGCGGTGGGCTAGAGCTTGCCATGGCATGTCATTTTAGAGTAGCGAGCCATAATGCTAGAATGGGTCTTCCAGAGGTATCGCTTGGGGTTATTCCCGGTTATGGTGGTACCCAACGTTTGCCGCAATTAGTAGGCAAGGGCAGAGCTATGGAATTGATTATGACTGCAGGTATGATAGACGTTGATCGCGCATTGAATTATGGACTGGTAAATCATGTGGTTTCCCAAGAGCAATTGATCGAGTTTTGCCAGAAGTTGGCAAGCAAGATATCGAATAACTCTCCGGTCGCGCTCAGTTATGCAATAAAAGCAGTAAATGCGGGTTTTAAGAATAGTAATGGATATGACGAAGAAATAAAGGCTTTTGGAGCTTGTTTTGGCACCGAAGACTTTAAGGAAGGTACCTCTGCTTTTTTGGAAAAGCGTAAGGCCAACTTTCCTGGTGAGTAGCATGTCCGCTTAAAACCTACTTATGCGAACCCGAAAGAGCCTAACAGCGTTACTGTTTTTAGCTGCCCTAACGTTTACGAATGCCCAAGAAATCCCCGTGGACTATAAGCTTGGAGAGAATTATTCCGATAGGTATAAATATTCTACCGTGTTGACCATAGATCGCTCTGTCCAAGAACAGACGGTTCTTGTTCGTACCTATTACGGAGGAATGCCTCTACGGCCCAAAGGTCATTTTATTGAGGTATACGATGCCGAACTTAACTTGGTAGCTGACCATAATTATAAATATGCAGGCAGGCATATGGTTGATGGTTTTGTAAAGAACGGTCAACTTTATTTATTGGAACTGGTTTATGACCATAAAGACGAGGCGTACAATTATGTGGTACACCAGAGTCCGCTGGACGAGTTCAATTTTACGGAAAGAAAGTTGCTATCCATTCCTTCCAAAGAGGTTTTGAATCCATTGGCGGTTAACAAGTACAACCGCAATTTTGGCAATGGCTTTTCAACGGCTACCCATTTTAATGATGACAGAACGGCTTTTGCCGTAACTGTACACCACAGGGAAGGAAAGAAAGAGAAGTATCACATCTATCTTTATGGCACGGATTTAAAGCTTCAATTGGACTATGATTTTAGCGCCAATATTGAGGAAAAGAACTATGCCTTTGAAAACATTGAGGTCTCAAAAGATTTAAAGGAGTTGTATTTAATGGGAAAGGCCTTTTTCAAAAAAAGAAGGTTTGATGTAAAAGAAAGACGCTTTCAATATGAGTTGGTCAGGATTACCCAAAACGGATTTAAAACTCAAGAATTTGCTGATGCGGGAAGGTTTCCAGAATCTTTAAAACCCGTATTACTGGGTAATGATTTAAAAGCTGTTGGTTTTTACGCAGATCGAAAAGATAATAGGTACAATGGCTTGGTGTATTTTAATCTAGACGCCAATTCCTTGGCTATTAAAGCAAAGAAATACAATCCGTTTTCTGATCAGTTCATGTTGGATAAATTTGGGCGTGAGGTAGATGCAGAAATCAAGAATCTTATTTTTAAGAGTGTGCACATAACCCCAAACAAAGATATTCTTTTTAGTGCCGAAGAGTATTTTGTAACTGCAGGACAAGATATAGGAACAGGGGCTACCAAAAAAGTAGACCGTTTTCATTACAATGATATAGTATTGGCAAAGCTGAACGCTTCCGGTACTATGGAATGGGCCCGTAACATCAATAAGGCCGAAGTTACCCAAGGCGATGCTTCGTATGCTTCCTATACCGCATATGGTGAGGGAGAAAACATGTACTTCTTCATCAATTCTGGAGAAAACCCACAGAAAATGAGTAAAGAAAGAATTTTGTTCAAACAAGGGTTTAGCAGAAACCCAAATATGTTTGTTATTAAAGTAGACGGGTCAGGTGATCTATCGTATAAAAAACTTGTAGACGACAAGGAGGTAAGGTTGCCTATTATGGTTTCAAGGCCGTTTATTGATGAGGCTTCCGATCATCTTTTGTTTTACGCTAAGCGGGGTACTAAAAAGCAATTAGTTGAGGTAACTGTTAAATAGTTATTGAAATTATTTGTAATTGGATTTATTCCATAAATTTGGAATAAATCCAATAGTGTTGAAAAATGAGTCTTACATTAAGGGCCGTGGTGCCCAGCAGAACGTTCACAACAAATTTCTACAGAACGTTTATGAAACCCGCGATGATTTTCTGGAATTTTGCCGAATAGAGGGTGAAGAAGCCGATAGAAACAAGACGCAGTACATCCCCATCTTTCCAAAAACCATTGTAAACAAAGTTACCAGCCCAGATGTGGGTATGCAGTACTCCATGAATCCTTACCAAGGTTGTGAGCATGGTTGTATTTACTGCTATGCGCGAAATACTCACGAGTTTTGGGGCTATAGTGCGGGACTGGATTTTGAACGTAAAATTTTAATAAAGAAGGATGCGCCAAAACTGCTCGAGGAAAAAATAAAGAGTAAACGGTGGGAAGCCAGAACCATTGTGCTTTCTGGGAATACAGATTGCTACCAACCTGCCGAGCAGAAGTTTAAAATTACCCGTGCCTGTTTGGAAATATTCTTAAAGTACAAGCACCCCGTAGGTATCATTACTAAAAATGCTTTGGTACTCCGTGATCTGGATATTTTAAAGGAGTTGGCAAAAGATAGATTGATAGGAGTGAATGTTTCGGTTACCTCATTATCGGAAGATACAAGGCGTGTTTTGGAACCAAGAACTACAACCATTAAAAAACGCCTGGAAACCATTCGTGTTCTGTCACAAAACAATATTCCGGTCAATGCCATGCTCGCTCCCATTATTCCCGGTATCAATAGTCACGAAATCATGAATTTGGCGAAAGCGGTATCTGAAAACGGTGCCAAATCTTTTGCTTTTACCGTGGTCAGACTTAATGGGGCGATAGGACAAGTTTTTACGGATTGGATTCATAAAACCCTACCCGATAAGGCGGATAAAGTTTTGCATCAGATTGAAGAATGTCATGGCGGTACTTTAAATGACAGTCGTTTTGGTGTTCGGAGCAGAGGAGAGGGGAAAATAGCCACCCAAATTCATGATTTGGTACGTCTTGCGCGTCACACTTATTTTAAAGACAAATCCTTTCCTCCACTCAATCATGATTTGCATGAGCAATTCAAGGACGGTCAGCTAAAATTATTCTAATAAAACGACAAAATTTGTTTTTAGTACAATCACACTAAAAACCATTCAATTGCTTAGCATTCATAAATTGTATAGGCAGCTTTTATCAATTATAGTTTAGAAGGGTCAAATTGTTAGTATACCTGTAATATTCTGTATCTCTTGGGGTGTTAAAATAGTGTAAAGGAAAAATCCGAACCGCAATCCGGTATCGTATAAGCTACTCAGAACATCATTGAGATACATTTTATGAAAATGGAAAATACAGTAGAAAAGACAACTTCAAAAACTAGCTTGTTACAAAAGTTCAAGATTTTTATTGAGACAGCTAATGCTTGGGGCATTTTTGTAATGGGAAGCACCTTTGTTTTAATGATAGGGGCAGCCTATATGTCCTATGTTTTACGAAGCGACTTAAATCAGTTCAACATAGAGCGTGCAAGCTCCAGTTTTGGTCAAGGTTTTATGTATTTGGCACTTGGGCTGTTCGTTTTTAAAGCGTTATTCTTTCTTTTTGTTATCTACAAGTACTTTAAATACAAGGCAATAAGTTCCGTATCTAATGAAGAACTGCCTACGGTTACGGTTATAGTGCCCGCTTACAACGAGGGAAAACAAGTATATGATACTTTAATGAGCTTGGCGGAAAGTGATTTTCCTCATGAAAAATTACAGTTGTTGTCTATAGATGATGGTAGTAAAGATGATACATGGCACTGGATGAAGGAAGCCAAAAAGGTTTTAGGTGATCGTGTAACTATTTTTCAGCAACCTAAGAACATGGGTAAACGTCATGGTCTTTACAGAGGTTTTAACGAGGGTACTGGCGAAATTTTTGTTACGGTAGATAGTGATTCTATAGTTGATAAGGATACCCTTCGTAATTTGGTTAGCCCATTTGTGGTAAACAAAGACTGTGGCGCCGTTGCAGGAAATATACGTGTATTGAACAATAAAAGAGCATTACTTCCAAAAATGCTTGATGTTAGTTTTGTAATGAGTTTTGAATTTGTTCGTTCTGCAGAAAGTGCATTAAACTCAGTGCTTTGTACTCCCGGTGCTTTAGCGGCATACCGTAGAACGGCTGTTTTTAACTGTTTGGATGCATGGATCAATCAAACTTTTATGGGGCAACCTTCAGATATTGGTGAAGATCGCGCAATGACCAACATGATTTTAAAGCAGGGTTACCACGTGTTGTTCCAAAGAAACGCTTATGCTTATACCAATGTACCTGAAAAATACAAAGGTCTTTATAAGATGTTCATTAGATGGGGTAGAAGTAATGTTCGTGAAAATATTGAAATGTCTAAATACGTTTTTACCAATTTTAGAGAAGGTTCAAAATTTGGTTCGCGGTTGTTGTTCATTAGCCAATCCATAAAGATATTGATGAGCTACCCATTCTTGTTTTTCATGTTCTTCTTTATTTTAACTCACCCACTTTTATTTTTGAGCTCTACGCTTGTGAGTATTTTGGTGTTGTCTACGTTCCCAGTTCTTTTTTATGCGAAGAGATATGATTTAAAAGAGTCGGTTTGGGCATATTCGTACAGCATCCTATTTACATTTGGATTGTTCTGGATAACCCCATATGCCATTGCTACGGCAAACAAAAGAGGATGGTTAACCCGTGAATTACCAACGAAGAAATAAGTAATTACCAAATATGGTCTTACTACAAATGCCCAAGCGATAATCTTCGTTTGGGCATTTGCTTTTCTTAATGATGTAAGATGTAAAAAGTATTTATAAATACCGATAGGTTCTTTCAAAGTGGACTTTCTGTATTAATTCATGTAGGGTTTTATATTTTTATGTTAACCTTTTTATGTGTTTGACACTAACTGATGAAACAGTTAAACAAAACATGTAGATTATGAAAAAACTAGTATTCTTTTTAACCGCGCTTTTATCGATTACTGCTATTCAGGCCCAAGATTTTGGTTTTGGGGTAAAAGGGGGCATTAATATAGCTTCAATTGGTGGCAGTGCCTATTCGGGCTTAGGAAGTTTAGGAACAAAGGTGGGCTTTCATTTAGGTGGAGTGGCGGAATTTTCCATTTCGGATAAAATAGCGGTACAACCAGAGTTGTTATACTCATCGCAAGGCACAAATTGGGATTATGGTACTAATGACAATAACCTGAAGTTGGACTATGTAAATCTGCCCTTACTTGGAAAATATTATTTTTTGGAAGGACTTAGTGCCGAAGCAGGTCCATTGGTAGGCTTTTTAATAGCCACAAATGAAGATGATGATGACCGTTTTAAGAAGTTAGACGTTGCTTTTGCTATTGGAGCCTCGTACAAATTGAACCATAACATCTTTTTTAGCCTTAGGTATAATAAGGGTATTGCCAATATAAACGGAGATTCTTATTCAGGAGGAAATAGTCAAAACAACGTATTTCAACTATCCGCGGGATACGCTTTCTAAATCAAAATAAAAAAAGCGCAATAGGAATGTTTTTCCCTATTGCGCTTTACTATTGCTTTCTATTTTAATTCCCAGCCTTTGCGGTATTTTCCTTTTACCCATTCGTTGGCAAGGTCCCAGTTGATAACTTTCATGTTGGCACCGTCCCAAAGGATTTTTCTTCTTCCGGGATACTCAAATGGATCCCAATCCCCTAGTTTTTTGCCTTCTTTCAGTTTTTTATATTGAAATGCTTTAATGGCCAAGTTGCCCATAAGAACGGCTTCCGTTAGTGGTCCTGATTTTTTGAAGTCCGATGAGGTTTCTGTACCGTTTAAGCAACCTTCCACAAAGTTTCTTTGGTGTCCTTCTACATCACCTTCCACTCGCTTTAAATAAGGAGCGGGAGCGTTAAACAAGTTCATGTTTTTGCTTGGGAGCAACCGGGCATTACGTGAGTAGGTATCCGTAACAAGAATACCTTTGGTACCGTAGAAAACAGAACCTCCACCTCCATCACCAATGGTTTCACCATCTGCCAATTCATCGGGCAGGTCTGGCATGAGTCCACCATCGTACCAGTTCAGGGCAATATCGCCATGTTCCTCAGTATTGAATTTTAATCGTACTATAGAGGAAGCAGGGCAAGATTCACTATAATCCGCTTCTACAAAATCGCCCACCCAGTTGGTGGTACAACTAGCTTCGGCTTCTGTGGGATATCCAAGGTCCAAAACGCTAAACGGAGTTTCCATAATGTGGCATCCCATATCTCCTAGGGCACCTGTTCCAAAATCCCAAAAACCTCGCCATTTAAAAGGTAGGTATGCCGCATTGTAATCACGTTTTGCAGCTACGCCAAGCCAAAGGTCCCAATCAAGGCCTTTTGGTACGGGTTGTTTTTCGGTAGGTACAGGAACGCCTTGTGGCCATACCGGGCGATTGGTCCAACAATCTACTTTGTAAACTTTTCCTATGATTCCGCTCTGAATCCATTCTTTTGCCTCACGGCTACCATCACTAGAAGCTCCTTGGTTTCCCATTTGGGTAACAATGCCATGCTCTTTGGCTACTTGGGTCATTAACCTGGCTTCGTTAATATTGTGGGTTAAAGGTTTCTCTACGTAGGCATGTTTTTTTTCACGCATAAAAGGCAAAGCAATAGAGGCGTGCATATGATCGGGAGTAGCTACCATTATAGCGTCTATGTCTTTTAGATGCTTGTCGTACACCTTACGGTAGTCTTTGTATTTTTTTGCTTTTGGGTATTTTTCGTAGGTTTCTGCCGCTCTTCGGTCATCTACATCACAGAGGGTTACAAACTTAACCTTACCGGTTTGGTCAAGGCCGTTTATAACTCCGGCACCACGTCCTCCAACACCAAAAGCACCCACGTAAAGAGTGTCGCTAGGAGGTACATGATTCTTGCCCAGAACGTAGCTGGGTACAATGGAAAATGCGGTAGAGGCCGCTGCTGCATTTTTGATAAACTTTCTTCTTTGCATCTTCAAATTTTTGATTTTTGGTTCTGCATTTGAAGGTACAAAAAATGTAAAAAAGCAAGGCCGATTTTTTGGGCTGAATTATATGGTAAAACCTGTGTGTGGTTCAAGCGGGTTCCATTCTTGATAAAATTGTTTAAGGAAGCCCAGCATGTATTCATGGCGTTCTTCCGCAAGTTTTTTACCCGTTTGCGTATTCATTTTATCTTTAAGGAAGAGCAATTTTTCGTAAAAGTGATTTAGGGTAGGGGCTTTTGATTTTTTGTATTCCTCTTTGCTCATCTTTAAATTTGGAGCTATCTCAGGGTTGTAGAGCTCCCGGTTCTTGAACCCACCATAATTGAATGCTCTGGCAATGCCAATGGCACCCATAGCGTCTAGACGGTCTGCATCTTGGACCACGGCCAGTTCTAGAGAGGAGAACCTCTCTTCCTTGTTTTTTTCAAGGGAATTTTTGAACGATATATTTTCAATGATCTGTATAACGTGATCAATGGTTTTGTGGTCTACTTTTAAATCGGTTAAAAATTGATGGGCCAGTTTAGGACCAACGGTCTCATCTCCATTGTTGAATTTTGCATCGGCAATATCATGCAAGAGCGCTCCAAGACTAACCACCAAAATATCTACATTTTCTTCTTTGGCAATGAGTAGGGTGTTATTAAAGACACGTTGTATATGAAACCAATCATGTCCGCCTTCGGCACCTTGCAAGGTCTCTTTTACGAAAGCAATGGTTTGTTCTACAATTTCTGAGTTTGTCATTCTATGATTTAAAGGAGGTTACTCCGGAAATAACTTGTTTTTCGGCCTCTGCCAGAACTGCATCAAAATTGGAATTTACTTCAATGGGCTTATGCACTTGAAAAGTAATATGATTGCCAATTCCGTTTGGAAATTTACCGTATTTGAGCATTTTCCAAGAATTATTGATACTTATAGGAACTACCAATGCAGAAGGTGCATTTTTCATCAGGAGTTTTAATCCGGTAGCTTTAAACGGTTTTGGGTGTCCGGTGCGGCTACGGGTTCCTTCGGGAAATATTACGGCGCTTCGGTTATGTTCTTCTATATAGCGGCCCAGTTTTGCAATTTCCGATAGGGCTTGCCTGCTATCGTTCCGGTCTATTAGAACGGAACCGCCGTGGCGCAGGTTGTACGAAACACTGGGAATGCCCCTTCCCAACTCTTTTTTGCTAACGAATTTAGGGTGGTGCTTTCGCATGAACCAGATAATAGGGGGTATGTCATGCATGCTTTGGTGATTCGGCACAATAATCAAAGGCCTGTCCGTAGGAATATCATGCGGGTTGTTAAAGTCATAAGTGGTTCCCAATACATGGGTGCAACGCATAAGCGAGAGGTTGAGTAGGGCAACGCTCATTCTATGGGGATTGTACCCAAAAACATTAAAACAGACCCATTGAATGGGATGAAACACCAACAGACACAACCCAAAGAAGATCATGTATAGAAAGGTGAGCGGGTATGCCAATAGTTTTTGCATAGTGCAAAAATAAAAAACCGCTTCTTTGTGAAGCGGTTTTTTGTATTCTTTTATCATCTCTCTATACGAGAGACGTTTAAACAGTTCTAGCAGAACTCGTCATAGGCACTAACAAGGTTTTCGGCAATCAATTCCGCTGGTCTACCTTCAATGTGGTGACGCTCAATCATATGAACCAATTCGCCATCTTTAAAAAGGGCCATACTTGGCGAAGACGGAGGAAAAGGAATCATAAGGTTTCTTGCTGCATTTACAGCTTCAATATCTACACCGGCAAAAACCGTTACCGTATGGTCAGGTTTTTTAGCGTTGTGCAAACTTAATTTTGCCGCAGGCCTTGCGTTGGCCGCTGCACAACCACAAACAGAGTTTACTACAACTAAAGTAGTACCTGGTTTATTGATCGCGTTCTCGACTGCTGCTGCTGTATGTAATTCTTCAAACCCGGCTGATGCCAAGTCTTGTCTCATGGGTTTTACCAATTCTGCGGGATACATATTTTTAAATTTTATTTTGGTTAACAAAGATACTTAATTTGTCGCATTTATTGGACGGACTTAACATTACGTTAGGGGAAGTTGTGCGAGTGCTGTTATAATGCTATTCGTTATAGATGAAAAAGTTAGAAAAAGAATTAAATTACTCTTTTGAACTTTTACTTTAAGGATTATGAAACCAATAGAAAGAATAGCTACACTAATAGATTACTATAGGACTAATATTAGCAACTTTGAAAAGGAGTGCGAACTCTCTAATAATAGTATAGGCTCGGCAATAAGAAGAAAGACATCTATTAAGGATGAAACGTTAAACAAGGTATTGAAAGCTTTTCCCGAAGTTAGCCCAGAATGGCTGCTTACTGGCGAAGGCAACATGTTAAAAGTAGCTACTAATAAACAAGTTTTAGGAGAAACTAAGTTGTCGAAAAAACTTTCGGATTTTTCAGACCTCGAAATTGTAGATTACATCGCAGCGAATAGAGAAAGGTTTAAGAACTTGGCAACTTTTAGAATAGTAGTGGGTCTGGACCACTAAAACCTAATACGCAATAATCTATCATTTCTGACCGCTTTTAATATCTTTGCCGAAATTAAGAAAAGGCATGATTAAATGGTTCGCGGCCATCATAGGATATTATTTTTTCCGGTTTCCTGGGGCAATTTTGGGATATCTGGTAGGAAGCTTGATAGATGGATTAAAAATTACCGGTGGAGGTGGGGCACAGTCGGTTTTTGGTGATATGACCCGCCAAAAGGTTTCCCCGGCAGATTTTGAACTCAACTTACTTTCATTATGTTCAATTGTTATAAAGGCAGATGGTAAGGTAAGCCAACGTGAAATGGACTACGTACAACAGTATTTCGTTAGTACGTACGGCAAGGATAAGGCCAACGCCATTTTTAGGACCTTTAACGAAATCAATAAAAAGCACGAAATTTCTGCCCAACGTATCTGTGCGTTTTTAAATCAACGTACACGCTATGAGGTAAGATTGCAGTTACTTCATTTTCTGTTTGGAATAGCCCAAGCAGATGGTTCTGTTAGCGATCCGGAAGTTCGTAAGATTAGGGAAATTGCGGGTTATTTACGCGTACACCTGCGGGATTTTGAGAGTATTAAGGCCATGTTCATAAAATCTGTGAACAATGCATATAAAATTCTGGATATTGAAAAGTCGGCCAGTAATGACGAAGTGAAAAAAGCGTATCGTGCAATGGCCAAAAAGTACCATCCCGATCGTGTAAATACACAGAACGAAGCCATAAAGAAAGGTGCGGAGGAAAAGTTTAAGGAAGTACAGAAGGCTTATGAAGAAATACAGGCAGAAAGAGGTTTGTAAATCTTTGTTTACGGGTAATTTGTCTTTTTAGCGGGGTTCAACATTTAATAAAATCCAAAATGGAAGAGTTTCTATTTTATATAAAGATGGGTTTGGAGCATGTGCTGGATATAAATGCATATGACCATATTCTTTTTTTGGCCGCACTAGCGGTACCGTTCTCTTTTAAAACATGGAAAAAAGTAGTACTCCTGGCCACGGTATTTACTATTGCTCATTGCGTTTCCCTTGCTTTAAGTGCTTACGGATGGGTGAATATAGATGTTAGCCTCATAGAGTTCCTGATTCCTGTAACCATTATGATGACAGCCGTTTTTAATCTGTTGTACATGCGTAAAGCGGCCACGGTAAAAAACATGCAAGGGCATGTATTGGCCACCTTGGTTTTTGGGTTGATACACGGTTTTGGCTTTAGCAATTATTTTAGAATGCTCATGGCCGAAGAAGACAATAAGTTAGTTCCACTTTTGGGCTTTGCTACCGGTATTGAGATTTCTCAGGTTACCATTGTAGTCTCGGTTTTGGTTTTAGGTTGGGCCCTAACTACAGTAACTAAATTGAGTAAAGTGCTGTTCGTCGTAATTACTTCAATTTTAATTATACTTCTAACAATACCAATGCTCATTCGTACGTTTCCGCTATAGCAACTCAAATATTTTCACTTTAAATTAACCCCTTAATATTGTTGGGCTTTCTAAAAGCGGGTATCTTAGTTGTATTGCAAGTAAGATAATTAGCGCAAGAGTCTATTGTTGTATCTTTGCAGTCCATGAAAAAAATAAAACAAGCAAAATACGATAAAGCGTACCTGCGCATGGCCCAGGAATGGGGCAAGCTATCCTATTGCCAGCGTAAACAGGTGGGGGCTATTATCGTAAAGGATAGAATGATAATTTCGGACGGCTATAATGGTACACCAACCGGTTTTGAAAATATATGTGAGGACGATGAAGGTTATACCAAATGGTATGTTTTGCACGCCGAAGCCAATGCCATTAGCAAGGTAGCTTCCTCAACGCAGTCATGCGAGGGTGCTACGCTTTATATTACCTTGTCCCCTTGTAGGGAGTGCAGTAAATTAATACACCAATCTGGCATAAAACGTGTAGTATACAAAATGGCCTACAAGGACGATTCCGGACTGCAATTTTTAGAACGGGCAGGTATTGAGTTGGTGCATTTACCGGAAATAGAAGAAACGGAGGCCAAGTCCTCATAGTATGAAAAAACAGCAAAATTACATATGGCCCACCGTTATAGCCGCAGCACTTGCTTTAGGTATTTTTGTAGGTGGTAAGCTCCATTTTGCTGATTCTCCAGAGAAACTTTTTACTACCAATTCTAAAAAAGATAAACTCAACAGGCTTATAGATTATATAGATTATGAGTATGTTGATGAGATTGATACGGATAGTATTGTAGATGTTACCGTTAATCAGATTCTTGAAAAATTAGACCCACATTCCGTATATATTCCAAAGAACGAAATGGACCGGGTCTCCGAGAACATGAAAGGCGATTTTGTGGGGATAGGTATAAATTTCTATCCGTACAAAGACACTATTTCAGTAATTAGAACCGTGCCTAAAGGACCTAGCTATTTAAAAGGCATAAAAGCTGGAGACCGCATCTTAATGGCCAATAATGATACGCTTTACGGTAAAAATCTGGCAAGCGAGGATATTGTTGGCAAGTTAAAGGGAGAAAAGGGCAGTTCTGTACAACTTAAAATTTACCGAAAAGCAGAAGACAAAGTGTTTACTGTTAATGTAAAAAGGGACATTGTTCCTATAAAAAGTGTAGAAGCGTATTATATGCTAACAAATGATATGGCATATATAAAGGTCAATCGTTTTGCGGAGTCTACTTATAAGGAATTTAAGGCAGCACTTTCCGAACTTATCAAGCAAGGCGCGCGCAAGTTAACGTTAGACTTAAGGGATAATCCCGGAGGGTATTTGGGCGTTGCTGAGCAAATGGCAGATGAGTTTCTAAAAGACGGTAAACTCATACTTTTTACTAAGAACAAAAAGGGAAAAATCAATAAAATTCATGCAACTTCAAAAGGTAGATTTGAAGACAAACCGGTGTATGTATTGATTAATGAGCGCTCTGCATCTGCCAGCGAAATTATAGCCGGGGCTTTACAGGATAACGATATTGGCACTATAGTAGGCCGTCGTTCCTTTGGTAAGGGCTTGGTGCAAAGAGAAATGGAGTTGGGTGATGGTTCTGCGGTGCGCCTTACCGTTTCCAGATACTATACACCTACGGGTAGAAGTATTCAAAAATCATACGAAAACGGAAACGAGGATTATTATAAAAGATTTACGGATAGGTACCATAGTGGCGAACTCGTAACCGTAGACAGTATAAAGGTAGCGGACTCTTTAAAGTTTACGACACCCAAAGGTAAAGTGGTATACGGTGGTGGTGGAATTATTCCCGATGTTTTTGTTCCTATAGGTTCCAATGAAGAAGAGGCGGTTGAAAGTATGGATAGCTTTGGGTGGCTTTCCTATTTTATATTTGAACACCTAGACTCTGATAGAAAGCGTTACAACTCGTATTCGCAAAAAGAGTTCATCAATGATTTTACAGTAGATGATATTCTATTTGAAAAATTTGTGGACTATTCCGTGAGTAGAAATTTAAGAATGAATTTTTACGACTACGAAGACAGTATTAAACTTTATTTAAAAGCGGCGTTGGCAGAACAATTGTTCGGGGCCAATGTACACGCTAAAATTAAAAGCACTGAAGATAAAATGCTGCAAGAGGTAATAAAGCTAGATAACCCTGTAGTGCAACAGCAAGAGGTGGACGCTATTGAAAGTGCCAACTAATCTAATCCCTTTGATTTACTTTCTGTTCTATTTTCTTACTTGTCCTGAATATCAACAGCAGCAGTACGGCACATAGAGAACCTACTATACCAATTAAGGCAATAGTACTATCTCCATTAAAAGGATCCTGAAAATTGATCATAGTAACATTGTATGCAATAAGTGCAATGGCTGCTACAATTAAGATTATAGTTAGGGTCTTGTTCATTTCTATTTTTTTAAGTTCAATTTCTATGCTAGAAAAGCTCGTTAATGTTTGCTGCGAACAGCTTTACGGCAATTGCCAATAAAATAACACCAAAGACCTTTCGTATTACGTTAAGTCCGTTTTTACCCAGCACGTTTTCTATCTTTTTTGACGATTTCAAGACCAGGTACACAAAAATAGTGTTTAGTGTAATGGCAACGATAATATTTTCCACTCTGTACTCTGCCCGTAAGGAAAGTAAGGCCGTTAACGTACCTGCCCCGGCAATTAATGGAAAAGCAATGGGTACGATAGATGCACTTTCGGGTTCGTCTTCCTTATAAAGGGTAATGCCCAAAATCATCTCAAGGGCAAGGAAAAATAAGATGAATGACCCTGCTACGGCAAAAGAATAGACATCAATGCCGATCAGTTTCAGTATTTTTTGACCCACGAAAAGAAAGGCGATCATAATGATTAAAGAAACAAAAGAGGCCTTTTCGGATTCTATGTGCCCTACTTTTTTACGTAGACTGATTATAATTGGAATACTTCCTAAAATATCAATAACCGCAAAAAGTACCATTGTAGCGGTCGCAATTTCTCGAATATCGAATTGTATGTCCATACCTTAGAATTTTTCGCAAAATTACATTTAATTAAACCGATAGAAAGCATAGTTGCCCTATTTATTTACCTATAAAATCCCGTTTAAAAAGTATCTTTGCATCTCAAACCCGCAGTATGTTTCAATTAGGTAACACCATAGTATCGGAAGAAATTATCGAAAACGATTTTGTCTGTAACATTGCGGCCTGCAAAGGGCAATGTTGTATAGATGGTAATGCGGGGGCTCCCCTAGAGGATAAGGAAACAGAGATTCTTGTAGATATTTACGATAAAGTAAGACCCTTTTTGAGGAAAGAGGGTATTGAGGCCATTGAGGAACAAGGGGCGTTTATTAAAGGCGATGACGGTGAATGGGAAACGCCATTGGTTAATGATAGTGAATGTGCCTATGTTATCTTTTCCGAGAACGGTACAGCTAAATGCGGTATAGAGGAGGCTTATAACGAAGGGGCCGTTGACTGGAAAAAGCCGGTTTCATGTCACTTATACCCTATTCGAATACGAGAATATACAGAACTAACAGCCGTTAATTATCATAAATGGAACATTTGTGACCCGGCCTGTTCGTTAGGTGATGAGCTTCAAGTACCAATCTATAAGTTCGTAAAAGAGGCTTTGATCAGAAAATTTGGCGAAGCTTGGTATAAAGAACTGGAACAAGTGGCCCTAGAGCATACTAAGCCGTAGGAATGTGGAGTATTACTTTGGTGCCGAGAGGTTTTTTGTTATCATCGTATAGGTCAACGATTTCTACTTCAAAGGAATTCTGAAGGTCTTTTGAGAAATTAGCGAGCCGCTCTTTTGTAATTTCAATACCAACAGATTTACGTTTTAAGACCTTGTTCTGCTTTATTTTTTCGGCGGCGGCTCTTCCTACACCATTGTCGGATATGGCAATATGAATAAAATCTAGTTTGTCTTTTGATATGTGAATATCAATAATCTTTTCGCCTGTTTTTGGTGAAAGCCCATGCCAAATGGCGTTTTCCAGGAACGGTTGTAAAATTAGTGAGGGTATTTTAACCGTATGGGTGTCAATATCTTCATCTACACGAACTTTAAAATCTATTTCATTTGAAAAACGAATATTTTCTATGTTCATATAGAGCTCTACGGTTTCCAGTTCTTCCGCTAAAGGAATTTCCCGCATAGATGAGGCTTCCAATATTTTCCTTACCAACTTGGAGAACTTGTTAAGGTAATGGACCGCATTTTTCTGTTCGTTGTTGATAATATACAACTTTATGGAATTGAGCGAATTAAAAAGAAAGTGTGGGTTCATTTGACTGCGTAACATACTCTGCTCCAACGTCAAAACCTTTTTTTCATTTTTAAGTTGGTACTGTCTATAGAGGATGTAAAATATACCGGCCAATAAGGCAAGAGCAATGCTGCCAATGAGTAAAGTGGTACGGCTAGTGCGCAGTTCCATTTGAATCATTTCGTTCTCTTGCGCCAATATTTGTATCTCATTGGTCTTCTTCTCGGAATCATATCTAAAGATGATATCGTTTACGTAACGAACGGTGCTTTCGTTCACAATTTCTTCATCAAGCTCTTCGGCTTTCATATTATATGAAAGAGCCTTTTTATAGTTTTTAGTTTGTTGATAGAGCTGGGTGAGTAAATGATTAGCCCGAGCGGCTTCGTGTCTTAAGTTAAATTTTTCTGCTATCCTTAGGCCCTCAAGCATGTACTTTTCCGCACTGGCATAATCTCCTGTTATCATTTCTGCCCAGCCTAGATTAATATAGATAGGCGAAATTAAGAACCCATCTCCTAGCTTTTTTGCTAGACTTAGTGTGGGTGTAAGTAGTTTTTTGGCGTCGTTAATACGTTCTTTTTTTAAATAAACCTTTGCAATGCTGGTTTTGCAGATTATTTGCCCCATGTCACTGTCTATTTCCTCGTTATAGGCCAAAGATGTGCGGTAGTTTTTGAGGGCTTCGTCTAGTTCCCCCAATTCTTCAAGGCTGTTACCTATATTTCCATAATTGATGGCCATACCCAAGGTATTGCCCAATTCTGTCTCTAGGACCAATGATTTTTTAAAGTATTCTATAGCTTGGCCGTATTGGTTAAGCATACTATACAGGTTGCCAATAGAGTTTAGTGAAACATTAATGCTCTTTTTAAGGCTGTTAGAACGATTTTCTTTTTTAACGGATTCGGCCAGTTCCAACGCTTGCTGGTTGTAGTCCATTGCCCTACGAATAGAAGATGTTCTGCGGTAAACTACTCCTAAGTCATTTAAACTGGATACTTTAAACTCAATATTATTGATTTCATTGGCAAGTTTCAAAGCCTTATTGTGGAACTTAACGGATTTTCCGTATTGTGAAGTATTGCGGTAAACCCTTCCCAACTCGTTAAAAGCATAAATTTGGCCCGGGATATATTTTTTGTCAAGTGAAACATCGGAAAAATAACGCATCAAGAGGGTATCTTTCTTGTAATCTTGCAGTACCGGATGAATTTCGGAATAAGAAGTAGGGCCTGCGGTTATAAGGCTGTCTATTGTTTTTTTGAATACTGGTGGTATAGATTGGGTATAACCTATGGTAAAAAAGAGAAAACCGAATAAAAGCGTAAATATTTTGTCCAAATGAACAGGGCATTTGGAGAGGGAATTTTTGTTATTTCTCAGTTGCGAACGCATTAATAGTTTTAGAGCATATCCAGAAAATCTGATTTCTTTTGTCTGGAAACGGGAATCTTATGGTTGGATTCCAAAATAACATATCCATCGGTTTTCAAAAACTCTTTTATTTTGGTAAGGTTGATAATGTATGAATTATGGATTCTAAAAAAAGAATCGGTTGGTAACAGTTCGTTTACTTCCTTTAACTTTTTGGTAAGGACAATTTTGTGGCCATCGGCTAAGTAAATGGTGCTATAATTTCCATCGGACTCGGCGTATAGAATTTCATCGCTATCCAAAAAGACTAACTTTCCGTCTGTGTTGAAAGTGATTTTTTTATGCTTTGCGTTAGAGTTAAAATTCAACAATAATTTTTCCAATCGCTCTGCGGTAAAGTTTTTGGCATTATGTTTTCTGATTTTTACAATAGTCTCCTTTAAATCGTCTGTGTCAATAGGCTTAAGCAAGTAATCTATGGCTTCGTTTTTTAGGGCCTTTATGGCATATTGATTATACGCCGTCGTAATCACCACCGGAAAATTTTTGTTCGTTAATTTTTGGATGAACTGAAAACCGTCCATAGTTGGCATTTCAATGTCTAAAAAAAGACAATCAGGGGTGTTTTTTTCTAAATAGGTTAACGCCTCAAAAGGGTCTGTAAAAGATGCTTCCACCTTAATTTCATCACTAAAATTGGTCAATTCCCACGAAAGACTTTGTAGTGCTTTTATTTCATCATCAACGATTACGGCTTCGATCATAGAATTATACTTTAAGGTAAAGTAAACAAATTTAATCGTATGGCATGTTTTATGATAGTAAAGATGTACCGATGGAGACAATTAAAGTGTGATTGGTATAAAAAGTGACAAAATTGGTCGGGGCTGGGTCTTATAGAGTGTATTTAATACTAGTTAGAGGAAAAAAAATACACGTGTGAGGCCTCATTAACCCTGATAAAATAAGGCACTTACCATTTATACAGGAAAATGTACCATTTATACATTAGCACTGCGGGTAAGGGGCGTTCAACCCTACTTTAGCTTTTGAGTAGATGACGGTTATTAATGTTTCCCCAGGAGTTTTAATATATCCAACTAGGTTAAACTAATAATAATAGCAATGAAAAAATGTCTGTTCATGTTCGCATTACTTGTCGTTACTTTAGTAGCGGCAGCTTTGACGGATACAAGTGAGGTTAAGGAATTAGATAACAGCTTAATTGTTGGGGAGCAGTTTGTAGAAAACACGTTAACGGGTCTAGAGGAACCGGAGCAAGAAACCAAAAATTAGCAACATCATGTATAGTTTTGTATTCCAGTTTTTTGTTAATACCACTAAAGTAGGGTTCTGGTTTGTTCTCTCTTTTTTCTTCTTTTCGAGCCCTGGAGTGGATGATAAACTTATTTCACCTTCTACTTTAGAGGATGTTCATTTTTTAAATCGCGAAGCTATTAGTGATAGTGTTGGTAAGATTATAGAAAGCTCCCTTGTTTTTAGTGTAAAGGAGGTAAAGTCTAGAGACGGCGATACATTCACGAATGTTGAGCTAAAAGCAAGTGGTACTAAGACTAAAGGAGAGCAGCTTTTTGGAATGATAATTTCAAAACCAACAAAAAATACAAGTGCTATACTGGGCAAACATGAGGTTAAAGGAGATTTCAATAGCCTTTTAAGCAATTTTAGCGGAGTTTTTGGTTTTGTTAATCTAACGGACTTAGATGAGAAACCTTATTTTGGGCATAAGGGCTTTGTGCATATTGCAGAAATAGACCAATATGCTATGCGCGGGAAGATGAATTTATCTTTTAGAAACTCAGAAGGCAAAACAATACATGTTAGCAGGTCGTTCATGGCTTACAAAAATTAGAGACTAAGTTTACATCATGGGTGTTGTTCTGTGATGATTTTATGGTCTAGCCATGTTATTTGTAATATTCTACGAATGATGTAGTTAGATTGAACAATAATAGGAACTAATGGTGCTACATGTTAAGAAAATGCTTATTTTTACCATCCCCCGATTGGTAATTACTGAGATTACGTACAACACAGCATTAGAAAATAGAGACATCAAATACCAAACCAATAACTAGACAATATCTACATATGGGGAACCATCTTACAATTTTATGAAACTGCCAATCCAAAAAGGTACGGTTCTAGGCTACATGTTATGAAATAGAGCATGTTTGTCCGTCTAATGAAGCCATTGGGGGTCATCTTATTCAATTTATTGGAAAGGTGATTGCCGATTATAGGTTTCGGGGGAACTACCTGAATCAGCACCCTTTCTGGTACTAATCGATTTTGATACATTAGAAGGACCGTACGGTTTGGCGGTATCATAGTAACATTATAAAAAGACCAAAAAATACTTTTCGGTCTTTTTTTGTGCCCTAAGGTTTTCTTCTGTTATTTTTTTTAAGCAACCATCCGTACAGCCAACAGTGCTAGGCATACAAGAAATTAGACCAATAAAACATAAGCTATTGATGTACTTATAAATTATGGGCACCTTTAGCCAAATTGATTGATTATCATGTTTACCTTTTTAGGTTTAGGGTACTCATCTGTAGAAAACCATAAATTATGAAAGCAATGAATTATTTAGTCTGTCTTATGTTTATTATGTTGGGTGTAGTCTCATGTTCTCAGAAAGAACTTCCCGAAGAAGAATTAACCTCTAACAATTTTAGTTACCGTTTGGTTCAAGAACCCAAATACCTGAATGGTCTTGAACTGTACAAACTTGGAACAATACACAGTCTTTCCGTTATGAAACAGGAAATTGCGGAATTAAAGGAGGCCATAGATGTTAATAAAGGAGGTAAAAGATTGATTCCACGATTAGAGCAGGCTCAAAAAGAAGAGGCTGGTTTAAATATGTTTAAATCAGAGTTGGTTAGTTTTGTTATGCCAAGGGGAGGAAAATTCCCGCCCAGGCCGCCAAGAGGATGTTTTGATAACCCAAGAGCTGGTTGTGTGCCTAAAATCAATATTTCGGATTTTTCGGGAATAGAGTTGCCAGCGGAGGTAGATGATGCCGAAATAATTATAGTTAACGAAAAGAACAAAGTGGTGGCCAAAGGCGGTTCAACATCTCTTACGAAAACCGGTAATAAGGTGGTTGCTATTGAGGGTAATTTTAAAGGTAACGCTACAATGGTCATAAAAATGCCAAGGACCAAAGAGTTTGGAGATGCCATTACCCTAGAACTACCGGTCTATAAAAATTAGTTGTACAATTTTTGATTAATTTAAAGTCCTTTACGCAGATACGTAAGGGACTTTAACATATGAAATACTTTCATTACATAGTTTGTTTTTTGTTTACATGCCATAGCGGCTGGTCCCAAGGAGAAGCATCAAACTTGGACGATGCTTTTAACAGGGCTTTGGAATATCACTACGTAAATAAGGATAGCGCCTATGTCTACTATGAAAAAACCTTATCACTTGCCAATGAACAAGATAATATGGACTATCTTCTTGGAAGTCTAAGTTATTTGATCAATGCGAACAGTAATTTTTACGATTTACAGGAATACAGGCGTAACCTGCAAAGAATGGAGGACTGGTTGGGCAACGACTCTAGAACCAATGGTCTTGAGATAAGTGAAGTTTATAAAAACCGACTCCTTTTTGACAGAGGAAATTTTCATTACAAATTAAAGGAATACGGTACGGCCAAAGCCTATTTTTTAGAGTTGTATTCCATTCTTAAAGCTGTTCCTGAAGCGCAGCGTACCGCGCTTGATATAGATACACTTTCCGCAATTTATAGTTTCCTAGGGCTCATTTATAGGCATACCGGTAAATATGAACAGGCTGAATTTTACTATACACAAGATTTAAACCTAATAGCAACATTTAGAGATAGTATTGAAGACTGGCAATCGGCTAGTTTCAACACTAAAAAACTGCTTTCACAGGTGTTAGAGGTGCAGGGCAATACCGTAGGGGCCAATGATTTGCTGAAGGAAACATTGGAGTTTTATAAGGCGAAAGTGAATAACCCCAGATTTAAGAACAACTTCTTGTCCGCATATATATTGCTGGCCAAAAATTATTTAAAACAGGGGGAATATGATAATGCACTAACGGTATTAAATGAAAACCATCTTATGAATGCTTTGGATAACCCTTTTTCCAAAGAAATAAATGTGTTTTATGCCAATGCCTTCTTGGGAAAAAAGGATTACGAACAGGCAGAGGAGTATTATGGTCAGGCGTTGGATGCTTATACAACCTATCGGCAGTATAAACCTCACCAAGATGTAGCCTATGTCTATGGTAAAATGGCAAGACTTTATTTAGCACAAGACAATTTTAAGGAAGGGCTTAATTTCATCCAGAAAGCATTTTATAATGCCAGCAACATTAAATTAGGGTCTGATGACAACCCCAAGCCCAAAGATGCATTTTCCAAACTTCAATTGCTGAATTTATTGGATATAAAACTTCAGCTTTTGCAATCGGCGTATGCCAAAACAAATCATCTTGCTTATGAAAAAGAGGCAATAATAACCAGTAAAGACATATTGGCCACTTTTGATGAATTGAAACTGGAGTTTGACAGTAAATTGGATAAGCAATATTTGGCCGAGGAGGTGTATCCTATCTTTCACCGGATGCTAGATGTAGTATATGACAACTATAAAAGGACCGGATCTACAAACACGGTAGAATTGGCGTTGAACATTGCAGAAAAGAATAAAGATTTTGTTCTGCTCGAAGCCCTCAGGGATGCTCAGGCTACTAGATATGGAAATGTGCCTCAACAAGTATTGGAAAAAGAAGCACGCCTAAGAGCGGAAATAACTCATTTTGAGAAAGAAATTTTTGAAGGTCCTGAAGATGCGAGCAAGTTGGAGCCCCAACTTTTGAGTTTAAAGCAAGCGTATTACGTTTTATTGGATACATTAAAACAGAAGTACCCAAAGTATCATGATTTAAAGTATAGTAGTAAAACTTTAGATTTGGCCACTATACGTAATTCACTGTTTAAAGATGGGGGTGCCATAGTTTCTTTTACCCTTACGAACCATCACCTGTATGCCATTGTGTTGAACGATGAAAAGCAACATTTTTTAAAATTGCCATTTTTCGAAGACGATAAAAAGGATATTGGTGATTTTTATAGGGCACTCTCAAAACCATCTTTAAAAAATGGGATAGAAGAAGTAAATGTTTTAGGTAACCGTCTCTTTGAAAGAGTCTTGAAGCAGCCGCTCAAAGATATTGATTCTCAAAATCTTGTTATCGTTCCAGACGGAGAATTGCATTATATGCCTTTTGACCTCTTACGTGAGAACGATTCCTACCTTTTGGAAACAAAAAGTATCAGCTACGGCAATTCAATTACCTCTCTTTTGGAACTCATAAAGAAGGCGAAATCTAAAGAGAACCACATTTTGGCCTATGCGCCAAATTTTGATGATGAAGAAACGGTTCAGGATAGTAGGCAGTTTGGAAAGTTGCTCTATAACGATGATGAAGTTAACGGAATAAGCTCTTACTTTAATACGCAAAAGGTATTGGGCCAAAATGCTACCCTTGCAAGTTTTAAGGCAAACTCTTCTAATTCTAATATGATCCACTTGGCTACGCATGCTTCTGCCAACGACGCGTATCCGGATTATTCTTATCTCGCTTTTAGTCAACAACAGGATAGTAGTGAGAACAGTGTGCTCTATATAAAAGACCTTTATAATATTTCCTTGGATGCTGATTTAGTGACTTTGAGTGCGTGCCAAACAGGTATAGGAAAACTTCAAAAAGGGCAGGGTATGTTGAGTTTGTCAAAAGGGTTTTACTATGCCGGGGCCAAATCTTTAGTGAACACATTGTGGAAGATTAACGATAAAAGCAGCGTGAAATTAATGGAGTTCTTTTACGAAGAGCTTAGTAAGGGTAAGTCAAAAGCAAAAGCATTGCGTGATGCAAAACTGAAATATCTGAAAACCACGGATGATAGCCTGTTGCAGCACCCCTATTACTGGTCTGCTTTTGTGGTTTCGGGAGATGTTTCCCCTATTACGACTACCAATTACTGGTGGTATTTGGGGAGTTTGTTTTTAGTATTGAGTGTTTTCTACGTTGTTTTTAGATATAAAAGGAAAAGAAGTTTTAATTAGTTCAGCTCGGCCAATAGATTTTTTGCAGCCTTGGTTTTGAATCCCTCTTTATGGGCCAAAAGACTTAACTGTTCTTTACATTTTTCAATTTCATCTAGTTTTAAGTAGGCTAGTGCTAGGTACCAAATGGCCCTTTCCTTAAGCTCTCCGTTGGTCTCAATGTAATCTTCAAATAAGGGAACCGCTTCATCATGTTTATTCAATTGCATAAGGGCAATAGCTTCGTAAAAAATAATATACTTATCATTATTTTTCATGTTCAAAGTTTGGAACAGCTCTATAGCCTTTATGTATTCCGCATTTTCATATGCAATAAAAGCCCGCGTTTTAAGGTCTTCCAATTGTTCACCGCGTTCAATAGGATGTACTACATTTTCATAGGGGGCAAAATTGCTAGCGTACAGTTGTTGAGAATCAATGTCCGGTCGGTTAAAGAAAATCAACCAAGAGCTGATGCCGGCAAGTAGAGCCACGGAGGCGGCAACGAGCCAAGGGCGTAAGCGTATTACTTGAGATTTTTCTTTTTCATGTGGCGTGTTGGTATTCGATAAAATTTCCTTAAGTTGTTTTCTTTCGGATTTTACCAGGGCGCGTTTTAGCTCTTCCTGAAACTCAAAATCGGTTTTAAAATCAGTATTTGTTTCAAATAAATGGTCAAATTCTCTCTTTTGCTCTTCTGAAAGAGAACCTTCAAAATAACCATTGATCAATTCTTCATTATCCATTCTTTGCATGAGTAAGCTCTTTTAATGATTTGAGGCATCTAGATTTTTGGCTTTTTACTACATTTTTGTTTTCATAGCCTTGCACGCTCATTATTTCGTCTAGTTTTAATCCTTTTAGGTAGAAAAGCTCAAGAATTTCGCGGCATTTATCTCCAAGCTTCTTAAAATTTTCTACTAATTTTTGTTGGTATTCATTGGGGCCTTGGTCTTCGTATACGTCATTGATGACAGCTATTTCGTTTTGGTCAAAAATATAGGTTTCATCGGTGGCTATTTCCTTAATGTCTCTGAACTTTTTAAAAATCATAAACTTTCCTGTGCTGAAAAGGTAGGTTTTTAAGCTACTTTTTAATTCGTCCAATTTTCCTGCCAGAGCATTTTCATAGAGTACGATAATAGCATCTTGGAAAATGTCCTCTAGTACATTAGTGTCGGAAGTATATCGGGAAGCAAACTTGAAAAATTCAATTTTATACCCTTTATAAACTTCTTTCAGTGCATTTCTATCCCGCTGTTTCATTTGGGAAATAATATGCTGGTCTTTCATTGGTGCTCAATTGGTTAAAAGGTAAACATCATCTAAATATAGAATTTTTTTAATGGGTATGTTGACCTTTTGATATTTAGGGTACAAACACCCGTGGAATCAATAAAATATAAGATTATGAAAACTAAAAATGTATGGTATATGGTGCTTATTGCCCTGATGATTGTATCATGTACCAAGGACGGGGTAAATGACAGTGTCAGCGATCCTCAATCAGTTGATGAACAGCAAGAACAAGAAGAACAGTCCGAAGAACAATTTACACTAGATAATTTAGCAGGTTCTTGGATTAGGATTTCCAGTAACAACATCCCTAATGACGGAATGATTGTGAAAGTGGAAAATGCCCAAGGAACAATTACCGATAAAGCGGGTTCATCTTTTAGTAAGGGGGATGTAAAATGGAGTGATATTGGAGCTGTAGATGTGGAAAATTATAAATACGGGGAGTTGGGAAGTGACTATAACTACTATGATGCTTTTATGGAGCTTAAGGAAGATGATACTCTTAGGATTTCTGTTGGGTCTAGTGGAGCCGGAAATATTCAAAAATGGGTTCGCGAAGGCCAATATATTCCAATATCGGAGCAAGAGAGCAAAGAAACACAAATTTTGGATTGTAATATAAGTGAGGAAACCGTTTTAAAGAACGGTCCTGCAGAAGTAGATTATTTGGTAGAATGTGTTGTAGACATTATAGCACCGCTGGTTATTGAGGCAGGTGTGGTAATTAAATTCAAGGAAAATACTGGTATTGGTGTTTACGATAATGGGTCCATTACAGTAAATGGTACCGCTACAGAACCTGTAGTAATGAAAGGAGAAGAAGCCACCAAAGGATATTGGAGGGGCATCCACATAGAATCAAACAAACAAGCTAATTCCTTAAATTTTTTAGAATTATCGGATGCAGGAGGGAGCTATGTATATTGCTGTAATGATGCTGCTTCTATATATCTTAAAGACGGAAAATCTGCAATTACCAATACCACAATCAGTAATGGAAAATCATACGGTATCGTGGTAAGAGATGATTTTGAGTTTAGCGGATATGCTAGCAATACTATAACCACTCATGAACTGGCACCATTAAAGCTAACGATGGGAGTGCTGGACGCAATAGACGGTACTTTATCATCATACCAAGGTAATGAAGAGGGTTATATTTTGATTACAGATTCATCACTGGAAGAAGAAGTAACTATAAAAGCAACCGATGTGCCGTATAGAATTGGCAATAATGATGTTTTGGATATTAAAGATCGCTTAAATATTGAAGCAGGTGTAGAGATTGTATTTGAAGAAAATGCTGGTTTGGGTGTGTATGACAATGGTGTGTTCAATGCTATTGGAACAGAAACCAAACCAATAATCTTTCGAGGTTCTGAAGATATAAGTGGCTTCTGGCGCGGAATTCATGTAGAAACCAATAGTAAGTCTAATGTAGTTCGTTATGCCGAGGTCAAAAATGCTGGTTCAACTTATGTATACTGCTGTAATGCTAAGGCGACTATATATGTTAAAGCAGGCCAGTTAACAGTTGAAAACTCTCATATAACCAAGAGTGGTGGATGCGGAATAAGCGTTAAGGCCAATGCAAACTTTATGGAATCTGAAAACGAATACGCCGATAATGGAGCCGAGGGTGATGTCTGTAATCAATAAGCCTTAAGCTTTAAGATATAAACATAATTGGAATACGTCTAAAGGTCCGATAACTGTAAGGTTGTCGGACTTTTTTTGATTTTGATGTTTACCTTTTAAAGATTAGGACACTAATGGATGTAGGAGGTTCGGTATAAGGATGTTTTTCCGCTAGAACACTACAAAAAACAGTTAATGAACCAGTGAAAACAATGATTATGAAAAATTTAAAAAAACAAGTTCTTTTAGCCGTTTGTGGTGCGGCAATTATTTTAACGTACGGTTGTGACAAGGACAACCCTTTAAACCCTGTAGGAAACTGTTTTGGAGGAAATTGGGCCCAGGGTTATGCAGATGAGCTACAAGCATGGTCAGATGCGACTTCTGCTTATTCGGAAAACCCCACCGCAGAGAATTGTGCAGACTATAAAAGCGCGGCTAAGGCCTATCTAGATGCTCTAGATGACATTTATGATTGTATACCTACGGCCAGCAGAGCTGAAATTGACCAAGAAATCAAGGAGGCAAAAGCAGAAATAGATAGGGAAAGTTGTGACAACCTATAAAGTGAAGATGATGAAACTAAAGAATATAGGATTGATTATACTCTTGCTGCTATTGGGCTCTTGTGTTGGCGAGGTCAAGGAAAAATTATCCAAGGCTAAGGAGGGGGTATCTAATGCATCCACCTTTGTAAAGGAAGCCAGAAAAGTAGAAGGAAGAATCGAAAAACTGAAAGATGCCGTTCCCTTAACCAATGAACAACTAAAGGGGTGGTTGCCCAAGAGTTTAGGGGTCTTGGACAGAACAGGTTTTAAAGTGGGCCAAGCGGGAATGTATAAGGTTAACTCTGTGGAAGGCACCTACAAAAAGATAGATAGCAAGAAGAAGTTTAATGTTATGATAATAGATGGGGCGGGCCCTACCGGAAGTATGATGGCAACGAGTTACGGGCTACTGGGTAATTTTGAAATGGAAACGGAAGATGAATATAAACACCAACAAACGGTTGAAGTTAATGGGATTAAGGCACAACAGACCTACAAAAAGAAGTCTAACGATACCCAACTAATGTTTGCCTATGCAGAGCGCTTTTTGGTAACGATAAATGCATATGATATACCACCCGAAGAAACTTGGGATATAGTAAACGAACTCAAACTAGAACAATTGACCAAAATGGCGGAATAAAACCAATTAAATATATATAATTATGGAAAATACGGATACTGAATTAAATAAGGCACAAACTGCTACGGCTACAAGTGAAAATGATAAGACAATGGCGATTCTGGCTTATGTAACCTTAATAGGCCTAATAGTTGCATTTGTAATGAACAATGAGAAAAAACAAGAATTTGCAAGCTATCATATTAGGCAATCATTGGGTTTGTGTGTTACCGGTTTGGCCTTGGGCGTTATTGGCATGATACCTATTTTAGGTTGGGTCATAAACTTTTTGGGTATTTTTGTCTTATTGTACATGTGGGTCATGGCATTTATGAATGCCCTAAACGGAAAAGAGGCTCCGGCCCCTATCTTGGGGAAGAAGTATGAGGTTTGGTTCGCGGGCATTCAACAATAGTTAGGTTTGCTGTTCTAGCAAATAACAAGTTTAAAATAGAAACTTATGAGAGTGTTTCTTCCGTTAGTATGTTGTCTTTTTTTCTGTCTAGAAAGTCTTAGTCAGGAAAAGCAGTTGGCCATTGTCAATTCGGTTTCTGGCAAAGAAATAACCATTGAGGAAAGCAGAAGAATCAAAGTTATTACCAAAACTGGTGAAAAATTTGCAGGGAGGTTTACTGTGCTCAATCAAAATAGTATTATTGTAGATGATATAATTGTTAGCTTACAAGAAATAGATATCATTAGACGTCATGCCTTGTTTCATACAATTATGATTCATGTTAATTTTCTGCATATTGGCAGTATCATGTTTTTAGTTGGATTGGCCGTTGGTACTGTGCCTTCCGTATTTATTGGGGCCGCAGCGTTAACAGCAGGTATTTATGGGGTGGTAAAGTCTCCTAATGTCTCCAAAGGATATAAAAGAGCGGGGAAATGGTCCTATAAGATCAGGACCGTTCAAAGTCCCTGATTCAACTGAATGACCAAGGTGTTTAGCAACACTCTTCACAAAGAATTACAATATTCTTGCAGATTACACATTAGAACCATCAAATTGTACATTTTTAATTTTTGAAAATTAAAGTTGCCAGTATCTTGTCAATGGTTTCAAGGGGCTGGCAATTTATTTGAGTTTTTAAATCGGATGAAAGCTTCTTCCTAACCTTCCCAAATCAGTTTCCCCCTATTCATCTTTAATGGTGTAGACCATTTAAGCAAATAGAGAAAGAAAATGAAACTGATTCATCTCCAATACATGACGGTATTGCTCATTCAACGGAGCAGTTGTGCCAACTTCTTCTGGTTGTTGTTAGCAGAATATGCCATGGCAACCATCAGAAACCATTCCTCCCAAAACCTAGGTACTCACAAGAACTTTTTTATAAAGCGGGTAGTACCCAATTCTGAAACATTTTAAATCTATACGTATGAAAACCACCATCATGTTAATCGTAGCCCTGTTATTTAATACCTCACTATTGTTTGCAGAGTCTTTGCTCGTTTTAGTCAAAAAGATAGACCCAGTGGTGCTTATTTCCATAGAAGCACTCTTGATCATTTTATTTGCTGCCCATAAATTTTTGAGCGGTTTCTCAAAGAGTATGAAAATAGATTTTGATCGCTTGGAGGTGTTCGTCTATAAAAAGAAAAGAAGCTAGCTCTTTAGCACAATTATTAAAATGTTGAAGCTGCCCTGTTAACCTTCAACATTAAAAAAACATTAATCTTAAAATGAACACATATGAAAGCAAAACTACTCCTCTTTTTTCTGTCAGTAAGTACTACATTTTCATTTGCCCAATCAATAGAACGCAGTGTTGTTAGTAACGTTGGTGGTACTATGGCAAGTGCAGAGGTCTCGGTAAGCTTCACCATTGGAGAACCAATAGTGGGTTTGGTAGGAGAAAATAATTCTGTAAATCAAGGTTTTTGGGCAGGAAAAGGAATTTTGGTCATACCACTAAGCCCAGGGGAAGACCCTTCCAACATTTTGGTTTATCCCAACCCGGTTATAGAAGAAGTGACCGTTTTTACCAGTCAAAACAAAGTGTATGGTATAGAGTTGTTTAGTGTAAACGGGCAGCGCGTTTTAAACCAAAAAGTAGAAACGTCTAAGTCTGAATACAAAATAGACATGGCCTATATGGCCAAGGGAGTATATGTTTTAAAACTCTACATAGAAGGAAATACGGATAGTAAAGCATTTAAACTGATCAAAGAATAGAACCATGAAAAAAAAATACACATCAATACTCATAATCTTGGCCTTTATGTTCTCCGGTACTTTTGTGGCGCAAGCACAGCAGAAAAACTACATCAATTACCAGGGTGTTGCCCGTAATTTGGATAATGAATTAATGGAGCAAGAGACCATAGATATAGGTATTGCCCTAAAATTTGGTAGCGCGGATGCGGCTACGCAATATGAAGAAAGTCACTCTATAACAACAGATGCCAATGGTGTTTTTAACTTGCAAATAGGCAGTGGAAACAGTAATAGTGGCAGTTATTCCAATTTACCTTGGGGCCAAGCTACTTTTGTGGTGGTTTCCTTTAATGGCACAGAGGTGGGCACAACTGAACTAATGGCGGTTCCTTACGCCATGGCTTCCGGCAGCCAACAATGGGAAACAAATGGAAATGATATTGAGAACAAAAACGTTGGCGAGGTTAAAATAAAAAGCGACTTAAGAATTTTAGGAGGCTTTAATTTAAGCTCAGGCAATCAAGTCAACAAAATATCGGACGATGGCGGCCTGGCCGAAAACAGCAACGGTATTCTGCCCACGCAAAGAGCGGTAAAGACCTATGTAGATAATAGATTGTTTAGTGGTGGTGGAGGCGGAGACGCTCAAATTGCTTCCGAAGTGCCGTATGACAATGCGGGCTCAGGACTTACTGCAGGTAATGTTCAGGAGGCTTTGGATGAATTGGTCGCTTCTGGCACAGGAGGTGCGGATGCAGATGCGGACCCGACCAATGAAATCCAAGATATTAGCCTTTCTGGCACTGACTTAAGTATAACGGATGGGTCAACTATCGATCTATCGGCTATTATCCCACCAGGAGGAACAGATGACCAAAAAGCCTCCGAAGTTCCTTTTGA
>NZ_JAHKQG010000011.1:0-888455 GCF_018860715.1 Zobellia sp. B3R18 | reverse complement strand
TGCGGGTGGGTTGGTAGATACAGATGATCAGAATTTATCACTTTCAGGAACCATGCTACAGATAGAAGATGGAACGGGTGTTGATCTTTCTACGATTATCCCACCGGGAGGAACAGATGACCAAAACGCCTCCGAAGTTCCTTTTGACAATACGGGAACGGGACTTGCAGCTGCTGATACCCAAGCGGCAATAGAAGAATTGGCAGCTGGTGGGTTGGTAGATACGGATGATCAAGGACTTATAATGACTGGAGATGTGTTAAGCATTGAAGATGGTACGGGTTCGGTTGATTTAAGTGATTATGTGGATGTTACAGGGGAAAGCGGATTGCTTTTAGGTGATGGCACGAATATAAGCGGACTTGAGGGTACGGCAGATGGTCAAGTAGCTAAATGGGATGCGGGTACAAGCATGTGGGTGGCCGGTACTGATGAAGTTGGAGGAGGAGGAAGCTCTTTATGGACAGATAATGCAGGTGATATTTATTTTAATAGTGGTAAGGTGGGTGTTGGTACAGATTCACCAGATGCAAATTTTGAAGTATCAGGTATAGGAACTTTACGCAATAGAATGACATCTACAGATGCCAGAAGTGTTAGTTTACAATGGATGCGGACTGGAGCTGCAAATACTGATTGGGCATTTACGGCAGGAGAAGGAAGAATGGAATTAATGTATTCTTCTACAGATTTGACGGGTGGAAGTGTACATACTCGATTGCTTGATGATGGAACGTTAGATGTTGTAAAGGGAATTCGCTCAGGTGATTTGGCTGGAACAGGAGAACGCAACGTTATGGCCGATGCTGATGGAAATTTGATGATTGGGACGGGTAGTGGAGGAAGTTCTCTTTGGGAGGAAGATGAAGATAATATATATAGATCTAGTGGAAATGTAGGTGTTGGTGTTAGTAATCCTGAAAAGAAAATGCATGTTGGAGGTAATCTCTTTGTTCAGACAAATTTAGGGGGACTAATATTTGGTTTTCCAAATAACGGTAATCAATGGCGGTATAGTACCCGTTCACAAGGGGCAGATTTGCAGTTAGAAACTAAGCTAGACGGATCTAGTTCTTTTTTAACGCGTTTTAGGATGTTTCAAGGGGGGGAATTTCAGTTTGGGCCTAGTTCAAATACTTCTTCTTGGGTTCATGTTCTCAATAATTCAACGATAACCAAGCCTTTGCTCAAACTAGAGGAAGACGGAGATGATTTTTCAAGACTTGAATTCAAAAATACAGAAAGCGACGCTTTCTGGCACATTGCAGGTATTGCAAAGGACGGAGCAAATGGGGGGCAAAATAGTAGATTAAATTTTTATTTCCGAAATGATCAAGGCGCATCTAACCGAATGGCAATTACCGGTGACGGGGATGTATTTGTAAATGGATCTTTAGTCCATAATTCAGATGCTAGATTAAAGAAAAACATAAAAAATCTAGATTACGGTCTTGATGAGGTGTTAAGGCTTCAGCCAAAAAGTTATTTGTGGTTGGATGATAGAAGCTCGGGGAAAAGGTGTCTAGGTCTTATTGCGCAGGAAGTGCAGCAAATAATTCCCGAAATTATTTATGAAGAAGTAGATGCTGAAAATACCTTAAGTCTCAGTTACACCCAGTTAATACCTATAGTTGTCACGGCTATTCAAGAACAACAACTGATAATTGAGCAACAATCAGGAAAAATTGCAAACTTGGAAGAAAGGTTGCAGAGGTTAGAGGCTATGATTACAAAATAGCCCGCTTAGTTGATGTTATAATTTTTAAACCAAAAAGTATATTAAAAACATACTTTTTGGTTTAATTTTTTGTGTTCAACTTTCATGTAAAATTTACGTTAACTGTCGATCCCCGTTAACGTCAGTGTATATACAATGCGAGCATACATTTCAACAATTTGTGTTAAAAACTTTGTGACCGAAATGATCGAACAGCACGCATATTTTGGTGCTTTTTTGCCATCTTTGTTATCCCATCACAAGGGGAGAATTTTCTTCCCAATACACGAATTTTTTAAAAATAATTTGATATGTCCGCAGCTTTAGAGCCTATTTTGGAAGAAAACAACGACCGCTTTGTAATCTTTCCTATTAAACATCATGATTTATGGGAATGGTACAAGAAATGCGAAGCCTGTTTTTGGACGGCTGAGGAAATAGACCTTGGTGAAGATTTAAATGACTGGAATAATAAGCTGAGTGATGACGAGCGTTACTTCGTGAAGCATATACTTGCCTTTTTTGCAGCTTCGGACGGTATCGTAAACGAGAATTTGGCAGAGAATTTTGTTAGTGAAGTGCAATATGCCGAAGCTAAGTTTTTCTACGGGTTCCAGATTATGATGGAAAATATACACTCGGAGACCTATTCGCTTTTGATTGATACTTACGTAAAGGATGAAAAGGAAAAGAACCTTCTTTTTAGAGCAATAGAAAATTTTCCTGCCATTAAGAAAAAGGCAGATTGGGCATTGAATTGGATCGAGTCTCCAAGTTTTGCAGAAAGGTTGATAGCCTTTGCAGCTGTTGAAGGTATATTCTTCTCCGGTGCATTCTGCTCTATTTTCTGGTTAAAGAAAAGAGGTTTAATGCCTGGGCTTACTTTTTCCAATGAGTTGATTTCAAGAGATGAAGGTATGCACTGTGATTATGCGGTACACCTTCATAACAAACACTTGATCAATAAAGTTCCAAAAGAACGTATTACCGAGATTTTGACCAATGCATTGGATATTGAACGTGAGTTCATTACAGAGTCGCTTCCGGCAAGTTTAATCGGGATGAACTCAAAATTAATGACACAATACCTAGAATTTGTAACGGATAGGCTTCTTGTTGAGCTGGAGTGCGATAAAGTGTACAACGCAACCAATCCGTTTGATTTTATGGATATGATTTCCCTACAAGGAAAGACCAACTTCTTTGAAAAACGTGTTTCTGAATACCAAAAAGCAGGCGTTTTGAACAAGGATAATGATGAGGACGCACAGAAAATAAGCTTCGACGCAGATTTTTAGATAATATATAAAATAGAGGACCCTTTCTCAGACAGGGTTTTTGTTCCCAATTTTAAAATTGTTAATTTTTTTAACAATTCAGCATAAACAAACCAACGTATCACACCCCACTAAAAAAAGTATTCACATGTTTGTAGTTAAAAGAGACGGCAGAAAAGAAGTGGTCATGTTCGATAAGATCACGGCCCGAGTAAGAAAATTATGTTATGGCCTAAACGGGCTTGTAGACCCTTTAAAGGTTGCTATGCGCGTTATAGAAGGATTGTATGACGGTGTAACCACATCTGAGCTAGATAATTTAGCGGCGGAGATTGCGGCCACTATGACCACGACCCACCCGGATTATGCAAAGTTAGCAGCCCGTATTTCGGTCTCAAACTTGCACAAGAATACTAAAAAGTCGTTCTCAGAAACAATGAAGGACCTTTATGAGTATGTAAACCCACGTACGAACAAAGAGGCGCCACTTTTATCCGATGAGGTCTATAAGGTAATTTCGGAAAATTCAGAAAGGTTGGACTCCACGATTATCTATAACAGAGATTTTGGATATGACTACTTCGGTTTTAAAACACTTGAGCGTTCGTATCTTCTAAAATTGAACGGTAAGATTGCAGAGCGTCCTCAGCATATGCTTATGCGTGTTTCCGTAGGTATTCACCTAAATGATTTGGATGCGACCATTGAGACGTACGAGCTCATGTCCAAAAAATATTTCACCCACGCTACACCTACACTTTTTAACTCAGGAACACCAAAACCACAGATGTCTTCTTGCTTCTTATTGGCAATGAAAGATGATAGTATAGATGGTATTTATGATACGTTAAAGCAAACGGCTAAGATTTCTCAGTCTGCGGGTGGTATTGGTCTATCTATACATAATGTACGTGCAACAGGCTCTTATATTGCAGGAACAAATGGTACGTCTAACGGTATAGTTCCTATGCTACAGGTGTTTAATGATACGGCACGTTACGTAGATCAAGGTGGTGGAAAGCGTAAAGGAAGCTTTGCTATTTACATGGAGCCATGGCATGCGGATATTTATGCATTCTTAGATTTGAAAAAGAACCATGGTAAAGAAGAAATGCGTGCACGTGATCTTTTTTATGCCATGTGGATTTCGGATTTATTCATGAAAAGGGTAGAGGCTAACGAAGATTGGACGTTAATGTGTCCTAATGAATGCCCAGGATTGTTCACACACCACAGTGAAGAATTTGAAGCATTATATACCAAATACGAAGCGGAAGGAAAAGGAAGAAAAACCGTTAAGGCTCGTGAACTTTGGGAAAAAATATTGGAGTCTCAAATAGAGACCGGTACACCTTACATGTTGTACAAAGATGCGGCTAACCGTAAGAGCAACCAGAAAAACTTAGGTACTATACGTTCTTCTAACTTGTGTACCGAGATTATGGAATATACCTCTCCGGATGAGGTAGCGGTATGTAATTTGGCATCCATTGCTTTACCAATGTTCATTAAGAATGGGGCCTTTGATCATAAAGAACTGTTCAAGGTAACCAAAAGGGTAACCA
The DNA here is from genome assembly GCF_018860715.1 of Zobellia sp. B3R18. NCBI lineage: Bacteria > Pseudomonadati > Bacteroidota > Flavobacteriia > Flavobacteriales > Flavobacteriaceae > Zobellia > Zobellia sp. B3R18. The sequence continues at coordinate 883,896 of NZ_JAHKQG010000011.1, read as the reverse complement.
GAAACTTAAACCGTGTTATAGATAGAAATTACTATCCGGTAAAAGAAGCGGAAAACTCCAATATGCGTCACAGACCAATTGGTCTTGGCGTACAGGGGCTTGCTGATGCTTTTATTCTGTTACGTTTGCCTTTTACAAGTGACGGTGCCAAGAAATTGAACCAAGAGATTTTTGAAACCTTATATTTTGCTGCTGTTACCGCTTCTATGGAAATGGCAAAAGAAGAAGGAGCATATTCTACTTTTGAAGGTTCGCCTATTTCTCAGGGAGATTTTCAGTTCAACCTTTGGGGTATTAAGGACGAAGAACTATCAGGAAGATGGGATTGGAACAAACTGCGTAAGGAGGTTAAGAAAAACGGAGTTCGTAACTCACTTTTAGTAGCGCCTATGCCAACAGCTTCAACGTCTCAGATTTTGGGTAACAATGAGTGTTTTGAGCCCTATACTTCTAATATTTACACTAGAAGGGTGCTTTCTGGTGAGTTTATTGTGGTGAACAAGCATCTATTGGAAGATTTGGTAAACCTAGGTCTTTGGAACGAGAACATGAAGCAAGAGTTAATGCGTGCAAACGGTTCTATCCAACATATAGAAACCATTCCACAGGACATACGTGACTTGTACAAAACGGTTTGGGAGCTTAGTATGAAAGATATTATAGACATGAGCCGCCAAAGAGGATATTTCATTGATCAAAGTCAGTCTTTGAACTTGTTCATGGAAAACGCAAACTATTCTAAATTGACCTCAATGCACTTTTATGCATGGAAAAGTGGCTTAAAAACAGGTATGTATTACTTGCGTACTAAAGCTGCTGTAGATGCTATTAAATTTACATTGGATAATAGCAAGAAGAACGCTGCTCCGGTAAGTGTTGCTGCAGAAGCAGAAGCAGCCGCAACTACGCCGCCAGTAGAGGCAGCTGTTGCAATGGAAGTAAATACTACTTCCAGTGCGCCACAGGCAGAGTTGGACATTCAACCAATGACTCCTGAAGAAATGAAAGAAATGATTGCTCGGGCCAAAGAAGGTCAAGCAGATGATGATTGCTTAATGTGCGGTTCTTAATCAAAGAAGTTTTTATACTTATAAAACCCTGTCCGTTTGGTCAGGGTTTTTTTATGCGTATTTCGGATGGATTATAATAACCCGTTAAGGATGAATGATTTTCTATAGTAGAAAAGAGTTGGCGCTAAATAGGAACGGCTTAGTCACAATAGGTTAAAGGAAAATTTTGAGAAAGTATGACGCAAAAAAGCACTACCTGAGAAGTAATGCTATATATATGGGAAATGACTATTTCTCCAAGTACGGTCTTGCTACTACAGAAAAGATGTATGCAGCAATATAAACGATGAGTATGATAATATATTTGTCCATTGTGCCCCCAATAAAACGTTGTATACTATATACGTAGTAAAATGGATGAAAAGATTACATAAAAGTGACAAAAACTTAAAAAATAGGGAGATTTTTAAGATAAAATCGCACTTGTAAAGCGATTTTTCCGTTTTTGTGCGCAAGATAGCATCATCATGGAGTTAAGAAATTCCATTGATGCGATATTCAAAGCTTTGCCTTCAATCTAATTATTTACTTGCTTTCGTTTAAAATAATGAAACGCAAGTTTAGATAAAAGCATTAGCGATGCATAGGCGATAAGTAGGTATATATATGAGGTCATATAAAACTAACGCCTTCACTAGAAGGTATCTTACCTCTTTAGTATGTAGAACGTCGAAAAAGGTCAAAAAACTCGTTAAAATGCACGATTTGCATCAATATGCCGATGAAACACCCCTTTTTTACTTTTGAAGATTGGATTTGAAGCAAAAAGTAAGTCCTACTTTTTTTAAAAGTAGGACCTATCAAATAAAGACTTTATGTTTTACAGGAATGAATCCTCTTGAATATAGGCGTCAATAACGGCTTGCTCTCCTGCTTTTCCGTCTTTGGAGTTGCCATGTTCCATACCAAGTACCCCTTTAAAACCTTTTTCGTGTATCCATTTAAATACATTTTTATAATTGATTTCCCCTGTAGTGGGCTCTTTACGCCCCGGATTGTCACCAATTTGAATATAGGCTATTTCATCCCAAGTAAGGTCCATATTATGGATAAGGTGCCCTTCTGTTTTTTGCATATGGTAGATATCGAACAATATTTTACAGGCCGGACTATCAACTCCTTTACAAATCATATAGGTTTGGTCCGAGTTCTGTAAGTACAGGTCAGGTGAATCGGATAGAGGTTCCAGAACCATCGTAAGCCCATGAGGTTCTAAAATCTCGGCACCTCTTTTCAAAGCTTCAATTACGTTGCCATCTTGTACACCAATAGGTAGTTTTCTTTCAAATCCACCGGGTACAACGGTCATCCATTTGGCATTGACGCGTTTTGCAGTTTCCACGGCCCTTTTACATCCATTTAAAAAAATATCAATATATTCTTGTTTTCCGGCGGCTAGCGTATTTTTCATGTTGCCCCCTTTGTCTATAACAAAAACACCCATGGTCATACCTCTTTTGGCCAAGGTTTCGCCCATTTTGGTCTGTAGGGCCACATCTCGCTTCATCATACCGTTATCTTCAAAAGCGGTAAAACCTTGATCGGCCATAAAGTTGATCTGATCAATAGGGTCTTCGCCCGCTAATTCTTTGAACATACCCAAATGTGGGGCATATTTAAGATTGAACTTATGAGGTTTAGCAAGACTGTTAGTTGGGCTGGAGTAGGCAAAATTGCCTCCTAGCGAAATGGCTCCACCGGTAAGGGCGGTTTTTTGAATGAAGTTTCTTCTTTTCATTGTGTATATAGGTTGGATGAGTAATCGTAAAATAAAAAAGAGCCGCAAGTAAACAGTAATTTACCAGCGACTCTTCAATAAGCTTTATTGCTTTATTAAAGTGACCAAGCTTTGCCGCCTGTCAGCTCTTGCGTGTCCGCGCAAGCAATATATTCTCCGGGAACAGGTAAGTAGGCCAGGACCTTCTCACCAACATATTCAGAAGTTTTGTAACCCCAAATAGTCATTCCTCTAAGGTTGTTTGCAAAAGCAAAGCGAGCAATACCGTCATCAAGTAGCGCTTCTTTACCCTCGGCCACAGCCTCGTTGTATTGTTTTATAGATTCAAAGTTCTGTACTTCATCCTCTTTGGTGACTTTTAAGGATTCGGCAAGAACCGGTTCTAAATCTTCGGCAGTTAAGTCTGCTCCTTTTTCTTTTCCGGAATCTTTCAACGCCTTTTCAATAAATCGGTCCATAGACATTTTAAGGAAATCTTGTTGGCCCTTTTCCATAACCTGATCGGCAAACCGATCAATGAATATATTTACTTGAGTTTCCGAAGCGGAAGGCGTATCTGTTTTAGGAAGAATGATATCAACTAATTTAGTCAATACCGCCCCTTGGTCTTTTGTGAAAAAGTCTGGGGTCCATTCAAGTACGGTCTCGTTTTTACAACTTTGAACAATGCTGAGCAGAGTTGGGGTGGCTACGGTGTATCCCAGTGCCATACCCATATTCTTGAGTGCTTTTCTCCTATCCATTATATATTTCCTTTTTTAAGTTCGTTTACGGCGTGGTTAGCAGCTCTTGCTGTAAAGGCCATATAAGTTAAAGATGGGTTTACACAACTTGCAGAAGTCATGAACGAACCATCTGTTACGTAAACGTTTGGTACATCATGTATTTGGTTGTTGCCGTTCAATACAGATGTTCTACGGTCTCTACCCATACGTGCTGTACCCATTTCATGAATACCTAGACCTAAGCCCGTTTCGCGATCATGACCTTTAACGTCTTTTACTCCTGCTTTTTCAAGCATTTCAATAGCAGACTGCATCATGTCTTTACGCATGTTCAATTCGTTTTCCTTAAAACCGGCATCAAAAGTTACGGTTGGTAATCCCCAATCATCCAATTTATCGTAATCAAGGGTCATGCGGTTATCTTCGTAAGGAAGTACCTCTCCGAAACCACCAATACCTATGGTCCATCCGCCTGGTTTTAAAATAGCATCTTTTAGGTCTTTTCCATAGGATAGTTCCGCAACTAGTTCTTCCCAATCGCCTCTACTTGCGCCACCTTGATAACCAAACCCGCGCTTGTAGTCTTTTCTATTGGTGTCTCCTCCTAAGTTTCTAAACCTTGGAATATAAACTCCGTTAGGTCTTCTACCTTTATAATATTTGTCCTGAAAACCATCAAATTTACCTGAGGCACCAACACCTAGGTGGTGGTCCATAATATTACGGCCCAATTGGTCTGAGTCATTACCCATACCGTTAGGGAAACGGTCAGATTTTGATTGCATTAAAATTGATGTAGAAGCTATGGACGAAGCACAAAGGAAAATAACCTTTGCTTTAAATTCGTACGCCTCTTTGGTAACGCGATCTATAACTTTTACACCAGTTGCTCTTTTTGTTTCTGGGTCATAAATAACCTCATGAACAATTGAATCTGGGCGTAGCGTCATATTTCCTGTTGCTTCGGCAGCAGGTAACGTAGAAGAAAGGCTACTAAAGTAACCTCCAAAAGGACACCCTCTAATACATCTATTTCTGTATTGACATTTGGTGCGTCCATCAAAGTTTTTAGTTCCTGTAATATGGGCAACTCTACCAACGGTTACGGCACGACCATCAAACTCCTCACCTACTTTTTCCTTAAAGTGCTCTTCCACACAATTAAGTTCCATTTGTGGTAGGAAGTTACTATCCGGTAGTTGTGGAAGGTTTAGCGCCTCGCCACTAACACCAATGTAATCTTCAACTTTTGCATACCAAGGTGCAATATCTTTATAACGTACCGGCCAATCTACGGCAATACCTTCTTTTTTATTTGCTTCAAAGTCAATGTCGCTCCAGCGGTAACTTTGGCGCCCCCATTGTAATGAACGTCCACCTACGTGATAACCTCGCATCCAGTCAAAACGCTGTATTTCGTTATACGGATGTTTAAGATCGTTTACGAACCACATTTTACTTGCGGCGTTGGTGGTATAGCCAGTTCGGTTCTGTTTTTCCTGTTTTGCGATGTCCTCTTTTGTTGGTTTTCCTCCGTTAGGGAAATCCCAAGGGTCCATGTTCGCAGTTTCATAGTCTTCGATGTGCTTCACCATACGTCCGCGCTCCAGCACCAAGGTTTTTAGTCCGGCCTCGCACAGCTCTTTTGCTGCCCAGCCACCACTTATACCTGTACCCACCACAATCGCGTCGTAAGACTCTTGCTCTTCGTTGTAATAAAATTTGCTCATGTACAAAATTGTTTAGTCCATAAATTTATTAAATATTAAATTAATTTTCTACATTTATTCGCTATACATCTTGTTAAGGTGACACATTTGCAGGTGATCTATCCTCAAATCCTTAAAATTCAATAAACTAATCTTACATAATGAAAAGAAGAAACTTTATAAGGAATAGCTCTCAGGCCGGTTTGGCACTTTCAATTCTAGGTGTTGCCGCTTGTAAAGAGACTAAAAAAAGTGAAAAAGTTGGTGATGTAGCTCCTGAAACGGAAGAGACAATGGCAGAACCTTTCTTTAAATTGTCTTTGGCGCAATGGTCTATTCATAGAATGATAAAAGAGGATGGTGTAGATCCTTATACTTTTGCGGAAAAAGCAAAGAATTGGGGTTTTTCAGGTTTGGAATATGTTAGTCAATTATATAATCCTGAATTAGCGGATGCCGGTTATTCAGATGAGGCTATGGCCGCCTTTGTTGAAAAATCCAATGCAGAGGCTAAAAAACACGGAATGCAAAATGTCTTGATCATGATTGATGGTCAAGGAAACCTTGCCGTAAGTGATGAAAAAGAAAGAAACGAAACCGTAGAAAAACATAAAAAATGGGTAGATGCAGCAGCTGCAATGGGCTGCCATTCCATTCGGGTAAACCTTAACGGCAGCAGTGAGCCGGAGGAGTGGAAGAAAAACTCCATAGATGGCCTTACCAAACTGTCTACCTATGCCAAAACAAAGAACATTAATATTTTAGTAGAGAACCATGGTGGTCTGTCTTCTAACGGAGCCATGCATGCAGAGGTTATGAAAGCCGTGGCAATGGATAATTGCGGGACACTTCCTGATTTTGGAAACTTCTGTATTACACGCAAACAAGGAAGTCGCGATTGTGAGGTTATGTATGACAAATACAAGGGTGTAAAAGAATTAATGCCGTATGCCAAGGCGGTCAGTGCCAAAACGCATGATTTTGATGCCGATGGAAACGAAACCGACATAGACTATGTTAAAATGCTCCAAATGGTAAAGGACAATGGATATACCGGTTTTGTTGGTGTTGAGTACGAGGGCAGCATATTGAGCGAGGAAGAGGGTATCATAGCGACTAGAGAATTGCTATTGAATGCAGCAAAAGAAGTAAGTTAAATTTTAATAGATACCCGTTGCCGTGAAAGTATTTTTCAATCAACTATTCGACTATAATTTCTATTGCAACAAGAAAATAATAGAGGCCAGTACAGCACTTAATGTTGTTCCACAGAATAGTATTGCCCTGTTTTCGGATATTTTAAACATGCACCATATTTATAATGAGCGTATTGCCAAACGTGAGCCTAAATACACATTTGGTCAATTGCACGAAGTAAGTACATGGGGCGATATTCATTATGAAAACCAGCGGAACTCTTTTGATATTACTTCTGAAAGCGAAGATTTTGAGAAGCGCATAGACTATGAAGATAGTAAAGGTCAGTTACTGATCCATACCATGCAGGACATGCTTTTTCATATCATTAATGAGTCTACCCATTACAGGGCTCTAATAGACATGGACTTTAAAGCGAATGGGCTGGAGCCGCTCAGAACAAATTATATTACCTATAAACATTAGCGCAAATAGCCATGACGGTAAAGATCAAGACACAGCTTTCTATAATGATGTTTTTGGAATTCTTTATCTGGGGCGGTTGGTTCGTTACTCTGGGAATTTATCTTCCAAATACCTTAGGTTCAACAGGAAGTGAAATAGCATTGGCATATTCAACACAATCATGGGGCGCAATTTTGGCGCCCTTTATTATTGGTCTTATTGCCGATAGGTATTTTAATGCCGAACGTATTTTGGGAGCCCTCCATTTAATAGGTGCGGCGCTCATGTATGTAATGTATCAAGCCACGGATTTTTCCGGTTTTTTTCCGTTTCTATTGGCATACATGATCATATATATGTCAACTTTAGCTTTGGTAAATTCGGTTTCTTTTAATCAAATGAAAGATCCAGCTAAAGAGTTTTCTCTAGTACGTGTTTTTGGAACCGTTGGATGGATAACCGCTGGACTGCTGATAAGCTTTTTTAATTGGGACTCCCAAGAAGGCATAACCCAAGGTTTTTTAAGAAATACCTTTTTAATGGCTTCGGTTTCATCGGCTATATTGGGAATCTTTAGTTTTACATTGCCCAAAACTCCGCCCACGGCAGATAAATCGCAAAAAATAAAATTAGCCGATATTTTAGGCCTTGATGCATTGGCGCTTTTAAAGAACCGTAATTTCTTGATTTTCTTTCTGGCCTCGGTGCTAATTTGTATTCCCTTGGCCTTTTATTACCAACATGCAGGCCAGTTTTTAGGGGAAATAGGAGTGGCCAACCCGGCCGGAAAAATGACTATTGGACAAATTTCGGAAATTCTATTTCTATTGCTCTTGCCGTTCTTTTTTAAACGGTTCGGGTTTAAAATGACCATTGTGGCGGCTATGCTGGCATGGGGTTTAAGATATTTGATGTTCGCTTACGGAGATACCGGAGAATTGGTTTTTATGTTGTTGACCGGTATTGCTTTGCACGGTATATGCTATGATTTTTTCTTTGTTTCGGGCCAAATCTATACAGATAGTAAAGCTGGTGCAAAGTATAAAAGTGCAGCGCAAGGGTTAATTACTTTGGCTACTTATGGTGTGGGAATGCTCATTGGGTTTTGGGTGGCAGGTACCATTACCGATGCCTATGTATTAGAAGGCGGGCAACATGATTGGAGTACCATTTGGTTGTATCCATCAGCTTTTGCGTTTCTCGTGTTACTCCTGTTCGTCATTTTGTTCAAAAATGAAAAAATAGCTTATAAATCATAGTTATTTTATTAAATTCAAACTCTTAAAAAATAAGGAACACAAAAAGACCCTAACAAGGTTTTTACTAATTAAAAGGATTACAAAATGCCAAAAAAAATCAGACTCGGAATTTTAGGAGGAGGAGGAGACTCTTTAATAGGTGTACTACATCGTGTAGCATCGCATATAAATGATAACTATCAAATTGTAGGGGCTGTTTTTAACCCGGATTTTGATCAGAATATGGCTTTCGCCAAAGAAATAGATGTGCCTACAGATCGTATCTATAAAGATTTTGATACGATGGTGGAAGAAGAAATGAAGTTGCCAAAAGATGAACGTATTCAGGTATGTTCCGTTCTTACCCCAAACTTTCTTCACTTTCCAATGGCATTAAAATTGTTGGAAAACGGTTTTAGTGTTATTTGCGAGAAACCAATGACTACTACATTGGAAGAAGCTAAAAAACTACAGGCCGCACATGAAAAGGCAGGTACTGTTTTTGCTTTAACTCACACATATACCGGTTACCCAATGGTGCGCCAAATGCGTGAAATGATAAAGAACGGAGAACTAGGCCGAATTCATAAAGTTGATGCGGTTTATTATCAAGGGTGGATCAATGAAATTATCCATGATCAGGAAAAACGTTCATCAGTTTGGCGTTTGGATCCTAAAAAAGCGGGAATCAGTTCTTGTATCGGAGATATAGGTGTGCATGCTTTTAATATGGTAGAATATACCACAGGTCTAAAGATCAAGTCTATTTTGAGCGATTTCAACTATCTGTATGAAGACAACCAGATGGATGTAGATGGAACGGTGCTTATTAGAATGAGCGATCATGTTAAAGGTGTGATTAGAAGTAGCCAAGTTGCTACAGGTGAGGAAAACGGTCTTGGGATTGCCATTTATGGTGAAAAAGGAGCTTTCAGATGGGAGCAGGAGAATCCTAACTACCTTTACGTAATGAGCGATACCAAACCTACTCAAGTGTACAAACCTGGACACGCTTACAATAGTGAGCTTTCTTTAGGTGGAACCAAACTTCCTCCAGGACACCCAGAAGGTATTTTTGATTCTATGGCTAATATCTACCTTGGTGTGGCAAAAGCTATTAGAGGAGAGCAATATGACAGCGGTGAGTATCCAACAATGACCGATGGTGTTCGTGGTATGAACTTCATTGAAGCAACAGTTGAATCCAATAAAAACGGAAATACTTGGGTAGAATTAGAGGACTAGTCTTTCTAAAGTACCTATAAAACAAAACCCCCGAAAGTATTTTACTTTCGGGGGGTTTTATTGTTAATCGATTTGGTTCATACTAACTCTTATTTCACCGGTTGTATCATAAAACTAAAGGATAGATTGCCCGGTTTAATTTGATATGCTTCATGCGGTAAAAGCCCCCAGCTGTTGTCGCCTCCAACGCCCATTTGGCTATAATCAATATTGATGTTGATGAGGTCTCTTTGAGGAATATCATAGGTGTGACGCTGTTGCTTTTCCATGCCTTCGTCAAAGTCGGAATTATATTGGTTGTGGGCACTAAACCCAAACAGTTTTGATGCCGAAACTTCAATTCCTTTGCCTTCCGCATTTAAAAATGATACGGTACGGATATCGGTTCGGTAACCGTTTTCTTGTGGGCGTATGTATTCAAAATACAAGTCCTTCACCTTTGCATGATACACACCAACCAGTGCCGAAGTTTTTCGGTCTTGGTAATTTTCATGCGGGCCTCTACCGTACCAGCTCACATTGTCATAGGCTGGGTCTATAATAAAGTTGTTGCCAAAACGGGGCACGATGGGCAAACTGCCCTTAATATTTGAAAGGTCCGTACTCACTAGAATCTCTCCCTTGTTGTTGATTGCATAGGTCACCGTGGCTTCACCTTGTACGGAAGGTAAACTGTAAGTGGCCGTAAGCTGTAAATCGTTTTTGATTTTGAACGGGTTCTTACTCAATTTTACGGCGTCTATAACTTTCTTTCCATCATTGGAATTAAGTTGAAAGCTAGTTAAGTTTTGCGTTACCGTAGCCTCTTTCCATACCTGCAATAATTTTGGCATGTTGTAGCCATAGTCATTATCGGTTGGTGCTCGCCAGAAGTTTACGCTCGGTCCGTTTTTGATTAAATTTCCTTGGCCGTAATCGAGTGTGGTCAAGCTACCGTCGGTACTATTAAAGCCCACTTCAAATCCATCACCTTTAATTTTTACGGTGCCGTCTATATTGGTAACCGAAAGTCCACTGGTTTCCATTTCAAAAACGCTTGGGGTGTAATTGGTAAGTTGAAATTGTTCATAGGCCAACATATAATCTTGGGGTATAAGGGCATCTGCATTTTTAGTAGATGCATAAACATTCAAGAAATATTCGGCTTTATCATCGGTCAATTCCGGTAGGGTAATCTGAACTTCTTTAGATTCGTAAGGAATTATGGCAATATCAGGAATGGTTCCGGCCTGTACCTCAATACCGTCTTTGAACAATTTCCATGTAAAATTATATTCTGAAAGGTTAGTAAAATCATACTTGTTGGTAATGGTGATTTTACCTGATTTAGGATCCTCAGATTTAAACTTAATATATTGGTATACCTTTTTTACTTCGTGTAGAGCCGGGTGTGCAGAACGGTCAGGATTTACCAATCCGTTTAGGCAAAAATTATTGTCGTTTTGAAGATGCGATGCGCCAAAATCGCCTCCAAAGGCATAAAATTCTACGCCGTCTTCATTTTTGGTTTTTAGGCCTTGATCTACCCAATCCCAAATAAAACCACCTTGTAACACATCATACTTTTCAATAACATCCCAGTAATCCTGAAGGTTGCCAACACTGTTTCCCATGGCATGTGCATACTCACATTGAATAAGGGGTCTTTTTGGGTTGTTTTCCGCATATTTAATGGTTTGCTCAATAGTTGCGTACATGGGCGCCTGAATGTCTGTATTGGCGTATTGAGTGGCGCCTTCATATTGTACTGGGCGCGTATTATCCTGATTTTTGAGCCAGTCATAAGTGGCGAAGAAATTTTCTCCGTTACCCGCTTCATTACCTAAAGACCAAGTAACAATAGAAGTGTAGTTTTTATCACGTTCGTACATACGCTTTGTGCGGTCTAAATGCATGGCTTTCCACTCCGGTCTGTAAGCTGGGTGAATTTTCTTGGCCTCTTCATCATTATCAAGACCTTGGTTGGTAGTGCCCATACCGTGAATCTCAATATTTACTTCATCAACCACATAGAAACCATATTTGTCCGCCATGCGGTAGAAGAACTCATTTTTAGGATAATGACTGCAACGTATGGCGTTTAAGTTGTTGCGCTTCATTACCTCCATATCTTTAAGGGTTACCTCCCTACTGATAACATGACCCGTGTTTTCATCATGGTCATGAAGGTTGGCACCTTTAATAAGTACAGGTTGGCCGTTGACCAAGAACTGATTGTTCTTAATTTCAATTTTTCTAAAGCCTATTTTTGAACTTACGGCTTCGGTCACTTCTCCTTTTCTATTTTTAAGAGCGAAAAGCAAAGTATAAAGGTTCGGTTTTTCGGCATTCCAGGTTTTTATGTTTTCCATGTTTTTTTCAAAGTTTACCTCGGATGACTTTCCACTGAAAACCACATCTTTCTCTTCAGAATAAAGTTCCTTGTAGCCGTCCAAAAGTTGCACGGTAACTTTATAGCCTTTGGCTTTTTTGGCTGTATTTTCAAGTTCAAGATTCACTTTTAAAAGACCGTCCTTATAATTATTCTGCAAGTCGGCAATAGCGCGGTAGTCTTTAATGGTGGTTGCTTTGGTGGCATAGAGATAAACATCCCGGTCAATACCGCTCAGACGCCAAAAGTCTTGGTCCTCCATATAGCTGGCATCGGACCAGCGTAAAACTTGTACGGCCAAGGTGTTCTTTCCGGGCTGTATATATTTGGTAATATTGAATTCGGCTGGGGTTTTACTGCCTTCGCTGTACCCCACTTTTTGTCCGTTTACCCAAACATACATGGCGCCACTAACGCCTCCAAAATGTAAATAGATATTCTTCCCGTTCCAGTCCTCCGAAATGTCAAAATCACGCTTATAACTTCCTACGGGGTTTTGATCATGGGGAATAAAAGGAGGATTCTTTGGGAATGGATATACAATATTAGTGTAGATAGGGGTTCCGTGTCCTTCAAGCTCCCAATTGGACGGTACGGGAATGGTGCTCCATGCGGAAGTGTCAAAACCTGCGTCTTGAAAATTCAGAGGTCGTGATGTTACATTATCGGCATAATTAAAAAGCCAATCTCCATTTAAGGATGCATAGAAAGAGGAGTTTTCCCAACTGTCATTTTTTAATGCATTTTGGGTGGTTTCGTATCGATAAAAAGAAGCTGTAGGTGCTTCACGATTAATTTGAAATATTTCAGGATTTTCCCATTCCGGATTCTCCCATTTTGGAGCTTGACCTTGTACGGAAATACACAGAAATAAAGTAAATAAAGAAAGAGTTAAGCCTAACAGAGACTTTTTTGGCGTTGAGATGCGCATAGTTGAGTTTGTTTACATTGATGTCGTACAAGGTAAACAAACTTTAGAATAAACCAGTGTCAAGTAATATAATATAGAATAGGCCCAATAACGGCCTATTTTATGGAAAAGTAAATTTAGATAATGGAATTTACCGATCAAAAACCTTTTCGAACTCTTGACAGACAATAATCATGCTTTCGTTGGGCTTGCGGTTAAAGGCGGCCAATTCCTTAGTGTAATAGTCCCAATGCACTTTTTTCCAGTAGGCCAAGCTCTTATCGCCCTCGCCTTCTAAACGGGCATACGCTTCATCAATACTAAAATACGGTCTTAGTTTTACGGCCGTGGTTCTAACAATGCATTGAGCTTCCCCTTCCCAGTCCGTAACAATCATAAAATCACCAATCTTTGGCAGAGGTTCCTTAAGATATTGTAATCCCAATAAGCTGGGAGATGTGGCACGTTTGATGCCTTTTTTTACCAAAGCGGCGCATTCGTTGGCGTCCAATTCGTTATTACAAAAGTGAACTACTTTGGGAGCGTCTACAAAAGCATGTTCTAGGTGCTTATCTAAATAATCTCCCCATAAATTTCGGGCTGAAGCGTTTTCCATATAGTTATTGCGGTTAGCTAATTCTTCACGCTATACGTGAGAAACATAGTTCAACAAGATACGAACGACTAAACAATTTTAGTGATATTTTAGAATATCAGGTTGATTTATCGGTCGTTATACATCATTATGAAAATTTTCCGGCTTTAAATTGTTCTGCGGCGTGGTTGGCCGCCCTTGCAGTAAATGCCATATAGGTCAACGAAGGATTAACACAACTAGATGATGACATAAAAGCGCCATCCGTAACGTATACATTAGGCACGGTATGAACTTGATTGTTTTTATTGATAATAGAAGTTTTAGCACTGTGCCCCATACGTGCACCACCCATCTCATGGATGCCTAAACCGGGACCGGTGGTTTCATCATAAGATTGAACATCCTTAAAGCCAGCTGCTTCAAACATTTTTACAATCTCTTTTTTAATGTCTTCACGCATGTTGTACTCGTTTTCTTTAAACTCAACATCAAAATCTAATTGAGGGAGGCCCCATTTATCTTTTTTAGTTTCGCTCAAGGTTACTCTGTTGTCATCATAGGGCAAGAACTCCCCAAAACCGGTAACCCCAATTTGCCAGTGACCTGGTTTTAAAATAGATTCCTTAAGTTCTTTGCCATAACTCATTTCTGCAATGGAAGCTGACCAATCCTCCCTACTGGCGCCACCTTGATAGCCAAAACCACGCAAGTATCCTTCGCGTTTGGTCTTTTCGTTTAGGTTAACAAATCTAGGAATGTAAAAACCGTTAGGTCTTCTACCTTGATAATATTTGTCTAAATGTCCGTCTACGTTAGCAGAGGCTCCCAGTTTATAATGATGGTCCATAATACCACGACCAAGTGCATCGGAGTCATTACCCAGGCCGTTGGGAAACCGTTTGCTTTTAGATTGTAAAAGAATACCAACAGATGCCATTGCGGACGCGCAAAGGAAAATCACTTTTGCTTTAAACTCCATTTTTTCGTTGGTTTCGGCATCAATAATCTTAACCCCGGTGGCTTTTTTGGTAGTATCATCATAAACCACTTCGTAAACAATAGAATTGGGTCTTAAGGTCATATTCCCGGTACGTTCTGCGGCAGGTAGTGTAGAGGAGTTGCTGCTAAAGTACCCGCCAAAAGGGCAACCTCTCCAGCATCTGTTCCTATTTTGACAAGTTCCCCTGCCTTCAAAATCGGCTTCAGGATCGGTAATATGCGCGGCGCGGCCTATGGTTATCAAACGGCCATCTTCAAATTTCTCAGCAACGGAAGCTTTAAAATCTTCCTCAACACAGTTTAAGTCCATTTTAGGCTGAAAAATACCATCAGGTAAATGCGGAAGTCCTAAATTTTCACCGCTAACCCCAATATACTTTTCAACTTTGTCATACCAAGGGGCAATATCCTTATAACGTACAGGCCAGTCAACACCAATACCTTCTTTTTTATTCGCTTCAAAATCAAGATCGCTCCAGCGGTAACTTTGTTTGCCCCAAGTCAAGGATCGGCCACCTACTTGGTAACCTCTGATCCAATCAAAACGTTTGGTCTCTACGTAAGGGTGATCAAGGTCGTTCACAAAAAAGTGCTTAACATCTTCTTTGGGGGCCCAACCTACTCTAGATTGTACATGGTATTTTTCTTTGTCTTCTTTGGAAAGTTCTCCTTTTAGTGGGTAGTCCCAAGGATCATCGTTCATAGTAGGGTAATCTACTACGTGCCGTACCATAGGGCCCCGTTCAAGTACCAAGGTTTTTAATCCGTTCTCACATAATTCCTTAGCGGCCCATCCGCCACTAATTCCGGTGCCGACAACAATAGCGTCGAATATTTCTTCTTTATTCACGGTCTTATTTCTTGTATTAAACGTGTTGTATTCCCTATATTTATAACTTCTCTAGAAGATGACATTTTGAGATGTTTACGAATTTAAATATAGGGTTTTTCTTTATAGGGAATTTAAAAAAAAGGAAGCCCAATACTAAAGACAAATAATAACAGCATGAAAACAATTAAAGGACCTGGCGTTTTTTTAGCGCAATTTGTAGACAATAAAGCTCCGTTCAATACGCTGGACGGTATGTGTAAATGGGCTGCAGATTTAGGTTACAAAGGAATTCAGATTCCTACTTGGGAGAGTTTTTTAATAGATTTGGATAAAGCTGCCGAAAGTCAAGATTATTGCGATGAGCTTAAAGGAAAAGTAAACTCATACGGTCTAGAAATCACGGAACTTTCCACTCACCTTCAGGGGCAATTGGTAGCGGTTCATCCCGCGTACGACCTCATGTTTGATAATTTTGCACCCGATGCTGTAAAGAATAACCCAAAAGCACGTACGGAGTGGGCGGTAGATGTAGTTAAAAAGGCGGCAACGGCAAGTAGAAGATTGGGACTTAACGCGCATGCTACTTTTTCAGGGGCCTTACTTTGGCATACATGGCACCCATGGCCACAAAGACCAGCAGGTCTTGTAGAAATGGGCTTTGAAGAATTGGCTAAGAGATGGATGCCGATTTTAAATCATTTTGATGAGCAAGGTGTAGATGTTTGTTACGAAATTCACCCTGGTGAAGATTTACATGATGGCGATACTTTTGAGCGTTTTCTTGCTGCAACAGGCAACCATAAGCGCGTAAATATTCTTTATGATCCAAGTCACTTTGTTTTACAACAATTAGATTATATAGAATACATAGACCACTATCATGAATTTATAAAGTCATTTCATGTTAAGGATTCTGAATTTAACCCAACCGGTAAGAAAGGTGCCTTTGGGGGGTATAATGACTGGGGCGATCGTGCCGGTAGATACCGTTCTTTGGGTGATGGTCAAATCGATTTTAAAACCATTTTCTCCAAACTTACGCAATATGGCTGCGATGTTTGGGCGGTAATGGAATGGGAGTGTTGTATTAAGAGCCCTGAGCAAGGTGCTCGCGAAGGAGCAATTTTTATCCAAGACCATATTATTGAGGCAACGGAGAAAACTTTTGATGATTTTGCAGGTGCTGCAGTAGACAAAGAAATGCTTAGAAAAATATTAGGTACTTCATAATTGAAGGAACCCATTAAGCTATAAATAATATAAAACGATTCTCTTGTTGAAAAGGCCAGGGAATCGTTTTTGTTTAATACTAAAAACAAAGACTCATGAAAAATTTACTATTAATCGTTTGTATGGCGACTGTTGTTTTCGGTTGCAAGGATAAAGCTGAGAAAACCCAGAAAGAAATGGAATCTGAGCGTATAGCCGAAGCGGAAGCGGAGAAACCACCGAAAGAATGGACCCTTCTCTTTGACGGTTCTTCTTTTGATGGTTGGAAAGAGTATAATAAAGAAGGTGTTTCCGAGAACTGGAAGATAGAAGACGGGGCCATGGTTTTTTATCCTCCTGCGGACAGAAAAAAAGGAGATGCATTTAACCTTGTTACAGAAAAGGAGTATACAGATTTTATTCTTTCGTTGGAATGGAAAATTTCAGAAGGAGGTAATAGCGGGGTGTTTTGGGGCGTAAACGAAACCCCTGAATTATCCGAAGCTTACCAAACGGGTCCGGAGGTGCAGGTTTTGGATAACGAAAAACATCCAGATGCCAAAAATGGCACTACTCATCAAGCAGGGTCGTTGTACGATATGGTGGCACCCTCAGAAGATGTTACCAAACCTATTGGGGAATGGAATACCATGGTAATTACGGTAAACCATAAAGAGCAAAAAGGTAGCATTTCCTTAAACGGAACCAATATTGTAGATTTTCCTGTTGGTAATGAAATGTGGAATGTTATGGTGTCCAAATCCAAATTTGCAGATTGGGACCATTTTGGAAAATTCACTACTGGCAAGATTGGTTTGCAAGACCATGGAGATAAGGTCGCTTTTAAAAATATAAAGATTAAGGAGCTTTAGGTTTTAAATAACTTAAACAGCGAGGTTTTATATAAAACTGCTCAAATGGCCCCATCTCATATTTTGAGATGGGGCCATCATTGAATTATAGGTCTAGTTTATGTGTTACAGGGACTTCTACTTTCTGTATTTACGTTATATTTGCCAAAATTCATAGCAATTTATGATTCAGTCCATGACCGGTTTCGGTAAGCACGTTATTCAGCTACCGACAAAAAAGATTACCGTAGAGCTCAAATCCCTAAACAGTAAAAGTCTTGATTTAAATGCACGTATGCCATCGGCCTATCGTGAAAAGGAACTAGAACTACGTAAGACCATTGCAAGTTCTTTAATGCGTGGCAAGGTAGATTTTGGACTGTATTTGGAGCTTACCAGTGGCGAAACTTCCACAGAGGTAAACGAGCTGGCCGTAAAGAATTATATGCAGCAACTAAAGGCCATTGCAGACGGTGATGACATAAAGTTGCTAGACATGGCCCTGAGAATGCCAGATTCATTAAAGACTGCCCGTGAGGATATTGATGAGACCGAATATGAGTCCATAAAACTTGCGCTTCAAGAGGCCTTAAAAGAAATAAATAACTTTCGTTCTGAGGAAGGGGAGGTTCTTGAAAAGGATTTTATAGAACGAATTCAAAACTTACAATCCTTACTTGATCAGGTAAAAGCTATGGATCCAGACCGTCAGTCCGATGTGCGGGAGCGTTTGAACAAGGCCGTTCTTGATTTGAAAACAGAATTGGATGCCAATAGGTTTGAGCAAGAATTGATTTACTATTTGGAAAAATATGATATCACGGAAGAAAAAGTACGTTTGGCAAATCACCTTGAATATTTTGCTAGCACTTTAAAATCAGAAGATTCCAATGGTAAAAAGCTTGGTTTCATTGCTCAAGAAATTGGTCGTGAAATCAATACGATCGGTTCTAAGGCCAATTATGCCCCAATGCAACAGTTGGTGGTTCAGATGAAAGATG
The DNA here is from genome assembly GCF_018860715.1 of Zobellia sp. B3R18. Lineage (NCBI taxonomy): Bacteria > Pseudomonadati > Bacteroidota > Flavobacteriia > Flavobacteriales > Flavobacteriaceae > Zobellia > Zobellia sp. B3R18. Next base: position 865,798 of record NZ_JAHKQG010000011.1, on the reverse strand, counting down.
AACTTGAAAAGATAAAGGAGCAGATGCTCAATGTTCTCTAACGTACCCATACAAATTAAGTGAACTCATGAAAGGCGGTAAACTAATTATATTTTCGGCACCCTCTGGAAGCGGTAAGACAACCATAGTGCGGCATCTTTTAAAGCAAGAGGAACTTAACCTTGCATTTTCGGTATCGGCTACCTCAAGACCCAGAAGGGCCAAGGAAAAAAACAAGGAGCATTATTACTTCATGTCTATTTCTGAGTTTAAGAATCATATAAAGCAGGATGATTTTTTGGAGTGGGAAGAAGTGTACCGGGATAATTTCTACGGAACCTTAAAAACGGAAATAGAACGACTATGGGCCGAAGGAAAGAATGTTATTTTTGATATTGATGTAGCAGGTGGCTTGCGGATTAAACGAAAATTTCCGGATAAGACCTTGGCCGTTTTTGTAAAACCACCAAGTGTTGACGAGTTAAAAATAAGACTTAAAAAGCGGAGTACCGAAAGTGAGGATAAAATCAATATGCGTATCGCTAAAGCTTCCGTAGAACTGGCAACAGCTCCACAGTTTGATAAGATTATAAAGAATTATGATTTGGATACGGCCTTAAAGGAGGCTTATGATCTTGTAGCGGATTTCGTAGAAGTTGAAACTAAAGAATCGTAGATAGGCAACCCAGATTAGTTTTATAGCTCATGAAAAAGGTAGGTCTCTATTTTGGTACTTTCAACCCTGTACACATAGGGCATATGATTATCGCTAACCATATGGTGGAATTCTCCAATCTGGATGAGGTTTGGTTCGTGGTAACTCCACAGAGTCCGTTCAAGACTAAAAAAACCTTATTAGCGGATAACCATAGATACCAAATGGTTTATGAAGCAACAAAGGATTATCCTAAGCTAAAACCAAGTAAAATTGAATTTGGGCTTCCACAACCCAACTATACAGTTAACACCTTGGTTCACCTACGTGAGAAATACGGAACTGATCATGAGTTTGCGTTAATTATGGGTGAGGATAATTTAAAAGGACTTCATAAATGGAAAAATTATGAGGTAATTTTAAGCGATTACAACCTTTACGTCTACCCAAGAATTTCAGAAGGTGAAATTGAACATCAGTTTAAGGGACATGCTAAAATTCATAAGGTAAACGCTCCAATTATGGAAATCTCCTCTACTTTCATCCGCAAAAACCATAAAGAGGGAAAAAATATTCGTCCGTTGTTACCTAACAGCGTTTGGAAGTATATGGATGAGATGAATTTTTATCGATAAAATCAACGCTGCAGTATTTTTTGGTATAATATTGATGTCTACTTTCAGACGTAAGAACCGTTCAAAAAGGGGATAGCAGAAACGTTTGCTATTAAATGATAAATCGATAAGAGTTGTGTAGTAGGTAAAATTAGGAACGAAAAGAGTGATTCTGTTTTGTTTTATATTTGTTGACCGGCCCATTCATAAGCATCTTCGAGCCTATGAAAAACACCAATTGGTTTTTTAATGAACATTTTTTCTAGGGTTGCAATCATACGACGGTATTTATTGTCCGATACAATTGCCATACCCATTAGGTTAGGAAACATGTCTACTATGTCCTTATAACCCATGGGGTCCATTGAGTATGAGTTTTTTCTATTGGAGATGTATACGAATGGAGTAGATGTGCCGTATACCCGCTTTAAAACCTCAATAGGACCCAGCGAATTTTCTCTGGTTACATGCACGCCTTCAGCAAACTCACCGACTAAAAAATTAGGAAAGAACCAAAATTTGGCAAAACCAAAATCGTGCTCTTCCAATAGTTTATGCTCTAGTGGTAATGATGTCTCCATAGCGTATCTATGAGGTTAAGATACAATTTTAACTTACGAAAACGAACAGGTTGTTATAAAATAAACAAAATGTAACAGCTATTTGGTTTTTAAGGGTAAAGTACGTTTCTACCGATTTGGGTCAAAAATAGTTACATCATATTGAAATTCTTGTGGTTCTGAGTCAATTAGAACATTTTTGATGGTTATGCTGTATGTTCTATCTTCTGTAGGGTTGTTATCAATTTCTGGTACCCAAACTATGGTATTATCTCCATAAATACCCGTAAGTTCTTCTATTTGAACCGGAATTGAATTTCCATTAGCGGCCCTCATTTCAATTTTGGTATCCGAAAAATCGGCATTAGCAATGGAGAATGACCATCTGGAGTAGACGAGATTAGCTGGCAGGTAACCTTCTGGTGGCCAAGCAATGAAATCGGGTGCGTCCTCAGGAACATTACCCGGGTTTCCTAATACCCAAATAGCATTATACCGACTAGTATTTCCTATGCCTATTTCTTGTAATCTTGGCCATAGTAACCATCTTCTGTGTCCAACAGGGTAGTTTTCATTGCCTTGATCACGAATATAGGAGTCTATTGATGCAGAGTTTTTTGTGGAAGTCAGTAAGGCATTCGCCGCAGCCTCTTTTCCTTCGTTTGTAAAGCAGTTCCAAGATTCAGGTGGAAAGTGGTTTAAAGTGCCATTAGCGTGCATCATAAGTGCTGCTTGCTGAGATTTTTCGCTCTTAGAGATGCGCTCTTCTATGGTGTTGTTTAAACCAGCTGCTTTGCGGAAATACTGTAACCGCATTAAGATTTTTGCTTTTGTAGATTCCGGAACGGTTCCAGGGTCACAAGTTTGCTCGTCTCCGGTCCATGAAACATCTGAAGTAGTATTGCTAGAAGCTAAGTAATAGTCTTCATATAGTTTCTTGGCTTCTGCCCTTGCATTAACATCCAATTTGGTCGTTAATTCTTCTTCTTGTATGGTATCTGTGTCTTCTTTGCTACAGGATAGGAATAGGGAAATACTACATAACGTTGGTATGATATAATTCTTGAAACGCATTAGATAAAGATTTGGGTATCTTTTTACTAACGGTTAAATCTGTGGAAAGGTATTTTTTTTCGATGAAGTGACAACGGAACTAGTGCCGTATTTAACTAGGCAATAGCTTTATAGCGCATTAAACTTTAGTATTGGCGTGTTGGTCGTAGGTTTCCAAAAGATTCATGGTTGCCACTAAAAGGTCTTTGGTTTCTAACAATAGACTAAAGTAGAGGGCCGTGTTCTTAGGGCTAGATTCATCACTTCGTGTACGCTCTACCTGCTTGTGAATTTTCATATCCACTTTTGCGAATAGCTCTTGTTTGTGAATAATTAGCTCGGTGAGTTTTAAGAAATCCTTCGTTTCAAAAATAGTCTCGATTTCTTTAAAGAGTTCATCTAGATAACCGTCGGTTTCTTTTAAATCCTTGATTTGGTTGAACCTTAGTTTTTTATGATTGTTGTGTACATGCTTATGTCCAGCTTTAGCTATATATTCTAAGGACTGGGTCATGTCTTGCAAATAGCTCAGTATGGAAATATAGAAGTTACTAGTGCTAACACTGGATTCGTCTAGATTTTTAATAAAGTAGAAAATATTGTCCCGTAGGTCTTCTACTTCTTTATCAAACTTGCTTATACCTTTTTTACTTCTCTTAAGTGTTTCTATATCGTGCTTGGCCAGGCCATCAATACTTTGTGTATATATTTTGTTGGCTCTTCTTATGGCTAGGGAGATGTTAGCGGCACTTTCATCAATAACACCAATGATAGAGTTGCTTTCTGCTCTTTCAAGCTTTTGCTCTAGCTTGGTTTCTTTCATTTTTTTGGTGTGCGAAAGGTAATTTTTTCCGATTAGGAAAAAGGCAACGATCAATAGGGCACCAATGGCCCAAATACCTCCTAAATGAATGATATATGCAATAAGAGCAGCAGCTGTAAATGCGCTTATGGCCGTAAAAAACCATCCACCTATAACATTAAGTACTCCGGCTACACGGTAAACGGCACTTTCCGCACCCCAAGCCCTATCTGCCAAAGAACTTCCCATAGCAACCATAAATGTTACGTACGTGGTAGATAACGGAAGCTTCATGGAAGTAGCCAAAGAAATAAGTACACTGGCAACCATTAGGTTAACCGAAGCACGAACCAAATCGAATGCAGGTAAATCCTGTACACGGCTTTTTGGCACGTATACGTAAGGTTTTTCAAAACGCGTGTCCATTTTTTTCAAAAGGGAGTCGGGAATAAGACCTGCTATATTTTCAGATGCCGATATGGTTAATTTTACAATCTGTCTGGATAGAAAATTAGGTTGAAAGCGCTCATCACCTTCGTCTTGTCTAGATAAGTCTACGCTGGTTTTAACCACATTCTTTGCTTTGGAGGAAAACCATAGGGTTACCACCATTATCATACCGGACAATAGTAATAGGTATTGTGGTGTTTGTACGGCAGAGGCTAATCCCTCCATAGTGTATTTATCCGCGTCTATACCTGATGCACTCCATGTAGTGTAGGATTCCATAGCGGCCAAAGGCACGCCAATAAAGTTTACCAAATCATTACCGGCAAAGGCCATGGCCAATGCAAATGTTCCCATTACGATAACTATGGTGTATACATTAATTTTAGTTAGTGTTGAAATCATCCAAGAAACTAAGGTCCACACCACAAAATTGCTCAAAATGAACAAGAACTGTTTGTTGGCGATCATATCTAGTACCTCTGGACTAAAAACAGAAGCACTTTTAAGACCTTTTACAAGGATAAAATAGATGATAGATGTTAGTGCAAACCCTCCAAAAATAGCACCTACCCATTTTGGCTTTTCTTGAAACTTGAAAGATATTAGAAGTCGGGAAACAAATTGAACCAAAGCTCCAATACTAAATGCGATAATTACTGAAAGGAGAATGCCAAGAATAATTTCAGTGGCTTTATCTGTGTTTATGTACGTCCATAAGTCGGACACTCCACCTTCGTCACCCATGATTTTTACCAAAGAAATGGCTACGGCGGCTCCTAAAAGTTCAAAAACTATGGAAACCGTTGTGGAAGTGGGCATTCCCAGGGTATTGAAGAAATCCAATAATAGGATGTCGGTTATCATTACCGCCATGAAAATGATCATGATTTCGGCAAAAACAAAGTGCTCAGGATTGAAAATACCCTTTCTGGCAACCTCCATCATACCGCTAGATGATATGGCTCCAAAAGCAATACCAACGCTCGCCACGATCATGACGGTCCGGAATGAAACAGCTTTAGACCCTATAGCGGAGTTCAAAAAGTTAACAGCATCGTTACTTACCCCAACTACCAAATCGGTAATGGCAAGTACTGCCAATGCAATAATCATAAAAAGGTAAAGGTTCTCGCCCATCAAAAATAAAATGTGCACAAAAATGCTACTATAATTTATTAATTGCGTTAAAATAAGGTTATGAAGTAACTTTCTGTATCATGACCAATTCAGTAACTTAATTAAATACAAGAATTTGAGCCGTTATAAACGTAAGACGACCAAGCGTCGTATTTATCGGGTAAATTAGTGTATTTAGGGCAGTTTGGGACTGGAAAATTGTAATAAGATGAAATTTAATTGTGGTATTTAGGCAATATTTTACAAACTACATCGTTTTCAATGTAAATTTAATGTTAAGTAATAGTGTTTTTAACGTAAATTTATTTATCTTTGAAATAACAAACAGGTACAGAATCATATTTAAAATCAACACACATGAAAAATTCAATTATACTTTTAGCCCTTTCATTAACAATGACAATAGGGTATGCCCAAAAAGAAAAGGAAGTAAAATTAAACAAGGAGACAAACTTGGTTGAAGCTACTTATTTTCATGATAATGGAGAAGTGAGCCAAAAAGGAACTTTTGACCTTGCAGGTAAATTACACGGTCAATGGATCAGCTTTGATGAAATGGGTGAGAAAGTGTCCAAAGGAAATTACAATAAAGGTGTTAGAACCGGAAAGTGGTATTTTTATAATGATGGGACTGTAAAGGAGGTGGAGTTTGATAATAACGTTATTGCTAATGTTATTAATAAGGAGAAAAAATCTGCCGTCGTTTCTAAGGACTAATGCAATTATTGTATAAGAAAAAAGGGAGTTTTCACTTAGTGAAAACTCCCTTTTTTGTTTTAACGATATGATCGGTTAAAATGTGTTACTTTATACTGGTTAATGCAGTTTCTTGGTTTTGCAATGTGCCGTTATCCGTAAACGATACGTCAGATAGGCTTAAGGTTTTTGCCTGTAATCCTTGCGTTACTTCAACTGTATTGTGAGCGGTTACTTCAACCGGAATTTCATGACTTTCATATCCCAAAAAAGTTACTTTAAGAATATAGTTTCCTGGTTCTACATTTGATATTTCAAAATTGCCCCTAAAATTGGTCTGCGTCTTAAATTTAGTATCCTTGATTTGAACGTCCGCAAACAAAAGAGGTTCGTTATTCATTTCCATGTCATAAATAGTACCTCTAATTGCTCCTTCCTCTTGAGCGAAAAGGTTTAGAGTGCATATAAATGCCAGAAAAAATAGTGTCGTTTTCATTGGTTCTTATTTTCTTGGCAAAGAAAACCGTGATGTGTTAAGTTATGGTTACGTGAAGTTTAAGTGTTGATTTCCTTAAGGTTAAATAATGAGGTGTTCTTATGGCCTTAAAACGATACTAAAATTGAAAAAATGTAACTTGCGAGACTTAAAGAACTGTTATGAATTGGGAAAATTTATTGTCTCTTAAGCGTCAAGGAGATACACACAAAAGGTTGCGGAAAGAGCAAGATGAAACGCGATTAGGATTTGAGGTAGATTACGACCGCATCATTTTTTCCAGTGCTTTTAGAAGCTTACAGGACAAGACACAAGTTATACCCCTTTCAAAGACAGATTTTGTACATACCCGCTTAACACATAGTTTAGAGGTTTCTGTGGTTGGTAGAAGTTTAGGCCGTATTGCGGGGAAGAAAATCCTGGAAAAACATCCCTTCTTAAGTGAAACCTATGGTTATAGGTTTAATGATTTTGGGGCTATAGTTGCGGCAGCGGCTTTGGCCCATGATATTGGTAACCCACCTTTTGGACATAGTGGAGAAAAGGCTATAGGTGAATATTTTATTACGGGCAATGGCCAAAAATACCAATCGGTTCTAACTGAAAAGGAGTTTCAGGATATAGTTGATTTTGAGGGAAATGCCAATGGCTTTCGTTTGTTGTCACAATCTAGGGAAGGTGTTACTGGAGGTTTGCGATTAAGTTATGCCACCCTTGGGGCTTTTATGAAGTACCCCAAAGAGTCACTTCCTAAAAAGCCAACCAAACATATTGCCGATAAAAAATTCGGGTTTTTTCAAACGGAAAAGGAGGCTTTTAAAGAAATAGCGCATGATTTGGGTTTGATACAGACTAGAGACGGAGAAGATATTTCGTTTTCTAGACACCCCTTAACTTTCTTGGTAGAGGCTGCGGATGATATTTGCTATACAATAATAGACTTTGAGGATGGTATTAACCTAGGGCTTATATCTGAAGATTATGCTTTGGAATACCTCATAAAACTGGTAAAAAATTCAATAAATACCAAAAAGTATAATTCTCTAAAGTATAAGGAAGATAGGTTAAGTTACTTACGAGCGCTGGCTATTAATACATTAATAAGTGATGCTATTTCTGTATTTATAGAAAATGAAGATAAAATACTGAACGGTAGTTTTGATAGTAGTCTTCTGGACCAAAGCGCATTTAAAGCCCAGATTGAGGATATCATTTCTTTAAGTGTGGAAAAAATATATCGTTCTCAGGAGGTGATAGAGAAAGAGATTGCGGGTTATAAGATTATTTCGGACATTTTGGATGTATACATAAATGCCCTTATTCGAAAAAAGGAGAACAAGGCGTCTAATTATGATACGCTAATGCTCAAGACGCTTCCTGAGTTTTATAGGGATACGGACAGTTCTATCTACCATATACTTTTGAATACTTGCTGTTATGTAGCTAGCTTATCGGACAGTGCCGCAGTGCATATCCACAATAAAATTATGGGAAAACAACTTTAAAAGGCATAGGAAACCCCAACACCAAGAAGCTGTTTAAACTGTATTTTGGGTCGGCCTGCATCGGTAATAGTTCCGTTGGCATCCTTTACTTCATCAAAAAGGATATCATCATCATAAATAACCTGAGTACCTATGGTGGTTACAACGTATTTATTGACCTTAAGGTCAAAATTAAGCTCCCAGTCCACATCAATATTTCCAAACTTTTGGAGGTAATCCGTGTACAAGCTCAACCGGTGTTTCAACACCATATTTTTAAATACTTCCTTTTCCAATTGGTTGGTAACCAAGAATCCAAATTCCAAAAATATCTTCTCGCCCTTTTCAATGACATTGCCATCTGCATCCAAAACCGCTTTCTTAACACCAAAAGCACCTTTATTCGCTAATTCTTCGTCCAAAACAAATGTTGCTTTTTGGGTGATAGGCGAGATGTACAGGTTAAACTTTTGGTCTTTGGTAATATATGACGTACCAGCACCTAAAAATGAGTAACCTGGTGCCATAAATCGTGAAATAGGAGATGATCTGTCCGGATATTTATAACCGTTTGAAAATTGAGTGTTGAAGTTGGCTTTCGCCGAATAATACCAATTACTAATTGTGTCTCGCTGAAGTCCGAAAGTAGAACTAAAACGAATAGCATCGTCCGTTTTTCTTAGTTTTTGCTCATCTTGAATGTTGAGGCCGTAACGCATCTCCATATAATTGTCCCATTGAATGTACCGAAACTTATAATTACGTTCAAAACGGGCGTTTCCAAGGGCAGATATGGAATTGTTACCCCCTGCGTTCCAGTTAACAAAGGCAACTTCACTAAAATTGGCACCTAGTTTATTTACTTTGGTCCAGAAGGAGGGCACTCTAAATCTGTTAGGTTTTTCATTAAGAGCCTTGGTACGTTTAAAGGAAATAACGGGATTCATTAAATCTACGCTCCGAGGAACGAATTTTATCTTGTCCTGTGTTTTTCTTATCACTACGGTATCAACAATAACCGTGTCAACAACCATAGAATCAATTTCCATTTCGCGGCCTGGAGGCAACGAATCTTGGGTTTGACCAAAAATAGAGGTAATACACACGCTAAATAAAAGAATACATAAGAACGGTGTGGCTGGGGAGTTATTCATTTAATAGCATTTTTATATGTTCTGTTAAACTTATGGGGTCAATTTTAGCTTGTTGGTGCAACTGTTCTACGGTTCCGTGCTCAATAAAGGTATCGCCAATGCCTAGAATATGAATTTTATTTTTATAACCTAATTCGTTAGCAAGTTCTAGGATTGCGGATCCAAAACCACCCATTTTAGAGCCATCTTCAACCGTGATGATGTGTTTATAGAGTTTAAATATATTTATAAGTAAATCTTTATCCAACGGTTTAACAAATCGCATATCTACCTGGCCAATTTTTTCATGCTCCGCAATATCGTTTATGACGTCTGCAACCGTATTGCCAATAGGCCCCAAGGTTAATACTACCAGTTCCGACCCGGTTTTTAGTTCTCTTGCCTTACCAATTTCTATTTTTTCAAAAGGCGTCCTCCATTTTTCTTGTACCCCTTTTCCACGAGGATACCTGATCGCTATGGAGTGCTCTAAGCCCAATTGGGCGGTGTACATTATATTACGAAGTTCACTCTCGTTCATTGGTGCAAAAATATACAGATTGGGAATGCACCTCAAATAAGCAATATCATAAACACCATGATGAGTAGCTCCATCCTGCCCGACCATGCCGGCCCTGTCCAAGCAAAATACAACAGGAAGATCTTGTATGGCTACATCATGTATAACTTGGTCGTAAGCCCTTTGTAAAAAGGTGGAATAAATGGTGCAGAATGGAATAAGCCCTTCTGAAGCCATGCCTGCTGATAGGGTTACGGCATGTTGTTCCGCGATGCCCACATCAAAAGCCCTATCCGGTAGTTGCTCCATCATATATTTTAGGGAGCTTCCTGTTGGCATAGCAGGGGTTATGCCCACAATATTTTTATTCTTTAGCGCCAGTTCTACCAATGTATGGCCAAATACATCCTGATACTTTGCAGGTTCGTTGGCCAAGACCGGTTTTTTGTATAGCTCCCCTGTAAGCTTGTTAAATTTACCGGGAGCATGGTAAGTTACCTGGTTCTCCTCGGCTTTTTTTAAGCCTTTTCCCTTGGTGGTTATGACATGTAATAATTTTGGTCCGGACACCAATTTTAAATGATTTAGTTCATCGATCAATGCCTCCGTATTATGCCCGTCTAACGGACCGGTATAATGAAAGTTGAGACATTCAAATATGTTTTCGTCCTTCGCCGTACCCTTTTTTACATTGGTCAAATACTTTTTAAGGGCACCAACACTTGGGTCTATACCAATGGCATTGTCATTAAGTATTACCAATACATTGGAATTTGTAGAACCAAGATGGTTCAATGCCTCAAAAGCCATGCCACTTGCTATGGACGCATCACCAATTACGGCAATATGCTGTCTGCCATTTTTATTGTGGAGTTGCGCGGCCATGGCCATGCCTAGAATTGCTGAAATTGATGTAGAACTGTGTCCTGTGCCAAAAGCATCATATTCGCTTTCGGAACGTTTTGGGAATCCACTTATTCCGCCTAATTGCCGATTGGAGTGAAAAATCTCTTTCCTGCCCGTTAATATTTTATGTCCATAGGCTTGGTGGCCCACGTCCCAAATAAGTTTGTCATCTGGCGTATTGAAGACATAATGTAGAGCAATGGTGAGCTCAACTACCCCTAAGCTTGCTCCTAAATGTCCTTCTTTGGTAGCCACAATATCAATTATAAACTCCCTTAATTCTTGGGCAAGTTGGGGAAGTTGGTCCAATGCCAACTTGCGCAAATCTTCGGGGTAGGTAATATGGCTTAAAAGTGATTCCAAACTAGCGATGTAAGTTGCAAAAATAGGTGTTTAGCAGTGCTAAGACAATTCTTTTTGGCACTTCAAAAAAAATCAACAAAAAAATCTTATCTTGTTGAGACCTAACCATTACCAACCAATTTATGCTTTCCCTTTACAAGGTGAGTAATCCTTTGTATAATAGTACGCAATCTAATTTTAAGCCAATTACGGTAGTACTTCTTCAAGGAAACTCACAAAGTTCCGTAGTCTGGAAAAACCAATTATCATCTGATTTGTTCGGTTCTATGCATCTAGCAGCAATGGATTTGCCAGGGCACGGAAATTCTCCTGAACCAGTCTTTGACACATTAGTATGGGTACTAAAAAGTATTAAATTTTCTTTCAAGCTTCATTTTTCTTTGATGAAAATTAATCAATAGTTTTTTTTCGGTCTCGTCCTTTTCGGGGGAGCTGGGCGGGACCATTTTTATAACTTCAAAATTTCATTGTTATAAGGGTTGTGCTAAAAATGGTATTTTTGGCATCAATTAAACTTTAGTACATGTTGCAACCCTTTGATGATACCTATTATATGAAAAAAGCGCTTCAAGAGGCAGAGGCGGCTTATGAAAAAGGGGAGGTGCCCATAGGGGCCGTTATTGTAATTCAAGATCGGGTGATTGCCAGGGCCCATAACCTCACGGAACAATTAAATGACGTTACCGCTCATGCAGAAATGCAGGCCATTACCGCGGCGGCTAATTTTTTAGGGGGCAAGTACCTGCAGAACTGTACGCTTTATGTAACCTTGGAACCTTGCCAGATGTGTGCGGGAGCCCTATACTGGAGTCAAATATCTAAAATAGTATATGCGGCCAAAGACCCTCAGAGAGGTTGTGGTGTAATGGGAACTAAACTCCACCCAAAGACAGAAATAGTGGGCGGACTCCTAGAGGAAGAAGCAAGCAATCTGTTAAAACGCTTTTTTGTTGAAAGAAGAAACCTGAATTAGAATTCCAATTTGTTTTGGGCATAAAAAAACCCTGAACTTCGTCAGGGTTGAATGTCATAGCTTATATATTAGCCTACAACTTGAACCTGTGCGGCTACAATGCCTTTCCGGCCTTCTTCTTCTGCGTATTCTACTTTATCACCTTCATTAAGAATTGTACCGTTCAATGCGGTAGCATGTACAAAAATGTCCTTTCCCGTCTCGTCGTTTGTAATAAATCCATAGCCCTTGGATTCATTGAAAAATTTTACTGTGCCAATCATGATAAATTAAAATTAGTTGATAATAGTTTCCAACTAAATTATAAATTTTTTAATTAGGCGAAGTTAAAATGAACTAATATTTCCAATTAACCGTCTTGATTATCAGTCTTTTCGGGTTTATTTGCTCTCATTTTTTTGATGTTCTCCTCGGTTAGCATATAGTCTTTCATTTTTTTGCCTTTGCTATATGTAAACAGGAATAGGGGCATTGCAACAAGAAAAAGACCAAGGGTGCCAGAGCCAATATATTTGTGGCTCAGCGCAATATTTTCCTCTTGAATGTTGAAGCCGTAAATAATGGCGGCAAAACACCCTAAAGTAATTATGGATATAAGGTATTTCATAGTAACGGTAAAATTACAAAACCTTTTAGACCTTATCTTGTAAAATTGATGAGTTCTCTACGGTAGGCGGTTAAAAGTTTGGATTTTGAAACAAACCCAATGTACTTTCCGTCTTTTATCACCGGAAGGTTCCATGCACCACTGTTCTGAAACTTTTGCATTACTTTCTGCATGCTGTCCTTTCCATGAAAAATGTGCTCTGGGGCATTGTGCATAAAGGTTTCTACCTTGGTAGTCCCGTACAGGGAAGTATCGAACATAAATTCTCTAATATCGTCCAACAGAACAATTCCCACAAGAGATTGGTTTTTATCAATGACCGGAAAAATATTCCTAGCGGATTTTGCAACGGATTTGTGTAACATGTCTCCCAAAGTCATATCTGGATTTACGGTCTTAAAGTCTTTTTCAATTACATCATCTAGCTTCATCAGCGTTAATACTGATTGGTCTTTATTGTGCGTCAGCAAATCTCCGCTTTGGGCCAGTTCCCTGGTATAAATAGTGTAGTCAATAAAGTTCTTGGTAATGAGATACGATATGGATGCGGTTATCATCAAGGGAACAAAAAGTTCATATCCGCCGGTAATTTCGGCTATCAAGAATATTGCCGTTAACGGGGCATGAAGTACTCCGGATATAAGACCGGCCATTCCAATTAAGGTGAAGTTACTTTCGGAAACGGAAAAACCTAACCCGGAATGATTTATAATTTTGGCCATAACATTGCCCAATGCACTGCCCATAACCATGGTAGGAATGAAAATTCCACCAGCGCCACCTGCCGCTAAAGTAGTGGTCATGGCTACTGCTTTAAAAATAGTAATACCGAATAATAGTGCAATAACCACCCAAATATTCTGTGTGTACTTGTCAAAGGGAGTTTTGCCTAGTGCTTTTATATGGTCTCCATGCAAAAGGTCGTTAATAAAACTGAAGCCTTCCCCATAGAGCGGTGGTATTAAATACAACATGATTCCTATGGCCAGACCGCCAACAAGAAGCTTGTATTTTGGGGTTTTTAATCTGGCAAATAGTTTTTGTATGCCAAAGTACATTCGTGTAAAATATATCGATGCAAATGCAGTGCCTATTCCCAATGCAATGTAAAAGAGAGTGTCCTTTACCTCAAAATTCTGAGTTAACGTAAAGTTGAAAAGCACTTCATTGCCCAGAAAGAAATAGGAGGTAAGAACTCCGGAAATTGAGGCCAATAAAAGCGGAAGCATAGAAAGCATGGTAAAGTCCAAACTAAAGACTTCAACTGCAAAAATAATGGCTGCAATAGGCGATTGAAATATAGAGGCAATGGCTCCGGCCGAAGCACAGGCAATCAGAAGAGACCGGGTCTTGGCATTAATATGAAAGAAACGCCCAAGGTTAGAGCTTATAGCGGCACCAGAAGCTACCGCCGGGCCTAATAGCCCCGTAGAGCCACCAAAACCAATAGTAAGCGGTGCGGCAATTAATTGGGTGTAAATATGCTTAGGCTTTATAACTCCTTTTTTCTTGGAAAGCGAGAAAAGAATGGAGGAAACGGCATGTTGTAATTGTTCCTTATGTATGTATTTTACATAGAGATATACCAAGGTCAGCCCAATTATGGGCAAGATAAAATAAAGTCCGTTGTTAGAGATAAAAATCCCACGTTCCAAGGAGACTTCTATAAAATAGACAATGTTCTTTAGGGTAACCGATGCCAAACCGGCCAAAAGACCAACCAGAACGCTCATGATGTGCGTAAAGGTTTTGTTGGAGATATTTTTATATCGCCACTTTAAAAGTCGGGTAGATAGTCTTTTTAGTTTGGTGGGCATTAGAAAGGTTTGCTACCTAAAAGTATTAAAAAAATCCCGCCTATTAGCGGGATTTGGTTTCTATGCTTTGATATCTATTTTTAAGTTCAATTCATGTAGTTGCTCTTGGTCAATAGGTGCAGGGGCATCTATCATAACATCTCGTCCGCTGTTATTTTTTGGGAAAGCAATGAAATCCCTGATAGTTTCCTGTCCTCCAAGGATGGATACCAATCGGTCTAAACCAAAGGCGATTCCTCCGTGCGGTGGAGCTCCGTACTGAAAAGCATCCATTAGGAAACCAAATTGCGCCTGAGCTTCTTCGGGAGAAAAACCAAGATGTTTGAACATAACACTTTGCACATCCCTATCATGGATACGTATAGAACCTCCGCCTATTTCATTTCCGTTCAATACCAAGTCATAAGCATTGGCACGTACTGCACCAGGGTCTGTTTCAAGCAATTCTAATTGACCCGGTTTTGGTGATGTAAACGGGTGGTGCATGGCGTGATAGTTCCCGGTTTCTTCATCAAGTTCCAACAATGGGAAATCTATAACCCATAACGGGGCAAATTCATCAGCCTTTCTTAAGCCAAGTCTTTCGGCAAGCTCCATTCTAAGTGCACTTAATTGAGCGCGTGTTTTGTTGGCGTCTCCGGAAAGCACACAAATTAGGTCGCCCGGTTTGGCTTGTGTAGCTTCTGCCCACTTTGCCAGATCCTCTTGGTCATAAAATTTATCTACCGTAGACTTAAAGCTGCCGTCTTCATTATATTTTGCATAAACCATTCCCTTGGCGCCAACTTGGGGTCTCTTGACCCAATTTACCAGTGCATCCAGTTCTTTACGAGTATAGCTTGCTGCTCCCGGAACCGCAATACCAACTACCAATTCTGCGGAGTTGAATACGCCAAAATCCTTATGTTGCGCAACGGTGTTCAATTCGCCAAATTCCATTCCAAAACGAATGTCAGGTTTATCATTACCATAAATGCGCATGGCATCATCATAGGTAATTCTTGGGAAGGCGGATATCTCTACCCCCTTAATTTCTTTCAACAAGTGTTTGGTAAGACCTTCAAAAGCATCAAGGATATCTTCCTGCTCCACAAAAGCCATTTCACAATCAATCTGCGTAAATTCAGGTTGTCTGTCCGCTCTAAGGTCTTCATCTCGGAAGCACTTTACAATCTGGAAATATTTATCCATTCCCCCTACCATGAGGAGTTGTTTGAAGGTTTGGGGAGATTGAGGTAAAGCGTAGAACTGACCTTCGTTCATACGGCTGGGAACCACAAAATCTCTAGCCCCTTCTGGAGTAGATTTTATTAAGTACGGAGTCTCAACCTCTATAAAACCCTGGTCGCTCAGGTATTTGCGTACTTCCATAGAAACCTTACTTCTAAAAATAAGGTTGTTTTTAACAGGATTTCTGCGGATATCCAAATACCGATATTTCATCCTAAGGTCCTCACCACCATCGGTTTCATTTTCTATGGTGAAAGGGGGTGTTTTGGATTCGTTTAGAACAATGACCTCGTCTACTAAAACCTCTATGTTACCAGTAGCAAGGTTGGGGTTTTTTGAAGATCTTTCTATGACTTCACCTGTTACTTGAACAACAAATTCGCGTCCTAAATGTCTAGCTTGCTCCAATAATTTAGAAGAGGTACGGTCTTCATCAAAAACCAATTGGGTTATGCCGTAGCGGTCACGAAGGTCTACCCAAACAACAAACCCTTTATCACGAGTTTTTTGTACCCATCCAGATAGGGTAACTTTTGTGTTTATATGAGATTCGCGCAATTCTCCGCAAGTATGGCTTCTGTACATAGGTAAATGTTGATTTATGAAAGAGCAAATGTAAGAAGATATGATGGTATCGGCTAAAAAATTATGATGGTGAATGTTTTTGACAATAGCGGAATAGAGCGCTAATATAAATGCTAAAATTTAACACAAGTTTTAGTTTTATGATAATTCTTAACTATATTGCTTTGAAATTAACTAATTCAAAATTTTGAAAATGAAACAAACTTTACTTAGAAAGTTGTATTTCCTAGCGTTTTTGACATTGCCCATTTCGGTTTTTGCTCAAGGAACGATTTCAGGAAATATTACGGATGCCACGGATTTGCCGCTTCCAGGAGCTAGCATTGTGGTAAAAGGAACAACTAATGGAACCACATCCGATTTTGATGGGAATTATGAAATATCGGTAGATAATTTTCCTGTTATGTTGGTGTTTTCCTCTTTAGGATATGCTACAAAGGAAATCAACGTGAGTAGTTCGTCAACCGTAAATATGGTTTTGGAAGAGTCTGCCATGGGTCTAGATGAGGTGGTGGTTTCCGGTTTGGCAACAACTGTAAAGAGAAAAAACTTGGCTAACGCGGTGGCAACTGTTTCCGCAGCCGAACTGGCAGGTGTTACCCCGCCAAAAACATTGGACGGAGCCTTGGCAGGTAAATTCACGGGTGCTGTGGTTAGTGCCAACTCTGGTGCGCCAGGTGGTGGTATGTCTATAAAGTTTAGGGGTATTACTTCTATTAATGGTAATTCGCAGCCTTTATATATTGTTGATGGGGTGTATGTGGATAACAGTAGTATTGCTTCCGGTGGTTTAAATGATGTTTCGGGTGCTGCAGCAGGAGGAAGTGCTTCCAACCAGGATAATGCAACCAACAGGATTGCGGATTTAAACCCGGACGATATAGCGAACATTGAAATTTTAAAGGGAGCTTCTGCTGCCGCAATTTACGGTTCTAGGGGTGCTGCCGGGGTTGTTATTATAACCACCAAGAAAGGTAAATCAGGCAAGACAAAGGTGAACTTCTCCCAGGGCTTCGGTTTTAACAAGATAATTAGGTTACAAGGTCAGAGAGATTGGACTGAAGCATTGGCCGAGGAGCAATATGGTGAGGGTGCTCTTTATGCTGCTGCTGCGTCTGCCGGAAAACTGAGAGATTACGAAAAGGAAGTATTTGGAGAAGAAGGTTTAATTTCCAATACCAACGTAAGTGCTTCCGGAGGTAGTGATAAAACTACGTTCTATGCAGGTATTTCAAATAACGATGAAGACGGTATTGTAAAGAATACCGGGTATAAAAAGAGCTCTTTTAGATTGAATGTAGAGCATAAATTCAACGAAAACATTAAGTTGGGATTGAACACCAACTACATAAGTTCTTCTGCGGATAGAGGGTTTTTCAATAACGATAATACAGGTACAACTATTGGTGTTGCCCTAACAAACACCCGTCCTTGGGATTTTCTTGAGCCGGATGAGAACGGTAACTATCCTGATCACCCAAATAACTCTTCCAACCCACTACAGACAAGAGATTTGTTTACAAACAATGAGCGTGTAAATAGATTTATTATTGGTGGAAATTTAGATGTAAACATTTTTAGAAAAGACAATTCTAATCTAAAGTTCATTGGACGTGTAGGTGTGGATACATATAACATGGAGGCTAAAGTAATTTTCCCAAAAGAACTTCAGTTTCAACGTCCTGACCAAGGAGGTGTAAATGGTGTGTCCGGTATAACCAACACAAACAACAAGAATGCAAACTATTCTGGTTTC
This sequence comes from Zobellia sp. B3R18, assembly GCF_018860715.1. Taxonomy (NCBI): domain Bacteria; kingdom Pseudomonadati; phylum Bacteroidota; class Flavobacteriia; order Flavobacteriales; family Flavobacteriaceae; genus Zobellia; species Zobellia sp. B3R18. Next base: position 847,982 of record NZ_JAHKQG010000011.1, on the reverse strand, counting down.
TTGGTTCACAACTATTTTACGGATAGTGATTTATCCTTTAATACTCAGTTAGGTGTAACTAACGAACAGTTTTCGAGAAATACGGTTAGTGTTGTTGCTTCGGATTTAATTGCTTCGGAAACAAATCTTGATCAAAGTGCTAACCAGAAAGTTACCCAAACAAGGTTGGAACAAGAAGATTTTGGATTTTTTGTGCAAGAAAGTATTAACTATCAGGACAAATTTATTGGAACTCTTGGTGTACGTGGAGACAAGTCTACAAATAACGCAGATATTAATGAGCTGTTTTTCTACCCTAAAGCATCGTTGGCCGTTAACTTGAACAGCTTTGGTTTTTGGAGTGAAGATGCTTTGGTCAACCGGCTTAAATTGAGAGCCGCCTATGGTGAAGCAGGTACTTTTGCAAGGTTTGGCTCACTTTATACCGTTTATGAAAGTGCTCTTACTGGAGGCAATGTTGGTATTGTTGTTCCCCTAACACAAGGTAATCCTGATATTTTGCCGGAAAGACAGAAAGAACTTGAATTGGGTATAGACCTAGGAATGTTCAAAAACCGTTTAGGTCTAGAACTAACATATTACAAAAAGAATGTTGATGACCTATTGTTGTTGGCCAATACAGAGCCATCTAGCGGTTTCTCCACAAAATGGGAAAATGCGGGTGAATTGGAGAATAACGGGGTTGAAGTAGCCTTGAACGCAGCTATTATAAATAAGGATGATTTTACTTGGGATGCCACACTAAACTGGTGGACCAATGTATCCGAAATGGTGCGTATGGATGTTCCTGCCTATGATACTGGAGGTTTTGGTACTGGTCTAGGTACATTTAGAATTGAAGAGGGTGAAAGTGTAACACAAATAGTAGGTACAAATTTAGATGGAGATGTGGTGAAATTAGGAGATGCAGCTCCGGATTTTCAGACTTCACTTAATAATAGCATAAAGTACAAGAACTTTGCACTTTCGTTCCTATGGCATTGGAAGAAGGGTGGAGATAACATAAACCTTTCTAAACTTTTGTCAGATTTTGGTGGTACAAGTGCTGATTATGATGAGATTACTATTGACCCTGATGGTGTTATTCCAAATGGTGTATATCGTGTAAACAATGGTATTTTCGCCGGTAATGCAACGCCTTTCGTAGAAGATGCTTCTTATCTTAGGTTGCGTGAACTTGGTTTCTACTATACAGTACCGGAAAAGAATATTCAAGACTGGTTCAATGGAGTTGTGTCTAGTGTAAAAGTTGGGCTTTCCGGAAATAACTTGATCAATATCTTTGATTACAACAGTTATGACCCAGAGGTTTCCAATTTTGGAGGAACAGGTCTTTCTTCTGGTGTAGAAGTAACACCGTTTCCTTCATCCAAAAGATACATGATGCATATATCGGTGCAATTTTAATTTTAAAAAAAATTAGCGAAATGAAAATACTAAAACAACTAAAAATAGTAACCATTATAGCGGCTATTTTTCTAGTAACGGCATGTGAACTAGATGGTGGTGAGAGTTTAAATGGTGCAAGTACGTCGTCAATATCTGACGACCTTTCCAGGGGAGAGTTGCCACAGGCGCTTACTGGAATTTTATCGGATATGCGTGTAGGTCTTTCCACAAATACGGATGTACTGAGTATAGTGGGTAGGGAATACTATTACTTTACTTCCTCAGATCCAAGATATGAAGGTGATGTGGTAGTAGGAAATTTAAATAACAATACCTTTTATGTAACCACACCATGGGGAGCTAGATATGCTGCAATAAAAGATGCAAATCTTATTTTGGAAGGATTGGATAATACCACTTCTGACCTTTCTGATGCCGAGATATCTGCAACGAGAGGAACCATTAGTACACTTAAAGCGCACGAATTACTTATGTTGAGCAATAATCAACATGATAATGGTATTCGTATTGACGTTTCCGATTCTGAAAATCTTGGGGCTTTCGTAGATAGAGCAGGGGCACTTGATGCTATTGCCGACTTGCTAAATTCCGCAGCAACCGATTTAAATGCGGGTGGAGGTGAACTTCCATTTAGCATGACACCAGGTTATAATGATTTAAAGAAAAGTGACGCTGCCTCAGGAGACCAATTACCGCTAACACCAGCAGATATATTGGAGTTTAATAGGGCATTATTGGCTAGAGTTGAAGCTTACCGTGGTAATTATCCTGCTGCTTTGGCGGCGCTTGAAGATTCTTTCTTTGACTTAAACGGAGATTTAAGAAAAGGGGTTTACCATAATTTTAGTTTGAGTGGAGCAGATCTTTCAAACCCTCTATTTATTGCCTTAAATCAAGAAGCTAACGTTAGGGTGGCCCATGCGAGTTTCATTACTGATGCGCAAGATGGAGATGGTAGGTTGAGCAAAGCTGTTGAAAGACTTGAAAATAGAGATGCTTCTGGACTAGTAGGAACTCATGATGTAGCTATTTATGCAAGCCTTACTGATGATGTGCCGATTATAAGGAACGAGGAACTTATTCTGTTGTATGCAGAGGCAAATATAACAGCTAACCCAACAGAAGCTGTTGCGGCCCTTGATATTGTTAGAACTGCTGCTGGTTTGCCTGCATATTCAGGAGCTACGTCAGCTGCAGCTTTACAGGATGAATTATTGTATAACAGAAGATATTCATTATTTGGAGAAGGTCATAGGTGGATTGATATGAGAAGGTTTGGTAAATTGGCAGAATTACCAAATGATAGGTCCACGGACAGCGTTCCTTCCGCACTTCCTGTACCTGCCAATGAGAACAAATAATATTTCGTATTTAATATAAAATCAAAAACCCGCCAATTGGCGGGTTTTTTTATGTAAGGAAGATTGGTTTTTAAACCGATGCTTCCAAATTGTTTTCGGTTTGTATTGGGCGTTCCTTTTTTCTTCCCCAAACGGCAATCTTTATTCTATAGATAATATTGAATAATACCGGAACAATAATCAGGGTTAAGAAAGTAGCAACTATCAACCCAAAGATAACCGTCCATGCCAATGGTCCCCAGAAGACTACGTTATCTCCTCCCATATAGATTTTTGCGTCAAACTCGGAGAACAATGAGAAGAAGTCAATATTAAGTCCAATAGCCAAAGGAATAAGCCCTAAAACGGTGGTAATAGCCGTAAGAATTACTGGGCGCAACCTTGCCTTACCACCCTTGGTAATGATTTCAGTAACCTCCTCTAACGAGATAAGGTCTTTGTCCTCCAGTCCTAAAGTCACCTTTTTACGGTCAATAAGAATCTGTGTATAATCCAGAAGTACCACACCATTGTTCACCACAATACCGGCAAGGGAAATAATTCCCATCATGGTCATCATGATTACAAAAGACCACCCGGTAATCATTAATCCGCCAAAGACTCCAATAAAGCTTAAGAAGATGGCAATCATAATAATAAGGGGTTTTGAAATTCCTCCAAATTGGAATATCAAAATAAGCATGATCAACCCAAGTCCTGAGAAGAAGGCACCTACTAAAAATTGCATTTGCTTATTTTGCTCTTCAATCTGACCGGTAAAATCAATTTTTACGTCCGCAGGAAGTCCTTTAAAGTTTTCCATTTCTTTCTGGATTTCCGCTACAATAGCTCCTGCATCACTAAACCCAGGTTTTAATTGGGAATAAACCGTAACCACTCTCTTTTTGTCCTTGTGCTTAATGGCACTAAAACCTGAAGAATTCTGCTGTTTGGCTACTGCCGAAACGGGAATTTCCTTAATCTGGCCGTTTGCTGGATCTCTAAAAATAATATTCTGATTGAACAGGGCATTTTTATTATATCTGATGTCTTCGTTAAAACGAACGTTAATATCATAATCCTCACCATCCAGCTTATATACACCTGCTTTTTCACCAAAAAGAGAACGTCTTAATTGTAGTCCCACTTGACCCACGGAGACACCTAGTTCACCCGCTTTTTCTCGGTCTACCACAACTTGCATGGAGGGCTTACTCTTGTTCACATCAATTTTTAACTCCTCAATACCAGCAATATTTTTGGTGTTGATAAAGTTTCTAACATCCTCGGCGGTACTGATCAATTCCGTATAGTCCTTGCCTTCCAATTCAATGTTAATAGGGTAACCGGCCGGTGGTCCATTGGCCTCTTTTTCTACTGAAATGGCAACGCCAGGGTAAATTCCCGTAAGGGCTTCCTGTATTTCTCCACGCAGTTTTTCGGTGTCACGACCTTTTCTATACTTAAACTCGCGCATAGATACAGTTACTTTTCCACGGTGGGGCATTTCCGCTGCAGAGCCACCATCGGTCTGGGGATTACCCGCTCCCTCTCCTACTTGGGATACCGCTGATTCTACCAAATAGTTGTAATCACCATTGGTATATTTATCTTGATTGGCAACGGCAAAAACCCTTTCCTCAATTTCTTTGGTAAGCCTATTGGTCTTTTCAATGGCCGTACCTTGTGGGTATTCTATATACGCATATATCTCATTGGGTTTGTTGTCAGGAAAAAACTCCACTTTAGTTCGCCCACTGCCTAGAGATGCTCCAAAGGCCATGAAAACCCCGATCAATAGAAGAAAGGTGATTCCAAAATACCAATATACGTTCTTGCCCCTTAACGCATGCGAAATGCGTCTTTCATACCAGTTCTCAAAACGTACCATGGCACCGTTCTGGAAGCTAATGGCCCATTTTTTAAGAGCATATTTGTATATCCAGAACATTAAGGCGGTAATAATCATAACCGACCCTAAGCCTCTCATGGTTCCGCCAAAAATCAGGATAAAGAGACCAAACCCTCCCAATATGGCGCTAATACGTATCAGCTGCTTTACTGTGAGTTCTTTTTCCCCTATTTCCATAAACTGCGATACCAACATGGAGTTCATGAAAATTGCTACGAAAAGTGATGACCCCAGTACAACCGATAATGTAATAGGGAAGTAAATCATGAACTGCCCAAAGATACCTGGCCATAGTCCTAACGGTACAAAGGCGGCCACGGTTGTTAAGGTTGAAATAATAATTGGAAATGCGATTTCTCCAATACCTTTCTTGGCGGCTTCGGTGCGGGACATGCCTTCGCTCATTAAGCGGTACACGTTCTCAACCACCACAATACCGTTGTCTACCATCATACCAAGACCCATAATCATACCGAACAGTATCATGGTATTTAGAGTATAGCCCAGGTTGTTCAAAACCATAAAGGACATGAACATAGACATAGGAATGGCAAAACCAACAAAAAGGGCATTTCTAAATCCTAAGAAGAACATAAGAACGGTAACCACTAGGATAATACCAAAAATGATATTGTTTACAAGGTCATCTACTTGGTTAAGTGTTCTTCCCGAAGAATCATTGGCAATGGTGATGTTCAAATCTGCGGGGAAATAATTTTCTTGTTCCTTTTTTACAATTTCCCTAACCTTTGTAGTGGCTTCGATCATGTTTTTGCCCGAACGTTTTTTAATGTCCAGCATTACCACGCTAGTTCCAAATTCTCGGGCATAGGTTGTCTTTTCCTCTTCAGAAAAAGTAACCTCGGCAATGTCCTTCAAATAAACTGCTCCGTTTTCGGATTTCACTACAAAATCGTTCAGCTCTTTAGGGTCTTTGACTTCTCCTAAAATACGGATCGTACGCCGTTGCCCACCAGAAAGAATATTACCAGCGGACATGGTAGAGTTTCCATTGCTTATGGCATTGATAACATCTTGGAAACTTACCTTGGAAGCCATCATTTTATAGACATCTACCGCAATTTCAACCTCCTTTTCTTGAGCTCCCCTAATGTTCACTTCCTTAACCTCGGGAAGGTCTTCAATTTCATCCTGTAGATATTCGGCAAACTCCTTTAGCTTTTCAACAGGGTAATCTCCCGTGAAGTTCACGTTCATGATAGGGAACGATTCGGAAAGGTTCAGGTCAAAAACATTGGGTTCAACTTTTGCGTTGTTAAACGTGGGCCAATCTTCACTGGCCTTTTCACCATCTACTTCGTCCTTTATCTTTTGTTTGGCCTGCTCTACGGAAAGTTCTTCATCAAATTCAACGGTAATAATAGAATAATCCTCTTGAGAAGTTGAGGTTACCTCTACCACATTGCTTACGTTTTTTAAACGGTCTTCAAGCGGGTCGGTTATCAATCGTTCTACATCTTCCGCGGTGTTACCCGGGTAAACTGTACTTATGTAAATTTTTGTCTCTACAATTTCAGGAAAATCTTCCCGAGGCATAGCAAAGTATGACTTTAGCCCCAACCATAGGAATATGGCGATCATTACATAAATGACCGAAGGATTGTCTATGGCCCAAGAAGATAGGCTAAACTCTTTATTAGCGTTTTTTTGCTGTTTACTGCTCATCGGTCTGGTCGTTTAAAATTTTAACCTTCTGGCCATCTTTCACACTTCTGGCACCTTCTTCTATAATATGGTCCCCATCGTTTATACCGGATAGGACTTCAATATGGCTCCCTTGGGTTTTTCCGGTCTTGATTATGCTCTTTTTCAAGATAGCTTCGTTCTCTCCATCAGTAGGTTCTGCAATGTAGACGTACTGGTCGCCTTCGGCATTTTCAGATATGATACTTTGGGGAATAACTATGGCCTCCTCATTGGTGTAGTCGTTTATATTCACCTTTGCCGTTAGGTTAGGTTTAATGTTCCCTTTTTTATTAGGAACCGAAATTTCTACGGTAAAGGCCCTGTTGCTTGGGTTAATGAAATTACCGGTCTGTCTAACCTTGGTGGTTACGGTATCTCCTAAAACCGGGAAATATACCTGAGCCTGTTTGCCAACTTTAATACCGGATAGGTAGGTTTCTGGAACATCTACTTCAATATACATGTCAGACAGGTTTACGATACGGAATACTTCCGATCCTGGCCCTGGTGAAACCACCGTACCTTGATCTTTTATTACGTTATCTATAATACCCGAAAACGGAGCTCTTATGGATGATTTGCCCAATTGACTCTGTGTTTGTTTTACGGCATCTTCAGCAGCTTCGTAATTGGTCTTTGCGGATAAGTATTCCAGTTCTGAACCGATTTTTTGATCCCACAGGCGCTTTCTACGCTCAAAAGTGGTTTTGGCAAGCTCTGCCTGTGTTTTAAGCTGAGATAGTTGGCTGCTCATGCCTCCGTCATCAATAGTTGCTAAAATCTGCCCAGCGGCTACCCTTTGACCTTCTTTTACATATACACGCTGCAAAGTACCAGACATTTCAGGATATACAAGAACGTTCTGTTTGGTCTTGACGTTACCTTGAAGTTCTAAGAAATGATCAAACTTTTCCGCCTTGGCGGTTACCGTGGTAACTAGAGGCAGTTTTTCATCATTGCTCATAGTAGCAATGACGGAATCAAGCTTTTTAAGTTCCGATTCCAGCGATTTTTGTTTTTCCGAAAGCTCACTTTTTTTGGCTCGTATACTTTCTAAATTACCCTGTGAAATGATATCGCTAACAGACGCTTCCTTCTCGCCACAAGCGGAAAAAAGTAGAGCGGTAGTTGCTAAGTATAGTATTTTTTTCATCGTAAAAAGTTTGTTATGTTATTTATCTTATTGCTTAAGATTAGATATGGGTTCGTTTATAATAACCTCTAATTCGGTTTTTTTGTTGATGACTTCCACCATAGATTGCAAATAGCCTTGTTGTGCATCGTAAAGTTGTGTTTGTGCCTGACGAAGGTCAAAACTACTGGCAATACCCTCGGAGTATTTAATCTGGTTTTTGTTCTCAATACGTTCGGCCAAACCTAAATTCTGCTTTGCTGTTTCGTACTCTTCAATAGAAAGTATATAATCGCTTTTAGCTTTTTCAAGCTGAAGTCGTATTTGTTCTTCTGCTTCGGATAACTGTGTTTTTGCTTTTTCCATGGCAATTTTGGCCCGTGCCGTACTTGCACTACGTTTACCTGAACTGAACAATGGAATACTAAGGTCAAGACCTAAAACGGATGAGTCAAACCAATCTTGTTCACTTTTAAAGAAAGTAAAACTGTCCGAATAAGCGGTAGAGCCATAGTTTATAAAAGTGCTAAGTGTTGGTAATGCGCGGCTTCTTGCCAATTTCCACTCAAAGAACCTTTGTTCCGTTAGATTTATGGCCAACTTATAGTCTACGTTATTTGCCATATTGAACTCGGATTCCATGAGGGCAAAATCTATCTGTGATTCGGCAAGGTCATCCAGGTCTTCTTCCAGCTTTGTAGGTGCGTCTATAGCAATGCCCATTACAAGGTTTAGCATTTGGCGCGTAATATTCTCTAGCCGAACCGTATTTTTTAATTGGCTTTCTATGGAAGACAGGGTAATCTGTAATTGTTCTACACTTTCTTCATCGCCCAGACCGTTTTCGTACAGTTTGTTCGTTTCAAAAAGATTTTTTTCCAGATTGGCTTTGTTCTTTTCTAGAATGGCTACACTTTCTTTGGCCAATAAGACGTTTCCGTAGGCTTCTACAACGGACTTCCTTACCTCTTGATCTGTTTTCTCTTCGTTATTGGCGCTATAGCTTAAGAATGATTTTGTTGCCTGTACCCCAACTATATAGGAGCCATCAAAAATCTTCTGTGTTAAGGTGGCCGTAGCCGATGCTTGGTGGGCTTGCCCAAAAACTATGGGAACAAACTCTCCGGGTGTTCCTCCGGCAAATTCAGCGGGAATTAATGAAACCGGTTGTTTTAACTGATTTTGATAGCTAACGGAACCATTTATTTGAGGCAGTCCGTCCGCAATGGTTTCCCATTTCTGTTTTCGGGCATCAACAATATCCCGACCCGCATTAATGGCGCTGTAATTATTTTCTAGCGCAAATTCTATGGCTTCCTCTAACGTAAAGCTATAGGTTTTTTCGGGTGGATCTTGAGAAATTCCGAGCACAGCGGTTAGCAATGCTAGTGAAGTCAAATATATATTTCTCATTTATTCTTGGTTTGAATTGATAATTTCATTTAACACTTTTCTTCCTTTTGGAGTAACAATACCCCGTATATGGTACTCTAGATAATTGTCCATTAAATCTTGCATGGGAAACTTTTCCATTGGAAAAAGGCGATGGTCTTTAATGCTTGTTATTCCGGAAAAATAAATTCTTGAAATAAACTCTACATTTAGGCCTTCTCTATAAATACCTTTTTCAATACCCCTATTTATATTATCCAACACACAATCTTGCATTACCTCAAATTGCTTATCTCTAAGGGTTGCATGGATTTTTGGATAGTATTTTTGCAATTGATACTGTGGAGATGATTTTTCATCTTTTAAGTTGACCATCACAAATTTTTTAATGTCATAAAGTTCTTCTATTGGGTTTTTGTTTAGGGAACAGATTTGGTTTATACCTGCTGAGATAGCACTAAAAAGATGGGCGGTACATTCCTGTACCAATGTCGTTTTATTTGCGTAATGTGTATATATAGTTTTTTTTGAGATGCCCATCTCTTGGGCAAGGTCGTCCATTGTAACACTCTTGAACCCTAGGCTCAAGAACATATCTGTTGCTTTATCTAAAATTTTTTCTTTCATAGATGGCGCAAAGATAAGTTAGGAAACTTTAAAAACATTAAAAGTTTCCAAAGTTTTACAGTTATTTAACATATCCTTAGGACGCTCAAATTTCCTTTTCGTTACGCTTACGTTCAACATATTTGTCATATGCCTGTTCTCCTTCTTCTTTCCAGAACTCATCGTAGAATTTCCATTTAGAAAAATCATCATTACACATCCTGCTAAACTTGCTCTTGCCGGGCCGGTTAGATTTCCTTTTCTTTCCTTTTTTCTTACCACCACCTCCTCCGTTGCCAAAGCCACCAAAGATTATTTTTGATAATAAAAGAAGTCCGGCCGCCTGCCAATAGGTTAGGGTGGTCAATCCAAATAGTTCTGGCATCAACCAATTCCATAGGTACATAAAGACGTAGGCAAATAGCAGTACAAAGGCTATTCCTGCTATGATGTAGAACAAGACCTTAACAAACTTTGTTACATATTTTTTGGTTTTGCTCTTTACTTTTTGTTCTATATAGTCTTCCATAATCCGTTTATTTTTAGTTTATATTCTGTTTTTTCAATTCTAATTGTTTTAACAATAGTGCTAGAGCTCGGTGCCGGCGCGACATTAAAGTTCCTGCAGGTATGCCTGTTTCTTTAGATAGTTCTTGATAGGTATACCCTTCAAAATCTATGGCTACGATTATATTTCTGTAAAGTGGCTTAAGTTGGGCAATAGCTTTTTTAAGCTCGGTTTTCATTTCTTCGGAATATGAATTGTCTACTGACCCATAGAGGAGCTCGGTAAAGTCGGCCAACTTGTTTTCCATTTCGGATTCAATATTAACCGCCGGCTTTTGGGTTCGCATTAAATCCACAATTTTATTGCGCAGGGAATGGTAAACAAAGCCCGCAATATTAGTAATAGGCAGTGCACTATCTGAACGAGAGAACAGCTTTAAAGCAACATCTTGGACAATATCATCAGCATCTCTATCCGCTGCATTATCTATTCTAGATTTTGCATACGCCTTTAGCGAACGATATTCTTCGTCAAAGAAGGTTTTTAGGTTTTTATAGTTTTCTGTGTCCGAAGTCATTAAAATGCTTTTTGCAGCTATTCTTCACAAGTAAAGACGATGGTTTTCAAATCTATTGCATTTTTTTTAGGTTATTTTTTTACAAAAGCTTCTAAACCGGCATTCTTTATATAAATGGTCTTATTTTTGAAAAAATTTTCTTGAATGCATTCCATAGAATTTTACCGTTCAGAGTTTATTTCATTTTTAGAACAGAAGTCCGTTAAAAGAGAACCAAATAACCTTTACGCTCCTATATCCTATATTTTGGGTCTGGGAGGTAAGCGTTTAAGGCCAGTTCTTACATTGTTGTCCGCCGAATTGTTTGAAAGCGATTATAAGAAGGCTCTAGAGGCGGCCCTGGCAGTAGAGACTTTTCATAACTTCTCTTTGGTTCACGATGATATTATGGACGATGCTCCGTTGCGTAGGGGAAAAGTAACGGTACATGAAAAGTGGGATACAAATACCGGAATCCTTTCTGGGGATGCCATGTTAATCACGGCGTATCAGCTATTCGAAAACTATGAAGGGCATACCTTTAAAAACTTGGCAAAGCTCTTTAGTAAGACCGCTTTGGAAGTGTGCGAAGGTCAGCAGTATGATATAGATTTTGAGGAACGTGACGATGTAACCCTACCGGAATACCTTAAAATGATCGAGTTTAAAACGGCGGTACTCGTTGCGGCTGCTTTGCAAATGGGAGCAATTATTGCCGAAGCCTCGGAAAAGGAACAGGAAGATATTTATAATTTTGGATTGAACTTAGGTATCGCTTTTCAGTTGCAAGATGATTATTTAGATGCCTTTGGCGATCCCAAGACTTTTGGAAAACAAGTGGGGGGAGATATTATTGAAAACAAAAAAACCTATTTATACCTTAATGCTTTGGAGCTAGGTACGGCAGATCAAAAGAAAGATTTGTTGGATATGTATTCCATTCAGCCTAAAGACCCTTCAGCTAAAATTGAAACCATAAAAGAAATTTTTATAAAAAGCGGCTCTGCGGAGCATACTCAGAAGGCCATTGAGGAATATACCCAACGGTCATTTAGGCTTTTGGATGTTCTAAATATCTCATCCGATAAAAAGCAGATTCTTCAAGAGTTTGGTGAAGGGCTTATGCGAAGGAGGGTTTAGGTTTGTTTATATATTATTGATTTTCCTGCGGTAAAGTAATAAGGCTATAACGCAGATACCGGCTACAACAAATATGAACCAATAGGATTGTTTTTTTTCTGCTGGAATTTCAGTAATTGTTATTTGTTGATTAATATCTTGATTTAGTAGTATCTGTTTTTCTCCCCCTGCCCAAGTGACAATAATAGAATCCACTTTTGTGGCATTGGCAAGTCCAAAATGAGAAATTGTTGAATTTTGGGATAGATGACTAGATCCACCGCCATCAACTTCACGTATCATGCGTTTACCGCTAGCCACGATTTCTACTCTAGAGCCTATGCCATTTTTCTCGGCTGCAACACCATTTAAGGCTACTTTTAACCAATTTCCTGTTGCCGAATCGTTTCTGTACAATTTTGTTTTGGACGGTGTTGGGTACTCTAAGGTTGGTGCTTGGTTAACTACCAACAGGTCTAAATCACCATCATTATCCATATCAAAAACCACGGAACCTCTACCTATACCATAATCATTTATAGCTTTTTCCCTGCCTTTTTCAGTAAAGGATGCATTTTCATTTTCAAAATAAAAATTTCCCATAGGAGTACAGTTTGGATTAAGATCACCGTTGGAAACAAATAAGTCCAAATCGCCATCATGGTCAAAATCTGCAAAGTTAGCGCCCCAACTTATGGCTAGCTTATAGGTGCCTAATGGCTTAGCTCTATCTATAAATGGCTTGCCTTCACCTTGATTTTGCATTAAAAGGTTGAATTTTATGTTGGTAACATAATAATCTAGAAGACCATCGCCATTAAAATCGCCAACGGCGGAACCCATTGCGTTTTCTTTAAGGCTCATGGCTGTTTCTTCACTGACATCCATGAACGATTCTTTTGGGTATAGGTTTTTATACAGAAAGTTGGGTACCGCTTTATACCCAAAATCTTGGTTGACCAGTAAATCTTGATTGCCATCATTATCAAAATCTGTAAAAACACCACCAAAACCGAAGCCCTTATGACCTAAGTTGTACTCTTCATATACATTTTTAAACGTTTGTCCATTTTCGTTCAATAGAAGATAGCTTTTTGACGTTTGATTGGCACTAACAATGGTAGCGTCCTTTAGCACGCCCAGCTTTCCCTCAAACTCTTGAAAGTAGTTGCCAACGAAAAGATCCGGATATCCGTCGGCATTTATATCTCCAAAGCTTGGTCCGGTGCTGAACGAATTTAAATCGGTTAGTTGGTATTGTGAAGTGGCATTTCTAAAAGTAAGATCGCCGTTGTTAAGGAATAATAGGTTTTCCGCTCTTGGAATTCTGTTGGTTCCGTCAGTTGTGTTTATAGTGGTTATAAATAAATCACGAAATCCATCTCGGTTTACATCTGCACTAACAACACCTTGCGTCACATATTTCTTAGTGACTTCCAGGCCTGAATGTTCGTAAATATCTTTAAACGTACCATCTCCATTGTTAAGGTAAAGGGCATCGGCTTTCGTACCACTTGTAATGAATAGATCTTCAAAACCATCATTGTTGAAATCAGCAACTGTGGCACCCCCGCCAAAAGTGCCTTCAAAAACGTGAAACTGATGATTGATACCTGCAGATTCCGTAACGTCACTAAAAGCTGTCTGACCAAAACAAGTAATAATGGTAAGGTAATTAAGAAGAAAAAATAAGAGACATTTCTTTATCATTGGTCAGTTTGTGTCCAGTTTAGTTCAATTATGTTCTTAGCTATTTTTACTCCTTCTTCCAAGCCTACGTTATTATCCTGAGGTGTATGAATGCCCCCATAGAATCTTGAATCTGCCGTTTCTTGGGCAGCCTCCCAAAAGGAATTGAACTCGCGGGAAACAAAATCGGTGTCCCTAACATCGTCTCGCTTTCTACCTTCGTGAGCTTTATCAATAAAACGAAATTGCTTTCCGAAGGAATCTTCTAAAACTGCTGCTGCTGCTGCTGCTTGAATAGCATGTCCGGATGGGAATGCAGGGAAAGGTGGGTCTGGCCAAAATGATTCCCATTCTTCATCAATGTACTTTGGAATAAATGTGTTAGCACGTTCGGAAAAGAAGTGATATTTCCATTCCCAGCATTTGATAAAAGCATCGGCAACCGCAATACTTGTTTTTGCATAGACCTCTGCACATTCTATTAACGGTGGTCTTTTTTGTTCAATAGCCAAGGTAGCAATATAGAAAGAATGACCTGGAGGGGTAAAGGTTACATCCGGATCATCTCCCCACCATATAGCGGCTTCCTTTTCTAATTGTGTAAGGGTCAAATCTTTCTCGTAAACCTGTAGGAATTCTTTATAATAGGGAGATTCCGGTAGAGTATCGTAAGGAATAAAAGTTGGAAGGGGTAAGGAACGGTTCTTTTTACTGAAAGTTCTGTTTTTGCCCCAATGTGGATGCAATGGGTGGTGACTAAAAGATTGCGCGAATAAAGGTGGTTTCCATGAGCCGGGGCGAGTAGTATGAACCATTTCCTTGTCAAAATTATTTAAATACCCTCTATGTCCTCCATCCGTTTTAGACCATTCAAAAATTGCGGACGCAACTGCCTTCCCGTAAGCAACCGACTGTTGGGCAGTTTCATTGCTCAATGTTTTGGAAAATTGCTCGTAGATTGCACTTTCCAAGGAGTCAATTTTTAGCTTGTTTTCATCTGAAGTCTGTACATATATGTTTCTTAAGATATCTGCTTGGGCTGCATTGAGCGATAGACCCCAATCATAATCTGCTGTTTCCTCTGGTTTTGGAAGAGTTGTAAGACCATCTAACTGGCCCGCTAGAGATTGGTGAGATGTATACCCGTTAACAATGGATTCGTACATTGTTAATCCTATATATGCAAAACCACGGGAGGCAAATGTTGGAGAATTTGAAGGGGTGTACTGTGTTATAAAAAGGGACATATTGGCCCATTCAATTGCAACATCTTGTTCCGATAGTTTTTCATTGTTAGAAGTTGAACAACCAAAGTTCAAAGTCAATGCTACAATTATTAGAACATAATAAACACCTGAAATTTTCTTCTTCATAGCTTTACTCCGTATACTATTTATTTAATTGGTAAGTCTGTATTTGTTCGCCGTAAATTCCCAAATACAATAGATCATTATTCCATAGGGCACTTTGTACAGAGCCTTTTGTACTTAATCCGGATTCCATTTGGGTTACGTAATTAAAGTTTCCTTTACCGTCTCCAAAGAAAAGGGATCCGTAGTTGGCATCAAACTTGCCTAAACGTAATTTGTAATGATGATGGTTTCCAAAAAGTAAGAGGTCTTGGTTTCCATCAGCATTAAAATCATTAATTTGAATAGCGTGTATGGGTGCATATTGAGCTTCTATGGGTAAATCTGCCAAGTCATAAGTGCCATCCGTGTTAGAAAGTAGTGCGGTTGTCTTCATTTCGTTGGCGGTTAGCTTTTTTGCATCTTTTAAATCATCGCTGGAAAAAATGGTGTCAATAGTGGCATCCGCATAGTTTTTATAGCTATTGAATTGATTTCTTTTTCCCGGTAATTGACCTAAAAGTTCATCTCGGGTAAGATAGGGGTAGCTTATGTCCTGAATATAAAACGTAAACAGTGGGTCTACAGAACCGTTTTTGTCAAAGTCCTTAAAATAAAGTTCTGCAGGTTGTTCGGTTGAAACAGAGAACTGTGTGTTGGTACCCATATTTCCGGTAATCATATCTGGTTTTCCATCAGAGTTGAAATCACCTATTTCTACCGTATTCCACAATCCTTGTAGTGGAGCGTTAATTAAAGAACTGGTTTTGTTTTTTAACTTACCATCAACATTTACAAAAACCGATAAGGGCATCCATTTACCAACAATTACAAGGTCATTCTTATTATCATTATTAATATCGAGCCACTTGGCATCCGTTACCATTCCTAGATGTTCTGCTTCAGGAGCCAAGGATTTTATTTCATTGGTGAAGTTGCCTTTTCCATCATTAATGAGAAGGTAGTTTTTTGTGGTTTCTGGGTATCTACCGGGAGTTACGCTTCCTCCTCCAAAAACATCAGGATAATTATCTCCGTTTACATCCGCTATTGCTATACAGCCGGTACTTGAAACAAATTGGGGTAAAGCACTATTTCTCTTGAAACCTCCCTTTCCGTCTCCAAGATAAAGCCTGTCTCTTAGTAGGGTGTCGTTTTGATCGTAATTATGATATCCTCCGCTGGCTACATATATGTCCGGATGATTATCCCCATTTGCGTCAAAAATACTTATATCTGTGTCATGGCTGTTTTTATCGTCTTCAAAAGCAATAACAGGTTGATGTATAAATTGATTGTTTTCTTGCTGGAGGTAAAGTGTTGTGCCCTGACCTTTACTCCCTCCAATGACCAAGTCTTTTAGGCCATCATGATTTATATCTTCACTTGCCATTGAGGGGCCCGTATGAGAGAGCTGGGAGATGAGTAATGATTGTCTTTTAAAATCGTTAATTGACGATGCTTGATGAACAAATTTTATAGTTTCATCTACTTTTTTGAAAATAGTTTTTTGCGATTTACTTTTTTCAGTTATGTATTCTGCATTTCTCTCGTTAGCTATAATGGTTTGATTGGCCATTGCGTTAAGAATGGTTTGGCTTTTTCCCGTATTCCATTTAATTTTTAAAGAATCTATTTTAGCAGTGCTTCCCAATCCAAAATGTAAAATAGGGGAGACCGTAGATAAATATCCTCTTGTAGGCATCTGCTCAATAGTTTGTTGAGAGCCATTGGTGTATAGAGAGATTTTGGCACCTATTCCTTGTGTGTTAAGGCCTTCTCCTTTAAGTTGTATTTTTAAATAGTTAGATTGAGTCTTGTTGGCTTCATTTCTGTAAATGAATGCAGGTTTATTGATGTTATTTACAATTAGGTCCAAGTCGCCATCATTATCCAAATCGGCATAGGCTGCACCATTACTATTAGAGGGTTGCCCCATACCATTGTCTATGGTTTCGTTATTAAAAGTCTTCCCTTTTATATTTGAAAAATAATAGTTGCTTAAATTGGAAGATGGCATTTGTTGGATTATTTCTAGTACATCCTCGCGTTTTAATCTCCCTTTGGATTTTACATAATCCTCCATGTAATTAATGAAATCCAGATTGGTATAATCTTTAAAATAGCCGTTGGTTACGTATAAATCTTTGTATCCATCATTGTCATAATCTGCAAATAATGCCGCCCAACTCCAATCTGTATTGGACAAACCAGCTAATTGACCTATCTCGCTGTAAGTGTTGTTGCCATTGTTGATTTGCAACATATTACGCATGTATTGGTAATGAAATCCGCTACGGATATTCAAATCAAATTTTTCATAGTTATCAGGAGCTAAGAGCAATTTCTGTCTTTTATTGCTCTCAGGAAGCATATCTAAAGTGAAAATATCTGGCCAACCGTCATTGTTAATATCCGCAATGTCATTGCCCATGGAAAAATGACTGGTATGGCCCATCTGATCTTTTATAGAATTGGTAAAGGTGCCATTCTTATTGTTCAGATATAAATAGTCTGGTATGGTATAATCATTGGACACATAGAAGTCTGGCCAACCATCATTGTTCAAATCACTAATTCCCAGTCCTAACCCGTAAGTTAATGCAGATCCGCTAACTCCAGATTTAGCGGTGATATCTACAAATTTGCCATTAGTTTGTTTGTATAATCTAATTCCTTGTAATGGGTCATCTTTTTCTAGAAGAACTTTAGAGCTTTGTTCGTTTAGAACAGGAAGTGACTTTGGGTTGTGATTAAGTAGCAACATGTCCAAATCATTATCATGGTCATAATCAAAAAAGAATCCCTGATTACTAAATGCCTCACTATCTAAACCATATTGTTCTGCCTGCTCGCTAAATATGGGTATGCCATCATCATTGTTTCCCTGATTTATGAACAGTTGATTTTTTCTTTTATGAGGAGGTAGTGCACCTGAATAACATATATAAAGGTCCAATTTTCCATCGCCATTAACGTCTGCTGCGGAAACCCCCGTTTTCCATGGTCCAGGTCTTCCTCCTACTTTGGCTGTTTTGGTAGCGTTAAGGAATGTCATAGAACCTTGGTTGATATAAAACTCGTTTGCCCCCATATTGGAAGTAAAATATATATCAATTAAGTTGTCACCATTAAAATCTCCGGTTGCGACCCCACCGCCATTGTATAGGTATTCATAGACCAACACATTGGCATTCAAACTTTCTTTAAGTTCATTTTGAAAGTGAATGTTGGTTTCTTCTGCGGACAATAGCGTAAAGAGAGGGTTACTCTGTTGCTCTGTTTTTGTTTGAGACGTCTTTGTTTCTTTGGTACAGCTAATAATAAGGAAAAGTGCTGTTAAGTAACTCCATCTGAAATATGTAAAGAGAGATTTGGTCATAGTATAAAAGTAAAAATCTATCCGCTATATAGCGGATAGATTTTTAAAATAAATTATATGTGGGACTAGTACCCAGGATTTTGAATCAATAAATCGTTACGATTTATTTCATCTCTACTTATGGGCATGAAATACATTTTGTCATCCCATGTTCTGGTTTCGTTATCAGTATTGTCTACTACATTGTAGCTATAATCGTAAACCGTAGGGTCATATTTGTAAGGAGAAAGTGGTGTTGCGCCCGGTTTTAGAGTAGCTTCAACTTTCATGACCTTTATAACACGACCTAAGGTTTCTCCTGCAATCATCCAACGTCTAGCATCATGATAACGATGTTCTTCGTAAGCGAGTTCAACTCTTCGTTCGTTTCTGTACGCCTCAACTAAATCATCGCCCGTGGCAGTAATTTCAGGCATTCCTGCTCTATAGCGAATTTTATTTAGCCAGGCTCTAGCTTCACCCTCATCACCAAGAGCAATAGATGCCTCAACATAATTGAGAACTATCTCTGTATATCTAATAAACGGCCAGGGAACTACCTGTGCACTGGATTGGTTGTCCACAATTGCGGGATCTGGATCAATAAATTTACGAACATAATATCCGGTTCTACTTCCGTTCCAGTTTTCAATAGGGGAGTTACGCGTATCAACTCCAGGAACTTTCTCATCAGTACCGTTATCATATGATCCGGTCTGAATTTGATTGTTCGGGTCAATTGCAGCCACGTCATCCGGGCGCGGTTTCCAGTCTGCACCATCATAAAGTATGGTAGCCTTTAACCTAGGATCACGATTAGCATAGGGATCAGCGGCATGTGCAGGGTTTTCCCAGTCAAAATCAGATCCGTCCATCATTTGATAGTCATCTACTAATTGCTGAATAGGTGTATTACCTGCCCAGTTATGATAACCATTTGGTCCGTTATTGATGCCCTGGTGAATACCGCCTAAAGGCCAATTGCTTTCCTCTGTAAACAGTGGGGAATGTGTGCGTTCAAATAGAAGTTCTACGTTGGCTGCAGCATCTCCTACAGCACTACCACCGCCCATTGATACGGACAAGTAATTCTGAAAACCTTCTTCAGCTGATACCGGAGCAGAAAGGTCTAATTTATAACCAGAGGCCATATCCAATATGTCTTTGGCAGCACTTCTAGCAGCGGTCCATCTAGCATTTCTATCGCCTGAGGGATACGCTACTAACTCTAAATTGGAATAACTACCAAGTGTTGAAGATTGAGAACTAGCTGTAGGTCCGTCACGTAAATCACTAGCGGCATAGAGTAAAACTCTAGATTTTAGACCCATTGCACTTAGTTTTGAAGCTCTTCCGCGAGTCTGTTCCTTGCCATCAAGAAGTGATATAGCATTTTCTATATCGTTCAGTACAAAGTCTACATTCTCAGCATAGGTGCTTCTAGCAATAGAATAATCTTCATTAAGGTCATAAGGTCTGTCAACTAAAGGAGCGCCGCCATAGTAGCGCATTAGCTGATGATAGTAATATGCCCTTAAAAAATAAGACTCTCCCATTAATCTATCCTTAAGCTCAGCATTGTCAAAAGTTGCTTCCGGTAATTCCTTTAAAGCAATATTCGCTTTTCTAATTGCCGAAAATAGCTCGTTCCATTGGGGAATTATACGAGCATTACCTGTTGTTGCTGCAGATAAAGTACCCTCGGTAATTACATTTATACCTCTACCGGAGTGGGTAAACATAGCTTCGTCTGTAAGGGATGCAAGGCTCTCTTCTTCAAAGCCACCGTAGCCTAGTGATGCATATACATTAAAAACAAATGCCTCGGAAAGAGCTCCGTCCGCCCAAGTAGCGTCAGCTGAAATTTTATCTAAGGGCTGAGTATCTAGAAAATCCTCTTTACAGGAGATTGGCAGCATAGCAACCGCCAACAATCCTAAAATAAATAATCTTTCTTTTTTCATGATTTTTTTTTAAAATGTTAAACTAAACCCTGTGTTAAATACGGATTGCTGCGGATAAAACTGTCCATTCGTCACCGTTGATTCAGGGTCATAAATATCCTGTTTTGCCCATGTAACTAGATTTAATCCACTTACGTAGACTCTAAATTTAGAGAGACCGAAGGATTCAACCCACTCGCTTGGAAAATCATAGGCCAGTTGAACATTTTTCAATCTTAAATAATCTTTGTCAAACAGGTTATACGTATTGTTTCCATATGCGCCACCAGAATAATAAGTATCTCCTCTACTTGCTAATCTTGGGTGTTCACTACTTGGGTTGTCAATACTCCATCTATTATCATAACTATATTTCAAGTAATTTCCAATATCTCCAGATTCCGTTTGAATAGGAAGTGAGGCGCCTGTAGCACCTTGAAAGAGAACGGAAAGATCCCAATTTCTATAGGAAGCATTAAGGGTAATACCATAGTTGAAATTAGGGAATAAACTTTCATCCAATCTAACTTGATCTAAATCGTTAATAATGCCATCACCATTAACATCCTTAAACTTCATATCACCTGGTTCCAAGTTGCCTTTAACTGCACTATAATCTAAAGTATTGCTAGAAATCTCCGCCAAGTCTTGAAATACACCGTCTGATTCATATACGAGGTAAGAACCTATAGGTTTTCCTTCTAATTTTTGATATTCTGGAATTCCTGGAGTTTCATCTAAGAAGTCTACGGTGTTCTTAGCGTAGCCTCCGTTAACTCCAATGTCATACTTAAAGCCATCCTCATTTCCACCGTAATAGTTAAAAGAAAATTCAAAACCTTCATTACTTACTTTTCCAGCATTTACAGGAGGTAGAAGCTCCGATATTCCCGATGATCCAGGTGTTGATCCTGTTTCCTGTATTAGGATTTGATCTCTTTTATTTAGAAAGTATTCTAAAGTAAAGCTTAGACTACCGTCAATAACTATACCGTCAAGACCAACGTTAAGATTGTTCGCCTTTTCCCATGTAAAACTTGGATTGGCCAAAACTGTTTCCTGCAAAGTGGTTGAAACATTTCCATTTATTGGGTACTGTCCAAACCCGTATGTGTTTAAAAAAGCATACTCTTGTAATGCATCATTAAAGAAAACTTGATCATTACCCATCTGTCCATAGGATGCTCTAAGTTTTAGGTAGTCAATTCCTTTAACATTGAACCAGTCCTCGTTATTTATATTCCAACCTACAAGAACACCAGGGAAAAATCCGAAACGATCAGCACCTGGGAAAATATATGAGCCATCATATCTCCAGATGAATTCAGCTAAATATTTCTCTTTATAGTTATATTGGGCACGGCCATAGTAACCAAGTCTAGTTCGGTTATATCCACTACCATTGGTGTTTTGTTGGTCGGATCCACCAGCGAATAATTGGTCTACCGCGGGAGACAGATAATTTCTTCTAAATGCGGAAAAGAACTCGCCTTGAAAAGATTCTCTAGTAACACCAGCCATTAAGCCCAATGTATGGTCGTCCCCAAATGTACGGTCATAAGATAATAGCCCGGTTAGGTTAACATTAAGGTTGTTGGCCGAGAATTGTGTCAACCTGGCATCCGTGAAGTTTGATTTAATGGCTCCTGTTAAAACGGGATTACCGGTAGCTATATAATTATCCCTGTCAAGAGAGTATAGTGTCCATGGGGTTTCCCATAATTTTTGACGCTGTTGACTTTGGTCTACACCCGTAAGTAAAGTCATTTTTAGTCCTTTTACCCATGGATTGGTTATGTCTACAGATGCAGTAAGCTGAAGATAGTCCGTAGGACGTTTGTCATAACCAGTAGCATTAGTGGTAACAACCACAGGTTGTTGACCGTTTTCAATATCCGGTCCTGGAAGTCCATTTGGCCATACAGCAGGCTCATTTGGTCTACCACGCATTAACATTCTGAAAATAGCACCCGCTCCTTGCGTTGGAAAGGTTCTATCTTCTTTCCGGTATGAAAACCCTAGTTTTGTGTTGATGTATTTATTTACCTCTATATCTGTGTTGATACGGAAGTTATATTGCTGATACCTGTTAGCAGAGTTTTTATAAATTGCGTCTTGATCTGTGTAACCAATAGATGTATAAAACTTAACAGCTTCACTACCTCCACTTACAGAAATATTATGACGGCTTTGTTCTGCATAGTTTTTAAAAGTGGAATCAAACCAGTCAGTATCAGGATACAGCCATGGGTCAGCTCCCTCGCGGTGACCTCTAACAGTTTCAGGACTAAATGCGGCATTAACTACTTCATCCGTGCCAGGAATTGCGTAATTTCCTTGAGATTGCATATCCGCCCAAGCAGCACCCCATTGGTCTGCCGGAATGTTACTGTTGAAAATGGATAATTCATTCATAATAGTCAAATACTCAGAAGCATTAGCCATTTCTGGAACACTGGTAGGCCTTGCCAGACCAAAATCTGCCTTATAGGTTACTGTTGTTTTACCAACCTTACCTTGTTTGGTTGTAACGATTAAGGCACCGTTTGCTGCTCTTGCCCCATAAATTGCAGCAGAAGCATCTTTTAGTACTGAAATGTTGGCAATATCGTCAGGGTTTAATCTTCCCACACCACCATCTCGATCTGGAATACCATCAATTACTACTAATGGTTGATTGTTCCCTAAGGTGTTTTGGCCTCTAATATTAATACTAGATTCATCATTACCTGGCTCACCACTTGTTTGAATGATAACTACCCCGGGGAGTCTACCTGCTAAGGAGTTGGATACACTTACCGCAGGAGAGCTTTCTAGTACCGCACCCTGAACAGCAGTAACAGCACCTGTTACCGTTGCTTTTTTCTGTGTGCCATATCCTACGACAACTACTTCCTCTAAATTGGCAACATCTTCTTCCATGGTTACGTTAAGGGTTTTCTGACCATTAACCGGCATGACAAGAGATTTGAAGCCTATATAAGAAAATCTAAGGCTAGTATTGCCATTTTTTAAGGTGACTGAAAAATTACCGTCAAAATCGGCAACGACACCTGTTGAGGGGTCATTTACATCAATAATTGAGACGCCTGGAAGCGGGAGCCCGTCCGAAGCTGAGGTAATCGTTCCTGAAACAGAGGTTTCTTGGGCATGTAGAGATGAAATTGATATTCCGCCGAGAAACAAAATTAGAGTTAAGAATCGGCAAAGTTTGAGCATACCGAACTTCTTCCTAAGAAAGGATTCGTAATTCATAAATTGTTGTTTAGTTAGTTAAATTATGTTAAAAGTAGTTAATTTTTGATTATGAGTCTATTTTTTATCAAAAAAATAAAAGTGGGTACAATAATTTATGAAATTGTAAATTGAGGGTTTTCTGGCTAGTTAGATTCTCCCCAACAGCGCCCTAACAAAAGGTTTTGTGGGGCAGGAAGATATAAATCTGAGGTCTTCTAAGAGGGTAGTGTCCTCGTCCAAAAATTTGAGTATCAGTTGTGGAGGGCATTTTTTGAAAAGCGATTCAAATATGGAATGTCCTTTTTCATTGTGTTCGGTTAAGACATCTAAGAACAGTAAATCGTAAAACCAAAATCGGTTTTTAAAACTTAGTTCATTTAACGATTTTTCGGTTTTAATAAAATCAACAAGTACAGGAATTTTCTTGGCAGTACTCATAAAAGTGTAGCCCGTACTGGGTTTGGCCCATCCGCCAGCTGTACCTATATAACGAATATTTTTGGTGTGGTGCTCGCTAAAATCATAGGAAGTCATGGGTATACTTCCTTGTTCAACTTCGTCTATTTTATAGGAATCACCTTTTAGAAGGTCTTCGAGATAGTTTGTCAAGGCTTCTTCGTATTCTACTTTTTCCAAGCGATTTTTTGAGAATAGCGTGTATTCAACAAGAGCTTCATTTTTGGAAGACGGAAGAATGTACATAAAGCGGGTATTTCCTTTCTGCGGAACGGAAAAATCCATGTATGTTACTTGAAGGGGATTGAAAATCGGCTTTTCAGTTTTTATGGTCCACCCTAGAAAATGCTGTTGCAGTACTGGATATTTCTTTTGATGCGTAGCCATTTTGTAATCAAAACTACTGCTAAAGACTTTGGAAGCTGAATAGGTATTATTATCTGTAAGGACCATAACTTTAGAACCTTGATCCGCTATTCTGGTAACCTGTTCTTGTTGAAAGGTAACATTAGGTTGCTGCTTTAAAGCACCAAAATAGGTCCGGTAAAAATCAATGCCTTGCACCATTTTATACTGGTAAGGTGCAATGGAGTAATCTTTGGAAAATTGTTTACTTCCAAAGTAAATACGGTCCCATTTTTTGAAAACGATGGAATCAAACTTCCCATCACCCTTTTCCCAAAAACACCATGTTCTATCATTTGTTTTTTTGGCATCTTTATCTAAAAGTAAAATTGACTTGCTCTTGAAAAAATCGTCTTTGACCATGGCATTGGCAAGCATTAGACCGGCCGCTCCGGCACCAATGATGATGTAGTCAAAATGTTTTGTGTTTTCCAAGGGCTAATATAGAATCGTTACTTTTTCAAAAGTAGCGATTCTACTCGAGCGCATTTCATTTTTAATTGATGCGATACCTCAAACCAAAAAATCCCCGAATACCTTGGTTGGGGCCATATACGTAAGATGGGTCAAAAGTTAATGCATCAGGATTGTTGGGTGTTGCCGCCACATTTCCGTTGGGGTCAAAAGTGACATTCTTGTCAAAAGGGTCATGGGCGCGGGCAATGATAAAGGGGTTGCCGCGGTTGGGAGTCCAGTCTAGCAAGTTTTTAATTCCTCCGTAGAACTCAAAATTTTCAAGGCCCTTCCAAGTAAACTGAATGTTTTGAATGCTCCATGTAGGCGAATAATCGCTTCTGGGGTCGCTTTCGCCAAGAGTGGGTAAGCGCATGGGGCCATAAATATTTCCGGTATAATCTATTGATAGGTCTATGTTCTTAATTTCATAAGATGCATTCCATGTTCCCGTGAAGCTTTCGCTTAATATTTGACGTTCCGTAACCCCGTTTTCGGTTTGACTCACGTCTTGCAGCGTAGCACCCAGTAAGAACTTAAATCCATTGGTAAAAGAAAAATCAACGTTGGCGCTTACTCCCTTTGAAACAGATTTTCCATTGAGGTTGTCGTAAATGATTTTATTCGGGTCCGTATCATAATCGGGTAAAATGGCATTGCTAAAATTCGTGTAAAATACCGAAGCATCTATGCTAACAAAAGTACCATTGTCCGCATATATTTTTTTAAGGTAATTTAGATTCACGTTAAATGATTGTTCGGGTTTGAGCTCTTCGGTTACGATAACATCACGGGCACCTGTTAGCGCGGCATGTTCTTCGGTAAATAGGTTTACGACCCTAAAACCTGTACCTGCATTAAGACGTATGATATCATTATCAGTAATTTTAAATCTATATGCTGTTCTTGGGGTGTAAATGCTGCCATGCCTCTTATCATAATCATAGCGCATACCCAATAAAAGGGAATGTTGTTTGGCCAATGAAATTTCGTCCTGAATGAATAAACTAGGTATAACTACTTCATCTACGGAAGTGGTTGCTGTGGTATTATCATCGTAATAATTATAGCGTATGGCGGAACCAATTAGGAGGTCGTGAGACCCTAAGGACTTATCCCAAGTAAACTGGCCAAAACCTATACGCTGATCAGCAATATAGGGCGTATCTCCGTAAACGGAGTTTTGGCTGTGGTCATTATACGAGAAAAAAAAAAGTACTTTTTCCTTAATAGGTAGTTGATACTTTCCTAAAACCTCCCATCTACGGGTGTAGATACTTTCCCCATAAATTTCATCGCCCCCTCTAAATTCCGGAGTCCATTGCATTTCACCGCCCCAACGGTCTTCATAGAAAAATCGCCCTGCAAGAGAGAAAATACGGTTCTCTTTTCGTTGAAAGTTCCATTTTTGAAATACAGAAATACGATCCTGTAAAGTTAGGTCGGTAAAGTTGTCACCGTTATTATCAATTGGGTTATCGTAATTAAAGTAGTTGATGCCTAGAAGCATATCGGTCTTTTTTCCCAAGTTAATTTTGGCCCCAACATCAATGTTAAATTCACCCCAGCCGGTTACAAAGGCATCTGCGAAGAAATCAGGGGTCTCTAAGGTGTTTTTAGTGATAATATTGATTAATCCTCCCACTGCTTCGCTGCCGTAAAGTGTAGAGGCAGGCCCTTTAATAATTTCAATCTGTTCTATGAGCGAATTGGGTATTCCGGAAAGACCGTAAACCGTACCTAAGCCGCTAACAATGGGCATTCCGTCTATTAAAACCAAGGTATAAGGGCCTTCAAGTCCGTTAATATGAATATCACCTGTATTGCAAACATTGCAATTGATTTGCGGGCGTACGCCATTAACGTTTTGTAAAGCTTCAAAAATGCTGGCGGTGGGGTTCTTTTTTAGAAAAGTAGGGCTGTAAACTTCTACGGGAACAGGGCTTTCCGATCGGTTAACTGCCTTTAGTGTTCCAGTGACAACCATTTCCTCTAATTGCTCGGAAGCTGGGTCTATTGTTATGTCAAGTGTTTTATCTTCGTTGTTTTTGAAAGTAACCTTTGTGGAGAAATCTTGATATCCCAATACCGAAACTTGCAATTTGTAAGTGCCCGCAGGTATATTCTTTAAAATATAAGACCCATCTTCTAATGTAGAAGTGCCAATTTTGGTTCCTTTTAGATAAATGTTTGCGAACGGAACGGTCTCACTGTTATCCGAAATGGTTCCGGCAATTGTATTGTTTTGGGCATATGCAAGTCCAGTTATCAGGAAACATATGAAATATAGACTCGGCTTTAAATTTATTTTCATCAGCTTAAACTAAAATTTAGACAAAACTAAATATTTGTTTTTGGATATAAAAATGTATTTTTGTGTGATTGAAATTTTATGACACTTTCAGAAGAAGATTATATAAAGGCCATTTATCACCTAGGAAAGGGTGAAAACAGCATGGTTTCTACCAACGAGGTAGCGGAACAGATGAATACAAAACCCTCTTCCGTAACGGATATGGTGAAGAAACTTTCTGATAAGGGAGTGGCCAACTATAGGAAATATAAAGGTGTCTGCCTTACGGAATATGGCCAGAAGGTAGCACTTACCCTTGTACGGAAGCATAGGTTGTGGGAGGTTTTTTTAGTTGAAAAGTTAAATTTTGCTTGGGACGAGGTACATGAGGTGGCTGAACAATTGGAACACATTAAAAGCGAAAAATTAACGGATAGACTGGATAAATTACTTGGTTTTCCTCAGGTTGACCCACATGGAGACCCCATTCCTTCTAAAAGTGGCGAGTTTAAGAAAGCGGTAAAAAAATTGTTAAACGAGGTACCTGTTGGTGCAAGTGGTACATGTGTTGGTGTAAAAGATTCATCAGCCCCATTTCTTAAATTTCTGGATAAAAATAAAATAGCCTTGGGAGATACCATTTTGGTAATGGAGAGGGAGGAGTTTGACGGGTCGTTGCATATTCAGGTCAAAGGAGATGATATTCGAATTTCGGACCAAATTGCAGCAAACCTGTATCTTAAAATAACAGAATAATATGCAAGAGATTATTACTTATTTTGAATCTATTGATCCCGTTTTAGCGGCTTTTTATGCTACGCTTTTTACTTGGGGCCTGACCGCAGCTGGTGCAGCTTTGGTTTTTCTTTTTAAAGGTATGAACCGTGCGCTCTTGGATGGTATGTTGGGCTTTACCGGAGGGGTTATGGTGGCGGCCAGTTTTTGGAGTCTGTTGGCTCCGGGTATAGAAATGAGCCCTGGCGAGGGTTTTGTAAAAGTGATTCCCGCCGCTGTTGGGTTTCTTTTGGGTTCGTTCTTTATTTTTGGTTTAGACAAGGTGCTGCCCCATCTGCATATTAATTTTAAGGAAAGCGAAAAGGAAGGAATTAAAACCCCTTGGCACCGTACTACCTTGTTAACATTGGCAATTACACTTCATAATATTCCTGAAGGTTTGGCCGTAGGTGTATTATTTGGTGGTGTTGCCGCTGGTTTTGAAGGCGCTAGTATTGGAGGTGCCGTAGCTTTGGCCTTGGGAATAGGTCTACAAAATTTTCCTGAAGGTTTTGCGGTGGCAATGCCTTTACGAAGACAGGGACTGAGCAGGACAAAAAGCTTTATGTATGGGCAAGCTTCCGCAATTGTTGAGCCCATTGCTGCTGTTTTAGGGGCATGGGCAGTTTTAACTTTTCAACCTATATTGCCTTATGCGTTGTCTTTTGCAGCCGGGGCTATGATTTTTGTTGTAGTTGAAGAGGTCATACCGGAAACCCAGCAAGATAAGTATACAGATATAGCCACAATGGGTTTTGTTGCGGGATTTATTGTTATGATGACCTTAGATGTTGGTTTGGGATAATTGCTCCGTTGGTGCTTCGGTTTCTAGTTATTAGCAAAAATAAATGCTTACTTGGCGCGTACGTTTCGCATAATTATGTTAAATGTAGGAATAGTTCTACGTTTATTTTTTAACTTTAATCTTCTATAAGATTCAAGAATGAATTCCGTTTAGATTAAGGACCGTTATTCTATTCGATATCTTTGGTCCGTAAAAACTTGCAATTATGATAGCCCCCAAAAATCATGACCGTGAAGCAGAGCGTCTTGAGCTTCTTGAGTCCTATGCTATTCTGGATACACAGCTAGAGGAAGATTATGATAATTTGGTTTTACTGGCTTCCGAAATTTGCGGAACACCTATTTCTGTAATTACCCTTTTAGATAAAGATAGACAGTGGTTTAAAGCGCATCATGGTTTAGACGTAAGTGAAACGGAAAGAAAGTATTCCTTTTGCGGCCATACAATTCATGAACCGAGCAATTTATTTGTAATTGAGGACGCAAGAGCTGATGAGCGTTTTCATGATAACCCCATAGTTGTGGGCGACCCCAACGTAATTTTTTATGCCGGTGTAACCCTCAAAGGGGCTAGTGGATTACCGCTAGGAACACTTTGTGTTATTGACCATGAACCAAAACAGTTAACAAAAAGCCAGCTAAGTGCTTTAAAGATACTCTCCGATCAGGTAATGAACCTCCTTAATCTTCGTAAAAAGAAAATGGAGTTGGAAAAAGCAAATAAAGACTTACGACTCGCGAATAGAGAACTAGATAATTTTGCTGCCGTGGCGGCCCATGATTTAAAATCCCCCTTAAATAATATTATTACGCTGTCTAATTGCTTAGAAGATGTGTATGCGCCTAAAATGGATGATGAGGGCAAGCAAATTATTGGATTCATAAAAAGTTCTTCGGAAACACTTAAAAAGTTGATAGAGGGCTTGTTGAGTTACAGTAAATCCGGTCAGTACAAAATGGAGGATAAGACCAACATACAATTAGCCGATTTGCAGCAAACCATTAACGAACTTTTTGGCGGTCAAAAGGAATGTTCTATAAATGTAACCAGTGAACTGACTGAAATCCGTGCCAATAAAGTTGCCGTTGAGCAAATTTTGATAAATCTGATAGCTAATGCTATCAAGTATAATGATAAGCCCAAGATTAAAATTGATTTGCTAATTAAAGAAGAGAATGGATTTTATGAATTTGCAGTAAAGGATAATGGTCCCGGTATTCATAAGGATAACCAAGAAAAAATCTTTAAGATATTTGAGGTTGTATCAGAGAAAGACAGATATGGGGAAAAAGGGACGGGAATTGGTTTGGCTACCGTAAAAAAGGTTGTAGAAGGCTTAGGAGGTAGCATACATGTTACATCCCAAGTTGGCGAAGGCGCAACTTTTACCTTTACCATTAAAAGCCCTATTGTTCTAGAGTCCTCTCTGGCTTAATTCGGTTCCTTTAATGCCTAGCTTATCTATTGATTTCTTCAATTAGGTTGGCTACCAATGCAGTCCAACCGGTTTGGTGAGATGCTCCTACACCACGACCATTATTTCCATCAAAATATTCATAGAACAAGATCAGTTCTTTAAAATGCTCATCGGTATATTTTTCTTTTTCCAATTCGTTCACGGGTCTATTTCCGTTTTCGTGCTTTCTAAAAATACCAATTAGTCTTTTACTTATTTCGAACCCTATCTCTTTTAAATTGAGCTGGTTGCCGCTTCCTGTAGGGTAGTCAAACTTTAAATTGTCCTCAAAATGATTATGGTATTCCTTAAAAGAACTTATAAATAGATAGTTCATAGGCATCCATATAGGTCCGCGCCAGTTAGAGTTTCCTCCAAACAAATCTGTTGACGATTCTGCGGGCTCATAATTTATACCGTAGGTTGAACCATTAATTTCTATCTCATATTTGGTTTCATGAATTTTGGATAAGGACCTAATACCATAGTCACTTAAAAATTCAGATTCATCCAATATACTGTGAATAAGTATACTTAAGCGTTCTTGGGGAACTAAGGATAGCAGTACGTCCTTATCGGGGCTAAACTCCTCAATAACTTGATATTTTTGAGTTTCCATACGGTAAGTACGGTACCAGTCCATACTGGCTTTGAACCTTGGTAACTTATCCAGACATTCTTTTCTAATATTTAGAACTGCCGCTAACGACAAAAGACCCGATATGGAACGCACCTTAATTGGAATTTTTTTACCATCTGGCAGAATAAGAGTGTCATAGAAAAAGCCTTCTTTTTCATCCCAAGAACTCATGGAGCCCTCGATAATTTTGTTCAAGGCTTCGGCTATAAAAACAAAGTGCCCAAAGTATTTAAGGGCCATATCTTCAAAAGTATCATCATGAATGGCAATTTCAAGGGCCATTTCCAGCATATTCAAACAGTAAAGCGCCATCCAAGAGGTGCCATCTACCTGCTCCAAGATACCGCCACCGGGAACACCGTTACTACGGTCAAACACTCCAATATTGTCCAAACCTAGAAATCCGCCTTCAAAAACATTGTTGTTCAGGCTATCTTCCCTATTTACCCACCATGTAAAGTTTAGGGCTAATTTGTTGAACATCCGTTTTAAGAAACTCAGGTCTCCCGTTCCTGTCTTGCGCTGTTCCATCTGATATATCTGAATGGCCGCCCACGCTTGAACGGGTGGGTTAACATCGCTAAAATTCCATTCGTAGGCAGGTATCTGACCGTTTGCGGCCATGTACCATTCCTTAGTGAAAAGCAAGAGTTGTTTTTTTGCAAATTCATGGTCAACCATGGAGAACGTAACGCAGTGGAATGCTGAATCCCATGCTGCAAACCAGGGGTATTCCCAAGCATCTGGCATGGAAAGAATATCATGGTTTCTAAATGTTGTCCAAGTGCTGTTACGGCCATGTTTCCTTTCTTGAGGGGGCGTGGTGCCCGGGTCGCCGTTCAGCCATTGTTCTACTTCGTAGTTGTAATATTGTTTTGTCCAGAGTAAGCCCGCAAAAGCTTGTTTTTGAATTTCTCTTTCTTCCTGGGAAGATTTTTCGGTTATAGAATTTAAAAACTCATTGGACTCCTTTATCCTTTCCTCAAAAACCGATTCAAAGGAATCGTCAATAGGTGAGTTGATATCCTGTGTTGAAAGCCTTAATCTAATCGTTTTGGTTTCACCGGCAGCTATATTCAACTCGTACATGGGGGCACATTTAGTGCCTTTGGTATTTTTTTCGGCCAGCGAGAAATCACTATTTATCACGGCATCATGAAATAGGTCTTTTTTAAAAGGATGCTCGTTGGTGCCGTTAAAGACGCGTTCCATATTGGTTTCGTTCTCTGTAAAGAGCAGTCGGTCCGGAGCATCAAAATAGAGATTGTACTTGCCCACGTAACTGTGGTCTATACTTAGGTGGGGAGCTTTTTTGTTTCCTTTTTTCTTGATGACCGGTTTTTCTTCCATGCCGGTAAAACTCCAAAAATTCCGTATCCAAATAGTTGGTAGAACCACTGCTAATGCTTCTTTAGGCCCACGGTTACTAACGGAAATCTTTACTAAAATATCCTCTCCTTCCGCCTTGGCATATTCGGTATGGACATCAAAATATTCATTATTGTCAAAAATTCCCGTATCCAGAAGCTCAAATTCAGTATCATGCTTGCCCCTTTTTTGGTTTTCCGCTACCAATTGATTGTAAGGAAATTCATTTTGAGGGTATTTATAAAGATGTTTCATGTACGAATGAGATGGTGTGTTCTCTAAATAATAGTAGAGTTCCTTAACATCTTCGCCATGGTTTCCCTGCGGACCGGTAAGCCCAAAGAGACGTTCCTTTAAGATGGGGTCCTTACCGTTCCAAAGCCCCACCGAAAAACAGATGTTGCAATAACGGTCAGAAATACCGGCAATACCATCTTCTCCCCAGCGGTAGGTTCTACTCCGGGCATGGTCATGTGGTAAGTAGTTCCAAGCATCACCATTAGCACTGTAGTCTTCACGTACCGTTCCCCATTGACGTTCACTTAAGTACGGGCCCCATTTAAGCCAATCTTTTTTCTTGCTATAATGGTCTTCCAGTCTTTGGTTTTCTTTGGTATTTTGGGTCATAAACAAATAATATGAAACATGTTAATAGTTTTGGGCAGCAATTCTCTTAAACTGCTTTGAAACGATAAACTAAATTAGGTATATAAAGAGGTCTTAGCAAGTGATAAACGCTCTTGGTAATAAAATATTAAGGGCTATCCGAAATTTTCACCACTTTTGTGCGTTCATAGAGTAATTGGTACTGGTATAGAACACTTACCAAGCTACAAAATGAAAAATTACTACTGACATGCAGAAAAAAGGACATGTATTCTGGAATATTTTGGGCGTACTAACGGTGATCATTTGTCTGTTCGCCTTTGTTCTTCATTTTAAAAATTGGACCAAAACAGATGCTACCGGCTTAAGGGTCGTGTCAGGGTTTTATTGGCAAGAAGTTCCGTTTTCCGCTTTAGACAGTGTAGACCTTGTACCTAAAATTCCGCCCATGGTTCGTCTTAATGGTTTTTCGGCATTGGAAAAGGAGAAAGGGGTTTTTCAGGAATTCAAGGATTCGCTTACGGACAAAAAGGTGTATGTCTATGTAGATAATTTAGAAAATCAAAAAATCAAGATTGTACATCATGATTCTTTAAAGCTCTTCATTAATCTTAAGGACTCTATAGAAACCCAGCAGTTGTTCAATTTACTTTCCAGCAAATTAGTGGTAGAACCCAACTAAATTAACGCAATTCGGTTTTTTTAAGATTAACATCAGTTTAAATTACTTCTAGTGTTTTGCTATTCAGAGGTCTGTGTCGTATTTTGTTGAGGTAATCAATAAAACAAACAGTCATGGAAACAAATGAAATAGCTTCAAAATTAGTAGCATGGTGCAATGCGGGTGACTTTGAAAAGCCGTATCAAGAATTGTACAGCGATAAAATCGTTAGTATTGAAAACGATGGAAAGGCCGAGGGCGCTTATGTTGAAGGCTTTGAAGGCATCAAGAAAAAAGGGGAGTGGTGGCAAGAAAATTTTGAGGTGCACAGTAGTAAGGCTTCAGATCCAGTGGTAGCGGACAATTGGTTTTCCGTAAAGTTTACCATGGATACGACCCATAAACCATCTGGACAACGTTCTACCATGTCCGAAATAGCCGTATATGAAGTTCAGGATGGCAAAATTGTAAAAGAGCAGTTCTTTTATGATGATAAAGGATAAGTCAATATAGAAGTTTACAAGCTATAGGGCCGCTCAACTATTGGGCGGCTCTTTGTTTTTGGAAAGACCAAGACTTATCTTTGTTTTAAAATATATGTATGGTTCTATTAGCTCAGGTTATTGGTGCGTTATATGGTCTTTTAGCAGTAATATTTGGTGCTTTTGGTGCTCACGCTTTAAAGAAATTGCTTTCTGAGGACCAGCTTAAAAGTTTTGAAACTGGGGTTAAATACCAAATGTACCATGCCTTGGTACTGCTTTTAATCGGTTTCAATTTTAATATGGATGTTGTCTCTCAGCAGTATATGGTGTACTGTTTTGCTATTGGAACTTTTCTGTTTTCTTTCAGTATTTATACTTTGGTGATCAGTTCTGCAAAAGGAAAGAAAATGCGGTTTTTGGGCCCAATAACTCCGTTGGGCGGGTTATTACTGGTGTGTGGTTGGGCACTGTTACTATTTAGCTTTATTGGAAACCTTGTCTAATTTTCTAGTTGTACTTCCGAAGTAAATTCTTTTATGGCCTGATTGGGTTCTATAATGTCATAGCCTTTCCAAAAGTTAGGGTCATAGTCTGGCATATAGGTTGGTAAAACACCGGTTTTTTCCTTAAAGGCTTCAAATTGCCCGGAATTGATTGGTTCCTCGTCAAAGACTATAAGTTCATATTGATTAATGTTCCCAAAGGCAGCATCTACTTTTAGCGCCAATTCATTCTGTTTACGTCTGCCTTTTACGTTCTTGTTTTTTTCAATGATGGTCAGCGGTCTTTTAAAACCGGCCCTTATACCCTTTATAATGTTGTAGTATCGTAAATGGTACTTCTGGTCAGCTCCTTTATCGAACAGAATACTTCCTTTTGCCAAATATTCGTTCACGGAAACCCCAAGGAGTTTAAAATCACGAAGCGATTCCGTATTCTCAAAATCCATGCGAATCAATGCAAAATCATCTGAATTGATATAGAGCACTCCACCAAATTCCGGAGAACCATCGGGTACAAACCGGATAACATACACGGCTTGGTCACCTAGGTACGTGTGGTTTTCAAGCGTTAGTTCATAGCGTCTAGGCTTGAAAATAACATTGTAATCCGTATCATCAAAAATGGGAAGATTCTCAAAAAGGTTTCCCAGTGTTTTGCGCTTGTATTCCAAGAAAAACTCACGGCGTTCTTCTTTCTTTTTCTTTTCTTCCTCAAGCTGTTTGTTTAGGGCGGCAATATCCGTAGAATCTATCTCTTCCTTAAAAATATCGCCCATGTCTTCGGCATCTACCTTGGTTCCGAACAATCCCGATTTCACTTTAAAATAAGAATCGGTTTTAATATTTTCTTTTACAATTTTATTAAACTTTTCCTCCAAGAGTTCAACATCTAGCTCCTTACTTTTATCATAAAGCTCAGAAGCTTTTATGAGGTCTAGTTTTTGTTCATCGGCATCATCTGCACCATAGAGGTCGCCCAACATCTCGGTATAATAAATATTGTTCTTGGGAATGGTCTGAATAACACTATCCAAGAAATTCTTGTTGAAAGCTTCAATGGAAGATTTCTTAATTTCATATTGGGTCTTGATGATATTATTTTGGTAGGTTTCCCTTAGAAAAAGTCTTTTTTTAGAAAATTGGGTAATGTAATTTTTCTGTATGTTTTCCTCTACCAATTCAATAATTTCCCTTGGGGTATAATTTTTATTGGAAACGATAACTTCCCTTAATTCTATGGCTTTTGGCCTTAAGTAAATGAGGCTGTCCGTAAATTCGGAAATGGGTTTGCCCATAGATTCGTAACCAATGCACGAAATAAAAAGTGAATCTGTGGCCTTAATATCATCCTTTAGTAGAAACTTGAACCTGCCCTCTTCGTTGGTAATCATTCCTTTGTTGTTCAATTGAACCGTTGCATACGGAACAGGCTTTTTTGAAACGGAATCAACAATTACTGAGGTTAAGCTTTGTGCATGTTGCACGGTAGATGAAAAAAGAAAAAAAGCGAAGAGGTAAAAAATTGGCTTTTGCATATTCACGGCTAATGGCTATTCAAAAAAAGCAATAGCATTTGAAGTAAGCACGGTTTTTTTGATTTATTTAATACCGATTTATTCTTTTATTAACGAAAGACTTACACGAAGGGTAAGGTACACGAAATTTTTCTAAAAAGTTAATGGCAGCCACAACCATCTTGTCCGCAAGCTTTGCTGTTGCTTTTCTTACTTGAAAACAATGCTTTTGGCAAAAGGAATTTCTTGACCAAATAACCTACGGAGATTGCTAGAACAATATAAACCAATATGGGTTGAAGTACACTCATCTTATTTTAATATTTGATAGGCAACTAAAGCTACAATATAAGCAAAAGTGCTCATAAATACCAATTGTGCCGCAGGCCATTTCCAAGTATTGGTTTCGCGTTTCACCACTGCCAAGGTACTCATACATTGCATGGCGAAAGCATAGAATAGCAATAATGAAATACCAGATGCCAAATTAAATAATGGTTTCTTGGTTTTTGGGTTTATTTCTGCTGCCATTCGGTTTTGAATGGTTTCTTCCTGATCGTTTCCAACGCTGTAAATGGTGGCCAAAGTACCAACAAATACTTCGCGAGCGGCAAAGGATGTAAGTACCGCAATACCAATTTTCCAGTCGTAACCCAGTGGGTGTACAATAGGTTCAATAGCTTTCCCCATATAGCCCATATAAGAATTCTCTAGCTTGTAGCTGGATATTTCTTGGCTAAGTGCCCTCTGCTCAAGTAGGGTTTGTTTTTGGGTAAGTGAATCGGTCAGGGCGGTATTATCTATACGATAGACATTGTTCCTTATACTGTCCTTTAAAGCTGTTTTGTAAGCGGATAGGTCGTTGGCAATACTAACTTGATTAAAATCCGAGAATCCTTCGGTTTTAACTCGGTTGGATACAATTTCGTCTGCATTGTTAAAATTATCGCCATAGCCATTGGAGCCTAAGAACCAAAGTACTACGGATATGGCCAAAATTATTTTACCGGCACCCAAAACAAAACTTTTGGTCTTTTCCCAAACCGTATAGGCAACGTTTTTTGGTAATGGCAGCTTATAGTTGGGCATTTCTACCACAAAAAAGGACCTACCCTTAATCTTTAAAATTTTATTAAGTATTAAAGCGGATATAATAGCTGCCCCAAAACCTAGTAGATAGAGCAACATAAGGGTCAAGGCTTTGTAACCAAAGCCCAAGAAACTACCTTCAGGTATTACTAGGGCAATAATAATAATGTAAATGGGAAGCCTTGCCGAACAGGTTGTAAATGGCGTAACAAGAATAGTTATTAATCGCTCTTTCCAATTTTCAATGGTTCGGGTGGCCATTACCGCGGGTATGGCGCATGCCGTACCGGACATTAGGGGCACAACACTTTTACCGCTTAGGCCAAAGGGGCGCATCAGACGGTCCATTAGGAACACCACACGGCTCATATAGCCCGTTTCTTCCAGCAAAGAAATGAACAGGAAAAGAAATGCTATTTGCGGAATGAACATGGCTATACCACCAATACCCGTTAGTATACCTTCTGCAATGAGGTTGGTAAATACACCGGGAGGCAAAGTGTCCTTTACCCACGAGCTGGCGGAGGCAAAAAATGTTTCGATGAGGTCTTGAGGGTAGCCACTCCAGTCGTAAATACCTTGAAATATAACCAGAAGGATGGCAAAGAAAATTACATATCCAAAAACCTTGTGGGTTAGAATCTTATCCAGCGAAGCCCTAAAGCCTTTGGCTATGGCCAAATCTACTTTGTAGGTCTCTTTTAGAATGCCGTTTATAAACTGGTACCTTAAAACGGTTTCCTTCTGCTGCAAGCGCTTCAGTTCTGATTTTGATTTGGTAGCAAAAGAAGAGGCATCTTTGAACAGTTTTTTCTCAATGGGCATAAAATTTACGTCTTGCGTAATCACAAGCCACAACTTATACAGGTCCTCATTAGGAAAAGCGTCCTTTAATTTTTTAAAATACCCAGGGTCAATAACCGTAATATCTACATTTTGTTCAGTTGAAAGGTTTTTATAATCGGAAATGAGTTCTTTCAGCTTGTCAATACCAATGCCCTTTCTGGTGCTCACCAAGGCAATTTTGGTATTCAACTTTTCTTCCAAAAGCGGAATATCTACGGATATACCTTTGCGGGACATACGATCTGCCATGTTAATGACAAGAATGGCCGGTATTTTAAGGTCTTTTATTTGCGTGAATAGAAGAAGGTTTCTCTTCAGGTTTTCTACATCGGATACGACTATGGCCACATCTGGGTGGTTCTTGTCATTTTTGTTCAGTAGAAGTTCTACGGCAACACTTTCGTCCAAAGAAGTAGTGTTCAAACTATATGTTCCCGGTAAATCCAGTATATGTGCCTTTACGCCTCTGGGAAGCTTGCACACACCCTCCTTTTTTTCAACGGTGATACCTGGGTAATTACCAACTTTTTGTTTTAAACCGGTAAGTTGATTGAAAACAGAAGTTTTACCAGTATTGGGGTTTCCTATAAGGGCAACGTTAATTTGTTTGCTCATAGAACGGAAGTGTCTTCTAAAATTTCCAGCTCAATGAGCCGTGCGGTCTCACGCCTAATGGCAATATGGGAGCCGTTTACATTTACATAAATAGGGTCTTTAAAAGGAGCTATTTGGACCAATTCTATCTCGTTGCCGGGCAAACAGCCCAATTCTAACAATTTAATGGGTAGGGAATCGTCAGAGAATTCTTTGATGATTCCTTTTTGTCCTTTTTTCAGCTGTGCGACCGTTATTACCAACGTTTATTTAGATTGATTATAAGTAAGGCAAAAGTAGCATAATTTATCCTAAAAGCCGTGTGTTGAATCCCAAAAAATCATAAAACTTTAGGATGTTTGCGTGCTACAGTGGCCGATGTGGAAAATAGAGAGGCCCGTAAGTTGAATACAAGAATATACTTTTGGGAATTTGGTATTGCCCTGTAGTTTATTCTTCTTGGTTAGGGGTCATTAGAATTTTTAAATCAGCCATCAGTTTTTCAACTTCTTCTTCATTGGTGCCATCGTAAAAGCCGCGAATGCGCTTTTTCTTGTCCACTAGAATAAAATTTTCGGTATGGATCATATCAAAAGGTCCGCCATCGCCATCGTCTTTTACGGCTAGGTATGATTTACGGGCCAACTCGTATATCTGTTTTTTATCGCCCGTAACAAGGTTCCATTTAGAATCATCTACACCTTTTTCTATTGCATATTTTTTTAGTTGTGCCACAGAATCTATCTCCGGTGTAACTGAATGTGATAGCAACATTACATCATCAAAACCCTTAATTCTTTCCTGTATACTGGCCATATTCTTGGTCATTATGGGGCATATAGTTGGGCAGGTGGTAAAAAAGAAATCGGCAATATAGATTTTGTCGTTGTAATCGGCTTGGGTTATGGTTTTTCCATTTTGGTTGATCAACGAGAAATCTGCAATGGTATGGTATTTTCTTTTGTATTGAAGCGTACTGTCAACCAATTCCGGGTTAACCATGGTAGGTTGGTAAATTGTTAGGATTTTGGGGGGTTGCAGGGCGTTATAAAACAAATACATGATTACCGCAGAGAGCCCCAATAACACGAGGCCAAAAAATTTATATTTGGCAAAAAATGTGCGCATAATCTTTTTGGTAAAGATACGTTAGTCAGTACAAGCATTCAAGTCTTAACTGCTAAGAGCGCTGCTAAATGTTTCTTAAAAATAAATGGCGGTTATCAGTAATTTTTTTTAAGCGGCCGTAAAAGTGTACTTTTGTCGGCTGAATTCAATAAGAGTTCATTAATTATAGAAAACATAGATGAGTCCGTTCCTTATTAAGGCCATACAATTTTTTTTAAGCCTTTCACTATTAATAGTGCTTCACGAAATGGGGCATTTTATCCCGGCAAAATTATTTAAGACCCGTGTAGAAAAGTTCTACCTATTCTTTGATGTAAAGTTCTCGCTTTTCAAAAAGAAGATAGGCGAAACCGTTTATGGTATTGGGTGGCTTCCTTTAGGAGGTTATGTAAAGATTTCCGGTATGATAGACGAAAGTATGGATACCGAGGCTATGCAAGAAGAGCCAAAGGAATGGGAATTTAGAAGTAAGCCGGCTTGGCAAAGACTTATTATTATGTTGGGCGGGGTTACCGTTAACTTTGTTTTGGCATTGGTTATCTATATTGGTATGGCCTATGCTTACGGAGATCAATATATTCCGGGAGATAGTTTAAAAGACGGTGTTCATGTAACGGAAAAGACCATTGGTGATGAACTTGGTATTGAGACCGGAGACAAAATTATTGCGGTAGACGGCCAGAAGATAAAGGACTTTAATACGGTCTTTATGGACATTATTAATGGGAGTAGCATTACTATTGAACGAGACGGACAAACCATAGAGAAGGAAATTCCTGTTGATTTCATAGCTACTTTAATTGAGGATAAGGACCGTGCTAGGTTTTTGGGACCACGTATCCCTTTTGTTATAGCCGAAGTTTCTCCCGAGTCCCTAAATAAGGATGCCGGACTTGAGCCAAAAGATGAAATAGTTGAGATTGCCGGAAAGAAAATATCCTATTTTGATGAGGTAAAGCCTATTTTGGAGCAGTATAAAGGCGAAAAAATTAACCTCACTGTTGTTCGTGACAAGAGCGTTCGTAAAGTTGTACCGGTAGTAATAAATGACTCTGCCCAAATAGGAGTGCGCCCCGGTATGGTTTCTATGGACGAAATGGAAAAAAGAGGTCTTTTACGTTTAGAGACCGAAAAATATACGTTTGCCGAATCTATTCCTGCAGGGATAAATAAAGGGGTAAATACCCTTACGGGATATCTGAAGCAATTAAAAAAGATTTTTAACCCAGATACGGGAGCATACAAAGGTGTGGGTGGTTTTGCGGCCATTGGCGGACTTTTTCCTGAAACATGGAACTGGGAAGTGTTCTGGGGCACAACGGCTTTCTTGTCCATTATGTTGGCCGTTCTGAACCTGTTGCCAATTCCAGCTTTAGATGGGGGGCATGTTATGTTTTTATTGTACGAAATGGTTTCCGGGCGTAAGCCAAGCGATAAATTTTTGGAATATGCACAAATGATAGGATTCTTTATGTTGCTGGCTTTGATACTGTTTGCCAACGGAAATGACCTATATAGATACTTAATGGGAAAATAGATTGCAAAATTTATTTGGGACAATAAAAAAAACAATTATATTTGCACCCGCTTAGATAAACAAAGCGAAAATATTTTCCTCCTTAGCTCAGTTGGTTAGAGCATCTGACTGTTAATCAGAGGGTCCTTGGTTCGAGCCCAAGAGGGGGAGCAACAAAAAGCTAGTCGAAAGACTGGCTTTTTTTGTTTTAGGCTATCTTCGTTGGGTTTAAGCCTGATTATACCGTTGGTTACTTCTCTTCTGAAAAGCTAACTTGTATGTAATTATTTAATGCTTGAAGTCTAGGCAAGACTTATAAAAAAAAAAGGTCCTGATGTTTTTATATCATCAGAACCTTCGTTTGTGTTAGGCAATTTTGTTTAAATCAATCCCAACCGGAAAGGCCAATAATTTCGCCATTTGGTCCTACAAAAAAAGTGTATTTGTCACGAGCGTAGTTTTCATTTTCCAGTTCGTAACCTTCTTCTTTTAGCTTATCGCCAATTGGGACAATGTCGTTTACTTTTAGCATAAAGTGGTTGTGGTTGGTGTTTCCTATGGGACCTATTGTATCTATAAATTCTGGAGCCGTTAGTGATAGCCCAATAGTCAAATCATCGGCCTTTAGTTTCATTACGAGCATTCCTTCAAGTCCAGGTCCGTGAAGTACTTCGGCATCGGCCATTTTAAAACCCAATATTTCACGGTATAACTTTAGGGTCTTTTCAAGCTCCAATACGTGCACACTAATGTACTTTAAACCTGTAACCCTTGCTTCTTCCGTGCTAGCTGCCTCAATAGCTTTAGGAGAAGAATCTGATGTTTGTGCAAAGCCATAATTAATGCCTGCTAATACAAAAGCTAATAAGAAGCAGATTTTATAAAGTGAATTTAGTGAACTGTGGTTTTTTTTTGTTCTGTGACTAGTAGTAGCCTTCATAATAACTTTCATAATAAATATCGTTTTGTTAAAACTATGATATTATATGATAATCTTAACCTCAATATAGCTTAACAAAAACTGAACATTTGCAATGTTCAAGACCTGCAACCATAGACATTTTGCACTGCGCTTCAATAAAAACTGAACAATTAATTATTGGTCGGAAATTCACAGGTTATGGTAAATATTTCTTTGTAAAATTACAATACGTGCATGCTTCGTGTAGCCCTAAAACCTGCTTGTCAGAATGGTTTTGGCCGTTTGAAATCAGCTGAAAACTTAATAGGGTAAACGGCAATAACCAACAATAAATAATATGAAACATTTTACACTTTATTTACCACTTTTCTTTCTTGTGATTTCCTGTTCTGAGGTAAAAAATGAGGAACAAAAAAAACCTGAAGAAACATACGAGTGGGAAGAATTAATTGATAAGGATTTAACCCAGTGGGATAATTATTTGAGCTATCAGCACCAACCCGGTTACGACGGTTCCGTACCACTAGATGAAAATGGGGAAGAAATAGCTCCGATAGGTTTAAACAATAGCGACTATACCGTTTTTTCAACGGTGAAAGAGGGCGAGGAAACCATTATCAAGAATACGGGAGAATACTATGGTTGCCTGATTACTAAAAAGGAGTATAAGAATTATCATTTTCAGTTAAAGTACAAATGGGGAGATAAAAAATGGGCCTACCGAAAAGATTTATTGAAAGACTCTGGAATATTGTACCATTCCGTGGGGCCAATGGCTGTTGAGT
Organism: Zobellia sp. B3R18; assembly: GCF_018860715.1. Taxonomy (NCBI): domain Bacteria; kingdom Pseudomonadati; phylum Bacteroidota; class Flavobacteriia; order Flavobacteriales; family Flavobacteriaceae; genus Zobellia; species Zobellia sp. B3R18. The sequence continues at coordinate 805,422 of NZ_JAHKQG010000011.1, read as the reverse complement.
ACTGGCGTTCATGGATGCTTTCTCAAGAATTTCAGATAATGGAGGGGCATACGGGAGATTTTTGGAGCCAGGCTAATTCTGCCATAGATATTAGGGCGTACAAACCGGAATCTGTTTTGGATCCATTGGCGCATGAGTCACAGGAGTATTTACCAATTGGTATGGGTAGTCCGTATAACAATTATTGTTTACGAAGCGGAAATTATGAAAAACCACATGACGAGTGGAATACGCTTGAGTTGATCTGTTATGAGGGTAAAAGTCTTCATATCGTAAACGGAGAGGTTGTTATGATTTTGAAGGACTCAAGATATATAGATGAAAACGGTAAGGAAGTGCCGTTGATTCAAGGGAAAATTCAATTGCAAAGTGAAGCTGCAGAGGTGTTTTTTAAAGATATCAAGATAAGACAGATTGATTCGCTTACACAGCAGCAAAAAGCACTTTTCTAAATTAAGACAAATTATAAAGACAGTATCATATGAAGATTAACGTGTTTCTGGTATGTAGTATTATAAGTGCATTTATTGCGTGTTCGTCAAATTCTGACGATGATGAAGAAATGGATAAAGGTCCTGAAGACCCCATGCAAGTAGATGATAAGGAGGAAGACAAGGAAGATGAGATAGCACCTTTCCAACTTTCTGATTTGGACCCTGATTTGCCTTCGTTTGTTTCTGTAGTTGATGATACCCCGGAGGGAATGGAGTGGGTAAAGGTGGAAGCCATGTCCGATGAGTTTGATTCATGGGACGATGATAAGTGGTTTAATTCTTTTTGGAACTATGGTAACACCCCGGTTTCTATGCGAAGTGAAAACTCTAGTGTGGTAGATGGCAAACTAAATATTCAGGCCACATTGGATGAGGGTAGTTCCCAATGGTTTCAAACGGCAAGAGTTCACTCCAAAACTAAAATAAGTTATCCTATGTACACGGAGTGTAGTATGAAAACCTCAAGTATTTCTGCGTTCAATACGTTTTGGCTGAACAATGGCGATATTGATGATAGGGATGAGATAGATATTGTTGAGAGCAATGCAAACCCAACTCCTGAGTGTAGTGATCAAACTACGAAACCAAGTAACTACCCATGGGCTCCGTGGGATTTCCCAACGCAGATGAACTCACAGTATTTTATTGCTAAAAGTGGTGTTACGGAAAGGCATGAGGATAATTTTGATACGAGAATGTTATCGGATGCAAATCCTAACAAAGGAAAAACGTGGGATGAAACCTACCATATTGTTGGTGCTTGGTGGAAGGATGCTAGAACGGTTCAGTTTTATTTAAATGGAGAGCCAGCTGGTGTTGTTACCACTAACCAAGACTTTACAAGAGAGCTAGAGTTAATATTTGATCTATGGACATCTGAAGAGTGTTATTTGGGAGGTTTACCACAAAAGGAAGAGCTAAATGACGATTCTAATAATACCATGCGTGTAGATTGGGTACGCACTTGGAAACTTGAAGAGAAATAGTAATACTTAACCTATTGGCATAGGATTATGTTTTAAATATAATGTGCAGAGTTTGTTTAAATTGAGTTAGTTTTCAGTTAGTTTAGTATGGGTTAGGGGCATGGTTAAAACCAGGCCCCTTCCTTTTTTAGCTGCCTTTTGCAGTTATATTTTGCAGATTTATTGTTGTTGTTTGATATCGTAGGTAAAAACGAATTTACCCTATCCACCGACCTGAGGGAAATTCAATTACCATTTCAGGTGGTATTAAAAATCAGGTGTAGTGTTGGAGACGCAATAAGTAGGTTGGTGCCCTTTATCTGGTGCCGGTATTCAATTTGAGGTTATAGTCATAGGTGTCATTTTTCATGTAGTCTTTGACCATTTGGTATTCTTCGTTTACCCTGTTGCCTTTTTCTAAGGACAAGTCGCATTCAAAACGTACAAAATGATAATTGGGGTACAATTCGTGACTAATTCCCCATGTTATGCCTTGTCCAGGGCTTGTGTTTACATCGGTAAAATTCCCTGGTCGGTAAGCACCGCCACCCTTGGGAATGGTTAAACCTTGAATTTTTGGGTAAAAATTTACACCGTCTTCAGAAAATAGAATGCTGTTTCTTTCAGGTCCTTCCGGCAAGGTAGCGCATACACCGTTACGATATGGCCATACCATGCTGCCATGTCCGCCCATTAAAACAGGATTGTACTTAGATTTAATATACGGGCCTTCAGGGTTATTGGCTATTGCAACCCCTGTGGCTAAGGGTATATCGGCATGTTCTTTATTAAATTTACCCGGTGATACGTTAGGGGTCCATGGTAAGCGGCCATGACTTTTGTAGTATAGAAAATATTGTCCTCCCTTAACAAAAAAGGTGGGTTCGTGTATAACCTCGGCATCCCAACTTTCTTCAGAACCGGTTTTTAATATGGGTTCATCCAATGCTTTCCAAGGTCCCGCCGGAGTGCTGGCTACGGACATGCCAATTACGTTAGGCGTAAAATCTCCGGATGTTTTGAATTGTTTTGACCAGCGAGCATCTTCAATGCTTCTTGCTGCTTGATAAACTAGATAATACTTGCCATTTGCAAACAAAATATCAGGATTAAATACGCTGCGGTGGTCATAACGGCCAGCTGTGCCACGCGAAATTGCCACTCCCTGTTCCTCCCAATTTAAGCCATCGGTAGAGGTTGCGTACCAAACATCGCACAAATCCCAGTGAAAAGCTCTTAGTGAATCGGTAGCGTCATTGGGGCCTACCACTTCGCTGTTAGATAGAGGTTTTGAATACCACATGTAATATTTACCATCAGTCTCTATTACACTAGAGGGGTAATAACGTTCTGCGCCGTCTTCCAACCCCTGTAGTTTTTTAAATGTGAATTGGGTATTGAATTCGTTATACTTTTCGTAAGAAATCTGATTTTCGCGAAAACGCTTGTAAGAGGCGCTTTCGTACGTCTCTGGTTCTTTGTGCTGGCACGAAGATAAACTTACTAGTATCAGTGCTAAAACAATGTTTGTTCCAGTTATAATTATGGCCTTTGCTGTCATAAAACAGTGGGTTTTATTATTTTCTTAGCGATATCTTTATGTTCAAATGGTGTTGCATTTTTACGAAAAATGAGGTTTAAGTAATATTCAACTTATTAAAAAGGACAGTAGCTACATGTAACATACTGTCCTTGCTTAATCAAACTCAACTCAACTCGTATTTTATTCTCCTTTGGCCCTATGTTGGGTCTTTCTTTCTGATGTAAAGCTCATAATACTTTGATAATCCCAGCTATTGTACATATGAGAAAGTCCCCAGCGTAATATTTCTGTAGGTTCTTTTTCATTGTCCGCAGTTCTATTTAAGCCAATGGCATGTGCAGTAACTCCGGGAATGACGGACATTATTTCAAAATTAATACCGTCAGGTGCCCATTGAATGGTGTTTTTTTCTGGACCATCTGTAGTAATTAAGGCCGCAACACCACCATTGTATGGCCAAACACAAATTTCATGACCGCTATTGCTAATTGGGTTGTATGGTGATTTTATGTATGGTCCTTCAGGTTTGTCTGCAATGGCAAGACCATGACGGATTTGTCTTCCGCCAAATGTAATTTCTTCTCCCATCTGTTCACCTTTGTAGTACAGATAAAACTTGCCATCAAACGGTATAATGCAAGGGTCATGAACCTTATGGCTGTCAAAGTCGCCTTTTCTTTCAACAGCAAATCTATCTTGTTCCTCACCTTTCCAAATACCATTGTCGGCAGGACTTAATATAGGTTCTTTACTTTTTGTCCAAGGGCCGTCAGGAGAATTGGACCAAGCTAGGCCAATTTGGTTTTTTACACGTACCGTATAGGGAGATTTTGCGGTTTGGTAGCTCAAATAATATTTGTTTTCATGTTTCATGATTTCTACGGTAAATACCGATCTGTCATCATATTCCCCTGCCTTGCCTCTAGGTACGGCTAGTCCTTCTTCTTTCCAAGTCTCTCCGTCTTCCGAAGTTGCATACCAAATGTCACAACGGTCCCAAGGAAATACCTTGTCGTTTTCAACGTCGCCCCCAAAACCTTGTGTTGGTCCGGTACTTTTGGAATACCATACATAGAACTTACCATTTTCTTTTATGACAGCACTGGGGTCTCTACGTACAACACCTTCTTCATAGGCTAAATCTCCTTTCAGCGGTTTTAAGTTAGAAAACTGAATAAACCATTCATTTCCTAAATCTACGGGCCATTTTAAGGCCCTTTTAGAAGCGGCACTTAAATGATCTATATCTGTAATGCCCAAATGGTCTATTTGGGCCTGAGTTATCCCTAAAGAGTCTAGTTTTTTCTGGTCATATGTCGTATTCTGGGCATAGCTATGATATGAAAGCATAGCGAAAAAGAGAAACGAATATAGGATTGTTTTGGTTCTAGAAATCATTGTAATAAGCGTTATTTAATTTATATGAATTTTGATGTTTCGTTTAAAGTGGGGCCGGTAAAATAGTTGTATTTAATTTTTGCCCATGTTTTGTTTCGTAATGGTACTTTTTATGAAATGTTTGGAAATAGACTAGTACGTTTATACTTGGCATATTTACCTTTTCTAGGTTTTTGTTGGGTTTATTTTTATGCTCGCACCTAAAATCATGTGTTTTGGTTCTGTTTTTTCTATTTGAGAAATCTGAACGAAAAATTGATGTATCAGTAATTTTTCCATTATTATTTTGACAAATATTAGTTAATAGTGGGTAAAATCTTTGGTTTTCTAATGAATAAAAACTGAACATTCTTAAAAACCGGTTCAATTTTCATGAATTTCAACTAAGCAAATATTATATTGACTTTGACTAGGAAAAAAAGACCCATGTTCAGTCTTGTATTTTCTAATGTTTAGTTGATTTTTAATTGTTCGGCAATAATTTTTAGATATGATGAAGCGTAGGAGATTGCTAAAAATGCTTAGTACTGTTTTTATTTTGAGCTGTTTGTTTGTAAAGGCGCAAGAGCCTTATGGCACTAATAAGTATATAGACAAGGCAAACCAACTCACGGCAAAAAAATTAGATAGTGCTATCTATTATCTGAAAGCGGGTATTGACTATTATTCGGAACAAAAGGATACCATAAATTTAATCAACAATCTGTGCCAGTTATCTGCGGTTTATGATAATGTGTTGGATTACGGAAAATCTTATGATGGATATTGGGAAGCGTTAATTTTAGCCGATCTATCCAATGATGATATTTCAAAATCCCGTATTTATCAAGAATTGGGTTGGCTGTATACCGCCTATAGAAGGGAAGAAGAATCATTGCGTTATTTTAATATGTCCCTTAAGCTAAAAAAACAGCTTTTTAAAGAGAAAAAGATAAGTCAGGATTATCTGGTCAGTAACTACTTTGCTATTGTAAATTGTTATAGGGTAAACCATAATTATATAATGGCAAAGACGTATCTAGATAGTTGTGAGCTGTCTTTAAAAAAGATAGACCCCAATAAAAAATCATATTACGTAGAAACGGAGAAGGGCTATTTTGATGCCATTGCAGGAGATTATGAAAATGCATTGAACACGTTAAACGAATCTAAACTCTTTTTTGAAAAGAAGAGCCCTTCATACCTTACTATTGTCTATTTTTTAATTGGAGAGGTGTATAAACTAAAAGGAGATTTTGAAGAGGGAATAAAGTACTATAAGGAATCTCTTAAGTTCTCGGAAATGTATAATAAGCATTTGGGTTACAAGCTATTTAACTATGAGGTTTTGTCCGAGCTGTATTATAATCAAAACAATTTTAAAGAAGCCTTTTACTACAATGATAAGGCACAAGAATTAAATGAAAATATATTCGGCAGAAAAAGTAAAAATCATAAACATTTATTTGAAATAAAAGATCGTTACAGACTTCAAAAAGAAAAAGAAAAGGCACTACTTAAAGAAGTACGAATTGAAAAGCTGGAAGACCAAAAAAGAATAGGTTTCTTACAAAATATCTTAATGGGCGTAATAGTGGTCTTTATGTTTTTATACGGGGTTCTTTTGTTTAGAAACCTAAGAAGAAAACACAAACTAGAAAAGCAAAAGACCAATGAGGTTATGATGTTGAAAAACAGGGAATTAACTGCGTCTGCCCTTCAACTGATTGAAAAGGAAGAATTTATTGCTAAACTAAAGCAGAATATTTCCAAAAGTGATGCCATAGACGCAAAGGCCATTCATAATATGCTCAAAGGTTTTCAAAATTCCCCAGGTGGAAATTGGAAGGAGTTTGAAGCACGGTTTACTTCTATAAACCAAAGCTTCTATGAAAAAATAAGGACAAAATATCCAGACTTGGGACAAACAGATTTAAAGCTTTGCGCTCTAGTAAAGTTAGGGTTTTCAAGTAAGGAGATGTCTTCTTTATTGGGCATTACAATAGAAAGTGTACATACTTCGAGATATAGGTTAAGAAAGAAACTTGGATTAGAAAAAGGAGAAAATCTTATAGATTTTATGTCCACAATTTAAAAGCGCTATATCTTCTAATATGTGGTATAAATAATACTTAAAAGAGTCAATACATGACTTGCAATTAAAAATGGGCAGCCTATTCAAAGACTGCCCATTTTACTATTTAAAATAGCGGTTAAGATTCGGGGGTTATACCTTTATGGTCTAACAGGTACTTCTGCTAAGAACATATCATCTATATGAAATTTAATAGCTTGTGGGTTGAACTCGTTATACCCTCTAATGAACCAACTTACTTCACCTGTAAAACCTGCATCAAATTCTTGTTTTTGATATACCCATTCTCCGGTAGGTAGGTCAGGAGTGAATACGGTAGGTATCAGTTCAAAAGCCCAGTTTGAAGGATATATTCTAATATCTGAGGATTCAGTACCTGAAGGAACTCCTGATAAGTCACTTTCTATATATATCCAGTAGCCAAACTCATATCTTTTACCTTCTTCAAGGGTTATTACCACAGGATTTCCACCGGCATCTCTATGTTCAACGATCATACCACCGTTGGGTCTAAAGTTGATATCGAGGCTCTTGGTTCCAGTGCGTGTGTTAACCACACCAATATCCAAATCATATTCGCCCCAATGACCTCCCCAACCTAGGTAAGCCCAATTATCAGGAGTTGATGTTTCTAATCCATAATCATATGGGGTAGAAGGATAAAGGTTGGCCAGTTGGTCAAAATCTGTCAAAAGAACATCAGTAAATGCTTCTGACTCCACTTCATCTACGGTTGTAAGTTTCCCGGGCGTATAGCTTACGTAAACTTGGTCATCATTATAAAGTTGTTCTCCACTTAAATCAAGAATAACAATATTGGCTTCGTTCTTGTCTATGGTCGCCGTAGATATAACAGGATTGATCAGAATAGGATTCATTTCATCTCTGTTATTTTCTATTCTAACGGTAAAATCGGCTGGATCTACCGTGCTTCCATCTATTTCTCGGCTGAATTCTAAAGCAATCTTGTCTTCACGTTCGGCCACTCTATCCAAAGTTACGGGAGCGGAAGATGGTATTACTTTTATCACTTTCTCAAAAGAAAGGGTATCCGCATCCGTTGGTCTAAACCTTGAGGCAATAAATTCAAGATCCCAAGACCCTAATCTATTGAACCGCATGTCTACCTCTTCTTCTGCACCGGAGTTTATAGTGGCAGGTTTTCCTCCATCCGAAGACCATGCAATTGCTTCCGGTTCGCCTATTGCGGTGTAGGTTAAACGAACGGAGTTACTGGCTTCTATTTCATTTTCTGCTCCGTTGGACAAATCCAATTCAGCTCCTACACTTCCATCAGGGTTTACATGATAGGCCCTTAGGACAGATTTAATAGAATCAATTACAGTGATTACGATGGTGGTGTCCAACTGCTTGGTGTCGCTTGGAACCGTACTATCATCATTTCGAAAAACATTGCCCTTAAAAGTTTGGCTTAGTTTAACGTCATATACTCCGGCCTTGTTAAAAACACCTTTTACTACCTCTTTGGATGACGTATTGGCTTTTTCTCCTGAAATACGAGAGTTTTCGGGGAAAGTCCATGTTCTGGTTTCAACTCCTCTAGAGATATCGCCAAAATCTATATGACCTCCAACAATTACTTTGTTTTGGAAATCCATTTCGGATGTTACGATAATTCTATGGTTCACATCGCTTATGTTCAGCTCCTCTTCTTTTTCGCAACTGAAGACAAGCAGAGCTAGGATGAAGAGTACACTTAGGATATTATATTTTTTCATGTCTAGCGGTTTTAGTTGTTTAAATTAGGATTGTTTAATACTTCTCCAGTAGGAATAGGAAAATAGTCATGTTGCGCCGAGCGATAATTTTGTGAGGATTGAATAAAGTCCGGTCTAACTCTTCCTGATATAAATAGAGGGGCCTCACCTTGTCCGGTCACATCTAAATTAGCTTCACGCCAAACTTCATCGGCACGTAAATCATCAAAAACCTCTTTAACAATACCCCAACGTACCAAGTCTTTATAACGGTGTCCTTCAAAGCATAATTCTATTGCTCGTTCCACACGTTGAATATGCGTTAATACAGTTTGTGCATTTGCAACTACCAAAGGATGGTCTCCATGAACTTGTTTGCTTACGTGCAGCTGTGGAAACATGCCACCGTTCAAATCCATATACTGTTGTAAAGTATAGACACCGGCTCTACTTCTTACCATGTCTATATATTCTATGGCAGTCATAAAGTCTCCGCTATCATTAAGTACGGCTTCGGCATACATTAATAAAACATCTGCATAACGGATATGTCTGAAATTAATACCACTACGTCCTCTTGGTGGTTCTGCATCTAGATGGTACCAGTTAGAGTGTTTTTTTAGATAGGCACTTTGTCCGCCTCCCCAACTTGCCTTTGCTTCTGCAAAAGGAGCAAGGTACCAGTCGCCTTCACCATTTCTAGGTGCAATGGTGGCGTTCATTCTTCTGGACTCTAAGTTGGTGTCGTTTATAGAATTGTTGGGGTCTACTTCATCGTAAACCAACATTTCGTGCAAGTTGTAAGAAGCGATTACGGTATTAAAAGCTCCGTATTGTAGGTGCCCAACTTCGGTACTGAGGGTAGTAGATTCAGCACCTGCTCCACCATTGGTAGTATCATCTTCTGCAAAACCGCTATTGCCAGGTTTTATATCAAAAGAATAATTTACTTCAAAAATAGATTCTTCATTAAATTCATTTTCGTGCCAGAAATTATCTTCAATATTTCTTGTTAAGCTATATATTCCAGAATCTATTACTTCTTTAAACAAAGTGGCTGCTTGCCCCCACTGTTCATCATAGAGGTATGTTTTACCTAATAACGAAGCTGCAGCACCCCAAGTGGCTCTACCTACATCGTTAGCTTCCCAAGATTCTGGTAAATTATTCATGGCAAACTCTAAATCTGGAATAATTATTTGAGTATTTACTTCTTCCATAGTAGATATGGACTTACTCAATTCTTCAATAGATTCTGCTACTCCATCATGTATCATAGCTCCTCCATAGGTATGAACAACTTGGAAGTAAAAGAAAGCCCTTAAAAAACGAGCTTGGCCCTCTATTTGCGCTTTGGCTTCATCATCAAGAGTATCTTCGTCTACTTCTTCTAGTTGAGAAATAATAGTGTTTGCCCTAAAGATGCCAACATACAGTTCTTCCCATTTGTTGGTTAAGTGAATTTGCCCGTTTGTATAAGTTAGATTTCTAAACGGATAAGGCCTATACCAAGATTCAGTACCAGCAATATCTCCTAACACAAATTCCTGCACTAACTCGGCACCACTAACGGAACGATATTGTAGAGCGCCATAAACCGCCGCGAGAGCAGCGTTAAAATGTCCTTCGTTTTTCCAAAAATTTGTCTCCGTAAGAGCATTTGGATTTTCTTCGTCTAAAAATGTACTTTCATTACAGCTAGCAATAATTAGTGCAAGAAGTACAAGACTTTTTGTTATTATTTTGTTCATTGATTTCATAGTTATTTTTTTAAAAACTTAATTGAACTCCTAGCATAAACTGGCGAGCAATAGGGTAGTTGCCATTGTCCACACCTCTTTGAAATAGACTATCACCACCTACTTCAGGATCATACCCCGTATAATTCGTAAAAGTGAAAGGGTTTACAGAGTTTAAATAGAGTCTTATTTTGTCTACTCCGTAGTCTTGAGTGTTTGGAATCGTATACCCTAAGGATATGGACCGGATACGTAGATAAGTTCCGTCTTCTAAGAACCAATCTGAAAACCCTCTTACATTAGAATGGCCTTCATTTTGTCTAAATGTTGGAATGTCCGAGTCCGGGTTTTGTGGTGTCCATTGGAAAACTTGATCTTGATGGCGCCCACCTATATAGGCTAGGTTTTTATTACCATTGTATACTTCAGTACCATAAGCCATATAGCTTTGTACGGATAAATCCCAATTGTTGTAATCTAGATTAAGATTTAGACCGGCTTCCCATTGTGGAATACCAGAACCAGAGAATACACGGTCATTGTCATTAATAGCTCCATCTCCATTTATATCTTTAAAACGTAAATCACCTAATTGTGGAGAGCTAATAGCACTTAAATCTAACTGTTGGTATTCCGTCAATTCTTCTTCGGTTTTAATTACACCATCGTTTTGTAATAAGAAGAAAGAACCGGCCGGATTATTTAAGGCTAAGAAGGTGGTGTTATCTCTATTAATAGTTCCCCCGGACTGGCCAAGCGTTTTACCATTTAAATTGGTGATTTTATTATCGTTAAGAGTCCATGTTCCTGATATGCCAAAGTTTAATTTGTCTCCTATTTTTCCTTTGTAGTTAGCTGCAAACTCTACACCTTTATTTACCATGTTACCGGCATTAAGGGCTACACTACCGTAAGTACTTTGAGCACGTGGTTGCCACAAACCGGAAGAAGGAGCGGTCTGCTCGTTAATTAACATGTCTTGTTTATCATTTTTATAGACATCGGCAGTTATATTTAATTTGTTTTGAAAGAGACCCAGCTCAAAACCAATGTTTTTAGAAACAGTTGTTTCCCATGCCACATTTGGATTGGCATATCTACGTTGAACTTGACCGTTTACTAGATTTTCGTCCGTTCCAAAAGGGTAATTTACCCCCGCTTCTATGGATGGAATAAAGGCATAATCCGGTATTCCATTAAAGCCTGTTTGGGCCCAGCTTCCTCTAATTTTTAGATTGTTAATGGCATCTACATTAAACCATTTTTCATCAGTAACATTCCACCCGGCAGAAAATCCATAGAAGTTACCATATCTTGTTTCTGGGGAGAACTTGGAAGAACCGTCACGTCTAAAACTTGCCGTTAATAAATATTTTCCATCATAGTTGTACTGTAATCTGGCCAATTTACCGGCAAGCGTATAACCGTTTTGGAATTCATTAGGGGATTTAGGGTCCGCTCCTGCATTTAATACTTGAACATCGTTTGATGCGTCATCGGCAAATACAGTTCCTACGTTAAGACTTCGCCACCTATATTTTTCATAAGAAGCGGCTCCTAAAAGATCAAAGTTGTGTAGCCCAAAAGATTTTTTATAATTTAAAATATGCTCAATGGTTTCTCTTTTGGAGAACCAATAGTTATAGTCTAATTCTGCGTTAAGGGTAGAGGCTGCAGGACTTAAATTTCCATTTCTATCTAAAGCAAGGTATTGTGGCTGAAAGAACTTTCTAAAATACTGTCCCTCATTACGACCTAAATTTAATTTATAACTTAAGCCATCTAAAACCTCATATTCTAAATTAAGAGATATACTATTGCTCTTATTTTCTCTTTCATCAATATTATCTAATTGCCTTGAAAGAAAGCCATAGAAGATTTCATTGGCAGCAGATATGAGTACGGTATTTTCACCAGTTCTATTTATTTGATCAAAAGGAGCACTATGCGGTACATTTTGTATGGCAAAACCGAATAAATTCCATGGTTCTTGTTTTCTGTTTTCAGTAGTTAAACTAGCAGAACCAAAAGCTTTAAATTTACCCTTGGTAAATTGTCCCGTAATTCTGTTTGTTAACCGGTCAAAATCAGAACTTATTAAAACCCCTTCTTGTTTGTAGTAAGTGGTGTTGAAATTATAAGTCAAATTTTCTGCACCGCCAGATAAGTTGAAAGAAACATTTTGAATTATAGCATTGTCATTTTGAACTTCATCAACAAAATTTGTATCCCAGTCTAGTGCGTTCGCATCCAATAAAAATGTCTGTGGCTCATCTCCTCCCACTTCTGCGGTGGTTTCTCTGTTATAGAGAAAATCTACCGTATTTGATAGAGGTGTTCCTGAAGTAATGTTTTGAATCCCGGTAAAGGTATTCAGGTCTATTTTCATTTTACCTTTCTTACCTCTCTTGGTTGTAATTAGGATTACTCCACCAGCTGCACGAACCCCATAAACAGAAGCGGATGCACCATCTTTCAGGATATCTATGGATTCTATTTGTTCTGGTGCAAGGTTAGGATTTCCTTCTTGAGGAATATTATCTACCACATAAAGGGGCTCTCCGCCATTTATGGATACCAAACCTCTAATTTGAACGTTGGCAGCTTCTCCCGGACGTCCACTAACAGCTTGAATGTTTACCCCGGAGACTTTTCCTTGAATGGCGGCTCCAATATCTGATACAGGAATTTTAACCAATTCTTCGGACGCGACTTGCGCAACGGCCCCGGTTACCTCTTTTTTCTTTTGGGTTCCATACCCTACAACAACCACCTCCTCTAGAAGTTGAGAATCCTCTTCCATAGATAGGCTTATAGTTTTGTTGTTGGCAGAAACCGAACGTTTTTCGGTTTTGAAACCTAGGTAAGAGAACACCAATGTTACACCCGGCGAGGCGGTAATTGAATATTTACCGTCAAAATCTGTTACTGCACCCTTGTTAGTGCCTTCTACAACAATAGAAACCCCTGGCAGTGGAGTTTTTTGTTGGTCTGTTACAACACCTGAAATGGTTTCTTGTGCGTACGCCCAGCTTATTCCTAATAGGAAGTAGAGCAGAAGGGCGCTCATTTTCATAAATCTTGGTTTTTGTCCTTTCATAATAATGAATTAGGTAGTTGGTATTTTAATGACAGTAGTAATATGTCATTGAAATGGATTAAGTATTTAATTATTGAAAAAAATTCAGGGATAAATTTATCAGATTATGAATTTGGGTAATAAAATACGTCCTCAATAAAAACTGGACATAGCTTTCCTATTTTCAAATTATTTATTGGTTTTAACTGAACTATGAGGATATTGGGAGAGTTTCAGAACGTATTTTATAGGGGATGAGCAATTTTTATGAAGTCTACATTTTCATTATGGAAAAGTTCTGGGGTAAATTACCTTATTCCTGTATTTTAGGTTGATTCCAAGGGGTGTTAAGAACCAAAGGAGCTTAAGGGTATTTGCTGAGATAACCAGTTTGTTCAGGTTTTGTTCAGCTCTTAAACTTAAATGAACAAGATATTTTTACCGTTCAGATATTGCTGTACAGGTAATGAATGTTTATAGCATAATTCATAGAAAAAGTATGTTGATATCTATTGGGGAAATGTAAATCATGACAATTAAAGTAAATAATGGCTAAAACTTTTGGATTGTCCTTTCTATAATGCTCGGTCTATTACAAACAGTAGAGTAGTAGTCAGTTATCTTTATTAGAAAGATATAGTACATTTTAGAGAGGTTTATAGTATAGGATAGAACTAGCGGGTTCTTGTGATTCTTGACATTTCTAAAGATGAAAATAATATTCAAGAAAGAAAGTGAATCTTGAATATTTGCGTCTTATAAATAGCATACTGTAGAATAATACTGTAGGAACATCCTGATTTTTCATTAATGAATTTATTTTTGGTCTAATAGTTTGATTAATAGTTAAATAAGTGTGTTAAATATGCTATCTTGTTTCGGTTGGAATTTTGCGTAGTACCCGTTCTGGAATTTAAAGAAACTGTAGCGAGATATTTGTCATGTTCGAATTCAATACACTAAATATCCATTAAAGTTTTGCCTAATAAAATGTCGATTAACTAATATTTAGGTCAATTGCCCCAGAAGATGTGATATTCGTGAAATGTTAATTATTTCATTCATATATTTGGCCGCTGTTGGATAAGATGCTAGTTATAGGATTGATTTTATAAACTATTAAAACCGACATAATCCCCCCATGAATTCAAAAAATAGATTTATTCTAATAAATTTACTTGCCTTTGAGTTTGTTCTGCTCAATGTGGTTTTGACCATATGTTTTATGTTCAAACTACCAGATTTTTCATTTAGCGATACAGCTATTCTTTGGAATATGGTTCGTTTAATGGTTATTTACAACGTTACATGGTTGGTAATCATTATGTACATACGCAATAGTGAGTTCTATTTTAATCCTGACTTTGGGTATTTTAAGAGTATAGTGACCTCGTTGTTTTTCTTTGTAGGTTTTGTGATTAGTGTGGTTATCTTGTTGAAAATTAGATACTTTGCTAGGTCAACTTTCATTATTCCAATTTTTATTTTTTCATATTTAAATCTTGTTAGCCATAAATATTTGTTGAGGTATTTAAAGAAAAGAGCGTCTCACCTTTTTTCTGATACATTGCTTATTGGTGCCGGCTATGATGAAAATAATATAAAAGGTTTTACAAATGCAATGACTCAATATGGATACAACATAATGGGGTATTTAGAAAACAAGGAGAAGAAACCAAATAATATTTTAGGGTTTCGCGTTTTTGGTGGTATTGATGATTTGTCTAAAGCATTAACAAATAATCGTATAGACGACATCTTTATAGCAATGGCCGGGATGAAACATGAGAAAATCATGGAAACCATTCAAATAGCAGATAGTTTTGGGGTACGAGTAAAATTGATTCCTAAAAACCCATTGCTTAAATCAAAGAATTATAAAGCAGTTACCATGGGTGATCTTGCTGTTTTTAAGCTAAGGGAGTCGCCTTTAGATCATTTTAGCACTACAATTCTAAAACGTTTATTTGATTTTTGTTTTGCTTTTCTTGTGTTGGTACTGTTGTCTCCAATTTTCTTGATTATTGCAGCTCTGATTAAAATTGATTCAAAAGGCCCGATTTTTTATACTCCCTATAGGAAGGGAGAGGCAGGAAAGACTTTTAAATGTTACAAGTTCAGGACTATGTCCGTGACTGAGGACCCGTTACATGGAGCGAAGTCCACAGTTGTGAACGACCCAAGAATTACGCGTATAGGTAAATATTTAAGAAAGGGAGATTTGGACGAATTGCCACAGTTTTACAATGTGCTTGTAGGCGAAATGAGTGTAATAGGACCACGACCTCATAGAATAAACCTGCAAAACGACTTTAGGAAAAGTGTAAACCATTATATGGTGCGGAGTTATATTAAGCCAGGTATTACAGGTTGGGCACAAGTTAATGGTTGGCGAGGGCCCACTGTAACCGATGAACAGAAAAATCAACGGGTAAACCATGATTTATGGTATATAGAAAACTGGAGTCCTTGGTTAGATGTAAAAATTATCTTCTTAACACTTTTTGGAAGTCATCATAAAAAAGCTTTTTAGCTATAGCTTTCCAAATGTGAAGTCGGACTAAGATTGACAAGCATGCTTATTTCGATTAAAAAAATTGACAAAAGTAAACTTTGAAATATGAGAATTATATCAAGTATAAAAAAATCAGGACTTTTCTTTTTGAAAGGGGTATACGAGGCTTTATCATTCAAGCGAATTAGTATAGCGCTAGTTACGTTGGTTTTGACCTCTTGCTATACCTCTAAAGGTGTAAATTATCTTCAAAGCCCGGATAGTGAAATGACCATAAGATTGCGTCCAACCGAATATGGTGTTCAGCCAAATGATGTGTTGAGTGTAAAGGTGCAAAGTAGAGATCCCGATCAAGTAGCATATTTTAATAACTCAACCGAAGAAAACATAAATCTACAAGCTAATCCTGCTTCGTTATTTTTGACAGGCTATACGGTAGATAAAGAAGGTGCGATAGATTTGGCTATTGTTGGAAAAGTCCATGTTCAAGATAAAACAATTGAGGAAATTCGTGATTTTGTTCAGTCGGAAATTGATAAATACTTATTGAATGCGGTGGTGTCCGTTAAGCTTACAAGTTTTAAGGTTTCAGTGTTGGGAGATGTCAAAACCCCCGGTACGAACTACATATACAATACCCAAGCTACTATTTTTGAAGCATTAAGCGCTGCGGGAGATTTGAATATTTCAGCTAAGAGAAAGAACGTAAAATTAATTCGCCAGAAGGGAGATAAATCTATTGTAGTTGATTTAGATTTGACGAGTCCAGAAATTATCCGTTCTCCATATTACTTCTTGCACCCAAATGACGTTCTATATGTAGAAACTTCAAAGGAGAATTTGTTTCAGAAAAACTTAGGGGTTTTCAGCTTGGTGCTATCTGCCATATCTACTACTATATTGGTCTTAAGTTTCAATTCCAACTAATCAAAGAATCGTAGTCCTTCTTAAAGTATAAAATAAAACTTCATTGCAATTTGACCACTTCAAGAGTTAGGAGGCGATGAGAGTTATAATGACAGCGAAATGAAAGAGAAAAAGAATAATCAAGTTAACCCTCAGCAAGAGATTAACCTAAAATTATTTTTTCGGAAAATCTATAAGAACAAGATGTTTTTTATGGCTAGTATAGGCCTGTTTGTGCTTTTGGCTTTAATATATATAGCATCGGCAACATCTATTTATGAGGTTTCAACTTCTATATTGATAGATTCAAAAGGTAGAAACCGAGTTTTGGGAGATAGTGAATACGTTGAGGGAGGTGTAAGTCTTATTGAGATGGAAAAAAACCTTTACAATGAAATAGGTATTTTAAAATCTTTTAGTCTCATAAGGCAGACCATTGAAGACTTAAATTTTGATATTTCTTATCACACAGAAAGCTTATTCTCATCAGAAGAGAAATATGGTTATTTTCCTTTTGAGGTGATGATGGACCGTTCCAAACCACAGTTATTTGGTGTGCCTTTTGAAATTGAATTACTGTCCGGTGATAATTATAAATTAACCATAGAGGGAGATGAGTTTGGAGTTTCCAACCCTTCCAACGGCTCTGTTAGGGAAGTTGAGCGAAGTTTTGATTTTTCTGGGGAATATAAGTTTGGAGATAAAATAGAGCATGAGTATTTTACATTCACTCTTAACAGACCCGAGTACAAGGTAAACCTTGAAGATTTTGAAGGAGAGGATTTAAGTTTTGTTATCCATAATATTGAAGGAGTGGCCAAAGGTTATATGGGTAAGCTGGAGGCCGATAATATTGATATACAGGCAAGTATTTTTAAAATTGTTTCTACAGGTCCAATTGTTAGTAAGGAAGTGGATTTTTTAAAACAATTAACGGAGAACTATGTTCAAAATGAACTCTTCTCCAGAAACGAGATTGCAGCAGGTAAAGAAGCGTTTATTAGAAATCAGTTAAGAGTAATTTCTGATTCTTTAACAAAGTTTGAAGTAAAATTAGAAGCTTATAAAATTGATAAGAAGGCCGTGGATCTTGGAGCAACAGCTTCCAATGCTCTGGACCAAACCAACAATTTACAAGTTGAAGCAGCTAAGATTAAAATGAGTATTAATTACTATAACTCTATTATCCGTAGCGTGAGGAACAATAGAAATAGTGATGAATTTATAATGCCTTCGGGAATTGGTATTGAGGATCCTTCTATTAATCAAAACATACTTGAATTAAAAGAGCTTTATGCGGAGCGATCAAGAAAAAAATTCTTTGTTACCAGCAATAATCAGGAGATGACTATTCTAAACGGCCAAATTCAGGAGTCTACAGAGATTTTGCTCAGTAATTTAAGAAGTGCGGTAAGATCTTCTCAGGCGGCTTTAGCCGGTATAACTTCCCAATTGTCTAGTATTGATGAAGAAATAAGTTCTTTACCTACACGAGAAATACAATTGTTGAATATTCAACGTCAAAATACGCTTTACGAAAACCTTTATAAGTATTTGAGTCAAGAATTGGCTAAAACAGGTATTGCAAGAGCGGAAAGCACATCTGATACGCGAATACTGGACGAAGCCAGAATGGTTGGTAACGGCCCTGTTGCACCTCAAAAGTCGCTTTTGCTGGCCCTAGCGGTAGTAATCGGTATGCTTATTCCCTTGGGTTGGATGATATTCTTTTCTCCTGACGATACTATAGAAAATGTACATCAAGTAATGGCTAATAGTGACATGCCTATCATTGCCAGTATTGTGCATTATGATGACGAAGTAAAAGAGAAATCCTTTAAAGTTCCTTATATAGGCCAAGAGCTGGAAAAGGCCATAAAAAAAATTAAGGGTAGTCAGCAGCTATTTGATTTTGTTGGACAGAATTTTAAATCTTCCGAAGCGGACTCAGAAGTAGCACTTTGGAAATTAAAAGAATCTTTCCGGGATTTGACGACCAATCTTAAACTGATAAATTCACAAGACAAGGGTGTTATAGGTATAACTTCTATTCTGCCGGAAGAAGGAAAAACATATAGCGCAATTAATCTAGGAATTACGCTTGCCGAAGCCGGAAAGAAAACAGTCATCATAGATGCAGACTTGCGCAACCCAAGTTTGGTAAACCATGTAGGTAAGGTAAAAGGTAGAGGACTTTCAAATTACCTGAAAGGTGAAGTGAACTCTATAAAAGATGTGATTCGAACGCATGAAAAGTTGGATAATCTAAAATTTATTCCAACAGCCGTAGTAGATGGTAATGTACATGAGCTTTTATCCGGAGATAAGATGAAAGCTGTAATAGAGGAGCTAAAAAAAGAATATGACTACGTGATTTTGGATACCCCAGCAGTAGGGTTGGTATCAGATTTCTTATTGCTCTTAGATGTTATGGATATTAACCTATTCGTAGTAAGAAGAAATGTTTCTAAAATAGAATTTTTAGAAGATTTAGAGAATTTGATTCCACGGGACAAGAAGAAAAAAAGTTATATCATATTTAATGATGCTCTCAAGGAAGACCATAAGTATGGGTATGAGGCCAAATATGGTTTAAACAAAGAGAAACAGTTGGTGGATAAATCATTTTCAGTTTAATCAGGTTACGTTGGATCTAAGAGAGATGTGATAGCTGTTAAGGTTTGATTGATTATGAAAAACTTGCCGAAGTTTTTATTTTTTTTAATTCTGCTTCTATATCCATTTTTTAGTTATGTGGTGTACAAGGTGACAGGAATGGAACCTAATTATGTATTGGGAATGATATTCCTAGTCTATCTAGTTTATCAAACCTATGCTTTGTATAGAACTAATACATCGTTTAAACTTCCTAATTATGTTATATTCTATGGTGTTTTTGTTTTATATGCCGTGCTTTGTAATATGTTCGTTTCAGAAGAACTAGAGGAAGGTGGGGTTGTAAAATATCTTTACTCTGATTCACTTATTCAAACGTTTATTGCTTTTTTGCTATTAGAGAATATTTCTTTTCCTTCCAAATGGATGGATTGGGCTTTGAAGGTTTTTGGCCTTACTCTTGTACTGGCTGCGATTGTTTCGGTTATACAAACTTTTAAACCTTTCTTTTTTCTAAAAACGGATGATCTTGTCCAAGGTTTGTCTTATGCAAGAATGCAAGAATATTATAATAATAATCCTCAGGAGGTTACGGGAGATGTGAATAGGTTTATTGATGGTTATAGGCATTCAATCTTTTCATATATCAATAAGGTGTCCGTTGGGGTTGATGCTATGGCAATATTTAGCATATTAATAGCAGTAAATTCCAAAAAATGGATAAAGACAACTTTGGTTTTCGCTTCAGCAGCAACAGTAGGCTTTTTATCTAGCGCACGCTGGATAATGTTGAATTTTATCGTTATTTCCAGCCAAAAAATATGGATAGGGAAAAACAAATTTGTGAAAGCTCTTAAATATGGTTTATATGGTCTTTTGCTTCTAACTTTAGTAGTAATTGCTCTTAGTTTTTCTGGTATTGATTTGGAGAAATTTATAGAAGAAAGACTTTTGTCTGATAGTGCAGGTACGCGATTGCTGGCTTTTGAGGTATTTTTTAAAGTGTTTCCTCATAATCCTATATTGGGAACCATGGGTATAGATACGGAGGAAGTTGTTAGATTACTAAGAGGGCGAAGTTCTCAGATTCATGTAGGTTATTTAAAGTTATTCTATTATTACGGATTGGTAGGCGGTCTTATCTATTTAACATTTTTGGGTTCGCTGTTGAAACGTATGTGGAATATGGGATTAAAATCTGGGTATTGGGGCGGTTTTTTTGCATTCATGGCATTTGCTGTAGCCAATCTTACTTTAGTGATATTTGATCTGTTTCATTACGGCCTCATGTTTGCCATTATTTTCTCAAACTATTACAGTACTAGTCAGGATTCTACACTTTCTTTTTCTACGAGAAGTAGTGCAACTAGTTCAAAAGTGAATTTATGAATATGAATAGTGCCCAGACCGTAAATAAATGTATAGAGTTATAGTCAACTTCATAAAGAAAATTGGACAACGTCTAAATAATGGTCAAAAAAGATCAGTAAAGGCGAAGAAGAATATTCTAGCTTCTTTTTTGATTAAGGGTACAAGTATTTTAATAGGTTTTTATATGGTTCCCTTAACAATTGGTTATGTTGATAAGGAGCAATATGGGGTTTGGCTTACCTTATCTTCTGTAGTTGGTTGGTTTAGCTTTTTTGATATAGGTCTAGGTAGTGGTCTTAGAAATAAATTGGCCCTTGCCCTTGCCAGAGATGAGATGGAAAAGGCCAAATCTTACGTAAGCTCAACTTACGCAATATTAGGAATGATAATTTCTGCAATCTTAGTTCTTTTCTTTATTATACAACCCTATTTAGATTGGGAGGTCATTTTGAACACTACAGAGGTTAGTGGGGCGGAACTTCGCTTGGTTGCTATTGCTACCTTCTCTTTTTTCTGCATTAATTTTATATTGAAATTAATCTATTCTGTTTTTTTGGCCTATCAACGCCCAGCATATCAGGGTTTCTATAATTTGTTGAGTAATATTTTGGCTTTGATGATTGTATTTGTGCTCACAAAGACTACTAAAGGTTCTCTCTTCTATTTAGCACTTGCCCTTGGCGTTTCTCCTATGGTTGTTTTAATGTTGGTAAGTGTTTTTATGTTTTATGGAGGGTATAGATCTATAGCTCCGTCTTTAAGTTATGTAAGGAAAGAACAGTTCGGAGAATTATGGGGTATTGGGGGGAAGTTCTTTATTGTCCAAATATCATCTATTATAATCTTTTCTACGGACAACGTAATTATCACTCAATTACTAGGTCCTTCCGAAGTGCCGGCATATGCCGTAGCGTATAAATATTTTGGATTAATTACGGCTGTATTTGCTATTGTTTCATCTCCTTTTTGGTCTGCTTATACAGAAGCATATGCAAAAAAGGATATTCAATGGATTTTAACTACTAATAAAAAACTCATTAAAGTTTGGATGGCACTGTTCGGACTTAGTTTGTTAATGTTACTTGGGTCTACTTATTTTTATCATTTTTGGGTCCCGGAAATTGAAGTTCCGTTCCTGCTTTCTGTAATTATGTGTATCTATGTAAACGTTTTAGCTTGGGGTAATATTTTTGTGGTATTTATAAATGGGGTAGGTAAAATTAAGCTTCAGCTAGTGGTTGGAATTGTAAGTATGTTAGTGAATGTGCCATTGTCCTATTTCTTTGCTAAAACATTAGCTTTAGAATCTGCGGGGGTAATTTTAGCGAGTATTATTTCAGTAGCGTATGGCCCTATTTTGGCGCCAATACAGTTTAAGAAAATTTTAAACGGTACTGCAAAAGGTATATGGAATAAATAATAGAACAAATTATAGAATAAAAGTTCAAAAAACTAAATTATGCGCGTACTCTGGTTTTCAAATAGACCCCCTTTAGGGGCATCTAACTCTAAAAATAGAGTTGGAGGAAGTTGGATTGAATCATTGGAGCAAGAGATAATGGCTAACTCGGATATTGAACTGGGAATAGTTTTTAGTGAGCTTGAAAAGGAAGGAAAGGAAATTACATCAGCAACCTCGCGTACAAGGTATTTTATGGTGCCGAGGTATCCATATGGTAAATTTAATCGCTGGTATAGCCGTTTTTTTGCAACCCCGCCTTCCGAAAATTCTTTGCAGCATTACTTAGATGTGGTTAGGAGTTTTAAACCGGATGTAATCCTTTTTTTTGGCACAGAATCAGATTTTCCTTTGATTATCCCAGAATTGGAGGTTCCCTCAATTATTTGGTTTCAGGGTAACCTTACAGTTTATGAAATGATGTATGAAAATGGACTTAAGGTAAGAAAGACTTTTGTGTTAGAGTCTATGAAACGTATTTTGTCTGGGGATACGATGTACCATAATTTTATAAAATTTAAGCGCTTGGTTCATCGTGAGAAGCGTATTTTTTCATTTGCTCAAAATTTTATAGGAAGAACTAATTGGGATAGAAGACTGGTAAGGACAATGGCACCTCAAGCTCAATACTTTCATTGTGATGAAGCTATGCGACCTCCTTTCTTGGCTAACCAATGGAAACAATGGACGAATAGAGACAAGTTTGTTATTACTACCACCATAAGAGGAAATCTGTATAAAGGTTTAGAAACCGTTTTCAGGACAAGTAAAATTTTAAAGGATAAAATAGGAAGACGTTTAGAGTGGCGTATAATTGGTATAGCCGAAGGAACTGTTTATACTAAGGCCGCACGAAAGGAAGCTAATTTTCCTGCATCTTTCCCCGAAGTAAAATTATTAGGTAATAAGACCGCTCCTGAAATGATCGAGGAATTGTTAAATTCTGACATATATGTACACCCATCACACATTGAGAATAGCCCAAATGGTGTTCAAGAGGCTATGTTGTTAGGGATGCCTGTAGTTGCTACTAACGTTGGGGGAACTCCAAGTATGCTTGTTGATGGAGAAGAAGGACTTTTAGTGCAAAGTAAGGATCCTTATGCTATGGCCGGAGCCATATTAGAATTTTCTGAATTCCCTGAAACAGCAAAGCTCATGGGTCAAAATGCTAGAAAATTAGGGCTAGTTAGGAATAGTAGCAAAAAAATATGTGATGATTTATTGAAAATATTTAATGAGTTGACAAGGCAAGATATATAAAATTCAGTCTTTCTTAAAAAAATTGTATAGAACACAAGGATTTGTCCTGAAAAAAATGAAATTGGAAAAGCAAACACAAAAGACCAAGCCACATGTTGTATTCATGGGAGAAATTAGATTTCCTTTTGGGTTGGCAGCCGTACAACGGCTTACTTTAATGAGTAGAGCATTTTTGCATGAGGGGTGTAGGGTAACGGTAATTTGTAGAAAGGGTTCTTGGGGCCATGACGAACATAAGAATTTTGAATATAAAGGAAACTTTGAGGGCATAGATTATATCTACACTTCAAAAGATGTTTATAGGCCAAATGGTTTCTTGAACCGGAATATTCAAAAACTTAAAGGTATAATAGGTGAGTTTAAGTATTTGCGAGAACTAAAGAAAAATGATAGGATAGACTTGGCTATTGTCCCCAATAGAGAAGTAATACACGCTCTACGCTATGTACTGTTCTCATATTTTCATAAAATTCCCACGGCTACTAATTTTGTCGAAATGGCCTCTTCTATGGAGCATAGAACCGGTTTTTTTCAAAGGATTAATGACAGATTAATAGATAATTGGGTTATAAAACAATATAGCGGAGCATTGCCTATAAGTGATCGGTTAATGCATCATTACAAGTTAAAGTCTCCATCTAAACCTTGCTTGAAATTGCCTATTTTATGTGATTTTGAAAAATTCAATAAACCTAAGAGTACCGTAGAGAAACCTTACTTTCTGTACTGTGGGAGTATTCGTTACAGAGAGGTGTTCAATTTCATAATAGAGTCATATAAGAGTTTGAAAATAGATGAAAGCACCAAGTTATATATGATTGTTAGCGGCGGAACTAAAGAAGAAACAGCACGACTAGAAGACGAGATAAATAATGTGTTTAGTACTCAGCCAATAAAATTATTCACCAATATTCCTTATGAAAAGCTAGTGTATCTCTATACAAATGCAATAGCGCTGCTCATTCCGTTAAGACCTACAATACAGGATACCTCTAGGTTTCCTCATAAGATAGGAGAATACTTAGCTTCAGGGAATCCAATAATTACAACGGGAGTGGGTGAAATAATGAATTATTTTGATGACGGAAAAACGGCTTTGGTGGCAGAGAAGTATGACGTTGTTTCTTTTGCAGAAAAAATGAAATATGTTATAGATAATCCTGAAATGTCAATAGAAATAGGGTTAAAAGGAAAGGAACTTGGATTAAGGGAGTTTGACTATAAGGCACATGGTAAAAGAATGTTGAGTTTTCTAAATTCACTATAGGGTTTGTATGGTCTTTTGAAGCTATTGATGCGTATATGGGGTAGACTTAAATGACGGTTTCAAGTACCAAGAAAAAGTATAAATAAAATCTATGAAATTATTTCTTGTTGGCGATTTTCCTGAAGATAATAAGACTTATGGGGGTGTCCAGGGTGTTTTGGTAAATATGGCCAATGAACTTGTAAAGCGTTCGGATGTGGAGCTGGTTCTTGTTTCTACTTCTTTTAATAGTGGCTTTACAAAATTTGAAAACGAATGTTCGGTTTACAAGTTAAGTTTTAGGCAATCTTTCTTAGAAGCAAGAAGGCAATTTAATAACATTGTTATAAAGGAAAGCCCAGATGTTATACACCTTCAAGGCGTAGTGCCTGGGGTGCTTTTATATAGGTCTAGCTATCGAAATTTTTTTGTTGTGACTCAGCATGCAATCCTTAGTGAGGAGCGTTTGTTACAGGTAACTATAAAGAGAAAAGTTCTATTTAGAATAAAAGAGATAGTTGAAAATTACTATCTGAATAGGATAAAAAACATCATTTTTATATCTAAATATAATAAGAGGATTTATTTTAGGAAAAATGACAAAAACTTAGATGTAAATTCTGAGCTAATCGTTAATCCGGTAAATGATATTTTTTTTCAGAATGACTCCAAAATAAATAATGGACAGGGTAGAAATGAAATGTACTTTGTTGGAGAGATAAAAAAACGTAAAGGACTGCATGTTTTAATACAAGCACTTCATTTGCTTGATAAAAAAGGAATAGATAGTAGGCTCCATGTAATTGGTGGATATAAAGAAATGGAGTATAAGAAAGAAATTGATAAATTAATAAGCTCACTTAATGTTTCTGAAAAAGTAATATTCTGTGGTTGGAAAAACCAAATGGAGGTTTTGCGATATGCTCAGGATATTCCGGTATTCGTTTTGCCCTCCTTTCAAGAAACATTGCCTTTAAGTATAGCCGAGGCTATGAGTCAAGGAAAAATTGTTGTAGCTACGGATATATGTGGAATACCTGAAATGATAAAAAATAACGAATCAGGTTATCTTTTTCCAAAAGGAAATTCTAAAAAATTAGCGAAGGTATTAGCTCAGATTTTTCAAAACCCCAATAAACAAGAAAAAGTACGGGAGAAGGCAAAATTTGCGAGTAAGAGATTTCAGCCAAAGGCTGTCATTGAAGAAACGATTAATTTTTACAAACATGTTTTATCAAAAAAATAAAGTCTCTTTGCTTTGATATATCGGAATAAGCCGTTTTAAATATGAAAATATTATTACTTATAGAAAGCCTAACCTCAGGGGGGCGAGAAAGAAGGTTGATTGAATTGTTGAAGGGCAGCAAACAATATAGCGGTATAGAACTAGGTTTAGTGGTTTTTTCAGATAGGATTCATTATAAAGAAGTTTATGATTTGGGTGTGCCCATTACTATTTTAAAAAGAGTGCCCAAAAAGAACCCAATGGTTTTTTATAGGTTGTTTAACCTATGTAAAAAATGGAAGCCAGATTTACTTCATAGTTGGGGGTCAATGTCTACCATTTTGGCTATACCATCTTCAAAGTTACTAGGTATACCCCTTGTTAACGGAAGTATTGTTGATGCGCCCGAAAATCTTAGTTTCCGTAATAAGGATTATTTTCGGACTAAATTGGCCATACCGTTCTCAAAAGTTATTGTAGGGAATTCTTTAGCAGGCTTAAGAGCCTATAATATTCCAGCTAAAAAAGGTCTTTGCATTTACAATGGTTTTGATTTAAATCGGATTTCAGAATTAAAGAACGAGTCCAAAGTTCGTCGGGAATTTAACATTACGACCCCTAAAATTGTTGGTATGGTTGGGAATTTTTCTGAAAGAAAAGATTTTAAGACCTACATCAAAGCAGCAATGATTGTATTGAATCAAAGGGATGACGTTACTTTTTTGGCTATCGGGGAAGGTCCAGATTTGGAGGAGTGCAAAAAAATGGTAGCAGATGAACATATGAGTAAGATTATTTTTACAGGTCTTCAAAGAGATGTAGAATCAATTGTTGCCATATTCAATTTGGGGGTATTAGCAACGAATATGAAGGTGCATGGGGAAGGTATATCTAATGCTATATTAGAGTATATGGCATTAAGCAAAGCTACAGTAGCTACTATTGGAGGAGGCTCTAATGAGGCTGTCGGAGAAGGTGAAACTGGTTTTTTGGTGGCACCAGCATCTCCAGAGGCAATGGCTAATAAAATTTCGCTCCTTCTAAGTAAGGAAGACTTATGTGAAACCATGGGTGTTGCTGCAAGGAATAGAATGGAGAATATGTTCGGTCTTAAAAAAATGACTGATTCATATGTTAAGTTGTATAAGGAGAGTCTTTTGTAGCTTTTTTTTGTGTTATAAAGGACTTCTAATAATCAGGATTGACGGCTCTATTGAGTTAAATAAACTATAGCAAAAATGAAAAATAAGCCGAAAATCGCATTTTTTGGTATTAAGTATTTTCCTTCTCGAGGGGGGACGAGCAGAGTAGCTGAGAATTTAATTGCTAACCTGGTCAGCGATTTTGATGTTACAGTGTATTGTTTTAAGAATGAAAATGCAAAAAATCACATAACCGGAGTAAAAGTAGTAGAGTTCCCTGAAATTAAACTTGGGAGTATTGGGGTATTTCTATACTACGGCCTCTGCTATTTACATATAAGGTTTTTTGGTGATTATGATATAATACACGCACATAAGATTGATAGTTTCTTTTTTCTTGACGGACTTTCAAAAAAAGCTAAAGTTATTGCTACTGCGCACGAGGCACCATATAAAAGGGATAAGTGGGGCAGTGTGGCTAAAAAATTCTTTAAACTTTGTGAAAGGCGTTTTTTAAACTTTAAAGGAACTAAAACAGCTATTTCAAAACCGCTTTGCGATTTTTATAAAGAAACAGAGAATGTAGATGTTCTCTTTGTTCCTAATGGAATTAACCTTTCTGAAAACAGATCCATAGCCCTTGGTGAAAAGTTTTGGCCGGTTCAATTACCAAAATTTACGCCTTTTGTTTTGTTTGCGGCACGTAGAATTATGGGTACCAAAGGTCTGCATACCATGCTCGAGGCATACAAGAAAATTAACTATAAAGGACATATCTTTGTAGCAGGGGAATTGGACAATTACCCGGCATACATTAAAGAGATTAAAGGGTTGAGCAAGGGGCTCAACGTGCATTTTCTTGGTTTTGTAAATCCATTACCAGCCTTACTAGCCTTGGTAGATTCATGTGAATATTTTGTATTTCCTTCCGAAACGGAAGGAATGTCAATTATGTTATTGGAAGTGGCAAGTACGGGGAAACCAATATTAGCTAGTGATATTCCAGAGAACACTCAAGTTTTTGACGAAAATGATGTGCTTTTTTTTAAAAACAAAAATGTTGAAGACCTTGTTGAAAAAATACAGTGGGCGGAAAAGAATGCGAGCAAATTCCAATTACTTGGAAAGCATGCAGAAATTAAAGTGGCCAATAGATATACATGGGATCGAATTGCTTTAGAATATAAGGGTCTTTATGAGAGTCTTTTGTAGTTGTGTTCTTTTTAATTTGAGTTATATTTTTTAATTAAATTACTTAGAATCCATTCTAATAAATAATGAAATTTTTAACCTTCTTGTTTCTATTCGTTTTACTCTCAATATCTGGGGATAGGAGGGTTTATGTTTTTGGGTTTCTAGATATAGTAGATTCCGAGTATACCTCGCCCGAAATTAAGAAATTTGGTCATTTTGTAAAACCATATTTTGCATCTGATACTGTTTGTAAAACAAAAGGAGGTAAAGCAAATGATACAGGGCTGAAAGTTTGGTGTTGGGATGATATTACTATACCCTCTTATGTTGGAAAGAAATCAATGAATTTTAGTAATAACCAACTAAAAGTTGATTCTGAGTGTTGTGAGAATCAGGTTTCGGTTGTAGAAGGAAGGCTTAAGTTTAGTATTACCCCCCTAATTGCCCAGCCCAATGATTGGTGCGATAATGATTTTAATATGCGGGCGGAAATTAGTACCACTCCTTGGTTGGTAAATCATCCAAAAGGAACAGAAGAGTGGTTTGGGTGGAGTTACATATTGGGTGAGAATTATGTAATTGACCAAGAAAATCCTTGGCTTTTGTTTCAAGTACATGAAGGGTCAAGAGGAAAAACACCTCTTATTGCATTGTGGGTCATGAATAAAGGGGGTCAGGGAAGTGGTCGCGCTGGAGAATTACATATTGTAAATTCTTCAAGTAATTATGGCAACCATTTTTATCCTACCAATATCATCCCCAAAGCAGGCCAAGCTTTAAACATTGTAGTACATGTTGTTTGGGGCGACGCATACAATGGTCTATTACAAGTTTGGATAGACGGAGTTAAAGTTCATGATCGCCAAGCAAGAACAGTTCGTTTCTCAAATCCGGTAGGCGGAAATGCCAAATGGGGCATTTATAAGTGGCCTTGGAGGGATATTAATGGGGTTACTAAATCTCAAAAGCAAGGGATTGACCAATTACAGGCCTTTATGGGGCCTTTGCGAATAATTACCAGAAGCCCGAATGACAAGGATTATTTTGCTAATTCGTTTAAATTGGTGTCTCCTTAATCTATTCTTTTTATGTAATGGTATTATAAGGGTTGTTTGTCATTTTTATACCGTTGCTAAAATAGGCTTGTATATCTTCCTCTAAAAAATGATTGTTTTTATTCGATGAGTAACCTTTCCTTAAAGTACTAAACACATTCAGGCTCCGTTAGGTTTAAACCCAAATAATAATTATTGAGACGTTTAAAAAAGTGTCCTAGTAATCTTTAAACCTACTTACTATGAAAATATTGAGAGCAGCTTTGTCTATTCTTGTATTGACCTGTTTTTTTTCTTGTGGTAAAGATGAGTCGCTTGATGTAAAAAGTGACGATGCTGAAAATAACCAAAACATTGTATCAATAACGAACGGAGAAAGTACGGAAAAGAGTAGTGTTACTAATAATTCTGGGGTTAAACCTGCTTCAAAAGATGATAAAGAAACGGTAGGAAGTGTTACTTGTTATACTAAAGGGGGAATGGGCAACACCACAGGTCTAAAGGTCTGGTGTTGGGGAGACATAGAAATTCCCGAGTATTCTTCAAAAGTAGGGGTTCCTTTTAGTAACGGGCAATTGAAAATCAATTCGGAATGTTATGAGAAACAAGTTTCAAAAGATGAAGGCTTTCTTAAGTTTAGTATAAACCCTACATATCCAGAGGTGGGCAATTGGTGTTCCAATGCATATAATATGCGGGCAGAGATAAGCACTGAACCTTGGAAGGTAAATCACTCTATTGGAACCGAAGAATGGTTTGGATGGAGTTATACATTTGGAAAGGATTATATAATAGATAAAGAAAGCCCATGGGCATTTTTTCAGGTACATGAAGGAACAGCAGGAAAAACGCCACTTATAGCTATGTGGTCTGTAAATGAAAATGGAGCTGGCTCCGATAGCGGAGGAGAAATTCTTGTGGTTAACAATAGTAGCGACGGTAAAAGCATTTATTACTCTACAGGAATAATACCAAAAGCATCTCAGACACTGGATATAGTGATGCATGTAATATGGGGAGATGAAAATAGTGGCATGTTGCAAGTTTGGATAGATGGTGCAAAAGTTGTGGATAAGCAGGAGCGTACCGTGCGGGCTTCGAATCCTGTTGGTGGAAATGCCAAATGGGGAATTTATAAGTGGCCATGGAGAAATGCGAACAATGTTCAGAAGTCTAGAAATCTTGGAATATCCAAATTAGAAACTTATATGGGGCCTTTGCGAATTATTACACGAAAACCTGACGATTTAGAGTATAAAAAGAATTCTTACTCAGTAGTGGCACCACGTTAATTGATTTGGTATGTATTATTGGCACTGAATTCTAGTCTATTTTTTTTTGATAGATACAACGTAATATTCTTATCGAATATTCAAAAGAAAGTATGTGGCCGTTGGTAAATTGGAAAATAGCATTAATTTTGGGCGCTTTAATAAAAGTTTCATGTTGCCTTATAAGGTAATGTCTATAACAGCCAAACCATAGGGAAGTGTTATTCAACTCCATAGAGTTTCTTATATTTTTACCAGTAGTATTTTTTTTCTATTGGTCTGTTTTTGGTAAGAGCCTAAAAGGTCAGAACTTACTCGTATTAGTAAGTTCCTATGTTTTTTATGGTTGGTGGGATTATCGTTTTTTATTTCTAATCTTTCTGTCTACGATTGTAGATTTTTTTATAGGGAAGGGCATTCCTGTACAAACTCAGGAAAGTAAGAAGCGTCTTCTTTTGTATGGAAGTATGCTATTTAATCTGGGGGTTTTAGGTTTTTTTAAGTATTACAATTTTTTTGTTGAATCTTGGATAGATTTATTTCACTCTTTTGGGTATGAAATTCAGAGTAAATGGACTCTTAATATTATACTGCCGGTTGGAATATCATTTTACACATTTCAAACAATGTCTTATACCATAGATGTATATCGTGGTAATCTTAAACCAACTAGAGATTTTGTTTCTTTTGCGTCTTTCGTTTCTTTTTTTCCTCAATTGGTGGCAGGGCCCATTGAACGGGCAACCAATCTGTTGCCCCAAATATTGAATGCAAGGGTATTTAAATATGAAATTGCTGTCCAAGGATTACGGTTGATACTTTGGGGTATGTTCAAAAAAGTGGTAATTGCAGACTCACTAGCTCCTGTTGTGGATAATATCTTTACAGGTTATGAAACATTTGGAGGAGGAACTTTAATATTGGGGTCAGTGTATTTTGCCTTCCAGATTTATTGTGACTTTAGTGGGTATTCGGATATTGCCATTGGTATCTCAAAACTATTTGGTTTTGAGCTAATGTCAAACTTTAAGTTTCCGTACTTTTCCCGAAATATAGGAGAGTTTTGGCGGCGCTGGCATATTTCACTCTCCACTTGGTTTAGAGATTATTTGTATATACCCTTGGGCGGGTCTAAGAAGGGTAAATGGATATCATTAAGAAATATTTTTATAATTTTTCTTGTCAGTGGTTTTTGGCATGGGGCTAATTGGACCTTTTTAATATGGGGTTTTATTCATGCTGTGTTATATATTCCTTCCTTTGTCCTTAAGACGAATAGAAAATATGTAAGTGTTATTGTTGCTGAGAATTCTTTCTTTCCATCACTAAGAGAGGTATTACAGATGGTAGTCAATTTTTGCTTTGTCACCATGGGCTGGGTATTTTTTAGGAGTGAAAGTACTGAAAAGGCAATCTCAATTATCGGAAAATTTTTCACGGAGTTTTCATACCATACGCCGTATAAGGATTACTTATTTTTCTATGTAATGCCATTTGTTATATTAGAATGGATATTCAGAAGAGATGAGCGTCTAACAGATGTCAACAAATATCTTTGGTTGGCATTAACTGTTATATTTTTAATACTTATAACGGCTAAATTTGGCAATCAACAATCATTTATATATTTCCAATTTTGAAAAAATTATTGATATATTTTTTTAAGTATTATGGGGTTCCTGGTGTTTTTGTGATTTTCTTTTTTCACACGCCCATGTCTTTATATTTAAATAAAGCGAATGAGGTTTACGATTTGGTCTCACGTGTACTAGAGGGAGGTATATCTACAAGGACCCTTCTTCTAGGAGATTCCGTGTGTAAGCAGTTTTATGGAGCAATAAAGAATGATGAAAACTACTGTCTTTGTGAAAACCAAAGCTATGAAGTGCCAGGTAACTATTTGTTGCTAAAAACTTTGGTAGAGGGTAATTCTCGTTTTGATAGGATGGTTCTGGTTATAAACCCTTTGACATTAACTTCGTCCCTAAATCAGGACTACACGTATAATTATTTCGTAAAGCCATTTAGAAAGCAATTAAAGGGACTCGACCAAAGTGAATTAAAGTATATAAATACTACATTCCCAAAAGAGGAGGTTTTGAAATTCAAATTTTCAAATTTTCAAATTCCAAATTCCTCTAATTCATTACAGATAAGTGAACTAGATTCGTTATGTATTTCTGACGTGAATTTGAAGTATTTAGGAAAAATTGATTCTATTTGTAATAAACGTGGAATTCAATTTAAACTGGTGAGTCCACCCTTGCCTTTGAATAACAAAGAAGTTATCAATAAATTTTCTGTAAGTAGGAAAGCTTATCTAAAAGATTATTTTAAGTCTATTGTTTATTATGATTCAGTGGATAGCAAGGATGGCATACATCATAAGAATGCAGAAAACTATATCCTTAAAAATAGTGGTCAACTAGAAAGTTTGTTACAGTTTTAGGAACTGTAAATGCTTAATCTGCATAGGGAATAATTTTTTTAATATCAATTTCTTTAATAATCTTCGCTGGAGATCCGCCCAGTAGTACGTTGTTTTCCAAGAAAGTTTTACTTACGGATGAATTGGCCGCTATGGCTATATTGTTCCCCAGAACTATATGGCCATATATTTTAGCGCCTGGGCCTATATAAACATTATCTCCAATTTGTGGAGCCTTACTAGTTCCGCCGGATGCGCCTATATTGGTACAGGCCTGTATTCTGCAATTCCTCCCAACTTTTGCTGCATTATGAACCACTATGGTTCCATAATGAAGAATAGCCAACCCTGGCCCAAAAACATTTGGCGCTATTGAAAAGCCTAGTTTAACTGATATTTTTTTGAACCGTAGTCGTAAATATTGATAATATAACTTGCCTAAAATATCCTTCCTGCAATTTTTATAATACTCAAGCTTCCTAAGTTTTTTTTGAAATTGCCACACATAATGGGGGGCAATAAATTCTTTAAGCGGAGTTTTCCAGTTTGCCTTAATGTCTAAAGCTTCTTGGTCCAATCTTAAATAGTTTAAATAGTCTTTTTTTGATTGTATCATTATATGCAAATATTACGAATATAGTAAGTAACAAAATAGATTTTACTTAACCATTAGCCAAGATAATATTTTATAGACTATTGTTAGCCGTAAAATAGGTTGTTCAAGAAGTGAATAATTATAATGAAGCTTTAAGCGAATAATTTTGAGTAAAGCTAGTTTGCTTTAAAGCTGGTCTTATCGCTATTTATAAAGTCAGGTTATAAGTGCTTTTTGAAAATAAAAGATGCATTTCAACGTTTTTTTTACATATTTCGTCGGCCAAAAGTTAATATTACACCGTATATAGCCCGAGTTTATATAGTAAATTTTTAACCCTACCCCAATAGGACTACTTATGAATTATACCCCAAAACGGACTTTGTCCTATTTTTTGTATTTTCTAGGAATAACTTTTTTATTAAATCTTGCCTGTAGTAAAGACGTAGAAACTTTAAGAGAAGCTGTAATTAGCAAAGATATTAGTCCTGTTGTAGATCAAGGAACACCTTCCGGTAGTCAGCAAGATAGTCTTGAGATAGAAGTTGAAGAACCACAGGTTAAGGACTCGGTTACAGTAGAAACCGAAATTAGGACATTTGTTTTTTATCCAATAAACGATGCATATCTACAGAATGGTAAGGGGTATAATGAGCCAATTGTTAGGTTAGAAGAGGAGAGGCGCACAAGCTATCTTATGTTTGATTTTAGCCCAATAGATTCTATTGGGGGTACTATTAATGCGGCAACCTTGATGTTCACGATTAATACGGATGATGGAAATGGCGAAGTAGATGTTTATAAGGGTGAATCGAGTAATTGGACGGAAACTGATCTTAGTGAAAAATCAGCTCCCGAGACAGGAGAGTTATTAGGGGTTGCCAAGCAAGAATATAGAATAGGAACGGAAGTCTCAATTGATTTGGAAGTTGGGGAACTTCAGTTGGAGCCTGCTACTTTTATATTAGATCATAAGGACGGTGATGATTTGGCATTTGCATCAAAAGAACATGAAAGTCAAGCAGGAAGTAGTTTAATAGTTGAATATGAAGTGCCTATTGGTGCAGATGATATTGCATTATTTGTAACGTCTCCGAAGGAAAATGACGATGAGACTCAAAATCCGAATAACATAGAAGAAGATAATACTACTGTAGAAGAGGCCCCAAAAGAGGTTCCTGCCGAAGAGGAGGAAGATAGTTCAGAGCAAAATGACCCTACAACAGAAGAGGAGGAGGAAGTAGATGTTGAAGAGGAAACACCACAGGAGGTTCCTGCTGATGCCTCTGAAAACGACCCGGACCAAGATACTACAACAGACAATAAGGGAGAGGACGATACAGATTCCAATATTGATGCGCTTCCAAACACACCATTTCCAAAAAATGAACCTCCTGTGGCAATAGCTAACGGTTCTCCGGTAAATGGGCAAGCTCCTTTAAAAGTTTCTTTTTCAGGTATTGATTCTTCAGATGATAAAGCTATTGTTTCTTACAAATGGAACTTTGAGGATGGCCAGACAGGTAATACAGCGGAAATTGAACACACTTTTGAT
The DNA here is from genome assembly GCF_018860715.1 of Zobellia sp. B3R18. Taxonomy (NCBI): domain Bacteria; kingdom Pseudomonadati; phylum Bacteroidota; class Flavobacteriia; order Flavobacteriales; family Flavobacteriaceae; genus Zobellia; species Zobellia sp. B3R18. The sequence continues at coordinate 770,571 of NZ_JAHKQG010000011.1, read as the reverse complement.
AAAGCCGGCTCTTATGAGGTTACTTTGGTAACAAAGGATGAAGAGGGAATCTCTGCTTCAGATGTAGTAATGATAACCGTAGAAGAATCAAAGGGGAATAGAGCTCCTGTAGCTAAGCTAAGTGCAAGCAAAACCTCTGGAACTCTTCCCTTGGCGGTGAAGTTTACGGGAAGCGGATCAACCGATGATACTGGCGTCACGGCTTATTCTTGGGATTTCAAGGACGGGAATAGTTCGGATAAGTCCGATCCTTCACACACTTTTGAATCTGCTGGCTCTTATGAAGTAGAGCTAACGGTTACGGATGCAGGAGGCCTTAAGAATAAGGAAACTGTTTCCATTACTGTAGAATCAAAGGAAAATGGAGCCCCTGTAGCCAAGCCAAGTGCAAGCAAAACCTCTGGAACACTTCCTTTGACGGTGAACTTTACGGGAAGTGGATCAACCGATGATACTGGCGTCACTGCTTATTCTTGGGACTTCAAGAATGGGAATAGTTCGGATAAGTCCGATCCTTCACATACTTTTGAATCGGCTGGCTCTTACGAAGTAGTGCTTACAGTTACGGATGCAGAAGGGCTTAAGGACACGAAAACTGTTTCTATTAGGGTTGATGCTCCTGCAAATCAACCACCTATAGCAAAAGTTAGGGCAAGTACGCAATCGGGTCAGGCACCTTTAACAATTAATTTTACGGGAAGCGGATCAACCGATGATATAGGGGTTACAGCATATATGTGGGATTTTAAGGATGGTTCAACATCTAATAAATCCAATCCGTCACATACGTTTGATTCAGCCGGTACATACGAAGTAGAACTAACAGTTGCTGATGTTGACGGACTTCAAAATAAGGAAACAATAACTGTTAATGTTCAGGAACCAGTCAATAACCCTCCGGTTGCTGTAGCACATGCAAACACCCTTTCAGGTGAAGCACCGTTAGCAGTAAGTTTTACAGGTAGCGACTCGTCAGATGATAAAGGAGTTACTCGTTATGATTGGAATATTTCAGGAAATTATTCTAATGAAGTAAACCCATCACATGTCTTTACCGCTCCTGGGTTTTATGATGTTTCACTAACTGTAACTGATGAAGAAGGGCTTACGAGTACTTCATCATTAAGTGTGGATGTAACTCAGCCCAAAGTAGAAGGCCCTATTGATTGTAGCGTTGGGGGTAAAACTGCTGGGGAAACAGGTGAAAAAGTATGGTGTTGGGGCGATATTTCTTTTCCTAGTTGGTCAGGAAGTTCAGGAGTTTCGTTTAGTAACAAACAATTGTATATTGATTCGCAATGTGATGAACAACAAGTGACTAAATCTGGTAATAGACTTAAATTTAAAGTTAACCCTAAAAGTCCAAACACAGGTAGCTGGTGTAGTGAGGATTATAATATAAGAGCGGAAATAAGAACCGAACCATGGAATGTGCGTCACCCTAAAGGAACTGAAGAGTGGTTTGGGTGGAGTTATACATTTGGAAACAGCTATGTTATTGATAAAAATAATGAATGGCTATTTTTTCAAGTACATCCTGGCGTTTCGGGGAAGTCACCTCATACGGAATTAATGGTAAATAGGGAGGGGCAGTACGGAGGTCAGGCAGGTGAAATATATGTGATTAATCACGTTAATTATCCTGATTATGTTGCAACGGGTATTGTTCCTAAAGCGGGCGAAACCATAGATATTGTTGTTCATGCTATCTGGGGAGATAGTTCTAATGGTCTATTACAGGTTTGGATAAACGGTCAGAAATTTTATGATCAACGGACAAAGACTATTTATGATTCTCACCCTTGGGGAGGGAATGCCAAATGGGGAATATATAAGTGGCCATGGAGGGATGGGAATAAGGTGCAGGAGTCCGTTCAACAAGGTGCATCTGAAATTGAGACTTATCTTGGGACGATAAGAATGATTACACGTAGACCAGGAGATTCTGAATATGGAACGGATTCTTACAGTCAAGTTGCGCCTAACTAGTTTAATTAAGTTTTGGTTTTATTTAATAATTGAACGGTGTCTGAATATTTTACTTAACTATTGATATTCTGACGAGTTTGTAAAGATGATAGGTAATGAATAAAACCATTGTAGGTGCCATTACAATAAAATTTCTGCCTCTTCCGTCTAAGACTATAATTCCGCAGGCGTATATTAGACTAAAGAGCATTAATGCTTTTAATGCAAATGGAACATTTTTCCTTGCAATTATGAAAGGATAGAGACTAAGAAGCCAAAAGAATATTATAATCATATTAGGAATCATATATCCGTAAGTATTCATGCTTTGACTTCTATATGAGAAGGGGTAATGAAAAAAAAGTCTTCCAGCATTTGCCACAGTGTTTTTTAGATACTTAATAGGGTGGGCTTTCATATTGGTAATGGCTAGTGATTTTAATGCACTATCTCTTTGAATATGGGTTAATGACTGTAATTCTATAAAATTCTGTTTATGGTTTCGTGAAAGACTTTCGAGATTGTCGTAAGCATCATCTGAACTATACGTTTTGCTGCTACCATATAGAACGTCGTTAAAGGAAAACCAGTTTCCATATTCATTTTCATATGGGGTTGAGCGATGATATAAAATTTCTCCCCCTGCTGTGCCTAGATAAAATAATTTACCAGTTATTGAGAAGGCATATGCCAAAAAAGGAGATGTTAATATAAATCCGAAAATAAGAATGAAGAAAGATTTTTTCAGCTGGGGCCTATAATTTTTCCAAATAATCATACATGCTGGAATAAGTATTAGGCTGACCAAGATAACATGAAGAAAAATAATTTTCACAAATACAAGTAAGGCAAGGAATATAGAGGAAAAAATAAAATATCTAATAGGAGGGCGTTCTTTTTCGAATAACTTGAGAGTATAAAATAGAAGTCCGCATGTTGCAAAAAATGCTAAATGTTCAGAATATATGTAGGGAAGCCAACGTATTATGGGGGGGTATAACCCTAGTAGATAGACTAAATAAATATTTTTTTTGCTATCGGAAAAAATTTCGAGTGTCTTTTTAAAATAGACGAGCGAGAATAGTAGAAGTATGGCATTGATAAGTTTTGGCAGTACCAAGTCGGTATTTAAAGCAACAAAAGGTGCAATAATAAATGGATATGCCGGGCCATTGCCAAAACTAGGATTTTCAGTTTCCTCAAAAAAACCATTGGAAATATTTTCGGCATAGTGAAAATATCTATATTCATCTCCAATTAATTCATTGGAAGAAAAATATAGAACTACAAAGGTGTAAACGGCAAATAATGGTAAAAGTGGTAAAAAATCTTTTTGAAATCTTTTTTTGATCATGGGGAATAATAATATTATGGATTTCTAGTTTTTTTAAGGATTTCAGAGTTTAGATGAAACAATTCATCAAAATACCTTTTCTTTTGGAGCGATATAAACCCAAGCCCTAATAGTTGAATAGAAATTATCATTGCGGTACCGCCTACAATAAATGAGTATGGCCTTTGGCGAAACACCTCAGAAATAGCAGCAGCAAATCTATGCCCAAAACCTTTGGTTATCTCGGCCGTCATTGGATAAAGTTGAATTGCATCAATAACAATCCATAAAATCATGTAAAAGGAAGGGAGAAAGATAAGTAGCCCTAATATCCAAAAGAACATATAGGGCCTGAACATAAAACTGTTGGCCAAACCATTAAATATGCCCATAACAATACGTAAACTTGAGGTACGTATCTTACCAAGCTTTTGTTGTTCGGACCAATCTAGATGTGCAGGTATTTCTATAACTCTGGCTCTTAAAATATATGCTTTCAATAAAATCTCAGTATTTATATCAAAAGTACTGGATTTTGTGTTTAAAGAACGTATAAAATCACCATTATAGGCTCTTACCATACCCGTGAAAGTGTAGATGTTAAGCCTTGAAGCTTTTCGCATCATAAAGTTTACCGTCTTGCTTAACAATAGTCTCAGTTTTGGAACCGCGGTGTTCTTGCCCCCTTTCATATAAGGAGAGGCAATAACCATATCAGCCTGAGTGGTCTTTATTTCAGATAATAATTTTTCTATATGGTCTGGGGAATAACTTAGGTCAATATCCAGAACAATAACATAGTCGCCGTTGCTATGCTTGAAACCGGTTCTTAGCGCAGTTCCTAAATTTCTATTTACGATATGGTGATAGGCACTTAAATTGGGTTTTGATTCCGCTAAAGCATCGGCTATGAATCGCGTGTTGTCCGTGCTACCATCATTTACGATAATAATTTCCCATGCGTATAGACCCTCAAGAGTTTCTAAATAGTCATAAAGGAGGGATACGTTATTTTCAAGTATTGCTTCTTCGTTAAAAGCAGGCAATATGATAGAAACAAGAGGTTGCTTTAAATCGATTTTATTGATGGTGGTAGGCATATTGGTATCTTGTTTTCAGGTAGGTACAGGCACACAATAGTATAGGTTTTACGTATGTGATAATGGTAACAAGTTCAAAATTATGAAAAATTACTAGGAAAGCGTACGGACACCGACAAAGAGGGGTCTCAACACGGTAAATTCCCATTATTGCTTAGAGAAAGTTATGATAATTTTGTTTTTTCACTTGTTAATCGGGTACTTGCTCTGTTTTCAACCCCTTTTTATCGAGTATGCTATTTACATGCCCGTTCATATCTGTCAGGGTAAAGTGTTTGCCCAATTTTTTCATTACTTTCTTAAATAAGAACACCTTTCTTTCACTAGAAACATTCATTCCAGGGAAAAAAGCCAAACTGGTTATTTGATCACCTCCTATTAAATCTAACGGGTGCAACAAAAAGCTAGGTTGAGTCTTGGTTATCTTACAAAGGAAAATAGCTATATTCAGGTAAAGCGACATCAAATGGATGGAGATATTACTTATGTAAATAAGATAGCTGAGGTGAAAGGGAATTCTAAATATAGGCATGGTCGTTACCGGTAATTCCAACAACCGTTGGTTTTTTTTGGTCTTCCAGTAATAAGGCTTCAGCTTTTTAAATCCATCGGAAAATTTGCCAAAAATTTCTTTCCTATCCTCTTTTTCTTCCTTGGAAAGATTAGATGTGCTAAAATAGTACAGTCTGGCTAAAGGGCCTATGACGGTTGGTAATGTGGATGCATCGTATACATAACCTTTATCTGCGAGAACTTCCAGCAAAGTGGGACTCCAACTAAATCCAGGCCCCCTAAAACCCGTTGGGGCTTTTCCTGTTATTTTTTCAATAATATCATGGGCCGTATCTATTTCGGTGGTCATTTCTTCTCTAGAGTAGAGATGAAGCCACGTTTCGTGTACAAAAGAATGGTTGCCTATGTCATGACCAGCATCTGCAATATCTCTTAAGTATTTGTGATTCTTTTCAAAAGCAGCATCTTGACCCACAATAAAAAAAGTAATCTTCAGATTTAATTCATCTAAAACTTTTAAAACGTGTGGTACAAAGATATCCAAGTATGAAGGATAGCTTTCCCAACCCTCTTCACCATGTATCTTCATATAGGACCATTGGTTATCCATGTCCAAAGAAAGACTCGCAAAAGGTTTACTCATTTTATTGGGCTATACTTTTTTCTGAATACGATTCTATGTCACTTTTGAAATTCTTCATGAATTTATCCACGTGTGTAACTACCGAATTGTTGTTTACGGACTCACTTACAAACTGTGAGGTGTTAAGAACATAAAAATCTGGATGAGGTGTATTCACCTTTGGAACAATTTCAGAGTAATTAAGCACCTGCATGGGCTGCACCTTAAAAGCTCTGTGTACATGAGAGGAAATCATATCGGCTTCATCAAAATCCGGATAAAGATATTTAACCCCATCTAGGAAGTCGGCTGTAATTTCTTCATCTGATTTTGACCAAAGTTCGTTATCCTGGCCCACATATTTTGGAAAATACGTAATATGTTGGTTTGCGGTCTCTTCTAAATCTACCAAAGAACTCATACCGATTACGCCCGTAAAAGGAGTGTCATTATCTCCAATATTCAGCACGTAAAATGGTGTAATGGGTTTTTTGGTAACCAAAATGAGACAAACTACACCAAGATAGTCTATAGGTTTCGTGCTTTTTGAGATGTTATAGAGCTCAGGAACGGTTACCTTTTCCATCACATTAAGTGGGGAAGTAAAAACTACTTTATCAAAATGTTCAGTAGTGCCGTTGTAGCTTATATTCATTCCTCCGTCTGGATCTGGAGATATGTTTTCGACTTTACTGTCTAAAAGCAGGTTAGAACCTTTTTGTTTTAAATTTTCCTCAAGACGGTCAAAAATAGTCTTGTATCCACCATTAACATAGGCCATGTGCTCTTTTTTGGCTGCAGAGCTTCTTGCTTTGAACAATCTTTTAATGTAAGTCCAGATAAAAACAGCTGAAACTTTCTTATGGTTTTCTCCTAATTTGGCGTGTAACATGGGAGCCCAGAACTTGTCATAAGTCTTTTTGCCACCCAATTTAATTAGCCAATCGGTTACATGAATTTTTTCAAGTGCTTTCCAATCATCAGTTCTGGAGCCTTTTAGAATCGTATACCCTAACCTCATTTTATCAATAGGGCCAAGAAGGGGAAACAGTAGAAATTCAAACGAACTACTTACGGAATGAAACTTTTTGTTTTCGTAAAATCCCGTAAGTGAACGGCGCCATTGTATTTGGTCCTCTAAACCTATCTCGTTTAGAAAGTCAATTAAATCTGTATCCGTTGGTGTAATGGCATGATAAAACTTATCCCAAGTAAAATCTCCATAATTGTGATATGTAGAGAGCCCGCCTGGTAAATTATCCTGCTCTAATACTTTAACGGTTGCTTTGGTTGAGGAAGATATTTTCTGGGCCAATACTAGTCCCATTAACCCTCCTCCAACTATTGCTATTTTCATAAAATTTAAGCTTTTTGCAAAGAAACATTTTTCTGCCAATTAAACGTAATTCGGAGCCCTTCTTCTAACGAAGTCTTCGCTTTTATGCCAAGAATCCTTTCCGCTTTGGAATTGTCGGGTACACGTCTCATGACGTCTTGATATTTTCTGCCGGCAGATATTTCGTTATACGGAATCAACTTTACCTCAGAGGTTGTTGGTTCATCAGAAATTTCTTTTATCAATTTTGCAAGGTCTAGAATGGTAATTTCTTCGTTTGCACCAATGTTGAAAATTTCACCGTTTGCTTCGGGCTTAATGGTTGCGGCGTAAATGCCTTCAACGGTATCGTTTACAAAAGTGAATGTCCGGGTTTGCTGCCCGTCTCCATGAATAGGGATTTCTTTATTGTTCAAAATACAATCAATGAAAACAGATTGTGGGCCTCCCCACCATGATAGATTTTGATTTGGTCCGTATGAACCAAAGAATCTAAGGATAACTACAGGAAAATCGTAATCTTCCATATAAGCCAAGGCTAAGTGCTCATCAAAAAGCTTTGAAACAGCATAGGCCCAACGGGGCACTTTTGAATCGCCTATAAGACAGTTGCCGTCTTCTTTAAACGGGATATCCGGACTCATGCCGTACACATCAGAAGTGGAGGCAAGAACAAATTTGCATTTCAGTTTTCGGGCAAACTCCAACATGTTTTCACTGCCCTTGGAGTTGATTTTCAATGTATCAACGGCGTTACCGTATCTTGGTATTTTAAATGCCGCTAAGTGAACGATAACGTCAAAGTCATCGTCCAATCGGTTTATTAGTGTGGTGTCTAAAACATCGCCCTTGATAAAGTCAAAATTTTTGTGGTCAAGGCTAGCTTCAATATTTTTTAGAGAACCCATAGAGAGATTATCTATCCCTACAACACGGTGTCCTTCGTTTAACGACTTAACTAAAAAATTTGAGCCCAAAAAGCCGGCAACGCCGGTAATAAGAATTTTTTTGCTCTCAGTAATCATATGGTTAGGTTTGATTTTGTACTATATAGTTGTTTTGGGGGCGCAAGATACCGTAATAAAACAGTTTTATAAAATGGGAACTAGGTGTTTGGTAGAGAAAAACCGGGTCCATGTCGAAAATTCACAGATAGCTAATTTCTAAAAGGCTGTTTTATGAATAATTGATTGAAAGTAGGATATTTTGACATTTTTAAAGGAATTGTATAAAAACGCTATAATGTTGATTTTCAGAACTTGATATTTTTTCTCTTTTGGTTCGTATTTGAGGAGATATTGAAGGTTTTCAAGAAGATTTTTTCAGCGGAGACCCCTGAAAAATGTCTCAGATACACTTATACAAGGATTCTTTGCGTATTTTTGAAGGAACCATTAACAATAGTTTAGAATAAAATGGATAGAACATATAAGGATATACAACAAATTACATTGGCAGTAGATTGTATCATATTCGGTTTTAATGATAATAGGCTGGAGGTACTTTTGGTACATAGAGGTTTTGAACCTGAAAAGGACAGGTGGTCCCTTATGGGCGGTTTTGTTGGAAACCATGAAGATTTGGATGATGCGGCGCACCGGGTTTTAAAAGACCTCTCCGGTTTAGAGGATGTGTACATGGAGCAAGTGCGTACTTTTGGCAAAGCCAACCGCGACCCCTATGAGCGTGTGGTTTCTACTACTTATAGTGCATTGATCCTTAAAGAAAAATATAACCAGGAGTTGATAGAGGAGTACCGTGCGGAATGGTTTCCTATAGATGAGTTGCCGGATTTGATTTTTGACCATAAGGATATGGTAGAATCGGCCATTAGGCGTCTTCAAAGAAGAGTGCGTACATTCCCGATAGTGTTTAATCTACTCCCGGAGAAATTTACATTACCACAGCTGCAGAAGTTATATGAAGGTATTTTTCAAGTGGAAATGGATAAGCGCAACTTTAGAAAGAAACTTGCTACAATGGACTTTTTAGTGAAATTGAACGAAAAGGACATGTCGGAATCTAAAAAGGGGGCTTTTTTATATCGTTTTGACGAAAAAAAGTACAATAAAACAAAAAACTTTACAATTTAGGTATTAAGTGTTTTTGAAACACTTGTAAAAAGTTCTATATTAGTCTCTTTTACAAGGTGGCCTACTCTAAAACGCTATCTAAATTTTAAAGTTAATACACATGAGGTCACAATACGCCTATAGCTTAGGCTTGGATTTTGGTTCGGATTCTGTCCGTGCGCTATTGGTCAACACCCAAACGGGCGAAGAACTTGCTACTGCCGTACATTATTATAAACGTTGGAAAGAGGGTAAATACTGCAATCCTTCCGAGAACCGTTTCCGTCAGCACCCGCTAGATTATATTGAAGGAATAGAATCTACCATAAAATCCGTGGTTGGCGCTGTAGGGCCTGAAATTGCCGCTCAAATCGTTAGTATAGGTGTAGATACTACGGGAAGTACTCCTGTGGCGGTAGATCGGAATGGTACCCCTTTAGCTTTGCTAGATGAATTTAAAGAGAACCCTAATGCTATGTTCGTGCTTTGGAAAGACCATACGGGTATTAGGGAGGCAAACGAAATCAATGAACTTTGTGAGAAATGGGATATAGACTATTCACAATACGAAGGAGGAATCTATTCTTCCGAATGGTTCTGGAGCAAGATATTACACGTATCTAGAACAGATACTGCGGTGCATAAAGCTGCCTATTCATGGGTGGAGCATTGTGATTGGATACCCTTTTTGTTGACAGGTGGCAAAGATGTTCAGGAAATGAAACGCAGTAGATGCGCCGCAGGACACAAGGCTCTTTGGCACGAAAGTTATGACGGACTACCACCAAATGAATTTTTTGTGGCCTTGGACCCGCTTTTGGATGGATTAAGGGAACGGCTTTTTAATAAAACATATACTTCGGATATTCCTGTAGGTACCTTAAGTCCCGAATGGGCAGGGCGATTGGGGATTCCAGAGAATACGGTGGTTTCCGTTGGGGCTTTTGATGCCCATATGGGCGCTGTTGGTGCAAAAATAGAACCATATTACCTAACGAAAATTATGGGTACCTCTACCTGCGATGTTTTGGTAGCTCCTATGGAAGGCGAGGAAAAATTGGTCAAAGGTATTTGCGGACAAGTAGATGGTTCCGTCATTCCGGATATGTTGGGCTTAGAAGCCGGCCAGTCTGCTTTTGGTGATATTTACGCTTGGTATAGTAGGGTATTGGCATGGCCAATTGAAGAATTGATATCCAAGTCGTCCTTAATTGATGAGGATACCAAACAAAAACTGATTAAAGAGGCACTCAACAACCTTATTCCTGAACTTAGTGATGCGGCAAGTAAAGAGCCAATTGGAGCTTCGGGCGAGTTGGCATTGGATTGGATGAACGGAAGGCGTACCCCGGATGCCAATCAGAATTTAAAAGGGGTCATTGCAGGTATTAACTTGGGTAGTACATCACCTAAAATATTCAGGGCTTTAGTAGAGGCTTCTTGTTTTGGAGCAAAGAAAATAGTGGACCGGTTCCTTTCCGAAGGTATTCCCATAAAAGGGATTATAGCGCTGGGAGGCGTGGCAAAGAAATCGCCATTTATCATGCAAATGATGGCCAATGTGCTAAACATGCCTATTAAAGTAGTGGCTTCCGAACAGGCTTGTGCATTAGGTGCGGCTGTTTTTGGTGCTGTAGCTGCCAAGGTGTACAACAGCGTTCCCGAAGCCATGGAGCAAATGGGAAGCCCTTTTGAAACCATATACGAACCTGACCCTACCGATGCACGAGCATATTTAGAGGTGTATGGCGACTACAGTAGACTGTGCGAGACTATGGAACAACATATTATGAACGAAACCAATAGAAATGGGTAAGTATACAGCGTTAAAAGAGGAGGCCTTTGAGGCAAATATGCAACTTCCGGAATTAGGGTTGGTCCTGTTCACGTTTGGTAATGCAAGTGCCGTAGATAGAGATAAAGGGGTTTTTGCCATTAAACCAAGTGGTGTGCCTTACGCTTCGTTAAAAGTAGAGGATATCGTTATTTGTGATTTTGACGCTAAAATTGTGGAAGGTAAAATGAGACCTTCTTCCGATACAAAAACGCATGCCGTTCTTTACAAAGAATGGGATAAAATTGGTGGAGTCGTACATACGCACTCAACTTATGGTACGGCATGGGCACAAGCAATAAAAGATATTCCTATCTTCGGAACCACTCATGCCGATCATTTAATTGCTGATATTCCGTGTGCTCCTCCTATGAAAGATGAGTATATTCAAGGCGATTATGAGCATATGACGGGTTATCAAATAATTGATTGTCTAAAAGACAGAGGCTTGGATTATAATGATATAGGCATGATACTGGTTGGTAGTCACGCTCCATTTACTTGGGGAGCAACGGCAGCCAAGGCAGTTTATAATAGCGCAGTTTGTGAGGAAGTGGCTAAAATGGCACATCTAACTTTACAGATAAATCCCAATGCTGCAACGCTAAAGGAAGCTTTAAAGAAAAAGCATTTTGAGCGCAAGCACGGTAAGGACGCCTATTACGGACAAGGATGTTAAGTTTTAATTGAAATATAGTTTATGGGAATAGCAACGTTCATCGGGTTTACACTTTTAGTGGCAATTATTGCCTATTTATCAACCCGAAAAACAGATGAGACCTCTTCAGACGGTTATTTTCTGGGTGGTCGTAGTCTTACCGGTCCGGTAATTGCAGGATCATTACTTCTAACAAATCTCTCTACGGAGCAGATTGTAGGTATGAACGGTATCGCATATAGCGAGGGGATTCTCATTATGGCTTACGAGGTTTTGGCCGCTATAGCTATGGTGTTTACCGCTTTGGTATTGTTGCCAAGATATTTAAAAGGGGGAATTGCTACCATTCCACAATTTCTAGAAAAACGATATGGTAAATCAACAAAAACACTGGTGTCTCTTCTGTTTTTAGGAGGTTATGCCATTTCAATGCTTCCTACCGTTCTTTATTCAGGTGCTTTGGCGATTAATACCATGTTTGATTTGCCGCAGGCAATGGGTATGGGCGAAGAAGGAGCTCTTTGGGTTACCGTCTGGGGAATAGGTATAATTGGAAGTATCTACGCCATTTTCGGTGGATTGAAAGCGGTTGCTGTATCCGATTCTATAAATGCAATAGGCTTGATTATTGGAGGCTCCCTTATACCAATTTTCGGATTGTTGTATGTAGGTGACGGAAGTCTTTTTGCCGGAATGGACGTGCTTACGACTAATTTCCCTGAAAAATTCAATATTTTAGGAGGACCCGATTCTTCGGTGCCTTTCTGGACGCTTTTCACAGGTATGGTCATTGTAAACTTTTATTATTGGGGAACCAACCAAGCGATTATTCAAAGAGCGCTTGGAGCCAAGAACTTGCGTGAAGGTCAAATAGGATTAAGCCTTGCCGCATTCGTGAAGATTTTAGGACCTTTCATTGTAGTATTGCCGGGTATTATTGCTTTTCAGATTTTTAATGGCGAATTGACCAATGCGGACCAAGCGTATCCTATGGTGGTTAAAAAGGTGTTGCCAACGGCTTTTATCGGTTTCTTTGCAGCTGTCCTTTTTGGAGCTATACTTAGTTCTTTCAATAGTGCCCTAAACAGTTCTGTTACCCTTTTTGGTCTCGATTTTTATAAAGAATACATCAATAAAGAGGCTACGGAGAAACAAGTGGTAAAAGCAGGAAAGATATTCGGAATGTTCTTGGCCATTATTTCTATGATTATTGCCCCGCTATTATTTGGAGTTGAAGGTGGTATTTTTAACTATCTGCAAGAATTGAACGGGTCGTACAGTGTGCCAATTTTAGCGATAATCTTAGTAGGGTATTTAACTAAAAAGGTACCGGGTATTGCTGCCAACATTGGTATTGTTTTCGCCGTTGTTACGTATTTGGTAACCCTTTATATTGTTAAGCCGGATATTAGCTTCCTGCATGTTATGGGTATATTGTTCGTTTTGGTGGTACTATTAATGTTCGTTATTGGCAAGTTTTGGCCAAGAGAGAATGAGTATGTTCAGGTGTATACGAAGCAAGTGGATATCACTCCATGGAAATTTGCCAAGCCCGTTGGCTTTGTAATATGTTCCATTGTAGTGGGCATGTACGTGTACTTTTCTTAAGAATTAAAGTTTAAAAAATAATGATCGATTTAAGCAAGAACGAAATCTGGTTCGTAACGGGTAGTCAACATCTATACGGGCCGGAAACTTTGGCCCAAGTAGCGGAACATTCTTCTGAAATCGCCGAATATTATAATGTAAACCCAACAATTCCTGTTAAAGTCGTTTTTAAGCCTGTGGTTAAAACCCCAGGTGAAATTAGTGCTTTGTGCAAGGAAGCGAATAATACAGATACTTGTGTAGGACTGGTTATGTGGATGCATACTTTTTCTCCTGCAAAAATGTGGATTGCTGGTCTGCAAGCACTTCAGAAACCCTTTTTACACTTGCATACACAGTATAACCGTGATATTCCGTGGAACGCCATAGATATGGATTTTATGAATCTGAACCAGTCGGCCCACGGAGGCCGAGAATTTGGTTTCTTGGCTTCAAGGATGCGTTTGAACCGTAAGGTAATAGTTGGACATTGGAAAAGTGAGTCCGTTTTGCTAAAAGTTGGTAACTGGTGCCGTGTAGCTTGTGCCGTTGCCGATTCAAAAAATATGAAGGTGGCCCGTTTTGGTGATAATATGCGCCAGGTAGCGGTCACGGAAGGCAATAAGGTCTCTGCTCAGTTAAAATTCGGTTACGAAGTAAACGGGTACGGCGTAGGTGATTTGGTTAAATATATAGACGGAGTTGCTGAGGGCGAAATTAATGCATTGATTCAGGAGTATGAGGATTCGTACATCATTGCATCTAAAATAAAGCTTGATGGAAGCATGCGTAATTCTTTAAAGGATGCGGCCAAAATAGAATTGGGTATGCGCGCTTTTCTAGAGGAGGGCGGTTATACCGCTTTTACGGACACCTTTGAGGATTTACACGGAATGAAACAATTACCGGGTATAGCAACACAAAGATTAATGGCCAGCGGTTATGGTTTTGGTGGCGAGGGCGATTGGAAGACTGCCGCATTGGTACGCACCATGAAAGTTATGGGTTCTGGCCTTGAAGGAGGAAACAGCTTTATGGAGGATTATACCTATCATTTTGATCCTAGTAACACTACTGTTTTGGGTTCCCATATGCTGGAGATATGTCCGTCCATTGCTAAAGGAGATGTTTCTTGCGAAATCCATCCTTTGGGAATCGGAGGAAAAGAAGACCCCGTACGCTTGGTTTTTAATGCAGGCGCGGGTAATGCTTTAAATGCATCCATTGTAGATATGGGCAACCGTTTTAGAATGTTGGTCAATAAAGTAGAGGCTTTAGAAATTAAAAATGATATGCCAAACCTTCCCGTTGCTAGAGTGCTTTGGGATGCCAAACCTGACCTTCAAACGGCCGCAGCTGCTTGGATTTACGGTGGCGGGGCTCATCATACCTGTTATAGTCAGAATATCTCCGCAGAATCACTTGAGGACTTCGCCGAAATTATGGATATAGAGTTTTTATTGATTGATGAAAAAACAGACCTCCATCGCTTTAAACAAGAACTACGTTGGAACGATGCTGCGTATGGCCTAAAAGGGATTTAAAACTTCTAATCCAGTTCCAGTGCCTTTACGTGAATTATTTTAGAGCTAAGCTCCATTCGGTCAATGCCGTTTACTTCCATGAAAACCTCAAAGAACTGGGGTATATCCCCTAAGTCGGTTTTCATACGAGATTCCAATTGTTTTATTAAAACAGGGTTGGTGAAGTTTTTTAGACTTTGAGATGCTCCCGTATCCCATAATCCGGCAAAAACATAGATGGCATTGTTGTTAGGGCCTGGTGCTTTAATAATTATGGCGTAATCTTTATGGTATGTTTGGGCATCTCCACTGGGGCGGTAAATAGTGTCGGACCCTTCGGGTGAAAAAGTATCGCCAAGAGGATTGTATTTCACACTACTTTTCTCAATATAGTCTTTAAATATTCCAAGGGTCTTCGCCATTCCTACAACCATAAAATCGTTTTCCGGAAGCTCTTTTGGACCAAAACGTAAAACCGTACGCACGTTAAAATCTTTGTTCTTGGAAGTAAGAACTTTGCTAATATCCTTTACCCATTCCGTACTATTTCTAATTAGAAAACTGTATTCCATAGGCTCGTATATATAACCTTCACTATCAATTTTAGGAAGTGAATCGTAAAGTTGGTTCTCTGAGTTTATGAGCGCATTCCTAATCACTTTCTCGCGATGGGAAGCAGTATCTATTTCTCTGTAAATAAAAAGGTCTCCTAAGACCAGGATCATGGGCTTTTTTGAATTGAAAATACCGTTCCAAATTACAGAATCGGAAAATTGGTCCACAGTTTTATTGTTTCTATATAGTATCCAATTTCCAATAACAGAGGTCAATAAGAGAAAGCCAAGTAGAAGTAGTATCTGTTTTCTAGATAGAAATCCATTGGATTCTTTCGGCGTCTTTTTTTTAGTTTCAAATTCTACTTTGTAACTGCCTTTTGGTACACGCAACAAGATGGGGTCGTTTAACCCTTCATTTTGATAATAGGCCTTGAGTTTTTTCCTAAGGTTATACACATAGACTCGAATAAGTGTACTTTGTGAGGGGTCAAATTCTTTCTTGGCAAATATTTCTGTGGCAATGGTAGTTTCCTTGGGTACATCATCTTCCAAAGTACACTGTACAAGGTATCGCAACAGGTTGGCGTACGTAGTGGAATTGCCAAAAGACTTGCTTGAAATTATCTTGTTGACATAAAAAGTGTAATCCTTGGAATTCATTGCTTCAAAGAAGGAGTTTTTTAAAGATAACTAAAATTATTAACAGTTAACGAAACAGTTTTTTAACGCATTAACAGTTAAAATGCGGTTGTATATTGATAAAAATTCCAAAACCAATGCGATTTTTATCGAGACTATTTTTAGTTATCTGTTGCCTGTGTTTGAGCAGTTGCGGATGGAACGCACCCGAAGAAATTGAGGAAGCAATGGCCAAACTGCCGGAACGGGTAGATTTTAATTATCACGTAAAACCTATATTATCGGATAAGTGTTTTGCTTGCCATGGTCCGGATATGGCCAACCAAAAAGCTGGACTTCGTTTGGATATTGCCGAGAGTGCTTACGAAGCATTGGAAAGCTCGGGAAAGCATCCTATTGTACCTAAAAAACCCGGAGAAAGCGAGGTGGTAACTCGAATTTTATCCGATGACCTAGAACTGAAGATGCCACCTGTAGAGTTTAATGTGGCTTTGAGTAAAAGTGAAATAGCCACGATTACCAAATGGATCGAGCAAGGTGCCGAGTACAAACCCCATTGGTCGTTTATAAAGCCCAAAAAAGAAGAAGCTCCAGAAGTGACCTTCGCTGAATGGCCTAAGAACACTATTGACCAATTTGTTTTGGCCAAGTTGGAGCGTAAAAATTTAAGCCCTTCTGAAAGGGCTACAAAAGAGCATCTTATTCGCCGGCTCAGTTTCGATTTAATAGGATTGCCACCAACCTTGTTACAGATTGAGGATTTTCTAAACGACACATCGCCGGATGCGTATGAAAAAGTAGTGGACCGCCTTTTGGCGTCCCCGGCATATGGAGAGCGTATGGCTGCCGAATGGATGGATGTGGCCCGTTATGCGGATAGCGATGGCTATTTGGATGATAAACACCGTGATTTTAGTTCGTATAGGGATTGGGTGATAAAAGCCTTTAACGAGAACATGTCCTACGAGCAATTTGTAACATGGCAGTTGGCGGGAGATCTTGTTGAAAATCCATCGCAAGAAAGTATTTTGGCAACCGCCTTTAATCGCTTGCACAAAAAGAACTCTGAGGCGGGAATTGTCTTTGAAGAATATCGGGTGGAGTATGTGGCGGATCGTACCTTGTCTGTTGGTAAAGCATTTTTAGGATTGAGTGTGGAATGTGCCAGATGCCATGACCATAAGTATGACCCGATCAGCCAAAAAGACCATTATGAGCTTTTTGCCTTCTTCAATAGTACAAATGAAATTGGGACGCCAGTATACGGGCCAGGTCAAGTACCCGGACCATCACTTTTGCTGACAAATGATGAGCAGAAAGAAGTGTTGGAGTTCATGGATAGAAATATCGATTTAACACATAAACAATTGATTTCGGTTGAAAAAGAAACACCGGATGAGTTACACAATTGGTCAAGAAATCCTAAGGTTCTAGAGACTTCGCTGCAGAAAAGTTTAAAAAAGGGGTTGCAGGCCAGTTTAAATTTTGATTCGTTTTTACCTCGGGATAAGAAATCGTTCAGCACTCAAAACAACGGGGGAGACAGGCAGTCGGTAACCGTCAGGGAACCAATTATAGACAAGGGTCTAAACGGAAAAGCAGTTTTTTTTGGAGATTATACCACTATGAGAATGCCCGGAAAAGTAGGATGGTTTGATCAATCTGATCCATTTACCATTTCCATTGCCGTAAAACCGGATAGAAACTATGAAGAGGCCGCAATTTTCACGCATTCCGAAGAAGTTAGGCAAGGATTAAAAGGCTATTCTATGCACCTAGAGGATAACAAGCTTAAGTTTATAATTGCGCGTTCCTGGCCATCCAATGCCATTCAGATAAAAACAAAGGAATCTATTCCTGAGAAAGAGTGGAGCTCCGTAACCGTGTCCTATGATGGGTTGGGCAAAGCGGATGGAATTCATATGTATTTGAATGGAAAAGAGGTGCCGGTAGAAATTGAAATAGACAACCTTTATAAATCAATCTTATTCAAGAAAAATGCACATAATTATGCCTTTACCGGTTTTACTGTTGGCGTAAGTGGCAAATTTAAATCCTTTAAGGACGGTGGGGTGGATAATCTCAAGATTTATAACAGACAGCTGTCCCCTTTGGAAGTGCTTTACAGCATGGCTCCAAAAACGGCAATAGAAAAAGCAGGGCGTAACGGTAAGGAATTATTGACGGATTTCTACTACCTAAGTATAGACAAGGAGGCGGAAAATACAAGAATTAAGTTGAAGGAACAACGAGAAAAACAGCTTAATGAATTAGAGCCTATAAAAGAAATTATGGTATTGGGAGATTTGCCAAAGCCCAGACCTACTTATATTCTTGATCGCGGAATGTACGATGCTCCTACGGAAGAGGTGCAGCCCAATGTGCCGGAAGTTGTAATGCCCTTTGGCGATGATTTGCCCAAAAACAGGTTGGGACTTTCACAATGGCTGTTCGATAAAAATAATCCGTTAACAGCCAGGGTCTTTGTAAACCGTTTATGGCAAATGCACTTTGGTCAAGGTTTAGTGTCCACTTCGGATGATTTTGGAAACCAAGGCAGCTTGCCGTCCCATCCCGAATTATTGGATTGGCTGGCCGTAGCGTTTATGGAGTCCGGTTGGGATATCAAAAAATTACACAAGCTAATTGTTATGTCCGCCACCTATCAACAAAGCTCGGAACTTACCCCGGAATTGTTGGAAATTGATACAGACAATATCTTATTGGCGCGAGGCCCTAGTATGCGAATGACCGCAGAAATGGTAAGGGACAATGCTTTGGCTATCAGTGGGCTTTTGGTTTCTAAAATTGGAGGAGAAAGTGTTTATCCCTATCAACCGGAAGGCTTGTGGGACGAAATCAGCAACAAGCCCTGGCGCTACAGATACAAACAGGAGCATGGGGAGGGTTTGTACCGAAGAAGTCTTTATACGATATGGAAACGAACCTCGGCACCACCGTCTATGCAAATTTTTGACGGTGGAGACCGGAGTGTGTGCACCGTTAAAAGAAGGGAGACCAGCACTCCGTTACAGGCTTTGGTGCTATTGAACGACCCTCAATATATAGAAGCTTCGTACGTCCTTGCCGAAAGTTTGATTCAGGAAACCGCCTATAACCCGGAACTACTATTGCAAAAGGCGTTTCAACTAAGTACAGGTAGAAAAGCCCAAAAGGAGGAAATGGGTGTTTTGAAGAAGTTTCTTGATGATGAACTCCACCGTTTTTTGGAGCATGAAGAGGATGCCATCGCCTATTTGAATATGGGCGAAACCAAAATAAAAAACACCTCGGACCCAGTGAAGGTGGCGGCATTGGCAACGGTTATTAACGGAATTATGAATACTACCGAAGGATTCACCATACGATAAGAAGAAGATTATGAGAGATATTCATGAACAAAAGAAGTTTGAAGATACCCGTAGGGGCTTTTTAAAGAAAGCGTCCTTGGGGTTTGGATCCATTGCACTGTCCAGTCTTTTGGGTCCAACAGAATCTTTTGCCAATGATTTGCTGGTTTCTAAAAGGCCTTCGTTGGTAAACGCTCATGGAGGCGCATTGGGGGGAACCCATTTTCCCGCTAAAGCCAAACGGATTATTTATTTGTTCCAGAGTGGTGGTCCGTCTCAAATAGAAACGTTCGATTATAAGCCTTCCTTGGCCAAATGGCATGGTCAAGAAATACCTGATTCGGTTAGGGGAACACAGCGTAATTCTGGAATGGTGACTTCACAAAGCACTTTTCCCTTAGTACAGTCCATTTTCGATTTTAAACAACACGGTCAATCCGGTGCTTGGGTGAGTGAGCTTTTTCCGCATACCGCTGGTGTTGTAGATGACCTTTGTATTATAAAGTCAATGTATACCGAAGCTATTAACCATGAACCAGCGGTTATGTTTATGCAAACAGGCTCTCAATTAAGTGGTAGGCCTTCAATTGGGTCATGGTTAAGTTATGGCCTTGGGAGCGATAATAAGGATCTGCCTAATTTTGTAGTGATGCTTTCCAAAGGAGGAGGTGCCCAACCCTTAAGTTCGGCGGCTTGGGGTAATGGATTTTTGCCTTCCCACCATCAGGGAGTTCAATTTCGCTCGGGCAAAGATCCGGTGTTGTATTTGAATAATCCGCATGGGGTACACGATCACGACCGTAGGCGGGCGCTGGACTATATTTCGGATTTGAACAATCAGCAGTACGATATCTGGAAAGATCCGGAAATTCAATCTAAAATAAATCAATATGAAATGGCATATCGCATGCAGAATTCGGTACCGGATGCGGTAGATACTTCCAATGAGCCAGACCATGTGTATGAATTATATGGTGAGG
Source organism: Zobellia sp. B3R18 (assembly GCF_018860715.1). Taxonomy (NCBI): domain Bacteria; kingdom Pseudomonadati; phylum Bacteroidota; class Flavobacteriia; order Flavobacteriales; family Flavobacteriaceae; genus Zobellia; species Zobellia sp. B3R18. The sequence continues at coordinate 750,499 of NZ_JAHKQG010000011.1, read as the reverse complement.
ATGCCAAAATTCCGGGCACCTATGCTGCCAATTGCTTACAGGCAAGGCGTCTAGCGGAAAAAGATATAAAATTTATACAGCTATACCATATGGGGTGGGACCAACATGGCGGGCTCCCCAATGGAATTAAAAGACAGGCATTGAGCACAGACCAAGCTACTGCTGGTCTTATTACGGACTTAAAACAACGCGGACTTTTAGAGGATACTTTGGTAGTTTGGGGCGGAGAGTTCGGGCGCACCAGTTTCTCGCAAGGTAGACTAACCGCTGAAAGTTATGGAAGAGACCATCACCCGGGTTGTTTTACCATGTGGATGGCAGGTGCGGGCGTCAAGGCGGGAATGGTCTATGGTGAAACTGATGATTTTAGCTACAATGTTGCCCGGAACGGGGTACATGTTCATGATTTCCAAGCCACCATAATGCATTTGTTGGGTATAGATCATGAAAAGCTTACCTTTAAACACCAAGGTAGAAGATACCGTTTGACCGATGTTCACGGTCATGTAGTAAAAGATATTTTAGCTTAATGCGCATGCCAACAAGAAGAGAATTCATGAAAAAAACAACCATGGGTACGGGAGGTATTTTAGCCATGACCACTGTGCCGTTCTATATTAATAATTCAAAAGTTAACCTCAGCGAAGAGATTATTGGACATGGTGATTTTAAATATCGGGTTGAAATGGGTTGGGGAGATTTGGACCCTAAGAAACACCCTGTAAATAATTGCCATGAAATGGTGATGGATAAAAAGGGAAGGTTATTTATGCTTACAGATCATGCCAAGAACAATATGTTGGTATATGATAAATCTGGGGTATTGCTACACAGCTGGACATTAAATTTACCTGGGGCACATGGCCTTACAATTCACGAGGAAGGAGGCGCGGAGTTTCTGTACATTACCGATCCGTCTTTGGGAAGGGTAATAAAGACCGACCTAGATGGAGGTGTGGTACTAGAGATAGCATCACCTGCTTCAAAGGGTATATATGAACAAAATGCACCGTTCAAACCCACAGAAACCGCAATAGGGCCCAATGGAAATATTTATATTGCCGATGGATATGGGTCACAGTTCATCCTGCAATATGACCCAAAGGGTAATTTCATTAGAAAATTTGGGGGAGACAGTTTTCTTTCGCCTGAAAAATTTAAACAGGCACATGGTGTTGCTATTGATAATAGGGATCCAGCAAACCCAACGCTACTTTGCACCGCACGTATTAAGAATTCATTCAAAAGGTTTTCCTTGGAAGGGGAGTATATAGAAGATTACTACATGCCCGGTTTGTTTGTGAGTAGACCTGTCATAGATGGTGAAAATGTTTACTCGGGAGTTTGTTTTGGTATGGAAGAAGGCAATTATAATATGCAGGCCAACAAGGGTTTTGTAACCATTTTGGATAAGGATAATAAGGTAGTGTCCAACCCAGGAGGCACGGAACCTACATATGAAAACGGGAAATTGAAATTAATGCTCCAAGAAAAACCGATTTTCAAACACTGTCATGATGTATGTGTAGATAACGATAAAAACCTATACGTATGTCAATGGAATGCGGGTGGAATCTACCCATATAAGCTCCATAGAATTTGAAACTAGTTTCATATTTGAAACAAATTATTTTTTGCTTGTTGGTTATTTTCTGTTATTCAAGGTTTTAATGAAAGTTGTAAATGTGTATCTTGGGCATTTAACAGCGAATTGAAACTTTATGAAAATCTTCTTTGTAGTTGTAGCCATTGCCCTAGTTATACCGTTTATGGGTAATGCTCAAAATGATGCCGAATATAATCCAGAAGCTAAACTTGCAGAACTTGGAATTGAACTTGTAGAGCCCTCCGCTCCCATGGCCAATTATGTAAATGCGGTACGTACCGGCAATCTTATTTTTCTTGCCGGTAAAGGACCAACAAAGGCAAATGGTGAGAATATTACAGGTAAGTTGGGGCAAGACCTTACAATTAAAGAGGGTTATGAAGCTGCAAGGATAACGGGCATCAATCAAATTTCGGTCTTAAAATCGGAATTAGGCGATCTTAAAAAGGTAAAGCGTATTGTAAAAGTGCGTGGTATGGTAAATGCCGTTTCGGATTTTACCGATCAACCCAAAGTTATTAATGGATATTCGGATCTAATGGTCCAAGTTTTTGGCGAACGTGGCAAACATGCACGTGCTGCAGTTGGCATGGGTTCGTTACCCGGCAATATTGCCGTGGAAATAGAAATGGTGGTTGAGGTAGAAGATTAGATTATGCGCAATCAAGGAGTGTTAAGTTGTATTTTAAAGAAGGCAGTGCTATGTCTTTTTGCCCTGTTATGTTTCAATAGCTGTAAACCGGATAAACCTGAACCGGAATTTTTGTTGCGAACGGCCCTTTTGGTAAACGAAGAACATACCTGGTATAAGGCTTTTGTATATTTTGGGCAGATTCTAGAAGAACGAACCGAAGGACGAATAAAGGTAGAGATATACCCTTCCGAGCAGTTGGCCAAGGAGGTTGAGGCCATTAGGCTCATTCAGGCCGATGTGATAGATATGACTACCACGGGTTCTATCTTAACCAATTGGTTTGAGGTGGCCACTTTCTGTGAGCTTCCTTTTTTAATGCAGGATTCAACGGATATGAATAGGTACATTAATGGTCCTATTGGTAAGTTGATGGAAGAAGAAATGATAAACAAGGCCGGTCTACGGTCATTGGGTCATTTTGAACGTGGTCCTAGACATTTAACATCAAACCGTCCTATCCGGCATCCGGATGATTTAAACGGGCTTATCGTAAGAATTCCCAATGTTCCATCTTTTGTTACGTTATGGAAAGCCCTTGGAGCAAAACCCACGCCCATGGCCTTTTCCGAAGTTTTTACCTCTTTACAGCAAGGTACTATAGAAGCACAGGAAAATCCGTTTGCATTAATCAACAATGCGGGCTTTTCCGAAGTACAGCAGTACCTGAACTTAACGAGCCATGTTGTAAGCTGGGTGTATCCCGTAGTGGGTGAAAAGCAGTTTCAAAGATTACCTCCGGACTTAAAGAAAATTTTTATGGAAGCTGCCAAAGATATGCAGGCCTATGAACACCATCTTTTTTTGGAAAACGAAAAAAGTGTTCAGGAAGAACTAAAGGCCAAGGGTATGGAATTTATAGAGGTGGATAAAGATGCTTTTCAACAAAAATGTGAGGAAGCTATTTACAATAGCCTTTCGCCTGAAATGCAAAAAATTTACGATCAACTGAAAACAGAGAAAGATGCTTCATAAAGCTATTGGACGTATTCTAAAAGTGGGGGCGTTACTAAGTACGTGGGGGCTGATTGCCACGGTGTTATTACAAATCTTTTGCAGATTTACTCCGCTTGCAACTCCTTCTTGGACGGAAGAAGCCTCAAGGCTCTTTTTTATATATGCTACATCTTTTGGTGCCGGTCTGGCCATGAAGAGCGAATATTATGTGCATTTAGATATGTTCTTTAGCAGGTTTCCTGTACGTATGCAGCGTACGTTGGTTAAGATTATTCCGGTAATAGTCTTGCTTTTGTTTGTGCTCATGGCTATTTATTCTATACAATTTGTAGTGTTGGGTATTCCTGAGAAGTCCCCCAGTATGGGTTTTAATATGGGTATTGCGTTTTTTAGTATGTTCATTATGTCTGCTTCTATTAGTTATTACCTGGGGAAAAGGATTCAAAGAAATTATAAAAATTCTAAAATATGATTTGGGTTCTTGTTATTGTATTTATCGTGTGTCTTGTGCTGCGTTTTCCAATAGCCTTTGCGCTGGGACTTTCTTGTTTGAGCTATATTTTGATGAAAGGTATTCCGTTGATTATCGTTCCTATGAAAATGTATGCAGGAATAGATGTATTTGTGCTTTTAAGTGTTCCCGGCTTTATTATGGCAGGAAATCTTATGAACCAAGGCGGACTAACGGAAAAAATCATCACGTTTTGTAACCATTTGTTGGGGCATATTAGAGGAGGACTTTCTTTAGTGAACATTGGTGCGTCAATGCTGTTTGCCGGTATTTCCGGTACGGCTATTTCAGATACGGCAAGCATGGGGTCTATTATGATTCCTGCAATGAAAAAGGAAGGTTACGATACTGGTTTTTCATGTGCGGTTACTGCGGCTTCCTCTACTATAGGGCCAATAATACCACCAAGTGTGCCTATGATTATTGCGGCTACTTTAAGCGGACTTTCCGTGGGTAAATTGTTTCTTGCCGGTGCGCTGCCAGGATTACTTTTGGGAATAGGGTTATTGTTGACCGCTTATTTCATATCAAAAAAGAAAAATTATCCCAAACATGCCCGTAGCAGTTTTAAGCAAGTGGCACGTGGTTTTGTAGATACGTTTTGGTCGCTTTTAATGACTTTCATTATTCTGTACGGCATTATCGGCGGAATTTTTACTCCTACCGAGGCTTCTATTATTGCCGTGGTGTACGCTTTAGTGATAGGTAAATTTGTTTATAAACGCTTGAATTTTAAGAATATTCAAGTGGTTTTTCTAGACAGCATGAAAACTTCGGCATCGCTTATGGTACTGGTTGGTTTTGCCAATCTATTCGGTTATATATTGATTACGGAGCAGATTCCACAAAGTATCTCCAATGAGATTTTAGGTTTCACGGACAATAAATACGTAGTGCTATTGCTAATTAATTTACTACTTATAGTGGTCGGGACCTTTATGGAAACTATTGCGGCATTACTTATTCTTTTTCCCATTTTGTTAAAGGTTGCTTTGGCAGTAGATGTTGATCCTATTCATTTTGCGGTAATAGCCGTATTGAATCTAATTATTGGTTTAACCACTCCACCTGTAGGTGTTTGTCTTTTTGTGGCATCTAGTATCGGTAAAATATCTATTGGGGAAGTAAGTAAGGCGGGTATGCCGTTTTTATTGGTCAGTTTTTTGGTACTCATTCTGGTAACCTTGTTTCCTTGGTTTTCGTTAGCTTTACCTAATCTGTTTATAGATTAAAGCTAGAGCGTATGATATTTAGTGTAAGGGTTGTTTTTTTCAGTTTGTTAATGGTGGTTACCACCGCCTTTGGTCAAGAGGGGTATATCTTAAAGGAGAATATTCCCTATTACCCGGAAACCGTCCAATCCCAAGATCAATACTTAAAAGAACGTTGCAAGTTAGATGTTTACTATCCCAAAGATAGTGTTAGTGCTCCCGTTGTGGTTTGGTTTCATGGTGGCGGGCTGGAAAATGGAGAGAAGAATATTCCGGAGGGACTGGAGGAAAAGGGTATTATAGTGGTGGCCGTTAATTATAGGATGCATCCCAAAGTAAAACACCCCGTCTATATAGAAGATGCGGCAGCGGCAGTAGCTTGGGTTTTTAAGAATATCTCTGAGTATAATGGTAGTTCTGATAAGATTTTTGTTTCCGGTCATTCTGCCGGCGGATATTTGGCAAGTATGGTTGGGCTGGATAAATCCTACTTGGAAAAACATGGTATAGATGCCAATAAAATTGCAGGCCTGGCTCCGTTAAGCGGGCATACCATAACACATATGACCGTTCGTAAAGAAATGGGAATAGAAGGAACCCAGCCTATTGTAGATAAATATGCGCCCTTATTTCATGTTCGTAAAGATGCTCCGCCTATGTTGTTGGTAACCGGTAATCGTGAGTTGGAGCTGTTAGGACGTTATGAAGAGGTAGCTTACTTTTATAGGATGTTGAAGGTTTTGGGCCACCCAAATGTACAGCTCATGGAACTTGATGGTTATGGCCATATCATGGTCTATCCGGCCTTACCGTTGATTGTTAATTTTGTAAAGGAAATAACAGAGTAAGCGTCAAGAACTTTTTACCTGAAACGGTTTAAAATTAGTTGTCCGGTTGTTTCTGCACTTCTAAAAAAACTTTATTTTTGCCCTCTGGATTAATTGGCCCCGTAGTTCAATGGATAGAATAGAAGTTTCCTAAACTTTAGATGCAAGTTCGATTCTTGCCGGGGTCACTTTTCTTGGAAATGGTTTACTAGATTTTATAGACGTCAAATTTTTTCACCAACTCGTCTATCCTTTTTTTGTTTTCCTCTAGCTTTTCCTGAAGTTCTTTTATCTGTTCTTTCGTAAGGGGGTTCATACCATCATTATTATGATTGTCCGTTTATAACGGCGCATGAAGGCTTACATTGTGTTTTATTTTTATGAATTACGATATTTTTATCATAAGAATTGTTGATAACTTGTTTTAAGACCGAATAATTTCAATTTTTTCTCTTGGCCCAAATCTCATACATAGGTTCTCCTTTACTGTTCTTTCCGGTATGGTGCCAGTCCGCATTCTTTAGCTCATAATTAAAATTTAGGGTAGCACCAACACGGGAATTATCTTTTGAGAAAAATTCAATATGCTCAACATACTTTCCGTTTTTAGAAGAAAAACTTCCGCCGCCGGTGCCAAAAAATTTCATGATATCCGTATTGTAGGCTATCCATTGAAAACGACCGTTCTTTAGAAATTTTAGTGTTTTTCTGGGGTTTTCCTCTCCCCTTCGTTCTTGTCCCGTATCTGGGCCACGGGTAGCGAAAAGCCACTTGCCATCCAGCTCTTGTTCTAACGGGGCAATGGGTTTAAAGGTTTGTTTGGATTTCATTTCAAGGATGAGATTTTCACCTTCGGTTTTAAAAGGAATATTGAGCGTTTTTAATTGGTCATTTTCATAATTAGAGTTGAATTCCAATTGTAATACGAGTTTGTTATCTTTTACTTGAACAAAACCGCCGCGCGTCATGATAAATTGGGCCGGCTTCTTCTCGTAGACGGTATGTGTAAAATAATCACCATCAATTTTGAGTTCATGGGTGATATTTTTTGCATCAACTTCTTCCTCAAAAAAGTAAGTGTTTGAAGGTATTTGCGCATATAATATGTTTGTAAGAGCCAAGAGTAAGCATAAACTGATGCTTTTTAGGTGGGGTATGCTGTTTTTTTTCATTTGTCAAGGGTGTTTTAATGTCTTAAAAATAAGATAATTAGCTGACATTTTTTGATTTTGTGGTAGTTGTAAAAACTTTTTTTCGCGTTTTATCGTAAATTTTTTGAAAACGCTTGTTTTTACAATTTTTTTGTTTTCATTTGTCCTGTCTTTAGCGACGTAAAACTGAAGGCATTATGAGCTTTTAGCTGAACAACATGCAGTGTGTTTCTATGTTCGGGCTATGGGAGATTAGGAAGTCAAATCTCATAGCAACCCATAAGATGGGCGACCGGATTTTAAAGCTAACTTCCGATTTTTTCACTTCTATTGTGCAAAGCCAGCACAACTACTTCTTTATTCCTACTACTCAGGAACAAATTCTTATATGATACCATCGGTAACAATTTCATAACGCGTACAAACGCATTACTTAAAAAAAATATACCGATTTTCATTCACAAGAATTAACAATGAATAATAAATATATCGATCTAATCGATCAGACTTACTTTTTCCCTCAAGAAGAGTTTACGCTTGAGAACGAGCATTTAAAATTTCACGATATTCCGCTTAAAGAGCTGGTAGATAAATATGGTAGCCCGTTAAAATTCACTTATTTGCCTAAGATATCTGACAATATTAATAAGGCAAAAAACTGGTTTGCAAATTCTATTGAGAAGAACGCCTACAAGGGCAAATACCATTATTGCTATTGTACTAAAAGTTCGCATTTTCAACATATTCTACACGAGGCTTTAAAGAACGATATCCATATTGAAACGTCTTCCGCTTTTGATATTAATATTGTAGAGCAGTTAAAAAGGGATGGTAAATTAAAGGACAATGCCTATGTAATCTGTAACGGTTTTAAACGTGAGCAGTACATAGAAAATATTGCTAGACTTATTAATAACGGTCATAGGAACTGTATACCCATTATTGATAATTATGAGGAGATTGACCTGCTGTCCGAAGTAATTGATGATACCTACAAAATAGGCATCCGTATAGCTTCTGAGGAAGAACCAAAATTTGAGTTCTATACCTCTAGACTGGGCATCGGCTATAAGAATATTGTACCCTTTTACGAGAACCAGATTAAGGATAATGAAAAGGTAGAGCTAAAAATGCTTCACTTTTTTATAAACACCGGAATTCGTGACAATGCTTACTATTGGAACGAACTGCTAAAGTGTCTTAAGGTCTATACACGTCTAAAAAAGATGTGCCCGTCTTTGGATAGCTTAAATATTGGAGGTGGTTTTCCTATAAAGAACTCTTTGGCCTTTGAGTACGATTATCAATATATGATCGATGAGATTCTAAATCAGATCAATATTACATGCCAAGAGGCAGATGTACCCGTGCCTCACATTTTTACGGAGTTCGGGAGTTTTACCGTAGGCGAAAGCGGTGGTGCCATTTATGAGATTCTGTACCAAAAGCAGCAGAACGATCGTGAAAAATGGAACATGATAGATTCTTCTTTCATTACCACATTACCGGATACTTGGGCCATTAACAAACGTTTTATCATGTTGCCTATAAACCGCTGGAACGATGAGTATGAGCGTGTTTTATTGGGTGGTTTAACTTGTGATAGCGATGATTATTACAACAGCGAACAAAACATGAACGCCATTTATCTGCCTAAATATAGACGGGACAAGCCCTTGTATATAGGGTTCTTTAATACTGGAGCTTACCAAGAGACCATTGGTGGTTACGGCGGTTTACAGCATTGTTTGATTCCGCAACCCAAACACATATTGATAGATAAGGATGCCAATGGCAACTTTACCTATGAATTGTTCAGTCCGCAACAAAAAGCAGAAGACTTGCTTAGTATATTGGGTTACGAAACCGAAAAAACCGCTAAGAACGGTAGTGTTGAGACCATTTCACAAAAAATTACATCAAACCTATAAACTTCATTTAATCAAGATGAGCACAACAAAGAATTATGCGGGAATTCCCGATAAATTCGCACAATTAGAGACGGCCAAGGTAGTTTTAATACCTGTGCCATACGATGGAACAAGTACTTGGGGAAAAGGAGCCGATAAAGGCCCTCAAGCATTTTTAGAAGCTTCTGAGAATATGGAGCTGTATGATATTGAGACCAATACAGAGGTTTACGAGCAGGGTATTCATTTAGCCGAAGCCATTACGGAAAACAGTTCTCCGGAAGCTGTGGTAAACGCCGTGCACAAGAGAACCAAAAAATACATTAAACGCAACAAGTTCGTTACCCTTTTTGGAGGAGAGCATTCTATTTCAATAGGTACAATACGAGCATTTAACGAGTGTTTTGATAATTTAACCGTTTTGCAGATAGATGCCCATGCAGACTTACGTGAGTCTTATGAGGGTACAAAGTATAACCATGCTTGTGCGGTACATGAAGCCAGCCAGACCACGAATTTAATTCAGGTGGGTATCCGTTCTATGGATGCCATTGAGAAAACGTTCATGGATGAGGAAAAAACGTTCTTTGCACATGACATGGCCCAAGATGAATACTGGATGGACAAGGTTATTGAGGCAATGACCGATAATGTTCTAATTACTTTTGATCTTGATGCGTTTGACCCTTCCATTATGCCTTCTACAGGTACTCCGGAACCAGGCGGTTTGTTCTGGTATGAAACATTGGAGTTCTTAAAACAGGTATTTGAGGAAAAGAATGTGGTAGGTTTTGATATTGTTGAACTTTGCCCTAACCCAGCCGAAAAATCTTCGGATTTCCTTGCCGCAAAATTGTATTATAAAATGCTTAGCTATAAATTTATGGGTGAGGCGGTAGATGATGAATATGATAACACCTATGATGTTGATAGTAAATCTGGAAATAACGGTTTAAAATTTGAAGATGACGAAGACTAAGGGAGCAATCTCAGAATTTATAGAAAAATACTATTTGCACTTTAATGCGGCTGCTTTGGTAGACGCAGCTAAAGGGTACGAAGCACAACTGGAGCAAGGCTCAAAAATGCTCGTCTCTTTGGCAGGTGCTATGAGTACCGCGGAGTTAGGTAAAATATTTGCCGAAATGATCCGTCAGGACAAGGTGCAGATTATATCATGTACCGGTGCCAATCTTGAAGAGGATATCATGAATTTGGTAGCACACTCACATTACAAGCGTGTACCTAATTATAGAGATCTAACTCCAAAAGAGGAATGGGAGTTATTGGAAAAGGGCCTGAACCGCGTAACGGATACTTGTATCCCGGAAGAGGAAGCTTTCAGAAGGTTGCAAGAGCATATTGTTAAGATCTGGAAGGAGGCCGAAGCTAAGGGAGAACGTTATTTACCACATGAGTACATGTACAAAATGTTACTTTCCGGTGTTCTTGAAGAGCATTATGAGATTGATTTAAAAGATTCTTGGATGTACGCTGCCGCGGAAAAAAACCTACCTATTGTTTGCCCAGGTTGGGAAGATAGTACCATGGGTAACATCTTTGCATCATACGTGCTAAAAGGCGAATTGAAGGCAAGTACTGTAAAATCAGGAATTGAGTACATGACCTTTTTGGCAGATTGGTACACTGACAATTCCGAAAACGGAATCGGGTTTTTCCAAATTGGTGGTGGTATAGCAGGAGATTTTCCTATTTGTGTAGTGCCTATGCTTTATCAAGATATGGAAAGAACAGATACACCTTTCTGGAGCTATTTCTGCCAGATTAGTGATTCTACAACAAGTTATGGGTCGTACTCCGGTGCGGTTCCCAATGAAAAAATCACTTGGGGTAAATTAGATATAGATACCCCTAAGTTTATTATTGAGAGCGATGCAACCATTGTTGCGCCATTAATTTTTGCTTATCTTCTTGACCTATGAGTAACAGAAAAGAAAATTCAAATTTAAAGCGCGTTATAGTAGACTTTAAAAAGTTGACGCCTGAAGTCCTTAAGCTGTTGGTAGAGGCATATCCAGATGGGTATGATGATAGAAATATAATATCGTTCAAAAATGCCAGTGGAGAACGTATTGAGGCGGTTGAGGTTTTAACGGAGGATACTAAGTATTTGGTTAAGATCAGTGCCAAGCTTGAGTATACGATGGAGAATTATGACGAGGATGATTATGAAGATTTTGATGATGATGATCCAGAAGCGGTAGTGGAGCCTGACCCAGAAGACATGGCTCAAGACGATGAAGACTAATATCGTTAATAGGTTTATGAACCCCCTTGTTCTATTCCAAGGTTTTATTGATAGAGATAGTAATTATATAATGTCCGTTCAATGAAAATAGAAGAAATAGAGAATATAGAGTTAAAGTTTTTGGACCTTGATGATTATCAAGAGCTTAAAACTGCAATGATATCCGCATATACCAATATGCCCGGCTCATACTGGAAAGAGAAGCACATTAAATCGCTGATCGATAAATTTCCGGAAGGTCAAGTCGTGATAAAAATTAATGGACAGTTGGCCGGTGTGGCCCTGTCCATTATTGTAGACTATGATAATTTTGATGATGAGCATACCTATGAGCAGATTACGGGTAACTATACTTTTGCCACGCATGAAGACAATGGTGATGTTCTTTATGGAATAGAGGTTTTTATAAAGCCGCAGTTTCGTGGACTTAGGTTAGGGCGTAGATTGTATGACTACCGTAAGGAACTGTGCGAAAAGCTCAACCTTAAGAGCATAGCTTTTGGAGGTAGAATGCCCAATTACCATAAATATAAAGATGAGCTTACTCCAAAAGAATATATTGCCAAGGTACGTAGAAAGGAAATTGCAGATCCGGTACTAAATTTCCAGATCAGTAATGATTTTCATCCTGCCAAGGTTATGAAAGGCTATTTGGAAGGAGATAAAGCATCTAGTGATTTTGCCATTTTAATGGAATGGGACAATATTTATTACCAAAAGCCTTCCAAAAAAGCATCGGCAAAGAAAACTGTTATTCGTCTGGGGCTTATACAATGGCAGATGCGGCCGTATAAAGATTTAGAGGAATTATTACAGCAGGCAGAGTATTTTATTGATGCCGTTTCTGGCTATAGGTCGGATTTTGCGCTGTTCCCCGAGTTTTTCAATGCACCGTTAATGGCCAAGGATAACCATTTGTCCACCCCTGATGCTATTAGGGAGTTGGCAAAACATACCGGTGCTATAGTACAGAAGTTCTCGGAATTTTCCATTTCGTACAACATCAATATCATTACAGGAAGTATGCCCGAAATGATTGATGGCCGCTTGTACAACGTTGGTTACTTGTGCAGACGTGATGGGAGTATGGAGCGCTATGAAAAGTTACACGTTACTCCGGATGAAGCCAAAGTTTGGGGTATGCAAGGGGGCAACCAGTTAAAGGCTTTTGACACGGATTGTGGAAAAATCGGAATTTTAATCTGTTATGATTCGGAATTTCCGGAGTTAAGCCGTTTATTGGCCGAAGAGGGAATGGATATTTTGTTCGTTCCGTTTTTAACGGATACCCAGAACGGATACTCAAGGGTGCGGCACTGTGCGCAGGCAAGGGCGATAGAAAACGAGTGCTATGTAGCTATTGCAGGTAGCGTAGGCAACTTGCCCAATGTTCAGAATATGGACATTCAGTTTGCCCAATCCATGGTATTTACACCTTGTGATTTTTCATTCCCAACAAATGGAATAAAAGCAGAGGCCACTCCTAATACCGAAATGATTTTGATTGCTGATGTAGATATAGATTTACTTCGTGAACTCAATCAATTTGGAGCCGTACGCAATTTAAAAGATAGGAGAAAAGATATTTTTGAACTTAGAAAAAAAGTATAGTTTGACTGATTTAAAGATTATAGGTAGTGAAGAATGGTGCGTGTTTGAAAACTTGGGTATTCCTGCCATTAAGGCAAGGGTAGATTCAGGGGCAAAAACATCGTCAATACAAGCAACCAACCTCAAGATAATTATGAAGGGTACTCAAGAATGGGTAAAGTTCGAGGTAAGCCCTTTGCAGGAGAACCGGAGTATAGCCATTCCTTGTCAGGCCAGATTGGTGGACCGTAGGATGGTTAAAAGTTCTTCCGGTATCTCCGAAGAGCGTTTGGTGGTACGCACACCTGTAACCATAGGAGAGGATACTTTTGAGATTGAACTTACCTTGGCCAACCGGGATACTATGGAGTTCCGTATGCTTTTGGGTAGGGAAGCCATTAATGAAAGGTATATTGTAAATCCGGCTATAAACTATCAAGTACAGGACTTTAATGATGAGGAGGTAAACAAAATGTACGCTCCTTACTTTAAAGAAAAGTCAGGTCTTAAAATAGCTTTGTTGGCAAGCAATCCGCAGTTGTATAGCAATAAGCGCATTATAGAAGCCGCGGAAGCACGTGGCCATGAAATTGTTTTTCTTAATGTAGAACATGCTTACATGAAGTTGGATGCCCGATCCCCCGAAATACGGTATAGGGGAGGAAATATTCTTAACGCTTTTGATGCGGTCATCCCTAGAATAAAACCATCGGTTACCTTCTATGGTTGCGCCTTAATCAGGCAGTTTGATAATCTTGGGGTATACTGCCAGAATTCGGCGGAAGCCATTACCCAATCTAGGGACAAGCTTTTTGCCTCTCAGTTGTTCTCCAAGAACGATATTCATATTCCTATTACTGGTTTTGCAAAATCGCCAATGGATACCAAGGACCTTATTAAAATGGTTAACGGTGCCCCATTGATTATAAAGTTGTTGGAAAGCACACAAGGTAAAGGAGTGGTGCTTGCCGAGACCAACAAGGCGGCGGAGAGTGTTATAAACGCCTTTAAAAGTGTAAATACCAATATCTTGGTGCAAGAGTTCATTAAAGAGGCCAATGGGCAGGATATTCGCTGTTTCGTGGTAAACGGAAAAGTGGTAGCTTCCATGCAACGTCAGGCAGAGAAAGGAGAGTTTAGGGCTAACATTCACCAAGGAGGAAAAGCCTCTATTATTAAAATTACCTCGGAAGAGCGTAAACTTGCTCAAAAAGCAGCCAAGGTTTTGAACCTTGCCGTAGCGGGTGTAGATATTATCCGTTCAAACAAAGGACCATTATTGTTGGAAGTTAATTCTTCTCCGGGTCTTGAAGGTATTGAGAATGCTACCGGTAAGGATATAGCCAATGAAATGATTGTGGCTATTGAAAAGAAGCTGAGGTTTAGTATGTAGCGTTCAAGTAGTTAAAAAACAACCTTTTTATAAAATGCGATTGTCTCTAGATTATGTAGATGTCAATCGCATTTTATATTTACGATAGGGAGCAGAGTAAAATTTGCATCTGTTGCCGGTTTCTTGATTTCAAGAGACTTTCTTTCCTATAAGTTTAAAATGCGCTATTTTTTTGTCTAATGCGCTTTTCATCCTCATTTCCTAATACTTCGTCGGGTTTGCTAAAATTAGCCTATCGGTCAAGTAATTTCTTTTTACGATTAAGTGTTAAATCATCGGCGTAGCACATGTTTTTTCCGATATAAAACACACTTTATTTGAGTATAACTATTTGATTAGTAGTTTTTTACACTTTAACGAGTAAAACGTACCACTTAAGAGAATTTCGTCAAGTATCCTGCAATGTGCCGTTCATAAATAGAGGAAACGAATTACAAAAATTAATTCTCTTAAGTTATGATCAGATTCAATATTTTACTTCTTATCGCTCTTGCAACTTTAATGACTTCATGTTCTACTTCTACTACAGAAGAGGATGAATTGTACAAGGTGGTTGCAACAACAAATGAAGAAGTAGAAATATCTATTATAGAGCAGGAGGTTATTGATGTTGTTAACGAGTATAGAGTTTCTGTTGGTTTAAACGAAGTAGAGTTTAACAGTGTGGCATATGGTTACGCAAATGCACACAACGAGTATATGATTTCCGAAGGAGTTATCAGTCATGATAATTTTGATAAAAGGGCTTCTAAATTATCAGTAGAAGCTAATGCGGATTTTGTTTCTGAGAACTTAGGTATGGATTTTACAAATGCTGATGATATTATTGAAGCGTGGAAAAATAGCCCAACACATAAGAAAGTAATGGAAGGTGATTTTAATTATACAGCGGTTAGTGTTACTGCAGATGAGAATGGTATTCTTTATTTTACACAGTTGTTTTTTAAATAGAACAAGAGAGTTGAATTAATCTTTAGTTACCTTATAATATAAGGCCTCCTATTTCGCATGAAGTAGGGGGCTTTTTTTATGCATTAATTATGGGGAAATCATATTGTCCTTTTTATTAGCATTGAATAGTATTGAGGCTATTCTCTTTACAAACATTGTAAAGTGTTGTTTATCAGTAAATAAAATATTTGTAGGTTTTGGAACTCGATAAATGACACTTTTAAACTACATTTTATCGATAAGAAATCCTTTCATCGAATAAATACGCATTTCACCGAGGGTATATAATAGCATAAACAATAATGTTTCTCGTATTTGAGTTTTTTATAAGACTTAACCTACACAGTTTGCCTATGATACGTAAAACTACGCTGAAGCAAAACTTTTTAATCTGGCTATTTTTTGTTTGTTCGGTCTCCTATGCACAGGATAGGGTTTATGCCGACGCCATTTCAAACCAAAGTTCAGTTACCCAACCAAATAACGCCATAGATTCGGATTTAGCAACCAATGCAATTGTACGGGCCGGTTCCGGAATTGTATTGGGTATTGGTAATTATAACGGTCTTTTGGAACTTAATTACCCTACTACGGTACCAGCAAACACTACCAGTTTTATAAAAATTGCTACTGAAGATGATATACTATCCAGTCTATTGGGTGGTAGCCTAGGTGGTCTACTTTCTGATATTGTTGGAACATTACTTGTTGGTAATCAAGAATTTTCTGTAGAGGCGTTCAATATTGATGATAGTGTACTTCAGACTAGTTCAGGACTTGTTAATGCGTTTTCATCAGATGAAGCGCGTGTGGTAAAGGATAAGAACGGAGATTATTTTCTGGCTCTTACGCCATCTAGTCCTTATGATAGGGTTAGTATAACCAATAGTGTTGGGTCCTTAATAGGACTGGGCCAAGAACGAGACCTTAATGTGTATGGGGCCTATTATGGAGAAGGAGATACTACATGTGGTGCACCTAATTATACTTCTTTTAGTGGAGAAGGCCTAACGCTAGATCTTTTAGGATTAGGCGGAGCCGGAGTTGCTAATCCCGAGTTTGCCATAGATGGTGATGATACTACCTTTTCTGAATTAAGTTTAGGCCTTGTTGACGTTTTAGCCGGGATTGAGCAGACATTTTATTTTGATAGTCCGGAAGATACAGGGGATAATTATTATATAAAGATGGCAATGGACCCGTCTTTGCTACAATTGGGTATAGCTAATTCAATTGAAGTAATTGGTCAAGATGGCGCGGGCCAATCTATATACTCAGATAATTTATCAAGTTTATTGGATTTAGATGTATTGGGTCTGTTAGAAAGTGGCCAGCCGGCAGTGATAGGTTTTGACCCTACGATCCCTGTTGATCGGGTAACTGTACGTTTATCATCCTTACTAGGTATCAGTATTGATCAGGAACTTTTAATTTATGATGTGTTTAGGGCTCCTGCAAGACCAGTAATAACTTCTACTTCAGATGACCTAAATATCTGTGCCGGTTTTAGCACTCGCGTTGTTGCGGAAGTTGAGAACGACGATAATGTTGAGTTAAGGTGGTACGATTCAGAAGAAGACGGGAATCTATTGGCAACCTTAGACTCAGGTGAAGCTTTCACTACACCTATACTTAACTCGGATACTACCTATTATGTAGCAGCTGCGGAAATAGGTTGTCTTAAAGAATCACCTAGAACCGAGGTTACGATAAATGTGGAGTCTGTTCCAACAGCAGATGATATAACTGTTTTAGGAAATGAAAACCCCATTTGTTCTTCGGATAATGTGGTATTGGTTCCAACCAGTTCTGTAGATGGTACATATTCATGGTATTTTGATGCAAACAAAACCAATGAGATTACAGACGGTCTGGTTTCTGGAGGAGCTACTTATGAAATAGATTCCAATGGTGTAATGACCATTACGGGATTAACGGAAGCAGGTGGCCCATACACGTATTTTGTATCCGTTAAACATGATTTGGCGGGTTGTGAAAATGCTCCGGGCGATTTACAATCGGTTGAAGTTAATGTTGTTGATTTTACAAAAACGGTATCTATTGATTCCAACCCAATGGTTAGCCTAGATAGTCTAATTGATATATTTAACGGTAACAATTCAGTAAATGTAACCGGAACTGTTTCTGGTGATGTTATGGTTGGTGAAACTATATCCTTAAGTATTAACGGTAATCTTTTTGATGGTGTCGTAGCGGCAGATTCATCGTTCAGCATTGCAGTAGATGCTATAGATTTGGTTTCAGATATAGATAATACGCTTGAAGCTTTTGTACAAGGTGTTTTGTGTACCGTATCCGAAGAAATTCCTGTAGACCTTCCGGATTTAATTATAGATGATATTTTTCAAGTTTTTTGTGCCTCTGATTTTGCTACTGTTGCAGATTTGGAAGTAGGTCTTAATGATATTGTGTTCTTTAATGACCTTACGGCAGGATTGCAATTAAATGCTAATACTCCTTTGGTTGATGGTGAAGTTTATTTTGCAGGAATTGCAGGTATACCTTCATCCGTGTTAGCTAGGGTGCAGATAACGGTACAGGTGAATGACGTTCCTATGCCCACGACAAATTCTAGTAGTCAGGTTTTTTGTGAAAGCGATGACCCTACGGTGGGAGATATTCAAGTTGATCAAACCAATGTTGTTTTTTATGATAGCCGTTTACGTGGAAACGCAATTGACCCTTCAACACCTATAGAAGATGGCCGTTGGTATTATGTTGCCGCTGTTGAAAATGGTTGCGAAAGTAGTGAGCGATTAAGAATTATGGCAAATATATTTGCTGATGGTATTTCACCTATTACAATAACCGGAGAATCTGAGGAAGTATGCCGAGGGCGTTCGTATACGTATGAAACCAATGCAGACAAAGAAGATTATGTTTGGACTGTAGCTGGTGGTACCATTACAGAAGGAGGTACTTCTACGGATAACTTTGTAATCGTTCGTTGGACGGAGTTAACCGGCACCCAAATTAGTGTTTCGTATACAGATGATTCAATATGTAGCCCAAGTAAAATGATGTCCTTAGACGTTGAGACAATCTCTTGTGGAATGGTTCTGGGCGAAGAATTTTGTTTAAAAGTCTTCAATGAATTCACTCCTAACAATGATGGTTTCAATGATTTTTTCACGGTTCAATGTATTGAAGATTACTCGAATACCGTAGAAATTTACAATCGTAATGGAAACCTTGTATATAAAACGGTAGACTACCGCAATACTTGGAACGGTCTAGCTAATGTAAAAGGTGTTCTGAACAATGGAGATCATTTGCCATCCGGAACATACTACTATTCCATTAAGATTCCTGAATTAGAAAGAAACCTTGTTGGCTGGCTTCAATTGGCTAGATAATAAGAAGTTCTTTAAACTATTCACACCAAACCTTTACCAGTTATGAAATCACTTTGCACCACTATAAAGATAGTTATGCTCTGCTATCTTGTTTTTAATATGAGCAGAATATATGGCCAACAACCGCCTCAATATACCCAATACATGTATAATACAGCGGCCTTAAATTCCGGATACTCGTCTAGAGGTATTCTAGAGGCTACGCTTTTACATCGTTCGCAATGGGTTGGTATAGATGGAGCCCCAGAGACACAATCCTTTTCTGTTCAGGGTAGATTGCGAGAAAGAGTAGGAGTAGGTCTTACAGCTATCAATGATAACATTGGGGCAGCTAATAATTTAGATGTAAACGGAACCTTTTCTTATGAGATTCCTACGGGCTATTTTACAAAGTTGTCTTTGGGAATCAATGCAGGTATAGATGTTTTAAAAGTAGACTGGTCCAAAGGAAGTTACCAAGACGGACTAGATCCTATTTTTGCCGAAAACGTAAATAAATTACGACCTGTATTTGGTGCAGGAGCATACTTTCATAGTGATAGGTGGTATGTTGGGGTTTCTACGCACAACTTTTTAAATTCTCAAATCTACAATGACAACGAGATAGAGGTGACTGATCGAAAAAGTCAGTATTATGTCATGGCAGGTTATGTTATGGACCTCTCCGATAATTTAAAATTCAAGCCGGCCATTCTAACAAAACATGTGGCCGGAGCGCCTATAACTGTAGATGTATCCGGTAATTTCTTGATAAAGGAAACCTTGGCTTTGGGTTTGGCCTACCGCTATAATGATGCGGTGAGTGCATTAGTTGGGTTGCATATTTCTAAAAGCTTCTTCTTAGGATATGCCTATGATTATTCCATAACTGGTTTAGAGAGTTATAATGATGGTTCGCATGAGATTATTCTCAAATACAACTTATTTGATGCTAAGAAAAGAGCATTGTCACCCAGATTTTTCTAAAAACCGACAACCATGAAAAAAATAATACTATACCTATTTTTGGGCGCATACCTTAGCGTTTCCGCCCAAAGCAAAGAAGAAAGGGCCAATGCCTATTTTGCCGATTTTAAATTTGATAAGGCAATTGAACTATATAGCAATCTGGCAACGGAAAAAAAGAGACCTTCTTTGGAAGTTATACAACATCTTGCGGATAGCTATTTTAATATGAATAGATATCAAGAAGCTGTAAAATGGTATGAGAAGTTGTACTTGATTAAAGGCAAAAATGTTGGTGAGAGCAACATTATAAAATTGGTGCAAAGCCTTAAGGCGAGTATGAAACTAGAAAAGGCAGATCAATTGCTGAGGGATTTTTATACGGATGAAAGTAGATTGAACATGATGTTGTCACAAAAAAAACATTTGGACAGCACACTTGCAGAGAAAGAGAAATACGAAACTACGAACTTGGCTTTCAATAGTAGAAAATCTGATTTTGGCCCCATGTTTTTTAATGACGGATTAATTTTTGCTTCTGCCAGGGACACCATAAAATCTAATGGGGAATTGTATCCATGGAACAAACAGCCTTATTTGGACCTCTATATTACAAGACCTGATGACGCGAGCTATATCCCGGAAAAATATTTGGAGAATTTAGAGTCTTCTTACCATGATGCCACTTTGACGTTTTCTTGGGATGGCCAGACCGTATATTTTACAAGGAACTATCTTAAAAAGAAAAATAAGTTGAGCGCCAATGAAGATGGCCTCTCCAATATGCAGATTTTAAGGGGAACGATACGTAACAATGAGCTGGTCAATGTAACTTCATTAAGCTTTAATAGTAAAGATTATTCTTGTGGACACCCAGCATTGAGTCCGGATGGGAGACATTTATATTTTACTTCTAATATGCCCGGTGGGTTTGGTGAGACGGATATTTATGTGGTTGATCTAAACAATGATGGCGATGTGCTTTCGGACCCTATGAATTTGGGTCCGGCAATAAATACAAGGGGTAGGGAGATGTTTCCGTTCGTAAGTAATGAAGTATTGTATTTTTCTTCGGACAGCCATTATGGATTGGGAGGACTGGACATTTTTGGTTCTGTAATCTCTTCAAAAACCGAGTATTCCCTTCCGCTTAATATGGGTAAACCTTTGAACAGTAATATGGATGATTTTTCGTTCATTAGAGCAGATAAAAAGGGCGATGGTTATTTTGCTTCTAACCGGTCAGGAGGTAAGGGTGATGATGATATTTACCGCTTTGAGAAGGTGAAACCTGTAGATTGTTTGGAATATTCAGGTTATGTAATGAACAAGCAAACGGGCGAACCCATTGCAAATGCCAATGTAGAACTGAAAAATGCGGCAGATGAACTTGTTTCTGTCCATAGAACGGATGAATTGGGTTATTACAACGTAATACTTCCTTGTAATAAGAAAAATACGTTGGTTTTTTCTAAAGCAGGGTTTTCCAAAGAAATAATCGTAATTGAAACTGGAGAAAACCCGGAAGCACCTTCTAAGGATAATAAGGTATACTTAACTCCTTTTGATAGTTTGGTTGAAAAAGATGGAGATGTAGAGAAGATAAAGGTAGATCCAATATATTTTGAGTATGATAAATTTGATATAACAGTTAGGGCAGAAATAGAACTGGAAAAAGTGCTTTTTGCCATGACTAAATTCCCTGAAATCAAAATTAAAATTGAGTCACATACGGATGCTAGGGGTACGGATGACTATAATTTGGAGTTGTCCGATAATCGTGCAAAGTCTACAAGACGCTACCTGATTTCAAAAGGTATTGATGCCGATAGGATTGAGAGCGCTCATGGCTATGGTGAATATCGTTTAAAAAATGAATGTGCCAATGGCGTAAAATGTAGTGCCGAAAAACATCTTGAAAACAGGAGATCCAATTTCATCATTGTTTC
The DNA here is from genome assembly GCF_018860715.1 of Zobellia sp. B3R18. Taxonomy (NCBI): domain Bacteria; kingdom Pseudomonadati; phylum Bacteroidota; class Flavobacteriia; order Flavobacteriales; family Flavobacteriaceae; genus Zobellia; species Zobellia sp. B3R18. The sequence continues at coordinate 729,161 of NZ_JAHKQG010000011.1, read as the reverse complement.
CAAACAAAGTAACGAAATCCGTAATTCTAAAAAATAAACTTGGACTTTATTCCGGATTTAAGTTTGTGATCATATGTTGGAAAATTTGGCTTAAGGAGCCAAGTTTTCCAACATTTCTTTTGTGGTTTTTTCTAGGTCAAATTCCGCTTGCCAACCCCAATCATTACGAGCTTCGGAATCATTAATGCTTCCGGGCCAAGAGTCCGCAATGGCTTGTCTAAAATCTGGTTCGTAAGAAATTTTAAAATCGGGAATATGTTTTTGGATGCATTTTGCCATTTGGGCAGGGGAGAAGCTCATGGCCGACAAATTGTAAGAAGAGCGCACCTTTACTTTTTCCGGTTCGGCATCCATAAGCTGTAGTGTAGCTTTAATGGCATCCTCCATAAACATCATAGGAAGTTCCGTGTCTTCTTTTAAAAAGCAGGTATAGGTGCCTTCAGATAATGCTTTGTGGTAGATTTCTACGGCATAGTCCGTTGTGCCGCCGCCCGGCATTGTTTTCCAACTTATTAGTCCTGGATAACGAATGCTCCGTACATCCACACCATATTTATGAAAATAATAATCGCACCAGCGCTCACCGGATTGTTTACTTATGCCGTACACCGTGCTGGGTTCCATAATGGTGCTTTGTAAAGTACCTTCCTTTGGAGTGTTAGGTCCAAAGACTGCGATACTGGAAGGCCAAAATATCTTATCTATTTTTTTCTCCTTTCCTAGGTTAAGTACATTAAAGAGCGAATTCATATTTAGGTTCCACGCCCGCATCGGAAATTTTTCCGCAGTTGCGCTTAACATGGCTGCCATGAGGTAAACTTCGGTAATTTCATAATAGGCCACAACCTCTTCAAGAGCATCGTAATCCGTAGCGTCTAAAATCTCGAACGGACCTGAATTCATCAAACTTTCGTTTCCTTCTCTAATATCACTTGCAATTACACTTTCGTTGCCATAAGTATCGCGTAAGGACAACGTTAGCTCCGTGCCTATTTGACCGCAAGCACCTATAATCAGAATCGATTTTTCCATTAATGTCTCGTTAAATGAATTGGGAATAAAGATAGCGTTTCTTAAAATTTGTACATTCGCTTTATGAAAAGAATCTTCTTCTTTGGTTTAGCGTTGTTGACCATAATGGCGTGTAAAGAACAGAAACAGGAATTGGTTGTTGAGGATACGGCAACTTATGAAATAGGTAATGAAAAATGGCCCAAGAAGCTGCCTATAAAGCCAGAAGCGCAGGCCATTTTGAAAGACTGGATAGAATTTGCGTCTTTTGAAACCAGTTTTGATGCCCTGCAAACGGTTGCCAATAAGGAAGATTTAAGTTTAGTGATCGAAGATATGATTACGAAACAAAACCAATTGGCGGAATCTACTTACCCTAAAGAATTTGATATTCCACAAGTAAAGAGTCGCCAGAAAATATTCAAAACCTATATGTTAAAGGTTAAGGGCGATTTGTACTATAGAACGGACCCCAATGAGTCGCTTTTACAAATGATAGAAGCCTATAATGCGTTCAGGAACCAGTTTAATGTTGTAGTAAATAATAAGCTGGATACAAATTTGATTTTGGATTTCTAAATAAAAAACGGCCTGTCTAGAATAGATAGGCCGCTTAGTATAAGAATGGTATAAGGATGGGTCTATTTAAAGTTTGTCTTTACCATGTAGAGTGAACTAGCGTCTATATCTGTAGTTCCTGGCAGTATTTTTTGCTCAATAACACCGTCTCCATCATTGTCCGATACCGCAAAGTCATCATCGTTAATAAAAGCAAGGGTGTTACTGTTCATAATCCAGATGCCCTCAAGTTTATCATGGGCATAACCAAATTCTGCTACAAGGTCTACTACTAGTTCCTTTTGAACTGGAACAATGTTTGCAGCTGCCAATTCCTGAATGGTTAATTGCTCAATGGTCTTATCTCCTATCATGAGGCCGTTTTCATCTTTAGGGTTGTTACCGCTTATATCAGTAGCCCCGTTAAGATTTATTTTGTAGATGTGTTTTTGGGCCGGTCCTTCACCAGCAAATTTGCCATCGCGTTCTACCACCAAAAACTCGGTGTTGGAAATTGCGGTAATTTCTGAGTTGGAAAGGTTGGCTTTTTCCTGAACGTATACATATTGTCTGGTGTAGCCCGTTTCCAAATCAAATGTTACGATGCGCGTAATATTGGACTGAATTTTTTCTGGGTTGTACATTGTAGATTGCATAATACCCACAAGGGTCTTTTCGTCTGGAGTAATAGCAAGACCTTCCATTCCCCGGTTGGCACGTCTTTTGGCAAAGACAGCAGGTAATTTTCGATCTCCCATACCTTCATTGACACCCATTGGGGATATGCGCTCTATTTGAACCCCATTGGCCGAATAGTGCACGATATGTGGCCCGTATTCATCGGAAACCCAAAACGTACCGTCTTTTAATGCTACGATACCTTCGGAATCCAGACCAAAATCATCAAAAGGAATTGCATTTCCAGCGGCATCATAAGGTATTTCACCAGTAGCTCCCTTTCCTTCGGGATTGGGTATTCCGGTTATGGTTTTGCCTCTTGGGTCTTTTAAAAGAATTTCATCAAGAAGTTCTATTTTTCCAGAAGAGGTAACGGTAAAGTGACCAATGCGTGGCGTGTATTCTGCAACAGGGAATTTCTTTCCATCCAAGTAGTTGGTATTCGGTCCACGGTCGGTAATAGCATAAAAATCGGCTTCTTCGGTAGGGTGAGCGGTAGCACCTGAGCCAAAACCGCCATTTCTAACTTCAACACCTCCGTTTATAGTGTTCAGGACCGTATGGGGCAATAGATATTGCGTGTTGGTTTTTAAAACTTCAGTAGGAGATACTGATTTGGGCGCGGGACCCTCACCAACAAAATCATCAATGTAATCGCAAGAATTTAGCATGCAGAGACCTGCACCCAGGAGCACTAGTTTTTTCATCTTTAAATATGGATTTTAGGGTTATATAGTTGGTGCTAAAGTTCCAATATTTAATAGGCCACATTGTTAAGTCAAAATGAAGAGATGGTTATCAAAAAAATACCGCACAATAGGAAAAACCTAAGTGCGGTATTGCAATGTTGTACAGTAAAGAGAAAAAACCTATTGCTTGTTTTTCGCTTCTTCCGCTGGGGGAGGATTTTTTCTAGATAGCAAGGCTTGTTTGCTTAAGCTTGCTAAATTAAAATTAGGGTCTATGGCAAGAGCTTCATCTATTTTGGCTATTGCGGCATCAATATCGCCTTTATTGTTGTCATATATGGTAAGTGCCCTTAAATGAAGAAAAGCCGCTTTTAAAGGAACTTCGTAAGGTTGTTGTCTTTCATAAAAAGCATATTTCATATCATCTTTTGCGTTGGCAATACCATACTCAATATTGGCAATGGCATCAGAATTAGCTCCAGTCTGGATTTTTAGATCGGCAAGTTCGTACGCCAAATAAGGGTTTGGTGTTCTTTTAAAAAGTTCTTCAAACTGCTCTAACGCGCGTTTAGGCTGGTTCAATGCCTTTAATGAAATAGCTTTTACCTGAACGGCCATATCTGAATCCGTTGGTTCTTTCTCAATACCAATGGTGTTCAGTGCCTGCATGTGCTGGTTGTTGTTGGCATAAACGAACGCCAAGGTGTCTTTGCGCTGTTTAGACGGAGAAATAACATTTAGGTGGGTAAGAGCGCTTATTACTCCATTGACATCTCCTTGAAGTCTCATTTCATCATAAAAGGCTTCATAGTGCTTTTGCAAATCGCTTTTGGTTTGTGCGGTGGCTGAAAAACTGATGCTCAAAAGCAATACGACAATTAATTTTTTCATGTATAACTATGTTTACGATTCTATCGTTTAGGTTGCGGTTGGCAAAATTAACAATATTATCGGTATGTAGCTGTGAATAAAAGCATAATGAAAAAGGATAAATGAAAAAAGGATGCCCAACGGCATCCTTTTTTATGTCGGTTTGGTTGTTTGTACTAGGCAACAAGTGAAATCTCGTTGTTTTGATACGATTTTAAAAGCATGGAGTAAAAAGCCACGCTTTTAGGGTCTTGATCAATACATGATACTAAAAAATCATATAAGTTTCTAAACCATAGGTTGGTGTGCAACGTAGGGATAGAGAGATTTACCTTTTTAGGGTCATAATCCTTGTCATCCATAACGATGTCCATTTCAACCCTGCGTCTATGATAATCTATAGACACTTTTGCTGCATTATAATGATTTTTTAAAATCGCTATATGCAACTTTTTCATTGATGGGGGAACTTTTTGCTTGGTACAGCTTGAAGCGATCAGATTCTCGATTTCTATCAGAATCCGGCTTCTTAAACCTGAATTTTCCATGGCAAATAGTTTTAAATTACAGACCAAAGTTACTTTTAAATCGATGAAATACAGGGTATATTAACAAGTATCCCGCCAGTTTGTTGTGAAATGATACGTAGCTGTGGTGAAAATCAACTACAACGTTGTAGTAAATTCAAATTTTTTAACGTTTGTAAGGGTGTAGGACTGTATTTGCTTGCCTTTTACGGCTGTGTCGTTATCATATTCAGGTAATGGTAAATCTAGTTTTTGAGCCTGTAACGTGTAATATTCCTTCTTACTTGGGTGATACGGGAAGACGGCATTAAACAGTTCTGGTGCCCAACCTTCATGCACGGACTTAAAGAGGATTCTTATACAATCGTTTAGATGAATTAGATTGATGGGGGCATTGCCATTTTTAAGGTTTTTTTTCTTTGATAACATTGTAACCGGATTCCTATTTGGCCCGATCAATCCACCAAACCGTACAACGGTAGTTTCAAATCCGGATTCGTTTTGAAACAGTTGTTCGCATTCCAAAAGTTGTTTCCCGGATTCAGTTGAGGGCTGTGGAGTAGTTTTTTCCGTAACCTCTCCATCTATAGCGCCATACACAGAAGTGCTACTTACGAATATTACTTTTTTTACGGACGAGGATTGCAGCGCAGTCCGAATCAGTTTCATTTTCTGAACGTAGTTTTCTTTGTTCTCTCCCCGTAATTTTGGAGGTACGTTTATAATAAGAACATCGGCATTGCTTAAAAATAAATTGATGTCTCCGGTTATTTGGGTTTCGGAAAGCGAAATAAGGAAGGGTTGAATACCGGCAGCGGAAAGGGAGGGGAGTTTATCCTTTGATGTTGTGCTTCCGTTTACGGTATACCCATTTTCTATAAATTCTTTGGCTAACGGTAGGCCCAACCAACCGCAGCCTATAATAGCTATTGTCTTATTCAAATTTGATGGTTTTGGTGGTGATAATTGCATCGTTGAGCACAAATGGCATAGGGATGCTGTTTTCCGGTCTTTTTGGGACGCTAAAAAGCGGATGGTCCAAAAGATTGTTTGAAGCTTCTTGAAAGGTGAGTTCAAGAATACTGTCTTTGGGTATGGTTATCTCAATTTCGGTATAGGCGTTGTCCGTGATGTAATGGGTAACCAATTTGGAAGCTTTTCTACTTTCTAAATAATATGGGGAAAGCTCAAGTTGATTAATTTTTACTTTTTCAACATTCATACTTTTGGTAAAGATATCCAGTCGGTTTACATCGCGTTGTGGCGTTATGCATAACTCTATGATACGGTTATTTTCAATAATCGTATCTCTTACGGTTTCAACTTTGGGGCCTTCTATTGCCTTTAGCGGAGCTTTTGCGGAACGTTTAAACAAAGTATTGTATTTACTGCTGATGAGGTGTTCGTTCAGCTTTTCGTCAATTTTATCTTCTTTTCCTAAAAAGGCTCCGTTCCATTCAATGGGCACTTGGTCGTAACTGGCCCATTGGGCCGTATTTGTTTCTTCATTAAGTATGTATACGAGGCTGCTGGGTTTGCCATTTTGGGCGTCAAATCCTGAGTGTATATGGGCATACGCCATAGTACCTATAAAACCGAACAAACCTAGGTAGGCCCACTTTTTTTTACGTGTGTACATACCAAATAGAGGCAACAAAAGCACAAATGTAAGTGTAACCAACAAAGTGCAACCAATCATCATTTTTAGGCCAAGACCCACAGGAAAACCTTTAATCAACGGGGTATAGAGCCATACAGCTGGCAGGCCTAAAAATACCATTAGTAGTACATTGGGCATTTTTTGATTCTGAATCACGTACCAAGCCGCAAGAAGAGCAAATACGGGTACAATAAAGAAACTTGCGCCCGGCAAATATTTTGCTAGTATACCACAGATAAATAACCATAATAACAGGGGTGCTACCACCAAATCTGCTGGGGCCATTTTTCTGAACTTATGGTATACCCCAAAAAAAATTGCCAAGGAAAGACAGGCAAAGGCAAATATATAGGCGTAGCCATTATACGTAAAACCGTGCAGGATATCATTGTAATTTGGGTAGGCCCATTTAAGAACGGGCCAGCTAAAATATCCTATGACTCCATTTAGGGCTATAACAAGCAACAGCGGAACAAATCCTGTTAGAGTAGCTTTAATGCTCAGTCTTTTTTTTCTGATTCCAGAGATAAAAATCAAGAGAAACAGGAAAATGGCAAGCCCTAACATGGGCCAAATCCAATCAAACGGATAAGAAATAACCCCGAACAAGGGTATGTTAAAGTACACATAGTCATTTAGACTTGGTAGTTGATCAAGCGCAATAGAACTAAAATGGACTAAAAGCGGAGCTAAATAACTGCCTTGGTGCGCCAAGGTGTTTTTATCCAAGCGCTCATAGGAATCTTGTGCTGTGTGGTAGTCAAAATGGTCGTCAATAAAAGCAAAATTGAATCCTTGAATATCCCGAGATTCCCTAAATACGGTAAGGTCCGTATCATTAGGAAGCATTTTGTAGATGCTGTAATAAAGGGAGTTGGCCATAGGAAATTTGGGGTTGGCCTTTATAAATTCGCTCACCAGATGTTGATTGCCCCTATTGGTTTCCATAAAGGTATAACTGGGGCCTCCGCTTCCTCTGGCCTCAAAATTAAGAACCAATCCTACATCTTTGGCCCAGTTGTGTTCGTTTACAAAAAGGTCCGCCCCGTTAAGACCAAGCTCTTCCCCATCTGTAAATAAAATAATGATGTCATTAATGGGCTCTTTACCTCTGGATAAAAAGGCCCGTACACTTTCTAAAATTGTAGCAACCCCGCTGCCTGCATCACTGGCACCTAAAGAAGAATGGGGGTGACTGTCATAATGGGACAATAGTAGCAAAGCTTTACCGTTGCCGCTCCCCTGTATCCTGGCCAAAATATTTATAGGTTTGCTCATGTTCCCCCAATCACCTACCGAATACCCACTTTGAAGCGAAGTCTCAAGTCCCATTTCTTCTAATTGGGAGATAATATAATCCTGTACCTTTTTATGTCCCGGAAAACCAATGGCATGTGGTTCTTGGGATAACGCCTTTACATGTTCTAATGCCCGGTCTGTAGAAAAAGAGCTTTCGGGAGCGGAGATATCTTCTTCGTAAACGGGCATTGAGGTGTGAAACCCCCAATAAATGGCAAATACTAAAAGCAGAAAGGAAAGTATGGAGGAAAATCTTTTCATAGGTTAAAGTTCTCAATTAAAAACATAAGATTCTAATAGATGATAGCTTTTCTTGTTTGTGTATTTTGAATGAAAATTAATATTATTTTTATTAAATAGATGAGAATATGATGGGTGATTCATCGAATAATTGGATTTTTCATTAAAAAAATCCTTATCTTTAGTAATTAACCTAATCTGCCGCTAGGCAATAAAAGCTAAACTATATGGGAATAAAAAGTTTTCAAGGCCCACGGGCAAAAGTAGATGTAAAGAAAGAATATGACGCGCCCATTCTAGTGTCTGACTACATGACCAAAAAGTTGGTGACCTTTACACCTGACCAGTCCATTTTGGAGGTTATGGAGCAGTTTACCAAGTACAATATTTCAGGTGGACCCGTCATGGATGACAACGGTTTTTTAGTAGGAATTATTTCTGAGGCCGATTGTATGAAACAGATTTCTGAAAGTAGGTATTTTAATCAGCCTATTTTGGATAAAAGTGTAGAGAAGTTCATGACCAAGGAAGTTGAGACCATTCCTCACGATATCTCAATTTTTGATGCCGCCGGTATTTTTGATAGGCATAACAGAAGAAGGCTTCCGGTTATGAAAGACGGTATTCTAGTAGGCCAGATCAGTAGAAAGGATATTGTAGTGGCCGCACTAAAATTATCCGGGCATAGTTGGTAATGTCATTTTATCCCCAAACACATTACTTAAAAAAATGAACATAAGATGTCTTCCTGAATAGGGAGGCATTTTTTTATGGTAAGCGTATTAATTACTCCCGCTTTACGATCATGTAGAAGTCATTATCCAATGGCAAATAACCTAAATCATATACAAAAAAGTACACCGTGCCTTTTTTGGTGGTGTAGAGACTAGTTATAAAATCAAAATCAAACCCTTTGTCTAATAACTTGGCTTTTGGAGTAGTGGTTTTTCCATCCTTTAGCGTAAAACTATCCAGTATTCTATAGTTCTTTCGTAAGCGGTTGTTGGTATTACGAATGAGGTTGTTACTATCCTTATTGGCTTGGTTGTGGTACGCATTTCGGCAATAATCGGAGCAGAATTTTTTGTCTGCTCTGCCTTTGATCTCGCTGCCACAGTCTAAACATTTTTTCTTCAACCTATTACTTTTTAAAATTGAATGTTACTTCTTGGGCAGCCCCGTCTTCATTACCTATCTGCGCATAGATGTTAATTTCATTGTCGCTTACTTTTTCAAAAGTAAAGCCTTCAAAATATACTCGGTTTGCTTCAACTTTAACCAACTTAAAAGATTGTACATCATCTTTTTCTTCCCATCCTTTTAAATCGGCATTAAAATGTTTAAGCTCGTATACCAATGTTTTATTAAGTTCTCGAATATGTCCCAGTTCATAAAATGAAACTTTGCCATCTGCCACCAGTTTAAAGGAGAACATCATGGAGCCTCCGGAAGGTGGTCCCCATATTTCTTCCGTAATTCCGCCAAAGGCCTCGCCTGACCAATTGCCTTGCATCCATGAAATATCGGACAGCGTAGCGTTGGGCGATTTTGTATTTTCCGGTAATGTTGTGGTGTTTTGAGCTTTAATGCTCAAGGAAAGAAAAAGGAAAACAAAAAAAAATCGGTTCATGGTTTACAAGTTTAAATGTCAGTAAGATACTGATTTATCCGTTTGTAAACGCATTTGTCCGCTTAGGGTTCTATATTAAGGTTGTATTTCTTTAAGAGACCTATAATCCCATCTTTGGAAAAGCGAGCCTTTTTAAGGTTTGTTGTTTCCGGATCTATGACATAGTTAATGGCGGTTCTAAAATCTGTGTTTGCAAGATCGGTACGTGCAAAAATAGCGGCTTTCAAATCACAATCATCAAAAATGCCACTCTTTAAAGTTGCTTCGGTAAAGTCGGCCTCAATCAACTTACACGAAATAAATTGTTGCTTAAGAAGCGTTAGCCCGTAAAAAGACGAATAGTTTAAATTGCAATTATTAAAACTAAAGTTCATTAAGAACGTATTGCAATCTTCAAATTTTAGTCCCATCATTTTACAATGGGAAAATGAAATTTCGTTAAAGGTGGTATGCCTAATATTGGCATTACTTAAATTACAATCTATAAACTCACAGTCCATAAAATTCTGGTTGTCCAGATAGGCATCGGCAAAATTACATCCTTCAAAAACGCAGTTTTCATAATCTCCTTTTGCCAATTTACTGCCCGTAAAATCCTGTGATGTATAAGTCTCGTCTGTAATAAAGGGCTTGCTCATAGGCGGAAAACGAATTGGTAGAATGTTACAATTTCTTGAATGGAGTTTGCAAAATCCTAAATTAAGAAAACGCTTTCACCTAACAAATTAATCTGCGCGCTCAACTTCACTTTCAAGCTTTAAGACCTTGCTCCCGTCTTTTTGTTTAATGTAGAGTGCCCTATTGTCTTTTGATCCTTTACGGGTAACTTCATTACCATCAATTTTTCGGGTTACGGACTCCTCATAGGTGTTTTCTACTTTTCCCGGGGCGCTTCCTGAGCCCCATTTCCATTTTACTTCTGTTCCTTTTCTGATCATTGCTTTTTATATAAACGTTTTAAAGCAAGGAATAAAAAAGCAAACACATCTATAGGAACAAAAAGAAAAAAACATACCTCAATCCATAAATGGATGATGGTCGGTTTAAGTTGAAGCCCTTCCAAGGCCTATCCTATAGATGTGTTAAAAAATAGCTTGCCTTATTTGCCCCCTCTTTAAAACCTCATTTTACACCTCAAACATTCTATAGTTGCAGTTCTTTGAAGCACATAACTAATTAACTCAGTAATTATGAAAAAAACCGAACTTAGACTAAAGACGTTCATACATAGCAAGGCTTTGCTATGTTGTATGTTGCTTTTAACAAGCTTTACCGTTATGGCCCAAAATTCCATTACGGGTACGGTATCCGATAGTAACGGACCGTTGCCAGGGGCTAATGTTATAGTAAAAGGAACTAATACCGGTGCTCAAGCCGATTTTGACGGGAATTTTACTTTAAACAATGTAGAGTCTAATGCTACCCTAGTATTTAGTTACGTAGGGTTCAAGACAAAAGAGGTGGCTTTAAATGGGCAGACCGTAATCAAGGTTACCTTAGAAGAGGATGCAGAGTTTTTGGATGAAGTAGTGGTAGTGGGTTATGGAACCCAGAAGAAAAGTGACCTGACCGGCGCTGTAGCAGTAGTAAAGGGCGAAAAAGTAAATATTGCACCTACCCCAAGTTTAACCCAAAACCTATCGGGTAAATTACCGGGGGTCATCACTAGGCAAACCACTGGCCAACCCGGTGCAGATGCCGGAGAATTTTTAATTCGAGGTAAAAGTACTTTTGGAAACAATAGCGCCCTTATTCTTGTAGATGGTGTAGAACGTAGTATAGATAGGATAGACCCCAATGCCATTGAAAGTATTACGATTCTAAAGGATGCGGCTTCTGCCGCTATTTATGGGGCACGAGCAGCAAACGGGGTAGTTTTGGTTACTACCAAGCGCGGTAGCCATGGTGCACCAAGCATAAGCTACAATAGTTCTTTCGGATTTCAATCTGCGGTTCAGGTACCGGAAATGCTAAATGCGGGTGAATTTGCCCAATACTTTAATGAGGCAAGTTTGAACAGTGGTGATAATCCTGCTTTTACGGACGAACAAGTACAACAATACCAAAATGGAACTTTGCCAAGTACAGATTGGTGGGGAGAAGTAATTCGTAAATCGGCTCCAATACAACAACAAGGTATTACCGTAAGCGGTGGTGGTGAAAGAGTGCGCTATTTTACTAGCATGGCCATGTTGGACCAAAAAGGACTGTATGAGACCTCTTCGTTTAAAAGGTATAATGTAAGGGCCAATGTAGATATTGATCTAACAGATAGATTTACGTTGGGTATAGATTTGGCAGGTAGAAAGGAAAGAATTGAGGATTCGAGTAACTCTCCGTTCAATCCACTATTGAATTCACAACCAACCTCACCTGCTTATGTGCCAGATAGTGTAGAGCCGGGTGGGTTAGGATATAACGGGGTTAATATCAATCCTATTGGAGAGGCCATTCACTCTGGATATAACCGAACCAATTGGAACGTTTTTCAAGGGAACTTTAAATTAAAATATGATATACCTATAGAAGGCTTGAGCACTACGTTCAAGTATAATTATGACCATTCTTTTAAAAATGAAAAGGAATTTAATGAGCCTTATACATTTTACGTGTCCGATCCAGTAAATAACATTTACACACCATTTACAAGTATTTCCAATATCACATTAACCGAAGGTTATGACGAAATCGTACAGGAGACCACACAGTTTTTTGTGAATTATGACAGGGAATTTGGGAAGCATAATTTAGGAGCCTTATTTGTTTATGAGAAAGTAGATAACGAAAGGAAAAATATAGAAGCGGGCCGCCAAGGTTTTGTTTCCCCATCTATAGACCAATTGTTTGCCGGTGGAGCAACAGGGCAAACTTCAGATGGTGGTGCTTCAGAAAGCGCAAGACAAGGTTATATAGGTCGTCTTACGTATAGCTATGCAGACAAGTATTTGTTTCAGGCCAATGTAAGGCATGATGGGTCCTATAATTTTCCAAAAGATAAAAGATGGGGTACGTTCCCTGCTTTTTCTGTAGGATGGAAAATTTCCGAAGAGGCATTTTTATCCAATGTAGATGCTTTAGAAACCTTGAAAATTAGGGCCTCATGGGGTAAGTTCGGTAATGATAGGGTAGATCCTTTTCAATTTTTGTCGGGGTATACCTTTAACTCAGGGTCAGTAATAGGAACTTCCGGGGCATATAGGCCAGGTATTCAAGATACGGGTATTCCAAACCCAAATATTACTTGGGAAACGGCAACTGCCAAAAACCTTGGATTGGATTTTAGTTTGTGGAAGGGGCGTCTTTCCGGAGAGTTTGATATTTTCAGTAAGCGCACCGAAGATATTTTGATAGCTAGAAACGCTTCTATACCGGATAGTTTTGGTGCAAGTTTGCCCAAAGAAAATTTGGGAATAGTAGATAACAAAGGTTTTGAATTGGCCCTGACCTACAAAGGTACTATTGGAGAAAATTTCAGGTTTGAAATATCGCCCAACATGACCAAGGCTACCAGTGAAGTTGTTTTTATAGATGAGCCAGAAGATGTAGAGGATAGAATACGAAAAACAGGCCGCCCGTTTGACCAACTATACGGGTACACTTCCGCAGGTTTGTTCAAATCTCAAGAAGAAATAGATGGGTGGGCAGACCAGGACGGTCAAGGCAACTCATCCCTTAAAACAGGAGACATCAAGTATGTGGATATAAATAATGATGATGTTATTGATGGTTTTGATATTCAACAAATTGGTAAGAGTGTTATCCCGGAAATAGTGTATGGCCTAAACTTTTCCATGGCGTACAAAGGGTTTGATTTAAATGCAAGTTTCCAGGGTGCAACAGACTTTAACAGCTATGCCTACATAGGGGCTTTTAGCCTTGGTTCTAACGCTATTTGTGGAAGGGTTTTGGATTCCTATAGAGAAGGCAATGAAAATGCCGCGTTCCCAAGAACCTACTTCAACACACCTCCAAATAACGAACGTACTTCTACTTTTTGGATGATAGACGGCTCGTACTTAAAGCTTAGAAATGTTGAGGTTGGCTATAATTTGCCAGATACGGTAATGGATAAATTGGGAATTGATTCAATCAGGTTCTTTGTTTCCGGTAACAACCTTTTGACATTTTCCAAATATGACTTCTATGACCCGGAGCGGCCCTCGGAAAAAAGTGGAAACTCTCTTTACTATCCGCAGTTAAGACGTGTAAACCTTGGTTTTAGTGTAAACTTTTAAAATTATAAAGATGAAAAGGATAAAAATATATACCGTTCTAATCGTAATATTTGCTTTTGCGATTTCGTGTGAAGATGGCTTTTTAGAAAGAGAACCGTTAGATATTATCAGTGAAGATGTTGTTTATAACGATCAGGGTTATGTAGAATCTGTTTTATACAGGCTGTATAACTATATGCCCGTGGGTTTTCCCGGTAGGGGTCAAACCAATCACCCGGGAAAAAATGCAAATGGCTTTTCCTCTATTTTGGATAATAATACGGATATAGCCATGACTAAAAGTGGGTGGATCGAATCATGGAAGGTAATTCGCCCAGGTCTAATTGACCCTACGAACAACCCGTTGGACAATTGGGATGTACTGTACAAGGGTATTTATCTTTCCAATACCATTCTTTCTAATATTCAAGATAGCGAGTTAGACGCCGATGTTAAAGTTAGAATTATAGCAGAAGCCAGATTCATAAAAGCCTTTTTATATTTTGACTTGGCAAGAAGATATGGTGCGGTACCGCTAATCAAAGAACTACAATCCATAGATGATGATCTATTGCTACCTAGAACACCGGTAGAAGAGGTTTACGCCTACATAGATGAAGAATTTACTGCTGCTGCGGCAGATTTACCCTCGGTTGCGGATATGCCGGATTCTGAATTGGGTAGGGCTACAAAAGAGGCCGCATGGGCATTTAATGGTAGAGCACAGTTATTTGCTAAAAACTACGCACGTTCTGCGGAATTGTCAAAAGCGGTTATAGATGGTGGTGGTTATACACTATCACCGGACTACGAGGGTCTGTTCCAAACATACGGTGGGGACACAGAAGTTATTTTTGAAGTACTTTTTAACGGTACGGATAAAGGTCACGGAATGGATAAAATAATGCTTCCGTTCAGTTATAGGGCAGATTGGGGTTCTCAATGTAATCCTACCCAGGAGTTTGTAGACAGTTATGAAATGGCCAATGGTCTACCAATTACGGACCCTGCATCCGGTTATAATCCCTTAAAGCCTTACGAAGGCAGAGACTCCAGGTTTTATGCAACTATTTTGTTCCAAGGAGCGGATTTTATGGGAAGGGAAATGGATGTTATTTTTCCTGACGGTGTAGATGCTCCGCTACGTACAGGGCTGCATAGTATAACCGGTTATTACATTAGAAAGTTTATGGATCAAAGTGCGCCTTTTGGTGTTGATTTTGGACAGAGCAAACAAAGCTGGATAGAAATGAGGTTGGCTGAAGTATTGCTTAATTATGCCGAAGCACAGAATGAAATATCAGGACCGGATGCATCAGTATATACTGCTATTAATAGTGTGCGTGCTAGAGCCGGTCAGCCAGATTTGGCAATGGGACTTTCTAAAGCAGATATGTTCAATGCCATTGTGCACGAACGTAAAATTGAATTGGCATTGGAAGGCCACCGTTTTTGGGATTTAAAACGATGGGGCATGGGAGTAGAAGTGTTGAACAACAAGGTGTTTACAGGAATGAAGGTATTGGCCGTAGACCCCGTAACCGGTGAAATGGAATTGGAACGTTTTCCAGTGGATAACAGGCCTGCTACCATATACCTTGAAAAGTTCGATTTATTTCCCGTTCCTCAAGCTGAAATTGAAAAGAACCCGAATTTGCTTCCTCAAAATCCGGGGTATTAATAGAAGTTTTTGTTAGCTTAATTTATGATTGAGTGAGTTGTAAGGGTTACAGGTGGTTCTGTAACCCTTTTTTAGTTTATGGGTTTGGTGTCGAGGTGTTTTTATGTTGCGGATTATCCATTTAATGTGTCCAATAAAGTAAGCGTTAGGTCTTGGAATAAAAGTCGAAGGGCAGTTACATTTGGTTTTTTCTTTTGAGGTTATCTCCGTCAACGGAAAAGAATCTAAAGGAAATGTTAAAATTAATGGCAAAAACTTTATATTTATCCCGATAGCCTAACCATTATATCTCACACATTATGAAAATATTTAAAATGAAACAACTAAGTATAAAGCTTGCATTAGTAATAGGAATGCTCTTTTTTTCAATAGATACATCTGCACAGGTCACGGATATTGCCGTAAAGGACAGTATGGATGTTGTAGATAAACGCCTGAGGTTTGGCTGCGGATTTGGTTTAAGTTTTGTTGGTGGAACAAACATAGCCCTATCTCCAAATTTAATTTATAGCGTTAGCAACAAAGTAAGTATAGGTGCAGGTATTCAAGGAAGTTATACTTCTATCAAAGATTTGCAGAATACCACAACTTTTGGGGGTAATGTGCTCACGCAATATCGTCCTGTTGAGAGATTTACTATGCTCTTGGAGTTTGCTCAACTTAAGGTAAACACTAAAACAGAGGCGGTAACGGGAGACATAAAACAAGATTATTGGGATTCTGCTCTGTTCATTGGCGCAGGATTGAATATTACCGATAAAATTGCTATTGGTGCAAAGTATAATGTTTTGTATGACAAAGATGAGAGTGTTTATACCAGTCCCATACTACCTTTTGTGAACATCGTGTTTTAATAAGCAAGATTTTCGCTTACATTAGTTTTTGGAGTTCTTCCATAAATTGGCCTACATGATAACCGTCTACCAAGGCATGGTGTACATGAACGGAAACGGGCATGAACAACCTGTCGCCTTCAGATGTCATTTTTCCAAAGGCAAACTTGGGGCAACTGTCCGGGCGTGCATAATGCCTAGCATGGGATATGGAAGTAAAATCTATCCAAGGAATAGCAGAACAATGTATCACGTTTTCGCCGGATTCCGAAGGCATAAGTCGGTTAGAATTACGTACTTTTTCTATGGCGGGAAGCGCTAAGTCAAGAAAGTCTTCAAAGTTTTCGCGATACTTTAAATGAGAAAAACCAAACGTGCCGTTTGCCCTGTTTATGGTGGGTGAGGCGTCAGTAGTTTCGTATTCGTACAACTTGCCATCAACAATTCTATACCTAAACTGAACCGTTCTGTTTGCGGCCACCAAAGATTTATGCAGATAGGACAGGAAAAAAGAATGGCCTTTCTCTTTTGCGGTGGTGTAGGTTTGGGTGCAATCTACTTTAGCGGTTATACCATAGAAGGGTTCATCAAACTTTGAAAAGAATTCAAAATGGTCTTTTCTGTACCAAGTTTCAATGGCTATTTCTTTACGCATAATTGGTGTTTACTGAGTGGAAATATTCGGTTTGGAAAAATAATCAATACAAGGGAAAATGGAGTACCCGGATATATTATTTTTTAGCTTAGGTATGACTAAGTTCAATAGTGTTATAAGTAAGCGTGTTAGTTATACAGGGTGTTTTCATGGGATATTACATGCTCCTTTACCTTGTTCTGAAACTCTTGGGGAGTTTGTTCTGCATGTAGTTTAAAAAACCTACTAAAATAGGAATGATCCTTAAAATCCAGATTGTACGCTATTTCCTTAATGGTATTCTCACTATGAATAATTTGTCTTTTCGCTTCCAGTATAAGTCGGTCGTGAATAAGCTGTACCCCGGTTTTATCCAGCTTTTCCTTTAAAATCTGATTCAGGCGTTTTGCACTTATACCTAATTTTTCTGCGTAGAACTGGGCATTTCTTTGGGTCTTATAATTTGCTTCAAGTAAGAGCATGAATTCGTAAACACGCTTTTCATTAATATCCTGTAAGGTAAAATGTTGTTCTTTTAAGTGAATCAATTTTAAGAGAAATACCTTTAAAACAGCTTTTATCATTACCAGATTAATGGCTTCTTGGTTATACTCTTCTTCTAAAAGCTGGAGTACGGATGCCAAGCCCTTAGAACTCTCAGTGTTAACTTGTAGGCAGGAGAATTCGCCCTGTATATTGAACATTCGGAAAACGTCCAGTAAAAATTCCTTTAAATCACCTTCCAAGAGCTCTTGTTTAAATGAGATAAGGACCCCATTTTTTCCGGCCTTATTAAGTTGATGTACACGATATGGGGGAATTAAATAAATCCAATCTCCTCTTAGCGTCTGAAAATCATGTTGTGGTTCATGAAGGGCGTCTTCATTTTGCAACCAAACAATTTCATAAAAATCCCGTCTTGCCGGATCGTTCAAGTATGCAGGAGGACAATTTCCCAAATCTCGGATGTACAATACTTTATCACTGAGCATAGCTGTGCTTTTTTTTAGAGGTTGAAAGGGGCGCGGTTTAAAGGCGAAAAATCGGCCGTAAAATTTCCCATTTCCAAAATGTACCACAAAAGTAGCGAATAACACCACACATAAAATGTATATGGGCAGATTGTACCAGTCATCTGTCAAATAGTATCAGTGTAAAGGCTATTTGCTAGGATAACTTTGTACTCGTTAATGAATAGAAATAGTTAGAGCTGATCGAGTTATGGAAAATGTACTGGAAAAAAAAGACGCAGAATTGGTTGAAAGTGCTTTGAATACCATCATAAATGAGCATATAAAACTAATTCATACCATCTCGTATTCCGAGATAGCAAAGTTGATTCCCGCAATTACCAATGCAGAACACATTTTTATAATGGGAGCGGGGCGTACGGGGCTTATGATGAAGGCCGCGGCCATGCGTTTAATGCATTTGGGGTATAAAGTGCATGTAGTTGGAGAAACTACGGCACCGGCCATTGAAAAGGGAGATGTCCTTATAGCAGGTTCAGGTTCGGGTACAACAAGCGGAATTGTTAGGGCTGCGGAAACTGCTGAAAAAGTGGGTGCGGGTGTCCTTTGTTTTACCACTAATGCCGATTCTCGTTTAGCGCTTTTGGCAGACCATACGGTAACCATACCTGCCGCGCAGAAACAGGAGCGCAATGAAACTATTTCCAAACAATACGCAGGTAGCTTGTTTGAGCAATCGTTACTGTTGGTGTTTGATGCACTTATACAGACGCTATGGGGTTTGGAAGGCGGTTCTGCCTCTGAGCTTTGGAAGCGACACGCAAATATGGAATAACAGATTTTGAATATAAATACATATAGAACATTTAAATAGCAAATTATGGCAAAGTTACAAGTAGCAATAGATTTATTAAAAATTGAGGATGCCATTGCATTGGCAACAAAAGTGGCACCTTACATTGATATTATTGAATTGGGTACACCGCTTATTAAAAGTGAAGGTCTATCCGGAATCAGAAAAATGAAAGATGCTTTTCCCGATAAATTGGTCTTGGCCGATTTTAAAACTGCGGATGCAGGTGAGTTGGAAGCTAATATGGCTTTTGGGGCTGGAGCGGATTATATTACCGTATTGGGAGCAACCGGAGACTCTACTATAGCAGGAGCAGTAAAAGCAGGAAAGGAACATGGTAAAGGTGTAGTGGTAGATACCATTGGAGTAAAGGATAGGGTAAAGCGTGCACAGGAAGCCATAGCTTTGGGTGCTGAGTTTGTAGAGTTACATGCCGGTTTGGACGAGCAGGCGGAAGATGGTTATTCAATTCAGGTTTTGATAGATGAAGCCGCAAGATCTGGAGTATCCGTTTCTATTGCAGGTGGTGTTAACAAAGGCAGTATAACGGCCGTTAAACAATCCGGTGTAACCGTAGCGGTAGCTGGTGCGGCCATATACGGAGCAGAAGACCCTGCACAGGCGGCCAAGGAATTAAAGCAACTATTGGAAGCATAAGTACGCTGGGTACAAGTTAGGGCAAAAGCCAAATTGGGTTAAATGAGGCATTAAAGGAAGGCCCATTTTGGCAATTGCCTATTTCTTGAAAGTTATATGTGCTTTGGACAAAGACAAAGCAAGTACCATTGGTTTAGTATAGGCTTGCAGGATGATTACCGTTGTGCAAGCCTATAATTTTTTATTAGAAACTGCTCCTCAAAACCTAGTTTTAGATATAGGTTTAACCCCATGTTGGAAGCCTGCAGTGTTATATACTCAAATCCGTTTTTGATGATTTTGTTAATCAGCAATCTCATAATTTGGTCTGCGTAGCCTCTTCTTCTCATTTCTGGAGGTATGCCAATGGCATGGATGCCCATAACCGAATTGGTTTGGTGCAGTATGGCCGTTCCCACGGCAAGTCCATCGGAATAGGCTATATAATACTCAATTTCATTGAGTGTTTTGTTAACGGTCTCCGGGCTAATTTCATAACCGAACGATTTTTGAAAGAGCACGGACCATAACTTGGCTTCGGTAGAATCCGTAACCCGTTCAATATTTACATCGCCATGAATATCAAAAAAGTGCGAAGGTTTTAAGGACATGCCCACTTGTTCAAAAATGAAAACAAAGTCGTTATTCTCTAAAAGCGCACTTTGGTTATCATCATAAATATCCCAAACCGGTAAGGTAATAGGTGCGGCCATTTCCCCTATTTTCTGTTTGATCAAGTCAACTGTTTCTTGATTTATAGGTTGATGTAGCCATAACCTATTAGGCCATTCAGAACCATGAATCTCGCAATATTCAAAAACCGGTGTTTTGTGGTAGCTGTCAAAAGCCGCTCCGGCGGTTTCCCAGAGCGATTTTAGATTCTTTATGTTCGTATGTATTAATTCCGCCCTTGTTTTCATTTTATATTGATTAAAATAATTCCTGAAATGAGTATAGCAAAACCTGCCCCTCTCTTAAATGTTATGGGTTCTACAGGTAGGTTTAGCCATCCAAAGTGCCCGGCAACAATAGAAAAGGCCAATTGCCCGAACAAACCCAAAGATATCATTGTGGATATGCCCAGTTTTGGAATGGTGTAATAGTAGAGGCTTATTCCCATTACACTAAATAATCCACCGGTAAACCAAAGGTAAAGGGGTATCTGTTTTACCTCGGTCCAATTTGGGGAGCTTTTAGAACTTAAGAGTACAAAGGTCACCGCAAAAATGGTACTGCTAAAAAATGCGGCAACAGATGCCAATAGGGGATTTTTTAACAGCACGGCCAAATTGGAGTTGAAACCACCTTGCGCAGCCAAAAAAACTCCACCTAACACGGCTAGAAAAGATAATGCGGTCTGGTTCATACAGCTTTAAATAATTCTTCCAATGGTTTTCTAACCTTAGGGCGATGTTGGGTGTGGTCTTCATGGGAGCGGTAGCCAATGGTTGCAACTACGGCGGCATTCAAGCCCTTTTCGGTAAGGCCTAGAATAGCGTTGTATTTATCAGCCTCAAAACCTTCCATAGGGCAGGAGTCAATTTTTAGTTCGGCACAAGCACTGAGCAAATTGCCAAGTGCCAAATAGGTCTGCCGGACCGTCCATTGAAAAGACTCCAATGCTGTCATTGTCTTAATTTTTCCTTTCATAAAGTTGCCATAGTCACTTAGGTTGTTCATTTCAATGTTCTGTGTGATGGCCGTCCGGTGTAGAAAATCATCTACGTGCGTATCTTCCACATAGGTATAATTACAAAAGACTATTAAATGCGAAGCGTCCGTAATTTGGTCTTGCCCCCAAGAAGCAGTTTTTAACTGTTCCCTTATTAACGGATTTTCAATTATGAGCACTTTGTACAACTGTAAACCGTATGATGAAGCGGATAGTTGAATGGCCTCCTTTATTTTTTTAAGGTCGTCCGGAGCTATCTTTTTTCTGGCATCGAATTTTTTGGTGGCATAGCGCCATTTTAGATGGTCTATGTAATTCATGATATTCTTGTTTTAAATTGATTGGACAAAAATATCAGAACGGAAAACCTTAAGCATTTACATATGTTGATTCAGGCTCTTTTTTTTAAATCTTTACGGATTCTACTGAGCTGAGTGGGCGTTATACCTAGGTGGGAGGCCAAATGGAGTTGTTGTATTCTTTGGTCAATATTGGGGTGTTTGGCGCGCAATTTTAAATACCGTTCTGTAGCATTTTCCATAACTAGGGAAATTTCCCTTTGTTCTTTTTCAATGACCCAATTGTATTCTAGATAAGCGATGTAGAAATCTTTCAAGTCGGTTTGGCGGCTAATGAATTCTCTGTATTTTTTATAATTTAGACTTATGAGAATGGTATCCTCTAAAGCTTCTAGGGTAAAATTTGAGGGCTTGCCCAAAATGCAGGAAACCGTAGAACCGGCAAAATCCGTTTCCAAAAAAATGTTTTTGTTGTAGATATTGCCTTCGGCATCCGTTACGTATGCCCGTAGTGCTCCTTTACATACAAAATGAATGTTTTTTGCTATTTGCCCGTTTTGGAGTAGGGTTTCGTCTTTTTTCAGCTTTCTAAACGTTACTATAGACTGAATTAAAGACCAAGATTGGGCCGAAATTTGAGTATAGCTTTCAAATTTTAGTTTTAAGTCCTTTATGTATTCTTCTTCTGTCAATAGCAATAAGATTGGTTCGGTGTCAAGCCATGTATTCAGCTTACAATACCACAACCTAAAAATACGTTTTCATTTCTAATCATAAACAAAAAAAGCCCTGTGAAGGGGCTTAAAACTATCTGTTTGCTGGCGGAATAACGGTTGCTATTTTTTTTCTTCACGTAAAATTTTATTCATCTTACGGCCTTTTGCCAATTCATCTATGAGTTTTTCCATACGTCTACATTGTTTGTACAGCTCAAACTCATCCTCAATTTCTTCAATCCGATAACCACAAACCACTCCTTTGATCAAATGTGCGTTTGGGTGTATTTTAGCCTCTTCAAAAAATGTTCTAAAGGTTACTTTTTCATTAATAAGTGCCTGTAAAGCATTTTGGTCAAACCCGGTGAACCATTCAATTACTTGATCAAGTTCTTCTTTTGTTCTTCCATTTTTCTCCAATCTAGATAAGTAAAGCGGATAAATGGAGGCAAATATCATGTTGGCAACCTTTTCGTTTTTTTCTGGTGTAACTTTCATTTTATTTTCAATAAGTTGGCGCTAAGGGTTTACCTAACTGAGGTAGTATACTGTTGCACCCCAAGTTAAAACGTGTTATTTTGTTTTTACCGTAAATGATGCTGTCAATCCAACACTAAAGTTTCGCGGTAATTTTTCAACCCCAAAAATAGCTCTTGAGTGTTGGCCTTTTTCTTCCAGCACTTTTACGAATATATCCGAAGCTCCATCTACAACAATTGGGGAGTCGTCCCAATTGGCTCCTGATTGAAAATAAGCATCAATATGGTTAAGGCCAACAATGTTGTTAAAACCAATTTTAGCCTCTACCTGAGCTAAAACATTTAAAGCACATAATTTCATTGCTTCGTAGCCCTGTTCTGTAGAAATTTCATTTCCTAACCGTCCTTGATAGCGGTATTCTGTATTTAGTATAGGAAATTGAATGGCTATGTAAGCTATATTTCCTCTAACATTAACAGAAACATAGCTCCCACCCGGTGTAGATACTTCTGGAAGTTCAAGGTTCAGTTTTTTTAGATTCTCTTTTGGGTTCATACGTTTAAATGGCGCTTACCTATTTTGGCAATTTTCTGTTCTGTCTTGTGTTTTCTTTGAATTCTATAACTCCTACATTTCTACATTGGCACTGGTGCATGATGAGAATCATATGTATATACAGTTCAAGGGCAAAGGGTGGAGTGAAGAATCAATGATGTTCAACCCCAAAATTAAGTTTGAGTTTTGGACAATGAGCTTATTGAGCTACATTTCTTTTATTATTTCATTCATTTGTTTAAATACTAGCTCAATATCATTTTTGGTTGTTCTCCAATTTACAAAAGACACTCTAATTCCTTTTTGGTGACTATAGACTGTTGGTGTCATAAATACTTTTCCCGTTTTGTTTAATTGAGTTAAAAATGTACCAACTTTTTCTTCGTTCTGAGGGCTGTTGAGATTAAAAACAATATTATTCAATCTTACGGGTGCTAGTAATTTAAAATTCTCGGATTCTTCTATTTTAGCTCCAAAATGTTTAGCTAAATCAATTGCATTTTCTACAATTTGCTTATAACCTTCTTTTCCGTATGCCCTTAATGAAAACCAAGCGGGTAAAGCTTTTAGTCGTCTTGAATTTTCAGGAAGAAAATTCAGATAATTAAAATTTTCCATTGGGTCTCCAAGGTAGGGGGCATTAGAGTTTTGAAAACTTTCAACTTGTAATGAACTATGTTCTCTTTTTACCAAAAACACTGCGCTTTCATAGGGTACATTTAGCCATTTATGACAGTCAATGGTTATGCTATCAGAATACTCCCAGTCTTGTACAAAGTGATTGTAGGCGTCAGAACAAGCAGCAAAACCACCAAAAGCAGCATCTGTGTGCCACCAAAAATTATACTTCTGTTTTAATTTGTTTATAGCATTAAAATTATCAAAATCAACTGTATTTACTGTTCCCGCACTTGATATAAGAATAAAAGGTTGCCCATTTAAGGCTCTAATTTTGGCTTCTAAATCGTCTATTGAAATAGCTTCCCTATTTCCTTCTATTGTATTTATTTTTGTAATGTTATTGCTGCCAATGCCCAATAGAGCAAGTGATTTTAGAGCAGAAGAATGCGGTGTGGCCGTTAGGATATTTATTTTTTCAGTAATACCTTCTTTGGCAAAATCTTTACCAAAGTTTTTACCAAACCACTGTTTGGCCACAGCTAGACAAGTAAAATTAGACATGGTCGCACCTGTTACAAAACCACCAACAAAAGATTTGGGAAGATTAAAAAGGTCTAAAATTAATTGTATGGTTTCTAATTCAATATTTGCAGATATATCTCCTTCTCCATTTATTGCTTGCGGATTTTGGTCGTAGATTGTTGCCAGCCAATCTCCCATAATAGATGCTGGCGTAGATCCGCCAATAACGTAACCCCAAAATCTAGGTCCAGAAGAGGATACTATTGTTGGTTCGAACCTTTGGTTGAATAATTGCAAAGTATTACGCGCACCAAGACCTTTTGAACCTAGATTAATCAATTCAGTTTTGTGAATATTTGCTGAGGTTTGTCTTTCATCTATTTTGTTTAGATAATCAATTCCCTGCTTTTTAACTTGTTCAAGTAGTGATTCAATTTCTAATAAGTCTGTTTGTAAAGTTTTGTTCATTTTTTTGGCGTTAACAACGGTTAGTGCGTGACACGTAGTGTTTAAAAGGTGCTAATTTTTGAATCTACACAGAACAAAATTAACAATTTGACTCCGTTAACAAAGAAGTATAATTTTTTGCTCCGGTACCTTTTAACCCAGTTGTTTATTGTAGCCAATGAATTTAAAATTAACTCTTGTTGGACTATCACTCGAATTGTGCAAAAATAACTTCACGAGTTACTTGCCAACGATTTTCTTCCCAAATTAGATCAATACTTAGGGCTATTTTTTGTTCCATTCCAGTCAAATTTACCTTTCGTTTTAAAACAACATGACCTGTATTTCCATTATGCTCTATATGATTAAACTCTGCCCAGGTATTTAAAGGAGCATCTCCATTGTCTCGTTTGGATTTGAATAAATTCACGAATGTTTGTTTGTCAGAAATCGTTTTTTGCCCTAAAGGATCAATCATAATAACCTGAATATTATCGTGATATATAGATTCTAGTTTATTTACATCAAAGCTGGTGGCTGTTTTAATGAGATTTTCAATGGTTTCTTTTACACCTATTTTGGATTGCTGTGTCATATTATTATTTTTTAGAGATATTTAAATTTTGTACATAATTCCCGAACACCTTACGGTCATATATCCATGAAATTATGGTCAATATAAGAGCTACAGTAGAAAACAGGTATTCTCCGTCTGATACCATCAAATGGGCAAAAAACGCTAAAACAGCATCAAATAGAAAACCGGCGTATGCCAACTCTTTTAAGAAATTTGATTTTTTAGTTAAAATGGCAATGGGAGCTAATATTTTGAGTATCGCTAAAGGGTAGATAATCCAAGTAGGAAACCCTAAACTTATAAAGAAGCCCTCTGCTCTTGGGTAATTAAAAATATACATCATGGCACCCATTATGAATAAGGCACAGAGCAATATGGTAGAAGCCCAGTAAATAATTTTGTTTTTTTTCATGATATTAAGTGTTTTCTGTTATCAAATTGTTTTTTAAATTTTTTAAAAGTTCTGTGGGTTCAAGTCGTGTCATATAATCTTCTTCAAAATGAGTGTACACGATTTGCATATTTTTATTAATTACATAGACGGCCGGCACTGGCAGTTCAAAATTGCTATTGCCATGAATTTTGGTAAAATCCATACCAAAGTTTTTGAATTCCTTTTTGGAGGCTTCATCTAGCTGAAAAACAATGCCAACAGCTTTCATAGATTGTGCATCTATATCTGTTAAAACCGGGAAGGATATTCCGTTTTTATTGGTAGTTGTATTAGCGAGTTCGGGTATTTCCGCACTTATTCCAACAATGTCCGTATTTAGTTGATTAAAAGATTTTCTTAATCGTTCATACTCTCTAAGCTCCATGTTACAATATGGACACCAGCCACCTCTGTAAAAGTTTAGAATTAGAAATTCCTGTTCTATTAAATTGCTTAACCATAAATTGTTTCCATTGCTGTTTTGAAGATTCATGTCGGGAACATAGTCGCCTACCTGTAGAGCATTTTCTTTTAACTGGCTTTTTCTGATGTCAGCAATACTATCGGTAAAGACTTTCATTATTGATTGCGGCATCCTTTCCATAGAAGCATGGCGCATTTGTTTTAGTTGTTCTTGTAATGTCATTTCATACCAAATTTTTGTTGGTACAAATATCTTGTCAAACAACTGTAGTTTAATTATCTCTGTTTGCAAAAAAATAGTCAATATCTAACCAAGTGTATTTTTTAGATTCTCTTAAATTTGATTTAGGGTTAGGTTTTAAGGGCTGCACAAACGCTTCTTGTTGGACATAAAAAAAAGCCCTAAAGGGGCCTATGTGAATCTATTTTTTGACTTATCCAGCGGTTTGTGAAATGGGTACTTTTGTTGTAGCTAGTTTTTTATTCATTTATAACACCAAACGGCTAATTCGTTCCCTGACGGGTCAACAAAATGAAATCTATGTTCACCAAGGAAAGAAAAAATCTGTTTAGAGATTATTCCTCGATTCTTAACAATCGTTTTCGTTAAACTTTCAAGACTCCTATGATATAAGACCACCAAAGCTCCGCTTATTATTTCATCTTCTGACTTTTCAAAACCATCTTCTAATCCACTATTTAAAAAAGCGGTATAATCAGGCCCAAAACCCTTCAATTTCTAATTGAAAGTTTTTTCATAGTAAAACTTTATTCTTGCTAAATCTTTGGCTTTGAATTCAATCTAATTGATGTGGTTGTTAGTTTCTATCATAAGTTTTAGTTTTTAGACTAAAATGCTAATTTTTAACAATTCACCTTCTTTGAGAGATAGTTTATTTCTTATTTCCAGTTTTATAGGCAAAATATAACAACCAATTTTTGTGTCAAACCAAATTGAAGTATTCCATTTAAAGTCTTCTAAAATTGCTGTTACTTTCATTCTGCCCCAACCTTCTTCTTGCCATTGTAAATTATCTCTAATTTCTTTTGATATATCATTTGGAACAGATATAAAATGCCAACTTGAGAAATTGTTTTTCCACAATTCATTTGAAAAGTTGTACCTGATTTTTGACATCATTTTTAGTTTTTAATTGGCTACAATGGTTGGGCTCGTATGCCTTGCACGGAGGTACGCCGTGTGCGATAGCAGCAGGCTAGCTAAAGCGCTGGCCAGTTTCCGTCTACGCACGAAACTAAAGCTTATTGTTTAGTTTTAATTTTTCTTGTCCAAAGCAAAAACCATAAGATTAAGCGACTTCATAAAAATATGCAAACCCTGCGACTAAGCCCGAAACCCGTATTGTTTATAGGTTCTGTTGTCATTAGTTTTTTCCGTTCGAGTTAGTTTTCTTATCGAGTAAAAATTCCATTTTCGTAAACTTGCTAAAAAGTCCATCAACACACCGATTGCGTTTGAGTAAAGTCCAATTGTAAAGTTAGGATACAATTAAAACCATTACAAGGGTTAGAATCCCAATTATGGTGGTTAAAATTCCCATGGTTTTTGATTTGGTCCATCCAGATAATGCAATAAGTGTAGATAGGGCGATTATCCCAATCATGAATGTTACTCCTCCGATTATTCTTGCAGTATGAAATTTGCTTTCCTCTATTTCTAAAGGATAGCCTTTGGTTGTCATCATCAAAATTGTTGTCATTGAAAACACGGAAATAAGGAAACTGCTTGCAGCAATGGTTGCCGTTATTTGTAGATATGTTGAAATTCGATTATTCGTATCTGAAACAATTAAATTAGCAATAAAAGCTATAGAGAAACCTGCTAATAATGCACTTATGAGGATGAAATGATTTGCAAGTTCATTCCAATATTCTGGAGTCATTTCAATCATAAATCGTACTGTTTTTTGAATTTCGAATTCTACTAAAATATTTTTTCAAAATTAATGACAACGGACTTGTGTATGAAATGTAGCGTGCAAAAAGACACTAACTTTTTGGATTAGCACTGAGCCGAATTTTTATATTTTGTTTTTAATTTCTCTCTTTTTAAAAGCCAAATTAAAAACTTGGCGATACTTTGCAAATATGCACAAACCTTACGGTTAAAAACCAGTTAGCTATGTTTTATACATTGTGTTACCGAACGTTTTTTTAATTCCAAAAATTTATTAAATCATCAATTTCAAAGTTACTTTCAGGAATGTAAATATTATCCCAATATACGTTTCCATTGATTTTGACAAAAACTTTATAATAACCAGAATTTAAGTCTTTTAAATTCAATACTAAATTTTTTGAATTCAAGTCATTTAACTCTATTTCGGGATTCAATTTAATTTCAGATTCAGAATATAAGCCCAAGTTTAAAATTGAATTAAAGTCTGTTTGTTCATATATTTTTTCTGCATTGGCACTTGCAAACCAAACATCAGAAATATTTTCAGATGCGGATAAGCTTAATGCTCCAGCTGGAGGGTTTGGATAAGCAGTAAATTTATTATCTGTAAGAACATTTGGGTTGCCTAATTTTATAGGTGCACTAAATTCAGAGTTTCTAATATTAATTCCAGTTACTAATTCAATATTAGTTTCAGACATAGAATTGTTGTTCTCATCGTCATTGCTACAGCTAATCGATACTAAAAGAGCAAAAATAATTGTCATTTTTTTCATTCGTATTCTTTTTTTTCAAATGTGGCGTAACGATTGATCTTTGAACAGTATGGGAGCAAACTGGCGTTTGCTTTCCGCCACGCACTTAGCGAAATCTTTTTTTTTGTTTTTTCTTTTCCTTGTTTAGAGCAAAATCTCAAAGATTTTGCGGACTTCATAAAAATACACAAAGCTTGCGATTAAGCCCGAAACCCGTATTGTTTATAGAAATGTTGTAGCCAGTTATTCTTCTCCGTAACTTATTTTAATATCTGGATTTTCATTTCTCCACCTTTCAATTTCAAGCATATTAATTCTATTCCCGAATAGTTCAACGTACTTCAATTTTGGGAGTTTTTTCAATTTCGGAATTTCATTAATCATGTTCAATTTATTCATGGATAAGTCCAAATACTCCAACTCTTTAAGTTTCTCCATATCGTCGGGCAAAGTTTTTATGTCCAGTCCATATAAGGTGAGTTTTTTAAGTCCATTAAGATATAGTAATTCCTTTGGTAAAGTTCTGAAAGGTGGGGTATAATTTCGTTGATTCATTGCACTTAATGGCGGATATATGGTCCAGCCTTCTATGCTGTCGTTAAATATTTCCAATTCCTTGGCTTTTTTCAATTCACCTATTTCCTTCGGTATACTATCCAGTCCATATTCATCAAGAGCGATGAAGACCTTTTCTTTATTTTCCAAATTTTTGAAAATGTGATTTGACTGACAGGAACAAATAAGGAAAAAAAATATTAAGAATATAAAGTTGTTCATTGGAAGGTTTTGCATAATGTTTGCCACCGGTTTAGCTATGAACAGTACGGGAGCAAACTGGCGTTTGCGTTCCGCCACGCATGTAGCGAAATCTTTTTGTTTTGTTTTTTCTTTTCCTTGTTTAAAGCAAAATCCCAAAGATTTTGCGGACTTCATAAAAATACACAAACCTGGCGGTTAAGACCAAAGCCCGTATTGTTTATAGGTTTTGTTGTGCTTTCGTTATTTCCGCTCGTAATTCATCTCCGATATTTACCCATTCCGTTTTGTCGGTCAATTCGAGCATAATTGAACATTCAGATTTCACAACGCCTATAATGTGCAAATACCATTCTAAATAATTCCAGTCAGTAGGTTTTGGCGAGTAAAGAGTTTTCTTGTTTTTGTCCCAATGAACCTCAGTTGCCGACCGGTAAATCATTGGATAAGTTGTCGAACAAGGTTTAATGTTTAATTTTCCTTTATCATCAATTTCAATTAATAATATTTTATCTCTATCCATTTTTCATTATTCCTTGAACTTGAACGGAATATGCAGAGTTCCTAAATTCATCTACTCCAACATATGTATAATATTCAGATAGGCATTTACTACAAAGAATTTTGTCAAATACGGGAAACCCACCATCTTTCGATTTTTGCGACAAACCAATGTTGTAATGTTTCTTCAGTCCATCATATTCTTGTTCGCTTATATTTTCCGTTTTACCTGTCCAACTATTTTCGATTTGGATTTTATAATTCAGTTTTAACTGATTTTTACAGGATAAACAATCGAAATCGTAGAATTCAATTTTGTCCTTTTTTCCTGTTACGAAATCAGGATTCTTAATATATGTTGGTTTT
Source organism: Zobellia sp. B3R18 (assembly GCF_018860715.1). Taxonomy (NCBI): domain Bacteria; kingdom Pseudomonadati; phylum Bacteroidota; class Flavobacteriia; order Flavobacteriales; family Flavobacteriaceae; genus Zobellia; species Zobellia sp. B3R18. The sequence continues at coordinate 699,133 of NZ_JAHKQG010000011.1, read as the reverse complement.
AAAATTTCCTCTTTCATTTTTTTATAATGAAGCACAACGGTTCGGCTCGTATGTTTGTTTCTATAGTTGAAGATAAGATATTTAAAATAATGCATTAGCTTAAACGAAAGAAAGCAAAGCCATTAGTAGCCTTAATAGCGGTTCAAAGAAAATTACTGATATTGATGTACACGCTTTGGAAAAATGAAGAGGTTTATGATGCCTATTTTGAAACAAAAAAGCAGCAAAAACATAAAGCCCTTGCTGCGCAGGATAACAAATTGATTACTCAACCTGTTTCCTAAAATATCAAAGAAAAAACTTGTTTTTTAACACAGTACCTAAGCGTAGTGCGGAAATAAGGAAACCTTTCGTTTCCGTCTACGCACGAAGCTAAAGCTTATTGTTTAGTTTTATTTTTTTTTTGTCCAAAGCTAAATCCATAAGATTTAGCGACTTTATAAATATACACAGACCTTTCGGTTTTGTCCTAAACTCCGCATTACGTTTAGGCTTTGTTATATTGCGTTTTTTTCTTCATATTTTCTTGCCGAATTTCCTAAAGGCACTTACGAATTGATAGTAACACCAACCCATTAAAATTCTTGAACTAAATGAAATAAAATAATTCATCCCTGATAATTCTGGTACAGAACTATTCTCAATTAACTGACTTAATCTGTGAGTTGGATTTGCCAGAACATATAGATTTTTCCAGTTTTCTAATATGAAATTGAATGTTTCACAAACACTCGTCCAATATGACTCTAGGCTAATCCAACCTATTGAATATGGAGCTTGCGGAAGGGCAAGCACATAAAGTAGATACAAGCCAGACAATACAAGAATGAAGCAAATGAAAGAATGAGTAATTGAGGTGCCGTGTTTGTTAGAAATGTTATTCAGGAATAAAATAATTTTGTCTTGACCACTTAGTTTTTTACTTTGTCGAATCGCTTCATACATTTTTCGGTGCATTTGTAACGCCTGTATCTGGTCCGATTGGTTTGATAAAGCGATTTTCAGTTGCTTATAATTTTCATATTGATTATTAAAATATTCAGATTCTTTTTTTAGAGGATAATGTATGTTTTCTAAGGCTTCAATAGACTTTGGAAACTCTGTTGCAGAAAATTTGGTATTTTCCAATGTAGTTCTGTAAAAACTAACAATGTCAAAGCTGTTTATTTGGACTTTGTTAAACCATGTATTTGATAAATCTGAATTTTTAATTTCCAGTTTACTATCTTTTTCTATGGCATGGAAATCATATAAGAGTAGTTTCGAGCTACTAAATTTATCAATAAATAGGCGATTACATGTAGTATGTTTGATATCAATAATTGCTTCTGAATCGCCCTTTAAAGAGATGTCTTTAAAAATGGCGTTTGAAATCTTGACACTTTTTGTAATATTTGAATCAAGACGAATTGAAATGGAAATATCTAGTTTTTTCAGTTCGTCGTTTGTCAAATGATATTTTGCCTCTATCAATGAATTATCTTCATTTTTTATACGCTTAATACCTTTTTCGGTTGATTTCTTAAACTCAACAATTAATTCTTGTGGATTGGTTATGTAAAAATTAGTTTTATATGAAAAAATCCTATCTAAAGATTCTTTTTCTTTGAGCTGCCTATTTACCTTTCGCATATGAAAATCTTCTATATAAAGATTATCGTCAGCATAAGAAATAAATAATTTTGTTTTTGGGTTATTGTTTATAAATGCTTTACAAAAGCTATTACGAATTGAAATAATTCTTATAGAAGAGTTAGTTATTACCAATCTTTCTAATACAATACATTTGAAAACAGAAGTATTGGTTAAAGAACATTTGTCTATTTCTAAATCTTGAATGAAGCAATTGACAAAATATAATAAGAAAGTTTGTTTATTTATATTTGATTGGATTTCGTGTTTATGCTTGTTCTTTTCAATTATGCAATCCTCAAATATCAATTCCAATTCCGTTATGTTGGTTTGAGTGAGATGAATCAGAAAAACTATTCCTTCTCTAAAAATGCATTTGCTGAAAACAAACTTTTTTTTTTGAAGTATGATATTTTCTAAATATTGAATATTTACTGCATTGGTAAAATCAATATTGGAAATTATTTCTTCATTTCCATTTAGATTTATAATAGCTCTACTAGATTCTGTCATTTATTTTAAAGGTTTGTAGAAATGCAATATAACAATTGTATAAAGCAACTAGTTGCTTTATCTCTATTTTAGACCTAATTTAATTAAATCTCTCAAACTATACTGGTTTGCAACGGTTGAAGTGTCTTCTTACAGAATATTTATTCGTTTTCAAACGTTTACAAACGAAAACAATTGTTTTGTAACCGAATACAATTTGCACCCCGTTCTATGTTTGCAGTGTTGAATCATTGTGGTTCAATAGTATGAACTGTTTAACGTAAAAATTAGTAAAATGAACGCCTTAAAAAACAAAGTACAGTTGATAGGAAACTTGGGTCAGGACCCGGAAATCGTAAACATGGACAATGGTAATAAACTGGCCAAATTTTCCATAGCTACTACAGAGAGTTATAAAAACGCACAAGGAGAGCGGGTAGATGATACCCAGTGGCACAATGTAGTGGCCTGGGGCAAGACCGCAGAAATTGTAGAAAATTATCTCAGCAAGGGAAAACAGGTTGCGGTAGAGGGCAAGCTTACCCACCGCTCCTATGAGACTAAAGATGGTGAAAAACGATACATTACAGAGGTACGTTGTAACGAACTTTTAATGTTGGGTAAATAGAATATACCGTTCTTTGCAAACCAAGCGATACCAAGATGACTCAATACCGTGTTTTGGCTTCGCTTTGTTTGTTAAACTGGTCCTTCCGGACAAGAATCTCTTTACGTACTACATGACGCTTACAACAGAACAAGAACTTCTTCCTCTTTTAAAAACAAATTTTGGTTACGATTCATTTCGGCCCAATCAATGGAACATCATTAGTGATGTGCTCGCCCAAAAAGATGTTTTGGCCATTATGCCAACGGGTGGCGGAAAATCGCTTTGCTTTCAACTTCCGGCCTTGGCCATGAACGGTACGGCTATTGTTATTTCCCCGTTGATCGCCCTGATGAAAGACCAGGTAGATGCCTTAACGGCAAATGGTATTTCCGCGGCCTATTTTAATAGTTCTCTAGAAGCGGAAAAAAGGGAAGCGGTAGAAACCCATTTGTATAAAGGCGAGCTCAAATTATTATACGTGGCACCGGAGAGTTTGGGGCTCTTACAACACATTCTTTCGGAAATAACCATTAGTCTCTTTGCCATAGACGAAGCGCATTGTATTTCTTCCTGGGGACATGATTTTAGGCCTGCCTATACCCAATTGGGCGGTTTAAAACAGCAGTTTCCCGAGGTTCCTATAATTGCGTTAACGGCCACTGCGGATAAAACCACTCAGGACGATATCCTGGAACAATTGCGTATTCCACATGCGTTGCGGCATTTGGCCTCTTTCAATCGTCCTAATATTTCATTGGAAGTACGTCCGGCGCAAGACCGTATCGGTCAGATTTTGGAGTTTTTGGCGGAACGGCCCAATGAAAGCGGAATCATCTATTGCCTTAGCCGAAAAAGTACGCAGACCATTGCAGATAAGCTATTGGCATCCGGTTTCAATGCCAAATCCTACCATGCCGGACTTCCCGCAGAAGAGCGGAGCAAGGTACAGGAAGATTTTATTACCGATCGCGTACCCATTATTGTGGCTACGATCGCTTTTGGTATGGGTATAGATAAAAGTAATGTGCGTTGGGTTATTCATTACAACCTGCCCAAGAACGTAGAGGGCTATTATCAGGAGATTGGCCGTGGCGGAAGGGATAGCCTACCTGCCCACGCTTTGCTTTTTTATAGTTTTGCCGATGTGGCCCAGCTGCGCAGGTTTATTGCCAATAGCGAAAATGCAGATGTGGAATACGCCAAGTTGGAGCGGATGCAGCAATTTGCCGAAGCATTAAGCTGCCGCCGGATTGCCCTGCTCAATTATTTTGGGGAGCACATGACCCAGAATTGTGGCAATTGCGACATTTGTAACCGTCCGCCCCAATATTTTGATGCTACCGTCCTCACCCAAAAAATCTGTTCCGGAGTGGCCCGTTTAAAGGAAAAGGAAGCCATGGGCATGTTGGTTGATGTACTTCGCGGCGCACAGAACGCCCAAGTGGTCGAAAAAGGGTATCAGCATATCAAAACCTATGGCGCCGTCAAGGACGTGTCTTGGCAAGATTTACAGCAGTATATCATTCAATTGCTGAACCAAGGGGTGCTTTCCATTAATTTTAGGGAAGGTGGCCGTCTTTCGCTTACGCCCCTCGCCAAAGAGGTACTATACGATGGCAAGCAAATTCAGCTGGCTATTCTGGAGAAAAAAGAAAAATCGCAAGCCAAGAAAACCAGTAAGAGCAAAATGGCCGCAACCGGATTGTTCGAGCGGCTCCGGGTGTTGCGCCAACAAATTGCAACTGAGCAAAATGTTCCGGCTTACGTAGTTTTTAGCGATGCCAGTTTAAAGGATATGGAACAGAGGCTGCCCAAGAACGAAACGGAATTTATGGAAGTTTCAGGTGTAGGTCAGGCCAAATTGGAAAAGTACGCCGCTCCATTTTTAAAGGAAATAAAGGCGTTCAATCAACCGGTAAAGAAGAAGAAAAAGAATCCCAGTCATCAGCTTTCGTTTCAAATGTTGAAAGATGGTTTTTCGGTGGAAGAAATAGCAATGCAACGCGGTATACAGGAAGGTAGCGTTTACAATCACCTACAAAAAGCACATGCCGAAGGCGCAGATGTAGATTTGAGTCGGTTTATTTCCAAAGATGAAATTGCAAGCATTAAAAAAGCACAGTCCGAACTTGATCAGCCCGAAGGCCTAAAAGTGTTCTTTGAATATTTTGAGGAGAAAATGCCCTACTGGAAAATTCAAATGGGCTTGTACCTGATCGGGAAGTAAAATGCTGGCTTCGGCTGCGCTCAGCCATGCATTTTACATGAACATGCAAAAAGCAAATTTTATGGGACCATACTATGTTTACATCTTAGAATGTGCCGATAAAAGTTTCTATGTAGGTTTCACCAATAACGTTGAGAGAAGGTTAGAAGAACACCAAACGGGATTTTACGAGAATGCCTATACGAATAAAAGACGACCGGTGAGGTTGCTATATCACTTACAATTCACAAAAGCATATCAAGCGCTTCAGATTGAGAAACAGTTAAAAGGCTGGTCTCGTGCTAAGAAAATAGCATTAATGAACCGTAAGTTCAAAACGCTTCAAATTCTTTCTGAATGCCGGAATTACTCGCATTCAAAGTATAAACCAGAGTAGGATGAGATTCGCAATGTCAGCAGCACCGTATAGCTGAGTACAGCCTGAAAATAGCTTTTGTTTATTAGCACCGTATGGCTGAGCGCAGACGAAGCCAGGTGCTACTGCCTCTTATCGATTACGCTAATAGGTTTTCTTCCCAGTTTGGACATCCGCAGTTTTTGGATTTCCTCGTTAGGACAGATTTCAATATTTGGGGAAACCCGCAACTTGGACCTAAAATGGTCCTTAATGGCCTGCATCAATTTAGGGTCTGCCGAGGAGGAAGCTATCTTTATCAGGATTTCATCCGTACCAATATCGTTATGATATATCTCGAACACGTAACCGTCCACTTCCTCAAAATCGTTCAAAAGATTGTCCATTGCGGGCGGGTAGAGGGTGGTGCCCTTGTACTTTATCATTTGTTTTTTTCGGCCAACCACAGGTCCTAAGCGCATGGTGTTCCTGCCACAAGCACAGGGTGAGGTATGCGCAACCACAATATCTCCGGTCTTAAAACGAAGCAAAGGCATAGCTTCTACACCCAAAGTGGTAATGGTGAGCTCTCCTTCTTTCCCATGGGCAACGGGCTGGTCGTTCTCATCTAAAATTTCCGCGATGATAAGCTCGGGATGGTGATGCCCTCCTTGCTGCTCCGAACATTCGGCAAAGGCGGTGCTCATTTCAGTGGAAGCGTAGGTGGAATACAGTTCAATATTCCATTTTTCCTTAATTTTTTGGGCAAGGACGTTCAATGAAAAATCTTGGTTTCGCAAAGATTCGCCAATGCAAATGGCACCTTTTACACCAGAAGCGTTAATGTCTATTCCATGATTTTCGGCATATTGAATCAATTTCAACAAAAACGAAGGCACCACAATCAGATAGGTTGGTTGGAATTTCAGGATGGTGTCCCATTGCAATTCCGGAATACCTGCACCCACACGAATAATACCTGCGCCCAATTTTCTCACTCCTAGAAAATAGGCAAGACCGGCCATAAAACGGCGGTCCATAGTAGTGGTCATTTGTATAATATCATCTTTACCCACTCCCGAACAGGCCAAAGAAATGGCTTCGTTATGCGCCAAGCGGTCTAAATCCTTATCGGTCTGGCCTAAAATTACAGGGTCGCCCAAAGTGCCCGATGTGGTCACAAAATCTATAATCTGCGATTTGGGCACGCAAAGAAAATCATTGTTATGTTGCTGTAACTGCTCCTTGGTGGTTACGGGCAGTTTGGCCAAGTCCTCAAGTGTATTAATGTCCGTTGGATGTATTTTATATTGACGAAAAAGACGTCTGTAGTAAGGCGACTTCTCGCTTACGTAACCTACGAGTTCTTTTAGCTTTTCTTCTTGAAACGCCTTGATTTCCGGGATGGATGCTTTTTCTATTTCTGGAATCATTATTTGAGCTTCCTTTTGGTTTTTTTAATGTACTTGTCTAGGACTTCCGTATCGGGTACTGTGGTTATCTCTTTGGAGCGTGCCGTCTCAAAAGCTTTGAGCGCTTCTTGATAGTTCTTTTCTTCATAGTGGTACTGTCCCACAAGAAAATGTACCTCCCAAAAGTCGGGATTTATGGCTACAAATTCGGACAAGACTGCAGGTTCAATTTTCTCTTCGGAAGCAATAGCAGCGGTTATTTCTCGGTTTAAATCTCTATAGCGTTCATAATGACGATAGGCCAAAGTACGCAGAAAAGGGTCCGGAGCTATATTTTTATCGGATAAAGAAATAGGTTTGGCCCCAGGGTTTTGGTCGGCATTTTTAAAGACCTCGTTTAGGTCATAAGCCACAAATTCTCCCAATTGATACGGGTTGCTGGAAACCCAGACCATAAGGTCTTCCGGTTGAAATACAATACCGTGGTGCGCCAACATTTGGTTGAGCGCCTTTTCATTCCCGTACCCGATACGTTTGTTATCCAGTCCGTTTTTGTTCCTTAGGATGTCTACCGCGAGCTTCGGAGTAACTTTGGGAGCTTCGTCCAGAAGTTCTTCCATACGCTCATAACGGTATTGGGAATGGCTTTCAAATATGTGTTTCCGGTTCTTTTTATCATCGGCGTATGCCTCACTTTGAAAGTGATTGGAGCAAACCAGTTGGTTCCCGTTTTCTACTTCGTAAACTCCAAAGTTATGCGGCGAAACCTCAATAAGAGCGGCTTTTTTATCTTTGGCACTTCCCACAAAAATAGATTCGGAAACAAAGACTTCGCGCTTTCGTGCAATGGCTATGGCTTCCTCAATGGTTGAGGCATACTGTAGAATTTCCCGTGTTACCAATGAAATGGGAGTCTTGGCCACTAGGGGGAATTTAGATTTTCCGGCATTGATGGTTACCGTTAGTCCTTGGTCGTTCATACCTGAGACTACGCCCACCATACCTGCCCAGGTAACGGACATGAATTTGTGGCCTTCATCGGGGGCTACAAAAGCAATGATTTTGTTCTTGGCAAAATCATCTCCCGCATAAAAATCAAAGTTCCTGCCTATTAAAAGTTTGCCGTCCGCAGTATGGTCTCCCCAAGCAGCAAAGGAGGAACAACCTACCAATGCAAGGTCTTGCAGGGCATGGCCAATGTCATGCGCTCCATGAAAGTACATGACGCGTGGGTATGGTGCTGCTATACGGTCATAGTCTTTGGAAGCATATTGAGAAATGCCATAAATTTCGGCCTTGTACTGCTCATCTAAATGCTTGTACATTTTTCGGTTGAACCAAGCCAAGAATTTCCGGAGCAGTTTCTGCTTTCCTTTTTTGGGTACGAGGTCGTCTATTTTTTCAATGAACACACGTTCCTGTTCCTGAAAAAGCTCTTGGGTGAGATTTCCTGTTTTAAGCCCCAGTTCATAAGGATTTCCGGAGACATAAAGTTCATAAAGCCCCTGTTGGTTCTTGGTCAAAAAATTAGTGCCCAGTAGATATGTTGAATCTGTAAGTTGCTGCCGCTCCGATACATTTGCTTCGTATTGGCTTATGTTGGGCAAGTCTTTTAGTGATTTAGAAACACCGCAGGACCCCAAAAGAAGGCCCAGGACCAGAAGAACGTATATTTTTGGTGCTATTTTTTTCGACATTACATCAATCAGTAAAAGCTAATAGGAACAATTAAGAGGTAAAAGTACGCCGCCTCAACTGTTTTTTATGGTTTTCAAGTTCTTTTCTGTCCGTTTTTTTGCCCATCGGTCTTTATAATCCAACCATTTTTGTCCGCGGTATTTGCGTGTTATATTATCTATGTGGCGCATAATCATAACATTGTAGAGCATATTGGCAAAACGCCCCGGGTGCCTAGGTAAGGCACGTAGCGTCATAGAAAAACCACCGTTTAAATAGCGTATGCTATGCCAATAGCCACTGGGCATATAGAGGGCATCTCCGTGTTTCATTTCGGCACGAATACATTGGGCATACTGTAAGGCCGGGTATTTCTCAAAATCCGGATGGTCCATGTCTATATCTTCAATATTATGAATGGAAAAAGGCACTTTGTACAGGTATTTTGTTTGTTCGGGAGAGAAGAGGTTTACCACTTTGTCCCCATCAAAATGAAAATGCATACTATCCGGTAAATCAATATCATAATGCATAAATACTTTAGACTTGCCACCACCAAAGAAGAGTGCCGGTAATTTTTTAAAGAATTTTAGGCCAATATCCGGGTATTCAAAGTCTTTGAGCAATTCGGGCATTTCCTTTAGGATGTTGTAAAAGAAAATCCGTAGATCCGTGGGTTCGGTTTTTAGGATTTCAATGTACTCGCTCAATTTCATTTCCTTTTTGGGCGCATAAACACTTTCCTTGTCCTTTGCAGGTTCATTGTTGTACAAGGGCACAATTTGGTCTCCGGCACGCTCTTGAATATAATCTAACTTCCATTTGGTATAGGCAGGCCAATCTTTGGTAAGCCCAGTAATTAAAACCGGCTTTTGTGGCTTGTAATAGTTTTTAATGAAGTCCGCTTTTGAGATGTTTTCTACGCGTTCTACCGGAGTTGTTTTAAACTGTCCCATTATGCATCTATTTTTTCGTTGGTCTTTGTGTGCCCTTTGGTTATTTTTTCAAGCAAATATTCGCTGCCTAGAATTTCGGAACAGGTAACTACGCTACTAATGGTCACGCCTAAAATACCGTGCATATTAATGCTCTGTCCGGTAAAAAATAGATTTTTTATTTTGGTTTTTGGGGAGATAAAGGTCTTTAGCGGATTGTTGAAATCTTTGGCGTAACCGTACATAGAACCCTCATTGCAACCAATATAATCCCTGTAGGACAATGGTGTAGATGTATGAATTGATTGTATGCTTTGCCGTATGTTCGGAAATTTTTGCTCAAGGGCGTTTAAAAACGCATCTATCTTGGTCTGTTTGAATTCTTCGTACGTTTCGCCCCTGCTATTTTTTTTTGCCACCGTATTAAAAGTTCCGGACCAAGGCTCTAGTTCTTCATAGCGCATATAGGTTATGGCGGTCAATTGATCCGCCCACTCATCTTGGTTCTTACGGGTGCCCATAGAGACCATGTAAGCTTCGGGCCAGGATTCTTGGGTATAGCGATGCGAGTTCCAGACCGACTCATAATTTTTAAAGTGATAGTAATTATGGTTCAGGTATTTAAACGTTTTGGGCTTTAGTACAATGTGAATGCTAAAGGCCGAAATAGTGCTATCTATACTCTGGATGCGGTTGGCGTACGACTTTCTAAAATGTTCTTGCCCTACCATCTTAATGGTAAGCTTGGGCTCTATATTGGATATGAAAAGGTCTCCTTTTATAACAGCACCGTTTTTTGTAGTGACCGATACTATTTGCTTGTTTTCAACATTAAACCGGGTAACCTCACTATGTTTATAGGTTTCGCCTCCGCTTTCCTTTAAACGCTTGATGAGCAATTTGGTTATTTGGCTGCCGCCATCTGCACATCTATAGGAACTTTGAATGTATGAATTAATGGATAGGGCATGCACATAGAACGGCGTTTTTCCTTCCTCACCTGCATACAATAAATTTGAGCCGGCAAGTACGGCACGCAACTTTTCGTTTTCCGTAACCGAGTCTATATATTTTTTGGCCGGTAAGGTAAAAAGCTCAGTGTCCTCATGATAGGGTTTACCAAGTCTTAGATTGTAAAGGGGAAAACGGCTGCAGGTTTCCTGAAGTTTTTTGCAATAGGTACTAATTGCTTCTTTTTCCTCCGGAAATTCCTTAACGAGTTTGTCTTCAAAATTTTTGTAACCCTGGGCATGCGGATATTCCTTTTCGTCACCATCAAAAGTAATCAGGTCAAAGCCGTCTTCGTCCAGTCTTGTAAGGGTTAAGCCGTCCAAAATATCAAGATACTCAAAGTAACGGTAAAGGTTCTGGCCTTTTTCAAGTCCTCCTAAATAATGAACGCCCGTATCAAAAATGGCCCTGTCGCGAACAAAGGTCTGTAGGTTGCCTCCGTATTGGTTGTTCTTTTCCAGAACACAGACACTTTTGCCCTCGCGTGCCATAATAATAGCAGAAACGAGACCGCCCATGCCACTACCAACTATCACAACGTCATAATGTTCTTTCATTGACCCTTTGTCTTTTTTAGTAGCCTAAAGTTATCATTTTGTTCGCTAGTAATGAAACCTAACGTTTCTAGTGGCTCCACTTCAATTTCCCGCGCATTTTTTAATAGAATCAATGTATTGAAATTGTTGTTTAGATGTTCCGCAAGCTGCTCCATTTCTAATTGAACGTCCAGAATAAGCACATCGGCAATTGTGGTAAGCGCTTCTTCCGGACTTTGGGCAATATTAATTTTGCTGTAGTGCCGGGTTAAGAAATTATGTTGAAGTAAAGAAGTGGCTTCTTGATCCTTAAGGTGTACCGTTATTTTTCTGTCTATGGAATCTAGGGCAAGGAGCAAATCTAACTGACCAAAACCCTGTGACAGATGTACGATTCTACTTTTTAAGTCAATTTTTTTCAGAAGGGAGTAGTAAGTCTCTTTATGGTTTTCTAAATCTTGTTCAACCGCTTTATATATTTGGTCGCCCTTGTATCTGTAATTTTCCAGCAGCGTTTTCTTCCAGTAATCTTCATCTTCTATTTCGTTTCTAAGTCTTCTGAATTCGCTTCTAAAATAGGCACCCAGCTGCTTGGCGCGCTCACTGTAATTTTTACCGTATTGGGTATCATGTGCCTTGATTCTTGGTAGCAGCTCAATGGTTATGCTACCATCTCGGATAATAAAACTGCCCTTGGGCAATACTTCGGAATTTCCGTGAATGAGCACCGGAAGAATGTCCAACTCAAATTGTTGTGCCAAATAGAAAGCTCCTTTGTGAAATCGCTTTATTTTATTGGTGGAAGATCTAGTGCCCTCCGGAAAAGCAATAATACTAAACCCTTGGGCCACTTTTTCTTTTAAAAAAGCCTCGCCATTTTCTATGCCACCGGAAACGGGGTAAGCTCCCGCCAGTTTTGCCGCACTACCAAAAACGGGAGAATTATAGACCCAATCATTAACCATGAATATAATCTTTGGATGCAGCATGCCAATGGCCAGGATATCCAAAAAGCTGGTATGGTTGGCAATAATCATTACGGGTTTTTCAAAAGTTTCGTTAAGCGGATTTCTTATTTCCTTGGATACAAGAGGGTTGGTGTACAGTACGGAACCCATTAATTTAGAAACTGCTCTATGAAAGCCCCGGTTTTGTTTCGTACGGCTTTCCGGTGATAGTTTAAGTTTTAACCATCCGTATATGGAGTATAAAAATCCGCCTGTTCCAAAATACCCGAACGATAACACTGAATGTATAAAGTACCGTACCGAAATTGGGCGTTTATCCGCACTGCCAATAAATAACCTAAACAATAAGGGCTGCACGGTAAAGGCCACGAATGCCGCAGATAGAATGCCTATTAATGATACCGTTGAAATGGTATAGAGAACGGGATGTTTCGCAAAAATTAAAACCCCCACCCCTGCAATTGTAGTAATCACCGAAAGTAAAATAGAGGTTTTATGGGTATGCAATACAGTTTCACCTGTCCTATATTCCGTGAGTAAACCGTTAGTGATAAATATGCTATAATCAACCCCAAGCCCAAAAATAAAGCTACAGATGATGATATTGAAAATATTGAATTCAATGTGAAAAAGGCCCATTATACCCACGGTTAAAAACCAAGTGAGAAAAATAGGGATACTCGTTACTACCGTTAGCGATAGGCTGCGGTAAAATAGCAAAAGGATAAGCAGTACTACAATAAGTGAGTACCCGATTAGGCTGTTAAAATCGTTTTTAAGGTTGCCCAAAAATGTCTCGTTTACTTGCTGGCGGTCTATGAGAAGTGTATTGGGTAAATTTTCGAACTGTTTGCGCAGCGCATCAATATGGTAATCATCTACCTTTACTAAAGAGGTAATGGTGGTGCCGTTATCATCATGAACAATGTAATCGTCTAGAGAAAAAGATTTTATGGGTTCAAAATCGGTTACCTCCATCGGCTTAAAATCCGAATGTAATAAATCATAGAATTTGGAGAACGTAGTGGGTTTGAACCCAAACTGGGCACTATTCTCAATTAGATTTTCTTTAGTAGTATTAATTTTGTCCGGACTCCAAAATTGTTTCCACACCCTAATTTTTTCTTCCTGTGTTTTCTTGGAACGAATGAGTCCACCAACCGAACTAAAACTTAATATGGACTTATTTTTTTCCAAGGTTTTAAGTACGTCGTAAAGCGAGTCGTTTTGCGCTAAGACCGTTTGGGTATCATTTCCGTAAGTAGAAATGTAGATAGATTTTGAACTGATGTCAGTTAAAATTTCCAATCGTTTTCTAGCCTCGCTAAGTACTTCGGTTTCATAGTTTAGCTTGGCAATGTCCTTGTTAAAAACAACCTTGTTATAAGTGAAAATACTAATGACCGAAAATAATACCAGTACAATAATGGCCCATTTGGATTGGTGAAAATCGAAAGCCGCCACACAATCTAAAATGGTCTTTCTTGAACTTACGGCTTTACTGGCAGAGTAAACCTGGGGAATGAACAACAGGGCAAAAACGGAAGCGCCAAGCACACTTACCGCTGCAAAAATACCAAGGTCCTGCAAAGCTTGCGACTCTAAGAAGAGAAGGCATAGAAATGCGGAAGCGGTTGTAAGGCTGCTCATAAGGATAGAAGGTGCCACCTCTTTGTAAAGACTTTCCGCACCATTCCCGTTACGGATGTGGGTAAGGATATGCAACGCATAATCTAAAGTGACTCCCAGTAGCACCGAGCCTATACCCAAGGATATGGCCGAAATTTTCTCACGTAGTATACAGAGAAAGGCAATGGATAATAGGGCGCCAATAAGCGTAGGTAAAAATAGGATAAAGGGTAATGCCAACTTACGGTAGAACAACATTAAAATTATAATAAGCAAGGTCATGGCAATGCTTACCGTAAATTGAATATCGCTACGAATCTGTTTAGCATTGGCCACGGCAACAAGGGCCGCACCGTAATATTCACTGTGTACTTTTGTGGCGTATGCCTTATTCAACTGCTCTTGCAAATCATAAAGTGCGTTTGAAAAAGGTAGATTTTTATCCGTCTCGTTAGAACCAAAAGCAGGGGTGAGGAAAAGCAGGATATTTTTTTCCTCTTTATCCAGAAGAAACCCGTTCTTTAATTTAAAATCATCTCCAACGCCTAGTTCTTGGAGCCTTTTGAGGGCAATAAAAGATAGCCGCAAAGGATCTTTGATGATGGTTTTTTTGGCTACAATACCAGATGGTGAAATCAGGGTACGGTAATTTTCGGCGGTTACTGTGGCAATACTATCGGGCTCAATTTTATCTGTAATGCTCGGGTAGTCTTCAGTTTCTAAAAAGAGTGGGAGGTTATTGTAAACTAAATCCAGTGTCTTGGGAACATCATCGGAATTTACCCGGCCTTGTACACCTTTTATAAAGTTGGCTTGGTTCTTTTCCAAACTGTCCAGTATGGCCTTCGCATATTTAGTGAGGTTGTCAACAGTACCTTTTTCTTCTTTTTGTATGTTGATGATAATCTTGTCCGTAAATGTTATGGACTTTAAAACTTTTTGTACCCGCTGAGCTTCTTCATTGGCGGGAATAAGAGAGGTAATATCATCTTCAAATTGAATTTTGGATACAATAAGGGAGAGCCCAATTAGAACCAATAAGAGTACCGCAGTGGAAAGGAGCCTTTTGCGGGCAATGAACTTATATGCTTTAAAGAAGAAATTACCCATTGTCTACCACCATTTTTTTCTTTCCCAAGAATAGAATTGTAAAGTAACCTACAATTCCAAAAAATAGGGCGGATAGGATAGCCAGGGCAAAACTGCCGATTAAATAGGTTTTCAAATTTTGAAGCATTCCAAAGTTTTCGGTCATGTTCTCTATTGAAAAAGAAACCTCTTCGCCGGTAATCAATACGCCTATTTTTACACTAAAATAGATAATAAAAGGTATTAAAGGAGGAAGACTAACGTTAGAAAATGCAAAGGTAATTGCTTTGTTCAGGCCAAATAGCGCTGCCAAAGCAAAAACGAGAATGGTCTGAAAACCCCAAAACGGAGCAATGCCCAAAAATACGCCCAAGGCAATGGAAAGCGCTTTGGTCTTTGGAGGGTCGTCACTACGCAGCAGGTCTTCTAAAAGGAATTTTTTAAATCCTTTTTTTTTTATTTTCCGAAGGAAGTTTCGGGGTTTGATGTATAAAATGGCTACAATTACCAACCAAGTATTGAGGATGCTTATGCGTGTAAAATCTGGTACGGTCCTAAAGTGGGAAACCCTTTCCGTTTCATCGTACAGGATACGCACGGGAACATTTTTAACCAATGTTCCATCCCATGCCAACCGAACGATAACCTCAATTTCAAATTCAAATTTTGGGGTGTAAAACTTTAAATCCTTCAACTGTTTTAAAGGGTATAGGCGGTAACCGCATTGGGTGTCCTGAAGTTTGGTACCAGTTTCGAACCAAAACCAAAAATTGGAAAATTTATTTCCAAAACTACTTTTGCCCGGCACGTCTTCTTGCTGCATGTTTCGTGAACCAAGGTACAATACATTGGGTGTTTCCTCTTTTTGCAGTTCATCTAAGAAAACAGATAGGTCTTCAGGAAAATGCTGACCATCCGAATCTATGGTTATTGCATAATCATATCCTTGGGTAATTGCGGCTTTAAAACCCACTTGAAGCGCATTTCCTTTGCCTTTGTTTTCCGGTAAATGAATTTGTTCAAGGGTAGGGTAGTCTTTTAAAATTTCAGCTGTGTTGTCCGTTGCGCCGTCATTAACGATGATAATGGAGTGGGTGCGTTCTAAAATACCATCAAGCACCCGTCTTAAGGTTCCACCGTTATTGTATGTGGGTACCAATACGCAGCAATTAAGTTGCTGCATAGTATTTTGGAGTGTTGGGGTAGGGGTTGACACGAGCAATTTTTTTCAAAGGGTTCAGCAGACCGGACCTGAATTTTCTACAAAGATACGTATTACGAACCTTGTAGCAATTGTCTTTCCGATTCGCTAAAAATCTCGGATTTGGAGATATATCCTTTAACGAAATCCTTGCTGTTTTTATTGGAAACGGAGTTAAAATTATCCAATATAAATTGCTTGTCTTCTTCAATGTTTTTAGTGTAGCCCGTAATCTTGGGTACATTCTCTTGTACGCTTAAACGAATGCACCGTATTTCTACATTTTTAGGCTTTGCCTCCAGAGCATATTCCAAAAGCTCCGCTCCTTCTTTAAAGTAGTTTTTCTTTTCTTTTATTCCTTTGGCGTACTTGGCCATCATAGTGATGACCGCTCCCTTATAAGCTACGAGGGTTTTGTCATCTGTCTTGGAGACGGACATTAGTTCTTCATGGAGGGTTTTTGTGGCCGCTTCACTATCCGCTGCCTCAATATAAGCCGTTCTAACTTTTGGCAAGTCTACTGGGCGTGCCATGGATAAAGCGGATACTATAAACAGAAAAACGAGCTTTAAATTCATAATGTCTAGGTTAGAACATTAAAAGTAGCACTAAGCTTTAGCGCCAATGTTTCTTCAAAGGAAGTGGTGTTTTTAACTTTTACCGTTTCATCATCCTCGGCAATGGTTAATGTAAGCTCAATAACATCATTTTTTTCGGGATTGATAATCGCCATAAACTTAATGTTTGACGCAACAGAGAGAAATAATTTTTTCCCAGTGGCCTGTTCGGTCAGCTCTTTGATAATCTGAATCATGCAAACTCCGGGCATTACAGGGTTTCCTGGAAAATGCCCTTTAAAGACCTCATGTGCGGCGTTCAGTTTAACCGTAGCCTGTACCGTTTGGTCTTCTTGTTTAAAATTTTCTACGGTGTATAAACCTTCGATCAACATGTGTTTATAGTTTAAATTTATATGCGGCACCTATCTGGAATACACCGTTAAGGTTACTTCCCGCTTCTTCGTACAGGTCATCTTCCCCAAAGAAATCAACGCTTATAGTACCCTGTTTGTAGCGTGCTTCAAGAATCAATCCAAAATCGAACTCATAACCTATACCTCCAAAAACGGAGACGTCTACAGGTAAAATTTCATCATCACCGTTAAAGTTGGTCAAATTAACAAAATTGTTTTCAAAGTTAATATCCACACCTAGGCCAACTATAAAATGAATGCCACTATTTGGGCTCACAAAGAATTTATTGGGTAACCCAATGGAGATGTAATTGATGTTAACGTCTCCATATTGGTCGGAGTTGGATTTTCCACCTTGATTGGAATACAATAGTTCTGGTTGTAGGGAGTAATAGTCAGAAAATGGAATGTCTACAAATGCTCCTACATAAATTCCGGATTTTGTGTCTAGGGTGGTGTTGCTAATGTTGGAGTTGTTCAATCCTAATTTTATTCCTGGGCGGGTCTGCGCGACTGCCGTTCCCGACAAGCCCAGAACCATTAGGGCAAAGAGTAGTTGTATTGTTTTCATTTCAACGCTTTTAATGCAATATGAAGTTTAAAATTATGGTGGGCTATTTCAATTTCTTTTGCAAATTGCTCTTCTATACGGGTGAATTTGAATTCTACTTTTTCTTTGTTTCGGTCTACGCGGGCAATTTTATGTAGTTGCCCATTGTTGTAATAAAAATAATGTTTTTTAGAGAGGATGTCCGTTTGTAAGACCGTATCCTGAGCTAGTTTAAAACTATTCTTTACCCTGGATTTCTCTTGTATCAAGGCTTTAAAATCCCTTTTTAATATATTAAGGAGTACTTTCTTGTCCAATTCCTTAAGAATGCGATTTACCTTAAAATCATTCCCTTTAAAAGTAAAATCAAAAATGGTATTCCCTATTTCTGTGGTAAATGCAATGCGGTGGTGTCTCTCACCTAGCTTTTTCACTATGAACAGGCCACCAAAAGATTTGTTGAAAGCATCTATTTTAGCCTTGTATACATAGTCTTTTTTGGTATTGGAAAAATAAGGGTTCGTAGTTTTTTCCTGAAAATCGTTAGCAGGCTCAAATCCTTTTTGAGAGGGATAAGAAGCACAGCTTACTAAAAGAAGGAGGCAAAAACTACTGAGTAAAAACCGCATCGGACACGTTTTTGTTCACGACGCGATCTGAAAATTTAATGTGCGTATAATCGTCGGAAGGTTCAATCATCTTTACCTCGGTAACATCGCCTTGGGCGTTAAACGAAAGGTGAAAAGCCTTTATAAATTTGGAGAACTGCTCATCTTTAGGGAGAAAGTAAACTAAGCTAGAATCGTTTATTTTAAAATATTTTATGTTGAATTCATCATCATTGAACATATCCCCGCGAATACTGGCGGTAATAAGTTGATTCAATTGTTTAAATATCTTGTTGGAGCCCACATCCATATTACTTTTATTACCGTCATCGTTAATGAACAGTGTTTCATTTTTGAAGAGAACGGAATAGGCAAAAGGCTTGGTGTATTCCCACTTTACCAAATTGGGCACTTTAAAAGCCAACTTGCCCTGGGAGACGATATCATCCGAAAGGAAATCTAAATGCTTGTATTGCGTAAAACCGCTCAATACCGTGGTTGTGGCGTTTGCCCTGGTCTTTACCTTGACCTTTAAAGCCGTAGCTTCCGCAGGGGTCATTTCTTTTTGGGCCACAGCGGATAAGGATATAAAAAATAAAAGAAAAAGTATCTTATGCATACGCTTCGATTTCTAGTAAACGGTCAACAGTAACCGAACTCAGATTTTTCTCTCGCAAAAATAACAATAACTGTTCCAAAACACGTATTGTTTTTTCGCTAGTGTCGTGAAGCAGTATAATATCACCTTTTGAAACCTTTTTCGTAATGCGTTCTAATATAGTTTTTTCGGACCTAGATGTGGTGTCCAGTGAACGTACGTTCCATCCAATGGCCTGTATGTTTAGCTGGTTAACGGCTTTTGCAATCTGTGGATTGGTTACCCCAAAAGCTGGGCGGTAGAGTGTCATCTCTTTTCCGGTTAATGTGTGCACTGCTTTTTTTGTCCTAGTAAGTTCGTTCATTACTTTATCCAACGAAAAAAAACCGAAGGTATTGGCATGCGAGTAGGTATGGTTACCAATAGTATGCCCTTGGGCAATGATTTTTTTTAGGATTTCCGGGTGTTTTTCAACCTGTTCGCCTATGCAGAAAAAAGTTGCTTTAGCATTATATTTTTCAAGTAAATCAAGAACTTTTGGGGTGAATTCCCTATTGGGTCCGTCATCAAAAGTTATAGAAACCCAATTGTTGTGAAGGGCTTTGTTGGAGTGTAAGGCGTATAAATGGTAGTTCCATTGGATAAAAAAAGAGCCAAATACGGTTATGGCGAACCAAACGAACAGTAATAAAAGAATAGTATGCCAAGGCGCATGACCAAAAAAATAAAGTGTTCCCAGTAGAAACAAAAGAGCAATGGCGGCGGTATTTACCCTATTCCGCTTTAGCATTTTTGGATTAAGGTGAGGCTATGGTTTTCTCCTCGGTATTGGTTGTACACCAAGATGGTCTGTAGTTTAGCAGGCTTAATAGAATTTAGTTGAACACTGTCCGGAACGGTCTGGGTCTTTAAAATTTTATTGGCCAACCAAAAGGCAAACCCCGTTGCGGTATCATATTCTCCTGAAAGATGCTTGTAATAAGCTTGCGGTGTGTTTGTTAAAAGGGAGTTGCTAAGTCGCTCATAATAATGGTCATAATTAGCATCACCATTGTTACCAAGAATAACCACGTCTATATCCTTAACGGTCATTTTGTTGCTTTCAAGAAAAGCAATGATTTTTGACTCTACCTGTTCTTTGGCAAGTGTATTGAACGTTTTTACTGCAAGTAATTCTGCATAGCAAGAGTTTGATTTTTCCTTGGAGAGCACAAAAAAGTGAGACCCTTCGCCCATGACCATACCTTCAGAATTGGATTGCAAAAGGTCTTTTGAGGCAACAGGTTCTTTTTTAATATGCCCGATCAGACGGTGCGTTGTTACGTGATGTTCTACCAATTCATCTACTCCTCCAACTAAAACCGTATCGGCCTCATTGTTCTGAAGCATCATTTTTGCATCTATAAGCGAAGACTCAAAAGAAACAGCCGAATGTACAAAAGTGAAATTATGTCCTTTACAGCCCAATCCTAGTGCAATTTGCCCGGCTACGGTATTGTGGGAAGACTGAATAAAGCGGGTAGGGGTCAAAAATTGTTCGTCGTTCTTTATGATGTCGCTAACGAAACGTTCCGAGTCTCCAATGCAACCTAGACCGGTACCAACGATAATGGCATCTACATTTTCTATTCCCGCCTCGGTAAGGGCGTTTTTAGAGCTTACAGTACTCATTTTTATACCACGGGCCATGCGTCGCGCCGCTGCTGGTGGAATGTATTCTTTGTAATTAGGGTTTATTACGTGAACCACGGAGTCCGTATACTCGGTTATTTCGTTAAGAAACTCGCTGTTGTCAAAAGTTTTCTGTGCCGAAACGGAACCTACGCTATTTATATATACTGGTTTCATTGGCTTCTTTGGAAAAGATTAGAGTAGAACAGTTGCCGCCAAACCCAAAAGAATTGGAGAGTACATGGCGTAACTCTTTTTGTTTTACCGTGGTTTGCGGGAGCAAATTAAACTCCTTCATGGGAGTCTTGAAATTCAGGTTGGGATAAATTATGTTGTTCTGCAATGCCAGAACAGAATATACGGCCTCTATACCACCCGCAACCGCCAATGTATGGCCTGTAAACGCTTTGGTGGAGCTGAATTCCGGTACTTGGTCTCCAAACATACGGAGCAATGCACGACCTTCGGAAAGGTCGTTGTTAGGGGTTGCGGTACCATGGGCGTTCACATAATCAATATCCGAAGGCTTTAAACCCGAAACTTTTAATGCTTTTTCCATGGCAAGAACCGCTCCATCCCCATTTTCGGAAGATGCAGTCTGGTGAAAGGCGTCATTAGCATTGCCATAACCCGTTACATAGCCCAATACTTTTTTGTTGTCCCTTTTTACTATCTCGTCGGATTCCAAAACAAGATAGGCAGCGGCTTCACCAAGATTCAACCCTTTTCTTTCATCGTCAAAGGGGGTGTTATAGGTGTCGGATAAAATCATCAAGGTCTTAAATCCGTTTATGGTGAATTTACAAAGGCTATCCGTACCACCCACCACTACACGGTCTAACTGTCCTGATTTTATCATTCTCGCTCCCAGCATAATAGCATTTGCAGCAGAGGAACAAGCGGTACTTATGGTGGAAACAAAACTTTCCGTTAACCCTAAATGGTCTGCAAGTTTTTGGGTAGAATCCCCAGCGTGGAGTCCGTTAATATGACCCCAATGCTCATCGCTCTCAAGGTATTCAAAATAATATTTTTCGGATTGGTCCATGCCACCCACGGTGGTCCCGGAGATAAGTCCGGTTTCGCAATCG
Organism: Zobellia sp. B3R18; assembly: GCF_018860715.1. Taxonomy (NCBI): domain Bacteria; kingdom Pseudomonadati; phylum Bacteroidota; class Flavobacteriia; order Flavobacteriales; family Flavobacteriaceae; genus Zobellia; species Zobellia sp. B3R18. Next base: position 677,889 of record NZ_JAHKQG010000011.1, on the reverse strand, counting down.
TTTATATCGGTAATTCCAGCTTGGTTTAGGGCTTCATCGGCAGCAAGCATAGCCAAAAGAGCAGTTCTTGATACTGCTGTTTCTTTGGCAATACCAAGTTTTTGCTTTAATTGGTCATTGGTCATTTCAATTTCCCCGACCATAATATCGTTTTTATGAACGGTATCTACTTTAGAAATTCTTGAAATACCAATTTTACCGGAAACCAGCGCATCGTAGTTTTCTTGCACATTGTTTCCAATGGCAGAAATAGCGCCCATGCCGGTAATTGCTATGCCCTTGCACATATTAATTTGGATGTATTAATAGATATGGAATAAAAATACGAATCTTAGGCTTAAGTGCTATAGTTGTATGCGGCTAACTGTGCAGTACAACCGTGTGCTTGGCAACTTAAAAGACGATAGAACCTTTAGTTGGTTCGGTTAGCAGCTATATATGCGGCCATTGTATTTATAGATTCAAAGATTTTACGGCCCTCTTTTGGGTCTGCCAATCTAATACCGTAATCTTTGTCCAACATTACAATTAGCTCTAGCGCATCAATTGAATCAAGACCAAGACCTTCACCAAAAAGTGGGTCGTCGTTTGCGATTTCGTCAACGGAAACATCCTCCAAATTTAATTGTTCGATGATTTTTTTCTTCAATTCTTGTTTAAGTTCGCTCATTTTGTTCTGTATAATTTGGTAAGTTCTCCTGTATTATGGGGCAACACACCTTTTTTAGCGATAACGTATAAAAACGCATCATATTTTCCTTTGTCATAATCAACCCAGCCACATAAAACCTCTTTGGCTTTGCCTGATATCAGCAAATCATTGGCATAATCTGACAATAAATAGGGGTTAAACTCGGCAAATATAAAGAAACTATTTTCAGAATACAGTTTGTGGCGAATGCTAATTTCACCCATACAGATATTCGGAAGTGTGTAAACAAACACAGCGGGACTAGCAAATGCTCCGGATTCGTTACTGATGGCAGCTTGGTGCTTACGGTCAGTATCCAAACTTGAGGCTTTGTTTGAAAGGACAAGGGCGGTATTTTGTTCGCTGGTGTCCCGTAAAAGTACCTCGGCTCCCATAAATGCCAGTTTGCTGAGGTTGTCCATTTTAAAAAACTTTGAATAATCGGTTTTAAAGTGTTTGTATGCTGATTTTATAAAAGCCGGAAATTCTTCGGAATCATCGGAAAAGAGAATCTCTCCGTTCTTTGAGACTTTACCGTTTCTAATATGGCAGTATGATTTTATGTGATATTCAGGACTGCTCATGAATTAACTTTTTTAAAAATTGCCGCTGTATTACAACCCCCAAAACCGGAAGCGGTCTTTAGGAAAATATGATTTTCTTTTGGTGTGGTCTTGGTAATAATATTCAATGGTTGCGATACACCTAGTTCTTGGAATCCCGGCGAAGCAAAAAGGGTATTTGTATGTAAGGAGTGCATCCCGATGATGGTTTCCAATAGTCCGGAAGCCCCAAGCGTATGTCCAAAATAACCTTTTAAACTGTTCAAAGGTGTTTTTTGTAAGTTGGCCCTGTTGAAGGCAATGGCTTCCATTTCATCATTGTACATGGTAGCCGTACCATGAGCCGAGATGTAATCTATAGCGTCTGCATCTACTTTTGCTTGTTCCATTGCAGAAACAATACTTCGGTATAATCCTTCCCCAGTCCTTGATGGACCCGAAATGTGGTTGGCATCGTTACAGGAGGCCTCGCCAATAATTTGCACAGATTCGTCTACAAGATAGGCTTTGTCCTTGGTAACAAGTATGCTACAGCCTACCTCTCCAATATTAATACCTGCGCGAGTTTTACAATAGGGTCTGCAGGGAGATTCACTTAAGGCTTGAAACGAGTTAAAGCCGGTTAAAATAAATTTACTTACCAAATCCCCGGCAACTACAAACAAGTGGTCATAGCGTTCTTGGTGTATCAGTCTTTTGGCTACGGCCAAGGCTAAAACTCCGGACACACAAGCGTTGGATAGCACTATGGCTTCGTTTTTAAACCCGAAAAAAGTTTCTATTTTTTTTCCTAGCTCACCAAGATATGCCCGGTTTTCGTCAAACGGACTATCCGCATCCAAGACATCTATATTTCCTTTTGTGGTGGAAACGATCAAACCTACACGTTCCGTAAGTTCTATGCCCGATTTCTTAAGCGTATCCGCCAAGGAAACCAGAAGTATTTGCTCAAGTCTCGTGTGAGCTTCCTTAGAATCTAATTTTTGAAATTCGCTTTCTAGGTTTTCCTGATGGATTAGAGAGGAGTAAAACGGATTTGGCAGAACTTTGGAATCATCTACCAATGTAAGTCCGGTTACCTTATTTTTAATGCTATCTACCGCAGAAGCACTATCAAAGCCATATGCGGAAACAATGTTGTTATGTGACAAGTAAACGTTATTCATCTAAAAGGCCAACTTTTTTCTTCCAATCTGCAAAAAACTTTGGGATTACCAAGGATAATTCGCCCCCCAATTCAACAAAAACCTGAACCGTTTCTCCAGTGCAAACAACTGCCCCTTTAGGATTATAGATTTCATATTTAAAAATCATCTTTGCCGCTTGAGAGTCTACATAAGTTGTTTTTATGGTTGCAACATCTCCATAGCTTAATGGAAGCTTATGTTCACAGGAAGACTTTACGATAGGGGTTGAAAAGTTATGGTCTTTTTGGTCTAGGTACGAAATACCGTGGTGCCTACCAAAGGCCTCCCGACCATCTTCAAAATACTGAATATAATTGCCGTGCCAGACAATACCTAGAGGGTCCGTTTCTGCAAACCTTACACGGACTTCACTCGTGAAACTAATTTCTTTTTTGGTGTTAGACGGCATTTTTTCTTTCGTTATAAATTATGGCGATGAGCGTGGTGACCACAAAAAATATGAGTAACAGGGATATTTCGGGTATAATCTCAACAAAGGTCGCGTTGCGCAAAAATACATTATAAAATGCACTTAGCCCCCAATTCATTGGAGATAGGCTAGAGAGTACTTGCATGAATTTTGGCATGGCAAAAACAGGAACCCAAACCCCGCCAATTGCGGCCAAAATCACAACGAAAGTGGCTCCAAATGGTGCGGATTGTTCTTGTGTCTTGGCAACGGTACCCAATAAGAGGCCAAGGCCAACCGCCGCTAGACCAGCAAAAAAAGCAACTACGAACAATAGGGGCAGTCTTCCGGAAATATCTAGTTTAGGTAAACCGATGAGAGGGAAAAGAAAAATTCCCAATGCTAACATAAGGGCAAATTGAACTAATGAAACACCCAAAAAAACAATGGTTTTACCCCCCAATACGGTAGCGTAGGAAACAGGGTTGGTTCGTAACCGTACAAAAGTGCCCTGATTCTTTTCTTTCACCATATTAATGGCCAATGGCAGAATTATAAAAAATATGGCAAAGAGGGTCCAGGCAGGAATGTTATGTTGTGTAGAGTTAGGTATTAGTGCTTCTTTATGCTTGCTAGGTACAATTTCTGTAAAAGTGATGAATTTTTCGGTTTCAAAAATAGCTTCTGAGGGGTCGTCCGTTAATTGCTCTTGAAAGGCTCTGTAGATGGTTTCGGTTTCTATTTTAGAAATCATCTTATCAATATTACTTCGCACGGAACTTTTGAACGATTGCTGCGTTGCAGGGTCAAAATACAGTTTCACCTCTTTGGGTTCCAATTTGGACTTTACTTCGGGAATGTTTTCTTCGCCATCACTGAACTTAGCTAAGATGCCATCTACGTTCTCGTTAATTTTAATGTCTAGTTGAGAGGATAAGTCTTTTGGTATTACAATAGCCAATTGATAATCGCCCTTTAAGACTTGTTGTTTGGCTTCCTCATCCGTAGCGGCCATATCTACTTGAAACAATTTGGAATCGGCCAGGCTTTTTAAAATATCTTCGGATACTTTTCCTTTGTCCATATCTACCAAAAGAATAGGTAGTTTGGTCTCTTTTATACTTTTGAATGAATTGTCCTGAATTGTGGTAATGACAATGACCAATAGCAAGGGCATAAGAAATAGTACGGCCAACCCACCAATATCTCGGGTAATGAGTAAAAACTCTTTGTATGTAGAGGCCCAAAGTTTATGCATGGTCACGTAAAGCTTTACCGGTTTTGGCCAAGAATACTTCTTCTAGATGTGCTGCATTTTCTTCTTGGGCTATAAGTTCTTTAGGTGTGCCAATGCACACCAGTGTGCCGTGGTCAATAATACCTACGCGGGTGCAAAATTGTTCGGCCTCGTTCAAGTGATGTGAAGTGTAAATAATGGTAGTACCCGCACTGTTCAATTCCTTTAGGTAAGCCATAATAACGTTCTTAGACTGTACGTCCACACCAACGGTAGGTTCATCTAAAAATAGAACTTTTGGATTGTGTAAGATGCTGGATATTAGGTTTATGCGGCGTTTCATCCCTCCGGAAAAACTTTTAATTTTTTTATGGGCGAATTTTGATAGTCCCATGGTCTCAAGATGGGCATGGATATCGTCTTTTAAAGACTGACCTTTAAGTCCGTACATGCTTCCAAAATAGACGAGGTTCTCATAGGCCGTTAATGACGGGTAGAGAGCATATTCCTGAGGAACAATGCCTATTATTTGTTTTAGTCTGTTTTTATGGTCTTTGTAATTTAGCCCGTCTATAGTAAAGTGTCCTGAAGTAGGTTTTAGTAGAGAGCTAAGCATTGATATGAGAGTGGTCTTCCCAGCTCCATTTGGACCTAAGAGGCCAAAAATCTCACCTTCGGTTATGGTTAAATCCAAATCACGGACGGAAAAATCGTCGGCCCCTTTATATATCTTAGAAAGCTGGTTGATTTGGATCATGACATCAAAACTAATCGAAATTAACAAGATAAACCACGGTTTGTCTTATTAAAGACGATAAGGTTAAAAAGAGGGTTTTAAATGGCCTTTTTAAGTTTTTTGAAAAATTCCGCTTCGCTATTGGCAATAGCTTCAAGTTCATCGGCCACCTTATTGTAGGCATCATTTTCGGGGCTACGGTTTTTGTAGATACGTGAGGCATTCAATGCAAAGTCTCGCCAGTCATCTCCAATTTTGGTCATTTCCTTTGAGAGTTCGTTTAGTTTTTCGTTGTCTAGAACTTGGCTTGCCTCCTGTAGAAAAGCGGCATAGATATAACGGAAACCTCCGCCACCTGTACCTATTTCTTCTTGCATACGTACAATCTGGCCTAAATAATGATTAGCCACTTTAGCACCTTTTTTCTTGGGCCATTTACGAATAAGCTTGGAAATGGTCTTAATGCCGTTTGTTCCTACAATAGGAAAAGGGGCGGTCATTTCGCGACAGGTCTGTTTAATACCCTTTATAATCGCACTTTTCAACTCTAATTTTTCAGGAAATGAGGTTGGGTAATAGATATGGCCTTTAGGGGCGAATGCGCCTTTGGCAAAGCGTACTTTTTCAAGCTGTTTTTCGGTTAGGGTGGTAACCTGTTCCATAACAGGGTCACTGATTAAGTAGTTGCCCTCTTCCTTGCCATAGACCACTAGGTTATGTGCGTTAAAGTGAAAGCGGTAATCATCCGGAAAGTACATAAGGTTGTAAACACCCACTTGTAGGCCTACGGGGTTGTTCTTGGACAGATTTTCATCCAGGCGTGATTTTGCCGCTTCCGGATTGCTGAATTTTTCCCGTTTTATTTTGATACCTACTCTTTTGGCGAACCGGTTAAAAATAAAACCTGGCATAGCCCTATAGGTAACTACCGGAGCATGGTTTACTTTTAAAAAGGGAATATAACAGAACAAAAGGCCGGAACCTATGCCAAAGACCATGGGTTCGCTTACCTCAAAACCGTTGTGGCGCATTAGGTTACTTACCACACCGTTTTCGCAGTGTGCCGATTGTTTGTGGGTAAATTCTATTTGCATGCGGATGTTTAAGAAATGTGTTTCAATTCTTCAATACTGATTTCGAAAATATCAGCATATTTTTGAAGCGTTTTTTGGTTAAGTTTTTGAAAAACCTTTGGTTTAAAATGTCGCTTTACGCGCCATTGCCAAAGTCCAACATAGCTAGATAGAATGGGGAGGTCCATTTTGTGTAGCTCCATATAATATTCAATGGGGCTGGTCTCATTGTTTTCTACCCGTTTCTTAGCCGCGGCTACGCGCTCTTCAATATCTTTTATGGCGTTACTAAGAGCAATAGTTTTAGGGTCCCATCCGGAACTCAGTTCTGTAGTGTACTCGCCATTTTCATCAACGGCATAAGTGAGTTCTTTGGTTTGGGCAGAATCTAAAAGGCCTTTGTCCTGTGGTACTTCTTCTTTTTTCACTGGTCGTTATTTTGGGGGATTGTCACTATTTTTCCCTCTTAAACCTCATGGATCAAAAAGTTCAAAGTACAAGCTACGATTAATTCTTCATTTCTGAAAGTTTCAGAAGCTATGGTGCAGCTGCTAAAAGCTTCATTATCATATCTGGAAACGAGATTGCCTTTGGTTACAATGGTTTCGCCCACTTTAGGCAATGCGGTAATATGTACTTTTTTTACAGCGCTTATATAGCCAATGACCTTACTTTTACTTCCGTCTTTATCATCATCGTCAAAAAAACTTTGACCAACAATGGCGGCGCAGGTTTGGGCCGCGTTTTCAATAAGTCCGGTTTCGGATAGGTATTCATTGGCGACAAAAATACAGGATTCTTCTATTTTAAAATGCGTTTCAACCGAAGTTTCGTCAAGAAAAGGCGTTACGCTTGCCATAAGCATAGGTTCTCTATGGGGCAGGAAATTCTTAATGTCTATGTTTACGCGTGCTTCCAAATTAGTTTGCCAGTGCGGTTTTCATTTCACTTGTAGCCAGTATAATTCCTTCGCAGGTTACAGTGGCGGATACCATGGTTATGCCCATAATATCATGAAGGATTTCTACCGTGGTTTCCAGTTCTTGGCCTACAAATGGCAAGGCATTAACGGTAGCTTTTTTTATGGCGCCTATATATCCCGTCGGAGCGGGTTTCTGGGCCAAATAGTATTTGTAACCGGTGTGCAATGCCACGGTCTGTGCCATATTTTCAATAAGGCCCGGGGCCATAAACCGGTTTTCAAAAACAAACAGATTGTCTTCTGGAACAATAAGCCCGGAAACAATTTTTTTTTCTGAATATTCAAGCAATTTGCCCACCATAATAAAAGGTGGTTTTTGCGGAATAAGGTTTTGTAGAAACTCTTTATCGGTAATGGTTTCTTTCAATACATTCATGCTAGCACACAGTTAGATAGGCGTAAGTGTATGAAAAACGAGCACTTTCCGGAACATGCAACAATATTCTATCACCCTTTTTTAGTTTACCCGAAGAAACCAGTTCTTCTAGCATAAGGTATATGGATGCCGCACCTACGTTACCCACATGTTCAAGATTTAAAAACCATTTATCCCAAGGCATTTCTACGCCTTGTTCCTTCATTTCGTCATAAAGTCCCTGTTTAAAAAAGTACGAAGAAATATGGGGGAGGTAATAGTCAACATCATTGGGGCCAATACCATGTTTTTCATAAACCATTTTTAGGCAATCCACACCTTTTTTTAAGATGTTTTCACCCAACAGTTTTACATCCTGCTTAATGGCAAAAACAGATTTTTTAGCCCAATCTTCCGGAGCAAATTCACTCCATGGTTTTAGTTCGCCGCTCTCAAGCTTCTCGCCACCGGCGTACATGCAGGTCTCCATTTCATAAGCGTATGAAAAACCTTCCATCCACTCAATTTTTATAGGCGTATCTCCTTTGGGTTCGTTTTCCACTAAGATGGCTCCTGATCCATCGGAAAGCATCCATCGTAAAAAATCTTTATCAAAGGCAATCATTGGGTTCTCTTCCAATTCCTTTAAATGCTCAATTTCTTCCTGATAGAAATCTGCTTTGGTCCAAGTAGAAACTTTTTCTGAACCGGTACATACGGCATTGTTTACCTGCCCTGTTTTAATGGCCATATAGCCATATTTTAAGGCGTTCATGCCGGAACAACAAACACCGGAGGCGGAATTTATTTCCATATTGCCGTTTTTCAATACACCGTGTACCATGGCCGCATGAGACGGTAAAAGTTGGTCTGGTGTAGAGGTTCCGCAGGAAAGAAGTTCTATGTTTTGCTTGCTGAAATCAGAATCGCAAAGTTCTTCTATTGCTGCCGCGGTAAGCTGGGCATTATTATGGGTTACATTGCCATCTTCATCAATGGCATAGTACCTTTTCTTGATTTTGTTGTTACGTAGAATTATGCTCTTTGCCCTAGACTTTTGTCCGTCTATAAACCCTAATTTCTCTTCAATTTGGTCGTTTTCGACAGGTGAGTTGGGCAAAAATTTAGATATTTTGGTAATGTAAGCGTTTTTCATGTGTCAGTCTTACTCCTTATAGTCTACAGAGGCGTAATATTTATTTTCCCTTTTGATTTTCCTATACATTGGGATATAAGTGAGCAAAAATACAATAAAAACTATAGGTGCGATTATCCAAATGGCAAATATCAGGTAATAGTTGAAGAAACGTAGCCATTTTTTACGGGCAGGGTCTCCTTGGTCTCCCTTCTTTTTAATAAGGTTGGCCCATTTGGAAAACAATATGTTTCCACGTTTGTCCATCTGAACCAGTAGGTTACTGATTTTGGAAGCATCCAAACGATTCAATTTTTCTTGTAGGTAAGAAAAATCGGATTTTAAAAGAGCTTCGTTAATCGGATGGCCAAATTTATCTGCGGATGCAATGGTGTTGTCAGAAACTCCAGGTTTTGGAAAAACGCCCCAAAGGCGGTCCTTTTTGCCTTTTAGCATCCAATGCACAATAGTAATTACGCTAATATGATTGATGTTTTTGTCCACCAAGGCAATGTTTCCCACTAGTTTGGCATTTAATCCAATGAGCATTTTTTTCACCTTTTCCTGTGACATGGCCCACATATTGCGTACCCCAATTACGGTAATGACCGGGGTATTGTTCAAAAGGTTTCTTGCCGCTTCTGATTTTAAAAAGGAATTTAAGGGTATGGAAGGGGATAGGTACCAGACTTGGTGCCCTAAAATTACCAAATCATACTTCTTGGAAAGCACCGAAGCATCAGGTTTATTAATGGGTGTAGGAATTTGAAGGAAGGATTCCGGAAAAACATCAAAGAACCGCTCTTTCTTCCATGGGAATTCGTAAGGTTCCTCAGGAATAATTTGGTGGTAGGTGATGTTTGTTGACTCTCGGTTTAGAGGAGATAATACAGAATCTATAATTGTACGTAATTGCCCTGTTTGGGAGTAGTATACAACAAGTACTTCTTTCATTTTCATAAGGTTACGGTACAGCAGTTAGAAACATAATGATTAATAGCTGCCTTAGGGATAGACCAAATATCCTATTTATTTGTCTTATCTCCCCAAAAATCAAAATAATTAAACCATTGTAGTGGATATTTTTTAATAATCCACTCTAGGTTTTCGGTATATTTTTCCAGTAGACCTTGGGCATCACCACGTTTTACTTCTGCAGTTCGTGCGTATAGGTGGTAATGTTTTTTAGATTCTTTCATCACGTAAACGAACAAAACCGGAACCTTTAATCTGGAAGCCAATAAATAAGGACCCATAGGAAATTTTGCCGTGGCTCCTAAGTATTGCTGTTCCAAGAATTTTGTGCCCTCAATGTAGCGGTCTCCCGTAAAGCATACGAGTTCTCCATTTGTTAGGGCCGTATGAATTTCAAAGATATGGGACATATCTTCTTTTATTAGAATAAGCTTGATGTTGGATTTTGAGGTAACACTTTCCATATATGCCTTGATTTCTTCGTGCTCGCGATCCCATGTTACTAAGTTGATCGAAGAAAAGGCATTTATATCTTGGAGAAAATGTTGTGCAACTTCAAAATTACCAATATGGGCGCTTAATAGAATACCTCCTTTTTTCTGTTCTAGAAGACTTTCAATCTTTTCAATTCCGTCAAAATCATAGCTAAACCTGTCCCTTAAACCTGCGGATATGGCCGCCTTATCTATAATTGTCTGGCCAAAGACGTAATAGTTGCGGTAGACGTTATAGAGACTTTTTAAAGTAGAATACCCAAGTCTTTTGTGAAAATAGTAGAATATAGCCTTAGTACTCGCTACAGAAAATATACAGTAATAAAAAACTACGAAATGAAGGAGTAGGTATGAAGCACCTAGCCCTAGTTTTTTGATAAAGAAAATATAAATTCTATATCCTAAAACAGTGCCTTTGGATTTTCCTTCCCATTCTGTTGCCATATTTGGGTTTTCTCAGGGGAGTATCAGTGAAGTTTACGCTCAATAAGGTCGTAAAAATTCTGTAGGGTAGTAACGTTTATAAAGTCTTCACCTACTAGCTTTACGCCAAAATTGCTTTCTACGGCCACTACTAAATCAACAAAATCTAAGCTGTCTAAACCTAGAGTATCTTTAAGATTAGCATCGGCAGCGATTTCTTCTTCTTCGACCTCAAACTCGTCGATAAGGAAATCATCTATTTTTTGAATAATAACTTCTTTGGTCATCACCATCTTTCGCTAGCATTTTTTTAATATCAAAGCGGAGTTTGTACCACCAAACCCGAATGAATTGGACAAAAATACGTCAATTTTTTTATTTAACGTTTCCTTAACTATGTTTAATTTTGCTGCATTTTCATCAATATTTTCTAGATTGATGTTGGGTGCAACAAACGAATTTTGCATCATAATCATGCTGTAAATAACCTCGCTTGCACCAGCCATCCAACATTCATGTCCGGTCATAGATTTTGTTGAGCTTACCGGTGGGTTGTGCTGGCCAAAAACTTCATAAATGGCTTTTGCTTCATTGGCATCGCCTACCGGGGTAGAAGTAGCATGTGCATTCACATAATCTATTACCGAGGCTTCTATATTGGCATCTTGCAGTGCATTTCGCATAGCACGCGAAGGTCCGTCTACATTTGGTGTAGAGATGTGTCCTCCGTTTGATGAGAACCCATATCCTATAACTTCCGCCAAAATAGGCGCTCCTCTCTTTACTGCGGAATCATAGCTCTCTAAAATTAAAGTTGCTCCACCACCGCTAGGTACCAAACCGTTTCTGGCTTGGTCAAAAGGTCTTGAGGCTTTTGCCGGATTGCCATCTGTAGTGGCAAAAACACCAAGGCCGTCAAAACTGCCCATGGCCAGTTTATTTATTTCTTGTGCGCCACCCGTTATAATACAGTCCTGAAGACCACTTTTTATAAGGTGATAGCCCATACCAATAGAATGAGACCCACTGGCGCAAGCAGCACTAATAGTAAAGTTTACCCCTCTAAGCCTAAATATGGTAGAAAGGTTCATAGTTACGGTAGAGTTCATTGCCTTAAAAATAGCACCGGACCCTACTAATGTAGTGTCTTTTTTTTCTCGTAATATATCGGTAGATTCTACAACAGATCTTGCGGTACTGTCATTACCGTAGATGACACCAACTTCATTTTCATCAAAAAAACTGTCTTCTATCTTGGCATTTTTTAGGGCTTCAATAGTAGCCATGTAGGCATACTGGCCTTCTTCACCAAGGCTAAGTCTTTGTCTTCTGGATAGTAATTTTTTCAGATTAGGTTCTTCAACCATTCCTGTGAGCCCAGAGCGATAACCGAAATCAAGTCGTTCTTGATCATTGACGATACCTGATTTACCTTCGTATAGGGATGTTTTTACCTCGTCTAGGTTTTTGCCTATACAAGAATATATACCCATACCTGTGATTACTACTCTTTTCATTGCCCCTTCTGAAATTTAAGAATAAATACCGCCGTTGATATTAATGACTTCACCAGTAATATAACCCGATTTTTTTGAAGCTAAAAAAGATACCACATGTGCTACTTCTTCCGCTTCTCCAAACCTATTTGCCGGAATCATTCTCTTTAATTCCTTTTCGTCTAGGTCATTGGTCATATCCGTTCTGATAAAACCGGGTGCAACAGCATTTACTGTAACGTTTCTTTTGGCAATTTCTTGTGCAAGTGCTTTTGTTGCTCCAATAACTGCCCCTTTTGCGGCGGAGTAATTGGTTTGGCCGGGTGTGCCTTTAAGCCCTGAAACGGAAACCATATTAATAATCCGTCCGTATTTGTTGACCAAAAGCTTTTGGATAAGGGCGTTGGTAACATTAAAGAAACCATGAAGGCTGGTATCTATTACTTTGGACCAATCTTCATATTTCATCCACATGAACATGCCATCTTGTGTTATACCGGCATTGTTGACGATTACCTCTATAACATCGTTTTCATGTGCTTCTTGCCAAGCTTCCAAAGCGGCATTTACAGCTTTCGCATCGGTTACGTTAAAGGCCATAAGCTCACCTTTTCCGCCAGCTTCTTCTACCAATCTAAGTGTTTCGTCCGCAGCTGCTTTGTTGCTATTGTAATTTATAAGAATTTGGTAGTCCAAGTCTTTGGCCAGTTGTACACATACGGCACGTCCTATTCCTCTAGACCCTCCTGTTACCAATGCGTATTTTTTCTTTTCCGCTTTCTTTTCGTTCATCTAAGAATTGTAGATTTTATAACCCCTAAGGTTTTGGGTGTATGGTTTCCGTTCGCTAAGTCTTTGTTTAAAGCTAGTGAAATTAATAATTAAAAAAAGGAACAACCTTATTTAACGGTTACAAACGGTTCTGCATTTTGAAACCACTTATCGGCCAACAATTTGCCTTGTTCGTTAAAGTAGCCCCAACCTTTTTTTGATTTTACACGGGCAAGCCCATTTACAAAGCCTTTTTCCTCGGCACCTTTTAGGAAAGCAAAGTTTCCGGAAATACCATATTCCATTGGAATAATAATTTTACCGGTAGTGTCTATAAAGCCCCAATTCTTGTCCTTAACAGGAGCAAGGCCATTTTTAGAAAATACCTCTGCATCTCTAAATTGTGGTTCAATGACCATTTCTCCCTTTTCGTTAATGTATCCCCATTTTTTGCCAATTGCAACAGGGGCCAAACCGTTTGAAAAGGCTCTGGCCTTATCAAATGTAGGTTCCAGTACCCATTCTCCTTTACTATTTACAAAACCTGCTTTTTTCTCTCGGGAAGCATAGGTTAGTTTAGAGTCGCCATGAAAATTGTAAACCTTGGTAGCGTTGTCTATTGGGTTAAAGTTACCGTTGTGTATGATTCCAAAAGTCCCATCTTTTTTACCATAAACTCCGGCCTCTTTAAAAGTGTTACCTATTTCATCGTATTCAACGGGAATAACAACTTTTCCTGATGTATCAATCATTCCCCATAGTTCTCCTTTACTTACTTTGGCATGGCCATTTCGGAATTTTTTTATGGCATCGTAAGTGGGTTCCAAAATTAGCTTTCCATTGGTTCCTAGAAGTCCAATTTTATCTCCTGAACGGAAAAGGGCAACTCCTTCTTCAAAGTCATAATATTTTTCGCTACTTGGTGTTTCAAGTTTTTTGCCATTGGTGTCAATATATCTCCATTGGTCATCCTTAAGAACTAAGGCATAGCCTGAATTGAACATTTTTACCCTATCATATTCAGGTTTAATGGCCCATTCCCCTTTGGTGTTTATGAATCCCCAGAAATCGTTTTCCATGGCAGCGGCCAATCCGTTTGAAAAGCTATCCGCTTTGTCAAATTCTGGTTGAATAACATAGGCTCCGGTTTTATCTATGAAGCCAAATTTTCCATCTTCTCTGACCAAAGCATATTCCTGTGCACAAAGCGTGAATGCGTTGACGAGAAGTACGAATAAAAATGCTAGTTTTTTCATTTTACTTCTTTGTTTTGATGGTTAATAATATAGTTTTTTACCTCGTTTACATAAGGGTACATAATAGTGTCATCTTTAAACGGGGGAACTATTTTACGAACCGCGTCGTACATCATTCTTGTTTTTGAGGAAACTTTGTCCTTTAGATCTAGGTATTCTATTGCTTGGACAACGGTAATCATTTCAATAGCTATCACCTCAAATCCATTTTCTATTACTTTTTTGGTAATATTGGCTGCATTGGTACCCATACTAACAATGTCTTGATTGTCATTGTTATTAGGTATACTATGTACGTACATGGGGTTTGAAAGCATTTGATTCTCTGCCGTCGTAGATGTTGCCGTAAACTGTACACCTTGCATCCCAAAATTAAGGCCTAAGGTTCCTAGGTTTACAAAAGGAGGTAGAATGTCGTTAAGTTTTGAGTTCAGGAGGTAATTAAGTTGTCTTTCGGCCAACATGGTCATCTTGGTTACAACTAGTTTAAGCTTGTCCATTTCCAACGAGATGTAGTCTCCGTGAAAATTCCCTCCGTGGTATACATGTTTCTTTTCTACATTAACAATAGGATTGTCATTGGCAGAATTAACCTCTTCTATGAGTGTTTTTTCTACATGGTCCAAAGTGTCCAGCACTGGCCCTAAAATTTGGGGAACACAACGTAGAGAGTAATATTCTTGCACTTTTTCCTCAAAAACGGAAACGCCATTATTGTCAACATACAAATGATGTTCCCTTTTACGGGTAAGAGTGCTATCCTTTAAGTGGCTACGCATGGCCCGTGCAATTTCACGTTGGCCTTTATGCCGCTTGGTTTGGTTAAGGTCTTCCGATAAATGATCATCGTATGCCTGAACAATTTCATTTATGGCAGAGGAACAACAAATAGTCCATTCCAATAGCCTACGGGTGTATATAGCATTTACAATACCTATACCGGTCATTACGGATGTTCCGTTTATTAGACCTAAACCTTCGCGTAATTCAACTTTAATTGGTGTTATGTTCAGTTCTTCAAAAACCTCCGGAGTAGGTCTTCTTTCACCTTTATAGAACACTTCGCCTTCACCTATAAGAACAAGGGCTAGATGTGCCAATTGAACCAAGTCTCCACTGGCGCCAACACCACCGTGCTCATAAATAAGCGGTGTAACATCTTTATTTATTAAGTCGGTCATTGTTTCCAAAACGGATGGATGAACCCCTGAGTTGCCCAGACTAAGTGTATTCAAACGGGCAAGCATGGCCGCCTTTACATATTTGGGAGGAATAGGATTGCCGGTGCCGGAAGCATGGCTTCGTATTAGATTATATTGTAATTGAATGGTTTCAGAGTCCTTAATTTTATACTGTGCCATGGGCCCAAAACCCGTGTTAACACCATATATAACCTTGTTCTTTGAAAACTCTTTAAGAAAATCAAAACTGTCTTGTACCGTTTTAATTACCTTGTCATCTATAGATAAAACATCTTCTTTAAAAATGATACTGTAGAACTCTTCAATTCCTAACTTTCCTTTTATTTTCGGCATCTATGGTTGATTCTATGAGGTATTTGTAATATTTTAGTGACGTCTGTAAATAAGACTTGGCAACCTAAAATTAGCGATTTTGGATTGCAAATTTATAATAATTAGTGAATCAATGTCTTAATTTAGCACACAATACAATGTTCTGGTAACAGAAACCGTTTCCGAAACCAATAGAAACCTTGGATTCTTTCATTTTAAAATCAAATAAATGCAACAAGAAAATGTTGACGTACTCATTATAGGCGCAGGGCCATCCGGTTCCGTTGCTGCTGCCTATCTTCATAAACAAGGGCTTAAAATTAAGGTTGTTGAGAAGAGTAAATTTCCCCGGTTTGTAATTGGCGAAAGTTTAATTCCAAGATGTATGGACCATTTTGAAGCGGTTGGCTTGTTAGATTGTCTTAAAGCCATGAATTTTGAAGTTAAGGACGGCGCCCGTTTTATGAACAATAAAGGGGTCGTGTGTAATTTTGATTTTAGTAAGAAGCATGGAGATGGATGGGATTGGACGTGGCAAGTGCCGCGGGCAGATTTTGATGAGGCCTTAACGGACGAGTTGCAATCCTGGGGCGTGGATATTGCTTTTGAACAAGAGGTGACCGCAGTTGATTTTTCTGAAGACGGTTCGTCTAGCACAACTATAAAAGGTATAGATGGAAAAGTATCTACGGTTCACGCTAAATTTATAGTAGACTCTAGTGGTTTTGGTAGGGTGTTGCCCCGTTTGCTAAATCTGGAGAAACCATCTGAAATACCTATGCATTCTTCAATTTTCACCCATGTTGAAGATATTAAAAGACCCGAAGGCAAAGAAGGAACCATCATTACTTTTGATGTAATTGATACCGATACTTGGCTCTGGGTAATTCCTTTTTCCAACGGTTCTACAAGTATTGGGTTCGTAGGAAAGACGGATTATATGGAATCTTTTGAAGGCTCGAATACGGAGAAACTTCAGCAAATGATGAAGCTTTCGCCATATTACTTTGATAGGTTTGATGGGGTTGATTATACGTTTGAACCGCGAATGATTAAGAACATTGCAAAGTCTGTAAAACAACTATATGGTAAGGGTTTTGTGCTTACTGGTAATAGTGCGGAATTTTTGGATCCTGTATTTTCATCTGGGGTTACGTTTGCTGTGGAGTCGGCACATTTGGCATCTCAGTTAATAGCCAAAGAATTAAATGGTGAAAAAGTAGATTGGCAGACCGAATATACGGATTATATGTTGGAAGGAGTGAATGTATTTTCTACTTACGTAAAGGAGTGGTATACCGGAAATCTACAAACAATTTTCTTCCACAGTACGGAAAATCCGGTTATTAAGGAGCAGATTTGTGCTGTGCTGGCGGGTTATGTATGGGATAAGACCAATCCGTTCGTAAAGAACCATAATAGATTGGTAAAGACCGTTGCCCGTATAGCGGATATGGAAATGGAAGCCCAGGACAACTCTTAAAAATCTATTCAGGGTCTAGTTGATGTGGCCGTTGAAAATTTGGTTGGAGCATTCTAGTTGTTCAAAACGGCTTGTGCTTGAGCAAGGCTTAAGTCTATTTCTTCATCTAATTGGCTTACCTTTTTCTCTTCTTCTAACAACCATTCTTGTTTTTTAGGAGAGAGCGTCTTGCCTTTTAGCATTTCATCTGCATCAAAACGTTTTCCAAAGTTCTCCATCCAAACCATCATAGACTCGTTCGCATTTTTTAAATCTGCGATGGCGTTCTCGTATTTTGATTTTTTATACGAGGCGTTTGCTTTGGTCTGCAGCTTGTTGATTAGTTTGGAAACTAAAGGCATTTTATCCATTACCACATCATGGGATTTCATGACCTCTTCCATTTTTGTAGGCGGGGTAGTGGTGGTTTGTGCATTAATAGCAGCTGTACCCAAAACAAAAATTGTAGCAACGGTTAAAAACAAGTTTTTCATAGCAATAGGACTTTAGAAATTCTGTGCTTGGTAAAAATACGGGTTACGCAGGGCTAGAGGTTTTATTTATCTGCTAACGCATTGTTTTTTCGGTATACTACGCAATGCAATGTTTATTTTTTCAATAATTCTTCGGCATTTTGGATGCTTCCGTTTATTTGATCGCGTAAGTCCTTCACTTTTTCTTCCTCTTCATTTAACCAGATTTGCTTTTCTTTGGACAGTTCTTTGCCGTTAAGAATCTCATCTGCGGTAAAACGTGAGCCAAAGTTTTGCATCCAATCCATCATACTTTTGTGCGCGGCCTGCAGTTCTTTTCGGGCTTCCTTATATTTTAGGCCAACCTCCGTGCTGTCTTCCTTGCTGCTCAGTTCACCAACAAGTTTCCCCATTTTACTTATTTCCGGCATTACTTCGTCATGTATGGCCATAACGCTTTTCATCTGGGTAGTTTCTTTTTTTGAATTGCAGGAAAAGGTTAGCAAGGTAAATGCAAATGCTACAAATAGGGCTATTTTTTTCATCATTAGTTTTTTGCAAATATAATACTCCTGCAACGGTTAAAATAGCAGACGGAAATCAAAATTATGTGATAGTTGAAATTTGTGATTGTTTGGGTGTTTTGATATACAAGTACGCGTTGTGTTTTCTAAAAAAAGCCGCATCTTTACTTCTTTGTTTTAGACGCTATTCAACCCCAAGGAAATTTGAACGATTACAGTAAAAAATGGCTTTATTTAGTTCTACTATCTTTAGTGTGGGGCTCCTCGTTTATACTTATTAAAAAGGCTTTGGTAGGTCTAACGCCAATGCAATTGGGAGGCTTACGAATTGTATTTGCTTCATTAGTATTGTTTTTGTTCGGTTTTAGAACTGTTCGTACTTTAAGTCTTAAAGATTGGAAATGGATAACATGGGCAGGTTTGTTAAGTTCTTTTTTTCCGCCTTTTTTGTTCGCTTTGGCACAGACCCAGATTGATAGTGGCGTGACGTCTATATTTAATTCGGTTGTGCCGCTGTTAACTACCATTGTAGGAGTGCTTCTTTTTGGGGCAATTATTACCAAAAGGCAGGTGGCCGGGGTGTTCATGGGTTTGGCGGGTACGGTGGCGTTAATTGTTGCGGGAATGGATTTTAATCCCGATCAAAATTATTGGTACGCCATATTTGTACTGCTTTCCGCTCTAGGTTATGCGCTTAATATTAATATTATAAAGAAACATTTGTCTCACTTAAGACCGTTGGCGGTTACAACTTCTAGTTTCGCAATAGCGTTTCTTCCAGCATTGGCCCTAGTCTTTTATTCAGGGTTTTTTAACGAGGTTTCTGGCAATGTAGAAATGCAATCTTCTTTATGGTATCTTCTTGCATTGGCTATTATTGGTACTTCTATTGCTAATATTTTCTTCAACAAACTTATAAAGTTATCAAGTCCGGTTTTTGCAGCCTCGGTAACGTACACCATTCCCTTAGTGGCCATCTTTTGGGCGGTTCTTGACGGAGAATCACTTAACGCCTATCAATTGATAGGTGGGGTTGTGATTTTGTTGGGTGTCTGGATGGTCAACAGAAAAAAATAAGACTTTTCTACTCTTCTCTACATTTGAATCTTACCTGTGTTCTTGAGTAAAATCCTGATACGTTTCATAAAATTATTTCGATTTAATCTAAATAAAGGTTGTCGGTTCTAAATCGAAAAAATATATTTGCGCTTTATTTTAAAACAGTCTAAATAAGAATCATATGAAAAGACCAATTTCAAGATTATACGCAATGAGTGCTTTGGCCTTAGTGTTATCCGCTTGTTCAAGTGATGATAATAGTACTCCAGATGTTGATAAGGGAGAGCTTTTAGTGCGCGCTGAGGCAATTGAAAACTATGCAGATATCGTACAGGCCAATTATGCCGATGCTCTGGCAGACGCCCAGGCATTGCAAACGGCAATAGATACATTTGTGGCCGATCCTACTGAAACTAATTTTGAAGCTGCTAAAACCGCATGGTTGGCATCCAGAGAGTCTTACGGGACTACAGAAGCTTTCCGTTTTGCAAATGGTCCTATAGATTCTGGAGATACGGAAGATTTAGAGGGTTTGTTGAACTCGTGGCCTATGGATGAGGCGTATGTAGATTATGTTGAAGGAGATGCCAATGCGGGCCTTATTAATGATGATAATGCCACTTTTGAGATTACCAAAGAGAATTTAGTGGTTAAAAACGGTGAAGGTGATACTGAAGAAAATGTATCCGTAGGGTATCATGCCATTGAGTTTCTGCTTTGGGGTCAAGATAATACGGATCCATATGAAAAATTAAACGGGCAAAGACCGTATACTGATTATGTTGATGGGGGTACGGCAGCCAATCAAGATAGGAGAAGAGCTTATTTGCAACTTACCGCAGAACTTTTGGTAGATGACCTTCAGGCAGTTATAGATGCTTGGTCAACAAGTTATAGAACTGAATTTTTGGCTTTATCCGAAAAAGAGGCGTTGAACAATATTCTGGGCAGTATTGCAGAATTATCAAGTAGCGAATTGGCCGTTGAGCGTATGGCTGTTGCTCTAAAAAATCAAGACCAAGAAGATGAACATTCTTGCTTTAGCGATAATACACACCGTGATATTAGATTGAATTTTGAAGGGATAAAAAATGTATACACTGGGTCTTACAGCACTGTAAGTGGAGTTTCATTAGCTGATTTGATTAAAGAGGCCGATGCCTATTTAGCTTCGGAACTAGATACATTACTTGCTGCCGCTGAAACTGCCGTGAATGGAACGGCCATTCCTTTTGACTTTGCCATTGCTCAAGGCAACACAGGTGCTGAAGGAGCAAAAGTGCAAGCTGCAGTGGTAGCGCTTACTGATTTTGGAAACAAGCTCTTAGAGGCAAAACAAGCATTGGAAATCGACTAGAAATCGCTTTTTATAATATTGAAAAACAGGGTTGCTTTACTGCGGCCCTGTTTCATGTTTTAAGTTAATTATGAAACCATCAAACTATAAAATTAAAATTGATCGGTTCAAGTTTAGGGCAATGTTGGGTCTGTTGCTCTTATTGGCGGCTTCCTGTAATACAGCAGATGATTATGTTCCCTTGGTCCCAGAAGAGGGCGAAGAACGCTCTGGCGGCAACGCAACTTCTTTTATATTTTCTCCCGATGCTTTTGGCTTTTCGGTAGATGGTTTGTCCTTGGATGAGCAGATTACATTTGGGGTGGGTAATTCTCTATTCAATCAGAATTGGGTTACGGCTCCGGCATCTACAACGGCCCGCGATGGTTTAGGTCCTTTTTTTAATGCACGTTCTTGCTCCGGTTGCCATTTTAAAGATGGTAGGGGGCGTCCTCCCGTTTTTGAAGGTGAATTGGCCCATGGCCTGTTGTTGCGTTTAACTTTACCGGGAACAGGCGCCAATGGAGGAACCATTCCCGACCCTATCTACGGAGGACAATTTCAGGATAATAGCATTCTGGGCGTAGATAAGGAAGGTGTGCTCAAAGTAACATACGAAACGGTAGGGATAACCTATCCTGACGGAAGCTCCGTAGATTTACAAAAACCCATTTATGAAATGGTTAATTTAAACTACGGCGCCATGAACTCCGCGGTTCAGGTGTCGCCCAGAGTAGCCAATCAAATGATAGGTCTTGGGCTGTTAGATGCTATTCCCGAATCGGTTCTGCTGAGTTATGAAGATGAAAGCGATGCTGATGGAGATGGTATTTCCGGACGTGCCAACTACGTTTATGATGTGGAGTCTGCCAGCTTAAAATTGGGGCGGTTTGGGTGGAAAGCCAATCAGCCTACTGTAAAACAACAAGTGGCCGCCGCATTTTCGGGGGATTTGGGTATTACTTCTTCGCTTTTCCCGGACGAAAACTGCAATGAGACTCTAAATTGTGATAAAATTGCCAACGGGGGCAGTCCTGAAATTCCAGATGATAATTTAGACAATGTGGTTTTTTACTCTGCTACGCTATCCGTGCCGGCAAGACGTGATTTTGATAATGAAGAAGTACTCCAGGGCAAAGAACTGTTTAATTCCATTAAATGTTCGGGCTGCCATATCACTACTTTTCAGACAGGCACTTCCAATATTAATGCGCTATCCAATCAAACCATTAGACCGTATACGGATTTGCTTTTGCATGATATGGGGGACGCCCTTTCGGATAATGCACCTGAATTTAAGGCTACTGGTAATGAGTGGAGAACGCCGCCGCTTTGGGGTATTGGGCTGATCAAAACCGTTAATGACCATACAAATTTACTTCATGATGGGCGTGCTAGAAATATTGAAGAAGCCATATTGTGGCACGGTGGAGAAGCGGAAACCATAAAGAATAATTTTATGGACCTAGACAAAGATGACCGTGCGAAAATTATAAAATTTATTGAAACCTTATAATCTAGTTGATAAGATGAAATATCCGAAGGTAATAGTATATATAAGTCTATTTTGTGGCGCCTTTGCCCTGAACATATCCTGTGGGTCCGATGATAATCAGGCTGAAGAGAAAATGACCAGTGTTGAAGAAGGACGTAGGTTGCAGATCGAGAATTTGTACGATGCTCAAATAGAGCCGTTTCAGGGGTCACATATAGCCCTAACGGAAACGCTCATGGAGGCAGCCAAGGCTTTTAGGGAGCTGCCTACGGAAACATCGTTGGTAGACTTAAAAAACAGTTGGTCGCAAGCGTTTATGTTTTGGGAACAAGGAGAAATTTATAACATAGGTGTAGTCAGGAATTCTTTTGTGCATTCGCAAATTCATGAGTGGCCTGTGAACGTTGAGGTCATTGAGGAAAATATTGCTGGCGAAACCAGTATTGATGAAGCCTATATTGCTAGTTTGGGGGCTTCTTCAAAGGGGTATGGTGCCATGGAATATTTACTTTTTCATGCTTCTGAAACGGAAATTCTAAGTGAAATGAGTTCCGAAGAAAATGGCGAGAGCCGTTTGGATTATTTGGTCGCTTTGGCCGAAAGCTTGAACGGTAGCGCCATGAGCTTGCAGGAATTATGGACGGCAACGGAAACTTCTTTTAAAACTAGGCTTGAAAGCGGTGTAAACGGGAGTCAGAATTTGGCGGTAAACGCGGTTATAGCAGAACTAGAGACCATTAAACTAAGAAAGCTTGAACAGATAATCAACAACCCTAATAGTCCGGAAATGGGGTTGGAGGCTTTTTATAGTGAAACTTCAAGAGAGGCTATTCTTGTAAACTTGGAAGCTCTAAAAGAGACCTATACCGGTAATTTTGAAGCAGAAGGTTTTGGAATGGAAGACTATTTAGTAGAAGTATTGGACCGGCCGGATTTAAACGACTTAATACTTGCTAAGTTTGATGAGGCCCTTACTTTGTTCAGAGAGACTCAATCAAGTCTAGAGATTCTTGCAAAAGATAACCCTGATGCAATTGTAGAATTAAGGGATGCAGTTACAGAAATCATCGCTTTGTTGAAAAATGATTATTCCAGCGCTGCCAGTATTGTGGTTACCTTTAATGATAACGACGGGGATTAAGACCTATGGTTTTACTTCACTAGCCATTTTATTTATAAAACTTGGATGCAGTTGGGTAGTTTCAAAGCAACCATCTCTTTAATAAATACGGCCAAAGAATAGAGTGAATTCCCCATTGCTTTGGCCGTATAAAGAGTTCTGTTTACCTATCGTTCTTACTCAAAATCGGTTTCAGAAACTCCTTCGTTCACTTTTATTTCCGAAACGATAAATTCAAAACGTTGAGGTCCTACGGTCTGTGCCATGATAAACGGGAACTGTATACCGGAAACCTCTTTGTAATCCATGTAGTTTATGGTACTGGTCATAGTTTGGCCACCCATTTCGGCTGTTGTGGTTTCTTGAACTTTAAGTCCGCTTTCCATATCGTAGAAGACCGTTTTTTCTGCAGATATTTTAAGTTTATAGGCTTTTTTGCCATCAATACTTTCCACACCCTCTAAAGAAATATCGCTGTATAGGTAATTCAATTCAGGAAAAGGAGCGGCTTCATCCTTTACTTTTACAATTTCTTCTGGACCCATATCTTTTCGCTGTCCTTGCATCACCATATAGCCTTTGTCTCCATTAAATACTTGTTTGCTCATGGAGTTGCCGGCAACTTTTACATCTTGCATAAACTGGTCTTTTGCCGTTTTTTTAACTTCAAGGTTCAGTTTCATGCCTTGCATTTCCGCTTCGGCCAAAAGAAAATAGGACTCAACTCCGGCCAGTTTTTCTTTTCCTCCTATTGCTTTAATATAGTTGTTCAGAACTGTTTGCGCGGTAACATCTGCCGGCAGACTAGCGTTGTAGTCCGGTTTTTCGGTAGCATTGGCATACTTGTCAAAATATTTGACCGGAACCTTTTTGCCCTTGAACGTTACATTCTCTAAATTTTCAAGTATTTCACTGCCCTTACCTGCTACAACAATACGAATGTTGTTCGGTTTTAAGTATTTCTCTGCCGCTTGCTGTACGTCTTCTATAGTAATCGCATTTATTCTCTCAAGATAAGTCTTGTAAAAATCTTTGGGCAGGCCTTCGGTTTCAATATCCAAGGCATAATCTGCAATGGTAGAAGGGTCTTCCAATGCCATTACAAAACGGCCAGTGTATTTAGCTTTTGTATTTTCTAGTTCTTCCTTGGTAACCGGTTCGGTACGAATGCGTTCAATTTCCTTTAAAATTTCAACAACGGAACTATCCGTTACGGCATTACGGACACTGGCAGTAGCCCTAAAACGAGCAGGTACATATTTGTCATTGCCCAAACGGGAGTATGAACCGTAAGTATAGGCCTTGTCTTCACGTAGATTTAGGAACAAACGTCCTTCTCCGCCACCGCCCAAGATTTCATTGGCCATTAGTGCAGATAGGAAATCCGGGTCTTTTTTCTGTAGGCTTACCAAATTCTCTACCGTAATTTCAGATTGAACGGCATTGGGAACGTCTACAAAATTGATTTGTGTGTATTGGGCGTCCGCAGGTTTAGAGAAACCAAAAGAAGGCGGTACCGCTTTGGTCCAAGGTGTAAATTGTTCCTCTACCAAAGTTTTTACTTCATCAAACTTTATATCTCCCACAATTACCAAATAGGCATTGGCAGGAACAAAGTAGTCTTCGTAAAATTGAATAACGTCCGTAAGGGTTACTTTGTTAACGCTTTCTTCGGTCATGAACTCTCCATAAGGGTGTTTTTTAGTGTAGGCCAGAGCCAAACCAACCCTACCCGATATAGCGGAAACACTTTTTTCTTCGGATTTTAGGCCGGTTATAATTTTCTGTTTTTCCTTATCAAATTCATCTTGAGTAAAGTTTGGGTTTAAACCGGCATCTGCCATAAGCTCCAATACTCTAGGAAAATATTTGGAAAGCGAGCTGGCAAATGCACTTTGGGAACCAAAATTAATACGTGCTCCCAGAAAATCCACCTCCTCGTTAAAGTCGTCTTTTTTGATGTTTTTAGAACCTTTGCCCAACAAACTGCCCGTTAATACGGAAACACCTGCCTTGGTTCCTTCTAGAACAGGAGGGTTGTCTATACTTAGTTGAATGGAAACCCGTGGGAGTTTATTGTTTTCTACTACTAGGACCTTTAATCCGTTTCTGAGTTCAAAAGTTTGTGGGTCTTTCAGGTTTATCTCCGGAGCCGGACCTGCTTCCGGCATTTGGCTACGGTCTATCTGAGCCTGTCCAACGAGGACAAAGGCAAGAAGGAATAGGGTTGTAAATATATTTTTCATGAATAGTGTTTTTTCTTTTGGCGAAATAATAAAAATGGAACGGCGGTTTCTTTGATCCCGCTATGCATAGTTTTTAATTGGATTGTGATTCTTCAGGAAGATAATCTATAATTACCCGTTGTTCGGGTCTTAGGTACTTGTTCGCTACTTCCATGATCTCTTCGCGGGTAATGGACCTAAAAATGTCTATTTCTTTATTGATAAGCTCTGTATCGCCATACAACAAATAGTTACGCGCCAATGAATTTGCTATGCCTTCTACGCTAGAATTTGAGTTTACGAATTGGTTCTCGAACTTGTTCAGTAGTTTTTGATGGTCTTTTTCTGAAATTAGGCTATCCCTAACTTTTGCAATTTCCTCCTCCATTTCCGTATTTAGGGTCTCAAGACTGGTTTCTCCTACGGGAAGCGCATATACCAAGTACATGCCGTAGTCTTCCTGCCCTACGTTAAAAGCACCAACTTGCAGTGCCTGTTTTTGGTCGTCTACAATTTTCTTGTATAACTTGGAACTACGACCATCACTCAAATAAGTGGATATCATATCCAGAACATAGGCGTCTCTTTCTTTAAAACCTGGGGTTCTATATGAAATAACAGAGGCCGGAATCTGTATGTTGGGGTCATAGGCCTTGGTTCTAACCTCTTTAAGAATTGGGTCTTCTTTGGGATAGTTACGTGTTATTTCCTCACCTTTTGGTATGGAGCCAAAATAGTCTT
This sequence comes from Zobellia sp. B3R18, assembly GCF_018860715.1. Taxonomy (NCBI): domain Bacteria; kingdom Pseudomonadati; phylum Bacteroidota; class Flavobacteriia; order Flavobacteriales; family Flavobacteriaceae; genus Zobellia; species Zobellia sp. B3R18. The sequence goes on along the minus strand of NZ_JAHKQG010000011.1, from coordinate 652,157 downwards.
CCACCATTTTTTTGGTGTCGGCTATATCAATGTCACCGGCAACTACCAATACCGCATTGTTAGGTACGTAGTATTTATGGTTATACGCAACAACATCATCTAGGGTTGCGGCGTCCAAATCCTTCATATAGCCAATATTAGGGTCTTTGTAAGGGTGCTTATTGAACAGATTTTTACCTACAACGGGAATGAGTTGGCCGTAGGGCCTGTTGTCATATCGAAGCCTTTTTTCTTCCTTGACTACTTCTTGTTGTGTGTCAATACCTTTTTGGTCAATAACGGGGTGCAACATGCGCTCGGATTCTAGCCAAAGCCCTAATTTTAGATTATTGGAAGGGAACACCTCGTAATAATAGGTGCGGTCTTGGGAAGTGTTCGCATTGTTTTTGCCTCCGTTGGAAGAAACGATTTCAAACCATTTGCCGCGCTCTATGTTCTTGGTGCCCTCAAAAAGCAAATGTTCAAAAAAATGGGCAAAACCGGTACGCCCTTCGGTACGGTCCTTTCCGCCCACATGGTACATAACCGAGGTTGTGACTATAGGCGCCGTATTGTCTTGGTGAAGAATTACATGAAGTCCATTATTGAGTTCGTATTCTTGATAAGTTACTTCTTGGGCCTGAAGGCAGAGCCCAGCCATAAGAAGAAAGCCTCCAGTAAATAGTTTGTTTTTCATTGTGTAGTGTTTAGATATTTTGTTAGTAGTTGACCAACTGGTATTGTTACACGAATATATCTGTTTTTGTAAGAAAAGTTAACTCTATCGCTTTTAATTAACACCTTTTTATAGCATCGTTTTAAAATAATTATTACCTTAAAGAATTGAACTTCAAAATATTGTAAAAATGAAACAATTTGCTCAACCCATTAGATTTGGAATCGCTACGAGCGGTTGCTTGATTGCTTATTTTTTGATACTCTCATTGTTTAATTTGCACACTAATATTTTCTTTAGCCTTTTTAATGGTGTCATTACAGGCTTTGGAATTTATGAAGCAATCAAGTATTTTAAATTGAAAAACCCGGATAGTTTTGACTATGGAAAGGGGTTTACCGCTGGTTTGGTAACCGGTTTTGTAGCTACATTGGTATTCACCATATTTTTCGCCTTCTACAGTACGGAACTAAACGGTATGTTTTTGGAACAACTGTCTACTGCCTGGTTCAATGATTACAAAAGTTTTGAAGGAATAGTATTCTTTACCGTTGCTATAATGGGGTTTGCTACATCTTTGGTGTTGACTTTATCGTTTATGCAACTCTTTAAAACAAGTCGTAATCTTAAGAGAAAATTGGTCAATCATCCCTGATAAAGAGGTTGATTGAAATAATGTAAAAGCTGCAATTTTATTTTGCGGCTTTATTTTTGGGCTTTGGACCCAAAAAAATGAGGGTAAAATATATAAAAAACACTTGTGGGTTAACGATTTAGACGTATATTTGCATCCGCTTATTGAAAAAATGGGCGGAAACAATAAACTAATATATACACAATTATGTACGCAATCGTAGAGATGGCAGGGCAGCAATTTAAAGTTGCGAAAGACCAAAAAGTGTATGTTCACCGTTTACAAACTGAAGAAGGTAAAAAGGTAACTTTTGACAATGTACTTCTTTTAGCGGACGGAACGAACATTACTGTAGGCGCCCCGGCTATAGACGGAGCCACTGTTGAGGCAAAAGTCGTTAAACACCTAAGAGGTGACAAAGTAATCGTTTTTAAGAAGAAAAGACGTAAAGGGTACCGTGTTAAGAACGGTCACCGTCAAGCTTTGACCGAAATCGTAATCGAGAGCATCGTTGCGAAAGGTGGTAAGAAAGCTGCTGCTCCTAAGAAAGAGGAGAAGCCTGCTAAAAAGGAAGCTGCACCAAAAGCTGCCGCTCCTAAGAAATCCGGAAAAGCGGACGACTTGAAAAAAGTTGAAGGAATCGGTCCAAAAATTGCCGAGACTTTAATCGCTGCAGGAATTTCTACCTTTGCCGAGTTGGCAAAGACAGATGCAGCTAAGATTTCTGAAATCATCGCAGATGTACGTGGTAACCACGTAACTGACACATGGCCTGCACAAGCTAAATTAGCTGCTGAAGGTAAGTGGGATGAGTTGAAGAAATGGCAAGACGAATTAGATGGTGGTAAAGCATAATTGCTAACCCCTTAAAGTATAATCAATATTGTGCAACCTGAAGTTTTCTAACGGAAGCACTTTTAAAAACCTAATATCATGGCACACAAAAAAGGTGTAGGTAGTTCTAAAAACGGTAGGGAATCAGAATCGAAACGCTTGGGCGTTAAGATTTTTGGTGGCCAAGCCGCTATTGCCGGAAATATCATCGTTAGACAACGTGGTACAAGACACAATCCAGGTGAGAATGTGTATGCCGGTAAAGACCATACATTGCATGCCCGTGTAGACGGACTAGTAAAGTTTGAAAAGAAAGCTGGTGGAAAATCTTATGTTTCCATAGAGCCGTTTGAGGCTTAAGAAGTATTTCTTTTATCGTATAAAAACCCTTTCCAAGTTTTTGGAGAGGGTTTTTTTGTGTTTACATGTCAGTTGAATTTTGACGAAATAGTGTCTCCTGATTTAATGGAAAAAACAAAAACCCCTTACACTTCTGTAAGGGGTTTCAATTCTAAATAAAAATTATGTCTTGACTACAATATTCTAGTATCTGTAATACTCAGGCTTAAATGGACCTTCAACCGTTACGCCAATATATTCGGCTTGTTCCGGATTAAGTTCCGTAAGCTCGGCACCTAAACGAGACAGGTGTAAAGCAGCTACCTTTTCATCTAAGTGTTTAGGTAGCATATATACCTCGTTTTTGTAATTAGCGCTGTTGTTCCAAAGCTCTATCTGTGCCAAAGTTTGGTTCGTGAACGAGTTACTCATTACAAAGCTTGGGTGCCCTGTAGCGCAACCTAGGTTTACCAAACGACCTTCGGCCAATACAATAATATCCTTGCCATCAATAGTGTATTTATCTACTTGAGGTTTTATGGTATCCTTGGTAGCTCCATGAGTTTTGTTCAACCAGGTCATATCGATTTCATTATCGAAATGGCCAATGTTACAAACAATAACCTTGTCTTTCATAGCCTCAAAGTGCTCTGGGCGAATGATGTCTTTATTACCTGTTGTGGTAATAACAACATCTGCGGTACCTACTACAGTTTCCAATTTTTTAACCTCAAAACCGTCCATACAGGCTTGAAGCGCACATATAGGATCAATTTCAGTAACGGTCACAATTGATCCGGCACCTCTAAAAGAAGCAGCAGTACCTTTACCAACATCTCCATAACCGGCAACTACAACTTTTTTACCTGCAAGCATGGTATCAGTAGCACGGCGGATAGCATCTACGGCACTTTCACGACATCCGTATTTATTGTCAAATTTTGATTTAGTAACCGAATCATTTACGTTAATGGCCGGCATAGGTAAAGTTCCCTTTTTGACACGTTCGTACAAACGGTGAACTCCAGTAGTGGTTTCCTCGGAAAGACCTTTAATGGCTCCTGCCAATTCTGGATAATCATCCAGCACCATATTGGTAAGGTCGCCACCATCATCTAAAATCATGTTTAGGGGCTGGCGCTCTTCACCAAAGAACAAAGTTTGTTCAATACACCAGTTAAACTCCTCTTCGGTCATACCTTTCCAAGCGTATACTGGAATACCGGCAGCGGCAATGGCAGCGGCAGCATGGTCCTGAGTAGAGAATATATTACAAGAGCTCCAAGTAACATCGGCACCCAAGGCTACCAAAGTTTCAATAAGCACAGCGGTTTGGATGGTCATGTGAAGACATCCGGCAATTCGGGAACCTTTTAAAGGTTGCTCTTCTCCGTACTCTTCACGTAAGGCCATAAGTCCTGGCATTTCGGCTTCTGCAAGTTCAATTTCCTTTCTTCCCCAGTCCGCCAAAGAAATATCTTTTACCTTATAAGGCACATAAGAAACAGTTTTGGTATCCATATTCTTTTTTATTTTTTACTTTCGTTATATTAGCTAAACAGCTATTTGTGGTTGCAAAGTTAAGAAAAACGTATAGAACCATATGCCTCTTTATAAGATAGTAAAGGTAAATAAGGACACTAAGGTGTACATCTGGAAGGTTACCGAAACAGAACAGGAGCTTTCTAAGGGTATAGACCTGACCCCGCATTGTCAAAACCGAATGGATGGTATGAAATCCGAACTACATCGTAGAGGGTTTTTAAGTATCAGGCATTTAATGGCTGAGGCCGGTTATGTTGATAAGGACCTTTTTTATGATGAATTTGGTAAACCCCATTTAAATGATGGTAATAAGATAAGCATTACCCATTCAAACCATTTTACGGGTATCATTATAAGTAGTAAGAACGAAGTAGGTATTGATATTGAAATGCAGCGCGAAAAAATACTGCGTATTGCCCATAAATTTACTCCTATTGAAGAGTACCGTACCATTGCCAATACAGATGCCCTAATACGGAAGCTTACCATAGTTTGGGGGAGTAAAGAAGCACTTTACAAGATATATGCACAACAAGGCCTTAGTTTTATACATCATATAGATGTATCGGACTTTACTTTTGACAGTGCCGCTACCACTGCCGAAATTTTATATCACGGAGATTTATCCCACTATCAAATACGTTTTATGGAGTTTGAAGGGTTCACTTGTGTTTATGCAATAAAGAGTTGAAATCAATAGTACGAGAACTAAAGATCACGTTAATAGTACCCCTTATAATAATCCTAGAAAATGAACATATCTGTAGAGCTTACTTTTTCTCCTCTTCAAGACGATTTTGAAAAGCACATTATAAATTTCATCAAAAAACTCCGCGCTTCCGGTCTTATGGTTTTGGAAAATCCGTTGAGCACCCAAGTTTACGGGGAATATGATCAGGTAATGGATGTTTTAAAAAATGATATAAAAGAAGCTTTTGAATTAATGGATAAAGGTCTGTTGTTTATGAAAGTAGTAAAATCTGACCGAAGCTCGTATGAACCCCATTTTTGATTGGATTTTTGCCCAGTACGGAGGCACGCCTCTACACTTGGTAGTGCTAGAAATTATTGGGGTAATCTTTGGTTTTCTTAGTGTCTGGTTCTCAAAGAAAGAGAATATTCTGGTTTTTCCTACCGGAATTATAAGCACGGCCATCTTTGTCTATATTCTACTGGTTTTTGGACTTTTAGGAGATATGCTTATAAACGCTTACTATTTTAGTATGAGCGTATTCGGGTGGTATGTATGGACAAGAAAAGTTGATGACACCCATTTTATTCCCATTACACGTACCTCTAAAAAGGAGAAACAATGGTCTGTTTTGCTGTTCGTGGGTACTATAATTTTTGTGTGTCTGATTTATCTGTTTTTTGATAAATTCAATAACTGGACGGCCTATGTGGACACCTGTACTACTGCAATTTTCTTTGTGGGAATGTGGCTTATGGCCAAGAAAAAAATAGAAAATTGGGTGTATTGGATTATTGGGGATGTCATTAGCGTTCCCCTTTATTGGTACAAAGGCCTTATATTTACTTCTCTGCAATATTTCTTGTTTACAATTATTGCAGTTTACGGTTATCTCGCATGGAAAAAAAGTTTGAACAAGAGCCCTCAGACATTGTTAAAGTAGTATTGTTCGGTCCGGAATCTACCGGAAAAACCACACTTTCCGATCAGTTGGCAAGGCACTATAATACCGTTTGGGTGGCAGAATACGCAAGAGAGTATCTGCAGAACAAGTGGAACAATGAACGAAAGACCTGCGAGCCTAAAGATCTTTTACCTATTGCCGAGGGACAGATGAAGTTAGAGAACGAACTCTCCAAAAAGGCTTCGGACCTGCTCATTTGCGATACAGATTTGCTGGAGACCAAAGTATATTCAGAAGCTTATTATCTTGGGTATTGCGATCCGGTTTTGGAGAAGCATGCATTAAATAATCATTATGATTTGTATTTGCTTACCTATATAGATGTGCCTTGGGTGGGCGATGATTTAAGGGATAAGCCCAATGAGCGGGAGCGCATGTTCCTCTACTTTAAAGAAACCTTGGAAAAATATAATCGTAATTTCATTATATTGAAGGGCGATAGAAAGGAGCGCCTAGAAACCGCTGTAGAACACATAGATAAATTATTGAATAAAAGATTAGATGACACTAACAGAAAATGATTTGGCTTTATTGGCTAAAAAGGGAATTTCAGAAAAAAAGGTACACGACCAAATAGAAACCTTTAAAGAAGGTATTCCGTTTGTGCAGTTGGAAAAAGCCGTTACCGTTGGTGAAGGTCTTTCTAAGTTTACCCAGGCCCAAGAGAAGGAACTGATACAAAAATTTGATGCCTCGCAGAGTAACTTATCTTTATTAAAGTTTGTACCTGCATCCGGAGCAGCATCGCGTATGTTTAAGGCGTTGTTTAATTTTTTGGATGCGTATGATCCATCAAAAGAAACGTTAGACAGTTATTTTGAGCGTACAAATGACAAAGCCTTAAAAGCTTTTTCCGAGGGGATGACCAACTTTGCCTTTTATGATTTGGTAAAACAACGTATTGCGGGTAAAACTTCGTCCAAGGATGAAGAAGTATATTTATTTGTAAAGCAAATGATGTCAGAAGATGCCCTGAACTATGGTTTTTACCCTAAAGGTCTTTTGCCGTTTCATAATTACGGAGATCATACCGCTACTCCTTTTGAGGAGCATTTAAAAGAAGCGGCGGTTTATGCCAAAACTGGCGATACGGCAGAGTTGCATTTTACGATAAGTGAGCAGCATGGCGATATGTTCAATACGGAATTCAATACCGTAAAAGAGCGTGTTTCCTCAGCAACCAATACTTCTTTCAAAGTAACGTATTCCAATCAAAAAACATCTACGGATACCATAGCTGTAGATATGCAAAATGAGCCATTTAGAAATGGCGATGGTTCTGTTCTGTTCAGACCAGGTGGTCATGGTGCACTTATAGAAAACTTGAACGAGCAAGAGGCGGATATCATTTTCATAAAGAATATAGACAATGTTACCGTACCAAAATTTGCAGGTGAGGTTGCAGATAGTAAAAAGGTACTGGCCGGGGTGCTTATAACGGTTCAAGAAAAAGCGTTTGACTTTGCAAAGCGTTTGGATAGTGGAAATCTAACTGCACAGCAGTTAGATGAAATCAAGAGCTTTTTAGAGAACGATCTTAATGTTCGTTTTTCAGATAGTTTTTCTGGTTTTAGCATAGGTGAACAAATAGAGGTTTTAAAGGATAAAATCAATAGGCCTATACGTATCTGTGGTATGGTTAAGAATGAGGGAGAACCTGGCGGAGGTCCGTTTTGGATCAATGATAGAAAGGGTAATATATCGCTTCAGATAATAGAATCGGCTCAAATAGATATGGAGAATGACCAACAGGCCGGTATTCTTAAGAATTCAACTCACTTTAATCCTGTTGATTTAGTGTGTGCTGTTAAAAACTACAAAGGTCAAAAGTATAACTTAATGAATTTTGTAGATGTAAAACAAGGTTTCATTACCGGTAAAACTAAAGAAGGTAGGGAGTTGAAGGCATTGGAGCTTCCTGGATTGTGGAATGGTGCCATGGCTTTTTGGAATACCATATTTGTAGAAGTACCTTCTTCTACTTTCAACCCGGTTAAAACTGTAAACGACTTATTAAGACCTGCCCATCAGGTAAAATAGGTTGTCTTACTGGTAACTCAAATAATTGTTTACTCAAAAAGTGTGTAATTTTTACACACTTTTTTTGTGTTTTACACATGTGTATACATTGTGTTCTAAATGTATTTTTATTGTATAATATTGATATTTAGGTGTTTGTGGTCTGTTTAGGTGTAAAAAACACTCTTGGCATTATTTTCTCTCTATACTAAGCAGTATCAAAACAAATCAATAATTTAAACACACACAAAATGAAAAATTTAATGTTTGCTGCAGTATTGTCTTTAGGTACAATGACTGCTTTTGCTCAAGAAGAAGAAACAGTAGTAGAAGAAGTAGCAACTGAGGTTGTTGAGTCTCAAGATGCATATGCTGAAATAGCTGCGGAAGAAGTTCCTGCTGCTATCTCTGAAGCTCTAGAAGCTGCTCACCCAGGAGCAACTATCTCTAAAGCTTACATGAACGAAGAAGCTGAATATAAATTAGAAGTTGCTAAAGAAGATGGCGAAACAGCTGAATTATATGCTGACGCTGAAGGTAACTGGATTGAAAAATAAGCTAAGTAGTTAGCTATTAAGTAAAAATGTTAGTAGAAAAGCCCTGTCTCATATGAGACAGGGCTTTTCGTTTTTAGTGACTTTCAAGTTTTGTTACTTAAGTTTTCCAAGTGCTCAATTTTACTTGCTCCTCGTTCATTGTCTGTATGGATGGTAGAAGCTGTATTGCAATTGAACCATAGAAGGGCGGGTTCGTGTATAATTTACACATTACACACCTAAAAATACACACATTTACACACTCTAAATATGTCTGAAATATTATAAGTATCTAGAATACAGTTATTTGTGTTGTTCGGGGTGTTTTGGTATCATTATTTCTATATACATATCAGAATATTAAATAAAGCATACGATCATGAAAAAAATATTTATCACAGCAGTTTTCGCAATAGGAAGTCTTTCAGCTTTTGCTCAAGAAGAAGCAACAGCAGTTGAAGCAACAGCAACAGAGGCAGTAGCCGCTCAGGATGATTTTTCTGAAGTATCAGCAGATGAATTACCAGAAGCTGTGACAGCAGCAGTTGCTAAAAACTATCCTACTGCATCTATAGACAAAGCATACGCTAACGAAGCGAAACAATACAAGCTAGAAGTATCTCTAGAAGATGGTACTGCAGGTACTTTATATGCTGACGAAAATGGTAACTGGATTGAAATGTAAATAACTTGAGTTATTTGTTTTGTATCAAGTTGGTTTGGTCAGAAAGGGGTTGCATCTGCAGCCCCTTTCTATATTTAATAAGGTTTCGGTTTTAAACTATTTTGTCCGCTATATAGGGCTCCTCTTAATCCGAAGTATAGTATCCGGTGTAATCTACATCCGGATTTTTTTGGGTTATCACTTTTCTGTATTTGTCATTTTATAGCTCGTTATGGGAGCCAATAGTTTTGGTGTTGCTTTCTGTAATACCATTTTGCTTTAATGGTAGGCCAATTGTGCACTTAACAGGTTGGTGATTGAGTAATGTATACTGTGGAATTATTACCCAAATGAAACAGTATTTTACAATAATACACACTTTCAAAAAGGATAAAATATTGTAAACACCTGTTATTTAGTGTATTGTGGTTTTTTAAAATATTGGTATCATCTTTTCTATATACTAAGGGAAATCAATTATTAATAAACATAAGACCTTAATATCATGAAAAAATTATTTATCACATCTGTATTCGCTTTAGGAAGTTTAACTGCATTCGCTCAAGAAGAACAAGCTGCCGAGGCTGTTGAAACTGCAGCAACCGAAGCTGTTGCTCAAGAAGAGTTTTCTGAAGTGGCTTTAGAAGAAGTTCCAGAAGCTGTAACTGCAATGGTAGAGACTAACTACCCAGGAGCAACTATCAACAAAGCCCACAAAAACGAAGCTAACCAGTACAAATTGGAAGTTTCTTTGGAAGATGGTACTTCTGGTGCCCTAATCGTTGATGAAGAAGGTAACGCTATTGAGCAATAAGAATCACCTTAAAGAGTTCCCCCAAATAAATTAATTACCACTATATATATTCACATTAAAATAAGAACAAAATGAAAAAATTATTTATCACCACCGTATTCGCATTAGGAAGTTTAACTGCATTCGCTCAAGAAGAGCAAGCAACTGAAGCTCAAGATACAGCCACTGAAGCTGTAGCTCAAGAGGAGTTTTCTGAAGTAGCTTTGGAAGAAGTTCCAGAAGCGGTAACTGCAATGGTAGAGACTAACTACCCAGGAGCAACTATCAACAAAGCCCACAAAAACGAAGCTAACCAGTACAAGTTGGAGGTTTCTTTGGAAGACGGTACTTCTGGTGCCCTAATCGTTGATGAAGAAGGAAACCCTATTCAACAATAAGAAGGGATTAACTTCATTGTTCCCCCTATAACAATAACATATCACCATTAATTGTTAACATATATAAAATAAGAATATCATGAAAAAATTATTTATCACCACCGTATTTGCATTAGGAAGTTTAACTGCATTCGCTCAAGAAGAGCATGCAACTGAAGCTCAGGATACAGCCACTGAAGCTGTAGCTCAAGAGGAGTTTTCTGAAGTAGCTTTGGAAGAAGTTCCAGAAGCGGTAACTGCAATGGTAGAGACTAACTACCCAGGAGCAACTATCAACAAAGCACACAAAAACGAAGCTAACCAGTACAAGTTGGAAGTTTCTTTGGAAGATGGTACTTCTGGTGCCTTGATCGTTGATGAAGAAGGTAACGCTATTGAGCAATAAAAATAGCTAAATTGTCGGAAGAGATTCCGAACCAATTTTGAGAAAGGAACCGTGCGATAACGGTTCCTTTTTTGCGTTTTGGACCACTTCTATAAGTATCTTTTATGATAAATTTAGAGGAGAAACAGCTTTCTTGTGCTATTTTTACGTAGATAGATACAGAACACTAGATTGCTTTTATGCCAAACCTTTTAATCATTGAAGATGATGCCGCATTTTGTCAAATGCTCCAAAAGTTTTTGACCAGACACGGTTACGAAGTAGAGACCAGTTTTACTGCCCCAGATGCCAAAGATAAATTCGGTAAAACCAATTTTGATTTGATTCTGACCGATTTACGTTTGCCCGATTATGACGGTATTCAACTTCTAACGGATATCAAACAGGTAAGTCCGCAGACCCAAGTTATTGTTATGACGGGTTATGCCGAAGTAGGTACTGCCGTAAACGCCATGAAAAAGGGAGCGTTCGACTATATTTCAAAGCCTTTTACTCCAGACGAGATTGTGATGATTTTGGATAATGCCTTAAAGGTAGAATCCGCTACAGTGGTAAAAACGGCTCCAAAAACCAATGAAGGAAAAAATAGTGCCGAGCCTAAAGTTGAGAAACAGCCAAGTCAAAATAGTGGCAAGAGTACTATTGTTAAAGGCATTAGTGATGCCTCTAAAAAGCTGGACGATTACATAAAGCTAGTGGCACCTACAGATATGTCCGTATTGATTACTGGTGAAAGCGGTACCGGAAAAGAGGTAACCGCTAAGGCAATTCACGATAACAGTAAGAGAAAAGATTTTAATTTCATTGCTGTAGATTGTGGGGCTATACCCAAAGAATTGGCTACAAGTGAGTTTTTTGGACATATAAAAGGAAGTTTTACCGGCGCGGTAGAGGACAAAATCGGAAATTTTGAGGCGGCCAATAAGGGAACCTTGTTTTTGGATGAGGTAGGAAACCTATCTTATGAGAACCAGATACAGTTGCTTCGGGCCCTTCAGGAACGAAAGATAAAACGTGTAGGGAGTACCAAAGAAATAAATGTTGATTTACGAATTATTACGGCAACCAATGAAGATTTAACGGAAGCCGTGGAAAAAGGAACTTTTAGAGAAGACCTTTTTCACAGATTGAACGAATTTTCTATTCAAATACCTTCGCTACAAGAACGTTCCGACGATTTAGTGCTTTTTGCGGAAAACTTCTTGAACAAGGCCAATGCTAGTTTAGATAAAAATGTAGATGGTTTTTCCGGTGAAGTTTGGGAGGCCTTTCAAGAATACCATTGGCCGGGTAACCTAAGGGAGTTGCAGAACGTGGTAAAAAGAGCGGTACTGTTAACCACAGGTGATGAGGTGCAATTGGATGCCTTGCCCAAAGAAGTACTTCAGCCGCAAGAAAAGGAAACTCCCATAGAGAATTTTTCAAAATCGGAATTTGAAAAAGACCGAATCATCAAAGCTTTGAAGAAAACTAATTTCAACAAATCAAAAGCGGCCAAATTACTACAGGTGACCAGAAAGACGCTCTACAATAAAATTAACCATTATAATCTTGATTTGTAGCCAGGCGTTCTTCCAATTCCGTTACTAGTTTTCTAACATCGTGTTTTAGAACCGTAAATGAGCTAGAGAGCATATCCGGGTCAAGGTCTTGGGGCGTGCAGAGCTCCATTTTTTCCAAAAGTGTTACACAGTTTTCTACTTTTAATTGCCTGAACATGGGTAGCATGCGGTGTGCCAAATGGTTTACTTGTGGGTAATCATTTGCGGTTACCGTTTCTTCAAGAAGCTGCATATTGGTTTTGGTATCGCTCAAAAATGTTCCTAATACGTCTTGGATGGCATCTTCGTTTTTTCCTAAGAACGAATGGATAATATCAAGATTGTACAGCTTAGGACCTTGATCGGAGACTTCCGTTTTTTCTTCGCTCTCTTCTTGCTTTTGGGTAGTTATGCCCAGTAGTTTTAGCGTAGCTATGAGTTCGCCTTTGGAAAAGGGTTTTTGCAAGACTTGAGAAAAACCTACTCCTATATACGCTTCGGGCCCTAAATCCCTTCTGCCCGTCATCGCAACTATAGGTTGGTTCGTGTAGTGTTTATATACCCCGGATTGCAGCTTTTTTAAGACTTCAAAACCGGTTACCTGTGGCATTTGAATATCGGTCAATACTAAATCATACGCAAGATGCGAGTCTTTTTCTATGGATAGAAAATTGGTAAAGGTATGCGCTGTAATTCCCATACTTTCGGCCAGTTCCCTTAACATATGTAACAGGGCCGTATCGTCATCAATAATAAGCATGCGCAGTTTTGGTGCCAAATAGGGCATTTCTTGGGTGGGCTTCTCTACTGCATCCGTTATTTCCAGAGGAAGCAACAAGGTAAATGTGCTTCCCAGGCCCAGTTTACTTTCAAGGGTTAATTTTCCTTTAAGAAGTTCTGCCAATTTTTTGGATATGGTAAGTCCCAATCCGTGACCGCCAAATTTCTTGTCGGTATTACTATCCGCTTGCGTAAATTCCTTAAATATAAGATGTTGTTTTTCTTTGGCGATACCAATACCGGTATCACTTACCTGAATACGTACGGAAATGGCTTTATCCTTTCCTTTTTCCGCGGTAGCGGTAATTTTAATTTGTCCTTCTTCTGTAAACTTAAAGGCATTGCCCATGAGATTGGTGAGGATCTGTCTGATCCTAAAGGGGTCTCCCAATACGGTTTGCCGTAATTGAGGAGCTATTTCCAACACTAATTTTAAACCTTTGTTGGCGTGAATTGCCTGTAGGTTTTCTGCGGTTTCCTGAATAAGGTGCGCAGGTATAAAGGGTACTTTCTCAATCTTGAGCTTACCGGCCTCCAGTTTAGAAAAATCCAATAAATCGTTTACCAAATTCCCCACATACTCAGATGCCGATTTTACGTTTTTAATGTAGCCGCTCTGCTTGCGAGATAGTTCTGTGCTTTCAAGCAATTCGCTATAACCGCTAATGGTATTTAGGGGTGTTCGTAGGTCATGACTAACGGTAGAAATTAACTGTTCCCGACTTTTTAAAAGGGATTCCGAAAATTTCTTTTCTTTTTCCAATCGTACACGGTAGGTCTGTACTTTCCAATAATCCCTGGTAATGAGGAAAGAGAATATGCCAACAATGAGAAAACCTAGTAATGCGGCCATACCGGCAATACGCGTGGTTCTTTTTAAGGTTTCCCGTTTTACGATACTGGTATTGTAACTGCTCGTGATTATTTCTTTTTCAAATGCGGCAATGATATTTTGTAGCTGTCTAGACAATTCAAGGTCGTTGCGGTTAGCCTCAATTTCTTTTTGGGCCAAAGAGCGTTGTGATCGTGTATCCACAAATTTTGCTCTGCGCAACATGGCTTTTGAAACGTTCAAAATAGAGTCTACATAGGCGGCATTCTTTGTGTTGTCTCCGGAATTTGGTGCGTTTCTGTTAATCAAATCGGCATATTCGCGTAGTGACTGCTGTACTTTGGGGGAGAGTTGTTCAAAATTTGTAAATAGATTCTCGGCAGAGAATTTACCGAACGATTCTTCTATTTTTTCAAATTCCTTAAGTGCTTTGTCCAAAGAGTTGGCGGAGTTGCTTTTGATTTTTAAACTACGTAGTTCGTTATTGTTGTTCACCTTTTGGTTCAATAGAACCTGCAGGCTGTCCAAAAGTCCTTTTTGTTCTTCGCCCAGCATCAACTTCTTTAGCGTGTCAATCTCTACCTGTATGGAGTCAATTTTAAGGGCGTAGGCATCAAAATTTAATTTTTCATTGCTCTGCAGCGCCAGTTTAGACAGACTTTCCGCTTCGTAAAGATTGGTCATTAAAGAACTTGTACGTAATAATTTTTCATCGTTTACCTCGGCAGTTTCGGTAGAAATGTAGGTTTGTATTTCGGTGTACACAAAATACCCTACACCCGCTGCCAATAATGCCAAAATAAGGTAGCTGGCAATAATTTTCAAGGTAAACTTGTTCTTGGATTTTCTAGAGGTGTTCGCCATAGGGGATCATGTGTACTAAAGGTGTTTTAAAAATACGTATATAATGCGTTTAGGGTTTACAAATAACCGTTAATTGTTTGACCCAATTGGTTAGGAAGCGGTCCTGGTAGGTCTTTTGCTTGAATTAGTTATGAAATATGGAAGTCCGTACCTATCTTTGCGCCATCTCAAAGGGGTGCAAACTCTTGTTGTATCAGATAAAACCAACCGTGTTTTGTTTGTTTCAGGATGAGCTGAGATTATACCCAATGAACCTGGGCGGGTAATGCTGCCAAGGGATAGTGATTCTATCACTTCTTGGAATTATGTATGTCCACTACCGGACGGAAATCAATCTAAAATCAGAATAACGCCCCTTTTATTCGTAGCTAATTTATACGAATGAAATACATTGTAATACTAGCGGTCTTTATAGGAATAATAGGCCCAGCTTTTGCTCAAGAAAAAGAAATTGACTCTGTAACGGGCAAGGAAATAAACCTAGATGAAGTATTTGTTTCTGCCATAAGGGTCAACAAGGCCACTCCTGTTACTTTCTCCAATCTAAAAAAGGAAGCGTACGCCTCCCGTAACTTGGGTCAGGATATTCCTATTCTCATGAACTTTTTGCCGGGTGTGGTAACTACCTCAGATGCCGGTGCAGGTGTTGGGTACACAGGTATTCGGGTACGTGGTAGTGACAATACACGTGTAAACGTAACTATTAACGGTATACCCTACAATGATGCTGAATCTCACGGTACGTTTTGGGTAAACATGCCGGATTTTGCTTCGTCTACGGAGAGTTTGCAGTTGCAACGTGGTGTGGGTACCTCTACCAATGGTTCAGGTGCTTTTGGTGCTAGTCTTAATTTGTTGACTGATGCGGTTGCGGATGAAGCGTATGCTCAAATTTCATCTTCTATAGGCAGTTTTAAAACGTTGCGGAACAATATAAAATTCAGTACGGGATTGCTAAACGACCATGTTGAAATTTCAGGGCGACTTTCAAGAATAAGTTCGGATGGGTATGTGGATAGGGCTTCGTCAGCTTTGGATTCCTATTTTCTTCAAGCGGCTTACACAGATGAAAAAACGCAGTTAAAAGCATTGCTATTTGGAGGGCATGAGGTTACTTACCAATCTTGGTTTGGATTTGACCCTTCGCCAATTAATCGCATTGGGCAAGATGGTAACATTGATTCGAATCGTTCTTTCAATATTGGGGGTGTGAAACTTGATGACAATGGCGATTTAGAAGGGTTTTATGATAAGCAGGAAGATAATTACAGGCAAAATCATGCTCAATTTCTTTGGAACGAAAAGCTATCGGATTTATGGAGTTTTAACCTTGCTTTACATTTTACGAATGGACGTGGTTTTTTTGAAGAATATGTGGATGATTATTACTATACCAATGTTTTATATGAAGGGGATTCGCAATTAAATTTTATTGGTCGAGACAATTTCATTTTAAATGGCGAAGAAATCACTTCTACCGATTATATCCGCCGCCGTTGGTTGGATAACAAGTTTTATGGGACCGTTTTTTCTGCTAATTATACCAAAGACCGTTTGGATGTTATTTTAGGCGGAGGCTGGAATTCCTACCAAGGCGATCATTTTGGAGAAGTCATTTGGGCGCGTTATTCAAATGATAACCAGATTCGTGATCGCTATTATGAAGACGATTCCAATAAATCGGATTTCAATTTTTACAGCAAGGCCAATTACGGGCTAAACGATAAGTGGAGTCTTTTTGCAGATCTTCAATATAGAAGGGTGGGGTATACGGCTAATGGCGAGGAAACAGGTCTGGTAGATGATACGTTTCACTTTTTCAACCCTAAAGCCGGAGTGGTGTTTGATTTAAACCGAAACAACAATTTTTATTTCAGTTATGCGGTGGCCAATCGTGAGCCCAATAGAAACGATTATGAAAGCGGAAGCCCAAAACCTGAAAAATTGAACGATTTTGAGTTGGGTTGGCGCTATGTGTCCACATCATTTCAATTGAATGCCAATGCCTATTATATGAGGTACAAGGACCAACTGGTGCTAACAGGGCAGTTAAACGATGTGGGAGCGCCGTTGCGTGCCAATGTAGGAGATAGCTACCGTGCAGGTCTTGAGTTGGATGCCAATATATTTTTGGGTGAAAAATGGCAAATACAACCCAATATTGCCATCAGTTCAAATAAGAACTTGGATTTCTTTTTTGAACGAGACGGGGTGCTGCGCGACCTTGGGAATACCAATATTGCGTATTCTCCAAATGTGGTCATAGGCAATCGTTTTGCATATTCTCCGGTAAAAAATCTTCAGATTTCGGCACTGTCCAAATACGTAGGCGAGCAGTATATGGGTAATATAGATTCAGAAAATTCTATTTTGGAAGCCTATTCGCAAACAGATTTTAATGTACAGTATGTGCTTAATTTTAAGTCGGTAATAAAGCGTATCACTTTATCTGCACTGGTAAATAACATTTTTGATGAGGATATAGTCTCCAACGGATATTTCTATACGTATGATGATAATTCCTCAGGTTCGGTTCAGACTATTGAAGGAGCAGGATATTACCCTCAGGCGGGTACTAATTTCTTATTGGGAGCAACGGTTAGGTTTTAAGTGCGATAGTAATTTTTTTCCTAAACGGATTGCGTCAATAACTTGTTGAATTAGTTTCTCTAGGCTTTACAAGCTGTTCTTAAATCTGTTATTTTTACTACAGATTCAAAGTATGGACTATATGGAAGAAAGAACAAAAGTTCGCTGGGGTATTTTAGGTTGTGGAAATGTAACCGAGGTAAAAAGCGGACCTGCCTATCAAAAAACAGAAGGTTTTGAGGTAGTTGCCGTCATGCGCCGTGATGCGGAAAAAGCAGCAGATTATGCCCAAAGGCACGGTATATCCAAATATTATTCAGATGCAGAAGCATTGATAAATGATACCGAAGTGGATGCCGTCTATATTGCCACTCCTCCTGATAGCCATAAACTGTATGCATTAAAAGTTGCTGCTGCGGGAAAGCCTTGTTGTATAGAAAAGCCAATGGCTCCGAGCTATGCGGATAGTCTTGAGATTCAGCAGGCGTTCACACAGAAGAATTTACCGTTGTTCGTGGCGTATTATCGCCGGTCATTGCCTCGTTTTTTAAAGGTGAAAGAATGGTTGGATGCTAATGAAATAGGACAAGTGAGACATATTCGTTGGTTTTTGGGAAAGCCTCCCAATGCTATGGACTTAAGTGGTGCATACAATTGGCGTGCGGATTCCAAAGTAGCCCCGGCAGGTTATTTTGATGATTTGGCCAGTCATGGTCTAGACCTTTTTGCTTATCTGTTGGGAGATTTTAAAAACGTCTTGGGAACTGCCTTGAACCAACAGGGGCTGTACTCGGCCAAAGATGCAGTAACAGGTCATTGGATTCATGAAAACGGAATTACAGGTTCCGGTACTTGGAATTTTGGCACTCACCAAAGAGAGGATTTAGTGGAAATATACGGGAGTGAAGGTAAAATCAGTTTTTCTGTTTTTGAAGAGGCCGATGTGGTCCTTGCCAATGCAAAAGGAAAAACACAATTGTTCATAGCGCATCCGGAGCATGTGCAGCAATTTCACGTAGAAAACTTGGAGGAAGACCTGTCTGGTGGAAAACGGCATCCTTCAACCGGAGAAACAGCTTTGCATACCAGTTGGGTAATGGATAGTATTTTGGGTAAGCTGTAACGGGCTAGGTCCATCGCTTTTAAAATTTCACAAAGAATTTATTCCAACTATATGAAAAAAATACCTGCTTTTGGTAGTAAGCTGCGTAAGAACATTGTGTCGGTTCCCGAGATTATAGATGAGTGCTCGGGAATACGGGTTTTTGGGCAGTTGTTGAAGTCCTTTCTGTTTAGTACGGATGTGGCCATTATTAGAAATACAAACGCCAATGCCATTATTGCCGTATATCCTTTTACGCCACAACCCACCATTTCCAACGCGTTGATTTTGGCGGCGGACAAACCTATTTTTTGCGGAGTGGGCGGAGGAATTACAACCGGTAACCGTTCTGTAGAGTTGGCGGTGCATGCAGATTTTCAAGGTGCTTTGGGTGTGGTCTTGAATAAACCGGCACCTAATGATCTTATCAGACAGTTAAAGGATAGAATAGATATACCGGTAACCATTACCATAGTATCCGAGAAAGATGATATAAAAGGCAGAATAAAAGCGGGGATTGATATTTTTAATGTTTCCGGTGCAGGAAAAACGGCCGATATCATTAAGCGCATACGCGATATTGATGAAGAGGTGGCTATTATAGCTACCGGAGGAAAGACAGATGAGACCATTCAATTGGCCATAGAAGCAGGTGCCAACGCCATATCATATACACCTCCAAGCTCCGGGGAGTTATTTAAAGATATTATGGAGCGTTATAGGAACGAATAAGCAGGCTTAGTTTGAAATCAATACAATATTGCCACTTCTTGTAGCGCGATACTCTAGCATGTCATAACGCCGTTCGTCATCCTTTGGGGCATTGGTCAGCTGGCCGGTATACAGGTTGTATTCGTAATCTTCGCAACCACAGGTAGCAACTATACCGTTTAGTACAGTTTGCGAGCAGTCGTTAGGTACATGGTTGGGGCATGAGGCCTCAAAAGCCCTGTATTGATCAATACCGGATTGAATTACGTAGACTCCCTTTAACCCAACTCCCGCATTCTCAACAAAAACAATGCTGCCAATGTTCGTGAGCTTGCTATATAGGGGCAGGTTTAGGTTCATATCAAACCTAAAGCCTACTTCTTGCAGGTAGGGATTGCGAACTACACCATCATTACTGCATGAGAGTAAGAATATCATAATAAAAAAGCTTAAAAAATACTTCATGGCAGAATTATCAATTAAAATGCATGGAACAAAATTGAACAAAAATTATGTATATTTGCGTTAAATCCTCTCTAAAATAACCGTTAATGTAGCGGTGTATGTAGAGGATTTTCTTATTTTACAAGATGTTTTAAACGAGTATCATATGAGTAACGTATCTTACTATACAAAAGAAGGATTGCAAAAATTAAGAGACGAGCTTAACTATCTAAAAGATGTTGAGCGTCCTAAATCTTCTCAAGCGATTGCTGAGGCAAGGGATAAAGGAGATTTATCTGAGAATGCCGAGTACGATGCCGCAAAAGAAGCACAGGGTCTGTTGGAGCTTAAGATTTCAAAGATGGAAGAGACTTTGTCCAATGCACGCTTAATTGATGAATCACAACTAGATACCTCTAAGGTTTTGGTGCTATCAACGGTAAAGTTGAAAAACCAGACCAACGGTATGGAAATGAAATATACATTGGTTGCCGAAAGTGAAGCGGACCTTAAATCGGGTAAAATATCCGTTAATTCTCCTATTGGCAAAGGCTTGTTAGGGAAAAAAGTAGGTGAAACAGCCGAAATTACAGTGCCTAACGGTACATTAAAATTTGATATTTTAGAGATAACAAGGTCTTAAAACTATCTACAATGGCATCTATCTTTACAAAGATTATAAACGGCGAAATTCCTTGTTATAAAATAGCCGAGGACGATAATTATTTTGCTTTTTTGGATATCAACCCCAATGCCAAAGGGCATACGTTGTGTATTCCTAAAAAAGAAGTAGACAAGATCATGGATCTTGATGAGGATTCCTACATGGGCCTTATGGCGTTTTCGAGAAAAGTTGGTAAGGCCATAGAGGCTTCCATTGAGTGCAAGAGGGTGGGTATGACCGTTATTGGTCTAGAAGTACCTCATGTACATGTGCATCTTATTCCGCTTACGAATATGCAAAATGCAACGTTTCAACATAAGGTTTCGCTGTCAGAAGAGGAATTTAAGGATACGGCCGAAAAAATTAGGGCCGCACTTCAATAGGCATTATTGAATCAGGAAATAAACTCCCGCAGCTACTACAGCTATCAATAGGAGGGAAAGTATCCAAAACAAGGAAGTAAACGTTAATGTACTACGGTCCGGGATGACCATTTTTTCATAGTATTTAAAACTTCGTTCAATATCGTCCGTCCAACTTACCGGATAAATGTCCGTACCGCATTTATTGCAGACAATTTTAGAGGTAACCTCGTTGGTAATGGAATTGAAAAGTTTCCCCGCTTTGTGTTTTTGGTAAAATGAAAGCTTTAAATCTTGATTAAAACATTCCGGACAGTTGTTTGTCAGGTCCGCTTCTTTTATCATTACTAACTTTTCCTTTGCCATTTTACTGCGTATAAGAAATATGAAATTTCACTTTTTATAGATTAGCCTTCTAACTTAGTGTCTTTAGGGTAAGTTGCATAACTGTACCCTGTTTATTCGACGAAAGTACTTTTATTTTCCCCTTATGGTATTCTTCCACTATTCTTTTGACTAGGGAAAGTCCTAGTCCCCAACCTCTTTTTTTACTGGTAACCCCAGGGTTAAAAATAGCCTGGAAATCGCTTTTAGGAATCCCATGGCCGGTATCCGAAACCCTAATATGAACCTGTTTCCCTTCCTGAATAATATCAATATGAATGCTTCCTTTGCCTTTCATTGCATCAATACCGTTTTTAACCAGGTTCTCAATAGTCCAGTTAAACAATGAAACATTCAGCATAACCTGAAGGTGGTCTACATTGGAGCTAAAAGAAAATTCAATAAGTTTTGAGCTTCGCAATTTAAGATATTCATACGCATCTCTGGTTTCTTTAACAATATCATGTGGGTCTAACTTAGGTAATGAACCAATTTTGGAAAATCTTTCGGTAATGGTTTCCAACCTAAAAATATCCTTTGCTATTTCTTTTGTAATCTCCGGGTTAATGTTTTCCGTCTTTAGAAGCTCGTTCCAGCCTAACAAAGAAGAAAGGGGCGTACCGATCTGGTGTGCCGTTTCTTTGGCCATTCCCGCCCATAGTTTATTTTGTTCGGAAGCCTTGTTAGTTTTGAAAAAGAAGAAAATTACCGCCGCAAAAAGAAATATGATGAGCAAAAGGGCAATGGGGTAGTACCTTAACTTATTCAGTACCTCGGAGTTGCCATAGTATAAAGTGGCCAAATGTTCGCCCTGTTGATCAATGGAAATGGGAATATTCTCATTCTGAAATTTTAGTATTTGATTCTGTACATAAACGGAATCTACAACCTTGTCCTTGGCCATATTATTGGTCTTGACAGACCCGTCTTTGTTTACCAGAATCATTGGGGTAGAGGTATTGTTCTGGAACACTTTAAGATGAAGGTTTCCTAAATCAGCATCTTCCGAAGATTGTTGGAATTCTGATTGCGCCGTGGCCCAAATTTCCATTTTAAGACGTTCTTCCTCTTTGAATTTTTTAAAGAAACTATTCGTATTCCAAAGTATAAGACTCACAATAGCAAAGGATGCAATGAGTAAAATAAGATTGGAAGATTTGTTCTTAGGATTAAAATTCATCCGAATAAATAGCTTTTAGAATCCGTGCGTACTTCAATTTTGGTATAGACGGAATTCATCAAAGATAACGTAAATAAGAAGAAAATGGTGTATAGGCTATCTGGGGTCTTGCATTTAATGCAGGCAATTTTCTTACCTTTATGCCATGGCAAAAGAGATGATTTCAGTACTTCCGGAGGCGGTTTCTACCGCACAGTTACATGGTTACCTTTTAGGAGCTGTAGGGCCTAGGCCAATAGCGTTTGCGAGTACCGTAGATGAAAAAGGGCATCCTAATCTTTCTCCTTTCAGTTTTTTTAATGTTTTTAGTGCCAATCCGCCTGTGTTGATTTTTTCACCGGCACGAAGAGTGCGGGACAATACCACCAAGCATACATTGCAAAATGTATTATTAACTATGGAGGTAGTGGTCAACATTGTTAATTATGATATGGTACAACAAATGTCCTTGTCCAGTACGGAATACGGAAAGGATGTAAATGAATTTGAAAAGGCCGGACTCACCATGGTGCCATCGGATATTGTAAAACCTTTTCGTGTGGCTGAATCACCGGTGCAGTTTGAGTGTAAGGTAACGAAGGTTGAAGCCTTGGGGCGTGAGGGAGGAGCAGGAAATTTAATTTTTGCCGAGGTAGTTAAAGTGCATATAGACCCGGATGTTTTGGATGAAAACGGTGCCATTGATCAACGAAAAATAGATCAGGTAGCCCGAATGGGCGGTAATTGGTACAGTAGGGCCAATTTGGGACTTTTTGAAGTACCTAAACCTCTTTCTACTTTAGGTATTGGTGTAGACAATATACCGGAACACATAAGGACAAGTAGTGTGCTCACCGGAAACGATTTGGGCATGTTGGGTAATGTAGAGGAAGTTCCCGATCAGAATGCAGTACAAGAGTTTGTGTCCGCACATGTAGAAATACGTTCGCTTATCAGTGGTGGGGAAAGAAAACCATTGGAATTAAAAGCTCAGGAGTTTTTGCGAAAAAACGATGTGCTTTCTGCTTGGAAGACATTATTGGCAGAGTAAAACTACTGGAAAACCGGTATGTTAGTAGGGTTTTATCAGATGAAACTGTTTCAGGGCAAAATAATAGCCACGTATAAATTTGCCCATTATGAAACCTTCTTTCCTTATCCTATTGCTTTGCTGTGCCATCACTTCAAAAATATTCTCCCAAGAAAATAGAGGCTCCCATCATATAGGGTCGGATTCATACATAACTGCTAACCCTTTCTCATTGTTGGATACATACGCCCCTAGATTGCGTTTGGGGTATATTCAACATATAAAAGGGCATTGGAAAATGGGTCTGGACGTGGGCTATGGTGGTAAAGGAATGGCTATTTTAAATGAAAATTTAGGCGAAAGTTATCGCTTGTGGGAAGTAAGACCTGAATTTTATTATATACTTAATCCTAAACTAAGAACTTTAAAATATCTAGCGGCGGAGTTGTTTTATGTAGATCAGTCCAATACTTTTTTAAATGGTGATTACCAGTCGGGAGGCTCAGGAAACTACACCTATGACCAAGCGGATTTTACACGACAAAAGTATGGTTTCCATCTAAAATTTGGTTTACTGTTAAATCTGGGAAAAAAAGCGGGCATCAATTTCTACGGGGGTATTGGCCTGCGCTGGCGTACAAGTGCATATGCCAATATTATTAATCAGCAGAGTGCGGATATCTTTAGGGAGTGGTATACTTCTCTTTATGAAGATATAGGTAAAAGGTTTGGACCAAACCCATCTTTGGGTATAAAGTTCTTTTATAAACTATAGCTCATAACCTTTAATAACTTCTGTTTGTTTTTTTAGGTGAATTATGCGATTAAAACTACTTTTATTGCTATAAAAATTAGTTCACATATAATTCATAATCATGGAAGTTCAAGGAAAAGTAAAGATGGTAGGAGAAACCCAAACGTTTGGTAACAATGGGTTTAGAAAGCGCGAAATAGTAGTAACAACAGAGGAGCAATATCCACAACATATAATGGTAGAGTTCGTACAGGACAAAACGGACTTATTAAACAACTTTAGTGTTGGTCAAGATGTAAAAATCAGCATCAACTTAAGAGGTAGGGAGTGGACCAACCCACAAGGTGAGGTTAAATATTTTAACTCTATACAAGGGTGGAGAATTGAAGGCGTTCAGACTCAGCAAAGTGCACCGGGAATGCCTCCTGTTCCACCAGCGGAAGCTTTTCAGCCTGCCGATAACCTTAACGAAGAAGATCACGACGATTTGCCTTTTTAGGAGTCAAACGTTTTAATCGTAATGTTAAAAAGCCCCAAGGATATAAAGTCTAATGGGGCTTTTGTATTTTTGTATATCTCATAACCCCAAAAGTGCAGGACCAAGAATCCAGAAATTCTATAGTTTTTTTGTCTGAAGAATTGGCGTTTCCCGCTGTGGAACATGCTAATTATGACGGTCTTTTGGCAGCTGGCGGAGACCTATCTGTAGAACGTTTGTTACTGGCCTATAAAAGTGGAATTTTTCCTTGGTTCAATGATGATTCATTGATTCTATGGTGGAGCCCGGACCCACGAATGGTTTTATTTCCCCATAAAATAAAAGTCTCCAAAAGCATGCGCAAAATACTGCGGGACGGCCGTTTTACACTAACAAAAAATACTTGTTTTAAGCAGGTAATAGAGGCGTGTTCCAGTATAAAAAGACACGATCAAGACGGTACTTGGATTACCAAAAGTATGAAGAATGCATATTTAAAAATGCATGAAAATGGGTTTGCCACTTCGTACGAAGTATGGGAAAATGATGACTTCGTAGGCGGACTTTACGGTATAGACTTGGGTACGGTTTTTTGTGGGGAAAGTATGTTCAGTAAGGTTAGCAATGCTTCAAAATTTGCCTTTATTAATCTGGCCCAAGAGTTAGAAGGTGAAAATTATAAACTTATAGATTGCCAAATACATACCGATCACTTAGAAAGCCTTGGAGCAGAAGAAATTCCGCGAAAAGAATTCATTAAAATCTTAGAGGCTGAAAATAAGAGAGGTCAATAAAAAGAAAATATGTTGTGTTTCATGGGTGTAATGCTCCGCACGATATTCTCCACCCACTTCTAATTTGGTTTCCCGGTTTAATAGCCAGCCCATATGAGAGGTAATCCTTTGGTCATAAACAGGTTTGTTGCCTTTGGCTACGCTCAACAAGGATTCTGTAGATGCTGAAACATAGGGCTCGCCAATATCCAATTCTTCTCCTTTTAACGGAGCATCAATAGATAAGCGATATCT
The DNA here is from genome assembly GCF_018860715.1 of Zobellia sp. B3R18. Classification (NCBI taxonomy): domain Bacteria; kingdom Pseudomonadati; phylum Bacteroidota; class Flavobacteriia; order Flavobacteriales; family Flavobacteriaceae; genus Zobellia; species Zobellia sp. B3R18. The sequence goes on along the minus strand of NZ_JAHKQG010000011.1, from coordinate 626,978 downwards.
AAAACGATGAACTGTTTGTGATGGGCTTATGCGTTGTTCGGCACGTAAACGGCTCCCTACGGTTATATTTTCATAAACATGTGAAAACTTATACTGTTCGGTTATTCTCAGCTCGTTTTCTCCCGGAGCATCAAAAGAATCCCTAAATCTATATTGTACGCCTAGGGCTATACTCTGCTCAAACCCAATTTTTATAGTTGAAAAATGAGAAAGGTCCAGTTGTCTTACTTGATATTTAAAATCGTCTTTGAAAATATAGGCCCGTTGGGCAATCTTAAAGTTGTGTGAGTAATTTGGGCTTACCTTATAGTTGAGCGAAATATCGGGCTCAAAATAGCCCGTAGTGTTTTCTTGACAGTAACCTAAGCTGCTTAAAAGTAGACCAAAAGCAATAAAAAGCGTTCTAGTAGAGTACGTGGTCATAGTTTGGTGGTAACGCTTTTTTAATCAGTTCAAACTTGCCTTCGGCATTAAAAAGTATTTCAAATTCTTCAAAGCTTTTTTCGCGCTTTCCATCAATGATCAATTCGTATTTTATGGAAGGTAACATTAGATTTTGAAAGGCGTTTTTTAAGGTCTGGTCAATATCATTTTCATCGGCAATATACTGCTGTTGAATTTTTTGTATTCGATATTTTTTAAAGTTGTTCTCCAAGTACGAAGTTATCTTTGCATAAGCCTCGTTAGGGATGTCTACTGAGGTTATAGTAATTTCAATATCTTCTAATTTGCCCTGTGCATCAAATTCAATGCTGTATTTTAAACGGTCTTTTTTAAATTTGGTCTCATAGCTTATTTTATCACCATCTATCTCTTTGTAAAAACGAATGCGCTTGGCATTTATCAGCTTTTGATGTATGAATAGGCGTGCATTTTCGGGAAACTGCGATTTTCTAATACGATGTTCGCGCTCATCTTTTATTTGTGCAAAGGCCATACTAGTAAAAAGAGTAAAAAACAGGACTAGAAAAGAGACGGACTTAAAATTCATAACAATTAAATTTTATACAATTTAGACTTCATCATACCTAAAGCAAGAAACTACATGGTCGTTTACCATTCCTACGGCTTGCATAAAAGCGTATACAACGGTACTGCCTACAAACTTAAAACCTCTTTTTTTTAAATCTTTGCTCAGAGCATCCGAGATCTTTGTTGTAGCGGGAGCATCTTTGTAATGTTCGTAGCTGCTTTTAAGGGGAGAGTGATTTACAAATCCCCAGATATAATTGCTAAAACTTCCAAACTCCTCTTGCACGTTCATAAACGCTAAAGCATTGGAAACTGTTGCCCTAACCTTTAATTTGTTTCTAATGATGCCCGCATCCTGGAGCAAGTCCTGAATTTTATTTTCATCGTATAAAGCAATTTTCTTATAGTCAAAATTGTCAAATGCTTTTCTAAAATTCTCGCGTTTCCTTAAAATAGTAATCCAGCTTAATCCGGCTTGAAAGGTCTCTAGGACCAAAAATTCAAATAGTGTATCGTCTTCTTTTACGGGAGATCCCCATTCTTCATCATGATAAGCTTCATAAAGCGAATCTCCTTTGCACCAACCACATCTTTGTTTTTCCATGTTGAGAATTTGAGCTGTAAAAATACGCCTTTATCATCAAAAGGTTACGGCTATGACCTATACAATTGCCTATTGTCCGTTAAGTATTAAGAAACTATAAACTTAAAGTTAAGAAGAAACGCAATGTTAAAAACTAACATGGAGAGGTAGGGGTTAAGGGTAATTTTGCCGCTTTAATTTTTCAAAAACCACTACAAAGAAATGAAAACAAATTACTTAAGCTATTTAAGAATAATGACCTTGTTCCTGTTTTTTGGAGCAGTACATATGTCTTTTGGCCAAGCAACGAACGCATCTGTAAGCGGGACTATAAAGGACGTTACCGGAGAACCTTTATTAGGAGCGGAGATTATCCTTAAGAATACTTCTACAGGTTTTATATCCGGAGCTATAACCAATGAGAATGGAACCTTTAAAATATTACAGTTGCCTTTGGGAGGTCCTTATGAAATAACGGCAAAATACTTAGGCTTCGCCGATGCCAAACAAGAAGGTTTTATGCTGAATTTAGGTGATGCCCTTACGGTGCATTTTGTGCTTCAGGAATCTTCTACCGCTTTAAATGAGGTAGTAGTCTCATCTAACAGTTTGTATAAAAGAATTGAGCAAATTGGAGCTTCTACAAAAATTGGAGCGGGACAAATAAAAAAACTGGCTACGGAAGGTAGAAACTTTACAGGCTTAACCAGTCTGTCCCCATTACAAGGTGCGGGAAGTATAAATTTGGGAGGGCAACGTAGAACATCTACAAACGTTACCATAGATGGTCTAAATGCTAGAAATACCTTAACGGCCGGTGAAATTGGTCGTGGTCCTTACACTATTTCACAAGAGGCTATTCGTGAATTTGAGGTCTCTACCAATGACTACAATGTTACAGAGGGTAGACAAGGTGGTGGTTCAATTTCAGCAGTAACCAAGGCGGGTACCAATGAGTTTAGCGGGAGTACGTTTTTCTATCATCGTGCAGATGGTTTACAGAGTAAGTATACCATTCAAGGTCAGGAGAGGGATGCAGATTTCTATAACTCGCAATACGGTTTAAGTATTGGTGGCCCAATCGTAAAGGATAAGTTGCACTTCTTTGCCGTTTTTGAAAGACAGGATGCAGGAGAGCCCACGAGCATTGCCGAAATACAGAATGCAGATGATGAAAATAGATTAGGTATTACTTCGGGTAACTTAGAGCGTTTTTTAGATATTGGCCGCAATGTTTACGGTCTAAGCAACTCCCAACAAGTAGGACAGTTTGACCGGGAAACCGAAGCAAACAATTTGTTCCTAAGGTTAGATTGGCAGATTAACGATAAGCATCGTTTAACCGTTAGAAACTTATACAATAAATGGGACAACCCTTTTAGTGTAAGTGACAATTCCAATATACAGGTTGCTGAATCTTATTCTGATTTTGAGTCTCAGGAAAACAGCATTATGTTGTCTCTTAGATCTATGTTGAGCTCTAAGGTAACCAATGAGTTTAAGTTTCAATACCAACATGCAGAACGTGCTTTTACCCCTAACTCCGAGCTTCCCCAATCTAATATTCCAAGGGCTATTGTTGAGGTTTCATCGGTTTTACCAAATGGAAATACTAGAAGTAGGAGCGTACAATTGGGTGGGCAGCGATTTACTCCGGAAACCAATCAAGAAAACCAAATTCAGTTTACGAATACCACATACGTAAATGCAGGAAAGTACAACCTTACTTTTGGTACGGATAATATGATTACCAATTTGGAAACCTTACTTTCCAACGAGCAAAACGGTCGTTTTTTCTTTGATTCGTTAGATGATTTTGAAAATCAAATAGCTTCGCGTTATGCTAGGGAAGTACCTCTACAAGGCCTTCCTCTTGTTAAACAGACCGTCTTAGATCTTTCATTGTTCGCTCAGTTGGAAACCGATATTACACCAGATCTAAATTTGGTTGCAGGCGTACGATGGGATGCTACCAAGTTTTTAGATGAGGCAGAGTTCAATCCTGTAGTGTTTAATGAACTGAACATTCGTACCAATGAAAAATTGGATGACTACAATAACATTCAGCCCAGATTTCAATTAACGTATAACCTAAAGGGAAAGAATACGGATATCTTTAAATTGGGGGGAGGTATTTTTTCGTCGCAGCCTCATTATTACGCACAGGTAAACAATATACAGAACAGTGGTACGCTGTTAGGTGCTATTGATGTTACCGGTGCCAGTGTTCCTACTCCGGACTTTGAATCCTACCGTAATGACCCTAGCACGGTTCCGGGTGTACCGGCGGGCGTTACTCCTTTTTCAACCATAAACGCGGTTGGTAAAGATTTTCAGGTTCCCACTATATACAAGGCCAACTTGAGTTATACGCACTTCTTTGGTGAGAGGTATAGCCTTGGTTTTAATGCACTTTATAGCCATACCAGTAATAATTATATTTATCAAGAAGCCAATCTTGTAGCGGAGCCTTACTTTGTTACGCCTCAGGGTAGGGAAGTCTTTGTTCCTGCAAATACCATTTCTGAAAATGGAGGGACGGATTGGACAAATTCTAGAATTTCTGACCAAGTGGGCAGAACTTTAGTACTAACTTCTGATGGTGTTCTAGATAATGTGGCCCTTGTAATAGAAGGTACGGCACAGATTGGCCAAGATGGATACTTAAATGCGAGTATGACTTTTAACCGATCAAAGGATAACTCTTCCTATAACTGTTGTGTGGCCAATACATCAACCTTTATTCCCGTGGAAGGTGATCCAAGAGATTTGAACTATGGGTATTCAGATAATCATTTTGATACCAAAATGGTCGTAAATGGCGCTACCCCTACGTTGAAAGGGTTTACGCTTGGAGCAACAGTAATTGGCCAAGGAGGAACGCGGTATTCTTTGCATGTAGATGATAACACCAGCGCCAATGGAGATTTTAACCTAAGGAATGACATAGCCTATATTTTTGACCCGAACGACCCTAATACGCCACAGTCTATTGTAGATGGGTACAATCAAATATTGAGCGATCCGGAAACTCCTGAGAATTTCAAGGAATATTTGAGAAATAGTTATGGTGGTTTTGCGGAACGTAACGGTGGAAAAAACCCTTTTGCGGCAACTGTTGATCTACGGCTTCAAAAGAGGTTTGAGACTAAAAATAAAAAGCAAGGTCTTGAACTGTCCGTAGACGTTTTCAACTTTGCTAATTTGTTGAACAAAGAATGGGGCCGAACCCATAATTTTGGAAGAAGACGCGATTTTATGCGCATTAACGGCTTTGATCAAGCATCTCAAGCTTATGATTATTCCGTTCAAACGGGTGCCGGTACTGAGCCTATTAATGGTACGCCATGGAGGCTTCAGCTAGGGGCGAGATATACATTCAACTAATCGTATTTTTTATTTTTTCTCAATCTAGGGGGCGTCAAAATCGTTTGGCCCCTCTAGTTTTTACAATCTAATTTAGGACATGAAAAAGAGTATTTTTTTAGCATTTGCATTGGTTATGATAATCGTGCAGTATGGAAGGGCGCAAGAAGAGAGCTTGACCCAACACGTAGTTTTGGTATCGGTAGATGGTTTTAGGCCTAATTTCTACCTAGAGGATAAATGGCCTACTCCAAACCTAAAAAAGATGGTTCGCGAGGGTGCTGCTGCAATGGGAGTAAGAGGGGTATTTCCTTCTGTTACCTATCCTTCTCACACTACAATAATAACAGGGGCATATCCTGCGGAACACGGTGTATACTACAATAGTCCGTTTGAAGAAGGTGGGCAGACAGGCCGTTGGTACTGGGAAAGTAATCTTATACAGACAGAAACGTTATGGCATGCCGTAAAAAGCGCAGGAAAGACTAGTGCTAGTTTTATTTGGCCCGTATCCGTAGGGGCTCCTATTGATTATAATATTCCGGAATACTGGTTGTTAAACAGTAAGGTGAGTAGAATAGAATCTATGCGTACCAAAGAGAATCCTAAGGGATTTTTAAAGGAAATGGAAGAAGAAGTTTTGGGAAAACTGAACGAAAAAACCTTTAATGGCGATTATTTAAATCGCGAAGATAGAACGGGTGAAATGGCGGCCTATACTTTGGAAAAATATAAACCCAATTTAATGACGCTGCATTTAATAGCTACCGATCATTTTCAACATGAGCAAGGTAGGGACGGAGAAAAGGTATTTACTGCAATTGCTGCCGTAGATCGGGCCATTGGTAAAATAATGGAAGCTGCGGAAAGGGCAGATATTCTTGATAAAACTACGTTCATTATTACGGGAGATCATGGCTTTGTTGATATTCACTCTGCTTTAAATCCAAATATCTGGTTAGTTGAGGAAGGTTTAATGGAAGACCAAAAAGACCGTGGCAACTGGAAAGCTAGTTTTCATACGTCAGGAGCATCGGCATTTTTAATGTTGAAAGATAAGAGCGATAAAAAAAGTATTGCCAAGGTACGTGCAAAATTAAATGGACTACCAGCTTCGATCAAGAAATTATTTAGAGTTGTAGAAAGAGACGAACTAGATGGTATTGGTGCAGATCCCAATGCAGTGCTCGCGTTGGCGCCTATACCTGGTGTTGCTATGTCATCAAGGACAAATGGAGAGGTGCTAACGCCAAGAAGGGGCGGAACCCACGGTTTTTTTCCCGATTTCAAAGAAATAGAAACCGGTTTTATTGCCTTTGGGGCGGGAATATATAAGGGCAAAAAAATTGAAAAAATGGGATTGGAAGATATTGCACCAGTTGTTAGCGAGCTGTTGCAACTCAATTTTAAAACTAAAAACGGTGTACTTTACCCCGGAATCTTAACCAATAAAAACTGATTTTTTCTTTAGTGCATTGGCAATAGTTTGGCGGGTGGCCCCTATAAGGTCACCCTTGTCCTTTTGGGTCAGCAAGTTGTAAAGAAGGTGTTCTTCTCCGTGTATATCCAACACGGGAATATTAAAGTGGGATTTTAGGAATTCGAGCTTTTGAAAAGTGGATCTCTCGTTTACTTGCCCCAGTTTTTTTTCGGCAAGACACCATCGTTTTAAAAGGTAGGCAATGAACCATTCCGAAGTAACTGGATTTTCAATAATGGTCTTTTTAAAAAAAGCCAAATCGTAAATGCGTATTTTGCTGTCTACCAGTGTTTTTGAAAATTCAAAAAACTGTCCGTTCAAGTATTTTAGGTTGCCAAAATAGTCGCCCGAGTAAATAACGTCATAGGTGTTCTCTTCTCCAGTTTCTGAATAGCCGCCTAACTTAACAACGCCTTGCACCACCTCGTACATATAGTTTTCTGCAAAAGGCGGTTTATAGATAATTTCGTTTTTGGGAACAATTACCTCTTTAACCGATGTGAAAAAACTGGGGTTTTCGCTATTTTTTAAATAACTATAGAAGCAAAACTCATGTTTTTTGTGTAATTGGGGTCGAATATTTTTCATAGCTCATCTACATTTATCTTTATCGGAACCCACAAATCTATTTTTGAAAAGTCAAGTTAACGTTAGGTGAATATTAAGATTAGTGGGGGTCGCGGGTGTTGCGGAATGCGGGGTTTCAAAATAATACAACCTTAATCTAATCGTAATCTACAGCTAAACCGCTTCTAAGATCTATATGGCATCTTGCGGAACTAATAAAAAATGAAAAATGAAAAAATTTAGTTTAGAAATATTCGGATTGGTTATTCTTACCACTATTATATCCTGTGAACACATAGATGATTTTATAGGTCATGGCGGTTCTACTACCAATAAAATTGAGAGCATAGAATTTCTTGATGAATATGTTTTGCCAGATGGAGCGGCGTATGCCAATACAACTGTAGGTGGGCTATCTGCTATAGATTATGCAGATGGTAAATGGTATATGATCAGTGATGATCCAAAGGCGCCTATCCGTTTTTACACAGCTGATATTTCATTTGGTGAAAACCAGTTTAAGGAGGTAACCATTAATGGCGTAACGGAATTGTTGAACGGTAGTAATTTGCCTTTTTCGGATGATGAAATTGATCCTGAAGCCATCCGGATTACACCTGGGGGTAGTGTGTTATGGTCTAGTGAGGGGAATGTTAAAGGCGGTGTAGATCCTTTTGTTCGTGTTGCCGGTTTGGAAGGTACCTATAAGTCTAGCATTGCTTTATCCGAAAAATTTAAAGTGTCCGGAGATGAGAATCGTGGGCCACGCCACAATGGCGTTATTGAAGGTCTTTCCGTTTCCTATGATAAGAAAGGATACTGGGCTTCAATGGAATTGCCCCTTGTACAAGACGGTCCGGAACCTGTGTTAGAGGATACGGATTCACCGGTAAGGATGGCGTACATAAATAGTTCCGGGGCATTCGGCAGAGAGTTTGCTTATGAACTAGATCCCATTGCCAGAAAGTTTGATGAATCGTCTTTTACGGTAAATGGAGTGGTTGAAATTTTAGAATATGATATGGACCGGTTTTTGGTTTTGGAGCGTTCTTTTTCTACGGGTTATGCTGATGGAGGTAACAATGTAAAAATTTATGACGTAGATGCTTCCAAAGCTACCGATGTAAGCCATATGGATAGCCTTAAGGATGCAGATTACACAAAAGCGACCAAGAAGTTGGTGTTCGATTTTGAGACGGTCAGAAATCAATTAACGGATGGTGTGGTAGATAATATTGAGGGTATCACTTTTGGCCCTCAATTAGAAAACGGTAATCGTTCCCTAGTTTTGGTAGCCGATAATAATTTTAGTGCTTTTGGCCCGCAGTTAAATCAATTTATACTTTTGGAGGTTAAATAAACTGCAATAGCAAACTTTATTAAAAGTCCGTTATGTTTTTGCATAGCGGACTTTTTCTATATGATATGCACTGTATAGGGCATTTTGTAAGTTTTTGCAATTAAGCCCTACCAATGTTACCCAAGTTACCAAGCTTGTATGTTTAACCTATTAACTTTGTTATAAATTAAAGACGAATAAAATGGCAACACCTACTACCAAAACAAACGTTTCCCAACTAATAGAAAAAGCCCTTTCACAAGCGGTTTCTTATGAAGATTACCGCGCTATGGTAAATCAGCTGGCTTTAGAAGGACGCTCAACAGGTCCGGTACAAACGGAAGCATTGGCCAATTACACGATGCTTAATGACCGCCGTATGAAACGTTTTGATAAAACCGTAAAGATTAGTGCGGAAGACGAAGCTACAATTGCCAAATTGGATAAAAAAATACAGTTGATAGTCCTTACGGAAAGTTGGTGTGGTGATGCTGCTCCCGCTTTACCGGTAATCAACAAAGTGGCCCAGCTTAATGACCACGTAGATTTTAAAGTGGTTTTACGGGATGAGAATGTAGACCTCATGAACCAGTTTCTTACCAACGGCGGAATGTCTATTCCTAAATTAATTTTTTGGGATGCAGAGAATCAAGAGGTTTTGGCAGATTGGGGACCAAGACCGGCTCCTGCGGCAAAACTAGTAGCGGATCATAAAGAAAAACATGGACAGCTATTGCCTGAGATCAAAGAGGAGATTCAACAATGGTACAATAAGGATAAAGGGCAATCTACGCTTAAAGAATTGTTAGCGCGCCTTCCCTTGAAATAGATAGGTGATCGTTCCCTTCTGAACCGATTTTTCGCCGGAGCTAAATTTAGCCTTAAGGGCATAAGCAATGGCGTTGTCTATTAAACATCCGTTAGATGTGCCGGAGCTTTTTGCATTATAATCGGCATCTACAACATTACCCATTGCATCAACTTGAATGTTAACTACAACTTTGCCTCCTTCAATACAAGTGTAGATTGGGGGAGGTAATCTATAGTTGCTACGGTTTACCAGTGAATAGGAAACAGATGTACGGCGTTTGGCCAAGTTGTTGGTAAATTCCTTTTTCTGGGCTTCTTTTTCGCCAAGCATTTGTTTGGCCTCTTGGCGTTTCTTTTTCAGCTCTTTTACGCGCTCTGCATATTCTGAGTCCGTAAGTTGCTCATTGGAGTCTTCACTGTTTTCAGAGGCTAATTTTTCTTCCAAAAGCTCTTCAAGTGTTTTTAAAGGTTCTGGATTGCCATAGCTTGGTTTTGCAGTTTCGTTATAGGCCATATGGCTCTTTATCGGGTCTGCTTTTTCAATTTCTTGCTCTAACTCCTCTTTTTCTTCAAGAAGCTCTTCAATATCTTCCTCAAGCATCATTTCTACCACATAGTCGTCCTGCTCTTTATCCTGGCCCAAATGTATGTTGTACAGTGCCAACACAATAATGGACATGGAAAAGATGGTAATAAGGAACGCTAAATGTTTACGGTTCAATGTCATAGTGGTATAACCACAATTTTAAAAATATATTTTAATTATTCGTTGAACGGAAAGGCTAGGGTGTTCTTTTTACGATTCTGATGTTTTTCCTAGTAGATTTTCCGCAAATATGTTGGGGGCAATGGCTTTATTTACGTTATAGTCGCCTATTTTGGTTCTTCTTAACTCTGATAAATGCCCACCGCTTTGTAGTGCTTGCCCCAAATCATGTGCCAAAGACCTAATATAGGTGCCTTTGCTGCAAACTATCCTAAATTTAACATTTGGGAGTTTCATTTCGGTAATTTCAAAGGCTGAAACGTTTACATTTCTCGTTTTTATTTCAACTTCCTTCCCTTCCCTGGCATACTCGTAAAGGCGTTTGCCATCTTTTTTTAAAGCCGAAAAAACGGGAGGACGTTGTTCAATATCACCTATAAATTGGGTAAGGGTCTCTTTAAGAAGTGTTTCGGTAATATGTTCGGTAGGGTAGGTTTGGTCAACTTCGGTTTCCAAATCGTAAGAAGGTGTTGTGGCCCCTAAAGTAATGGTACCCGTATATTCTTTGGCCTGCCCTTGAAGCTCGGGTATTTTTTTTGTGAATTTTCCGCAGCAGATAATCAATAGGCCGGTGGCCAAGGGGTCCAAAGTTCCTGCATGCCCAATTTTAAACTTCTTTAGTTTGAATTTTGAGCGAATAACCCATTTTAATTTGTTTACGGCCTGAAAAGAAGACCACCCAAGGGGTTTGTCTATTAGCAATATTTGTCCGGCAAGAAAATCTTCTTGGGTGCGAGAATCCATATAAAACGTATTAATCCCTGTTCAATGAAACTGGCCTAGCTCATATAACCGTAGCCAATAGCGATCAGTCCCACAATAAGGCAGTAGATGGCAAAGTAAGAAAGTTTACTCTTTTTTACCAATTGGATCATCCAGGTACAGGCGGCAAGACCCGCAACAAACGCGGCAATAAAACCGGCGCCCATGGCCACATTGTTTCCTCCATCAAAATTTAGGTCGCCGCTCATAAGGTCTTTGGCAATTTTACCAAAAATAAGGGGGACCACCATTAAGAAAGAAAAACGTGCCGCTTTGGTCTTGTCCACACCCAATAGTACGGAAGTAGAAATGGTAGCACCACTTCTAGAGATACCGGGCAACATGGCAATGGCCTGCGAGATACCTACGACCACAGCGTTGCCAAAACTTACTTTCTTGTCCGTGTCCTTGGCTTTGTCCGCAAAATACAAGAGTACAGCGGTAATCAATAGCATAAAGCCAACGAACCTAACATTGCCACCAAAGAAGGCTTCCAGTTGTTCTTCAAAAAAGAGGCCTACAAAAACTGCAGGCAACATAGATAGAATAATTTTTACGGAGAATTGGGCTTCTTCGTTCCATTTAAAACTTAAAAGGCCGCTAATGATTTCCCAGATATCCTTTCTAAAGACAACTATGGTACTTAGGGCAGTTGCAAAATGGAGTACTACGGTAAACAAAAGACTTTCTTCGGGTACGGAGTGGTCGCCTAAAATGGCTTTCCCCAACTCTAAATGTCCACTTGATGATACGGGTAAAAATTCGGTCAATCCTTGAATGATACCGAGAATGATGGCGTCTAACGTGTCCAAAATTAATTTTTCTTCTTGTGCGGATTCAACAATATGGCATATATCTCAATACCTAAACCAATAAGTACAAGGGTAGGGGCCAAACGTATTCTTCTAAAACTGTAAATGTCCTCATTAAAAACATTGGGATCATCACTACCACCTCCGCTCATAAGTATAAAACCTACCGCAATAAAGGCAAGGCCTACAAAAAAGAACGTATAGTTCTTTTTCTGAAATATAAATTCTTGCTTGGCCGGTTGGCCGTTCTGTTCTTTTTGTTTCTTACCCATGCTGCAAATTTAACGAAGTTCTACTTAAAAAAGTTTATGGTCGTAAAGGTTTATTGTTTGGAGGGTGTTTTTAGTAATTACGGGATTAATAGTACAGTTCGTCCGTTCTTAGGTTCAGGAACCGTTGCGTGGCAAAAAATGTACTGATCAAGGAAATAAAGATGCCCAGAATAAAGATGGCTCCGTACAATAGGCCCAATTGTTCAACATCTTTAAAGAGTTCTAGTTCCGGAAAATTTTTATCCAAATAATATAGCGCGCCAGTAATGGCAAGTAGGGCGATTAAAGCGCCGAACATGCCCAGTTTTACATTCATCCAAATAAAGGGCCGGCGTATAAAAGTCTTAGTGGCCCCCACCATTTGCATGGTTTTGATAATAAAACGTTTGGAATAAATGCTTAACCGTATAGAGCTATTGATAAGTAAAATGGCAATGAAAGTAAGTACACCACTGGCAATCAAAATCCAAAAACTAATGCGTTTTACATTTTCGCTCAACAGGCCAACTAGAGGTTTGTCATAGCTTACTTCTTCCACATAGGTCTTTTTGGCAAGGTTGGTAGCCAATGAATCTATTTCCTGTGGGGTTACAAAATCTGCACGTAACTGTACGTCTATGGAGTTTTTAAGCGGATTGTACCCCAAAAAATTCTGGAAATCCTCGCCAATTTCCTCGCTATGTTGTTTGGCGGCATCCTCTTTGGAAACGAACACGGCACTTTTGGTATGTTCTTCCTGTATCAGGTTTTTCTGAAGTTGGTCAATTTCGGACTCCTTGGCTTCGTCCTTTAGGAAAATAGAAATCGTGATCTGCTCCTTAAAGTGATCAGCCATTTTTTTGGTGTTGATGACCAAAAGCCCCAAAATACCCAATAAAAATAGCACCAATGCAATGCTCAGTACCACCGAAAAGTACGATGATATCAATTTTTGTTTCTGATACTGTTCAAAAGACTTGCCCATATTCGTGTATGCGACCGTAAATTTAGGAAAGTAAATTGAATAAACTTATTTTTGCGCCACATTGAAAAGAAAGATATCAGATGCACTACGATTTTAGGAAAATAGAGAAGGAATGGCAGGACTTTTGGGCCGAAAAAGAAACGTTCAAGGCCAAGAACAATTCCGATAAACCAAAATACTATGTGTTGGACATGTTTCCTTACCCTTCCGGGGCCGGATTGCACGTGGGCCATCCGTTAGGATATATCGCCAGTGACATCTATGCACGCTATAAAAGACACAAGGGTTTTAATGTTTTGCATCCACAGGGCTACGATTCTTTTGGCCTTCCGGCGGAACAATATGCTATACAGACCGGACAGCATCCTGCGGTTACTACGGAAAAGAACATTGCTACGTACCGTAGACAGTTAGATCAACTTGGGTTTTCTTTTGATTGGAGCCGTGAGGTACGTACATCGGATCCTAAATATTACAAGTGGACGCAATGGATATTCATTCAACTTTTCAATTCTTGGTATAATAAAACAACGGATAAGGCCGAATCTGTAGAGACGTTGATCGCCGTTTTTGAGGCGGAAGGAAATGCTAATGTACAAGCGGTCTGTGGCGAAGATATCGCACAATTTTCCGCGGCGGATTGGCAGTCTTTTTCGGATAAGAAAAAACAGGAAATTTTGCTGCAATACCGTTTAACGTATTTGGCGGAAAGTGAGGTAAACTGGTGTCCTGCTTTGGGAACGGTTCTGGCCAATGATGAAATTGTAAACGGTGTTTCAGAGCGCGGTGGTCATCCGGTGATCCGTAAAAAAATGACACAGTGGAGTATGCGTATAAGTGCGTATGCCCAGCGTTTGTTAGACGGGTTGAATACGGTAGACTGGCCTCAGCCGCTTAAAGATTCACAGACCAATTGGATCGGTAGGAGTGAGGGTGCTTCCGTAACTTTCAAGACCGTTACCACTAATGAAGTACAGACCTCTTATCCCATTGAAGTTTTTACTACGCGGCCCGATACTATTTTTGGGGTTTCGTTTATGACCTTGGCGCCAGAGCATGATTTGGTGGCCAAGATTACTACTGCGGAACAGAAAGCTGAGGTGGAGGCCTATATTGAAGCTACGGCAAAACGTTCGGAACGTGACCGTATGGCAGATGTAAAGACCATTTCAGGTGCGTTTACGGGAGCGTATGCAGAGCATCCGTTTACCAAGGAACCTATTCCGGTTTGGATCGGAGATTATGTATTGGCGGGTTATGGAACCGGAGCGGTGATGTCCGTGCCTTGTGGTGATCAGCGCGATTATGACTTCGCGAAGCATTTCAATATTCCTATTCCCAATATTTTTGAAGGGGTTGATATTTCCGAGGAAGCTTTTTCGGATAAGGATACGACCGTTATTGCCAATTCCGATTTTCTAAACGGATTGGATTATAAAAAAGCGACTCAAAAAGCCATTGTAGAGATTGAGAAAATTGGTGCGGGTACAGGTAAGGTCAACTACCGTTTGCGCGATGCCGTTTTTAGCCGTCAGCGCTATTGGGGCGAGCCTTTTCCGGTGTATTATGTGGATGGTATGCCGCAAATGATCGCTGCGGAGCATTTGCCCATAAAATTACCGGAGGTTGATAAATACTTGCCTACCGAAACCGGGGAGCCGCCTTTGGGCAATGCTACCGTTTGGGCTTGGGATACCGTAAACAATGAAGTTGTTTCTAACGATAAGATAGACCATAAAACCGTTTGGCCGCTGGAGTTGAATACCATGCCGGGTTGGGCAGGTAGTTCGCAATACTTTAACCGCTATATGGACCCGAATAACGAAGATGAAATTTTCTCAAAAGAAGCCATTGACTACTGGCAAGATGTGGACTTGTACATTGGTGGTAGCGAGCATGCTACAGGCCATTTATTGTACAGCCGTTTCTGGCAGAAATTTATGTTTGACTTAGGTTTGGTGCCCAAAGATGAGTTTGCTAAAAAACTTATCAATCAGGGGATGATTACTGGGACTAGTGCTTTTGTTTATCAATTAATACCTGGTGCACAAGCTGTTGATAATTCTATGTTTTTAGGAAAGCCAATTAAAGGATATTCAGAAGATATTTTTCTTAGTTCTGGGAAGGTTGCTCTTCTTGGTGAATTTATTTCTGATAATTTAGGTTATTTAGAGTCTTCGAAATCAAGGGAAATATTTGATTTTTTAAAGTCGAAAATAGACAGTTTAGAAGAATACTATTACCTAGATAATGGTGTGGAAATCCAATTAGGTTTAAAAGTTTTAAAGCAACGTGTTAACGTAAAGTATGTCAACGGAGCGGATGAACTTATGATAGAAGACCTAAAAGGGGACAAGGAATTTAAGGGTGTCTACGAAAAAGCTATTTTCATTGGTGAAAAAGGTGAAGTTATTGATGGAGGTAATGACATTTATAAAGTAGCAAGAGAGGTCGAAAAAATGTCCAAGTCCAAATATAATGTCGTCAATCCGGATGATATTTGTGAGGAGTATGGGGCAGATTCCTTGCGTTTGTATGAAATGTTCTTAGGGCCTTTGGAGCAGTCTAAACCTTGGAACACGGCAGGTATTACCGGTGTGCATGGTTTCTTAAAAAAACTATGGCGTTTGTACCACTCAGGGGCTGAGGGTGCTTTTGCGGTTTCGGAAGACGAGCCTTCAAAAGACAGCTACAAGACTTTACACAAGACAATTAAAAAGGTTGAGGAAGATATAGAGAACTTCAGTTTTAATACTTCGGTATCTACTTTTATGATTGCCGTTAATGAGCTAAGCTCCCAGAAATGTAATAGCCGTGCGGTTTTGGAACCCTTAGCGGTTTTGGTATCGCCTTATGCACCACATATTGCAGAAGAACTTTGGAAGCTTTTGGGTCATGAAGGTTCTATAGCTACCGTGGCCTTTCCAAAATTTGAGGAAAAATATTTGGTGGAAAGCAGTAAGGAGTATCCGGTTTCCTTCAACGGAAAAATGCGCTTTAAACTAGAGCTTCCTTTGGATTTGAGCAAAGATGAAATTGAAGCAGCGGTAATGGCCCATGAAAAAACACAACAGCAATTACAAGGGCGAACGCCTAAAAAAGTGATTGTTGTTCCAGGAAAAATAGTTAATATCGTTGGGTAGAAAACAAAAAGCTGTCAACTAAATAGATTATGGATTATATTGAAATTCTTGGGTTGGCGGCCGCTATTCTCACCACGGCAGGTTACGTGCCACAAGTGTATAAAACCTGGCGCGATAAGTCTACCAAAGATATTTCGCTCACCACCTATTTAGTGCTCTTTATTGGGGTTGTGCTATGGCTCACGTACGGTATATTAATAAGTAGTCTGCCCGTTACACTGGCAAACGGCATAACGGCCTTTCTGCTTTTATTTATGTTGATTTTAAAATTCAAGTACAAATAGCCAAAGACATTTTGGCAGCATAAAACTTCAAAACCTCGCCAAATTGATTTGGCGAGGTTTTTGCTTTTCAATAGATCAGTTAAGTATTCGTTTTGATTAGGCAACATCTAATCCGCATAGTATTAAAGACAAAGTAAGCGCGGCTGAAGTGAGCGTTAACAAAATGAAAGGTTTTTGATTATCTTTAAATTCAAATCTTAAAAAGAATAAAATTATGATGGGATATTATATATTGATTGGTGCCATAGCTTTGGTAAGCTGGTTGGTAAGTAGTAAGCTTAAAAGCAAGTTTAAGCACTATTCTAAAGTGCATTTGAGCAATGGCATGAGCGGAGCCGAAATTGCCGAGAAAATGTTGGCTGATCATGGTATTCGCGATGTTAAGGTCGTTTCTACGGCTGGTATGCTTACGGACCATTACAATCCAAAAAACAAGACCGTAAATTTAAGTGAAGGTGTGTATAACCAAAGAAATGCAGCTGCAGCGGCAGTAGCGGCACACGAATGTGGTCATGCCGTACAACATGCTCAAGCATATGAATGGTTGACTTTACGTTCTAAATTGGTGCCTATTGTTAGTGTTACGTCCGGCATGTCTATGTGGGTGGTTTTTGGTGGATTAATGTTAGGTGCCGCGGCCGGTGTTGGCCTAGGGTACTGGGTAGCGGTAGCCGGTTTGGTTATGATGGGTATGGCTACATTGTTCAGTTTTATAACCCTACCCGTAGAATACGATGCCAGTAACCGAGCTTTGGCTTGGTTAAAAGCAAAGAACGTGGTAACACCACAAGAATATAAAGGTTCGGAAGATGCGCTTAAATGGGCGGCAAGGACGTATTTGGTGGCTGCCATAGGCTCATTGGCTACTTTGGTCTACTGGGGTATGCAAGTGCTCGGTGGAAGAGATTAGTTTCAAAGATTATAAAGCAATAAAAAAGGCTGTCCAAAATGAATTGGACAGCCTTTTTAATTTGAGTTAATCTAATATTTTATTCCGCTTTAATGCGCTCGTCTATAAATTTTAAGGCGATACCATCGCGACCCATAATTTCGAATAGGTCAAGAATATCACGCATTGTTTTTTCTTCTTCCAATTGTTCCGTAACGAACCACTGTAAAAAGTTCTCCACACCAAAGTCATTGTTCTTTTTGGCCGAAGCAACAATACTGTTTATAGATTTGGTTACCTCAATTTCTTGGCTCAAAGCAGTTTCAAAAATTTCTTCCAATGAAGAGAAATCGTGATTTACGTTGCCAATTTCGGGAGATAGGGCGTTACCGCCACAATCGTTCACGAACTTAAAAATCTTCATCATGTGTTCTCTTTCTTCTGCCGCTTGTGCGTACAAAAAGTCTGCGCTTCCTAAATAACCACGTTGGTCGCACCATGATGCCATGGCTAAATATGATGCAGATGCTTTTCCTTCCATTTGTATTTGGGCGTTGAGCATATCCATGCTCTCTACCTTAATACTCATCTGTTGTCTTGCTATATCTTTCATTGTCTTTTTCTTTACTTAACGTAAAGTTATCAATAAAGTATGCGTATAACTAGGCCTTTAACCAATTTATAACTGGTTTTAGACTGATTAAAAATAGGAGGTTAGCCTCTTGAGGTAAGGGAAGGTGTCTGAGCTGCAATATCAAGTAAGAAAAATACACCGGTAAGCAATTCTTTAAGATCAAGAACCTCTAGGGTATTTAAAACAAAAAGGTGCTCTTTATTACAAAGAGATAAAATTTCAAAACCATGTGGATTCTTGTCCTCATCAAAATGGTCCTCAATGTTTATGCTCCAAACCCTCTGGCGTAAGGCAAGCAGTTGGCAAAACGATAAACGCACTACCTTTTGACCCAGGTCTATATAAAAGCATCTTTCCTTATCGGATTGGAAAAATATATAGTATTGTGATGAATGAATGCGTTCCATTGGGGACAAAAATAATCCTTATTTAGATTTAATCCAAACATTATATCTGAATTTGTCGATCAATTTGTTGGGCCAAGGAAATAAAGGTCTCCGTACGCGATACCCCTTCTATTTGTTGAATTTCTTTGTTCAATACGTGCATTAGGTGCTCATTGTCCCTGCAGAGTACTTTTATAAGGATGGACCAATTTCCCGTAGTGTAGTGACATTCAAGTACTTCTGGGATTTTCTCCAGTTGCTTGACCGCAACGGGGTTGCTCATGGCCTTATCTAAGTAAATACCAATATAGGCCATGGTATGGTACCCCATAATTTTAGGGTTGATAATAAACTTGGACCCTGAGAGTAGGCCGGAAGACTCCAGTTTTCGTAAACGCTGGTGGATTGCGGCACCGGATATACCAATGTTTCGGGCTATTTCAAGAATGGGTTTTCTAGCATCTTCCATGAGATACCTTAGAATTTTCTTGTCAATACCATCAATTTTAACTTTATCGTTACCTAGTTTCATGAGTTGAGTTTCAAATTGATGGTAAAAGTAGCTATTATTGTTTGAATTTTGTAGAGAGATATTTTCTCTTTATTGTTGAAATGTGAAGGATACCTATTCGCCATTGGACACAGAATCAGGATTATACCCTAAATACGGCACTTCATATTCCTTAAAATCGATACCATAGGTTTTGAGTTCTTTTAAAATAGGTTCATAGACTTCCTTTTTAATCGGAATTTGAACACCAGGCGTAGTGATTTTTTTGTTCAATATGGCCAAAGTGGCTATGGCAACGGGTAAGCCCACAGTCTTGGCCATGGCCGTATGAGTTCTGTTTTCTCCAATAACTACCATATTGGCATCTATTTGGTGTTTTTGGCCGTGTAGCTCATAACCGAACTTATGGTACATCACGATCATATCTTTATCGGAATCTTTTAGCGTCCAACTATCCTCAAGAATATACTGTAGCGCTTGCGCGGGTGTGGCATTTTTTAAGGGGATGGTCTTGTTCTGGTCAAAAAGGTTCAGTTCCAGTACTTTGTCCCACATACTGTCATCCTGATCTATTTTTAGGTAGTGACGTAGTTTAAGTTCTACCGAATCCGTTGGGGAGTACGGCAGAAATAGGTTTGTAAATTCTCGGTAGGACATGTTCTCGGAATTCTCGAGCGTATAGCTATCATCCGTCATTCCCAATTGTACGAACATATTCCAAGCCTTGGAAAATCCGGTCCTGCGCATTGTGCCCCTATAAAGGGTAAGTGCATCTTGTAGACCATAGGCTTCCCTGTAATTTAAAGAATCTCTATTGGCGTAGCCCTCAAAACGTCCGTAACCTTCAATGTCAAAAAACTCCGTACGACGAAACAGTTTGTGGTAAGGAACGTACTTGTAGGTACCTTCTTGGATGAACTTGGCAGCACCTCCTTGGCCGGCTAGCACTACATTTCTTGGGTTCCATGTAAATTTGTAGTTCCAGAGGTTGGTGTCGCTTTCGGGGGCAACGAGTCCACCACAAAAAGACTCGAACAATACTATTTTTCCGCCTTGATCACGAATTCTATCAATAATCTGCATGGCGCTCATATGGTCTATTCCGGGGTCTAGACCAACTTCATTCATAAAAACAAGACCTTTTTGTTTTACCTCTTCATCCAAGGCCTTTAAGGTATCACTTACATAAGATGCCGTTACCAAGTGTTTCTTGAGGGCAACGCAGTCTGCGGCAATCTTACTGTGTAAAAATGCGGGAAGCATAGAAACCACAATATCCGACTGTGAAATGATGTTTTTTCTATCTTCTTCATTCTGTATGTCCAGATGAATGGCCGTACAGTTCTTATGGTCCCGTGTGTGTTGGGGCAGGTTCTCCGGGTTAAGGTCGCCAATAGTAAGGTGTAATTTTTCTTCTTCAGATTTTTCCAAGAAATAATCCAAAAGGTACGATGTGGATTTTCCTGCTCCGATAACAAGTATATTTCGCGACATTTAGTTTTGTACTTTTAATATGTATAACGAGAGACTAAGGTAGTGATTGTTATATTTATAAAAAAATACATCATATAAGTTATGAACAAAACAATATGTCTCACGGGAATTGCATTGGGGGTAACTGCGGTTATTTTGGGTGCGTTTGGTGCCCATGGATTGGAAAAGTTAGTAGATACCAACTCTATAAAAACTTTTGAGACAGGTATAAAATACCAAATGTACCATGCATTGCTTTTGCTTGTTTTGGGTAGTATGAAACAGTTGCCCGAAGCTAGTAAAAAAATGATTTTCTATTTTCTCTTAGCAGGTATTATCTGTTTTTCTTTTTCGATTTATCTGTTGGCAACAAATAGTTTGAGCAGTTTTGATTTTAAGGTCATTGGGCTGGTAACGCCACTTGGTGGGACCTTGTTGATTATTGGTTGGAGTATATTTGGTTATCGACTTTTCAAACATTTTGACTAATTAATTCTCATTTTTAAGAGGGTTGAGTTATTATTTTGATAATTTTGATGTCTAAAATAAACTCTCAACTAACAATTCTTTAAAAATGGGAAAATCTATTTCTTTAAAATCGTACGGTATAACGCACGATAATTTACATTATCAGCTATCGCCATCAGAATTAGAAGCCATTACGCTAGAGCGAAAAATGGGTAAAAAAGCATCATCTGGTGCTTTAGCAGTAAACACGGGGGAGTTTACCGGAAGGTCTCCTAAGGACCGATTTATTGTTAAGGACGCCATAACCGAAGAAAAGGTCTGGTGGGGCGATATAAATATTCCATTTGAACCTTCTAAATTTGATGCTCTATATGATAAGGTCATTGCTTATCTAAATGAGAAAGAATTGTTTGTTAGGGACTGTTATGCTTGTGCAGACCATAATTACAGGATGGACATTAGGGTAATTAACGAGTATCCATGGTCCAATCAATTTGCATATAACATGTTCATTCGTCCTACGGAAGAAGAGCTAAAGAATTTTGAACCGGAATGGACCGTAGTAAATGCCCCGGGTTTTATGGCCAATGCCGAAGTAGATGGTACAAGGCAACATAATTTTGCCATTCTAAACTTTACAAGAAAAATAGCTTTAATAGGAGGAACCGGGTATACGGGAGAAATCAAAAAAGGAATATTCTCTGCTTTAAACTTTATACTTCCGGTAGAAAAGAATACCATGCCAATGCATTGTTCTGCAAATGTGGGAAAGAAAGGGGATACGGCTATCTTTTTTGGACTATCGGGCACTGGAAAAACTACCTTGTCTACGGATGCTTCCCGAAAATTGATCGGTGACGACGAGCATGGATGGAACAATGAAAATGCCGTTTTTAATTTTGAAGGGGGATGTTATGCAAAGGTCATTAACCTGTCTCAAGAGAACGAGCCGGAAATTTTTGGAGCCATAAAAAAAGGTGCAATTTTAGAGAATGTTATTATGGATGAAGCCGGCAATGTAGACTTTGCCAATACTTCCATTACTCAGAATACAAGAGTAAGTTACCCTATTTATCATATTGAGAACGTTCAAAGACCGTCCATAGGAAAGAACCCAAAAAATATTTTCTTTTTAACGGCAGATGCCTTTGGGGTGCTTCCTCCAATATCTAAACTTACACCAAGCCAGGCGGCATATCATTTTATATCTGGCTATACTGCTAAAGTGGCCGGTACGGAAGCTGGGGTTGTAGAGCCCATACCTTCATTTTCGGCTTGTTTTGGCGCGCCATTTATGCCTTTGCACCCCGCAAAATATGCAGAAATGTTAAGCAAGAAAATGCAGGATGCCGGAGTTAATGTATGGTTAGTGAACACAGGTTGGACCGGAGGGCCTTATGGTGTTGGGACCCGTATGAAGCTAAAATATACCCGTGCTATGATAAACGCTGTCCTTAATGGCGATTTAGGTTTGTACAATTATGACGATTACCATATTCATTCCGTTTTTGGAGTGGCGCAACCAAGAGAGTGCCCTGGTGTTCCAACAAAAGTGTTGAGCCCCAGAGCTACGTGGAACGATGATCAGGCCTATTACACTACAGCCTTTAAATTAACGAATGCTTTTAGGGAAAACTTTAAAAAGTTTGAAGCTTTTGCAAGTGAGGAAATACGCCGCGGTGGGCCACAGCGTTATGCATTTTAGGCCTTTTGTAGAAAGGATAAAACAAAAAGAAACCCTTTGTTCAATTTGTGAACAAAGGGTTTCTTTATAGCGTAAAGTAAGTGGTCTTACTTCTTGTTTGCCGTAGTAATATATTTCTGAAGCGCCATGGTCATAGACGGTGTTTCTGGCGTTGGAGCCTTAATATCTATCCGTAGACCTGCATCTGTAGCCGCATCAATAGTAGAGTTGCCAAAAACGGCAATTCTTGTATCGTTCTGCTCAAAATCAGGGAAATTCTGTAATAAGGATTCAATGCCCGAAGGGCTAAAGAATACCAAAATGTCATAGTATACATCCCTTAAATCGGACAAGTCGCTGATTACGGTTTTATAGAAAACAGCTCTTTTCCACTCAATGTCCAGACCGTCTAAAATTTCAGGTACAATAGGCTTTAATGCATCCGAAGATGGCAATAGAAATTTTTCGCCTTTATACTTTTTGAACAACGGAACCAATTCAACAAAGTTACGCTTGCCCACATAAAT
Organism: Zobellia sp. B3R18; assembly: GCF_018860715.1. Taxonomy (NCBI): domain Bacteria; kingdom Pseudomonadati; phylum Bacteroidota; class Flavobacteriia; order Flavobacteriales; family Flavobacteriaceae; genus Zobellia; species Zobellia sp. B3R18. The sequence goes on along the minus strand of NZ_JAHKQG010000011.1, from coordinate 604,286 downwards.
CTTACGCTTGCGGTAAACTACATATTTCTGTAAGTAGTAAGCTACAGCCTCCGACTGACAGAAATATTTCATGGAATCCGGTACTTTGAAGCGCATTTCTTCAGCAATTCTAAAGAAATGGTCAACAGCATTTCGGCTGGTTAAGATGATTGCCGTATAGTTCTTCAGGTCTATTTTTTGCTGTCGTACTTCTTTAGCATCTACACCTTCCACATGAATAAAAGGTCTGAAGTCAACTTTAACTTTTTCCTTATCTATCAGTTTCGAATACGGTGAGTTTTCCATCTTCGGTTCTGGTTGCGAGACCAAAATCGTCTTTACTTTCATATAAACCTATTGTTTAAGATAACTGCCAATGATAACAAACGGGGAAATTTCGAGAGCGCAAAGGTACAAAATAAAATAGAAAAAGTAGGAAGTGATAAATTTTTGGTGATTCCTTAACACTGTAACCCACCCGATTACATTTATGAGGAGGATTAAAAGTATGGCTATATAGACCACAACTTCCGAGCCCTGCGCCACGTAAGCCAATATTACGTTGGCCAAAAACATGATAATTCCGCTATAATTTAGGTAGGATAATTTTTTAAAAATAAGTTCTCCAATGGTCTTTCCGGAACCAAAAATGAACCCATTGCCTAGCTGTAAGATTATTTTTAATACAATAAACCCTAAAATACTGGCTAAGATTATGGGGTACATGAACGGGTATGCATCATTGGTATCACCTCTCAAAATTTGCCGCGCCATGTAAACGAACAAGGAAAAATTGATAACCTGGAAAATGGTAAAGAATATATGGAACCAATTCATCAACTTTTCCTTTTTACTGTACATAAAGATGTACTTATTGTTGAAAGGAAGTATTATGAAATTTAGAAAACGGCTATAGAACAATCCTTTTGCCAGTACTAAAAATAAAATACTGCTTATGAGTATAATGGTAATCCAATCGGCAGTGCCGGCAGTTCGTAATATGGGTTCCATTATTTTAGTTTTGTGTTTCGTCCGTTAATACCATAGTTGAGTCCGTTCTCCATTATACCTATTCTAACGTATTTTGGATCATTTAATTTTCTGGGCTTTGGAAATTTAAAGGTATAGGTAAGTGTATCCTTAGCTTTAATATGTGTAACCGAAGAATTTTTTAACTGGGCCTTAATGGGCAAACGGTCCTTTACTTTTTTAGAGGCGTTCATGTAAGCCACATTAAACCTGAGCTTATTTAGGTCTATATCAAAATCGTACGGATTGTATAGCTCAAAAGTCTGCTCCTGCTCAAAATCAAAACTTATGGGCCCTTCCAGTAGGGTTCTGAGTTTTCTAAAAGTTTCAAAATTGTCTATGTATTTGCCATACATTTTGGTGCCATCACTTTTTGTAAAGGTAAGTTCGGCATCAGAGGAGCGCTTAGATAGATACAGTATTTTTTTGTGCTGTACTTTAGATTCGGAATCATCAATAGAGTATTGATTGAGCCTGTAACTTTCGTTATTAAGGGAATAGGTGTCATTACCGGAATAAAAAGCGAACATGGGAGCGTTACGATATGAGTTCTCAAAAACCAAAGGCGTGTTGCCTACCTCGTCCGTTACGTCTTTAATCAGTTCAATATTGCCATGGGTCTCATAATAAATGGGAGACATAGGTTCATAAATAAGTCCCGCCCTTAGAAAGAGAATAATAGCAATATTTACAAGGCCCATTCTGTATATCCATTTTTTTGCAATTTCATTTTCCATCATAAAACGGAAAACAACAATTATAAGCGGAATAGAGATTACAATAATCCACTGGGTCTGAATCCTTCTATTGAAGCTGGAGATAAAGAAGAAAATAAGCACTCCAAAGATTAAAAAGAGGAGGGCTCTGGTGAACTTGTCGCTTGCTTTAGCTTTAAAAAGGCCCCAGTAAATCCATGGAAAGGTAAAACCAAAGATGGCCACAAGATTTACAAAATACCCTAATGTATACTTGTTAAAATTGTAAGGGTCGTTAGGACGGTCAAAGAGATGATAGTTTATGGTAACAAATTCATTCTCGTACAACCAGATAAAATGCGGTACATAACAGAGTAAGGCAACAATGACAGAAAGCCATGCATATTTGTTTAAAACCAATTTTAGGTTGGAAAGCAGTATAAATATGATGACCAAGGCCGCGTGATACTTGCTGTACATTAATCCCGCCATGGTAATGCCCATGACAATACCCCAAAAGAGGTCTGGTTTTTCAATAAACCGCTTGTAAACGTATAATAACAGTGCGGTAAAGAATAGTAACGGGGTATCCGGCAGGGTCAAAAAGCCATAGGCGTTCAAAAGCGTCATGGAATAGACAAGTACAAAGAAGTGAACCACATAGTCCTTCTTTTTAGGGTGGTCTACAATGTTCCAAAGAATGAATAAAGTGGCAGACGAGAGAATGCAACTCATAAATCTAACTCCCAGCTCGCCGTTAAAAAAGAAACTGCTAATTTTAATGAGAACGGCAACCATTGAAGGGTGGTCAAAATAGCCCCATGCCATGTTTTGCGCAAAATGCCAGTAATATGCCTCGTCAAAAATAAGCGGGGTAAAATAGGATTGAAGCAGGTTTAATAAAAAACCTATACCTAGTAAGATTAGAAAAATTCGTGGCAGTTTAGACTTCATTCTTTAGTTGGTGTCTCAAATAGAGGCTAGGTCTATTGTTGTTAGAACGCTCAAAATTACGAATTCTGATAGATAGCCGACCTTTAAAAATTTCACAATTCCATAGTTGGCATTTTTTGGAGACTTTTAAAATGTTATTTTTGTCAAAATTCAAGCGAATCCGTGTCAGACAGCCTAGTTATTATCCCCACTTACAACGAGATAGAGAATATAGAAGCTATTATTAGAGCGGTCTTTGGTCTCACTAAAGATTTTCATGTTCTTATAGTAGATGACAACTCGCCGGATGGCACTTCTGCAAAAGTAATAGAGTTGCAAAAGGAATTTTCCGGAAGACTTTTTTTAGAGGTCAGAAAGCAAAAATCCGGTTTGGGTACGGCTTATATACACGGTTTTAAATGGGCCATTGCAAAAGGATATGACTACATTTTTGAAATGGATGCCGATTTTTCTCATAATCCAGAAGATTTGTTAAGGCTTTACAGGGCATGTGCCAATGGCGCGGATGTAGTTGTAGGTTCGCGTTATAAAAAAGGAGTGAACGTGGTAGATTGGCCTTTGTATAGGGTGTTACTTTCTTATGGGGCTTCTTTTTATGTAAAGATGATAACGGGAATGCGTATACATGACCCAACCGCTGGCTTTGTGGTCTATAGACGTCATGTTCTAGAAAATATAAGTCTAGATTCCGTACGGTTTATAGGGTATGCTTTTCAGATTGAAATGAAATTTAGGGCGTATCTCAAAAATTATAAGATTGAGGAAGTGTCTATCATATTTAGAGATAGAGTAAGGGGAAAATCAAAAATGTCGTCATCAATTATCAATGAAGCTATCGTTGGCGTTTTTATGATGAAAATGCGCAGTATGTTTCAAAAATCTAGATTTTAGTATGGGAAAAATATTGATTAAGAATGCCAAAATCGTAAACGAGAACTCGATTTTTGAGAGCGATGTGTTGCTTCAGGATGATATTATCATGAAAATTGAAGCTAATATTTCTGATGATACCGCTAAAATTATAGATATCGAAGGTAAATACCTTTTGCCGGGAGTTATAGATGATCAGGTGCATTTTAGAGAGCCGGGCCTTACGCATAAGGGAGATATCTCCTCCGAAAGTAGAGCTGCCGTAGCTGGTGGAATCACAACTTATATGGAGCAGCCCAATACCAATCCGCAAACTACTACTATAGAAAAGTTAGAGGAAAAATTTCAAATGGGTGCCAAGTCCAGTTTTGCCAATTATTCATTTCCTTTTGGAGGTACCAATGATAATTTGGAAGAATTAAAACGATTGGATAAAAACGCCTGTTCAGGTGTAAAACTCTTTTTGGGGTCTTCCACAGGTAATATGCTGGTAGATAATGAGGAAGTAATTGAGAAGATTTTTAGAAATACAGAAATGGTAATCTCGGCACATTGTGAAGATGAGGGAACCATTAAAAGAAACCTTGCCGAGTATAAAGAGAAGTTTGGAGATGATATTCCCGTAAAATACCATCCTATTATAAGAAGTGAAGAGGCTTGTTATCTTTCTTCTTCAAAGGCTGTGGCATTAGCTAAAAAAACAGGTGCCCGTCTACATGTTTTTCATTTGTCTACCGGAAAGGAAACAGATTTGTTCAGGAACGATATTCCGTTAGAGCAGAAGAAAATTACAGCAGAGGTCTGTGTGCACCATTTATGGTTCTCAGAAGCGGAATATGATACCAAGGGCACTTTGATCAAATGGAATCCTGCAGTGAAAACGGCAGCGGATAGGGACCAGTTGTGGAAAGCATTGTTGGATGACCGTTTGGATGTTATAGCAACGGATCACGCCCCCCATTTATTAAGTGAAAAAGATAACGTGTATACCAAAGCGCCATCGGGCGGTCCATTGGTGCAACATGCACTCACCGCTTTATTGGATAAAGTGCATGAGAATGTGATTTCCGTAGAAAAAGTGGTGCAGAAAATGTGTCATAATCCTGCTATACTATTTCAGATTGAAAAAAGAGGCTATATTAGAGAAGGCTATTTTGCAGATTTGGTAGTGGTAGATATGAACGCTCCTTACCAAGTAACAAAAGAAAATATAGCGTACAAATGCAAATGGTCTCCGTTTGAAGGCACTACCTTTAAGTCTTCTGTGACGCACACATTTGTTAACGGTCACTTGGCCTATGAAAACGGAAACTTTTCTCCAGAGCGCAATGCAAAGCGATTAACATTCAATAGATAATATGAAGAAGTTAGCAGCGGTTCTGGTATTTTTTACGATTATATCCTGTAATGAGCAGCTTTTGGAAAAGCCTGAAAACCTTATTCCAAGGGAGCAAATGGTGGCCATTCTTCAGGACTTGGCCGTAGTGAACGCTGCTAAAACAACTAATATGCAGGTGCTTAGGGACAATGATGTAGAGCCTATGGACTATATTTTTGAAAAGTACAATATAGATAGTTTGCAACTGGTAGAAAGTGATCGCTATTACGCTTCACTACCTGTAGAATACGAAAAAATTTATAAGGAGGTAGAGGCTAACCTTGAGTCTGAGGCCAAGGTTTTGGAAGAGCAGAAAAAGGTGAACGATAGTCTTAGAGTGGCCAAGGAAAAATTAGAAAGGGAAAAAGCCAAGGCCAAAACTAATGATACTCTTCCTTAAATTTTTCACAACAAAATGAAATAGTTTCATCCAACGCCTCAAATTCAAAGTTTAAGGCGTTTTTTATTTTTTGATTGTTGTAGATTTCTCGGTGCTTTAAGGAATGAATAGAGTTTTTGGTGATTCTCCTTCCATTTTTAAAGAATAGGTTTTTTAGCCAATCTAACCATCTTCCTATTTCAAGTTGCCAATACTTTAGTTGCACGGATGGTGACTTTATGCCGAGTTCTACAGTTATTTTGGTCAGAATCTCTTTGAACGTCAGATTTTCGGCTACGGCAATATAGCGTTCGTTGGTAATTTCTGAATTCATCAAGGTTACCATCATTTTAATCACGTCATGCACTATGATAAAGCCTGTGCCACCAGGAGGGTAAAACCGATACCCTTTTTTTGCTACGGTAAACAAATCTCCACTACCGCTATGCCAGAATCCCGGACCTATGATTACCCCGGGGTTGACCATAACTACGGGCAAGCCTTCTTGGGAACCACGCCAGACTTCCATTTCCGCTGCCTGTTTGGTAAGTCCATATACATTGGCTTCACGAGGGGTCCACGCATTTTCTTCATCTGCCATGCCACTTCCCAATGTTCTTCCTATGGCGCCAATGGTACTGGTATAACATAGCTTTTGTACACCATGGGCAATACATAAGTTTACAATATTGGCGGTTCCTTCCGTGTTTATTTTTTCTAGCGTATCAAAGTTTTGAGGGTCAAATGAAATAAGAGCTGCAGTGTGGTATACGTGGGTAATCTGGTCAAAAGCAATTTCCAAGGCGGGAATATCTATAATATCGGCCTCTATCCATTCAATTTTATCAAACAGGGTTTGGGCATCATCTGTGTAATACCCAAAAATTTTGCGCACACGTTCCAGATTGCTTTGCTTTCTGTGAATGGCCCTAACGGAACTACCGCTCTGCACCAATTTCAATAAAAGATGCGAACCTACCAACCCCGTTCCTCCTGTAACCAATATCATGTTCCAAAGTTAGCGAATAGCGCTGAATAATTTCCTGTATTATTCAAGGGTTGGGCGGCGATTTACTTTTATATTTGCAGCTAAATTTACAGAATAGACGGACATGACTTCAAACTTTGTAGAAGAATTAAAATGGAGAGGCATGTTGCATGACGCAATGCCGGGAACCGAGGAACATTTAATGAACGAAATGCAATCTGCCTATGTGGGTATTGATCCTACTGCAGATTCTTTGCACATTGGCCATTTGGTAGGGGTAATGATGTTGCGTCATTTTCAATTGGCAGGCCATAAACCTTATGCGCTTATTGGTGGTGCTACGGGTATGATAGGTGATCCTTCCGGAAAATCAGCAGAGCGTAATTTATTGGACGAGCCTACGCTCCGTCATAACCAAGAAGCTATAAAGGAACAATTGTCGCGGTTTTTGGATTTTGATGGTGATGGGGACAATGCTGCCATCTTGGTCAATAATTATGACTGGATGAAGGATTTTTCGTTTCTAGATTTTATAAGGGACGTGGGCAAGCATATTACCGTAAACTATATGATGGCCAAGGATTCGGTTAAAAAGAGACTTTCAGCGGAATCCAAGGAAGGAATGTCCTTTACCGAGTTTACCTACCAAATGGTACAGGGGTATGATTTTCTGTACTTGTACCAAAACCATAATTGTACGTTGCAAATGGGCGGTAGTGACCAGTGGGGAAATATTACCACAGGAACGGAACTTATAAGAAGAATAGGGGGAGGCAAAGGCTATGCGCTTACCTGCCCGTTGATTACAAAAGCGGATGGTACTAAATTCGGAAAGACCGAAGGAGGTAATATTTGGCTTGATTCCGAAAGGACTTCACCCTATAAATTTTACCAATATTGGTTGAATACCTCAGATATAGATGCTGAGAAGTACATTAAAATATTCACGTTTCTTTCCAAAGAAGAAATAGACGAGTTGATAAAAGAGCACCAAGAAGCACCGCACATGCGTGCTTTGCAGAAGCGTTTGGCCGAAGAGATTACCGTAATGGTACACTCACAGGAAGATTTGGAAAATGCTCAAAAGGCTAGTAACATTCTTTTTGGACGGTCTACTTCGGAAGATTTGAAAGGTTTGAACGAAAAGACTTTTTTAGATGTTTTTGACGGAGTACCACAAGCCGAAATTTCTAAAGAGGAGCTTACTCCAGGATTGGATATGATTGGTGCACTTGCGGATAAAACGGGGTTTTTAGCATCAAACAGTGAAGCAAGAAGGGAGCTGAAACAGAATTCTATCTCTGTAAATAAAGAAAAAGTAAAAGCAGATTATCTCATTACGGATAGTGACTTGATCAACGGCAAATTTGTTTTGTTACAGCGGGGTAAAAAGAACTATTTTGTTTTAGTGGTACAATAGTTCGGCCGTTTTTTAAGATAAAAGGTAGACTAAAACGGGCTTGGAAAGCGTTATGTAGCCAGTAACATTTTTCAAACCCGAATTAGATGCGTAAATTTTTATTGATTCTTACCGTTTTTGCTACACTGACTTCTTGTGATAAGTTAGACGAGCTTACCAAATTTGATCTGGATTATACAACCCAGGTGACCATTCCATCCACAGCGGGAATAGACCTTCCTTTTGAAATCTTTACACCCGATGTAGAAACTAATTCGGAATCAGAATTTGAGGTGAATGATACGCGTAAAGATTTGATTGAGGAAATTAAACTAACTAAGTTGGAATTGGAGATTACCTCTCCGGACGATAGTGATTTTAGTTTTCTTGAATCTTTAAAAGTTTATATTTCTGCAGAAGATTTAGATGAAATTATGATAGCTTCCAAGGATGAGGTAGAAGAAACTGTGGGTGATGTTTTAGATGTAGATGTTATAGACGTAGATCTTAAGGATTACATTAAAAAAGATAAATTCAATCTTAGATTGGAAACCGTTACGGACGAGGCAATGAGTACTGATCATGAGATTGACGTAAACTCTACATTCTTTGTTGATGCCAAAATATTGGGACTTTAAAGAACCATTAAATTACAGCCTCTAACATCGGAATGGTCAAAACGGCCCAATACTTCAAAAGTGCCGTTTTCATAGGTCTTGCCTAAATCTTGCGTAGCTATAAATGCACATGAATCAATATTTGCCAAATCTATAACATTAATACCTCCAGTTTTTTTATGGTCTTGGTAGGCTAGTGGGTCTTCCGTATCGCGGATTAGGATTTTCATCCAAGGAGGAGTTTCAAAAATACCGTTTCCTTTTGAATAGCCTTGGGATAATAGTTCTGTCATGCCATATTCAGAATGTATGACCGGTACGCCAAAGCCTTCTTTTAAGATAGAATGAAGTTCTTCGCGAATAAGTTCCTTTCGTCGGCCTTTCATGCCGCCCGTTTCCATGATTACGGTGTTCTTTAGTTTTAGCGTATTGATTTCAACCATGTCCAAAAGGGCAAAAGAAACTCCAATAAGCAATATTTTTTGACCGTTTGCGTCTAGTTGAATCAGTTTATTGCGTAAACCATTTAGGTCGTTAAGATAAAAGCCGCTATCCGGATGCTGGCTCTGCTTAATCATATCATCAACCATATAAATAAGAGATGAGCCTTCTCTTTCCAGATAAGAAGGTAACAGGGCCAGAACGCAAAAATCTTCAACTTTACCGTAAAATAGTTCAAATGCATGTCTGAAACTTTTCTCATACAGAGAAAGCCGGTTTACAAAATGTTTGCTGGTGTTGCTTCCGGTAGTGCCGCTACTCGTAAAAATTGTTTCTGGGTGCTTATCTCCGGAAATAATTTCTTTCGATTTAAAAAAAGAAATGGGTAAAAAGGGGATTGCGGAAACTTCATCAACATTTGCATCGGACTTACCTAAATAGGTACAAAATTCTTGGTACACGGCATTGGTGCGATACTGGTGCCTAAAAACTTTTAAAGCTTGGGCGTCAAATTCGCTCTGTGTATTTATTTTAAATATTTCACTACCGTTCATAATGCTATTCCTTGTGCAAAAATAGTGATATCCTTTTCTGTAAAAAATAAACAAGATGGGTAAAAGTGTATATTTTTAATGTATCTGGTTATTCGTAAGTAACCATTTTTTTAATTGTTAATTCTTTTAACTAATCAGGTGTAAAATGTTAATGTTTTCTAAATACAAGGAAGGCTTGGGTTAAAGATTTTGTAGCCGTTTTTATACCTGTACCTTTACCAAAATAGCTATAAAATAGCATTTTGCTGTTTTTTAAAATGATATTATGAGTCAAATTAAAGAGAACGATAAGGTAAAAGTACATTACACAGGTAAGTTGACTACAGGTGAAGTTTTTGATAGCTCTGTTGAAAGAGGAGAGCCTATTGAATTTACTATGGGTCAGGGACAATTGATACCTGGGTTTGAAAAAGGTCTGATTGATATGAAAGTCAATGAGAAAAAAACCGTTAATATACCTAAAGAGGAAGCTTACGGAGAGCCTAAAGCAGAATTGATACAGGAAGTTCCAAAGAGTCAATTGCCGCAGGATATTGAGCCTAAAGTAGGAATGGGACTTGTTTCTCAGACCCAAAGCGGGCAGGAAATTAATTTATTGGTTACTGAGGTAAAAGAAGAAAGTATTGTTGTTGACGGTAACCACCCTTTAGCAGGTAAAGACCTTGTTTTTGATCTAGAGGTAGTAGAGATATTATAAAGTTGTATCATATGAACCCCTTGTATAAAGGGATGATATGGTAAAACATTACATATTTGTTTTTTAATTAAATTGAAATAGCTCCTGAAAGGGAGCTTTTTTTTTGGGCTACTTTACAACCAGTTTTCGGTTGCTGGTTTTTTGGTTTTCCGTAACCTGAAGCACATATACACCTGGTACAAGCCTAGAGATATTTAGATTGCTCTTGGAAATTTGGTCCGTAAGCACAATTTTTCCGAAGACATCGTAAACTTTAATATATTTTGATTGGTTGTCTCTGGTAATAACATTTACCACATCATTAAAAGCAGGATTGGGGTATAGCTTAAAACCGGGAATTTCTTCTTTTTTTTGATTTTGAAAATCAAATGAATCTTGGGCGGACATTCCAATGGTAAATACCATGAAAAGCATAAAGTAGGTAATGCGCATAACTATTGATTTGGGGTCAACAGTTTAAAGGTAGAAAATGGGGCGGGTGATTGTTCTGAAATGTTGTGAAAATGGCCTGGGTGTTGGTGAACGCCACATCAGTTTCCGTTCATCGCTATTTTGTTACCATTCATCGACAGGGGTTTGAAGTTTGTCGACAGGTGTCTTGGTTGTAATAAATTGAAAATAAGAGGATTCGGAAAAGGTGCTGTTGTAAAAAGAAAAGTGCTACTTAACGATTAATTTTCTTGTAGCTACTTTATTGTTTTGATAGACCCGTAATACATAAACACCAGCATCAAGATCAGAAAGATAGAGTTCGTTGCCGTTAATTTTGGTTTCTAGAACCTGCGTACCCAAAACATCATAAATTAGAACTTGCTTGGGTGCATTGTCATTTGTGCTAATGTACACCTTGCCATTCGTAACAGGATTTGGGTAAAGTTTAAAACCCTTAATATCTCCATTACTCTGGGTTTCTTGCCCATAGGAAAACGAGATACACAAGAATGTAATAATTAGGTAAAAGTGCTTCATATAATTATGTGAGCAAATAATATACCACGAATATACGAAATCTTTATTTTGATCGTTGCCCGAATTTATGAAATGTAAGAAAATATGTATAATCGGAACTTTGAGAGCATTAATTGACCAACATTTAATGGTTTGCCCTATACGAATAACTTAATCCATTTTTTTGGTAGAGCTATTTTAACTTGAAAATTGAACTTAGGGTAGCGTAAGCTCTTAAATATTTATGATTAGGTCTTTTTCGGTTACTTTATCATATACATCCCGGCTAAAAACATAGAGTTTGGAGGGCTTTTTTGCGTTGCCCTTTCGGGTTTCATTTAAAGGGACAATATAAATTTTCTTTAGAACCTTTTTTCGGAAATTTCGATTGTCAATTTCAATATTCAGGACAGATTCAAAAGCAATTTGAAGTTCGTTTAAGGTGAACTTATGTGATATAAAATCAAATATAATGGGCTCAACCATGATTTTTTGCTTCAAATCTTCTTGAGCGTCCTCAATTATTTTTTTATGGTCAAACCCCAGTTCTGGTAAAGCCTTTAGCGGAAACCACTTAAATTCATCATTACTTAGTTTAATGTTCTTTTTGGGTTGAACAAAATAGTACGCAATAGTCATGGATTGTGTTTTGAGTCCTTGACTTTTGGTCCACAACAAATCTTTGTCGGTTTTAATTCTAGAAGTAATGCCGTAGGTGTGAAATTGGATCCTGTTGAACTCGTTAAGGTTGGTTATGCTTTTAAAGATACTATTGGCAGACTCCTCTAAGGTTTTGTTGATAAAAGCACGTTCTCCCGTAATGACCCAGTCATCAATTATTGGGTACTCTTTTCGGAACATATTTAGCGTTCGTTTTTGCAATAAAACATACAGACCTTCTGGGCCTAAGCCAAAAATGACACAATTAACAGATACGTTATCCAGTTTTCTAAAATCCATTTAATACGGCTCTCTTATCTTTGTTTTAAACTTCATTTTGCATGGGCCTGAAGTTCTATTTCGTCAATATACAATGAACCCTTAAAAAATATAGATATAATTTTATTTTTTATGTAAATTCAAAGATTTTGGACACTGATTCTTTATTGTAAAAAAACATGCAAAACCCATTATACTTAAATATTGAGAACGTAGGAGCACTGCAGAATAGGGTATTGACCCCTGTGTTTGATCGGGACAAAATTAAAACAAGTATTGCTCATATAGGGGTAAGTAATTTTCATAGAGCGCATCAAGCATATTATATGCACGAATTGATAGAAAAGCATAATGAACTGAATTTTGGTATATGTGGAATAGACCTTTTGGATGCAGACCGAAAGATATATAATGTGTTAAAGGATCAAGACGGTCTTTATAGTTTGGTAATGAAAGATGCCAATGGGTCTCATCAAATAAAAGTTATTGGCTCTATTGTAGAGTATTTTTTTGGTCCTGAAAATCCCATGGCGGTTATTGAAAGACTTGCTCATCCTGATATTGAAATAATTTCGTTGACTATTGCCGAAGACGGGTATAATTTAAATGAGATAACGGGAGAGTTTGACCAAGAGAATCCCGTTGTAGAAGAGGATATGAGAAATCCGTTTTATCCTAAAACCGTTTTTGGATACTTGGTGCAAGCCTTTAAGTTGAGGAAGTTCAGGGGCCTAACGGGTTGTACTATCTTATCGTGTGACAATATCAAAGGGAACGGAGATACGATGAAAGCTTCTTTTTTCAATTATGTAAATAAGATGGAGCCCGAATTATTGCCTTGGTTAAAGGAAAACACAACGTTTCCCAATTCAATGGTAGATAGGATTACACCGCTCACACGCCCAGAGGATATTGAAATCTTGAAAAACGATTTTTTAATTGAAGATCAATGGCCGGTAGTCTGTGAGCCTTTTTCAAATTGGGTAATAGAGGATAATTTTTTCCATGGAAGACCAGAGTGGGAAAAGGTAGGAGTGCAGTTTGTGGAGCATATTGAATTTTATGATAAAATGAAGCTTCAGTTGCTTAATGCAGGTCATACCCTGTTGGGGGTGTTGGGCACGCTTCATGGATATAAAACCGTTGGTAAGGCTGCAAACGATGAAGATTTTATGCTTTTCCTAAAAACTTTTATGGATGAAGAGGTCATTCCTGTGCTGGACAAGGCCGAGGTTCATTTGGTGGAAAATTATAAATCTACTTTAATTACCAGATTTAAGAACCCGTATATTTATGATAGCCTGTCAAGAATTTGCAACGAAAGTTCTGTAAAAGTCCCCATCTTTATTTTACCAACGGTACAGGCGCAGTTGTCTAAAGACAAGGTTATTGATAGCGTTGCTTTTTTTGTTGCCGCATGGTGTAAGTATTATGATGGTTTGGATGATCAAGGTAAAGCCTATAAAATATCCGACTCTATTAGTAATGTTTTAATTAGAAGAGCTACCCAATCTCAGCAGGAACCGCTTAGGTTTTTAGAAATAGATTCTGTTTTTGGCGATTTAAAGAACAGTTACATTTTTGTAGAAAAGTACGTGCGCTATCTAAATCATATTAGAACGCGCACGATTAAAGAGTGTATAAAGGATTTTAATGCTAATCTGTTATAACATTTAAGATTGCACATAAATCATTTGGTCAATAGTAGCTTTCTCTATTTTTGGGTTGGCTCCTTCATGGCTGGCCACAATTGCACCAATAGCACAGGCATAGTCAAGCGCATTTTGAGGGGGAGTACCTTTAAGTAACTTGTTGATCAGAGATGCCAAAAAAGAATCTCCGGCGCCAACAGTGTCTACCACAACAATTGGGTAGCCATTGTTGTAATAAAATAAATCGTTTCTATAGAGTATGGCACCTTTACCGCCTCTTGTAACACAAATAGATTCTGTATTGGTATACTTCGCTATAAATTTGATGTTCTCTTCTAGAGACTCAGATTCAAAATCTAGCGCTTTCGCTATTTCAAGAATTTCGTCGTCATTAAACTTAATGAAATTGGCAGCGTCCATGAGTTCGGACAAGGTATCAGTTGTATAATGAGGGTCTCTAAGATTCACATCAAAAATCTTATACTTGGCCAATTTCAAAAGTGCAGATAGTGTGTTTTTAGAGAGGTGGTTTCTTGCAGCCAAACTTCCATAAATAAACGCATCTGCAGTCCGGGTAATATTTATGGTGTCCGGGGTGAGTTCAATGTAGTCCCAAGCTCTGGGGAACTCTATGCTGTAAGTGGCTGAACCTTGGTTGTCCAAAGAAACTTTTACGTCTCCGGTTTTCAGGGTATGGTCAACTTTTATACTTTGAGTGTCAATACCTTGTTTGTTTAGGAAATCAATTATTTCGCTACCTGGCGCATCATTTCCTACCTTGCTTATCAAGCTTACCCTGTTCTCCAATGATTTTAAACGCGAGGCAACATTTAAAGGAGCTCCTCCAATCTTTTTGTGAGTTGGAAATACATCCCAAAGAACTTCTCCAAAACAAACTATATTTTTCATTTAAATATTATTTAGAGCTTTATTGTTCATTTTATTTACACATTCTTCTACGCCATGTTTTAGAATGTTATGATAGGCTTTTGAATAAGAATCAACAAATCTTTTTGATTGATTTAGTTTTCCAAAAACGGATTCTATTTCTAAAAAAGCCGCGGGATTTTCTTTGGCAACCAGTGCTTTTTCTTTTAGGATTGTTTCAAGGGCATCTTTAATGTTCAAAGCGTTTCCTTTTTCATCAATACCGGCACTGTAAATGGCCCAAGCTGCTATTACAAAAGCTGCATGTTCAATAGGGCCGCCATTTTTTAATTGGGTATGTACTGTGGGTAAAATAAAAATGGGAATTTTAGCGGAGCTTTCGGAACAAATTCGGTCTATTTGATCTTTAATGTAAATATTTCCAAATCTTTGAAGCAGTGACTGTTTGTACGTTTTTAAATCGATTCCTTCCAAACTGCCTAAAGTAGGAGTCACCTCTTCATCCATATATGTGTGTAAGAAGGCTTGTATGGCTTTGTTATGAACAGATTCGTCAATAGTTTCATAGCCAATTAGAGCGCCTAGGATTCCCAAAACCGAATGCCCCGCATTCAACAGACTGAGCTTCATTTTTTCATAGGGAACTACGTCTTCAACAAATTGGGCGCCTACGGTTTCCCAGGCAGGTCTTCCGGAGATAAAATCATCTTCTATGACCCATTGCTTAAACGGTTCGCAAACTACGGGCCATGCATCCTCAATTCCGCTAGATTCTGTTAATAAGGCAATGTCTTTTTCAGATGTAGCGGGGGTGATTCTATCTACCATGGCATTAGGAAATGATACGTTGGAATTTATCCAAGGCGCAAGTTCCGGTTCCGCTATATCCACAAAACTCAGTAACATTTTTTGAGTCATATGCCCATTTCCCTGAATGTTATCGCAAGACTGAATGGTGCAGCCGGGCAAACCCATTTCTTTTCGGAGTTTTAATGCTTGGGTCAAATAACCAAAAATTGTTTTGGGAGCTCTTGGGTTTTCTAAGTCATGCTGAATTAAGGGATTTGTAAAATCAAAAGCACCTGTTGCTTCGTTGTAATTGTAACCACCTTCGGTAATCGTTAAGGTTATAATCTTAACATCCGCACTTGCCATTTTCTCTATTACTTGTATTGGGTTTTCCGGGGCAAAAAGGTACTCTACAATAGAGCCTATGATTTTTTTGGTCAAGGTGCCGTCCAATTCCTTCACAATAAGCGTGTACAATCCATCTTGCTCTTTAAGGGTATTGTAAATTTTAGTATCAAAATCCAGTAGGGCAATGCCGCAAATACCCCAATCCGAGTTAGCTGGGTCATGTAGTAATTGGTCTGTGTAATAGGCTTCATGAGATCGATGGAACCCCCCTATGCCTACGTGAACAATACCTGTTTTTAAAGAAGACCTATCATATTTTGGGATAAAAGTCTCATTTGAAAATTTGCTGAGGTTTTTGCTGTTTAATTTATAGCTAGTCATATTACGTAACGTTATGTTTTTTAGTTATTTGCTTTCGAACTTTTGTAAGAGAACGGCAAAGATGATTATGGCTCCTTTTACCACCTGTTGTGGGTAGGAGGGTACATTCAGGAGGTTTAGGATGTTGCTTATCAAGCCTAAAATTAGGACCCCCATTAAGGTGTTTATAGCAGTTCCTTTTCCCCCATTTAAACTTGCACCACCAATTACAACTGCGGCAATGGCATCAAGTTCCCAGGCCATACCCATATTAGGTGATCCCAAATTTGTTCTGGAGGCAACAATAATGGCGGCAGTTGCTGCCAAAGACCCAGAAATCGCATACACCAAAAACTTATATTTATTTACTTTGATACCTGATAATCTAGAAGCCTCTTCGTTGCTCCCTATAGCTATAATAAGTCTTCCAAATACATTGTAGCGTAGCATTGCCATTGCACATATGACGATGATAAAGAATACAATGGAAATGTTAGGTATGCCCAAAGTTGAATTGTTGGCAAAGTCGGACATGTAAAGCCCTCCGTAAGTTGTGAAGGTAATAGGAGAACCTTTTGAATAGATGAAACCTAGGCCCCTTGCAATGGTCATTAGGGCAAGGGTTGCAATAAAGGGTGCCATTTTTTGATATGCTACAAGATAACCGGCTATACTTCCCAAAGAAAATCCGATTATAACGGTCAATAGAATGGCTAGGGGTAAAATAAATGTATTCACCAAAATTGCGAAAGTAACAGCTAGCAAAGCCACCATGGATCCTACGGAAAGGTCTATCCCACCGGTTAGGATAACGATTAGCATTCCAATGCTAATGATGCCAATACCGGAAACCTGTTTCAGTAAATTGGATAAGTTTACCGATGTAAAGAACACATCCGAAATTAATGCTGAAAACACTACCAATACTATAAAAATGAAAATGGTGTTGTGTTTGATCAGAAACTTGAGAAACCCTCCAGGACTACTAAGCTGTTGTTTTATTGTTAAGGCCATGATTTATTTTTTAAATGGTTGGATTATGTTGTTTTTAATGCTTTTCCAATGGAGTAGCGAAGAATGTTCTCTTCGGAAAATTGCTCTTTGGTCAACTCGCCGTAAAAAGTGCCCTTGTGCATGACCAGAATTCGGTCCGATATACCCATTATTTCTGGCATATCGGAAGAAATGACCACTACACCTACACCTTTCTGGGCAACTTCATTTATAAGGTTATAGATTTCAACTTTTGCACCAACATCTACACCTCGCGTGGGTTCATCAATTATAATTACTTTACTGTCTATACTAAGCCATTTGGCCAAAGCCACTTTTTGTTGGTTGCCGCCACTTAAATTGCCCACGCTTACTTCTGAACTAGGGGTCTTGATATTTAGCTTATCAATTAAGGCGGATACGTTTTCTTGCTCTTTTTCCGTCTTTAAAAAGCCTAGTCTGTTGGAAATGGGTCCAAAATTGGTAATGCTAATGTTCTTTCTTATGGAAAGTGGTAAGAAGACGCCTTCTTCCTTACGGTCTTCGGATACAAAACCTATTTGATGTCTTGCAGCATCAACGGGCGACTTTGTTTTTATCTCTTTTCCGTTTAGAATTAAGGTTCCCGATTTTTTCTTATCGGCACCAAAAATCAATTTGGCAGTTTCGGTCCTTCCGCTACCTCCTAATCCGGCTATTCCTAGAACTTCACCAGGTTTAACGGAAAACGATACGTCATGAACCAGGTTGTTCTTAGCTGTTAAGTTCTTGACTTCAAAAACAGGTTCCAATCCTATTTTTGCATGACGTTCAGGGTACAAGTCTTTTAGTTCGCGTCCGATCATTAATCGAATAACACTATCCGTGTCAGTCTCGAAAACGGGCACGCAACCTGTGTCCACACCGTCCCTAAGGACTGTTATGGAATCTGCTATTTTAAAGATTTCCTCTAAATGGTGAGAGATGTAAATGATGGAAATGCCTTCTTTCTTTAACCTGAACAAATTGTCAAACAATTTTTGTGTATCAGTAGGGTCAAAAACGGTAGTGGGCTCGTCCAGTACCAGTACTTTCGTGTCTTCGGACAAGGCTTTGGCAATTTCTACTACTTGTTTTTGAACAATACTCAAATCTCTTACTCGCGCAGAAGCATCAATCTTAAAGCCTAAAGAGTCTATAAGTTCTTGTGCGTCTTGGGTTATTTTTTCCCAGTTCATCCAAAACTTATTTGCTCCAAGTTTGTGCAAATAAATATTCTCGGCAACGGATAGGTCATTTACCAGCGATAGTTCTTGATAGACCACACTAATGCCTTTTACCTGGCCTTCATGTGTGTTCTTTAGATTTAGCTCTTCGCCATTCAGCAAAATTTTCCCGCCATCTTTTTGGTGTACACCGCTTAGGATTTTTACTAATGTAGATTTGCCGGCACCATTCTCGCCAAGTAGTGCATGAATTTCTCCGGGCTTTACTTTAAGATTTACACCTTCAAGTACAGAAACCACTCCAAAGCTTTTTGATATTCCGGTCATTTCAACTCGGTATTCGCTATTTTTAGTCTTCATGTTTAACAAGGTTTGTTAATTGAGTATTGCGGACCTTCCTTAAAATATAGCATCTGGCCTGTAGTATTGTGCAGCATTCTCTTTTGTGATTAGTAATGGTGCAGTATATGAGTTCTTAGGGAAATCGGTTTTTCCGTTCATGTATTCAATGGCATACTGAACTGCGTTTTTTCCTATCTGTACAGGACTGTTCATGGCGGTGCACCCGTAAAAATTGGTTTCCATAATGTATTTAATAGCCTCTTTTTGCCCGTCTGCGCCGGCAACTATTAAAATATCATCAGTTTTGCCGGCCTGGGCAATTGCTTTTATAGCTCCTAGTACGCAAACATCAGATTCGGTAATGACTACGTTTACATCGGGGTGGGCAACCAAAACGTCTTCCATGGCCTGCAATCCGCCGGCATAGGACCAGTTGGTGTACATTTGGGTTTTAATGTTCAGGTCAATATAGCCCAACGTTCTAAGTTGTTCTTCCGTAATGCCCTGTAGCAGCCCTTGTTTACGGGTTTTGCCCACTGGGTTACCGGCATTACCGCTCAATAAGGCTATGTTCATTTTTTCTTTACCGAATTTTTTGGCTAGCCATTCTCCTGCAAGTTCTCCGTTTGCCAAGTTGTTGGATTGAATGGTGGTTACGAAATCTGCGGATGAGTCAATAGAACTGTCTATGATGAATACTGGAACACCGGCAGCTTTGGCGACTTTGGTGACGCCTACCAAGGCATCTGGGTCTAGTGGGTTAAGGAGAAGCGCATCAATACCTTTTGTGATTAAATCCTCAACTGCGGCAATCTGTTTGTTAATGTCATTTTGGCCATCGGCGGACAAGAAGGTCATGCCATTTTTTTCGGTAGTGGATTTAATGCTTTGGAACAGCGCTTGGTAGTAGGGTGCGTTAAGTGAGGGGGTGCAATAGCCTATTCTTTTTTCTGAGAGGTCTATTTTACTTACGAAATTTTCCTCCGTATCATCAGATGTGTTGCTTGAGGATTTGCTTGTCTCTAACTGCCTGGCACAACTACTCAAAAATAGTAAAGTAATCACCATGAATGGGCCAATGATTTTCATTAAAGCTGAATTTTTATTTTTCATAATCAATACTGTTAGCTGTTATTTAGGTTCAGGTTTTGTTAAAATAAGGAAAAATCAAGCGATAGGACCGTTGCTTGCTTCTCTGGGTTCCACATTGCAGTAACTTCAACCGGTAGTTCATAGTTGGCTACGGTAATATTCTTGTTCAGGGCCAATCCTACGTTAATAACATTTACTTTGTCCTGGGTGTAGAATGTTTTATCTGTTAGGAAAGACCATGCGCCACCGGCAAATAAGGATAGTTCGTAATTGTCAATTTTCCATACTTTGCTCTTTATTTCAAAATAATGCGTCCATGAGTTTTTTAAAGAGCCATCAGGTTGGATTTCATAATCTCCGGAACCACCACCTATAATGGTAGCCAGATATAGCAGTGTGTTTGGAGTAATGTTGTAACCAAAATTGATATCAACAAAATTATATCCCTGTGTTTTATCATAGCTCCAATAGTGAAGTGTGTCGCCCCTTTCTTCTACGCCTGTGTAATTGTTGTGCGATACGGCTTCGGCAAAAAATGTATCAGAAAGACGATAGACGGCATAAATGGAAACCTCCTTATAGTTGGCCCTTACGTTCTGCCCTGAATCATTATGGATAACATCGGTAGTGGTAAATCCGGCACCACCCCAAACACCAAGTGTGAATTTTTCATTCTTTGAATTATATTCCAAATGGGTGGCGAACATGGCTCCGGGATGTACTACAGAACCGTGCCATATATGCATGTTCTTTAGATGGCCGCCAGTGTTAAAAGGTTTGTAGCGGTCTTTGTTTTTTGTTTCGTCCTGTGCTACAGCTGAATTAATGCCAATGAAGAGAGTAAACAAGAAAACCGTCATAAAAGAGGCTTTATAGAATAGTTCAATTTCTTTGGGATGTAGATTCTTCAAAGTAAAACCGATTCTACTTTGTGAAATGGGTAGTATTAGTTTCATAATGTGAAGGTTACAAGTTGATTAAAATAAACGTCTTTTTGACGTTTATTAAGCAAATGAAAACTTTATTTTTTTACTTACCAAATTAATTAACATAAATAATGTCATATTTTACCTTAATTATATGCGAAATTACCTTTGAGACTTTTGCTTTTATTAGAAAAAGTGAAATTTTCATATGAAATGTAAATTATACGTTTGATGTTTGTTTAGTAGGGTGTATCTATGGTTTATAAGGCTAAATGATTTTATGAGAGAAATGAAAATATCATTGTTTAATGAACATTCATAACCACATTTTGTAGGATGTTCTATTGAAGAAAAACACATAGTCACTTTAGAAAAAGAGCAAAGAGGAATTTTATGAAAAAGTTGTCTCGGTCAGATGTTTTTGGAGTGATTTGGTCAGAATTCAAAGAGGTTTTCTTGGTAATCTCAAAGGGCTGTTTGATTAGGGCAAGTACCAATTTAATTTACTATTTTGAGCCCTGCTTTAACGCATAATTATTTAGTTCAACCTCAGAATTCCCCATTGCTTGTGAAGAAGTTACTTTTTTTAGTTTCTTTTTGTTTTATAGTTTGTTGTTCTTCAAAGAATGAACCTTCCGGTGTTCGCAGTACTGGAGTTTCGGACAGCACTTTGGTGTATTATAACCTTTCAAAAGAGAAGTCGCTTTCACTCCAAGAAAAACTACTGGCCATAAATGCATCTTACAAAAAACTAAAAGACCCCGTTGTTGATTCCCTTTATGGGTATGTGCTTGATGAAAAAAGTATGCTTCATTTTAGCTCGGGTCAATATGATAGTCTTTTGAAGTATAGTGATCTTTTGGTAAGCCAAAGGGATAAAATAGGTAAGGCATCGCTTTTAGCGGAACACTATTATTTAAGGGGGTATTATTTTGCTGAAATTGAGCACGATTATTTTAATGCCGTTGAAAATTATTCACGTTCAAAAGAATATTATCAAAGTCTGAACGATAGTGTTGGGGTAGGGGACAACTTAATGAACATTGGTATTATTCAAAAGAACAACAACGATTTTTTTGGTAGTAAAGAGACGCTTACCGATGCTCTAAAGTTTTTGAAATCACCTGCGGATAGGGCTAATTGCTATAATACTTTGGCAACCAATCATAGGAAATTGTTGAATTTTTCCGATGCTGTAAAATATTATCAAAAAGCAATTGGTACCACACAATCAAATATTGATAAGCTGATCTATGAGAATAATCTA
Source organism: Zobellia sp. B3R18 (assembly GCF_018860715.1). Classification (NCBI taxonomy): domain Bacteria; kingdom Pseudomonadati; phylum Bacteroidota; class Flavobacteriia; order Flavobacteriales; family Flavobacteriaceae; genus Zobellia; species Zobellia sp. B3R18. The sequence goes on along the minus strand of NZ_JAHKQG010000011.1, from coordinate 582,557 downwards.
GCTGCGAGTTACATAGATAGTAAGGCGTATGATGATGCTATTGATTTGTTGGGTAGGATAGCAAATGACTCCACTTTAAAGAAACATCAGAAAGAATATGCTCGGGTTTTGGACAATTTGGCCTATGCAAAGTGGTTGGTAGGCTCTTCTGTCCGGGAAGATGAATTTCAAAAGCCGTTGACCATTAGAATTAATAAGGGAGATAAAAGAGGGCAAATAGCCAGTTATACGCATATGGGCGAATTTTATGGTGCTGCCAGTCTGGAAAAATCCAAAGTCTATTTTGATTCGGTCATACGCCTATCTAAATCTTTAAAAATACCGCGTGCGGAAAAGGATGCTTTAAAACAGCTGATGAAGTTATTGCCGGCAGATGTAGGAATGAAAAATAGGTATGTGTTTTTGCAAGATAGTTTGTACGAGCAAGAATTAAAGGTAAAGACCCAATTTGCAAAATATAGGTATGATGACAGGTTTAAACAGGAGTCCATTCTACGCTTAGAAAAAGAAAATGCGGAACGCAAATTGGAAGTGGTTGAACAGCGAAATCAAAAAATTATATCCTATTCGGGCTTTGCGTTACTCTTATTCGTTTCTGTTTTTGCGGGGTTTTATTTAGTGCAACGGGCAAGGCACTTAAAACAGGAAAATAGGACAGTAAAGATAGAAGCTACGTATGAGACCGAAGCTGAACTGTCTAGAAAACTACATGACGATTTTGCCGGAAAACTAAATCATGCCATGGTTTTACTCCAAAACGGAGCCCAGCGTACCGAGGTCCTAAACGTGGTTGATGGCCTTTATAACCAAAGTCGGGATTTTTCAAGGGAAATCAATGATGTGGATACGGGACCCAAATTCAAGGAAGTGCTTTTTGGTATGTTAAGTGGCTATGGCAGAAATGCACAGTTACTGGTTACCGGAAGTTTGGAGGTAGAATGGGATAGTCTTTCTGCGTTAACGAAAAAAACCTTGTACAAAGTGCTGCAGGAGCTAATGATAAATATGCAAAAGCACAGTGGTGCTACAGTGGTGTCCATTCATTTTGAACAGTTAAAGAAAAAATTGGTAATTAGTTATGCCGATAACGGTAACGGAGCAACAAAAAGTAGCTTAAATAATAAAAATGGACTCTGGAATACAGAAAAGCGTATTCAGGCAATAAAGGGAAGTCTTACTTTTGATTCAGATAAGGGCGATGGTTTTAAGGCCCAGATTGAAATTCCGAATTAAAAAGTACAGATTATGTTCAAAAAAATACTTATTGCCGAAGATTTTCAGGACACCAATAAAGGTATAGTCAATGCCTTGGAGAACCGGTTAGAGGTAGAGGATATACAGGAAGAGCTGTATTGCGATAAGGCGTATAATAGATTTAAGGTTGCTTTTCAAAACGAGGAGCCGTATGAATTGTTAATTACCGACCTCTCGTTCAAGGAAGGGCCGGTAGAACGCAAACTAACTTCCGGACAATCGCTAATTGAGGCTATACGGGTGGTAGACCCCAATATAAAGGTTATTGTAAATTCTATGGTAGATGACCCAGCTGAAATCAATCCTCTTTTTACCGATCAGCAAATAAACGGTTATGTCTGCAAGGGCCGTAATGGGTTGAATGAATTGATTATGGCTATACAGGAGGTATCCCAGCACCGTACCTATGTTTCTCCGCAAATTAACCTAAATGGTGGGAGCGCCCTTTTTGAATTGGATAAGTATGATCTTATGATTCTACAAGATCTTGCCGAAGGTTTTACCAAAAAGGAAATCTCCGAAAAATTAAAAAGTCAGAATATTTCTCCTAACAGTGAGAGTACCATAGATAAAAAAGTAAGCAGATTGTTTGATGCTTTTGGGGCAAAGAACACCCATCACCTCATAGCCAAACTTATAAAACAAGGTAGAATCTAACACTATATTTTCCATTATATCACCCGACCAATAAATGTCAATCCCTTACGGATATCTGTAAGGGATTGTTTTGTAAAGGTGTTAGGTTTGGCAAAAGTTTTATAACCAATGACCAGATACTATGTTAACAATACGGCTCAGGCCAATGGAGACTATGATGTGCATAAAGAAGATTGTAGTTTGCTGGCCTTTATTTTGAGTAAAACCGATTTAGGGGTTCATGGTTCTTATTATTTGGCGGTAGATGCAGCTAAAAAAATTTATAAGCAGGCAAACCCTTGCCAACGTTGTGCAAAGAGCTGTTGTAGTCCATCCTAAAAGTTATAAAGAATAAGACCGGCCTGCAGAGGAGATGATTGGGGGATTGTCAAATTTGTGGGTTTGGTCTTTAATGCTGATGATTCACACAATAAAAAGTTCTACTGTGCGTTAGAATCGTTAAAATGCAAAATATATCGATGAGTGACATCTAAATTCTGTGATTCATACGTATGTGTATTGTTACGGACATATTATTCAAAATCCCCCATTCCCCATGACTTCATTTATTGATTACTTTAAAAGTAAACCCCTTTACAAGCAAAATTTTTTACTAGTTAGAATTGTTTTATTGGTAATGCTCTTGAGCTGTACAAGTGCAAGTGTATTTGCCCAAAAAACCAATTTCTCCGTGATGGAGGTTGTTGAAATAGAATTCAACAGCCAACAACAATATAGCAACCCTTACATGGAAGTAGATGTGTGGGTTGAGCTAAAAAAAGAAGGTTCGGCCGGTGAGGCATATCGTATTCCCGTATTTTGGGATGGCGGAAATGTATTTCGTGGTCGTTTGGTGGCTACTTCGCCCGGTAACTGGTCTTGGAAAGTGCTAGACGAGACCGTTACAAAATCTGACCGTGGTTTTATTGGTAAAAGCGGAACGTTTAGTGCATCTATTGCAGACGTGAGTAGCAATCCCAATAATCGCGGATTTATCAGGGTGGCCCCTAACAAACGAACTTTAGAGTATGCAGATGGTACTCCCTTCTTTTTTACCGCCGATACGTCTTGGTCCGCATTGACTGCAGTATTTGGTTTTGATCGTGCTAATGACATTTCCGGTATATCGTTTAAGGATTATATTTCAGCAAGAAAAAAACAAGGCTTCAACGGGCTTAACGTTATTGCAAGTTTTCCGGATGATACCTATTTGGAACAGTTAGGAAGAAATTTGGATCGCCCGGGTAAAGAAAGCGGATTGTGGGCCAGTGAGACTTGGGGTGAGAAAATTGCACCTAATGGTGAGACTCCTTTTGAATTGAAGACTAGAGGGCAATCCATAACCGATAAACTTCCGGAAGCGGATTATCAAAAAATTGACCCAAAATATTGGCAGTCCGTAGACCAGCGGATGCAATTCCTGTCAGAGCAAGGATTTGTAACCTTGTTCGAATCCATAAGAAGACATGAACGATGGCCATTTCGTTCTCAGGTAGAGAAAAATGCGTTTTACAATTATATCCGCTATCTGTGGGCGCGATATGGATGTTACAATATGATTTTTAGTTGGGTGCACCATGATACCAACTCGGGAAATGTATATCCAGAGTGGTTAAAATTGGTCAAACACGCAAATAGTGAACTTAACAAAAAAATTGGAGGGTATAAAATGCCCTATGGTCAGCCTAGGACCGCAATGTCATACAATACAACATTAAAGAATTGGGAACGGGACATACCTACGGCACTTGATATTCAAAATGTGAGTAATGCCGAGAGGGATGAGACCATGCACTCTTGGTTGCGGGATATTTATCACGGAAGAACAACTAAACCTGCCTTAAATTTAGAACCGTTTTATCCAGGTTGGGGTCTGCATTCCATGAACGAAATCAATCCGGGAATGGATGACACCAGCATGGCGCAAATGCAAATGTACGGTTCCGTGCTAAGTGGTGGTCTGGCGGGCCATGCTTGGGGAGATGCGTGGTACGCTGGTGCGGCAAGTTCTACCACAAGGTCTGGAGGAGCTACCGTTGTGCCTGTTAATGAGCCTCAAGTTAGCGCGCTTAACGCGTTTGAATCCCAGTCTATGGGGCATTTAAAAGATTTTATATTAGACAAGGGGCATGATTACAGTCAATTGGTGCCTGCTGCGGATACTCATTTAAGTGATAGTCAGGACTACTTGCACACCTTATCTGTGTCCAAGGACAAATCGTTCGCACTTGGTTTTTTTACGGCAGACTCTAGAAAGAATGCTAAAGCGCTGCCCACATTAAAGAACTTACAACCGTCAGAAACCTATCAGTTTCAATGGTGGGATGTGAACAATGGAGGTTGGATTTCTTCGGAGAATATCACAACAAATAGCTCTGGGGCTATGAAAACACCAACTGTACCCAATAATGACCGGACCAAAGGTTGGGCGTATAGAATTAGAACAGAGAATCTTGTTGATGAGGATGATGTAGATACTGATGAGACGGATACGGATACGGACACGGATACCGATTCGGATGTCAATTTTGCCCTTCGCATTAACTCTGGTGGACAGGCAACAACTTACAAAGGAGATACGTTCTTGGCAGATACTTACTATGATGAAGGCTTTACGTTGAATAGACCTCAAACCGGTCTTGGTGATCCGTTCAAAAAATTCAGATTTAGCCGTTCCCAGGTAATGAGTTATAATATTCCATTGAAAAACGGAGACTATACGGTAAAGCTTCATTTTGCCGAGTTGTGGTTTGGTGCTACCGGAGGAGGTTCCGGAGGTGTGGGTAAGAGAGTTTTTGATGTAAACCTAGAGGGTGTATTGGTAGAGGATAACCTGGACGTTTTTGCCCAAGTTGGAGCGGAGACCGTGCTTACTAAGGCGTACATGGTAAATGTTTCCGATGGACAATTAGAGATAGATTTTTCTTCACTGCCTTTAGATGGGGGTGTTAGGCATCCTATTATTAATGCCATTGAAATTTTAGGGACGCAAGAAGAGGTAGAGGTACCACCTGTTGCCGATAGTGAAGATGAAAGTATACCTGATTTAGTGGGGCATTGGCCGCTGGATGAATTGAACGGGGTGAGTGCGGGTGATACGAGCGGACTTGGACGCACGGGTGTGCTTCAGGACGGATTAACTTTTGATAAGGATAAAATAAGTGGTCAAATAGAAGGGGCTTTGTGGTTTGATGGAAGTGATGACCACATTCGTCTGCCAAATCTAGATGATAACTTACAGGAAGGCTTTTCGGTTTCGGCTTGGGTAAATCCTAGCAATGCAGAAGGTGGCTACCAAGGAATCGTAGGTAGTACTACTTCTGGAGGATTTATGATGTTCGTTAACCGAGGTAAACTTGGTTTTAAGGTAACTACACAGGAGAACCGAAGAAAATTAATAAGTAAGGGAGTTATTAAAAATAATGTGTGGCAAATGGTTACCTGTACTTATGATGGTAGTGATATGCGTTGGTATATAAACGGAGAAAACGTGCACAGTGAGGCGCTCTCAGGTACTTTAAAAGATAGGAATGTAGCTTGGATAGGATGGTCCGGATGGGGCAAGGAATATTTTAAAGGCGGTATTGATGCGGTGCAGTTGTTCAGTACGGCACTTACCAAGCAGCAAGTACTGTCCTTGTTTGAAGAAGAAAGTGCGGCAACGGGCTCTGGAGATTTGGCTTCCAAGTCTGATGTGTCAATGGATAATAATGTGAGGGCTAGAGTTACTCAGCCTGCATACGTTCATCCTAATCCAACTGTTGGTAACTTTAGGATAACCGGAATTGTAGAAGGTGAAAAAGATATTGTTGTGGCCGATTTTTCTGGACATGTATTACTCTCCTTAAAAACGGATGATGTAGAGCCCGAGTTAGACCTTTCGGCATATCCTGATGCTATCTATATAGTTAAAGTGCTTCAAAATGAGCTCGAATGGAGTTTTAAAATAATAAAGGAATAGGTGTAACTAATAAAACACGTTTCTTTTAAGACGTATAAGAATAGACCATGGCATTTTTGTTGTGGTCTTTTTTTGTTTGATACCCAATAAAGTTGTCGCTTTAATTTTTGAGGAAAGACTATTTTAGGGGGAGAAAGGAGGGGTGATACTTAAAACTAAAAAAGCCTCCAACTTGCGTTGAAGGCTTTTCGCGGTCTGGACGGGACTCGAACCCGCGACCCCCTGCGTGACAGGCAGGTATTCTAACCAACTGAACTACCAGACCGTGGCGTTTAGCGAGTGCAAATATACACCGCATTTTCAATTGCACAAACAATTTTCAATAAATTTTTCAGCTTTATATGAATTTCTTTCGTTCCGTCAAATAGGTGTTGAGTATTTGGGAGAAGTTGCCCTTTACATCAATTTCCACATATTTAATTTTGTATTGAGCGCATTTTAATTTTAAATCTTCAAAATAGGAGCGAACACTACGTTCGTAGGATTCTTTTATGTTACTGGAATACAAATCTATATGTTCTCCGGTCTCCACATCTAAAAAGCGTTTTGGAGTATTGTCAAAATCAAAATGGTATTCTTTAGACTTGTCCATGAGGTGAAATAACACCACTTCGTGCTTGTTGTATTTTAAATGTCTAAGGGCTTCAAAAATTTTTTCGTCGTCTTCAGAAGTTTGGAACATATCCGTAAAAAGAAAAATTAGGCTTCTTCTCTTAATGTTCTCCGCTATTTGGTGTAAATAGATGTAGGTTTCTGTCTGCTTCGCGGGTTTAGCGTCTTGGCTCAGCTCACTTAGTTTGGCCAATAGCATTTGGTGGTGCCGTTCACTGCCCTTTTCCGGGGCATAAAAATTATAGTTGTCCGAATAAACACTTAGCCCAACAGCGTCTCTTTGCCTTTTAAGGATGTTCATGAGCGCCGCTATGGCCAATACCCCAAAACCTATTTTGTTCAAATTTGTAACCGACAGGTCCTTTGTCTGCGGATAGTACATAGAGGCCGAGCTATCCAAAATCATATGGCACCTCAAATTGGTCTCTTCTTCGTATCGTTTGGTGTACAGTTTATCTGTCTTGGCGAAAAGTTTCCAATCTATATGTTTTGTGCTTTCGCCTGCGTTATAGATTTTATGCTCTGCAAACTCTGCCGAAAAACCATGAAACGGACTTCTGTGAATGCCACTTATGAAGCCTTCCACAACCTGATTGGCCAGGAGCTCTAGATTTTGGAAAAGTGATGTTTTGTTTAATTCGGATTGCAGGTTCATGTTACTAAGATAGGCATTAAACCGGAACTTTATCAGGACGGGAGCGTGGGTTTAGGGTATAAAAAAATCCCGCTAAAAGCAGGATTTTTTTATTGTTCTCCTCAAGAAAGAGGAATATATTATAAAGCAGCGTCAATCGCGTCTGTATATACTTTCTTAGGAGATACACCAACTTGACGGTTAATGATTTCACCATTTTTGAATACCAATACAGTTGGAATGTTACGTACACCGTATTTGGCGGCAAATTCTTGATTTGCATCAACATCAACTTTACCAACAACGGCTTTACCTTCGTATTCAGAGCTAACTTCTTCAATGATAGGTCCTACCATTCTACATGGTCCACACCATGCTGCCCAAAAATCAACTACTACAGGTTTATCGCTTTTTAATACTACTTCATCAAAAGTAGCGTCTGTTATTTCTAATGCCATGATTTTATGTTTTTATATATTATGCAAAGTTAGTCAAATATCTAACGGTTTCCTTACTAACGATACATTGGTTTTAGCTATTGTGTTATCAATCTAATTTATAGGGTCCAGAATTCATATTCTAAGCGGTAGTACACTAGTCTAATTGAGTTTATAATGCACGTCGTTCTTCATTAAATCCGCCAATAGCTCACTATTGATCTGTACTTTTTGTTTTCGGCAAGTGAGGCTTACTTTAATTTCTTCTTGCATTTCGTAAACAATAAAGTTAAGCGGATGGTTGCCCGGATAAGCGGTAAGGGTGTCCCTAAGTTGAATTACATCTTTCTCTTTAAGGTCATCTATATTCAGTTTAATGGTGAGTTTCTTGGCGTAAGCTTCCATCACCTCTTGTAAAAGCATAAAACTATTGAACTGAATACGCGGGTCTCCTTTTTTGCCGGTTTCTCGGTTGGTCCATCCATCTTTCACGAATACCTTGATATAGGCGAAGGAATTGATCATTAAGAAATGTCTGAACTTAAGGTATTCTTCGCCAAATATCCTGAACTCGTACGATTCCGAATAATCTTCAACAGTAAATGCGGCCCAGCCTTTTCCGTTTTTGGATACGCGGTGCTGCACGTCAGTAATAACACCGGCAAAAGCCAACTCCCGATTGACAACGTTTTGTAGATCGCTCAAATCTGAAAGGGAGGCGTTGCAAAAGGCATCTATTTCAGTTTTAAAATCATCTAACGGGTGACCTGAAATGTAAATACCCACCACTTCTTTTTCCCTGCGGAGTTTTTCCATGGTGCCCCATTCCTCACATGGAGGAACTACGGGTTCCGGTATCTGTACTTCGCTGGCATCACCAAAAAGACTAACCTGACTTGAGTTTTCGCTTTCTTGAAACTTGGCACCATATTTTATGGTTTTTTCCAGAAAGGTAACCCCATCACCCTCATCATGAAAGTACTGTGCCCTGTGGGTGTTTCCAAAAGAATCAAATCCGCCGGCAACGGCTAAACTTTCAAACGCCTTTTTATTGGCAGCACGTAAATCTATTCGCTTTGCGAAATCAAAAACCGACTTAAACGGGCCTTCTTCTTTTCTGTTCTCTACAATGGTTTCCACAGCGCCACGGCCAACTCCTTTTACCGCACCCATACCAAAACGAACAGCACCGGCATCGTTTACGGCAAATTTATAGTAAGATTCGTTTACATCTGGTCCAAGTACATCTAAGCCCATACGCTTACATTCTTCCATGAAAAATGTAACCTGTTTAATATCGTTCATGTTGTTACTCAATACCGCGGCCATATATTCGGCAGGGTAGTGGGCCTTGCAATAGGCAGTTTGGTACGCAATCCAAGCGTAACAGGTAGAGTGCGATTTGTTAAAGGCGTAGGCAGCAAAGGCTTCCCAATCTTTCCAGATTTTTTCCAATTTGTCTACGGCATGTCCTTTTGCTGAAGCTTGTTCAATGAACTTGGGCTTCATTTTATCAAGAACGTGCTTTTGCTTTTTACCCATGGCTTTACGCAAAACATCGGCCTCACCTTTGGTAAAGTCGGCCAGTTTTTGAGAAAGGAGCATCACCTGCTCTTGGTACACGGTAATTCCGTAGGTTTCCGCCAGATACTCTTCACAAGCATCCAAATCATATACAATTTCTTCTGTACCGTGTTTACGAGCAATGAAGCTAGGTATATATTCCATTGGGCCTGGGCGGTACAGGGCATTCATGGCAATTAGATCCGCAAAAACCGTTGGCTTTAACGAGCGCATGTGTTTTTGCATACCGGGGGATTCGTATTGGAACACACCTACGGTTTCTCCTCTCTGGAAAAGCTCGTATGTTTTTACATCGTCAAGCGGAAAATTCTCTGGGTCTAGTTCAATACCATGTTTTGCCTTTACGATTTTAACGGTGTCCTTGATCAAGGTCAGCGTTTTTAATCCCAAGAAGTCCATTTTCAGCAATCCCGCATCTTCCACAACGGAGTTGTCAAACTGGGTACAGTACATGTCCGAATCTTTGGCCAAAGCCACGGGTACGAACTTGGTAATATCATCTGGGGTAATAATCACCCCACAGGCATGAATACCGGTGTTACGAACGGAACCCTCTAAGATATATGCTTGGTTCAAGGTTTCGGATTCTAGCCCGTCCCCTTCGGAAATATTAAGGAGTTCGTTTATTTTTTCAAGCTCTTCGCTATTGAATTTGCTTCGAAGCACTTTTTCGTCAATCCCAATGATTTTTTTCAATTTGGACATGTTGGGAATCAACTTTGCCATACGATCCGCATCGCCCAGAGGTAAATCCAACGCCCTTGCCGTATCTCTAATGGAAGACTTGGCGGCCATGGTACCGTAGGTGATAATTTGTGCCACCTGATTGGATCCGTACTTGTCAATTACATAGTCCATTACCCGGCTACGGCCCTCATCATCAAAATCAATATCAATATCGGGCATACTTACACGATCCGGATTCAGGAAACGCTCAAAAAGCAGGTCGTACTTAATGGGGTCTAAATTCGTAATCCATAAACAATACGCAACGGCGGAACCTGCAGCCGAGCCACGACCAGGACCAACCGATACGTCCATACTACGTGCGGCCCTAATGAAATCCTCTACGATCAAAAAGTAACCTGGGTAGCCTGTCTTTTCAATTACTTGAAGCTCAAAATCCAGCCTTTCGTCAATTTCAGGTGTGATTTCGCCATACCTTTTCTTGGCACCTTCATAGGTGATGTGGCGTAGGTATTTGTTTTCCCCCCTTTTGCCACCATCCAGTTTATCTTCTTCAAACTGAAATTCCTCGGGAATATCAAAAGCAGGTAATAGTACATCTCGGGCCAAGGTGAATGTCTCTACTTTGTCCACAATTTCCTGAATGTTGATTATGGCTTCAGGTATGTCCTTAAAAAGTTCTTTCATCTCGTCCGAAGACTTGAAGTAGTACTCCTGGTTTGGCAATCCGTATCTGTACCCACGACCACGGCCTATAGGCGTGGCTTGTTTTTCGCCGTCTTTAACGCATAAAAGAATATCATGCGCATGTGCATTTTCCTTAGCGGCATAGTAGGTGTTGTTGGTGGCTACGAGTTTAACATTGTGCTTTTTGGCAAACTGTATCAGAACTTGGTTTACCCGGTCTTCATCTTCTTGGCCATGGCGCATGATTTCAATGTAGAGATCATCTCCAAAAGTTTCTTTCCACCAAATAAGGGCTTCTTCAGCTTGGTTTTCACCAACATTCAATACTTTACTTGGAACCTCGCCGTATAAGTTTCCGGTAAGCACCATGACGTCTTCTTTGTACTGCTCTATAATTTTTTTATCGATTCGAGGTACATAGTATTTTCCGTCCACAAAGGCAATGGAAGACATTTTTGCCAAGTTTAGGTATCCTTTTTTGCTCTTGGCGAGCATAACAATTTGGTACCCGTTGTCTTTTTGAGATTTGTTGGTGTGGTCTTCACAGACCTGAAATTCGCAACCTATAATCGGGGTAATTTCCAATTCCGGTTCAGGTAATTCGTTCAACGGTTCTTGTCCTTCTTCAAGTGTACCGTTTTGTGTTGCTTCGTAGCGCTTTAAATTGGCCTCGTTTCTTGCGACAACGCCTTTGTTGTGGTTGAGTACGCCATTTACAAAATGGAATGCACCCATCATATTGGCGTGGTCGGTCATCGCCACCGCTGGCATTTTTGCCTTTGCCGTGTTGGCAATCAAATCCGGAATACTGGTAGTAGATTGCAGAATGGAGAACTGGGTGTGGTTGTGCAAATGAGCAAAACTGGCCGACTCCAATGTAGCCAGGTTTTCCTCAATTTCTTCTTGAGAAACGCCACCAGTGTCCTTTTCCCAAAGTGCGTCGGCTATTTTTTTAGAAGCCTTTTTAAGGTTGATGTGTTTTAAACCGATAAGTTGAATCTCCTGAGGATTGGCCTCGTTGAAATTCTTGAAATAATCGGGCTGAACATCTAATTGTTCGGTAGTATACTGATGCTTGCGAATAAGCTCCAAAAAGCAACGCGTAGTTGCTTCAACATCTGCAGTGGCATTATGCGCTTCGCCAAAAGGTTCGCCAAACAGGTGTTGGTGTAGTTCCGTAAGTGTGGGTAGCTTAAATTTCCCCCCACGACCACCGGGAATTTGACAAAGCTGAGCGGTATGCTCTGTACAGGTGTCCAGGACCGGAAGTTCCTGCAATGGGTTTTCAACACCTAAACGGTGAAATTCCGCCCCCATAATATTTACATCAAAACCAACATTTTGCCCAACAATAAACTTTGTTTTGGACATGGCTATGTTGAACTTCTCTAGAACCTCCGAAAGGGAAACACCTTGTTGTTCGGCCAATTCGGTAGAAATTCCGTGAATTTGCTCGGCATCATAAGGTATGTTGAATCCGTCTGGGCGCACCAAATAATCTTGATGTTCAATACAATTACCCATTTCATCATGCAACTGCCAAGCTATCTGTATACAACGTGGCCAGTTGTCCGTATCGGTAATTGGGGCGTCCCAGCGCTTGGGAAGTCCGGTGGTTTCCGTATCAAAAATGAGGTACATAAGAGTTCGTGTTTCAGCTTAAAAAAGAGACTATAAAATTAAGCAAAAAGAACGCTCTTAGAGCGAATGACTTGTTAAGAGTTATTAACGGATCTGAAGTTGTAAGGGTTCTTGTAAGCAAAGGGTTTAAAGCGAGTGCGTTAGGTTGTAATTGTCACGGCTCGGAAAAAAGACAGGCAAAGCATCATTTTTATTAAAATTGAGTAGGTGAACATCAAAAAGAAATTCTATATTTGCAGCCCTTTAAAAGGGAAGATTTTAAAATGAATTAATAACAAGGGTCGGGCACCCTACAAATTAATGTGATATGCCAGTTAAAATTAGATTACAGAGACACGGTAAAAAAGGAAAACCATTTTATTGGATCGTTGCTGCGGATAGCCGTGCGAAAAGAGATGGTAAATTCTTGGAAAAATTGGGAATCTACAACCCAAACACCAACCCTGCTACTATTGAATTGAACATTGATAATTCAGTACAATGGTTACAAAACGGTGCACAACCAACAGATACAGCTAAAGCTATTCTTTCTTATAGAGGAGTACTTTTAAAGCACCACTTATTAGGAGGTGTTCGCAAAGGTGCTTTGACCGAAGAGCAAGCAGAAGAGAAATTTAAAGCTTGGTTAGAGGAAAAAGAAAGTAAGATTGCTTCTAAAGTTGATGGTCTTGACAAAGAAAAAGAGCAAGCCAGAGCAGAAGCTTTGAAAGCTGAAAAAGAAGTAAACGAGAAGCGTGCTGCTGAAGCTGCCGCTGCTGCATTGCCAGAAGCTCCTGAAGCTGAAGAGGCAGACGCAGAAGAAGCTCCGGCCGTAGAAGCTGAAGCATCTAAAGAAGAAGAATAAATAATTTAGGAACGAATGCGTAAGGAAGATTGTTTCTACCTCGGTAAAATCGTTTCTAAATATAGTTTTAAGGGTGAGGTACTGGTGAAGCTAGATGCCGATGAACCAGAAATATACGAAAACATGGAATCAGTTTTTGTCTTGATGAAAGACAATGCACTGGTTCCATTTTTTATTGATAGATGTCGCTTACATAAATCGGCCTTACTGCGCGTAGATTTTGAAGAAGTAAAGGACGAAGCTGCTGCAGACCGTATCATGGGGCACGAGCTCTATTTGCCCTTATCCGCTCTTCCCAAATTAGAGGGTGATAAATTTTATTTTCATGAGGTCATAGGGTTTGATGTATTGGATGAGGTGCACGGCAACATTGGAAAAATAACCGGGGTTAACGATACTACTTCCCAAGCTATTTTTGAAATAGAAAAAGATGGTAAAGAAATTTTAGTGCCTATCATTGATCAAATCGTAAAGAAAGTTGATAGGGATAATAAGACCGTTCACGTAAGCACACCGGAAGGTCTTGTAGACTTGTATTTAGGGTAAACCAGGCTTGTTAGGCCCGGTCTACCTTTTTTTGGTGCTTATTTCAGTGCATTCTTGCAAAACTTCACACATTTTTGGACTTCCGCCACGGCATTAGAGCCTTGTGGGATATCATACTCAAGTTCTATAGTTCCCGGGAAGGTGTAGTTTTTGTCCTTCATTAACTGTAATGCACCTGCCAACGGAGTGTCACCACTGCCCCAAACTAGATTTCCTTTGCCGTGTTCCAGTGTCTGTCTGTCCTTTAAGTGCATACTCTTAATATGCTCATGTTTGGTTTTTATGATTTCCAGTGGGGCGGTATTGCCTGCTGCAACAAAATGGCCCAGGTCTAGGTTTAAGGCATTGTATTTTGATTGCTCCAAAGCTGTATCCCAAAGGGTAGGTGTCTGTTGTTCGTGGCCATGGTAAGCAATATAAATTCCATGCTTTTTAGCAAAGTTTCCTAGTCTAAGTGTAGTAGCATCGTTACTTGGATGCTCTACGGTAACGTGGCTGGCACCTAAAACTTTTGCTGTTTTCATGCCCCAATCAATATCAGCGTCAGAATTGTTTTTACCAAAGGTGTTTCTTGGCTTAAATGCGTATATCTGTACTCCGGCATCATTGTACATTTTTCTGAACTTCTCAAACTTTTTCATATCGGCATTCTTTCGCCATTCCGTTACTTTGGCATTGTAGACTGCTTGTTCAGCTTGTATCTCAGCTAGCTCCTTTGCTTCGTTATCCGAAATGGCTCCGCTTTTTTTCTTTTTCATCAACCCAAAGTATACACTTCTGTCCAATGTGTTTTCTGGTCTTCCTGCGAAAGTCTCGGCAGGGTCGCCAATCAATTCAATAGCATTTATACCGCAGTCCAAGATATATTTTAAAGTGGCCTCCGCACTTTGATCTTCCATGCTCCTAAAGGAATAGGTAATAACCCCTATCTGTACTCCATTAAATTTGGAATTGGGTTTATTGTAATTTTTTAATATGGACGGAGCGCCAAACAAAGATGGAGTAATGAGACTTGATCCTGCGGCTAACGTTAAGGTGTTTCTCAAAAATTTGCGTCTTCCGGATTTTGAGTTGTTTTGCATTTTGGTATAATTTGGTTTAAAGTGTACGTGAGTTTTTATAACAGTTTATTGCTACAGGTAAGCTGAAATTATAATTTTTAAAGGGTAATTTCTATCAAGGAAATTAAGTATTTTCAATTCTAGGAACAAGTATTACAAACACTATAACAAAAGGAAAGACTGTTAGGTGTATTTGTAAATTTTAATGTTCTTTTTAAATTATAATTAAAATTAGTTGTTCTTTAGCGCATGCTTTAAAAATTAGCATCCTTAAAATTTAATGAACAACATTGTTCTATGAAACCGTTCAGATTCAAACAATTCAATATCAATCAAGACCAATGTGCCATGAAAGTAGGTACAGATGGGGTGCTGTTAGGGGCTTGGGCATCTATTGAGAATAACCCAGAGTCTATTTTGGATATTGGGGCCGGCACAGGGGTAATAGCTTTAATGCTGGCCCAACGTGGTCTTGCGGATACTATTGATGCTTTGGAAATAGATGAAGGTGCATATGAACAGTGTGTATCTAACTTTGAAATGTCGGATTGGGGTGATCGCTTATTTTGTTACCATGCCGGTCTTGATGAATTTGTGGAAGAATGGGAAGATCCGTATGATTTAATTGTTTCTAACCCCCCTTTTTATGCAGAGGATGTCTCAAGTGGCAACGCTTCTAGGGATAAAGCCAGACAAAATCAATCGTTGCCTTTTGATGAGTTGCTGGAAGGTGTATCAAAGTTAATGGCTAAGCAAGGGGCGTTTGCCACTATAATTCCACATAAAGAAGAGAGCACTTTTCTGAAAATGGCAGTCGGTTATGGTTTATACCCAAACCGAATTACCCATGTAAAAGGAAGTTCTACCGCTAAAATAAAACGCAGTTTATTGCAGTTTGGTTTTGAGAAAGTAGTGCCGGAGACCAATGAACTTACCATTGAAACAAGCAGGCATGAGTACACCAACGAATACATTGCGCTGACCAAAGATTTTTATTTAAAAATGTAACAATTTGTATTCGTAATGTTACGTTTCATCAGTATATTTGATTAAAATTCATCTTATGAAACCTGATTTGTTCGAAGCTCCAGACTATTTTAACCTTGATGACCTTCTTTCCGAAGAACATAAATTAGTGCGTGATGCAGCACGTCAATGGGTAAAAAGGGATATTTCGCCCATTATTGAGGAGTATGCCCAAAAAGCGGAATTCCCGAAACAAATTATAGGTGGATTGGCAGAAATAGGTGCATTCGGACCTTATATTCCTGAGGAATATGGAGGAGCGGGATTGGACCAAATTAGCTACGGGCTAATTATGCAGGAGATAGAACGTGGGGATAGCGGTGTGCGTTCCACGGCTTCAGTACAGTCGTCTTTGGTCATGTATCCAATTTACACTTATGGCACCGAAGAACAACGAAAAAAATATTTACCCAAGCTAGCTTCGGGTGAAATGATGGGGTGTTTTGGACTTACAGAACCCAATCATGGTTCCAACCCAAGTGGTATGGAAACAAAATTCAAGGATATGGGCGACCATTATTTGTTGAACGGGGCCAAACTATGGATTTCCAATTCGCCTTTTGCCGATATTGCTGTGGTATGGGCCAAGAACGAAGAGGGCCGTATTCACGGACTTATAGTTGAGCGGGGAATGGAAGGGTTTTCAACACCGGAAACACACAATAAATGGTCTTTAAGGGCTTCTGCTACCGGAGAGCTTATTTTTGACAACGTTAAGGTGCCAAAGGAAAATCTGTTGCCCAATAAATCTGGACTAGGGGCTCCTTTAGGTTGTTTGGATTCTGCCCGTTATGGTATTTCTTGGGGGGCGATCGGTGCGGCTATGGATTGTTATGATACCGCTTTGAGGTACGCTAAAGAACGTGTGCAATTTGGTAAACCTATAGCAGCTACCCAATTACAGCAGAAAAAGTTGGCCGAGATGATAACGGAAATCACCAAAGCACAGTTGTTAGCGTTTCGTTTAGGGCAATTAAGGAATGAGGGTAGAGCTACTTCTGCACAGATTTCTATGGCCAAGCGTAATAATGTAGATATGGCTATCAAGATAGCCAGAGAGGCCCGGCAGGTGCTGGGGGGGATGGGAATTACGGGAGAATATAGCATTATGCGCCATATGATGAACCTAGAGAGTGTAATTACTTACGAAGGCACCCATGACATTCATTTGTTGATTACAGGAGCTGATATTACTGGGTTTCCGGCCTTTCAATAAAAAAACTTACCGAAATTTATAGCTTTAGCTAAAATAGGGTTCCTCATATTTTAGATTCTTTTTTGTGTTTTAACCTGAAAAAGCCCAGTCCTATGTTGGATAAATATGGGGGTATTTTGAGTGGAATTACAAGAAAAGACGTTTTCACAACAGAAATCGGCCACTTCACATCATATTTTTTCAAAATGCGTAGGACCACCGTAAGTTTACAGTGTTAATCAAACAGAATTAAATTTTTTCATTTTCATATAGTGTTCTCGTAAAAGAGTCTTGTCGAAACCGATGAGACTCTTTTTAGTTTATGGCGTTTCGTAACTTTTCAGTCTAAAATTCAAAGGTCAGGTCTATACTGATGGGCTCATCATCATTTCCAAAATAATTTTCTGAATTTCCCTGGGGACCCATTTTATCCCCGGTTTGGAACTTGGTTCCTATGGCCGGAATATTTTTGACGAAAGAAATATCGCCTTCCGGAAAATCTACGGAAACTCTATGATTGAGGTCTTCTTTTGGTTGTTGCGGGGTTAGCATGCGTAGGAAAGTGTTTTCGGAATTACAGTATACTGTAAAAGCAGTATTATTTTTACTTTTTACCTGCACCCAATACAAACTGGAAAAGAAGCCTTTAAATTCTGGATACACAAAACCGGATTCACCCGTAACGGTGTTGTTGTAATCGTTTTCCCAAACTTTTAGTTTGGTACCTTTCATGCGGTTTCTCCAAACCCGGTAAGGACCGTCTCCCAGCCATTTCATGCCGGCAACCTCGGATTCCGGAAAAGAAAAGGTAATGCCTTTAAACCCTTCCACTATTTTTTTGCCTTTAATTTCAACATGCAGGTCCAATAGGCCGTTGGAGTGAACTGTCCATTTAATGACATCGGAACTATATTCTTTGTGGCTGGCCCAACTGGGAGATTTGTCGGACGCCTCAAAAACAGTAACTATCACTACTTGATCTTTAAGCTCGTTTACTTTTAAGGATTCTATTTTGTCCTTGTGGTCAAAAATTAGCGGTCCGTTGTTGAATGGAATAACTTTACCCCCTTTCTTAACTTCTTGCAACAAACTTGTTTTTTGGGAAAATGTATATTGTATTTCGTTGGCTATAACGGTAATGTTTCCAGCATCTATATGTGTGGTAATCGTTCCTTTTTCTGAGCGATGAATGTTGCGATTGTTTGTGTTTCTTGGTGTTTGTAGAGGGTAGCTCCAAGTAAATATTTCTAATCCGCTGGGGTCTGTAGCGGTCAAATATAGCGCGTCCGATGATTGCCAGTTTTTAGGTAATTCTACTTTAAAGGTTCCTGTGCTTTCAGGCTCTAAGCTGGGAAGCTGTACCGTGGCCTCGGATAGGATTTTAAGCTTGTCCGTTCCTTTGGGGCCATCAAATTGTACCCATTGGGCCACCATTTTAATATCGGCTAAATTGGTGTAGTGATATCTGTTCTGTACCCTGAAAATACCGTTGAAATAAGGCTTTATAAACCGGTCCTCAATATGAACGGGAGACCAAATTTCCTTAATACTGAAGTAACTGGCCTCTTTTTCGCCATAAGGTCCAACAATACCATCGGCAGCGTGATTGCCATCTGTATCCAGTATGCCGTTTTTGTCCGTTCTAACAACGGCCTCGTCCGCAAAATCCCAAAGAAAACCTCCAGCGGATAGTGGCATATTCCACATCTGTTTCCAGTAATCCTCTAATCCGGCACCGTGGCCACCATCATATAGACCATGTAAAAATTCAGTAGGGAAATAGATTTTATCCTTGGCGTAGGTATCATAGGCAAAAATATGATAGCTAGGATAGTGCATGGTGTTGGTTTTGTTAAAGATGTTCCAAGGATGAATGACCTCTCTTTTCTGAATATCCCACTTGGCATAATCATCGTCTAACTCAGTATTCCAGCCTGTTTCGTTACCATTGGCCCAAAGAAGAATAGATGGGTGGTTCACATCCCTAACTACGGTTTCTTTAACTATTTTCTCGCCTACTTTTGTGTCTAAATGTGGAGAGTGCCATGTGCAGACTTCGTCTATGACAAAAAGACCAAGAGAATCCGCTGCATTTAGAAAGTGGGTGTCAGGTGGGTAGTGAGACATGCGAACGACATTCATGTTCATGTCTTTCATCATTTTTGCATGTTCTATGCTAAGTGCTTTGGAAGTAGTTCTTCCCGAGGAGGGATAAAATGAATGACGGTTTACACCTTTGAACTTAATTCGTTGTCCGTTTACATAGATTCCGTCCGCCTCACGAACTTCAACCGTCCTAAAGCCAATGCGTTCCATAGTTTTGTGGAGCACTTCGCCCTTTTTACCCAAGAGTTCTATATTCAGGAAATAGAGCTGAGGTGATTCTGGATTCCATGATTTTATGTCCTTTGCCTTTGAAACAAAATTCCACTTTCCGTTTTCTTTAGTAATGCTGGTGGCCGGTAGGTCTTGCAATTTATTGTGGTTGATATCCAATAATGAAATGCGGAGCGATTGTGCTTTTTTAGATGTTGTGAAAATATCGGCTTCAATGCTTCCATTCGCTTTGGCGTCTATAGCTACGCGTTCTATATTTTCTTTTGGAAATGCCTGTAAATAAACCGGTCTATAGATACCACCAAAAATCCAGAAATCCGCTTGTCTTTCCGCATGGTTAATGGACATATTGGAGGAAGCTTTATTGACTTTAACCTCCAGTAAATTTTTTTCGCCGTACTTCAGGAGTTTGGTAATGTTGTACTTGAATTCGTAAAATGCACCCTGGTGTATTGCACCGGCAAGTTTTCCGTTAATCTTGACTTCGGTATCCGTCATAACACCTTCAAAGACAATTTTCACCTCTTTTTGTTTCCAGTCTTTGGGAACATTAAATTGATGTTTGTAAAGCCCATATTCGTTCTTACGCACGTCAAAGTCATCCTTTCCATAGTTGTAATTTCCAAAACCCTGTAGCTCCCAGCAAGATGGTACGCCAATAGTTGACCATTTGCCACTGTTCATGCCATCGGAACAAAAGAATTCCCAGTTTACCATATCGTCTTTACTTGTTCCTGAGAGGTAAACTTTTTGTATTTCCACATCTGTTGATGGTGCGTTGCTCTGCATGGCACTCGCTCCCAAAATAGATAGTAGCAGTAGAATAAAGGTTGAAGTGATTTTCATTTGTTGTTTTTTTAGAATGGTATTCAGGCAAGTTTTCTGGAATGGAAATAAAATTGATACTAGCAAATGTATGTTCCACACTTTATTATTAGTACTTTAACCTCTCTTTAACGGTAGCTATAACGGTTAAAATTGAACGAGATGCACCTATTTTACTGTATTCTATATGCAACTGACGAAAAAAATAGAACAAGAGGTAGTTTCTAAAATTAGGGATAGTGAAACTTTTAAAAATGCGCCTACAAGTAGGGGGTTGCTACAATATCTTTATGAGGCTACCAAACGAGGGGAGCATCTAAAAGAGACCGTAATAGAGCTTGAGTTCTTTAAGAATAGCCAGACGGATGAAAAAAGTAATCCAAGGGTGAGGGTTAATATATACAACCTTAGAAAAAAGTTGGCCGCCTACTATGCAAGCGAAGGTAGTACTGATGCATGGCAATTAAAAATTGATAAAGGCCAGTATAAAGTAAGGTTTGTAAAGAAGCAGGTGCCAGCAGGTTGGGTCCAAAAATTGAGTTGGACGCAAATTTTACCTTATGCTCTATTGTTCATAGCCTTGATATTGTTATTGGTGAATAAAATGCCATTAAAGAAACCGTTGTTATGGGAGTCTTTTTTGGATTCGGATACTTCTACTAACGTTATTTTGGGGGATCACTTTGGTGCCATGGGTAAAACCATGACCGGTGGTAGGGGCTGGACCAGAGACTTTCAAATAAACAGTGTTGATGAGTTTTATGACCTTTTAAAGAGGAAACCAGAGCTACAAGGGGTGCTACGTCCTGCAAACTATAGCTATACTACTCGTATGGCGGCTATGGCAACCCAACATTTGCAACAATTTTTTCAAACCTATGACCAGCAATTCTCCATCCGTTTTTCTACACAAATTACTTTGCCGGAAATAAAGGAAGGCAATGCCGTTTATGCGGGGCCAGTAAAGAACGATAATCAATTCATCCGATTTTTTAATGACGCCAATCCTTACTTTAAATTATCTGGACAAATGTTGGAGCTGTCCGGTCATCCTACTAAGAAGGATAGTTCGTTTGCCTTTGGAACTTCTTCTGTTGACCAAGAATATGCCATAGTTTCAAAATACCCGGGTATTGGTGCTACGGAGCATTTTGTTTTCTTTTCGGAACACGATATAGGGGTGAGTGCCACCGTTGAATACTTTACCAATGTGGATAGCCTCAAGACCTTTGAAACTAAATATTTAAAGGGTAAAAAATATTTTACGGCACTTTTTAGAGTTAGGGGAAAAAATAGAGTGGACACCGATTTGAAAATGGAAACAGTGGTCGGTTTTTAAAGGGTATCTACTTTTTCATGGCCCTGATAATTTTCTCCATTTCCACTTTTGAAGGTCGAGGTCTTTTTCTGAATGAGTTGGATTTTCCTGTCTCGCGATCAAATTCATCCGGTGTTCTAAAATCCGGAAGACTATCGTTTGAAGCTTTACGGATGCTATTCATTTCTTTACGAAGCGCCTCAAGCGTACTTTGATGCGCTGGGTCTTGTGCCAAGTTTTTTAGCTCGTAAGGGTCATTAACAACATCGTACAACTCCTCTTCTTGGCGCGGTGTTATAAAACAAGCTAACTGCGCTTGGTTGAGTTCCCCTTTTTTATTTAGCTCTTGCATAGATTTAAATGTACCTCCAACAAAAGCATCCGCAGATGGGGTGTTGGGTAAATCCGTATAGAAATTGCGGATGTATTTGTATTCTTCCGAGCGTACCGCACGGGTGTAATCTTCGTAATCATGCCAATGGTCTTCGGCATAAATAAGGTCTCTTACTTTTGTTTTGGTGTTTTCTAATAGCGGTGAGAAGTCCTCACCTTCAAAACTGGACAAAGGCTCCAAATTTGCTAGTTTCAGGAAGGTGGGTGCTATGTCTATTGAGCTTACCAAGTTAGAATTAACAGAATTGGATTCTACTTCATTAGGCCACTTTACGATCCATGGTGTTTTTATGCCGCCGTCATAAAGAGTGGTCTTATCACGAGGAAAAGGCCTGCCGTTATCGCTAATAAATAGAATCATAGTGTTATCCGAAATGCCCTGTTTATCCAATTCCGCCACTACTTTACCTACGTAATTATCAAGACGAGTAATCTCGTTGTAATAGTGGGCAAAGTCTTCGCGAACCTCTTTGGTATCCGGGAAATACGGGGGTAAAATTATATCTTCTAAAGCATGAGGGTTATCTATAATATCTTCTGTGTAAGGTCTGTGCGGGTCAACTGCCGCCAACCACAGAAAGAAAGGTTGGTCTTCCGGTCTTTGTTGAAGTACGGGTACCCATTCTTCGCAACCGCTACCATCACCCGTTTGTTTTGTTTTTTCACCTGTTGGCGATAACTGAAAACCTTGTGTACCTACGTCCTTTACAAGGTCAAAGCGGTCTTTGATGGAGTCGCCCAAATGCCATTTGCCCGCTTGTGCTGTCCAATAGCCAGATTTTTTAAGCTCCTCCACAAAAGTCACTCTATCCGATGGTAACGGCCAATGGAGTTGTTCGGCATCCGTATTATGAGGGTATAGGCCGGTAATAATACTGGTTCTGCTGGGGCTGCACGAACTGGCAGTCAAAAAGGCATTGTCAAAACGCATTCCGTCTTGTGCCAGTTGGTCTATATTGGGTGTTTTTATATTGGGATGGCCATAGGCACCACTATCGTCCCAAGCCATATCATCGGCAATTATGAGAATTATATTGGGACGTTCTTGGGTAACTTTCGCCTCTTCTTTTTTCTTTTCTGCACAGGAAGAAAGGAGTAAAAGACCTATTGAAAGAATAGATAAAGTATAGTTTTTGTACATGGCGGTTTATTTGGAATAGGGCCTTAGGTTTACTCTTAAAAGATAATCGTCCGCAGTAATGAACAGGTACCTACCATTATCACTAAACTCACAATTTCCAGTGTTTTTATCGGTTCTAATGGTTCCCAAATGCTTTCCAGAGGGAGAAATAACTAAAACCCCGTCAGGACCGGCTAGGAAAATATTCCCCTTTTTATCAATTTTCATTCCATCAGGAGACTGTTTACTAATACTGGCTTTGTGAAGTTGGGTAGCATCAAAGAATATTCTTTTATTGGCTACTTTTCCGTCACTTACTATATCATACACCAGGATTTTGGGTTGTTCTTTAAAAGAGTCCGCAACGTAAAGGGTTTTGTTATCATTGGATACGGCAATGCCGTTAGGGGCTTTTATAGAATCATCTAAGAGAACTAATTTGTTATCCTTGCTCAAAAAATAAACACCGTTAAAACCAATGGCACTTTTACCATTACCTAAACCAAAAGCAGGATCCGTAAAGTAAAGGTTTCCGTTAGCGTCATAATCCAGGTCATTGGGGGAGTTGAATATTTTTCCTTTATAATCGGTTACAATAGGGGTGAACTTTGGATGAAGCGAATCCTGCAAACTTGCAAGTCTACTTATTCTACGGTCTCCTACTTGGCAAATAACTAAATCTCCCTGAGGGTCAAGAATAAGTCCGTTAGACCCCTTTCCTGTATTGCCATTTGCAATTCCCGTACCTCCCGAAGGGGACATGTACAAGCTGAGCCCGTCTAAATTATGCCATTGGTAAATTTTGTTCTCGGGAACATCGGAAAATATGAGCTTTTGCTCCTTTGGTAACCATACCGGGCCTTCGGACCAGTTGAAACCTTCGGCAACCAGTTCAATACGGGCATGTTTTGACACTAGCGAATCAAACTCTGGAGCTAAACGTTCTATCCACCCGTAAGTGGGGTATTTTTTTAATGAGTCTAAAACCTTTTGAAATTTCCCTTTAAGCTGTTTTTCCTGTGTAGAGAGTTTACTGGATGGCAACGAATCTTTTTCCAGTACATCATTTTTGGTGTTATAGAACCTGCCGTCTCCGTATAGCTTATAGTTGGCGTTCAGTACAAATTCCGCTGGGGCAAATTGTTTTTTGTCCCAACCCGGTTTAGGGTCGTAGCTCATAAATACCCAGTCTCTACGCTCCACAGGCTCTCCTTTCAAGACCGGTAAAAAACTCTCCCCGTCTGGCTCAAAACCGGTAGGGGTCGGGGTGTTTGTAGCTTCAAGAATAGTGGGCATAAAATCTATGGCATCAATAAACTCATTTGATGCGCTGCCTTCTTTTATATGACCGGGCCAGTTAGCGATAAAAGGGACTTTAATACCTGCTTCGGTAGTTAAACCTTTGCCACCTTGAACCGTTAGGTCTCCCATCTTTGAAAAAATGGTTTGGTGTGTGCCATTATCGGAATACAACATTAAAAGCGTGTTTTCGCGTAAGCCTTTCTTTTCCAGATTAGTTACGATATTCCCGATAATTTTATCCAAATACTCTACCATATCCTTAAAGTATACGGTTTCGTCATTCAATCTTTTTTCAGCATATTTCCAATCGGAACTATCTGGTGTTGGATTAAAGGGACCGTGCGTTAAAGCCATAGGGTAATACACAAAAAATGGTTTATCCGCTTGACGGCCAACAAAATCGTTTAAATATTCCGAGAAAATGTCAGGGCCATATTTACCATCTGTTTCCTTTAGGAATTCTCCGTTTTGATAAATAGTTGGATTGGCAAACCGGGAACCTTTGTCTTCTGTGTGAAAGGCGTGAAACATGCTGTATTCATCAAAGCCCGCATCTTCTACTTTCATGCCAATACCTCTTCTGTGTTCACCTCCTGGGTAGCCTGGAGGGTCATAACTCTGTAGTTGCCATTTGCCCACCATACAGGTAGCATAACCTGCATCTTTCATAATATGGCCAAACGTTTTTTGTTTAGGATTTAAAATTCCAAAAGCTTCCCAATTACGAAAGTTATATTGCCCCGTCATAAGTTTTACACGTGTAGGGGTGCATAGCGGTTGTGCATACGCCTGATTGAACTGCATACCCGTTGCAGCGAGTTTATCTATGTTTGGGGTATTGTAAGATGTGCCTCCATAACTGCCAATTCCTTCGTACCCAAGGTCATCAACCATAATCAGGATTACGTTGGGACGCTTTTCTGAATTAGTATTGTTCGGCTTCTGGGCGTAACAGGAAACCGATAAAAAAAGGCTTAGAAGAAAATAAATGGTTTTCATAGGATATGCAATGGTTTAATTTTTGGTTGGTTTTTAAATCGAAAACTACTCAAAAGGGAACAGTTCTGATGCCTCACTTTCGCTTTCCATGATTTGCCTTATCTCCTTTTCTATTTCTGGATGTTCATTGGCAACATTCTTGGTTTCAGATGGATCATCGGCTAGGTTATAAAGTTCAAATTGGCCTTGGGGTTTTTTGGTAAAATTGTAAATAACACCTTTCCAGTCCCCTTTTCTAACTGCTTTTCGTCCTTTTTGAATAGGGAATTCCCAATACAGGTGGTCATGTTCTTTTTGGTCTTCTTTGCCTAAGAGGGTGGGAAGGAATGAAATACCATCACTAGCGGCCGGAACGTCTGTATTGGTGATTTCGGCCAATGTAGGCATAACATCCCAAAATGCAGAAACATGATCGGAGGTTGAGCCAGGTTTAATTTTATTGGGCCATGTAACAATAAACGGGGAGCGTATACCACCTTCGTACAAGTCTCTTTTAATTCCCCTTAGTCCTCCAGAACTATTGAAAAATTCAGGGTCTGCACCACCTTCGGCATGTGGGCCGTTATCGCTTGCGAACATAACAATGGTGTTTTCCGCAATACCCAGTTCGTCCAGTTTATCTAATATTTGCCCTACATACACATCCATACGGTATACCATGGATGCAAAGGCAGCGCGCGGCTTAAGTTGGGGAGCATATTCCATGTGAACAATGTCAGGACCATAGTCCGAGGTAAAATCGTTTTCTGCCGTAAAGGGTGTTTCCTCAAATTTGTCTTTGAACTTATCAAAAATGGAGTCTTTGGGAGAAATTAATTCTGCATGAGGCAAAACAAAAGGAACGTAGGCGAAAAAGGGCTTTTCTTTATTAGCTTCTATAAATGCCAAAGTTGCTTCCTGAATTTTATCCGGTGCATAGGTTTCGGTTTTTGTCCAGTCATTGCCATCAAGTAAGATTTTGTCTTCATTGTGCCATAAATGGGGAGGGTAATACCTGTGCGCCATACGCTGGCAATTGTATCCGTAGAATTCGTCAAACCCTTGTGCAACCGGGTCGCCTTCGCTGCCAATAAAACCTAATCCCCATTTGCCAAAAGCTCCTGTGGTATAGCCTGCTTTTTTCATGATTTCGGCTACGGTAACCGCATTGCCGGGCAGGGCCGTTTGACCCTCGCCTTCAAGTTCTTTATTACCTCTAATAGGAGTGTGGCCCGTATGTTGTCCCGTCATTAGGGATGAGCGGGCGGGAGCGCAAACGGGAGCTCCGCTGTAATGCTGTGTAAACTGTATGCCTCTAGCCGCCAATTCATCAATACGGGGCGTTTCAAACTTTGTTTGACCGTATGAGCTTAAATCCCCATAGCCAAGGTCATCCGCTAGAATGTAAATTACATTGGGCTGCTTTTCTTTTTGTGGAACCGTCTTTTGTTCCGTTTTTGCTTCTTCTTTGCAGGAGCCTAAACTCAATAGAGAAGAAATAGAAAAAAGGAAAAATAGGAAATGGGCAATACGTAATCTCATAGTTGTAAAGTTTTTTTGACTTTGATAGTGGTTATAACAAGAGTGAAACAAATTTAATGGCCTATAAGATAAAGCACTAAGCAATGTACTTATTTTACTTGTTATAGTTTGTGCCATTGATCATTTGTTGCATTATTAGAGCAAATTGATCATACCGATCATAGAATGTGTACTCAACAATACATTTCTTGTATTCTTATGTACATCTGTTTATTTGCTTCATTTTATCTTTAGGCATTGCTCTTTTAGCGCTATAATTCAATTAAGGTTTAATGGTAAATTTTCAAAAAGGAAAGACGGCTCTGTGTTTTCTTTTCTTTATATTTTTCTGCTCAATACAAGCTCAGTCACCCGAGTCTATTTCGGGAACTGTACTTTCTGATAGCAACGAACCCTTGGAAGCCGTTGCGGTTGTCTTGTTGAGTACAAAAGATTCTACCTACGTAGATTATACCATTACCGATGTAAATGGCGAGTTTAAAATAGCCGAAACCCAAAAAGGAGATTATATTTTAAACGTTTCTTCCTTGGGCTATATCTCCTTATACAAGAACATTACCTATACGGGAAAGGCCCTAGACTTTGGAAAACTGACACTGATTGAAGATACGTACGAACTTGAGGGGGTTACGCTAACGGCAGTGGTGCCTGTGCAGATTAAACAAGACACCATAGCTTTTAGTACCAGCGCCTTTAAAGTGGATCCAGATGATAATTTAGAGGAGCTGTTGAATAAAATTCCAGGAATGGAAATAGATTCTGATGGAAAGGTGAACGCCCAGGGGAACCAAGTGACTAAAATCATGATCGATGGAAAGGAATTCTTTGGTGGCGATCCCTCTATTGTACTCAAAAATTTATCCGCAGACGCCATTGGTAATGTAGAGATTATTGATAAAAAGAGTGATGAGTCCGAACTTACCGGTGTAGCGGACGGAAATAAGGAGGTGGTCATTAATTTTACCTTAAAAGAATCGAGAAAGAATAACGGCTTTGGAAAAGCTTCGGCAGGTCTGGGGCTTGATAATCGTTATTTTGGCAACCTCAATTACAACAAGTTTACCTCTAAAACCCAGTTTTCGGTCATTGGTAAAATTAACAACATAAATATAACGGGTTCAAATATTCAGGATTTTTTAAAGAATTCCGATGGAGTTGATGGCGATGATGAGGAAGAAGAACAGAACTCTGCACAAAAGACCAAAAGCCTAAGTGGGTATTTAAATACGGGAGTGGCCGGGATAAATGTAGGGCATGAGTTTAAGGAGAAAGAATCCTTGAACGGAGATTATTTCTATAACTATTCTAAAAACGACGGTACTTCCGTATCCAAAAGAATCACCTTTTCCAACGCTAATAATTTTGACTACGTTGCCGAGAACGAATACGTAAACACCAAGAACGATCACAATCTTAATTTGGATTACTGGAACAAATCCAACCCTAATAATAGTTTGATCATTAAAGGGCAAATGATTTCAGATGTAGTCAATAGCTATTCCAACCGTATGGGACGCTATTTTAAAGAAGAAGAACTAAATACGGCAAATGATAATGAGTCTACGGTGGATCGGGATAGGAAAAGAGCCAATTTGGGACTTAATTTCTATCAAAAATTGCGCAAAAAGGGGAGGAGCTTGGCAACAGGATTAAATACGACCTTTAATCGGTCTACTATGAAGAACAATCAAAATACATTGATCACTAGGCGTATAAATACCCCTAAGGAATCTGTTAGGGAACTGAATACTATACGGGAACAAGAACTCAATACATCATTGGTCAATTTTAATTTTAAATATACAGAACCCCTTGGGAGCAATCATTATATGAAGTTGGAGTCCTATATGGGCAATAAAATAGATAATGAAAATGTCTATCAGAATAAGATAACCGTAAATGCAAAGAACAAAGAGGAAATCCTAAAATACGATTATGACCATAATGAGAATAACTACCAAACCAGGTTGGCGCATAGCTACACCACGGGGAAAATCAATACCTATGCGGCCTTGGAGCTACAAGATATCGTAAGGAGGTTCGGGGTTGTAAACGAAGCGGCCACGGTAACGGACAGGTTGTTCGTTAATCCTCTGGCCACGGTGCAATACATGCCCAAAAGAGGTAGAAAATACAGGTTGAGCTATAAAAAGAATATTCGCACGCCAAGACCTTTTGAAAGTTCTACGGTAATCAACGATTTGAACCCGTTTTCTATACGTAAGGGAAATCCGGATTTGGTAGCCGAAAGGATGGATGCCCTGATCGTGTCCGCCATTGTGCATGATTTTAAATCGTCCTTTAGTTTTAATTCGCGAGTTCAATTTCAATATTCAAAAGATGCTATAATCAAGAGTGTTGATGTAGATGATGACTATGTTAGAACCTTGAGTTACGAGAATAACGGAATCAAACGAAGATTGAATACTATACTCGGGTTTAGCCAGAAGATAAAAAGTTTGGGGTTGCGCTACTCTTTCCGAAATAGGAACCTCTTTAATACCAATAACGCCATTATAAATTTTCAGCTTAATGAAGTTACTTCCCAAGATTTTCTCGTGAGTGCAACGCTGGAGAATAGTAACAAAAGTGTTGTGGACCTTAAAGCGGGAGCTACCTATAGCGTAAACAACACATCCTTTTCAATAGAGCGTGATTTAGATCGTAAGTACACTAAACAGCAATATTTTTCTATGTTGGATTGCGATTTAAGTACTAAAGTGAACTTTAATACCCAGTTTGATTATTTTATTTATACGGATAATGCTTTTGCTTCAAACGAGAACATTCCCCTATGGAACGCTACGGTATCCTATGCTTTCTCAAAAGAGAAAAGCCATGTCCTAAAACTGGTTTTGATAGATTTACTCGATAAGAATATTGATATCTACAGGCGCAGTACTACCAATTATTTTGAAGAAACCACCTCTGATAGTTTGGGGCGTTATTTTATTGTAAGTTATATGCACAAGCTTAATAGTAAACCAAGAAAGGGCTAGCCCGATAGGGCATAAAAAAAGCCTCCGGAAACTCGTAATCCGGAGACTTAAAACAAACTAACTAACACAACTATTTTAAACTTTCTTTGTATCCTTGAACGGCTTTTTTAAAGCCAATTTCTTCTCCATCTAACATTCTTTGGTAATCTTCGGGCCGCTCTTCTTTTACCCATTTTAGGGCATCTACAGAAATAGCGTGCTCAGGATGGTATATGGTGTTTACGGGTTTCATTTCTATATCATAGGCCTCGGTCTTGGCTCGCATTTTTTGCAATATATCTGCATATTTTGGGTCTTTTGCCAAATTGTGGAGCTCCTGAGGGTCTGTAGTAAGATGGTATAACTCTTCTTTGTCCTTGTTGGGGGCAAAGAACAGCTTTTGGCTTTCGTTTAATTTACCTTCGGCCTTTAGGGCACGCATTCGGTGCACGGCAGGGCGATAAAATTCTAAATACGCCTGTCCTGCGTCAAAAGGAACTTCGGGTTTGTCATTTCTAATATATTTCCATTCTCCCGAGGTAATGGCGCGGGATTTTTCTTCTATCTCGTCCCAAAGGTCACGTGCTCCGTAGACAAACTCACGTTTAAAATTAGAATCGAATATAGGTTTTCCGGTCATGTATTCGGGAATGTCTACTTTGGCAAAATCCAATACGGTTGCGGTAATATCCGTAGCAGAAACCACATCTTTTCTAACTTGACCGGTCTTTATATCTTTGGGGTAATAAACGAGCAGTGGAATGTGCAAGCCTGGGTCTTGTAAATACCCTTTTCCACGAATATTACAACGGCCATTGTCGCCTATAAAAATAACAACGGTATTATCGGCCATTCCTTTGTCTTCCAATTCTTTAAAAATCATGCCTACTTCATTGTCCAAAAACTCAATTTGGTCCAAATACTTGGCCCAATCCAGACGAATGATTGGGTCGTCGGCCATAAATTCGGGCAATTCTACTTTTGAAGGGTCTACAGGGTGTTTTGAGTTTTCACGAACCTCATCCCACCAATCACCTCTATGACTAGCTACCAATTGTATCTGGGCAAAAAACGGTTGGTCTTCTTTCTCAAAAGTATCGTACTTATCAAAAATCCCGAACTGAGTTTTTCCGTCCCAAGGACCAATGGGTTCGTGTTTAAAATTAGCATCTATTTTGCGCCCTTTTCCCATTACACCATGGTGGCCTAAAATAGTTGTGTAACCGGCTTCTCTTAACCAATAGGTAAAAGGTTTAAACCGCTCATCCAATGGAACGTCTCTATTGCTTCGGTGATGGTGCGCGTTTATTTTTACTTGGTGTGTACCGGTTAGCATTGCAGAACGACTAGGCGAGCAAATGGGGTTGGTTACAAAACAATTTTCAAATTTAGCGCCTTCTTGCGCCATCTTGTTCAGATGGGGTGTTTTAACACCTTTCATACCGTAGCACTCTAAGTCAATGCTCATATCTTCGGCCATGAGCCAAATAATATTCGGTCTTTCTTGAGCAAAAGTTAAACAGGTAAATAGCAAATAAATACCAGTCGTTATTATTTTATTCATTGATTCAATTTTCATTTTATACAGGCCTTCAGAGATGAACGGTTAAAACTCGGGAATAGCTTCTTTTTCCCATTTTTCTAACTGTTTCTTCATTTTTTTAGCTTGATCAACTTCTATATCGATGAGGTTTTTAGATTCGCTTTGATCCTCTTTTATATTGAATAGGTCATGTCTGCCACTGTGGTATTTTACCATTTTCCAATCTCCGTTCATTATAGCAGTGTATTGATCTTCATAACTACGGAAGAAAAACAGGTTGCGTTTTTTGAATTCCTTGCCCTGAAGCAAAGGCATCAAACTTTTTCCTTGAATGTTCTTGTTCTTGGATTTTTTACCTGAAGCTATCTCAACCAGAGTAGGAAACACATCAATAGATTGCACGGGAACATCACATGAAATGCCCGGCATAGTAACTCCCGGGTAAGAAATAATGAACGGAACTCGGGCACCACCCTCGCCTAAAGTGTTACCACCTGTTTTTCCTCCGGATAACGGAGCGTTACTAAAATAACCTCCTTGGTCGGATAGAAGGATGACTACGGTGTTCTTAGCTATGCCTTTTTTATCTAGTGCTTTTCTAACTTTCCCTACGGATTCGTCCATTGCGCTTACCATGGCAGCATATTCTGCGTCTTTGCCTGTTAAACCTTCTTTTTTATAGCGTTCTACCCAATCCGTACGGCCAATATGTGGCCCGTGTACATTATAGTACCAGAGCGATAGCATAAAGGGTTGCTCTTTTTCATATTCCGTTATAAATTTTTCCGCACCTTCTGTTAGTACATCGGTTAAATAAGTGCCTTCCGGAGAATCAGGTAATGGATTTCCTGTTTTAAAGAACGGCGCATAATAATTTCCGGGATGTCCATGGTTTCCTGTGCCATATTGGGCATCAAATCCTTGATGTACCGGATGGTATTTTTCACTACCTAAATGCCATTTGCCAATGAACATATTGTAATAGCCAAATTCTTTTAGCCGCTCTGCATAGGTAACTTCCTCCAACGGCAACCAATTTCTGGAGGGCATTTGAACAGGGTCTGTAGGCCATAAATTGAACTTTCCTCCGGGCATATTATTTTTAGCGGCCTTTTCCTTGCCATCAATAATATGGCGTACCATTTGAAAACGTACCGGTTCTTTTCCGGTCAGTAGCGAAGCCCTGCTAGGACTGCAGGTAGGTGTGGCAATATAAGCACGGTTAAAGTTGAATCCGTCTTTTTTAAGTTGGTCAATATTTGGTGTGTGGAATTTGGAATTCCTAAAACCAACATCGGCCCAGCCATAATCATCTACAAAGAGCAAAACAATGTTAGGCTTCTCCTGGGCCAAGCCTTTACCTAAGCCGATTAGAATTACTGCTAAAAGAATAATATTTTTCATTTGACTATCTCTTTTTTAGTTAACCACGAAAAATGCCGATTTGGGAATTGTGCTTTTTTCAATTGTAGGACCGCTCCATTGTAAGTCAAGTTTAGGAGTTGCTCCGGGTTTCTTTTTATAATATATGCGTATAGGGTGGTATCCCGCTTTTAAGTTCATCGTGCCTTTTTTCTCGGAACCCGTTTCATAACCGTAATCGGCATCAATGACACTCGCTTCATGAATACGGACAAACGTACTGTTGGAAGACTTTAAAGAGAAGGTATAACTGCCTTCCGTAGGGATTTGAATAAAACCTTCAAATAGAAAAACATCGCCTTTCTCTTTTACCTGAGCCACATTAGGTGTCCCTATTTTGCCACTTGCTACAGGGGTTAAACCATCCACTTTGGGCAACCAAGGTGCATTGTTTTTGAATGCGCTCCAATTCAATCCACTGTTTGGATTATGTAATGAAACAGCAGGAACTGCAGCGTTGTCATAAGGTCTTGCAGCATTCGTATCGGGCATGCGTACTTGAAGCACTCGTTCTTTCATCTGTACTTGTAGTGCCTCCATATTTGGTAGGGTGGCCAAGTTTAGGGTTTGGTGCGTGTCCTCAACAATATTGTAGAATTCAAAATCGTCATCCGCACTTTGAATGTTATAGCGTAGGCCAACAATATCTCCCTCGCGCATCATTTGCATTTGTTTTCGCACTCTGCCGCGATTGTTGGGTGCAAATTCTTCGTATTCCGGTGTTTTTCCACTTTGGTTGTACTCTACATAAATAAGGCTTTCTTGTTGCTTTCCCTTTCCGGTTAAAATAGGCAGTAGAGAAACCCCATCACTATTTACGGGTGCAGTATAACCCGCAGCTTCAGTAAACGTTGGGAGCCAGTCATAGGCAATGCTCGGGGACTTTATAACTCGGTCAGCCGGAATTTTAGTGGGCCAACGCGCAATTAAAGGAGTACGTTCCCCACCTTCAAGCACATCTCTTTTGATACCGTCAAAAGGTCCAAAACTGTTAAAAAAATCGGCCGCATATTCTTCTTCTAAATAAGACTCCATAGAAGGGCCATTATCCGAATTAAAAACAACTAAAGTGTTTTCATCAATATTAAGGTCTTTTAGCAATTGCAATAAATCGCCTACCTCACTGTCTATTCTACGGGTGCTAGTAGCATAACGTTTGTAGACGTCCGGCCAAGCCACCTCTGGCGTGCTTGGATTTTTATCATGGTCGTAAGTAACATTGACATAGTCACGATGAATGTACGAATCTACTTTGCCCGAAGCCGTATTTATCATGTTTCCTGGTTTTCCTAACCATTGTAACCCACCGTGTAACCCGCCTCCTTGTGGATAGGCCTGTGTGGGTAATTCAAGAACGGCATGTGGCGTGTCAAAAGCTAGGTACATAAAGAAAGGTTGCTCATTTTCTTTTTCCTTTACCTGTTCTATGATCCATTTTTTGGCAACGGCCGTCCATAAATCGCCCGTATAACACTTGTCCAGTCCTTTGCTTACCTCATTTTTGTTTTCGTAGACTTCTTTTTTTCCGCGATACACACCTTCAACGGGATAATGTTCATGACCATCTCTATGCCGTATATAGCCATAGTAATAATCAAAACCTCTGTTGTTGGGGTGTGCGGGCCAAGAATCTCCGTTTTCCGACCATCTATTTGAACCTTGTAGCCCCCATTTACCAATTGCCGCCGTTTTGTAGCCTGCTTTTTGCAATACGTTGCCCAGTGTGTGGTTATCTGCCAAAGCCTTATCAAACTGGCCATCGCGGACATTGGCATGCCCTTGGCTAACCCCCAATAGTACAGACGAGCGTGATGGTGCACATACCGGAGCTGCCGTATAATGATTGGTAAGCATAACCCCTTCAGATGCCATTTTGTCCAATTGTGGGGTTAATGCATAAGGCTCGCTACGATCATTTGTTTCTTTTCTTTGGTTTTGAAAGAACGCTCCAATGTCTCCATACCCCAAATCATCCGTGAGAATATAGATGATATTCGGTTTTTTTATCGATTTAGTTTCTTGTGCAAAGGAAGAATAACCCATGCCAAAAAGAAGTAGTGTTAAAAATCGTAAGGCAGCTCTTGAATGTACCATGGAATGTTTTATGGTTTACTAAAGTGTTTGGCTAACGGAATTTTAGTTTGGACATAGTATCATCGGTCTCTAAAATATTTTTGGCCTTTCCTTTATATCGGTTTTTCTTAAAAACTATATTTTTTGACGCTTTTACTTTAATGGCGGGATTATCTGGGTGCAACATTGGAAAAGTTCCTGAATTGGTAATGGTATTTCCCTCAAATAATAGTCCGTCTACATTGGAAATTTCCAATATCATATTATCAAACTGATTGAATTCGTTATCAATTATGCGAATATTTTTAAAGGCGATGTTGTCATTGTCGTCATCTGTAACAAAACGGATTACACCTCTATCAAATCCGCTATGCTGGTTATCCTGAAACGTGTTGTTTCTAATAGTGAGATTGGCAGCGTTGCCCGATTCAAACCAATGGCTGCTCTCAACAGGAACTAAGATAGCTTCCATTTCTGTACTGAAAAAATTATTCTCTATTAAGGTGTTTTTAGGATTGGATATCAAGAGGCCACGAGCCCTATTTCGGCTAATATTACAGTTCTGTACCACTAAATCCGGGTAGCCTTCTAAGTTTTCGATGAGGTCGCCAGTCTTTAAAGTAGGAGGTATGTTTTCATTGAATGTAATAATCTGGTACCGCCCATTTATAGGGGTAATGCTTTTTAGCGTAAGATGATCGTAACCAAAAAATGATTTTTGAAGATCTACCAACCCAATGGTATCATTTTTCTTTCCTATGGCAAAGCCTTGTTGTTGTGCATGGCCCATACGCACGCCAATGCTGTTATCACCTAAAATATCTATTACCTCTTGGTAGGTGCCGTGAACATTAGTGGCATCATCCAATTGATTGTTGAACGTACAATTTTTAAGGACAACCTTACCGCGGCAACCTACAAAATGTGTGGCATCTGCAGATGTAGAAACCATTCTGCCGTGAGAGGGTTTTACATGAAAGCCATCTAAAATAAGATCGGAAGAATTTTCGGCAATCAAGCCCATACCACCAGCGTGGTGTACGGTAACATTGTTGGCGTTGAAACCGTCCGTGCCCGTTATTCTAAATGCCGGGGCCAAACGATTTAAGCTTTGGTCTCCCTTGCAGACCATAATCATACCTACGGGAGGTAATTTTTTCTTATGGTTGTAAATCCTAACGGTGCCCGGCTTTATTTCTTCAACCTTTAAATTGTTTTCCTTGCCTCTAACTTTTTCTACTTTGGAACGTGGGTCTACTTTGTATTTGTATTTTATTTTATCGAAGTTGTGCTGCACTTTTGAGTTTCGAACAGTGGTAATGGACGTATACGATTCAGTGTCAAAAGCAATTGCTTGTCTTTTGGGGTCGTAGAGAATAGATTGTCCAAGATCATGCTCATAGTATTCCTTTAGGAAAATTAGTTGCTCGTTCCTGATTTCATAAGGGTACTCATCTGAAAATTGAACATCAAAAGTGTTGTTTTTTTCATCGTTGGCCACAATGGTTCCTTCGCTATGGAAGGGCATGGCCCAATCTATAGTTACGTTCTGTACCGTGATATTTTGCGAACCTTCAATCAGAAAAGGAATCATTCTGCCATGGTAAATAAAGGTAGAACCTTGGCCGTCTATAATCAGCTCTTTAAAACCAAGAAGAGGTAAGGCCGTTTTGGCCATAACATCATCATGGTTAGAAATGCGGGTAAAGCGCTCGTATGCCTTATCCGGATAAAAATGATAGGTTCCTTTTTCAAATTTTATTTCTGAAATGGGCTCTTTATCCGCACGCAGTATGCGGGCCAATACTGCTGGTGTGGCATCATCAGAAATAGATGTATTGAAAAGCACTTGCTCACCAACGGTATTTTGAGCATAAATATTTGTGGAAATTAGGGCAAATATAAAAACGGACCAACGGGCTATAATTTTCGGCATAGGTTTCTCGTGTTTAATAAAAGTGTTTGTTCTAGGCCAAATTATAGGCTTAGCGTGTTTTCTTTGTCTTTAGGGGTAAATATTATGTCTTTGGTCATTCAAGTCCCTGTTTATAGGCCAAAATCCAGTTATAGATTAAGGTTTTACAAGAATGAACATTGCTATTTCTTATATTTTGCAAACCCTTTGTTTCGCTTAAATTTTAAGTTTTTGGAGGATGATTCATCTGATGAAAGCACCTTCTCCGCGTCTCCTGTGTACGTGTTGTTGTAAATCTCAACATGGTCACAATTCTTAAAATCGAATTGATGTGCGTTTGGATATAGCGGAGCGGAACCGGACACTTGTTCAATTACGTTATCGGAAATAGTGAGTCCGTCTACCCGGTCTGCCCATACAATCCTATTATCAAAAGTTTTGATGGTGTTGCTGACGAAGCGGATGTTACGGTCATATGTTTGGGTCTGGTCAAAAGTCTTTCCTAGACGAGGTGTTATGTTTAAAATGGCATGTTCCATTCCGCTATAGGCACAATGGTCAAAATTGTTATTCTGGATCAGGACATCTTCTACCGCACCTGATTCAAACCAAAAATAAGTTTCCCCCCTAAAGAATATGGAGGACATCATAGAAGAAAAATTGTTATTTTCTATAACTGTTTTTAAGGGTGTTTTCAGGACAATATTCCTTGCTCTATGGTCTTTTATAGTACAACCACGCATTGTAAAAGTGGGGTTCCATGTTTTGTTTTCTAGGATATCGCCTTCGGCTAAATTATCTGGAAGTTTATTTTTAAAGCTGATGTCCGAATATTTATCGTTAACGAACGAAACACTGGCTACCGTGTTTTCTGAGGCTCTTTTGGGGCTGGGCTGCTGAATGAACCAGATTTCATCGCCCGAAGCAGCAAATTCAAAACCCATTTGTTCAAAATGTTGAAGGGATACGCGAACGGTGTGATCATCCAAAACCTTATCTACAACTACATAGGTGCCATGTACGTTAGTACCATCATCTAACATATGTTTAAAGGTGGAGTCCTCAATGAGAATGTCGCCTTTGCAATTGGCAAAATGCGTAGCATCTGCAATGGTAGAAACTACCCGGTCCGAACCGTCACGTACATAAATACCGGAATTGCTAATGGTAATATTTTCAGTTCGTTCAAAAAGAAAACCCATTCCCAATGCGTGGTGAATAGTTATATCTTCCAAATGAACATCTTTGGAAGACGTAATTTGAAAAGCAGGGGCATAACGGTTGTGGTCATGGTCTCCCTTTGAGTTTAGAATTGAGCCTACAGCCGGGTATTGTTTTAAATGTTCATGAAAACGTAGGACGCCATTGGGGCGTTTTTCTACCCAACGCGGTCTACTGCTCATATCCCATGCACCATGGGCTACCCGCTTATGTTGCGCATCAAAGGCAAGGGTGCTTCCCAATTCGGGAAAAGTAAAGCCATCTATGTTGGGGAACAAAATGCGTTCTTTCTTTAGTTCCCATGAAAAACCTTCGGTAAAAGGTTTAATGTCCCGCCAGCCCTCGGTTTCATTAACAGCAAGAACTTCACCTTGAAATAAGAATGGGATATCCCAATCCATTTTTAGGTTTTTAACCGTGAGTTTTTTGCAATTTTTAATTTGAAAAGGGGCAACCTGACCATGAAAAATAAATTCGGCACCATTACCTTCTATGGTAACGGAATCAAAATCTTCCAATAAGAAAATGATGTTCTTGAGTCCATTACCGTGATTGGTGATGTAGGAGTAGCGCTGAGTGGCGTAATCCGGCAAAAATTTATAAATCCCTTTATCAAAAACCAAAGTCAGGTTTTTGTCCGTTGCATTCTCTAGTGCTTTGCGGACCAAAGGCGTCATGTCCTCGGCCTGGGCTTGAATATGAATGGTCTGCTGTGCAGATAATGTATACATGCCTAAACACAAAATAGCGCTCAGGTATAGTGTTTTTATAGATTTAAAGTGAGTCATATGTATTTTTTAGAGGTTTACACCGGTGCCTTGAAGCGAATTATCATGGTCCCAAGTAATGAGCCATGGGTCTTTGGTCTCTTTTTGGAAAGTTTTCATTTTGGTCTTTAGGGCCTCTAGCACATTGGCGTAGTTTGGGTCGGTGGCCAAATTGATGCTTTCTTCCGGGTCTTTTGATAGGTCGAACAACTCAAACTCGGGCCTGAAGAGGTAATCTTTAACTTTGCGTTGTCCGTAGTATTCTTTTTCGTTTCGGTATACCTCTTGCCATGTAGATGCCGCCCAAAGGTCCGAAGCAAAGGGGTATTCTTGTCGCCATGCGATATTCCGAATAAGCTTGTAGTTTTTATCCCTTACGACTCGCATAGGGTAATACATTGTAATTTCATGAAAGGTATGCGAAGCATAAACTTCATCCCATCCTTTTGGGTTTTCTTGGCTCATTATTTTCTTGAACGATTTGCCATGGAAATCATTGGAATCATAGGAGATTTCCGCCATGTCCAAAATAGTAGGGGTAAGGTCTGTCCATGAAATAAGGGCATTGTTTACGGAGCCACCTTTTACATCGGACAAAGGGTCTTTTATGATACATGGGAGTTTAATGCCTGGCTCATAAACCGTAGTCTTGGCACCGGGGAAGGCCATTCCGTTATCCGAAATATAAATGACGATGGTGTTTTTATCCTTGCCCGTATCTTTTAGCATTTTCATGAGTTTACCAAAGCCTTGGTCTATTCTAGATACACTTTGGTAATATTGGGCTATTTCCTCACGACTCTCTTTGCTGTCCGGAAGGAAACTTGGAACTACAACATCTTTTGGGTCATAGGTAATTGTTTCAACTCCTTCATAACCTTCTTTCTTGTTCCCGAAACTATTTGGTACGTTCCAAGAGTCCGACTCAAAAGGAGCCCCACGGTGTGGATCGTCCGTACAGAAATAAAGAAAGAATGGTTTGTCTGAATTAAGCACTTCTTTACATTGTTCGGCCATTTCAACAGTATTTCTGGGATCGGCTTCCAGGACCTTTTGAAAATGATAGACAGATTCCGGTGCAACGTGGTATTTA
This sequence comes from Zobellia sp. B3R18, assembly GCF_018860715.1. Taxonomy (NCBI): domain Bacteria; kingdom Pseudomonadati; phylum Bacteroidota; class Flavobacteriia; order Flavobacteriales; family Flavobacteriaceae; genus Zobellia; species Zobellia sp. B3R18. Next base: position 542,925 of record NZ_JAHKQG010000011.1, on the reverse strand, counting down.
CCAATTCTTGCCGTTTCATAACCTGAGTTTTCAAGAAGAACGGGGAGAGATTTTATGTTATCGTAACTGCTAAAATGATGATAATCATGAACGTGTCCATAAGAGCCTGTAGCATGTCCGTAAAGACCGGTAAGTATAACGGACCTACTAGCGGCGCAGCTGGCGCTGGTACAATAGGCATTATCAAAACGTACACCTTCTGCGGCAAGTTGGTCCAAGTTAGGTGTTTTGATTACTTCGTTGCCATAGGCGCCAATAGCATCGGTGCCGTGATCATCAGAAACGAATAGAATAATGTTTGGGGAATTACTAACCTGGGCGCTTTCCTTTTCCTTGGTTTTTTTTTGCTCGTTGGAGCAGCTTGTAAGGGTAATTAAAATAAGTAAAATGGAGAAACTATACTTTAAAATCGTTTTCATGCGGATTACTTTTCGGTTTTTTGCATAATGAGATACAAAGAAGGGTTTTATTTCATAAAGCTGTGTGCCTTGCAGTTCACGAAATGTATTTGTTAGTACAAAATACGTTTTTGTTAAAAAAAAGGGCTGCCCCGGTTAAAGAACAGCCCAACAAACTAACTCAACTAATTTAGTTTTTTTGTGACCTTAATTAAGGTTGGGGTTCAGTGTGGTTTCTGTAGCTGGAATAGGAGTAAACCATAGGTTTTTATCTGATGGATCTCCTATTAAAGGAACTTCTCTTGAATCGCGACCTGCATTTGCTTCGGCAACTTTTTCCAAACGAACCAGATCTAACCAACGATTGCCACTAATTTCTCCCAAAAATTCATAGGCTCTTTCATTAACGATGGCATCGATCATTAATTCAGGTGTTGAAAGTTCGGCCAATGTATAATCAATTTCTGGGTCAGCAGTCATCCAAAAGCCTGGCTCTAAAGAAGCAACTTCAGCTTGTTTGGTGGCTCCTTTGGCATAAGCTCTTCTTTTCACCATGTTCAATTCTTCCAGTGCGGTGTCCAAATCTCCTAAATTTGCAGAAGCTTCGGCGTGCATGAGTAAAACTTCGGCGTAGCGCATTGCAATACGGTCATTAGAAGTTTGCCATGTATGTTCAAAAACATGATCAACGGGGTCCGTAGAATTAGGAGCTCTTGTGCCCCAAGTATATTTAGTAACAACAGGATTTTGAAATTCGTCAAAGAATTGATTTCCTTCAGTGGCGGTAGAAAATTCTTTTCTATAGCCTTCAGGGAAATTATTGAAATAGGTCCATTCCATGTATAAATCCATCCAATTGGCCCATCTAAAGCCATACACCCTGTTTTGAGTGATTATTGGCCACGATTCCCGTGACATTATGTGGGCAAAGATTACCTCTTTGTTAATTTGGTGCGGGTCTTGGAAACTGTGGGCAAAATCATCTGTTAAAGAATAGACACCATCACTTATAATTTCGTCTGTTAACTCCTTAACTCGTTCCCATTTATCCGTTTCATTGTAAGGGTAACCGGTTAATTGCATATATGTTTTTGCCAAGAAGGCCTTTGCAGCAGTTTTTGACACTCTACCATTAGATACTAAAGGGTTGGAGTCTCTATCATTAACGGCCCACTTTACCGCAAATTCTAAATCTTTAATTACTTGAGCCATAACCTCTCTTTTAGGAGTTAAGGAAAGTTCCAGGTCCGGAATGGGGTCAAGTGGCATGGGTACATCGCCAAAGCTTGTTGCAAGCCTAAAATAGCATAAGCCTCTTATGAAATAGGCATTGGCATGGGCTGCATTTAAGACCGCCTCTTCCACGTCTTCCGGGTGGGCATCGGCAATGTAGCTATTGCAGGCAAGTATAGCTTGGTAATTGCCATTGTAATCATTGGTGGCCCAAGAATTACCTGCAGTCTTTGCAAATTGATCTGATTCTAGTACAACCCACTTATTGCTGCCCAGCCTTGAAGTTAAGTCGTCTGCTCCTGAAAAATGGGAATAGTTGTCCAATCCCCAGGTGTTTCTACGTAAGGTTCCGTAGATGCCTATTATACCGGCGTCTAAAGTATTTTCATCCGAATAAAATGTGGCGGAGGCAACTACTCCATCCGATCCTTCATCTAATTTTTCACAACTCACCAATCCTAGTAGGATTGCAGTTGCAACAAGTGTTTTATATATGGTATGTATTCGTTTCATTTTTTTTCTTTTTTGATTAAAAGCTCACTTTAAGGCCAAGAGAAATTGTTCTTGTTAGGGGGTATGAAAAGGCATCAATACCTGATTGGGAATCACTGGATAATGCCGTACTAGAGCCTTCGGGATCTAGACCGGAATAGTCTGTAATGGTAAGAACGTTATCTGCACTCGCGTATAGTCTTAAACTGCTTATTCCTAAGGCATCTGTAGTATTGTCTGGAATGTTATACCCAAGTGTCATATTACTGATTTTAAAGAACGACCCCTTTTCTACATATTGGCTTACCACATAGGTTAGGGAGTAATCCGTTCCGTACGGCATAACCTGTTGTGTAGAAGAAGTGTTGGTAGGAGACCATCTGTCTCTATAATCGGTAGAGAGAATACCATAGTTCAATCTGTTATCCGTCCAATTATAGATGTCGTTACCTACACTTCCGATACACTGAATTGAAAGGTCAAAACCTTTGTAAGCCATGCTGGTACCTAATCCGTAGGTGAAATCTGGAGCGGCACTACCAATTATTTGTCTATCTTCTGCAGATATCACTCCATCACCATCTACATCCTCATATTTAACTTCACCCGGTCTAGAATTATAAGAATCTGCTTCTGCGGCTTCATTTTCTTGCCAGATTCCAGTAGCTTTCAGACCATATAGCGCCCCCATAGACTCGCCTTTCCTTACAATAAATTTATTGTTACCTCCAACTAAGCTCCAGATACCTATAGGTTCTTCATTGGCTATGAAAATTTCTTCCACAGGTTCACCACCGGATTCACCTAAGTCCTGGATGATATTTTTGTTTTTCGTGAAGTTGGCATATGCCGTCCATTGGAAATCATCTTTGTTCATGATATTCCAGTTAAGGCCTATTTCAACACCGTTGTTATCTATGTCAGCAAAATTATCTGTAATAGCAGATTGACCGGTGTATCTGGGAATTGACTTGGCAATGATAACATCTGTAGCTTTTTTGGAATAGACATCTACTGTACCGGATAGCTTGTTGTCTAAGATACCAAAATCTATACCCGCATTATAAGAAGTTGTTGTTTCCCATTTTAGATTATTATCTGTAATAGATCCCGGAACAACACCTTGTACGGATTCTCCATTGTCTAATTGGTACCATCCATAATTACGCCCATCACCACTATTGGATGCGGCAAATGTTTGTTGGATGGTTCCATAACCTACGGCTTGGTTACCAACTGCTCCAAAACCTACTCTAAATTTTAAGTTGCTCAACCAACTGGAATTTTGAATAAAATTTTCTTCGGAGGCTCTCCATGCAAAAGCGGCAGAGGGGAAGTAGCCCCATCTGTTATCCGAATTAAATCGAGATGATCCATCTGCACGCATAGAGGCCGTAAGCAAATATCTGTCTTTAAAGCTATAATTTAAACGGCCCATATAAGAGCGTAATTTACCGGTACCATAACCTGAATTAATGGACGATGGCGTACCGTTGGCCAAAAGGTGCCATTCATTGGCAAGTGTTGATAGACTACCTACGGTGGCTGTATTGTTACGGTTTACCGATTTTGAAAATTCATAAACGCCCGATATTTTAAGATTGTGCTCTCCAAAATCATTTTCATAAGTAAGAATACTGTTGGCCAACCAGCTATTGCCCCTGTTATATGCTTGTTGGGCGGTAACGTTATCTCTATTTATATTAATAAAGTCAGGAAGGGTTCTTTGCCCACGATAGTTCATAGAAAGGCTTCCGGCTGCGCTTAAGGATAATGTTAAATGGTTGGCAAGATCAATGTTCAAATCAATGTTAGACGTGATTTTATCATTTAGGTTTTCTTGGTTTTGCCTTACCTGCATCTCTGGATTTACTAGTCTCCCTACAAGAAAAGCACCATTATAGCTGTTATAGGTTGTTCCATCTATAAACTCGCCGTTCGCGTCACGTGATGCCCACATTTGAGGGAAGATTACAGCGTTACCAATTGGGTTTCCGGTACCTCCCGTACCTCTTCCGTTAGCTTGTGATTCTATATGTGTTCCGTATGTGTTAAATTTAAATTGAATGCGTTCACCAATGTTTCCTGAGATATTGGAACGAATAGAGGTTCTTCTATAAAATGAATTTTTTATGACTCCCTCATCATTTAAGTGATTGGCAGAGAAAAAATATTTTAGCTTTTCGGACCCTCCTGTAAGATTCAGGGAATAGTTTTGTCTATATCCTTGGCGCGTAATAAGATCTACCCAATCCGTTCCACCTCTGGATCGGAAACCAGCTATGTCCGCAGGTGAAAAGAACGCAGGTTTGTCTAATGAGGCTTGTTGTTCGTTCATTAGTTCCGCCATTTCATCTATTGGTAAAATATCGTATTGATTTACCATAGAACTCATTGCGATATTTGTATCAAAAGTAACTTTTAATGGGCCCTCTTTAGGGGCAACTGTAGTAATCAGTACCACGCCGTTCGCACCTCTGGATCCGTAAACAGCTGTTGCGGAGGCATCTTTTAGAAAGTTGATGGTAGCAATGTCGTTCGGGTTTATAGTTGAAATGTCGGCGCCAATGAAGCCATCTATTACATATAGGGGTTCATTTCCATAATTTATAGAGCTTCCTCCCCGTATACGTATTTTCATTTTTTGTCCGGGAGCACCGGTTGTTTGCTGAATATTTACTCCACTGATTTTTCCCTGTAACCCTGCCCCAATTTTAACAATGGGCGCCTTTAGTAGGTCTTTTGAGGATATAGACCCTACCGATCCTGTTAAATCGCTTTTCTTTTGGGTACCATAACCTACTACTACAACTTCATCTAACCCTGCGGCATTTTCTTGCATTACCACTTTTAAGGAGCTATTTCCTTTCGCGGTAACTTGTTGTGTAGAGAAACCAATGTATGAGACGGTCAATACCGCATCTGGTTTTTTAAGATTTATCGAGAATTTTCCGTCAAAGTCCGCGGTAACCCCATTTGATGTTCCCTTCTCCAGAATATTTGCTCCTGGTAATGGTACTCCGCTTTGATCAACGACCGTACCGTTTACGGTAGTATTCTGTGCTTGAATAATTGATGTTACAAAGAACAGCATCAAGAACGTTACGCTTATTTTTAGCGTATGTTTCCAGTTAATGAATAGTTGATTTTTCTTCATAAGAAATTCTTTTAGTTTGATTTTCTGAGTGTTGATAATTAAAGAGGTGGTTGGTTTGGTTTAAATTTTGAGCCTTGTAAGTTTTTGCGGAATAAACAAATTCCGAGGCTCTTTGTTAATTATTGTATAATAAAAAGTTAAATTTATGTGAAAATGTCAAATGTATGGTAATGAATAGGGTAGTTGTATCTCTGAGTTTATTTTTTGTGTCTCTCAGTAAATCTACTTAAGGAATACTATTCTAAAGGGGAGGGTAAAGTCTATTATAGGGGATATATCGTTTTAGAAAGCCACAAGGAGAGTTATGATTGTTTTCAATTCCTATGATTTTAAGACGTAGGAGGTGTGAGCGGTGTATTAAAACAAAACAAGTTATAAAACTCTTGTTTTAGTTGTTTCAAAAATAAGCTTAATGAGATCTTTCTTCTGTAGAAGCCTTATAGAACTGAAGGCTATCATTGTTGTTGGATACAATCAGTAGTTTTCCATACCTTTTGCTGACCAAGCTTTTGATGTGTCTGGTTTGCTTATCTAGTAACAATCCTGATGTAGAAATGGGTGTTTCTTTAAAATTACTGTTTCCCATATTTTTTAACAGCGTTCCATAGCCGGCGTCGTACCGTCCTAGCTCTGTGTTGGCATCATGGAAGTTTTCTCCCAGCAATAGGTCCAATCTCCCGTCTTGGTCAAAATCTAGCGTATGAATAGCATTTGCCGTAGAGAATTGAGCTGGGGTAGGTAACGGTCTAAGTTTGAATTTTTTGTTTCCAAGATTTTCAATGAAACAACTCCTGAATTCGTGAGTCTTTAAAATTTCTGCATTTTTTAACTCTTCTGGTGTAAAAATAGCCTTGAAGTCCGCTTGGGCAAAAGCACTATATGTGGGGAATTTTTTGCGGAGATATACCATTTGTTTTTCAAGAAGGCTTTTTGAGGAGAAAACATGTTCCTTTCCTTCAATGAAATGTGTAGTAACTCCTTCGGGCCAACCGTTCTTGTCAAAATCCGAATAGTACATTTGTACCGGTTCTTTTTCCGTTGCCCTTAATTTTGAGTTTAGTCCAAGATTGCCCGCTACCAAATCAATGTCGCCATCATTATCAAAATCTCCGTATGCTAGGGAGTTCCACCAACCGTTTGAAAACTGTAGGGAGTTGGCCTCTGGGTTAGCTTTATTAAGACTTCCGTTTGAATTGTAGTACACTTTAATAGGCATCCATTCACCCACCAAAACAAGGTCTTGCCAATCATCGCCATTTAAATCCACCCATTTTGCAGAATTGACCATTCCGCATTTTTCAAAAAGTTTTTGGGATGATGTATCCATGGAAAAACTGCCTTTTCCATCGTTTTTAAGAAGATATGAATCTGGAGAAGAACCGTATTTACCGGGGACAGAGCGAGAGGATATAAAAACATCATTGTCTCCATCTTTATCAAAATCGGCTAGTGCCAAGTCTGAAACCGTTGTATAGATTTCAGGAAAATTATCTTGTCTTGTAAAGTTGCCTTTACCATTGTTTATATAAAGTCGGGTAAGACTTTTAGGGTCTGGTTTTATTTCTTGGTTACTGCCGCTACCCACAATTAAGTCCAAATGACCGTCTCCATTAACATCTACAAAATCGGCTGCAGTATCTTCAGAAGCTGCATCCGTTTGTAGTGCTTTTGATGATGATGAGATAAATTTACCATTAAATCGCTGCAAGTAGATTTTAGAAGGTTGGTTTAGTGCCCCACCAACGAAAAAATCATCTAAACCATCGTTGTCGATGTCTCCCACGGCAATAGGAGGGCCCCAAGTGGAATTCATATGCGGAATTAAATGTTCCCTGTTAAATTCGTAAAATCGATTTTCTTGGTGCCGATAATCAATATCTAATTCGCTATTGTTTAAAAGGGTAAAAAGGGATTTAGGTGTTTTTTTGGTCTCTGATGATATGGTAGAAGCATTTTCTTGGGCAATGCTCAGCACTTGACCTGAATTCACATTTGTTAAAACGGTTTGCTCCTTGTTTGGCCATTGTACAAAGACGGTATCTACAACAGTGTTTTTGCCAACTGCAAAATTTAAATAAGGAGGGGTAGATGATAGATATCCGCGAACATTCAATAATTCCTGATATTGTTTTTGACCTTTATTCTTTAATATAACCTTAGCGCCAATTCCGTAATCGTTTCCGGCTAGACCCTTCAACTTTATTTTTAAATAATCCTTGGTTGAACTGTCATTCTCTATGGTGGTGTTTTTTAAGATGGATGCTTTTGCGTTAAGGTTGTTAATTACCAAATCTAGGTCGCCGTCATTATCAAGGTCTGAGTAAGTAGCACCGTTTGAAAAGCCTTTTTTTGTGCCGCCCCATTCAGAGGAAGTATTGGTGAAAGTAAGGTTGTTATTATTTTTAAAGAAGAAATTCTGCAAAGGATAACTTGGCATTTTATCGGTAAGGGCGTTGCTATAGTCATAATTACCGGAACGCAATTGTTTTTGAACCTCATTTCCTGAAAGGAACTGCATATAGTCCATATCATTACTTCGTCTAAAAATACCGTTGGTAATGAAAATATCTTTTTGCCCGTCCATATCAAAGTCATTAGCTAAAACAGACCAGCTCCAATCTGTGGCTTCAATGCCGGATAGTCTTGCTATTTCGCTAAAGTGCTCACCGTCTCTATTCAGTTGAAAGGTGTTGTGTGCATACTGGTGTTGGTACCCAAAAGACAGTTTGTAATTGAAAATGGCATATGAATCCTCGCCATGCGATGCTTTTAAAATTTCGGGCTCGTACGCCTGCATATCAAGAGACAGGATATCCGGTAAGGCATCATTGTTCAAATCGGCAATATCATTGCCCATAGAAAACCGACTGGTGTGTTTTATATGGGATTCTAAATCTTCTGTAAACGTACCATCTCCGTTATTAATGTATAGGTAATCATCTTCATAGAAATCGTTTCCAACATAAATATCAGGATAGCCATCTTTATTAATGTCTGCCGTGCTAATGCCCAATCCAAACCCTAATGGACTGCTATAGATACCTGATTCTTTGGTGACATCGGTAAACTTACCTCCATCGTTTCGGAATAACTTATCGCCATACGGACTGGAAATGAGTCGCTTTTCAGCACGGGGGAGAACACCGTCGTTAAAATTGGAGTGCGTCATAATATACGCATCTAGGTCTCCATCTAAATCATAATCAAAAAATGCGGTTTGCGTGGTTGCACCTTTTACTGTTAGGCCAAGTTCAATTGCACTTTCTTTAAATTTTGGAATACCTTTCTCGTCATTGCCTTGATTGATAAAGAGGAGGTTGTGCCCATTGGTTCCTGAAATTTTTCCGATCTGACTTACATAAATGTCCAATGTGCCATCTCCGTTTACATCTGCAAAACTAACTCCGGTGTACCATGAATTTGAATCGCCGCCAGTACCAGTTTGCTCGGTAATATCTTTAAAGTTGAAATTCCCCATGTTGAGGTATAATCTGTTCTGAACTTGATTTCCCGTGAAATATAGGTCATCAAGACCATCCCCGTTTAAATCGCCCGCAGCAACCCCACCGCCATTGTAAAAGTACATGTAGGAGAATAAGTTCAGGGTTTTGGAAGCTTTTACGGAATTGTCAAAATTTACGCCTGTAGTTTCGCTGGAAACCTCTTGGAAAAGAGTGTTTTTCCCAACTTGTGTTCCTGGTTTTTCTTTTTCTTGACAGGATACCAATAGCAACACAAAAGAAGCCAATAACTTCAACCGTGTGATTGGTAAAATAGAATAACGTCCAAAAGAAAGTGCAGGCATAGGTTTAATTTACGAGGCTATTTTTTATCGTTTTACCGAATATCCTTGTTCGCGATACGTCTCTAAAATCGTGGACATTTCTTGTACAACATCAGGGTGTACTTCAACAATATTATTTTTTTGCTCAGGATCCTTTTTCATATTGAATAAAAGGGCGGGTGTATCAAAATCTTTGTAACCTCTCAACTTTTTAAAAGAATCGGGCATTTTTGAATGTTCGCCAGAAGGTTTATTAATGTATAACCACTTCCCTTTTCGCAAACCCCAAATGCCGTTGTATGTATTGTGTACGGTTGCTTCCCGCAATGGAGTACTGTATTTTTCACCTTTTAGAAGGTCTAGTAAATTATAACTATCCGGTGCCGCATTTTCAGGAATTGTAGCGTTTGTGATTTCTGCCAGAGTAGCCATGATATCTACTTGAGAAATGACTTCCTTTGAAACGGTTCCAGCTTTAATTTGTTCTGGCCATTTAACGATGAAAGGCACGTGATGACCACCTTCCCAGACGTCACGTTTTAGGCCTCTAAAATCTCCCATACTAAAATGCTCGTATTTTTCTGCGCGCTCAAAAGCATATTTTTCAGGACCGTTATCCGCAGTGAAAATTACAATAGTGTTTTTATCTAGCCCTTTATCTTTTAAAGCTTTCATCACTTGACCCGCAACCCAATCAGTTTGGAACATATAGTCGCCATATGGGCCTGCTTTAGATTTGCCAACAAATTCTTCGTTAGGGATTATTGGTGCATGGGGAGAGGGTAGAGCCATGTAAAGGAAGAACGGTTTATCTGCTTCTTGTTCGTTGATGTAGGCTACTGTTTTTTTGGTAAGGGTAGGAAGTACCTCATATGGGTTCCAACCCTCAACTTTTGGGCCTGGCCTAAACTCCCATTCGCCTTCATTAACATTGAAACCTACATTATGAACGTCCATAACTGCTTTTGGAAGTTCAATAAATTGGTCGTTTTCAATCCATGCGTAAGGAGGAAAGTTAATGGTTCCATCACCAAAATAATAGTCAAAACCTTGATCTAACGGCCCGCCCGTGAGGGGTCCGCTCCAATCAATATCTTCCGGTCTGTAGAACTTACGTTTTTTGTTCCACTGAAAAACTTCGCCTGAAGGTTCGTTCTTGAATTTCCAATTCCACCCTAAATGCCATTTTCCGATGGCTGCAGTTTTGTAGCCATTGGTCTTCAGGAGTTCAGGAAGTGTAACATCCGATTCATTAAAAAATGGAGGGCCAAAAGAATTTACAATATCATGCTGTCTTCGCCAGTGATAGGTTCCTGTAAGTAACGCGTATCTACTAGGAGAGCAAATACCCGAAGAACTATGGGCATCAGTAAAACGAATGCCTTCCGACGCCAGTTGGTTTAGATTGGGAGTGGGTATTTTAGAATCCTTGTTCTGGCATTGTAGATCTCCATAGCCCATGTCATCTGCATAGATGATTACAATATTGGGTTGTTGAGCATAGTTTTGGAAAGTTACCGCCAAAGCAAAGAGTTTGGTAAGCGTAACTAGTCTTCTTTTTAGAATTCTCATGGAGTTAACTGTTAAAGGGAGATTGAAAATACTATTAATTTATGGGAATGATATAAAAAAGCCAGTTGACCTTTTTGTCAACTGGCTTTAGGATAGAACTAACTCAACAATTTTAATAAAAACAGATGTCTTACTGTTCTCATGTTTAAAAGACTATTAGTAATCAGGATTCTGCTCAAGAGCATCATTCTTGTCAATTGCACTTTGTGGCAACGGCCATTTATAATGTTTTGGAAGGAATACTCTATTGGCATCTACATGCGGATCGTAAAAACCGTTTAGTTTTTCTTCTGCTATGCCCCAACGCTTCAGGTCAAAATAACGTAAACCTTCAAAACCAAATTCGTATCTGCGTTCGTTACGAACGGCTTCACGAAGTTCTCCCGGATCTGTAGTAGTTATGGCGGGATAAGAACCTGTATCTCCTACAGCCACACCATATGCTCTTGCTCTTACCTCGTTAATAGCGTCAAGAACAGAGGTGTCAATACTGCCGGATTCTATTTTACTTTCAGCATACATCAACAAAACATCGGCATATCGAATGTGAATATAGTCTGTGCCTTCTGTAAAATTCTGTACTAGGGAAGCCCTTGTTTGTGGGGTTGTCCATTTTAACAAACCAAAACCTGATAAGGTTTTTTGCTCAATTTCAGGATTCCATTCCCCTACTTGTACTATTTTACTTAGTCGAGGGTCACGGTTGTCCAAAGGATTAGCTTCATCATAAAGAGGAGATTCATCTATTGGTAGACCATCAGTAGCTTCAAAAGAATTCACAAAATCTTCAGTTGGTTTAAGAGTTCCCCAAAAGCCTATCATGATTTCACTACCTCTATCTTGGAATTCACCAGGAGCACTTGAGTATTTTGTAGAGAAAATAATTTCAGGGTTGTCAACTTGTCCTGCATCTACAAAAAGGTCTTCGTAATTAGTAGATAGCGAAAAACTACCACCGTCCATTACGGCCTTTGCCGCTACAGCTGCTTCGGCATATTTTTCTTGGTACAAGTAAGTTCGGGCTAATAAAGCACTTGCAGAACCTTTAACAACATAACCATCTCCGTAAGGAGCTTCTGGTAAGTTGGCAGCAGCAAATATTAGGTCCTTTTCAATTTGAGCGAATATTTCTGACTCAGGAGCTTTTGGTAAATCTTGATTTTCCAAAGTAGTTGGTTCTATTCTAAGAGGAACCTCTCCATAAGTAGTAACTAAGTTATAATAGAAAAATGCACGTAGAGTGCTTACTTGACCTTTCCATCCATTTAATTTATCAGCCTCAATATTCTCAACCTGATCAATGTTTGCTAAAAAGAAATTACAGGTTTGAATTCCTTTATAACATACATTGTAAAGTTGTGCGATTGCACCGTTATTACCACCAGAGGTAGGACTTGCCGTTCCATCAATCAATTCTCTAAAACCATAATTGAATGTTTGATAACAATCATCTGTTAGGGCGTCCCAGTTGGGTTTGATTGTTGGAGGCCATCCGCCATCTGCACGTATAGCCAACATGTTCTGTTGTAAATTACTATATACACCGGTCAATGCTAGTTCTGCATCTTGCTCAGTCTGCCAAAAAGTTTCTGAAGGCAGTTGAGAAGAAGGCTGCTTGTCTAAAAAGTCGTCCTCGCACGAACTTATTGTGATCCCCAGAAAGGATAGAGCGAGTAATAAGATTGTCTTTTTCATTTATATAATATTTTTGATTGACTAAAATGTCATGTTTACACCTAATGTTAATGTTTTTCTAAATGGATAGGCATCTACACCATTAGCTTCCGGATCTACATCAATAGGGTAGTCTTTTTGGAAGGTAAGGTAGTTTTCTGCTGCAAAATAGAATCGTAATCTGTTGAACGGTGTCTTGTCCAATACGTCAGTAGGTAGAGAATACCCTAAGGTAACATTTCTTAATCTTAGATAAGACGTGTCCCATAACCAGAAAGAATTGTTATATACTGTAGCTCTACGTGTTTCTGCGGTTTCGTAATATACCGCAGGCAATCTAGAGTTTCTATTATCGGGCGTCCATGCTTCGGTTAACCAAGCTTTATCCGTACCGCCATCTTGTCTGAAAGGGTCACGGGCAATATAGTTTTTAGTACCTTCTACACCTTCCCAGAACATTCTAAAATCTAAGTTTTTGTAGTTTAAAGAAAGATTTAACCCGTACACGAAAGCAGGATATCTACCGTCTATATGGATACGGTCATCTCCATCGATAACACCATCATTGTTTTGGTCTTTCAATTTAATGAAACCTACCTTACCGGGTTGAGGTTGAGTAGCCGAACTTGCAATTTCCGCTTCATCTTGGAAGTAGCCATCGGCTTCCCACATGTACCAATCTTCAAAAGCGTAACCTTCTTCATTTATGTTTCTGTTCTGTATCTCTGGATCTCCAAAAGTTTTTAAACGGTTTTTGAACCATGAAACGTTTCCGTTTATGCTGTATCGTAAATCCTCGTTTATGCTATTGTCATGGCCAATAACAATGTCCCAACCTTTGTTGGTCATGGCACCTTGGTTAACTACAGGAGCATCCAATCCACTACTTTCATCAACTTGTAGTTGTCTTAATATATCTACGGTTTCTTTTACGTAGTAATCGGCAGAACCATATAGTTTTCTATTAAATAGATTAAAGTCTACTCCAAAATCCGTTACCGTTGTAGTTTCCCATGTAATATCAGAATCAACTAGGCTTCTTAAGCCGACTCCTGCAAGAACACTACTTCCAAAAGGATAGCCAAATTGGTCAAAAGATAGGGTAGATTGGTAAGGGTATATACCAGAATTTAATTCATCATCCTGTACATTAATACCAATATTTTGGTTACCCAATTGCCCCCATGAACCTCTAAGTTTTAGTTCGCTTACTGCTTCAATATCTTGAAAGAAATCTTCTTTGTCCAATCTCCAACCAGCAGATACCGATGGGAAAACACCTAATCTGTTTCCTTTAGCAAAACGTGAGCTGATATCTCCTCTTACGTTTGCTTCAAGAAGGTACTTTTCTTTGTAGTTGTAGTTGGCTCTACCAAAGAAACTCTGAATAGCCCAACTTTCAGAAAAACCGGTTGTAAATTGATTTTCTGAATTTACACCTTCTAAATCAGTGATTTTTCTATTTGGAATGCCAGTTCTTTGTGATCTAGTGAAATTACGATCAAAACCTTCTTGACTATACCCTCCTAAAACTTTAAAGTCATGGTCGCCAATCAATTTTGAATACGTCAGCGTAGAGAATAACGTAGTTTGCTTACTCCACGTATTATCAATAGTTAATTGTGAAGCATCACGAGTTGTTCTTAGGTATTCGCCTGTTCTATAATTGTATTCGTCATATTGAATACGTTGATTTTTATAGTAGTCATAATCAAACTTATAAGCTCCTTTTGTACTCCAAACCAAATCGTCTGAAAGCTTAACGTCAAAAAATAGGTTGCCATTAAAGTTGTATTGGTTCAATACCTCACCATCTTGAACCTCAAGTTCTGCTATAGGGTTGTTTCTAGTAAATCCTTCATCAAAACCAGGAAATTCTGTATCAGTTCCAGAGAATGCTTTACCTGAATAATGTCCTGTGCCATCTAAGGTATACACCCCCCAAGTTGGCCTAACTCTAAATAAATTGAATAAGCCGGATTCTGTGCCTGCCTGCTGAGGACCACTTGTTTTTGAAGCTACACCGGATACAGTACCTCCTACGGTAATCTTTTCTCCTATATCTGATTTTACACTCATAAAGAAGTTATTCTTCTTAAACCCTGAAGAGCGAATAATACCCGGCTGATCCCAGTTACCCATAGAAATATTATAGCTGGTGCCATCAATTGCACCACTAGCCGTTACAACATGACGTTGTACGATTGGGGTTCTGGAAGCTTCATCAAACCAATTTGTATTAGGAAAAGCTGGATTGCCTTGATTGTTTCGGTAAGCATCTATCACTTCTTGAGGATACGGATTGGCAGATGCTCCAGGTGTATTGATTAATGCCTGGTTCATTAAAGTCATATAATCTGCCGAATTGGATATCATTTGCGGTACCTTGGTAAAGGTCTCCGTTGACACACTACCGCTGTATTCAATCTTAAAGTTGTTGTTACCGCCACTCTTGGTAGTCACCAAGATAACACCGTTTGCAGCCCTAGAACCGTAGATAGCTGCTGAAGAAGCATCTTTTAGCACAGAAATGGAACTAATTACAGAGGGGTCTAAATCTTGTAGATTACCTTCTACACCGTCAATCAATACTAATGGAGAGTTGTTACTACCAAAAGAGTTAAGACCACGTATTTTAATGTTAAGGCCTTCATTACCCGGAGCTCCACTGTTTTGTGAAATTTGTAGACCGGCCGCTTGTCCTTGAAGTGCTTGAAACGCATTTTGTACGTTTCTGTCTTCCAAAGCTTCTTCATCTACAGCGGTTACCGAACCGGTAAGGTTTACTCTTTTTTGTTGGCCGTAACCTACAACGACAACTTCATCTAGCTTACTTGCATCTTCCGACAAAGTAACATTTAACGTGGATTCACCATTTACTGGTACTTCTTGAGTTGAAAAACCAATGTAGCTAAACACTAAAATAGCATCATTGGAGGCGGAAATTGTATAATTCCCATCAAAATCGGTTTGGGTTCCTGTTGTGGTTCCCTTTACTAATACGTTTGCACCGGGCAAAGGCATTCCAGTGTCATCTGAAACCGTACCACTAATAGTGTCATCTTGGGCGTGTAGTTGCATGGTAGCTAAAAGGAGTCCTAAAAAGGATAATCCCAGCCGGAGCAACAAAGGTTTTTTGGTCGATTGTTTTTTGTGTTTCATAAGATCATTTGAGAGTTTTGAGTTATTTAGGCGAATATAGTTTTGAAGTTAGTTTTGAAGTATAACAAATGGTTTCAATAGGGTGACATATGATCTGAGTATAATAGTTGTGAAGTCTGTTTTTTACTGGGGTAGAGAAGATATCTTGTCACTGTATAGCATATGCTGAAACCATGTATTTGTAGGTAAATAAAATGTCTCTCTTAATAAGAAGGGCTCTCAAGTACCGTTGTGCCTAGGACTTATTCAGTTCTTAGAATTATACTATTTCCTAAGACCATCGCCAGAAATTAATTTTTGTAACTGTTCGTCCATTTCTTGAACTATATCTTCACGCAGTTGTGCTAAATTGTTTTGCTCTCCCGGATCTGTTTTTAAGTTGTAGAGTTCCGGACTGGTATCCTTTTGTTTTTTCCTGGGACCAATAATATATTTCCATTCGCCAGAACGCAGGGCGCGTCGTGTGCGTGTTTCTTCCATCATAAAAGGTAATCCTTTTAAGTCTGTGCCCTGAAAAGCAGCTAAAGTGCTTCGGCTATCGCGAGCTTCGTCCGTTGGAATTTCCTGTTCTAAAAATTCTGCAAAAGAGGCTAGTAGGTCTATTTGGTTGACCAAGGCGTCTGATACCATTGGTTTAATTTTATTTGGCCAACGTATAATGAAGGGTACTCTCGTGCCCCCTTCATAAATTTGGAATTTCCCGCCGCGATAGATTCCGGAAGCATCATGGCCACGATCGTTTTCTCCGTTTGACCGGTTAACAGTAGTCCCGTCATCATAACCATCATCATAAGTAGGGCCGTTATCACTTGAAAATATAACTATGGTATTGTCGGAAATTCCTGCTTCTTCAATGGCTTTTAATATTTCTCCTGTTGCCCAATCAAATTGCACCATTGCATCTCCACGATACCCCAGTTTGGTAGCACCCTTAAATCTTGGATGTGGTGTTCTGGGCACATGAATATCCTGTGCGGCATAATAAAGGAAAAAAGGTCGGTTTTTCTTTTCTAAGATATATTTTTTAGCACGGTTTACAAATTCATCGGTTATGGTTTCGTCATTCCATAAAGCCGATTTTCCGCCAGACATATATCCTATTCTTCCAATACCGTTGATTATACTATTGTCATGCCCCATGGTACTGCGGTAGTACGTCATGGCTTCTGGATGGGCCACTCCGTCCGGATATGACGTGTTATTTTTATTTTGAACTTCAATAAGGTTTCTATTAACATAGATAGGGTCTTTTGGGTCAAGCCCCAGTACTTTATATCCGTCTAAATAGACACAAGGAACTCTATCATTGGTAGAAGGAAGTAAAAAACTACTGTCAAATCCAACTTCTAATGGGCCTGGTTTAACAATGCTGTTCCAATCCGTAGGTTGGTCTTTTGTTCCAATACCTAAATGCCATTTTCCTATTATTGCTGTTGTATAGCCTGCATTTTTGAAGAGCTTGGGCAAGGTGATAACATCAGTAGGGATAGTTAATGGTGCGTCCGGTGGAAGTATATTTATATTATCTCTAAAACCATGAATACCGGTAAGTAAAGAGTATCTTGAAGGTGTACAAGTGGCTGCAGAGCAGTGGCCATCAGTAAATCTAATTCCTTCACTAGCTAGTCTATCAATATTTGGAGTAGGAATCAATTTAGAGCCATAGGCACCAACATCACCATACCCAACGTCATCGCCATAAATAATAACCACGTTAGGGAGTACACTGTCTTGTGCCGATGCAAACCCTATACACAGCAATCCTAAAATAAAGTGGAATAGGTGCTTGTTCATCTTTTTGGTTTCTTGGATAAACCTTGGCCTGTTAAGTTGTTCTTGAAGAAGTCCGCTACTTTATTATGTTCATCCTTATCCATGAAAAAGGCATGTTTGCCATCTTTTACTACAATATATTCTGAATCAACATTTTGTTTTTGCAGCGCTTTGTAAAGTAACTCACTCTGTTCAATAGGCACCAAGGGGTCTTTTTCGCCATGCATGATTAAGAACGGTGGATCGTCTTTTGAAATGTAATTTATGGCACTCGCCTTTCTCGCAGCTTCTTGTTTTTCTATAAAAGGTCCTCCAAGGAATTTTACAATAGGCCTTATGTTTTGTTTTTCGCCTTTTGACTTGTCTGTTGAAGAGGTATTCATCAAATTTAAATCTGATGGGCCAAACCAATCGCAAACTGCTTGCACCTCACTAGAAACATTGGTGACACCTAGATTGCCTTCTAATTCTTTTGAGTTGTTGGTAGTTCCTATTAAAGAGGCTAAATGTCCCCCAGCCGAAGAACCCCATAGTCCAAAAGAATTTGCGTCTAACCTATATTGGTCTGCGTTTTTTCTAAGGTACCTAATGGCTGCTTTGCAATCATAAACTTGTTCTGGAAATTCTGATTCTCTGGTAAGGCGATAATTTACTGAAGCCATGGCAAACCCATGATTTAGTAGAAACGCCTGCTTTCCGAAAAGGTCTTTTGTGCCTTTTTGCCAACCTCCGCCATGAATCCATATAACGAGAGGATAGGGCTTCTTGAACTTTGTTGTATCCGGTAAATAGATATCTAAATTATGTCTGTTGTTGCCATCTAGAACATACGGTACATCACTAAAAGTTTGAATATTTTTAGGAATTAAAGAACGATCGGATTGTATGCGTTTTTTATACGCTAGATAGCTTTTGTATTCTTTTTCGTTTAGTTTCCAGTCAATATCCGAATCAGCTTGATCAAAAATATCCTGATCGAATAAAGGAATTTCCATTGGTTCTAACTTTCCATTTCCATTGATATCAAACTTTAGAAATTCCAGGGTATCCGCTTCTTGTTTTTTGTAATTGGGGTTAATACGAGACCGGAGGTTTATATTTCGGTATTTAACGGCAGTGTGGTCGCCCTGAAAGTATATTGGTCCAGGTTTAGTGTCATCTGCATTAAGGGCCCCTTTTGTAGCCCCTAAGACAGGTTTGTTATCTATAACTTTTTTACCGTTTAGAATAACGGTTACATGTTGGTCTACTAGCGTGATATCATATTTTTGCCATTCACCACCAACTTTACCTGCATTTTCACTAGGTGGTATACGGGCGAATACTGCGCCCACACCTTGTAGACCTTGCATTCTGCTATCTCTATCTACAACCTGTGTTTCGTATCTTCCACAGAGATAAATACCACTATTCCCGCCTTTTGACACATTGAATTCTAATTGTAGATTAAAGTCTTTAAACTCACCATTTGTGCGCAGGTTGCCGTATTTAGAAAAAGGATCAAAATTAAGTTTGGGAGTTGTGTTTACTAAAACGCCATTTTCGGCTCTCCATCCACTGATTTGATTTGGATTGGTTAGTCGCCAACCTGATAGATCCTTCCCGTTGAAAAGAGCAATAGGCTCTCCAAATTTCACTTTGTCCAAATCTGGTTTAGGAGGCAAAGAAGGCAAACGTTTGCCTTTAAAATCTAACTTTTTAATAGTTCCATCGGTCAAGGGCCAATCCATAGAGAGAAATATCTCATCACCATCAACAGTTGCCTTGGTTTGTACAGGAACTTTTTCTCCAGTTGGAGGGCCGCCAGGGAAATTGGGAGCGCCTACCTTATATAATCTTTTAAAATATAGGGTATCCGAACTGACCTTTAATTCAGAAATAGCATTGCCTAGGCCTACGGACCAAGCTTCTCCATCAAGAACACCTTCTTTTATATAAAACGAAAGCCATGCAGGGTGACCGTCAGGTAGAACCGAAGCCCAGTTTCCAATGAAAGGAATGATAGCTTTGTCCGGTGTCTTTTGAGCAGTTCCATTTATAGAGAAAATAAGCGTTAAAAATATAACCGCACATGCTATTCTGAAGGGAGTGTATTTCATAACGCTAAATTCTCTAAGTGTTTTTGTTTAAACTTGGGAGCCAGCTCTAATGAGTAAGTCTCGGGTCAGTTTAACCCCCTCTTCTTCTGAGGCGGTAGATGTGCCAAACTCAATACCAATAAAGCCTTTGTACCCTGAATCCTTAACCATTTTCATCATTTTAAAATAATCAATGGTGGTTTCGTTGCCCATTTCATCAAACTCAATAGACTTGGCACTTACTCCTTTTGCGAAAGGTAAAATCTCTGCGAACCCTTTGTACTTGTCGTACTCTGTCACACATTCTCGATTTTTGTTTTTTTCGATACAAAAGTTGCCGAAATCTGGTAACGTACCGCAGTTTTCTCGTTCTACATTCTTCATCACATTAGACAACCAGATACCGTCCGAAGAGAATCCGCCATGGTTTTCGACTAGAATATTAATGTTGGAATCTTTGGAGTAATCCGCAAGTTTGTGCAATGAGTCAATAGCAGCTTTTGCAGCTTCTCCCTTTTCTATTCCTCCACCTAAATTTACTCTAATGGCATGGCAGCCAAGAAAATGGGCGGCATCAATCCATTTGTGATGGTTTTCTATGGCTAGTAAACGTTTTTTGGAATCTACATCCGCTAGTTGCCCTTCTCTATCGATCATTATCAACACATTCTTGACTCCTTCAGAATCTGCTCTGTTATTCATTTCTTTGAGGTAGGTCTTATCTTTTGCCTTATCCATAAAAAACTGATTAACATATTCCAACCCTTCGCATTCAAAACTTCTAGCTTTCGCGGCAAAATCAAGATTATCCATTTTTCCGGCGCGCAGTGTATTATGAAAAGACCATTCTGCTAACGAGATTTTGAAAAATCGGTCTTTGTTTAGTTTTATCGTATCTGCGAAACCATGAAAAGGAACTCCGGCTACCGATACTAAAGTTGCCGCTTGTATTGATTTACTGATAAATTTTCTTCTTTGCATTTTCCTTAGTTTCTAAACTTTAGTCTTGATTTATTTAAAACTATCTACGTTTTTATACGCATTTATAACCGCTTGCTCACCTTCTTTATCAGGTCTTGAGTTACCGTGTTCCATACCCAGAATGCCATTGTAGCCTTTCTCTTTAATGAATTTTAGAACATTCCAATAATTGATTTCTCCAGTGGTAGGTTCTTTTCTTCCCGGATTGTCACCAATCTGTATGTAGCCAATTTCATCCCAGCAGGCTTCCATGTTGGGTATGAGATTGCCTTCTTGGATTTGTTGATGATATATATCAAAGAGAATTTTACATGAGGGAGAGTCTACGGCCTTACAGATTTCATAGGCCTGTGGCGAGTCTGTTAGGAATGCTCCCGGATGATTAAAAAAGTTTAGAGGTTCAAGCACCATTGTAAGATTGTGTGGCTCAAAAATTGCCGAAGCTTGTTTGAGTGTTTCAATAACATTGGCTCTTTGGTAACCTTCTTTTATTTTAGGAGCCACGTTACCGGGTACAACTGTCATCCATTTGGCATTCACTCGCTTTGCTACTTCTACGGATTCTTTGCAGTATTCTAAAAAAGCCTTTCTTTTTTCCGGGTCTCCAGAAGCTACATGGCCCTCTTTTAGAAAAACAGCTACAAATACACCCATTTCAATACCCCTTTTTTGCATGGTCTGGGCCATTTTCTCTTGCAGGGCTACATCTCGGGTACGCATCTTATTATCCTCAAAAGCGGTAAAGCCTTGATCTGCCATAAAATTTAGCTGGTCAATAGGGTCCTTGCCCGCATGATTTTCAAACATTCCCAAATGCGGAGCATACTTAAGATTGAATTTATAGGGGTCTTTTGGTGAAGCTAGGGTAGCGGCATATGATAGGCCCGAACCCATTGAAATTGCTCCTGTTGATAATGCTGTTTTTTGGATAAAGTTGCGTCTTTTCATGGCAGGTTCTTGGTTATTTATAAAATGGTTATGATGATTGATTTCACGTTAAATAGACCAAGCTTTCCCCCCAGTAAGTTCATCCAGATCTCCGCAGGCAATATATTTACCGGGAATAGAATCATATGCTAGCACTTCTTCACCAACATATTCCGTGCACTTGTAGCCCCAAATGGTCAGGTCTCTGATTTTTTTGGCAAAGGGAACGCCTTCGGCCTTTTTATCCGTCAATGCTTTTAATACCTCAGGTGCAAGATCGGCTTCGGTAAGGTCACTTATGTTCTCTTTGTTTGAACTTTCTAGGGCGTTCACGGCCAATTGGTTCAAGGTAGCCTTGAATTGGTCGCGCTGAGCAGGAGGCATTACCTCGTTTGCAAAACTGTCCAAAAAGATATGTACGTTAACTTCCGAGGCCGATAATGTATCGGTTTTGGGCAGTATACTATCTATAACGCCTATAAGTACCGTACCTTGGTCTTCATTGAGAAACTGAGGTACCCACGTAGTGGTTTTAGTATCGTTACAGCTTTGTAAAACGCTCATGAATGTGGGTGCGGCTACTACGTAACCCATAGACATTCCTATTTGCATTAATGCTTTTCTTCTATCCATGGTTATATATTTCCTTTTTTAAGTTCTTCTGCTGCATGATTGGCGGCCCTTGCCGAAAACGCCATATATGTCAATGACGGGTTTACACAACTTGATGAGGCCATAAAAGCACCATCTGTAACGTAAACATTGGGTACTTCATGTATTTGGTTATGACCGTTTAAAACCGATGTCTTTGGGTCTCTTCCCATACGGGCGGTTCCCATTTCGTGAATGCCGTGACCAATATTATACGAGCTGTTGTGGGTGTTGATGTCTCTTGCTCCGGCCTTTTTTAGCATTTCTGCCGCTTGCACTACGATATCTTCACGCATTTTTAACTCGTTGTCACGTATTTCTGCATCAAAGGTTACGGTAGGTAGGCCCCAACCATCTAGATTGTCATAATCTAGGGTCATACGGTTGTCTTGGTACGGAAGTATTTCCCCAAAACCACCTACGCCCATAGTCCATCCACCAGGTTTTAAGATTGCTTCTTTAAGTTCGGAACCCATTGAAAGTTCGGCAACGGCATCTTTCCAGTTTTTACGGCTTGCGCCTCCTTGATATCCAAATCCGCGTAGGTAATCTTTGCTTTGAGATTTGGCGTCTATATTTTTAAATCGAGGAATGTACACACCTCCTGGTCTTCGGCCTTTATAATATTTATCGTCGTAACCATCAAATTTTCCATTAGCCCCTGCACCTAAATGGTGATCCATTATATTTCTACCCAATTGATCGGAATCATTACCCATTCCGTTAGGAAAACGGTCTGATTTGGATTGCATCAAGATGGAAGCCGATGCTATGGCCGAAGCACACAAAAAAATAACCTTGGCGTTGAATACCAGTTCTTCTTTGGTCAATCGGTCAATGACCTTAACTCCTGTTGCTTTTTTGGTATCCGGGTCATAAATGACTTCGGTAACGATTGAATCCGGCCTTAGGGTTAGGTTCCCTGTTCGTTCCGCAGCTGGAAGCGTGGACGAGTTACTGCTAAAGTAGCCCCCAAAAGGACACCCTCTGGAACAACGGTTCCTGAACTGGCATTTGGTACGTCCCTCAAATTCTTTGTCACCCGTAATATGTGCTATACGGCCGGAGGTAACGACCCTTCCGTCTAGGTTTTCATAGACTTTATCCCTAAAATGTTGCTCTACACAGTTTAATTCCATCATTGGAAGGAATTGGCCATCGGGTAGTTGTCTTAGTCCCATTTTTTCACCGGATACGCCAATGTAGCTTTCTACCTTATCGTACCAAGGAGCAATATCTTTATAACGAACGGGCCAATCTACGCCATGACCATCAATTTTATTTGCTTCAAAGTCAATTTCGCTCCAGCGGTAACTATGCCTTCCCCAAGTAATGGATCGTCCACCTACATGGTATCCCCGCATCCAATTAAAGGGTTTGGTCTCATTGTAGGGGTGTTCCAAATCGTTTACGAACCATTTGTACGAATCTGCGCTTTTGCCTTTGTTGGTCCGGCTTTGCTTGGGACGTTTTGCCTTTTCTTCAATTGAAAGCTCCATGCCGTGTTTAAAGTCCCAGTCGTCCATATGGGCAGTGGTGTAATCTTTTATGTGTTCCACCATTCTGCCTCTTTCGAGCATTAAGGTCTTTAGTCCGTTTTCGCACAATTCCTTGGCGGCCCAGCCTCCGCTAACACCGGTGCCTACTACAATGGCATCATAGGAACTTTGTTCTTCGTTAAAATAAAATTTGCTCATTTGTTACGTTTTGAAAAATAGGTTTTGATATGTTTTATTCCAATAGAATACGAAAAACGTAGGCTGCTTCGCAAGGCTTTTGACCGTCAACCGATATGGAAAGACCTTTGGAGGACTGTTTCCACTTTATGTTGTTCTTACCGCTTATGAATTCTACAGATTTAATTCGTTTTGATGTATTGGGATTATTTTTTGAAAGTGATTTTATTGTGAATTTGCCATCTTGTGGCCAGCCCAATGCCGTTGCATAAAGGGTTTTTCCTTTGGTAGTAAAACGAAAGTCTTCCGGACCGGATTCCTTATTTTTCTTTTCGGAATGATGACCTGTTTCTACTTTTGTAGGGCCTTCGCCAAAGATGGTCCAAGGTCGTGTGTCATAAATTGCTTCGCCATTAAGACTTAGCCATTGGCCCATTTCGTTCAGTATTTCTTTGGCTTCTGAGGGAATGGTTCCATCGGCTTTAGGGCCTATATTCAATAATAAACATCCGTTTTTGCTTACGATGTCTATCAATTCGTCCAATAGGTAGTTGGAAGTTTTGTATTCTTCATTGGTTACATAGCCCCAAGAAATTTTTCCTATTGAAGTATCTGTTTGCCAAGGGTATTTGTAAATGCCATCCATACGGCCACGTTCAATATCTAGCACGATAAGGTCTTCAGGAAAGGATTTGTTTCTCATGTTCTTGTCCTGAAAAACTACACCCTTGTTCCATTCTTCACCTTTGTTATAGTAGTAGGCAAGTATTTTTTTGTGCATGACCTCAAAACCGGGTTTGTCCAACCCAAAATCGAACCAGAGCAAATCCGGCTCATAATTATCTATAATATCCGTGGTACGATTCCACCATAGGTTTAGGAATTTTTTGGTGGGTAACGTATCATTACCTACCGGCTCACCGTACAGGTCGTAAAATTCAGGATTGTTGGTGTCCCAAGTTGGGTCGTCTTTTTCATAATAAATCCTGTGTAACGCAAAATGGGATGATGCTCCAAACTTCATTCCTTTAGCTTTGACCGCATCGGACAATAGGCGCATAACATCTTTTTTAGGTCCTGTATCCTTCACGTTCCAACGGGTGTGGTTAGAAGCGTACATGGCGTAGCCGTCATGATGTTCCGCAACAGGTACTACGTAACGGGCACCGGCATTTTTGAACAGAGTAGCCCATTCATTGGCATCAAACTTTTCGGCCTTAAATTCAGGTATGAAGTCTTTATATCCAAATTTTGAAGGGTCTCCGTAATGTTCACGGTGATAGGTGTAAGGCTTTTTACCACCTTTGGACCATTTGGGCTCATATATGCCTTTTGGATATTTTTCACTACTGTACGCGGGTACGGCGTAAGGGCCCCAATGTAAAAAAATACCAAATTTGGCATCTTTGAACCATTCTGGAATCTCATATCCGGCTCTTATAGATTCCCATTCTGGCTGGAATTTTTTTGGTTTTATTTGAGCGTGCAATGCGGTTATCCCCATAAATAAAAAAAGGACGATCGCTACTTTTTGTGCAAATTTGGTTTTTGTTGTCATTCTGAATTTTGGCTTTAATTCTTTTTCGTTTTCTTTTCGGTGATAATGCCAATTTCAGGACGAGGTATATCTTTGGTTACGCTTCTCATAACATAAGGCTCCCATTTGTCACGGGCCTTTTGCCATTCTTGAAGTGTTTTAGTAGGATACCATGACGGCCAGCCTATACGGTTAAAATCATAATTTTTTTGGTTTTTGGCTACCCATTCGTCCACTGTTGAAAATGGATTCTTATCGGGAAAAACGCCAAGGGCCTTAAACTCTTCACTTACACCTTTATCTTTAATAACATGGGTGCGCCAGTTCTGCAGTTGGGCCAACAGCTCTTTTTTCACAGAGCTATATTCGGGGTTATCGGCTACATTGTCTACCTCAAATGTGTCTTTTTGTAGGTCATATAGCTCAATTTGCGGTTTTAAGGGGGCAAAGAAGGCGGCTTGCTCGGGAGTAAGCTCTCCTGTTAGGTACATAATGCTCATTTCGGCCAATACCGGATAAGCGTTTTCCTTGTATGGGTTATACTGTAAATATGGTCTTTCGGGCATTAAATTAAGAATGAGCTTATAATCTTTTGACCGTATGGAGCGCATGGCATCATGGGTTTCGTCCATTTTATCACGGGCGGCAAAAACGTACTTTCTGTTTTTTACCTCATCGCCTAAGAGGTTTTTTCCGTGTAGGGGAACTGGCGGTGTAACATGGGCGGCATCAAGTATGGTAGCATCAATATCCAAAGACATGACCAAGTCGTCATTTACTTGCCCAGGTTCTACTTGGCCCGGCCACCGCATAATCATGGGGATGCGGGTCCCACCATCATACAAAAATTGTTTGCCTCGTATGTGACAACGGCCATGGTCACCAATAAAGAAAACAATAGTGTTATTGGCCAACCCTTCGTCTTCAAGTCGTTTTAATAAACTGCCTATTTCCCGATCTACCAATTGCATTTGTTCAAGGCCATTGGCCCAATCGCGACGAACAAAGGGAGTATCTGCATAATAAGGGGGAAGCTCAACATCACTTATATTAATAGGTCTTTGGGGGTCTCGGTTCCAAGAGCGGTGCGTACCTCCAAAAGTGATTCTGGCAAAGAAGGGTTGTCCCGGTTTGCGGTCTGCCCAATCATTGGTATTCATAAAGAGCTCTTCCTTAGTGTCCGGTAAAAAGTTCATATCGGTTTTCCAACTCATTAGAGTGGTGAAATATCCGGCTTCTTCCAAGAGTTTAGGAATGGGCTTTATACCATGGGGTAGGGGTTGTTTGTTATGTTCACGATGTTGGTTGGCTCCAATGTAATTTTGATGAAAACCGGTCATCATTGCCGAGCGTGAGGTAGAACAGACGGGAGAGGTGGTAAAGGCGTTATTGTAACGAATACCCTCCGAGGCCAATTTATCTACGTTTGGTGTATGTATACCCTTTGTGCCATAACAGGATAGGTCCGGGCTCCAGTCTTCAATAGTAATCCAAAGAATATTAGGGCGGTTATCATTGGTTTCCTTTTGAGATGTTTTGGGAGTCTCTCCGCACGAGACGAGCATAAGAACACAGCAAAATAAAACTAGAGATACGTGTTTCTTTATCAAAAGCGTCATAAGGGCAATGATTTCCATAGTCCAAATGAAATAGAAATAAGGTAAACTTGTGTATGTACTAGTTTATCTATTGTCTCTCTCGGTACATTAAGGTAAATTTTGTCTTTAGGAATAAAAATCGGAAATAATGTGTCTAGGTCCTTTTTCATAATCCCATAAATAATCACCGGTAGCTTCAACGCACTTCTGGCTGATATGGTGTGGAAGTACCGAAACCAATGGGTATCCAATTTTGGATTTGAACATTTCCAAATGTCTTAGGTATTTCTCCTCGGTAATATCTTTTTCGGCATTCCCCCCAATATGGTCTAGGTTAATGCCCCGGCCTGGTGAGGATTTAAAGGAAATTTCATAATGGGTCTTTACACGGGCGGGCCAGTCATATTTATCGTTTAGCCATACATCATTGGTACGGGTAACATCGGTAAATTTGGTAAAGAAAATATCCGGAACGTGAAATTCCATTTCAATGGTAGGGTCAATGCCTTTTGCTGCTTTGTACAATTCCTTATGGATGTGTAACATATCAGATTTAGTGTTGTAAGACATATCGATTTTAAATTTGCGCACCCCCATTTTATAAAAGCGGTGGATTGTCTCCGAAGCGTACTCAAAAATATCTGCCTTGGGGTTCAGCCATCGCACACCCTTGTCGTACTCCGTTTTGCCTTGCGCTCTGTAAGCGCCCAAAAGATTAGGATTGTTCTGGGCAGCAATACTGGAGCCATGTATTTTAGGAAATGCTATCCATAGGCCGGGCGTAAACCCTTTTTCGTTGATAAGGTCCATGGTTTTTCTGAAATCTGGAAACTTTTTGGGGTCCGGATGCCACGAGCCGTAACCAGAGTTTAAACTGCCGTCCGGAAATTGGCCCCAGCCATGGTCCAAGGTCATTTTTCCCTTAGGATATCCGTATTCGATAATTTTATCTAAATACTTCGCTACAAAGTCGTGATTCAGTAGATTAAAGTGCCCTTTGGGAACATTGGATTGTATTTTCTGCTCTACCCAAGTACAATATTCCACATCTGCCCAAAAGTGAGGGAATACCTTGTAGGGCTGAATGTTCAGACGCTGCATCATTTGGGTATTGTAGGCTTTCCAAGCATCATCGCCATTACCGCTTTCATCAACAAAAAGTTCCTGTCCCTCAGGAACGTTTATGGTAAGGGTTTCTTTTCCATCAAAACCGAAAGTAGAATTTTCAAAACCAAAAGTGGTCATAAAACCAACGAATTTACCGGCGGCATCGCGGATAATAGGGGAACCGCTCATTCCACTAGCTGGAACCGTAAACGGATTATGGGTAAATGCATCGCTTAAGAAATAGTAGGCATCACCACCTTTTTGAGCAGGGGTGCCATCACTGTTGTACGGGCAGAATAAGGGTTTGGTAACCTTTATTTTTACTTGTTCTCCTCGGGTTGGGTCTTTTTTGCTTGCTACCTCATAATGTGTAGAGGCAGCTTTTACCGCCATTGGGCCGGTAACTCCGGCTAGGGCAACACCCATGCCAGCTCTTTTTATAAAATTTCTTCGGTTGTTCATGTTGTACTATTCTTGGAGCGAGAGTGTTTTGGTGAAATTTACCGGTAGGCCACCTTTGGGTAAAATGGTACTTTTTTTGACTTACTTGGTGAGAATGGAATTTGGCGGTAACGGCACTTTGTTTGAAGCCCGCCATGCTTCCAGCTCATCAAGTAATTTTTGTGTTGTTTTGGTATGGTCTTGGGCCAAGTTCTTGGTTTCTTTAGGGTCTGTCTTTAGATTGTAAAGTTCTAGTTTTCCATCTGCCAAGAATTGGATCAGCTTGTAATCTCCTTTTCGGATTACGGAACACGTGCCGTGTTTGTATTGGCTAGCCAAGTGCCAGAACAAGGGGCGTTGCTTAAAACCAGAGTTGTCTTTTTTAAATAGGGGAGTAAGGGATTTTCCATCTAATTGACCTTTGTAAGCAATGTTGGCCACATCCATTAGGGTGGGGAAATAATCCATAACTGAAATAGGGATTTCAGTTCTTCGGGCTCTTACCTTGCCAGGCCAGTGAATTAGTGCTGGCACTTTTATTCCGCCTTCATAAATTTCTCCTTTGGCACCTCTCAACTTTAGATTCTCCGAGGCAATAGGGTGATAGCCATTATCTGAGGTAATAATTAAAATGGTGTTCTCTTCTAGCTTGTTTTTTTTAAGATACGCCATGATTTTACCAATGTTCTCATCCATAGATTCTACCATGGTGGCGTAGCTGGCCATCCGTTCTTTATTCTTGCCTATTCCCTGCCCAGTTACGGGGTCGCCAGGCTTGCTCATGTATTTGTTAAAAAGTGCATCGTTCCTGTTTTTTATAGGACGATGAACCGCGTAAAAATGAAGGTTGACCAAAAATGGGTCGGTTTTATGATGGTCCATAAACTCAATGGCGTCGTCAGCCAATCTATCCGTAAGCCATTCGTCATTGGATTTTGGAGTTATAAACGGGTTGCTGAACGGAGCGCGATACCCTCCGCGTTCACTTTTGTACCCACCTTCTTCTAGGGCGGGGTCACCTCTAAAGGTGCCGCCCACATTTTTAATAAATCCCCTTCCTTCAGGATAGTATTGTTTTACGGTTGGGGTCTTATGGCTTTCTACCCAGGTAAAATCTCCCGCTTGGGGTTGGTCCAATCGTTGTTGAATAGGCCATTTCATGGCCAGTTCTTTTTCTGGATAAGGACCTACAATATGCCATTTTCCCAAATGAATAGACTTGTATCCGATTTCGGCAAGGGGTTTGGCGTAAATGGGATGTTCCTTTTCAACCGTCCATCTAGAGAATATATTTTCTTGAGCATCTCCTTTCTCCAATACAGGAACCGTGTACACTCCCGTTCGGAAGGATTGTTTTCCTGTAAAAAGTGCGGACCTTGAGGGCGAACAAGTAGGATACATATAGGCATTGTCAAAAACCAGGCTTTCTTTGGCCAAAGCATCTAATGCCGGAGTTTCAAAATAAGTAGAGCCATTAAAACCAACATCGGCATAACCAAGGTCATCCACAAGGACAAAAATAATATTGGGTTGTTTTTCTTGGGCCCAGTTGTACCCGAACGAGGCAAGGAATAACAATACAAAATAAAAAGACCTTGGTTTTAGATGCATAGGGCTAAATTTTTATTCGGGTTTTTTTATGTACTTGAGTGGGGCGATACGTTTTCCGGTTTTGTAATCCAATCGCTTACCGTAATAGATATAATTATCAAATATGTCCCCTTTGCCCAGTGTTCTAGGGTCGCCCTGAGCAATAAGTTCCGTCTCCATTTGGGTACGAAGCTTTTTGATGACCGTTGCATTTTCCGGTTTATTGGCCAGATTATGGATGCAGTGCGGGTCTTTCTCAATATTATAAAGTTCGTGTTCCGGTCTCTTATCAAAATTCATCTCAAAGAAAGGGTACTCCTCATCTTCCGGTTTAAGGGAGGTTAGGTAATTTTTGGTAGGAGAACCATCCGTATTCATAAAGCCATATTCTGGGTTGCCCACGGGCCATCTCTCGGGTTTTATATTGTGAACATATAAAAGCGAGTCGTTCCTGATGGCCCTTACCGGATAGGCTAGGTCGGTTCCGTCTTCATTGGCGCGTCCTATATCATGACGTTCTTTGCCTAAAAGCACATGGTCCCGATTTTTATCTATCCTACCGGATTCCGTAGAAAAAAGTTGTTTTGTAAGACTGCTTCCCGTCATTTGTTCGGGAGGCGTTTCACCCACTACCTCCATAAAAGTAGGGGCCAAATCAGAAAAGCTAACGAAATCGCTTACCGTACGGCCGGAAACAATTTTTCCTTTCCAATAAGCAATCAATGGAATATGGAAGCCTTCTTCATAAATCTGGCCTTTTACCCTTGGGAACGGCATACCATGGTCAGACGTTATGAGGACCAATGTGTTTTTTAGCAGCCCTTTTTTCTCAAGAGCTTTAATTGCTTTACCCACATGGGTGTCAAACCACTCTACTTCGTTTGCATAATCCAATAAATCGCCGCGAACCACTTCATTATCTGGATAGAAGGGCGGTACATTGGCTTCTTCTAACCTTCGGCCCGCTTTCTTCCAAGAATCCAATTCGTAAAAACGATGGGGTTCTTTGGTTCCCAACCAAAAACAAAACGGGGTATCCGTAGGGTTTTCATTGAGAAAAGCCTCAAAATTAGCGGCATAGTCAACATCCGTAATTCCTTTATACGGTGGTTCTAGTTTTATGGTGTTATATTCCGGCCCTGCGGGGTTGTCCTTAGTGTCATACACACCAGGACCCCAACCTTTGCCCGTATACCCTACACGATAGCCCTTTTTAGCCAATAACTGCGGATAGGTTTTGAATTCCAGAGGAAAACGTCCGTTATGGTCCGCGGCTTCCTTTAGCTGCCAGCTGTACTTGCCCGTTAAAATACAGGCCCGTGCCGGTGAGCATTTAGGGTTGCCGTTATATGCATTTTGAAATACCAATCCATCCTTGGCCAGTTGGTCTATTTCCGGCGTATTGATGAAGGTATCTCCATAAGCACCAAAACTCTTCATTGAAGCGTCATCCGCAATACAGAACAGAATATTAGGGCGCTCTGTTTTTGTTACTGTATTTTCACTGGTAGGAATGTTCAAAAAGGCTAACACGCCTACCATACTGAATTTTAAAAGGGACTGAAAAGTTGGAAAAGCATATGTTATCATAAACTTGATTTTTACAAGAAAGTTACAAATTGTTTGTGCAACGTAAACTAGGAGTAGGGATACATACCCTGCCCTATTTATTGAATTCCGTAATGGTTAAACCCCAAGTAAGTTTGGTGCCATCTGCCGCTGTAACTTCGTAACTGATAGGGTTGGTGCTAAAATCGCCAATCTCACCAAGGGCAGGGGCTCCGTTTGCCGGGGCCAACGTAGCTGCCGTAGAAATATCTGCGTAGCCCACTATTTCCGAAAGGCTTACCTGTGACCGTACTTCCTCCGGAAAATCGCCATTGGCAGGCGGCACAGTTATGGCGCAGGCTACCTTTTGATTAACCGTGTCTATGGTCGTTTCTACATTCAATTGAACCACTTGTAGGCGGTTAAAGTCTTGTGTGTCATCAATCCATCTATATTCGAATCTGAAATTGGTAATTTCGGCCTCGTTGAATGTGGGCAGCTCTTCTAAATCTGATTTCAGGCAAGAGGTCATTGTAATGCCTACGAGCAAGAATAGTAAGTATGTTATATTTTTCATTTTATACGAATTTTGTTGTGCGTTAGTTTACCAGCCTGGATTTTGATCTAGTTTTTCATTTAGGATACGCTCGTTTTCAGGAACAGGAAATAAGTAGCGTCTTGTAGAAAAGCGTTTTTTCTGATTGCCCGGTTTTAATATTACGGGTACGCTTTCAAAGCCTTTGCCATCTGCTGCAATTTCAAAGAAGGTATATTCTTTGTCGTTTAATTCCGAAATGATACCTCCGCCTTCTTCTTTACCCCATCTTAAAAGGGACCAATATCTATCGTTCTCAAAAAACAATTCTACGCGACGTTCAATTTTGTACCATTCCCAAACTTGATCTAAGGTCATGCCTGCCATAAGCTCCGGTAGTTTGCCATGCTCAACCCTGGTTTTGTTGATGTATTGAACCGCTGTTTCTGCATCGTTTAGGCGCAGCATAACTTCAGCATAGTTCAAATAGGCACGGCCTAATCTGGTAATGACCTGATGGTAATTTGTGAAGTTTACCGCTTTGTATCCTTCAATATCAGGATAAATACCCTTTCTTATAAAATAGCCGGATATAGTGGATGCCTCAGTACCCTTCGTACTTTGTACATAATGCATATTGCCACCAACTCTAGTGGTAATGGTATTGGTAAAAAGTTTTGAGGAATCCTGTACAATGGAAGCAAAGAAACGGGCGTCACGATGTTCGTTATATATAGCATCGGAAAGAAACCCTCCGTTAGTCTCAAAATCTTGAAAGTATGAGGTTTCGTTCCACCTTTTTGCTACTCCGTCCGTATCGGTTACCAAATAATCATCAACCAAATCGGCAGAAGGCATGGCGGTAGTCCACCCTAAAAATGATTCGTTCAGTTTTGGGGTACCTTCCGTTTTGGCAACCTCCATATTAGGAACAATACGTTGCATTGGAGTCAATACACAGAGCGTAGCATCTATATTGGTGTATAGCCCTAATATGATTTCCGATGAATTTAATGCATTGGTGTAATTGTTGAACAATTCTGCGTAATTAGGGTCTAGACTGTATCCTAGCGCAAATAAGTCTTCGCTTGCTTTTTTGGAAATGTTATAATAGTCTTCTTTTCCACTTTCTATATATGCAGCGCCGTGCAGTGCAATTTCTGCCAACATAGCATATGCGGCACCTTTTGTAAGTTCGCCAGTCTCTACATTGCTGGAAACAGGTAAATCTAGAGCTGCTTCCTGTAAGTCTTTGATGATAAAATCATAGGTCTCTTTTATGGTTTCCGATCGTGGTAACTTTAAATCGTCTTCAGGGGTAAGCACCTTATCTACAATTACGTATTTACCGAACAAACGTGCCTTTGAGTAATAGATTAAAGCACGTAACATCTTGCCCTGTGCAATCAATTTAGGTTTGATGTTTTCCTGGATGCCTTCCGAAGCGGCCACTTTTTCAATAATCAAGTTACAGTCTCTGATGACTTCAAAAGAATTTTGTTTTATAGGGGATTTTAACCCTAATGGAGCCCTTCCGTAGAAATAATAAGAGTTGTTTTTGGCCCAACCGGCGTCATAAAATTGATCGATCAGGTCTAAGGCCACTTTGTTGGCATTTACCAAAACGGTATTATCGGTAAAATCGTCATTACCGGCGCCACCTCCTTTTGGGTCTGGATCTTCCGGGTTGACCAATAATTCAGGCAATACCGAATTATAGGTGTTATAAATAAAACCTTGGGCAAGATTAGCATCGCTCCACACATCTTGTTCAGTGTACTTGTCTAAGGGTTTGGTATCTAAAAGGTCGTCGCTACATGAGAAGCTCATGAGGGCGATCAAAACAGAAAACAGGGTTATATATAAGTTCTTCATCATTATTTTTTTGAATTAAAATCCTAGGTTTACACCAAATGAATACGTGCGTTGTACTGGGTAGCCGTAGCTGTTTATCCCGTTGTTGGCACTTTGCACTTGTTCTGGGTCAAAAAAGTCTTTTACCGGAGAAATGGTAAACAGGTTGGTACCACTTGCAAATATTTTACAGGAAGAAATCCAGTTGTTATCCGCTAAAAACGTTTTCTTTAGGTCATAACCCAGCTGAATATTCTTTAATCTGAAATATTTGGCGTTCTTTAAAAAGTAATCCGAAGGGTTGCTTACAATATCATTATTGCCTCCGTTCACGGCTACTGAAGTAACCGGTCTAGGGTAGGATGCACCCGGGTTTTCCGGTGTCCAATAGTCCAATTGATAGATATACGTTAAGCGTTTGGCTTCTGCGGCAATAAACCGATCAAAACCAATATAACGGTTTCCGGCACCTTGAAAGAGACCGTTCATGAACCATCCTTTGTAGCTCATATTAAAATCTATACCGTAGGTAAGGCGTGGTTGAGAAGGAAGGCCTAGCAAGCGTTTATCCTGCTCGTCCACTTTACCGTCTCCGTTAGAATCCACATAGCGGATATCTCCACCTTGAGTTTCCGTAGAACTTAGCAAACGTGGGGTGTTTAAGATATCATTGTCATTTTGGTATAATCCGTCAGTAACAAATACTTTTCCACCTTGCCAGTAATCGGTCCTATGGGTTTCCCTTGTGTACGGGTTTTTGAGTGTAGCTTGGTCTTCGGTATCCAGTTGTTCCCATAATTGATTGAAATAAGAAACGTTACCTCCTAACCCAAATCTAAACTCGTTGATGTTTCCTTTGTAACGTAGCGAAACTTCATAACCGGCTCTACGTTGTTTAGAACCTGAGCGAATTTGAGGCAAAGGTTTGCCCAAAGGTTGGGAGTACACATTTTGTGGACTTACCAAAAACCCTGTGGTTAAGTAGTAGAAATACTCTAGGGTACCGCTAAATTTATCTCCGAATGTAGAGAAATCCAATCCGTAGTTGAACGATTCCCTATTGTACCAAGTGAGTTCGTCCGGATTTACCAAATTGCCTTCTGAGTAACCGTTTGCCAAGGCATTGCCAATAGTATAAACGCCAGATTCAAGATTGTATACGGGAATATAACCAAATCTGTTTACCCCTTCCGAGACACCTGTTTTACCATAAGAACTTCTAAGTTTTAAGGAGTTGATGATATTATCCTCTTTAAGCTTTTGCATAAAATTTTCCTCGGCAATATTCCATGCAAATGACATGGCAGGAAAGAATCCCCATCTTTTTTTAGGGGCAAAATTGTCATTACCATCATAACGACCACTAAGCTCAATGATATATTTGTAGTCAAAGTCATATTTCAAACGGAAAACATAACCTGCATTGGCGGCTTCCTGTTCGCTACCGTCATTGTCTTTACCCACGGCCGGACCGGCAAAAAGTTGG
The DNA here is from genome assembly GCF_018860715.1 of Zobellia sp. B3R18. Classification (NCBI taxonomy): domain Bacteria; kingdom Pseudomonadati; phylum Bacteroidota; class Flavobacteriia; order Flavobacteriales; family Flavobacteriaceae; genus Zobellia; species Zobellia sp. B3R18. The sequence goes on along the minus strand of NZ_JAHKQG010000011.1, from coordinate 507,671 downwards.
TCTACGGCACCGGACAGGTAATTTCTTCTTGAAGCTCCTAAATCTGCATATTTGCTGGTAGTCTGGTTGTACACAAAGGTAGCATCAAGACCGTGCATGCCAAAGGTGCGGGAGTAAGAAGCACTAGATTCAAAATACAATCTATTACTGTAGTATGAATTTAAGCTCAAGGCCGGTGGTGTTTGTGGTGTCAGTGAGCCGTCCTGCATGTAGAGCGGAACATTGTATTCCCATAATTTACCCCAACCATCACCATCACGGTAGTTGGCCATTACCCCTAATTTAAAACCTTCTATGTTGGGAACTTGCCATTTTACGTCTAGCTGTGCATTAATGAACTTATCTCGGGTCTTGTTATAACCCGCGTCCTTATCCGTTAAGGCAAGTGGATTGTCTCCGTTGCCGCCCCCGGCCAGTGTGCCGTCTAGATTATAACCTCTGTAAAGTGGGTCGGTATTTTGGTTTACGGCGCGCCAAACACCAAACATACCCGCAGAGGGTTCTTCGTAGTTTTCAATACTGGAGTTGAGGTTTACGCCAACCTCAAGACCTATTTTATCAAATTTGGTAGTTACGTTACTTCTAACATTGAATCTAGTATAGTTTACTACATCTTGTTTAAGCAGACTTCCTTCATCAATATACCCCATAGAAACAAAGTAGTTGGTTTTTTTGTCTCCTCCGGAAAGTGAAAGATTGTGCCTTTGCTCGGGAGCAAATTCCTTAAGGGTCAGGTCTGGCCAGTTATTGTCCGGATACGTGTCCAAGTCTGCGTGGGTCCTGATGGTTTCTAATTGCTCTGGGGAATACGGAACCGGTATGCCTTCATAGGCACTTGCAGCATTTTGAACCTGTGCAAATTCATAGGAATTCATCATTTCCGGTAATATAGTGGGTTGGCTCATTTGGTAATTGTAGGAGTAATTGACGTTTATTTTTCCGTCTTTTCCTCTTTTGGTCGTTACCAAAACAATACCGTTACCCGCTCTTGAACCATATACAGCGGTTGCCGCAGCATCTTTAAGAAAACTGATGCTTTCAATATCATTGGAGTTAATGGTTTGAAAATCTTGTTGTTCTGTAATGACCCCGTCAATCACGTATAAAGGGGAGCCACCACCACGAATGGAGATAGCCGGAGAGCTACCGGGAGCACCACCACTGTTTTCTACAATAAGACCGGATACTTGTCCTTGCAAGGCCTCGCCAACATTGTTGAAAGGGGTTTGTTCCAATTTTTCGGGTGCTAACGTGGTAACCGCTCCAACCATTTTTCGTTTGGTAGATGTACCGTAACCAATAACTACCACCTCGTCTAATTTGGCAGAATCCGTGTCTAATGAAATGTCTATTGTGGTTTTTCCATCAATAGTAACTTCTTGGGTGCTGTACCCAATATAGCTGAATACTAAAATGTCCGAGCCAGAAGGAACATCAATAGAATAATTACCGTCAAAATCGGTAACAATTCCTATACTGGTTCCCTTTACCAAGACATTGGCACCGGGAAGCGGCATACCGTCTTCGGTACTTATTACCGTTCCGTTAACTGTTGTTTGTGCAAAAGAGAAGCTGCATATGAGCACCATCACTAAGCAAAGCGAAAACAACCAACGCTGTGGAATTTTAGGTCTGTTTTTTTTCATGTTTGAGTTGAGTTATAAAAAATTTAAGTTGAGTAAAAGGCGCTATTTGGAATGTTAATTTTTTAACAATAGCGAGAAACAAAGGTATTTTTCAAGCAAAAAATGATGTATTCAAGCGTAAATTTTATGTCTCTTTAAATTCAAACTGATGGCTATTAAAATTTTAGGGCAGACCAGTAGAAGGTTTTTTTTTGTAGTGTTTTAGAGGCGGTTAACAGTAGCTAAAGACCCTTTTTGGATGGGGTTTGTAGCTGTAAGGTCAAGAGTAATCCCTTAAAACAAATGAGTTTTGAGGCGTAAAATAGCCTAAGATATTCAAGGCTATGAATTTGGGAATTTTAGTAGTAGGAGAGCGGTTAGTTCTGTGCGCTTGGCGTTATGAAGAAGTATTTTTATTCTGAGCTGAATATTTACCCGGTGTGGTATTGTACATTTCTTTGAAAAGTTTGCTGAAATGCGTTCGGCTTTTAAATCCGGTCATCGTATAAACTTCGTTTACGGATAAGTCCGGTTGCTGTACCAATAATTCCGCTGCTTTTTTCAGACGGTACATTTTTAGCATTTCAAACGGAGTTTTATCTGTTAATGCCTTCACTTTTTGATAAAAATGTGTCCGGTTAAGATAAAGTTGACGCGCAATTTGGTCCATATCTAGATTTTGATTGTCCAGGTTCTGAGCCATAAGATGGTATAGCTTTTCAAGAAATGCGTTATCGTTTCTAATGTTTAGGTTATTGTCCTTCGTAAGCGGAATACCAATTTTAAAACGCTCCCGTAATCGCTTTTTGTTTTCCAACAATGCTTCGGTGCGGGCAACCAACCGGCGGGCATCAAATGGTTTTTTTATGTAGGCGTCAGCTCCATCCTTAATACCCTGAATCTGATTTTCTATATCGTTCAATGCTGTAAGCAGAATTACCGGAATATGGCTTGTCTTAATATCGGCCTTTATACGTTTACAAAGTTCAAGTCCGTTCATGACGGGCATTTGAATATCACTGATTACCAGGTCTGGCCATTGGTCTTCCATAGCATCCAAACACTCCCTGCCATTGGTAAAGGTTTTTACCTCAAAGAATTTAGAGAGTACTTTTGACACATATAGCCGCATATCCAAGACATCTTCTACATAGAAAATCAAGTGGTCCGTGTAATCTCCGCTGGTTTTTATCTTGGAAATTTCGGTCTTTGCTATAGTTGTTTCGGCATTGGAAACTTTGTTTTCGGCAGATATTATGGCTTTTTCCTTTAGGGCCTGGTCATCTGCAGATTCTTTTTTAACCACCGGTAGACGTACCGTTATGGTCGTTCCTACGCCTATTTCGCTAAATGCTTCTAAATAGCCGTAATGCATTTCCACTAATTTTTTGGAAAAAGCAAGACCTATACCTGAACCTGTTGAATGTACACTTTCTCTTTTTCGTGATTGGTAAAACCTTTCAAAAATGTGGGGCAGGTCATCATCATCTATACCTCTACCGGTATCCGTTACGGAAACAAGTAGGTCTTTATCTTCACTAACATACTTTATGGTAATGACATCATTGGCACCTGTATATTTAAAAGCATTGCTTAAGAGGTTATTGAAAACTTTCTCTAGCTTATCGCGATCTGCAGATACTACTATGTTGGAATCATCGGAAATAACCTGTAACCTTTTATGGCTATTATAGGCCAGGAAATGAAAATCTGGGACTATACTTTCTATAAACTCATCAAAATAGAATCTTGAATAGTCCATCTCCATTAAGTTGGCATCTACACGTTCAAAATCATGAATCTGGTCTATGAGCTGCCCTATTTTTTTGGATTGCCTAGCAATGATGTTCAACTTTTCTTGAGAATCTATATTGTCTCTATACCGTTCCGATAGAAGTTTTACCGGACTGGAAATAAGATTGAGCGGTGTTTTGAGCTCATGGGATATATTGGCGAAAAAACGAAGCTTGGCCGCATTAACCTCCTTTACTTTATCTTTTTCTATTTGTTCTAGTTGAATATTGTAGCGCAGCGACTGTACTTTGATAATATTATATAGAATAACACCTAGAATTAGGAGGAAGGCCAAGGTATAGAGAATATAGGCCAAGGGAGTTTTCCAAAACGGAGGAGAAATAATTATGTTCAATGTCTTAGGTGCAGTCCACTCTCCAATAGAATTTGATGCCGCTACTTCTAAGGAATAGGTTCCGGGTTGTAGACCATTGTAATTGATCATCCGTTGGTCCGAAGTGGTCTGAAACCAATTTTGATCTACAGGTAATAATCTGTATTTTAAAAAATGATTTTCAGTTGATGCAAAATGTAGGGACAATGCTTCTACACTAAAGACATTCTCATTGTATTTAAGTTCTAAGGTCTGCCCGCTATGGAGCCGTTCGGATAGTAAGACCCTTTTATTAATGGTGTCTTGCGGGAATATAGTCTGATTGAAAATCTTAAAGTTTCCAAAGTGCAGTACCGGTAAGGGCTCCGCATCCATTATAGATTTGGGCTTAAAGAAAGAAAAGCCTTCTAGACCGGCCAAGACCAAAGTACCGTTGTTAAGATAGCCCGAAGCATACCAGAAATCTTCAAAGGGCAAACCGTCTTCTTTTCCAAACTTTCTGAACTTTTTTTCCTCAGGGTAAAATTTATTCAGGCCAACGTTGGTGGCTATCCACAAATTACCTTGGCTATCTACGTTTATACTTTTAACAACGTTGTTGGAAAGGCCGTCTTTCTCGGAGTAGGGAATAAATATAGGTTCGTTTTCACTGTTTTCTACTTTGCAGATTCCGGCACCTTCCGTTCCTAACCACAGGTTTCCGCTTGGGGACCTGATTATGGCCGATACAAAATTATTGGGTAGCCCGCCCTCTTTTTTGTCCATCCGTAGATGTTTGACCTCTGCGTTTTTTAGCAATGGGTCATCTTCAATATCTATTCTAAAGAGGCCGTCTTCTGCGGTGCCTACCCAGATAAAATCATACTTTGGGTCTGCATATACGTAACGGGCCAAGATCATTTTAGAATCTTCAAAATAGGGATTGTCGTTCAAGGCTTCTATTCGGGTAACAGAACCTTCTTCGTCTATGGTCAACTTATAGACGCCTATTCTAGTTCCAAGCCAGATGTTTCCCTTCTTGTCTTCGGTGATTTTATAAGAATCAATTTCCGAAAATTCGGGTAGGGAACTTGTATTTATAGGTTGTGGTCTTTTATCGCCTGGATTCAGTTTAAAATAGCCCTTGTTGGCTACTTTCATCCATGTTCGTTTTTTAGAATCTACGTAAACCGAAGAAATCTGAGATTCGTTCTTTTCGTCAAACGTAAAGGGCAAAGGTTTAAATTTTGCTTCCTTGGTATTGAACAAGGCAAGACCTCCTTGGTTTTTTGTGAGGTATACGTTTTGGTTGTCCAGTGGGGCTATATGAATTAAATGGCGGTCACTTACCCCAAATTCATAAGGACTCTTGCCTTTAAATTCCTTAAAAGGATTTTTTTTGAGGTCAAATCTAAAAAGACCTTTGTCAAAAGAGCCTACCCAAAACCTGTTGTTGGATGTAGCTTTAAAGCAACTGATACGAAGCTGTTTGTTCTGGAATTTAAAAAGCGAATAGTCTATGGTGGAATCATACTTTAGGCTATCCGTAGTGTTGATGCGAACCGCGCCATTGTTAAGCGTTCCCAACCAAAGATTGTTTTGATGGTCCAAGCCCGAACTATTAAAGCTTTCTGTGGCCAAGAGGTTGTTCCTTACTATTTGGTATAAATACTTATTATCCTTTTTTTCATATGCTAGAATAGCAAATCCTTTTTTAAGCGTAACTAAAAAAGAAGTTTCGTCCATACGCATTACAGACTCGCTATTAGTAATGGTATTCTCGGCTACTTTAGTGAATTGTTGATTCTTTAAGTTAAATGAAAGCAATCCCGCAGAAGTAGCATAAAGAGAAATAGTATCATCAATGGAAATGGAGTTATAGAATTCTACTGCTCCGTTACTATAGAAAGCGGTAGGTACATACTCTTCCTTTAAGGTATAATCTTCGTCAAAGGCCAAAATGCCGTACTTCTCCGTAGCACAGCGAATGGTTCCGTTATATTGATCAATGACAATATCCCTGACCACGGGCCCTTTAACTCCTTTCTTGGCAAGTTGATTGGAGTAAATGTTCGTGAATTTTTCTAGGTTATAATCATATATAGATATTCCTTCGTCCGTACCGATCCATATGTTGCCTTTGGAATCTTCTTTTAAAGACCTGATACGGTTACTTACAAAGACATCATCGTTTAGGGTGTTTTTAAAGGTCTTGAATTCATATCCATCATAACGGTTGAGGCCTTCAAAGGTGCCTACCCAAATATATCCTCTTGAATCTTCAAGAATGGAGGTTACCCCGTTATGTGCCAACCCGTTGGAAATCGTATAATTTTGCGAAAACTTAAGGCCGCCCTCTTGTGCCGAAAGACACAGGAAGAAGAACAGGCATACAAGTATGGAGTAAACTTTTTTGGACATAAAACCAGAAACCGATTTAGTACCTATATGATATTGGAAATATATTTTCAAGGTAGTAAAAATACTATAGTTGATGCTTAATCTAGCTTTTATTCCAGGTTTGTTGGAGCTAAAATAAATAATAAGTGCCCGTGCGCATTTGGCACAAGGGTATATTCAATTTAAGACAACTTATCGTTTACCACCTTTTCCATATAGCTCATACGGTCCAATGCTTTTTTTGTAAAATTATATAGGCTTAGGCTACGGTCCAAATTTTGATTTTCGTAAGCTACCTTATAATAGATGTTGTTGTTTAGGTAATCTGTTAATGCTCGTATACCGTGCAGAAAAGGCATGAGAACGGCACCCCATGGTAACATTTGTATTTCTGTCTTGGTTAAAAAGGAACTGTTTGTTGCAAGGCCGTCTATGAAAGCCTCAAATAGATCTTCGTTAAAAACAATTTTACTGTGGTCTTTTTCGTCCTCTGCGGCGGTATTGGCTATAGTTCGTACGGCATCGCCAAAATCGTAAAGGAAATAGCCTTTCATAAGCGTGTCCAAATCAATAAGACAAAGCGCTTTGTTGCTCTCTTTTGAAAAGAGAATGTTATTTAGTTTGGTGTCATTATGACAAACCCTGATCGGTAACTTTGTTAAATCTAATATGGAAAGTTTTTTTAAGATCACATTGCTAAAAGCTATGGCCTCTTCGGCAGTTTCCAATTTATTTGGAGCGGCAGATTTAAGGGCAGATTTAAATTGATCTTCCCGTAATGCGATATCATGGAAACGAGGTATAGTATCTACATAATCATTTAAATCCGCTTGTTGTAAAAGTAAATTGAACTTGGAAATTATCCTTCCCGCTTCAAAAGCAATATTAGTGTCTTCCGTAGTGTTGTATGCCGTGCTACCATCAATAAACGTCATTAAACGCCAATGGTTTCCTGTTGGGGAGATATAATGGCTGTTTCCGTTTTGCGGCGGCACCAAGGTTATTTTACTGTAGTCGTGGTCCTGTAAATAGATAAAGGCCTGTTGAATGTTGTTCATGACCCCCTTTACATCTGTAAAAACCAGATGGTTTACACGTTGCAATATGTAGAGTGGGGTAGGGCCATCAAAAACTAAGAAAGTATCATTGATCAAACCGTCTGTTAACGGTTTGATCAAGTACTTTGTTCGGGGCACCGAAAAGTGCCCTAATAGTTCATTAAGGTGTTCTATAGAATACCTGCTCATTATTGTTTTGGCCAAAGCGGAGAAGGGTACTTGCCCGCGTCTGTTTTGCCTTGAAGGTTAGCAACGGCTTTTTCACGGTCGCTGGCGTACGTTACACCAAACCAATCACCGCCAGAAGGTACCACCTTTACTTTTATTTCTCCCGCCTGTAGCATTTCTTGAACCGTTTTAGGAATATATAGTTCGCTAGTTGTAGCTAGGTTGTCATCAGCTAGGAAAGTTCTGAATTCACTTTCGATTTTATCAAAGATAGAAGGTTGGCAGACCCAAAAGTTCATGCTCACCTGTTCTTCGCCGGTATATTCGTTGCCAGAATCAAGATCCAGGACTTTACCATCTTTAGGTTCAAGTTTTAAACGCTCATCAACAGAGATCAAATCGTCTCCGTTAACTTGGCAAACTCCCCTTGAAACGGAACCATGTTCGGACAAGGTATTCTTTAAGGTATACCCAACTAGGGCAAATGTATTGTCATTATTATGCTCACGGGCAAAATTAGCCGCGTTTTCATAAGCGGATTGACCATAAAAATCATCTGCGTTTAAAACTGCAAAAGGACCATTGATCACGTTTCTAGCAGTCCAAACGGCATGCGCCGTACCCCAAGGTTTTTTACGCTCACCTGAGAATGAACATCCTTCTGGTAAATCTGTAATTTCTTGAGCCAAAACATCTAGTTTAATGTTGGCGGGTAATTTTGGTCTTAAATGATTTTCAGCCAAAGAAACATTTTCCTTCTTAGTAATGAGAACAATATGGTCAAAGCCGTTTTTGAGAGCATCATAGATGCCAAACTCCATTAAGAATTCGCCGTTAGGGCCTAAATCGTCAAATTGTTTTAGTTTTCCGTATCTACTACCGCTACCAGCGGCCATTAATAATAAGGTCATGTCTTTCTTTTTTTTGAGAGCCGCTAAAATAAGGTTTTAACCTGAAAACTTGTAGGTCATTTCTATTTACATAACAATTTTTTGACATCTTGTGGATTGCTCAGCATTGATGGTTTAGCCGATAATGGATACATTTTTGGCGTTTGTAAATTGAAATAAAGGCGTAGCAGGCTTTTTAAATATTTTGTGCGAGTCGGTTTTGGGCCTCCTTCAGAATTTCGATAACTCGGTTTTTTAAACTTTTAGGTTCTAGAATTTCGGCGTAATCACAAAACATAAGATACCACCTGGGGAAGCCATTTATAATGTCCGAAGTCATAAAGGTCATAAGAACTTTGTCCTTTTTCACCTCTTCAGATACAAAACCATATTGTTTTCTTCCAGCCGAAATGTACCGGGCAATAGTTTTGTCTATAGAAATCACAACCTTGGTTTTTTTCCTTTCGGGCTGTTTGTTCAAGTGCTCGTCCAATAAGCCATGTTCTAATGTAAAAGGATGGTGGCTTCTGCCAATACGCAGCATTCGGTCCGTTCTAAATTGTCTGTAATCCTTTCTTATGTGGCAATAGCCAAGCACGTACCAAAAATTATTCTCGTGAAAAAGCCCTACAGGTTCAATAAAACGATCGGATGGTTTTTCCGCATTCAAAGAATGATATTTTAGAGATACCTGTTTTTTATCCGCTATACTTTCAAATAGGATTTCCAGTGCGTTGGGTATGTTTTCATCAAAAGGAGTTAGGGACGGGTCTATTAAAATTTGTGCTTCCAGCGTAGATACCCAATCTTTCTCTTTTCCCCTTAAAACCGACTTTACCTTATACATGGCCGATTTATGATGGGTGCCCAATGAGGTGTCCGTAAACTTTTGCATTAATTTTTCTGCGGCAACAAAACTACAGGCTTCTTCTCTGGTAAACATAATAGGGGGGAGACGGTACCCTTCCATAATTGAATACCCTACACCGGCTTCACTTGAAATGGGCACCCCGGATGCTTCTAAAGAGCGAATATCTCTGTAAATGGTGCGGAGGCTTACATCAAAACGATCGGCCAATTCTTGTGCTTTTACAATTCGTTTTGATTGCAGTTGAATTAATATGGCTACTATGCGGTCAAATCTATTAATGGTATCCAATCCCATAAGAGTGCGGTATATATTCCAAAGATAAAACTTCAGAGACTGACCTGAATAATTTCGGAATTTCATTTTTTAGCTGTTCACGTACCTTGCGTACATTTTGTAAGCACAAAGAAAAAGGGAGAGGGTGACAACGGCTTGTCAGCATTACCAAAAAAAAGGTGAAGTTAAGCGCGTAGGGAGGAATCCCGGACTACCAGTGTGGTTTTAATCTCAACTGTTTTAGTGATGACGTCATGGGACGGGTTTTCGATTTCTTCTATGAGATACTTAACGGAGGTGCGACCAATTTTATCACCTGGTTGGTCTACAGTAGTTAGTTCCGGTTGAATAATTTTGGAATTTGCGGAGTTACTAAAGCCTACTACCGCAATTTCTTCAGGTATTTTCACCTTGAATTTATTGAGCGCCTTTATGGCTCCAATGGCGGCGTTGTCCGTAATGGCAAAAATGGCATCCGGCCTTTTTTTCATACTTAGAAGAATGTTGGTAAGGCGCCTACCGTGAATGAGTGAGATATCTTCCGTACTTAAAATAATCTTTTCTCGAATTTTGATGCCGTGGTGTTGCAAAGCGCGAAGGTAACCTGCATAGCGCTTTTCGGAATTGTATGAATTCTCTGTTTCCTTTATAATGGCTATGCGTTCTTTTCCTAACTCAATTAGGTGCTCCACGGCATTAAACGCTGCTTGCTCTTCGTCAATAACAATCTGGGTACACGGTATTTTTTGGGAAACTTTGTCAAACAGGACAACAGGTACCCGATTCAAAGTTTGCAGGAGGTCGTCTATTTTTTCAATTTTTCTGGTGAGCGACATTAAAATGCCATCAACTCCAAACTGGGTCATGGTATTGAGCATTTCCGTCTGTTTGGCTTCGCTGTTATTGGATTCTGATATAATTATTCGGTAACCCTGTTTTTCGGCTTCTTCCAATATGCCCTTGAGAACCGTAGAAGTGAAGTAGTGTGAAATATTGGGAACCACTACCCCTATGATGTTCGTTTTCTGCGACCGGAAACTTCGTGCGAACAAGTTGGGCGAATAGTTCATTTTTCGCGCCAAGTCTTTTACATTTTGCTTTGTGTTTGCATTAATATCCGGATGGTCGTTTAAGGCTCGCGAAACGGTTGATACGGAAAGATTTAATTCTTCTGCAAGTTCCTTTAAAGTGGTGTTGTGTCTTTTGCTCATGATATAAAACCCTATTGATTTTCAGCGTAATGCAATTTTATTTGGCATAAAATTAAGAATTGCAAACGATTGCGGGAACGTTTGCATATCAAATTTGCAATTTTTTTGTCGAAATAATACGATATTCAAATAGTTTTGGCTGTGTATTAACAAATTAACAATAACTCAAGTTCACTCAATTTAAAACTACAATTATGAAAAAGGTAATTTTTGCGGTTGTCGGTCTCCTATTCAGTACTGGTGCTTTTGCCCAGACAGGAATATCCGGAACCATTACGGATAGTGCTGGGGAACCCATTCCAGGAGCGAATATTATACTAGTTGGTAGTACTTCCGGTACCACATCAGATTTTGATGGCAACTATAGGTTTACAACAGATTTAGAAGGTAGCCAAGTCCTAAGAACTTCATATTTAGGATTCACCACGCTTGACAAGCAAGTGGAATTAAATGGAGCGGATATAACCGTAAATTTTGTGCTACAAGAAGGAGGGCAACAATTAGATGAGGTGGTGTTGACCGCGTCCAGTACGTTCAGGTCTCAAAAGCAAGCTCCATTGTCCATTAGCTCTGTAAAAATGAAAGAAATCACGAAACTATCGGCCAATAGCCAGGCAGATATTTTGCGAAGTGTGCCTGGTATTACTGCAGAAGGTGGTGGTGGTGAAACGGCAACTAATGTATTTGTTAGAGGTCTGCCTTCTGGTGGTCAGTATGTATTCAACCCTCTACAATATGATGGTATGCCTTTAATGAGCACCTTTGGCTTAAATTCTTCCGCGCATGATGTATACGCAAGACCGGATATTGGTTTTAAAGGGGTGGAATTTGTACGTGGTGGTTCTGCCATCTTATATGGTGCAGGTTCTGTGGCCGGTATCATTAACTATACAAGTAAAACGGGAGATACCAATCCTGGTAATATTATAAACCTAGAAGTTGCCAATATGGGACGGTTAAAAACCGACTTCTACAGCGGTGGCCAATTGGGTGGAGAAGATTCCAATACCTACTATGCTTTTACCGGATTTGTAAGACATGATCGTGGACCCATAGATACAGGGTTGCCTACAAAAGGGGTGCAGTTCAGAGCCAATATTAAGAAGAAATTTGATAAAGGTTCGTTTACCGTACATGGTCAGTTTATTAACGATAAGGCCCAGTTCTACCTTCCGTTACCTTTGTCCGGTGGAAGTAGAGAGCGTTTGGCCGGAAATGACGGTGAACCAGTAGAACAGTTATTAACCGGTGAACTGGCCAATACTTCTTTCCTTACCCCAGGAGGGACTTACAATAGCCCTATTGCCGATGGTGTTTCTACCACAGGTGGTTACCTTTTGGCAGATTTTGACTACAGATTGGAAGATGACCTAAGATTTAAGTCTAAAGTAAAATACGCAAACTACAAACATAATTTTGCCCTTTATGTTGGTGGAAACGGAGATAATGGTAATCCTATTACGTTGGATAACTACGTGGCAAGCATTGCTCCTGGCAATCTAGGGTACACCGCACAGTACCAAGGAGGAAACCCTAATTCACAAATAAACGGTTCAGATTTGGTAATAGACAACCTTCACGTAGACCGTTTACGACCAATGACGGATTATTCCGGAGAGGCTTCGTTGACAAAATCCATTGAAACCATGAACGGCGGCAGCCACAACATAACCTTAGGTACTTTTATAGCACGTACAGAGGCAGAGGATGTAAATTACCAGTATCGTGTTTTGTCCGAGTTCAACAATGCCCCTAGATTGGTAAACTTGAACTATACGGATGGAACCGGAGATAATGTAGTTTATTCGGAAGGCGGTTTGTACAACCGTATCGGTCAGACCTCAAATAACTTCCTATCCCAGAATAGAATGGCTTTTTATCTAACCGATGAGATGATTTTTGATAGATGGCGTTTTGATGTAGGCTTCAGATATGAGCATACAGATGGTGAGAACGCCAAGGGCGGAATAACAAGTGCAACGGTTTATGACAACCCCGAGTTGACTACAGCATTGAGCGATGTGCAAACTGCAGATGGAAGCTTCATTAGGTCTTCTATTAAAGCTTCAGGTTGGGCGGTTTCTTTTGCCGGTCTTTATGAGTTGAGCGATGCAACCAACCTTTATGCTAACTTCTCAAAAGGGTATTTCTTCCCTCAAATAAGGGGTTTTGCACCAGTAGCGGGTATTTCTGAAAATCCGTACGACCCAGAAAATATTATTCAGTTTGAGGCCGGTGCCAAGTTTGGTACGCCTAAGTTCTCCGGATCGGTTGCCGCTTACTATGTGGCTTTAAAGGACAGGGTTAAAATACAGCAAGCTATTGTTGGCGGACAGTTAATTGATGAAACCCGTTCTGAGCAAGATACTAGAACCATTGGTTTGGAGGCAACAGGTGATTATGAAGTGGCGAGTAATTTTAACCTAAGGGGAACAGTAACCTACCAAGGTCATGAAATTACTAAAAACACAGACTTTGATTTGGTGAACGGCACCTCTACAGAAGCCAACGTAGGAAATAAATTAGCAAGACAACCTAACTTTTTAGGGTCTTTGGGAGCTTATTATGACAACAATAAATTTGATGCCAACTTTGGTGTGAATTACACGGGCAGTAAATATGCTTCTGATGTTAATGACATAGAACTAGATGCTATTCCAATTGGTAGATTGGGTGCAGGTTACACTTTTGGTAAACCGGAAGAAAACCAATCCGTGCGTTTAGGTTTTTCCATCTTCAACTTGTTTGATAGTGATGGTATTACGGAAGGTAACCCGAGGGCAGGTGCCGCTGGCCAGAGCGAAACAGAGTTTTTTGTAGGTCGTCCCATACTTCCAAGAAGGTTCTTCTTGACGGCCACTTTCAACTTCTAAAAATCAATTTAAGATTTAGTTAAGTAGTTTTTAATTCAAAGGCACATTGGTGGTGGCTTGCTGCCAATGTGTTTTATTCTTACGCATGTTATGAAAGAAAATATAATCAATAGGGCAATTAGCGTTTTAGATGCCAATTTTCAAGAAGGAGGTTTTACTATCCCCAGTAAGGGACTCTATCCGTTCCAATGGAAATGGGATAGTGGTTTTATTGCGGTTGGCCTTGCCCATTACAATACCCATCACGCAAAAACGGAAATAGAGACTTTGTTGAATGCACAGTGGGATAATGGCTTTATACCGCACATTGTTTTTCATACAGATGATGATTCTTATTTTCCGGGGCATGATTTTCATAGATCGGATCTGCATCCTCTTTCTTCAAAGCAATATAAATCTACTGGAATGACCCAACCTCCGGTTACAGGGTTTATTCTACAGGATATGCTCAACATTGTAGAGGATAAGGAAGATATGCTCAATTTTATAAAAGGGCAGATAGATAAGGTATATGACAACCATGTATATTTCTATGAAAACCGAGACCCTCAAAATGAAGGTTTGGTTTACATTTATCATAATTGGGAATCCGGAACGGACAACTCTCCGGTATGGGACGATATTTGGGATACGATGAATCCGCCGGAATATACTTTTGAACGAAAGGATACCACTCATGTTGATGCTTCGGAAAGACCATCCAAGAGAGAGTACGACCATTATTTATACATCATTGATATTGCAAAAGAGAACAACTATGATGATACTAAAATAGCCGAACTTTCCCCTTTTTTGGTGCAAGATCCACTGTTCAATGCCATGCTCATTAAATCAAATCAGGCTTTAATAGAGCTTTATGAAATGATAGGAGGTAATGAAGATAAAATAGCCTACCTGCGTAAAAACCAGGAAAAGAGTATTGCATCTTTTAATAAAAAACTATGGAATACGGAATTGGGCGCTTATGTTCATTTTGATTTAAGGAATGAAAAGCCGATCAGGCACGTCTCCTCATCTTCCTTTTCTCCATTGTTCGCTGTAATTCCCAGTAAAGAAAGAGCTGAGGAATTAGTACATACCATGATGGATCGCTTTGGTGGAGATGACAAATACCTTTGTGCATCCTTTGATCCTACTGATGATCGTTTTAATCCAAGAAAATACTGGAGAGGACCTGTGTGGATCAATATGAATTGGATGTTGTACCGCGGATTAAAGGATTATGGTTACAATGATATTGCAGATCGCGTTAAGCAAGATTCCATAGAACTTATTGAGAGAGACGGCTTTTTTGAATATTTCGATTGTAGAAAAGATACAAGAGAGGAAAAAAGAAAAGGATATGGTGGTGATAACTTCTCGTGGAGTGCAGCTCTGGTAATAGACTTGTTAAAGAGTTAAAAGTACTCTGTTGTAATGTAGATTGAGGATAGGAGGCAAGTCTATGTATGCGTATAACCTGGGCGGTTATCGTAGACTGGTTGCTAGTTGTTGAGCGTCTCTTGTTCTCATGAGACTCAAAATGGCGGTAAATTGTTAGTTGAATACAATTTCCGCCATGGAGAGTCAATTATATTAAAATGTAAGATATTTCTGCTGTATTTTTAGAATTCTAAAATAATTGTATGGCAAATGTTTATCATATTCTGAGTGTTGAACAGAATAAAGAATAGGACACCAAACCAAAAGTATTTGTACTCATGAATTATTTAGACTATATCATAATCGTTCTTTACCTAGTAGCCTTTTTGGGGCTGGGCTTTTTGTTCAAGGAAAATAATTCCGGGGGCGATTATTTCCTAGGGGGGAGAAAAACATCCTGGTTGCCCTTAAGCCTTTCGGCTATGGCTACACAACTTTCGGCTATCAGTTTTATATCTGCACCGGCCTTTGTTGGGCTAAAAGATGGTGGAGGTATGCAATGGCTGGCCTATGAATTAGGAGTTCCTCTGGCAATGGCTTTTTTACTGATTGCAGTACTGCCAACTTTATATAAATCTGGAATTGTAAGTGTTTATGAATATTTGGAAAAACGTTTTGATGCTTCATCTCGTTTGCTTATCAGTTTTGTCTTTCAAATAAGTAGGTCGGTAGCAACAGGTGTAATGGTCTATACCATGGCATTGATTCTACAAGCAACCATACAGTTGGATTTTTGGATATCCATTTTGATCATAGGTTTGATTACCATGGTTTACTCCTACCAAGGGGGAATGAAAGCGGTTATTTGGGGAGATGTTATCCAAATGAGTATTCTTTTCATTGGTATTATTATTTGTCTTTTCTACGGGTTTAGTGAGTTGGGCGGCATGGATAATTTTTTGACCCATGTGGATAGGGACCGTGTTACGGCTATTGATTTTAGCAAATGGGGTTTTTCAAATGCAGAGGGTAATGACGAATTTGGTTTTTGGCCCATGGTAATTGGGGGCTTTTTTCTATATGCTTCCTACTATGGAACTGATCAGACCCAGTCACAACGGTTGTTGTCTTCAAGCAGCATGTCCAATCTTAAAAAGTTAATGATGGCCAATGGCCTGCTCAGGTTTCCCTTTACGTTAACTTATTGTATTATGGGACTTGTATTGGGTACTCTCTTGGTTCAGGATGCAAGTTTTCAGGAACAGATGGATCTGGTTTATCAAGCCAATATTTCGTCCTTGGAAGGAAAAAAGGCAGATTTAATGGTGCCTGTTTTCATTATAAAATATTTGCCAAATGGTGTTATAGGTATACTTATCGTTGCCATTATGTCTGCGGCTATGTCTACTCTAAGTTCTACCGTAAATTCCCTTTCCGCAGTTACTATGGAGGATTTTGTGAAACGGTTTAACCCCAATATGGCTGACAAAAAATATATGACCTACTCAAAGCTGTTATCTATCTTTTGGGGACTTGTATGTCTGTTTTTTGCCTTTTTTGCGGGAAATATAGAAGGTACGGTCATAGAGGTCATTAATAAAATAAGTTCCGTTTTTTACGGACCTATATTGGCGGCATTTATTCTGGCAATTCTTACCAAGAGAACACATGCCCTTGGAGCTAATATTGGAATTGTGGTTGGGGTGTTGTTTAATATCTATCTTTGGTTATATGTGCCCCAAATCTTCTGGTTCTGGTGGAACGCCCTAGGATGTTTGGTTACTGTTTTGGTAGCTCTTGCGGTCAGTTATACGGTTAAGAGGGAAGTTAATGAAGGCTTGGAGGTGGTTTACTATTCCGGGAAGAAAGAGGTGGCTATTTTGTTAGCCTATTTTGCGGCTATAGTAATGTTCAGTATTTCGTTGCCTAGTATTTTGAACTAAAATCACATTTATGAAGTTTATAATAGCCCCAGATAAATTTAAAGGTTCCCTTAATGGATTTGAATTTTGTGACGCTGTAGAGGAGGGTTTAAAGAAGGTGTTTAATGATGCCGAAATCTTAAAAATGCCTTTGGCCGATGGTGGGGACGGCACTATTGATGTGGTTAAACATTATATACAGGGGGAGAAGGTTGCCATAACGGTAAACGACCCCTTATTCAGGCCTATAAACGCCTCATATTTATATGCGGCTGAAACTCATATTGCGTATATAGAAATGGCGGAAGCATCCGGACTAAAATTATTAGAGGATGCGGATAGAAATTGTATGTATACCACTACTTTTGGAACAGGGGAGCTTATTGCGGACGCGCTAGAAAGGGGAGCAAAAGAAATTATTTTGGGAATAGGTGGAAGCGCCACGAACGATGGCGGTATGGGTATGGCCAATGCCTTGGGATATCGTTTTTTAGGTGACTTCAGTAAGGAGTTAGAGCCTATAGGAAGTAGTCTAAATAGAGTAAAGAGTATTGATGCTTCACAGGTGCATCCGTTGTTGGCCAATGCCAAATTCAAAATTGCTTGCGATGTTTCCAATCCATTTTATGGTGAAAATGGTGCGGCAAAAATATACGGGACGCAAAAAGGAGCTTCCGCAGAGGAAATTGAAATTCTAGATAAAGGCTTAAAGAGTTTTGCCAAAGTAGCGTTGGACACCTACGATATAAATCTTCAAAAAATAAAAGGTTCAGGTGCCGCTGGTGGAATTGGGGGTGGGGCTATCCTTTTTCTAAGGGGAGAGCTGACCTCCGGTATAGATTTGGTAAAGGAACTGGCTCATTTTGATGACGCAATTGCAGATGCCGATTGGATTATTTCGGGTGAAGGCCAACTAGATGAACAGACCTTATCCGGTAAAACTATTAATGGAGTGGTCAATTCTGCCCAGAAAAATAACATTTCGGTTGCTGCGCTGTGTGGTTCGGTTTCTATATCCATAGAACAGCAAGAAAAGTTTGGTTTGGCCTATGTAAATTCAATCGTAAGGGGAATTTCTACTTTACCCCAGGCTATGGCTTCCAGTTATTCAAATTTGGTAAATGCCAGTTATAATTTCGCCAAGCTGATACAATAGGGTTGGTGTAATCGACTTTAAATCAGCTTAAAATATGAAGTGGGTTTTAATCGATTTAAAAAAATATAGCATTTCAATTTTACTACTGACAAACTGCTGTCACTGCCCCCTTTTACATTTGTTCTTGTAATACAATACGAACCTTAAAAATGTAAATTATGAACACAGCAATTTCTCCTAACGAACAAGTAGCACAAGTAATTCTTCCTGCCGAACTATTGGCCCATTGGCAAGGGCATAGAACTTTGACCAGAAAGGTAATTGAAGCTTTTCCAGAGAAAGATTATTTTGATTTCTCCATTGGCGGTATGCGCCCGTTTTCAAAAATGGTTGATGAATTGTTAAGCATTGCGGGGCCGGGTATTCAGGAAATAGTTACAGGTACGGCGGTGCCTTTTACGGAAGAGGTAGCTCACGGAAACAGTAAAAGCAAGGTGTTGGAGCTTTGGGATAAAACTACAGAAGAAATCAATGCCAACTGGTCTAAGATAGGAATTGAAAAATTTCAGGAGACCATTAAATTGTTTGGGGAGTATGAAGGTACTATCATATCATCTATTCAATATTTTATAGATAATGAAATACACCACAGAGGTCAGGGGTATGTGTATTTACGGGCCTTGGGTATTGAGCCGCCCATGTTTTATGATAGGTCGGAAGCTTAAATCTTGGGTATGACTGTTCTAGTTTTTAAAACAACTGTAGGAAAACGAAAGGAAATAAGGCATTTAAAGCCCTTTTTAAATCGTATGGTAGAACCCGAAGGTAGATGGAATTTTGACTTGGAGGATTGTGACAATATCCTCCGGGTCGAAACCTGTCAGCATTCCTCTAAGGTAGCCTCACTGTTACAAGAGCAAGGTTTTGCCTGTGAGGAGCTATAATCTCGGCACCTGATAAATATCATATTTTAAGTATTGTAACTGGACTAAGTTTGTAGCAAACAAGATATAATTTATGTGCAGTTTAGTTCAGAAGTATAACGTTGCCGGACCTAGATATACCAGTTACCCCACTGTTCCATACTGGAATATGGATAATTTTTCGGTTAAGAAATGGAAATCCAGTTTAATCCAAAGTTTTGAAGAAAGCAATACAGAAGAAGGCATAAGTTTATATATACATTTACCGTTTTGCGAAAGCATGTGCACGTTTTGTGGCTGCCACAAGCGTATTACACAAAGGCATGAGGTAGAGGAACCGTACATCCGGTCCGTATTAAAGGAATGGAAACTGTATTGTGACTTATTCTCGGAACGCCCAATTATAAAAGAACTGCATTTGGGAGGTGGTACACCTACTTTTTTCTCTCCTGAGCACCTAAAAAACCTGATCAAAGGTATTTTTAGCCTAGCCAAAAAAGCCCAGGGCTATGAGTTTAGTTTTGAGGGTCACCCTAATAATACTACCAAAGAACATTTACAGGCGCTATATGATGTTGGTTTTAGGCGCGTAAGTTTTGGCGTTCAGGATTACAATATAAAAGTACAGCAAGCTATACACCGTATACAACCGTTTGCCAACGTAAAAAATGTTACGCAATGGGCCAGGCAGATTGGCTACACCTCTGTGGGCCACGACATTATTTTTGGCCTTCCCTTTCAAAAAGAGGAACATGTAAAGGAAACTATTTTGCGCACAAAAGAATTACGACCAGACCGTTTGGCTTTTTATAGCTACGCGCATGTGCCTTGGTTAAAAGGAAATGGCCAAAGAGGTTACAAGGATGCCGATTTGCCAACGGCCGAAGAGAAACGCCAACAGTACGAGACCGGTAAGGCCCTGTTAGCAGAAGTCGGTTATCATGAAATTGGTATGGACCACTTTGCTCTTTCAACAGATTCACTTTACAAATCCATGGAATCCGGTAGTTTACACAGAAATTTTATGGGGTATACCGCATCTAAGACCCAAGCCATGATTGGTTTGGGAGCTTCGAGCATTAGTGATAGTTGGTACGGTTTTGCCCAGAACGTAAAAGGTATTGAAGAATACCAACATTTGGTTGAAAATGGAGTTATTCCAGTTTATAGAGGTCATATCTTAACGGATGAAGATCGCGTAATTAGGAAGCATATCCTAAATTTAATGTGCGGTTTTAAAACCTCATGGGGTTTGTTCAGTCAACGTTTTGAAAGAATAGATGAGGTGGTGGAAAGGCTGCGTGTTATGGAAGAGGATAAATTGGTAAATATAGGTTGCTCAGGTATAGAGGTAACCGAAAAAGGACGCCCTTTCATCAGGAATATATGTATGGCGTTTGATGTGCTGTTACATAAAAAAGAGCCCCAAAGAAGATTATTTTCTATGACCGTTTAAAGTTGCCCTAATCGTTAAAAATAGATATACCATGAAAAAAATAATTGTACCCTTAGATTTCTCCCAACAGTCAGAATATGCCCTAAAAGTGGCGGTATCATTAGCCAAGAAACACGGCTCCGAAATTTTGGCACTGCATATGTTGGAACTTAACCAGGCCATGATAACTTCTACGGAGGGATTTCACCCTGAGCAAACTGTTTTTCTAATAAAATTGGCCGAGAAAAGATTTAGCGAATTTCTTAATAAACCTTATTTAAAAGGCTTAAAGGTTACCCCCATAATTAAACATTACAAAGTGTTTAGTGAGGTGAATGAAATTGCTGCCGATCATAATGCAGAACTCATTGTTATGGGTTCTCACGGCACGGATGGTCTAGAAGAAATTTTTATTGGTTCCAATGCTGAAAAAGTCGTGCGAAATGCTGATATTCCCGTATTGGTTATCAAAAATGAGATTACGGATTTTACTATTAACCGTTTTGTCTTCGCATCCGACTTTAAGGAGGAAAGTATTGCAGGTTTTGAAAAGGCAAAAGCTTTTGCAACTATGCTTAACGCAGAATTGGATTTAGTGTATATTAATACGCCAGGCGATAATTTTATGAGTTCCAATGATATTTATACGCGTATAAATAACTTTATTGGTAAGGTAAACCAAGCGTTGCAAGTTGAAATATATAATGATTATAGTGTAGAGCGCGGTGTTCTAAACTACAGTAAAAATAATAGTGCCGATGCCATTGGTATTTCTACCCATGGCCGTAAAGGCTTGGCCCATTTCTTTATGGGAAGTATTGGCGAAGATGTTGTAAACCACTCTAATATTCCGGTGGTGACCTTTAAAATATAGATGCACTTAAACTACGCAACTATGGGCGGTACGTTTTATACGGGCCGCCCTTTTTATTGTAGCCTATTTTAACTTCATTTCTGTAGGGTTCCATTGTACAGGCTCCTTTTTGTAATAACTTTCGTTGGCCAGTAACGCTGCTCCGGCGGCCCGTAATCCAAACGTTGGGTCTTGGATGACTTTTCCGTTTTCTCTTATGGCGGTAAAGAAATTATAGAAATGGTCGTGATGACCACCTTTGTAATCTTTTGGTGCTTGCCATTTGGTAGTTCCGGTTTCTAAAGCGGAGGCTCTGGTCTCCAGATTTTGCTGGGCATATCCGTTTTTGATTTGTTCTTGCATAGCTTCGGGAAAAGAAATAAGAGAGTAACCACCGGGAACCAGACTAAGTTTAGAGCGTTTTAGGGAAACGGAATTTTGGCCGATTTCCATTTCTCCTTCGGTGCCGATCAGTTTAAAACCGCTACCACCGCCGCTTCCGGCAATGAAGTTGATACGAAACGCAGCGTTGAAAGCGGAATGGGTTTCAGTTTTTGGATAGTCGTAAAGCGTAATGCTGACATCAGGCACATCCCTGCCGTCTTTCCAGTATCGCAATCCTCCTGTAGCCATGGCTCGGTTAGGACCGTGGGAATCAATTACGTGGTTCAAAGTGGAAAAGGCATGAACAAAGAGGTCACCTGCAACACCGGTTCCATAATCTCTGTAATTTCTCCATCTAAAGAATCGTTTGGGCTCAAAAGGAACTTTGGGGGCTTTCCCAAGAAATGTGTCAAAATCAACATTCTTTTTGCTGACATTTGGTGGAATAGGGTACTGCCAAGCACCTTCCGCTGAATAACGGTCATTGTAGAAGTCCAACATTACAATATCGCCAATGGCACCTTCCTTGTACAATTGCTTGGCTTTTTCATTTCCTAAGGACGACATTCCTTGGCTACCTACTTGACATATTTTCCCGGATGCTTTTTGGGCAGAAATAATAGCTTGGCCTTCTTCCCACTGCTGAACCATAGGCTTTTCGCAATAAACGTGTTTACCGGCCTGTAGGGCATCTATCACTATTTTCTGGTGCCAATGGTCAGGGGTGGCGATGATAACGGCATCAATATCTTTTCTATTTAAAATTTCTCTATAATCCCGGGTCGTAAAAATTGCTTCGCCCCATAATTCTTTGGCCCTTTCCAGCCTGCTGGTGTAGAGGTCGCATGCGGCAACCAGTTTTACACCGGAAACGGTAAGTGCCGCCTGAGTATCAAAAATGCCTTGGATACCGGTTCCGATTAGGGCAAGGTTTATTTGGTCGTTAGACGTGAATACACTGGTTTCATATGCACGTTGCATTAGGAAGCTTTCATCTTTAGATGCCGATAAAATAAATGGGGCAGAGGTTACTGCAGCAGAACCTAAAGCGGCTTTTTTGAGAAAATATCTTCGTGAGGAATTTTGTTTCATGTTTTGAGGACGATTACTGATTAGGTGGTTTGGAAGTGTAATTTAGACAATTGTTATCGCTACTGCAAATCATGGATATTGCCAAAATGAGCATTCTAGGCGTATGTGGTTTTATATAAAAGAACTATTAAAACGGATTACTTTCCGTAAACTGATAATTATCATAGCATTCCATTTGCAAACTTGTTATATTTACTAGTAAGAAACAGTTATGGCAATCAAAACAAAACAGTTATGGCAAAATTAGTTAGTGAAATGAAACAGGATGATTGCATGCAATTTTTAAGTGATCATTGTATAGGTCATTTGGCCTATGTGGCAGGCAGGAGTCCGCATATTGTTCCAGTTACCTATTTTTATGATAGGGAAAATAAATGTTTGATAAGTTACTCAGGGGAGGGCCATAAAATTGAATCTATGCGTAACTATTCTCAAGTGGCATTACAAGTTGATGATATTGAGGCCTTTCATAATTGGCGTTCCGTAAAGGTTAATGGTACGTTTGAAGAATTAAAAGGACCTACGGCCAAAAAATACCTTCACACCTTTGCCAATGGTGTGCACGAGCTTCTAAATAGAAATGAAAAAACTAAGGTGGATTTTATTGGCGATTTTTCAAGTAAAATTGAATCCAAGGAAGCACCTGTAGTGTATTGTATTCATATTTCCGATATAGTAGGTAAATATAGAAACGCAACCACTTAAGCATTTGGTTTTGTCTGCCGGTGCTGATACATCTGCATGAAGAGCATGGTGCTCATTTTTTGAGCTCTGTTTTTGGCAATCCAAGCTCTTTCTCCTTCAAAAAGCTCATCTAAGGTGGCAAACCAATGATTCAACCAAATACCGAAGTGTTCGGAAGTTATTGTACCATGAGTTTTATCATCTACTTCTTGATGGGCGGTAACGGGGTTGCCATTGTATTTGCGCTGCAGAAAAAGTTGGGTTTCCCAGAAGTCGGTCAAAAGCTTTAGGTGCGCTTCCCAATCAGAAATGATTCCATTAAAAATAGGACCAAGGGTTTCATCTTCCCGTATTTTTCCATAGAAGGTTTCAACAAGTAGCTGTACATCGTCTCTGCTTTTAATTTCCTTTTTTTCCATTACACCAAAAATACACTATTAGGCTTAGTTCTTAAAGCGTTCGTAAGTGGCCTGCTCAAGTTCTTGTCTAAAGTCAGGATGGGCTATGGCAATTAAAGCTTTGGCTCTTTCTTTTAGGTTTTTTCCAAAAAGATGCGCTACGCCATACTCTGTTACCACATAATGAACATGTGCTCTTGTTGTAGTTACCCCGGCTCCTTGTTTTAAGAAGGGGGTTATTTTAGAGATACCTTTTGCAGTAAGCGATGGCATGGCAAAAATTGGTTTTCCTCCTTTTGAAAGTGATGCACCACGGATAAAGTCCATTTGCCCTCCCACACCGGAATACTGTCTGCTGCCAATGGTATCGGCGCAAATTTGACCTGTAAGGTCTATTTCAATAGCACTATTAATTGCAGTTACTTTTGGATTTTTTCTTATAATGGAGGTGTCATTGGTATAGGCAGCTTCCTTAAAGTGTACCGAAGGATTGTCGTCAACAAAATCATATAATTTCTGTGACCCTACGGCAAAGCAGGTAACAATTTTTCCGGTTTTTATCTGTTTGTCCTCCCCTGTTACTACTCCCTGTTCTATTAAAGGCAGTATCCCGTCTGAGAACATTTCGGTATGGATACCTAGCCGTTTATGGTTGCCTAAATTGTTCAATACTGCGTTAGGTATGCTTCCAATACCCATTTGTAAGGTGGCACCATCTTCTATCAGTTCGGCTACGTTTTTGCCTATCCGGGCTTCAACGGGAGATATGGATAGGATATCATGTACATGTATAGGGCGATCTACCTCAATGGCACAGTCAATATTATTAATGTGAATGATGCCATCCCCATGGGTTCTGGGTACGGAAGGGTTAATCTGTGCGATTACTTTTTTCGCCATTTGAATTGCCGGCAGTGTAACATCTACCGAAACACCAAGTGAGCAATATCCATGTTTGTCAGGAGGAGAAACTTGTACCACAGCTACATCTATAGGTAAGATGCCTTGTCTGAACAATAGATGGATTTCACTTAAGAAAATAGGGATATAATCCCCCAAGTTACTATTGACCATGTTCCTAATATTACTGCCCACAAAACAGCTATTCATTCTAAAGCTTTTGTTATAAGGTGCTCGGGAATATTTGGCATCGCCTTCGGTATGAATAGATATAATTTCTACATCTTTCAACTCTTCATACCTATCGCATAAGGCGTCTATAAGAACATTAGGGGTCATTGCGGCACCTTGAAAAAATACACGGTCTCCGGATTTTACGGATGCTGCGGCCTCGGCTTTAGAAACAATTTTCATAACAATCTATTTTGTCATGCAAATATCTATACTAGAGGCTCTTTAAAACATGAACAATATCATATTTTGGCTAGTGCCATTAAAAAAAAGGGAACCCTTTAGGATTCCCATTTTTGCTTATCGTACAAATTATTTTACTTATTTGCCTAAATGCTTGTTGTAAAACTTCCATGCTTGAGAAGCTACATCCCGTCCTAGCTGTAGACCAGCTATATTATCGGCTTGAATATGATACCCGCCCATTACGCGTGAGATACCCGCCATGTTTGCGGTTTCGGTAAATGTTGGAAAGTGTATGGTAACCGGTTTTCCAAAATGAACTGAATCCAGTTCGGTTAGGGAACCAGGAATAAGTTCTACGGATTCCCCAAAATGTTCATCGCCTGTAAAAAGGCGAAGTGCCTCGGCACAACCACCACTAATAGTACTATGTCCCGAAGTGTAACTAGGGAAAGGTGGGCATAGAAAAATATCTGGCGAGTAAGGTCTCCATTCCTGTCCTTTCATTTCAACTATTCCCTTACCGGGTCCACCCCAAGCTTTAATGGTTTGGTCCTTGTAATACTCATGAACTAAGGCATACGGTCTGGCGTAATCATAGAACATTTTTGAATCCCACGAAGCTATAAAAGCGTCCATAGCCGTAATTTCCGTTAGGAAATACATTTTTACATCTTGATCTAAAGTATGGTTGTCACGACGAGAAACGTCTTGGGCAAACTTAAGCCAATGACCGGCCTGCTGAACGGACTGCGGTCCGTCTCTCATAAATTCAACCAACGCAATTTCTTCATCCGAAAGATTGGCTTGTAGGTCTACAATTTCCTTAACTTCTTTCTTTAATTGTTCGGAGCCAACCATTGGGGGAGGCCCCGGTCTAAATTGATCCGCTGAAGTTAAGGTAATTGGGGTTACCTTTTGCCAGTAAGGGGTAAGGCAACCTGGGGCATATTGCCCTCCTTTTCCATCGGAGAAATACTTGGGTTGCCAACGGTTAATATCCGTATTTTCATCTGCGGTGTTCACGGGATTGTAATTGGTATAATCAAAATAGGGTTCTCCGTTAGAGCCTGTAACCTCTCCATATTGATTACTACCATCATTTTTTCTAGCTTCAATAGTGGCCTTTGCGGCCAAATTCCCAACCCCTTCGGGAGTGTTTGGGTCCATTGAAGTATTATCTGGGTCAAGCCCTAAGTCAACCATAAATTTCCGGAACATTTCCGTATCTGAATAATAGTATTCCTTCATGGCTCCAAAAGCGGCATAGCTAATGGCAATCTCTTTGTTTTTTAGATTTTGCTCATCTGCGGGCCTACGGTCTACGCCTTTCAGATAAACAGGTATAGCGTTTTTGTCATATCTAGACCATGCGTCAAAAATAGAAACGAAAATGAGACCTAGGTAACGGGAGGTTATGGTGGGCCTAGGTTTAAATTTTTCGGTGTCCGAAGCTGTTGCATCCAATGCCATTTTGCCCCACTTATAGGCTATGTTTTCCGTTCCTCTTGGTTCTTCTTGATTTTTTTGGGCGAATGCTACGCCGGAGTATAATAACCCTACGGTAAGGGTTAGCATTAAAATACGTTTCATTTGATTGATTGTTAGGTTGTTGTTAACTTTCAAATATAAGGAAGGCCTTAAAATCTCAAAAATTTATCACGTAAGAACTTTCGTCATAAAGGCATATAATTCTTTCATTTGGGGTTTTCCTTTTTGTTTGCCGCCCCTTCCGAAAAAATATAGAGCGAACCATAGCACTATCAATGTTATCATTAGCCCTAACTGTAAATGATAAGGTTTGTCTAAGGAAGAGCTTGAATAGGCCCAAATTCCCAAAATGATGAATAAACAGGCTATTATAAAATGTACGAACATAAAGAAGGTCCATAAGGTTGGGTTTGGGCCAAAAACACCGTAGATACGACAATTGGTTTCATCTAATTCATCTATCTGTAAATGGAGTTGAGGCGACCAAAAATGATTGTTTTTAAAATCAAATTTGATAAAAACATGTTCGTCAAGCCTTTTAACTAGAAAAGGAGGGTATGCGGCGGTCTCAAATTTTTGGAGTACCAACTCTTTGGTTTCGGACACATCCAATTGAAACCTTGGGCGAAGTATAATTTCGTTGGGTAGCGGTTTCATAAGAGAATGGTTTTATGGCCGAGGCCCTTAATTATGGCATTCTATAGCACTTGAAGCTAATTGAGTTACAGGAGCAGGGGATACGTATGGAATACCCAGTCCAAGACCTCTAAGGATAAAAAGTAAACCTATGACCACTACAAAAACGGGAATAGCTTTTTGTACTTTTTGGCGTACGCTTCCTTTTAGTAAACCACTAAAATAGATTACCGTTGTCATAAGAGGAATAGTTCCTAGTCCAAATAACATCATGTAAAGACCACCTTGTAAAGTGTTGCCCATGGCAATTGCTCCAAAAAGTGCCATATAGACCAGACCACAAGGTAAAAATCCGTTTAAGAATCCAATAGTCAAAAAGGTATCTGCCGATTTTTTCTTCAGTTCTTTTCCAAGTTGGTTCTTAACCTTTGATATGACTTTGTAAATGGGTTTGGATAAATTGTATTTATTGAATGTTTTATAGGGAATCAATACAAGCAAAATCATTAAAACACCTACGGCAATAGAGAGTTTCTGTTGGGCGCCAAAGATGGACAGGCCTTTTCCAACAAGGCCAAAAACAAGTCCTATGATGGCATAGGCCATAAGCCTACCAAAATGATAAATAAAGATCTGGCCGAGTTTTTTGAAGTTGTTGGTTCTATCTACCGGAAGCATAAAGGCAATGGGCCCGCACATGCCTACGCAGTGCAAACTTCCCATAAGTCCTAATATGAGTGCAGATAGGATCATATGCTTCTTAAAAGGTTATGCTTTCTTTGTATTGAAAATCCTTTCCTTGGTGTTTCCAAGTAACTTTTATATCCCAACGACCATCCAACAAGCGTTTGTCAGGTATGAGCAAATGTGAATTGGACAGACTAATGGGTAAGTCAAAATCCAAGTGCTTATTGGACGGTCTGTAAAGGGATACAATACCGGATACCGTAGTGTTTGAATATGTTTTGGGAAAAATCACCAACAATCCGTCGGCGGTTTTTT
Source organism: Zobellia sp. B3R18 (assembly GCF_018860715.1). Classification (NCBI taxonomy): domain Bacteria; kingdom Pseudomonadati; phylum Bacteroidota; class Flavobacteriia; order Flavobacteriales; family Flavobacteriaceae; genus Zobellia; species Zobellia sp. B3R18. The sequence continues at coordinate 479,603 of NZ_JAHKQG010000011.1, read as the reverse complement.
CCAATTGAATTTGTTCATGGGAGTCAATGGCATTTTGCTCCGCGTCTATTTCTTTTTGATAACCAAGTTCCGCTTTATAATACTCTTCGGTTACCAAATCATGATTGGCATCATGGCTGGTAGTCATCTTGACCACAAAAAACATGATAAAACTGATAAATGCGATGATAGCTATGACAATACCCGTACCCCAATTAATTTTCATGATTTTTTATTTAGGTTCTATTTGTAACTACGTGGCGCCAAAAAGCGGGCCGTGGTAGTTTCTATTAATTTGTCTTTACTGTACACCCCAATTTTTAGGTTGTTCTTGTCTCCGCTTAAAGCGGATGCATTAATTTCTATGAACAAGGTACCTTCTGCCAAAGCTTCTGGCTGTACATCAAAATTTTCGTGGCGCACCAGTTTAATTTCCCCTTTTGGAGATATCAATTTAAAGTGAACATCTTCAACCGCCTTGGTGGTTTTATTCAATAATTTATAGGTGTACACGTTACTGATAATATTACCTTCTTTATGTTCGTAAAGCTGTCCCGGTAATCTTAGAATATTGGCTTCAAGGTCATTTCTTAAGAACATCATACCAATTAGTACTCCGGTTAATATGACCAATACCGCCGTATACCCCTTTAGGCGAGGCGTAAACTTGAACTTTTCTTTTTTGGTTATTTCGTCTTCGCTGGCATAACGGATCAAACCTTTTGGAAGGTTTACTTTTTCCATAATGGTATCGCACTCATCTATACAAGCAGTGCAATTAACACACTCCAACTGTGTTCCGTTTCTAATGTCAATCCCGGTTGGGCAAACATTTACACATTGAAAGCAGTCTATACAGTCACCATGACCTAGCTCTTCACGATTTTCGTTCTTACGCCATTTTTTCCTACCGTTTTCGGCCTCTCCACGTTTATGGTCATAAGCAACCACAATAGACTTGTTATCTAAAAGTACCCCTTGCATGCGGCCATAAGGACACGCAATAATACACACCTGTTCCCTGAACCAAGCAAAGACAAAATAAAATACCGCAGTAAAAATCAGTAGCGAAACCATGGTGCTTATATGCTGCCCTGGTCCATCCGTAATGTATTGTATCAATCTGTCGCTACCGATTAAATAGGCAAGAAACACATTGGCTATTATAAATGATATGACAAAGAAAATGAACCATTTTAATGCCCGTTTCCGAATTTTATCGGCATTCCATTCTTGTCTATCCAATCGCATTTGGGCACCGCGATCACCATCTATCCAATATTCTATCCTACGGAAAACCATTTCCATAAAAATGGTTTGTGGACACATCCATCCGCAGAAAATACGACCAAAAGCAACGGTAAATAAGGCAATGAAAACCACCCCAATGATCATAGAGATAACGAAAAGGTGAAAATCTTGCGGATAAAAAGGAAAACCAAAGATGTTGAAACGTCTTTCCAACACGTTGAACATTAAAAACTGATTGCCGTTTATTTTTATAAAAGGCGATAAAATCAGAAATGCAAGGAGCACGTAGCTAACATATTTACGGTATTTGTAAAATTTGCCACTAGGTTTTTTGGGATATACCCATGCCCTTTTCCCATCTTCTTTGATGGTGCCAATTGAATCTCTAAAATTATCTTGGTCTTGTGCCATTTTCTTTTCGCTTTATCAGCTAACAGGGCATATGAACCCTGCACTAATCAGTTTACGGAAACCGAAGCAGAATCTATTTCTACTTCTGGTGCAGCTTGTTGGGGTGCATTGGGGTCTACCCAAACATCACCTTCGGGAGCTTTGGGGTTTGCCGGAGTGGTGCCTTGAAAACTTAGGACATAACTTGCTACCTGTGCAATCTCTGCAGGTTTTAAGTTTTGTTTCCATGCAATCATACCTTTGCCATCACGACCACCTTCGGATATGGTATGGAATACGTTTTTGATGCCTCCGCCAAGAATCCAGTTTTGATCTGTAAGGTTGGGGCCAATACCACCGCCACCATCAATCATATGGCAGGCTACACAATTGCTTTCAAAAATAGTTTGACCAGCCTTTAGGTCTCCTGCATCTGTGAGCAGTTCAACGGTATTGGCGTCAACAAGATCTTTTGCATTTTTCTTATACTCCTCTATTTCCAATTGGGCTGCGGCAACTTCTTGCTCATACTCTTGATCCTGATCATAGTCATTGAACACATGAAAACGGGCCATGTACACTACGGCAAAAACAATGGAAGCATAGAAAAGATACACCCACCATGGAGGTAAGTTGTTATCTAGTTCCCGTATACCGTCATAGTTGTGGTCTAGTATAATTTCGCCTTCTTTTTCAATAGGCTTGGAGCCCAACATTTTTTGGTAGATTCTTTGTCCCCATTTCCACTCAAAGGTTTTATTTTTGGCCGCTAGATAACGTTCTTGTCCTTCTTTTGAAAGTGTTTGGAACATTACATTTTCAATGGCTCTGGTAATTACCGCAATTGCGATAAGCAAAAACAGGATAAAAACCAGGAACACCTGTACCATAGGGTATTTTATAAAGGCCGGCATTTCACCGGAATCAACGAAAAACTCCGTTAACCCGAATATTAAAAAGAATATGAGCGGTATCTTGATCCACCATGTAGATGTATTTTTCATAGGTCTAGGTTTTGTTGGTTATCTTCTTCTAAAGGCAATTCGCTAACTTCCTTTATATATGATTTTGAGGCTGTGATTACCCACCAGAACAGCAATGTGAAGAACACAAAAAAGATGAGTAATGATATCATGGGGTAGGTTGCTACACCATCTATAGTTTCCATGTAACCTTTTACAAATTTGAACATGATTTCTAATTTTTGTTATCAGATAATAATTCCCCGGTTTCCTTCACCTTAATATCAGTGCCTAAACGTTGTAAGTAAGCGATTAGAGCTACAATCTCACGATCTCTCATTTCTACGAATTCCTCACCGTTTTCGGCGGCATAAGCTTTATCGGCCTCATAGCTTTTTGCAAAATCAGGGTCTGTGTACAGGTTTTTTTCAATTTTTTCTGCCTGCTCATCCATTAGGGCATCGGCATTTGCAATATCGTCTTCGGTATAGGGTACGCCAAGGGTTACCATGGCTTCCATTTTAGTTTGAATATTGCTTCGGTCATGCTCGTTTCTAATAAGCCAAGCGTAGGCAGGCATTATTGAACCGGATGAGGTGCTTTGTGGGTCGTACATGTGGTTCAGGTGCCAGTTATCGGAGTATTTTCCTCCAACCCTTAATAGGTCTGGCCCTGTACGTTTACTACCCCAAAGGAATGGGTGGTCATATACGAATTCACCTGCCTTTGCATATTCGCCATAACGCTCTACCTCACTTCTAAAAGGACGAACCATTTGTGAGTGACAGCTAACACAACCTTCTCGAATATACAGGTCACGACCTTCTAATTCTAACGGAGTATAGGGTTTTACACTGGTAATCGTGGGTATGTTAGATTTTACCAATATGGTCGGCACAATCTGTATAATGCCGCCAATCAAAATAGCAACAGTTGCTAAAATTGTTAATTGAATAGGCTTACGCTCTAACCATGTATGGAAAGTTTCACCAGCTGTTCTATGTTTTGAAACACGAGTAAGTGCTGCAGCTTCGGCCAACTCATCTTCAATAACGCTACCGGATTTTATAGTGCGCACAACGTTATAGATCATGATTATTGCTCCAAAAATGTAGAGGCTGCCCCCAATAGCACGCATCCAGTACATAGGCATAATTTCTACTACGGTTTCTAAGAAGTTACCGTAAACCAAAGTGCCATCTGGGTTAAAGTCTTTCCACATTAAGGCCTGTGTGAACCCGGCAACATACATGGGCAATGCATATAAAATGATACCCAAGGTTCCGATCCAAAAGTGAAAGTTTGCCAAGCCGGTAGAAAATAACTTGTTCTTGGTCATTTTAGGAACCAACCAATAGATCATACCAAATGTCAAGAATCCGTTCCACGCCAAAGCACCAACGTGTACGTGGGCAATAATCCAGTCGCTAAAATGGGCAATGGCGTTCACGTTTTTAAGCGAAAGCATTGGACCTTCAAAAGTGGCCATACCATAACCGGTAATGGCAACCACCATAAATTTTAGAACGGGATCGGTACGTACTTTGTCCCAAGCCCCACGCAAGGTTAATAGTCCGTTGATCATACCACCCCAAGAAGGAGCCAAAAGCATGATCGAGAATGCAACCCCTAAGTTCTGTGCCCAATCCGGTAAAGCAGAATATAATAGGTGGTGCGGACCTGCCCATATATAGATAAATATTAATGACCAGAAGTGAACTATAGAAAGTCTATAAGAATATACCGGTCTGTTGGCCGCTTTTGGAACAAAATAGTACATAAGGCCCAAGAATGGGGTAGTCAAGAAAAAAGCTACCGCATTATGGCCGTACCACCATTGTACCAATGCATCTTGAACTCCTGCGTAAACCGAGTAGCTTTTTAAGGCACTTACGGGCAATTCAATATTATTGAAAATATGAAGTACGGCAACCGTTACGAACGTAGCCAGGTAAAACCAAATAGCTACATATAGATGGCGTTGCCTTCTTTTGATCATGGTACCAATTAGGTTGGCCCCAAAAGCTACCCAAACCAAAGCAATGGCAATATCTATAGGCCATTCAAGTTCAGCATATTCTTTAGAGCTAGTATACCCCAAAGGGAGTGTTATGGCCGCCGCAACAATAATAAGTTGCCAACCCCAGAAATTAAACTTGCTTAGAAAATCACTGTACATACGTGCTTTAAGCAAACGCTGAGTGGAGTAGTAAACCCCGGCGTAAATGGCATTTCCTACAAATGCAAAAATTACCGCGTTGGTATGCAACGGGCGTAAGCGACCAAAACTTAACCATGAAATACCATCGGTTAAATTGGGGAACATGAACATAAAGGCCAATAATAAGCCCACAGACATACCTACAATACCCCAAAACATGGTTGCATAGAGGAAATTTTTCACGATTTTGTTATCGTAATAAAACTGCTGAACTTCCATAATTATACTTGTTTATTTAGTTGGATTTTCTCTTTCTCTACTTTTTTAGCGACGGTCTTTTTAGGCAAGACCAATTCATCTTCAAAAAGCATGCGTACAGAAGGGGTGTACGAATCATCATACTGACCACTTCTAACTGAAACGATAAATGCTATGAAAAATAGGACCGCAACAAGAATGCTGATAGCCAATAACACATAAATTACACTCATACCTACCTGAATTATGGTGTAAAACTACGGTACGGTTTCGCCATTAAATATGACTTATATCAGGTTTTGATAAATACCTTGAAGATTATTTGTGTGCGAGTTAATTGTCTGTTATTATGTGTGTTGCGTTACTATTTGTGAGGAAAAAGTGAAAACAGATTTTGAGTTAGATGAAAGTAGGCCTATAGCAGAAGTTTAGGCTTTTTTGGTGTTCTGGTAAATGGAAATTAAAGCCGCAATAATAATCAAGTTTTTGATTACGTACTGGCCAAGGAGAGTAGGGGCAAAAGGGCTAGAAGTAAACGATATCTCACTTAAAAGTAAAAGAGAGGTAAAGGTGCAGACCATATGGGCAAGGGTTATAATTACCGTTTGCTTTCTATAAATATCCAGAAGCAGGAAAATACCGATTCCCGCTTCTAAAATTGCCAAAAGAATGATAGAGGTTTCCCTAGGGATAAGTCCCATCGTGAGCACACTAATGGTGTCTTTGGCCATTTCTTCGGCCGGGCTGGCATCACTAAAGAATTTTAAACTCCCAAACCATAGGTAAACAACACCTATTGAGATTTGCAGGAGTGAAATTTTCTTAAAATGAGTGTATAGCAAAGCTGTCTTTGAAGAAGGCATGTATTGTTTAGTCTAGTTGAGTTGGTTTTTGAACCTTACAAACCTAACTTTTTATAGCATTCGGATTGGTTTTTTAACAGTTAAGTTTTCCGGTTGCATTCAATTTCTTCTCCTTTGTAAGAATAGCCTTTAGAGGTTATTTTAATTCTCTTCCTATTACATTGGTAGCTACCGTTGCGAACGCCACTACGCTTATAGAACTTAAAGGCATTAAAATGGCTGCGATTACAGGCTCCAGTTGTCCTGTAATGGCAAAGTATAGACCAATAATATTATACATTAAGGATAAGAGAAAGCATAATTTTATAATTTTCATAGCCTTTTTGGAAGCCATGATATACTTGTTCAACTGTTGAAATTTGGAAGCGTCCATAATTCCATCACTGGCAGGAGAAAAAACGTTAATGTTTTCGGAAATGGCAAGTCCTACTTCGGCTTGGGCCAATGCTCCGGCGTCATTTAGTCCATCGCCTACCATGAGTACTTTTTTACCTTGTTCTTGCAAGGATTTTATAAACTCCAGTTTGTGCTGTGGTTTTTGGTTGAAGTAAAGAGGCGTAAGCTTGGGCAGCAATTTTTCCAATCGTGGTTTTTCTCCTTCGTTATCTCCTGATAGGATGGCCAATCCAAATTTTTTGGACATTTCTTGGAATACTTCAGAAACCCCATCACGGTATTGATTGTGAAAAACGTAGCGGCCTTTATAGGTGTCATTACTGCTAACATGTACAGAAGTCGTAAGTGCGTCAGCAGTTTCTGTGTTGCCTACAAAAGTGGCGGAACCTGCTTTTATGTGGGTGTTGTCCTTTATGCCCTCCACACCTTTGCCAATATGCTCTTCGTATTCATCTAGGGTAATAATGTTTTGCTGGGCCAACAGGTTATAAAGGGTTCTACTTAGTGGGTGGTTAGAGCCTCGCAAGGTATTTTTAAGCAAAGAAGCTTCAGCTTCCGAGAGGGGCATTCCCTCATAGGTGGCGGTACTTTTTTTAGAAGTAGTAATGGTGCCTGTTTTATCAAAAATAGCGGTATCTATTTGTGCGAGCTGTTCTATGGTTCTGGTATCTTTCAAGTAAAACTTGTTCCTGCCAAAAATACGCAGCATATTACCAAGGGTAAAGGGTGAGGCCAAAGCAATCGCACATGGGCAAGCAATTATTAAGACAGCCGTAAAAACGTTCATAGCCTTGCTTGGGTCATATACAAGCCAGAACAGTGCAGATAAAAAAGCAATGGAAAGTACCGCAATGGTGAATCTTCTTCCAATACTATCGGTCAAGGTCTGAAACTTAGTGGCTTTATCCTCTTGAAAAACACTGTTTCCCCACAATTGGGTAAGATAACTCTGTGAAACCGATTTTAAGGCCTCCATCTCTATAGCACCCTGAAGCTGTTTTCCGCCGGCAAAGACTTTGTCTCCCGATTCTTTTTTAACCGGTTCGGATTCACCGGTAACAAAACTATAATCAATACGGGCTTGTCCGTTTATCAGTATACCATCAACAGGAATCAATTCTTCGTTTCTAATCAATAATCGGTCGCCTTTTTTTATGTCGTGCACTTGAGCGGTTTCTTCTTTGCCTTCTTTGGAAATACGGGTTATGGCAATAGGGAAATAGGATTTGTAGTCACGTTCAAACGATAAAAAAGAATAGGTTTTTTGCTGAAAAAATTTTCCTAGGAGCAAGAAAAAGACCAAACCGGTTAAGGAGTCAAAAAATCCACTTCCCCAGCCAAATGTAATTTCTAGTGTGCTGCGCAGAAAGAGTGCCAAAATTCCTAAGGCAATGGGTACGTCTATATTCAATAGGTTACTTCGTAGTCCTTTATAGGCCGATATAAAATAATCCCTACCTGCATAGAGGAGGACAGGCAATGAAAACAGGAACATGAGCCAATGAAATACCGGTTCATATCTGTTGAGCCAGAACTCACCGCCCGATGCATCACTGGAGGAGAGGTCAAAATAATCAGGAAAAGAAAGAAACATGACATTGCCAAAAGCAAAACCGGCAACCCCAAGTTTATAAATTAAGCTGCGATCGGCACCTTTCTTTTTATTATCAAAATCATCTAGTGAAATATTGGGTTCGTAACCAATCCTTGCTAAAAGAATGACAACTTCTTTTAAAGAAACATCAGCACTGTTGTATGTAATACGGACCGTCTTCTTAGGGAAATTTACTTGCGTACTTTTTATAGACGCGTTTAGTTTGTTAAGGTTTTCAAGCACCCAGATACAGGAACTACAATGAATGTGTGGAATATGGAGGTTAACAATTTGGATGTCTCCATCATTGAATTCAATAAGACGTTCAGTAATTGCTGTTGAATCTAAAAAAGCGTATCTTCCATCAATAGCTTTTGGGGTTGCCCCTGCAGCCGATTGTATATCGTAATAGTAGTTTAAATCATTGCTAGATAGAATTTCATAAACGGTCTTGCAGCCGTTACAACAGAAATTTTTATCATCTAAGACTATGGCATTGGATTCACAGTCATTACCGCAATGGAAACAATTATTAGAATTCATCTTTACACTTGCTAATACCTGTTACAAAGGTGCGGGTTATAGATGTTTAAAAACATGACAATTGTCAGGTTTTGTGTAGATTACGAACGGTACCTTTGTAGTGTCAGGTATAAATAATAGAGTTATGAATAGTAGATGTGAAAATTGTATAATACGGCAATTCAATTCGTTACGTGCTATGAGCAAAGAAGAATTGAAGAAAGTGTCCGATTCCAAAATCTCCAAGACTCTTAAAAAAGGTGAAGCCCTTTTTCACGAAGGTCAACAATTAGATGGTGTTTTCTGTGTTAGGGACGGTGTGTCCAAAATGTCTAAACTTAGTGCCAACGGAAAGGACCAAATAGTGAAGTTGGCCAGTAAGGGTGCTGTAATGGGGCAACGTTCCGTAATTGCGGAAGAGGTAACGAACCTAAGTGCTATTGCGGTGAGTGATATGGAGGTGTGTTTTATACCCAAAGATGTTATTTCCAATACGCTTGACTGTAACCCGAATTTTGCGGTTGAGGTATTACGCCATATGGCCCACGATTTAAAGGAGGCAGATGATGTTATTGTAAATATGTCCCAGAAAACCGTGAAGCAACGAATGGCCGAAGCCTTTTTATACCTCAAAAAGAATTACGGAGAGGATGATGAAGGATTCTTGAAATTAACCTTGTCGAGAGAAGATTATTCCAATGTGGTGGGCACTGCTACCGAATCCTGTATCCGGATTATTTCCGAATTTAAGAAAAAGGGATTGATCAAGACTTCCGGAAAACGGATTGGGGTGGTTGAGGAACGTAAACTTTTAGACCTAATTGAAGGTTTCTAAAAGCGCACTTCTCAAAAACTGATATATGTCATAGTTTGCCTATGGGTTTGGTTCTACTTTTACCCTTGAAGATTTCAATAAAAAAAGTAGATGAAAAATATTTTACTTCCCACAGATTTTTCGGCAAATGCATGGAATGCGGCGCGTTACGCCATAGAGCTTTTTGAAAATGAAGCTTGTAACTTTTATGTGCTAAATACCTATACGCCCCATATTGCACACAGTAGGTTCATGGCTGCCAATGTTTCTGACGGACAAATAGAGGATTCGGCACGAAGACAATCAGAGGAAGGGTTAACTAACTTCATTTCAGGAATACAGGCCCAGTTCCAAAACCCTAAGCATAAATTCACGGCCATATCTTCTTTTTCAATGTTGGTAGACGAGATACGGGAAGTGGTGGATGATTATAACATAGATTTGGTCATTGCCGGAACCAAAGGGGCATCTAGTCTAGATGAGGTCTTTATGGGGAGTAACACGGTACGAATAATAAAGGCGGTAAAGAGATGTCCGGTACTTGCCGTTCCTCAACATTTTAAATTCAAAACACCGGACGAAATAGCTTTTGCAACAGATTTCAATCGTTTTTATACGGAGTCGGAGCTTAAGCCTCTTTTGGATATGGCCCTTACCTTTAACGCCGTAATTAGGATAGTGCACGTACAGCACAAAATTTCCGCATTAACGGAACTTCAGAAGTTTAATTTAGGTATGCTGCGCAAATATCTAAATGGTGTGGAGCATTACGTACATACGGTTTCGGAACTGAATTCCATTTCCAAAACGCTTGAGGTGTTTAGCAATGAGCTGGATATTCACCTGTTGGCCATGCTCCATTACCAACATAGTTATATGGAAAATATAACCAGAGAGCTTGTGGTGAAACGTGTGGCTTTTCACACTCAGATACCTTTGTTGGTTATACCGGAACTGGGTATGTGCAGTTCTTTAAAGAGCCGGAAAGAGGAGAGTTCTTTAATTTCTGAGTAATCAATTTTTACCATAGCGGGACAAACAAAATCCTAGTTTTTTTATTGCGATAATTTTATATGTTATATTTCTCAAAATAAAAAAGATACTCTTGGGGTTCTTCTTAATTTTGTAAAAAAATTAGCGATGAACCTTCCTAATACAGGTCAGAAGAGATTAGTGATCATTGGTGGCGGTTTTGCCGGAATATCACTAGCAAAAAAACTTAGTGAAATAGACTTACAGATTGTTTTACTGGATAAGCATAACTACCATACATTTCAACCCTTATTATATCAAGTTTCAACCAGCGGTCTTGAGCCGGATTCCATTGCGTACCCTATTCGCAAAGTGCTAAAACACTTGGAGAATTTTTACTTTAGACTGGCCAATGTTGAGCGTATTGACCCCGAACAAAAACTGATTTTTACAGATACGGGAAACCTAGAATATGATTATCTGGTTCTGGCAACAGGTACAAAGACCAACTATTTTGGAAACCAGCAGATTGCCCAGTACTCCATGTCTATGAAGAGTGTGCCGCAGGCATTGGACATTAGAAGTCTAATGTTGCAGAATTTTGAAAAGGCAGATGATTCCCAAGACCCTATAGAGCGCAAAGCCTTACTTAATTTTTGCATTGTGGGAGCGGGACCAACGGGAGTTGAGCTTGCCGGGGCATTTGCAGAATTAAAGAATAATGTATTTCCAAAGGATTATAGGCACCTGAATGTAGATGAAATGGAAATCAACCTGTTCGAGGGCGGCCCTAGGGTCTTACCTCCAATGAGTGAGAACGCCTCTAAAAAGGCTACCAAATTTTTAAAGGAATTGGGTGTGCGCGTACATCTAAATGCTATTGCCAGTAATTATGATGGAGAACAGGTTACCTTAAAGGACGGAAGCACGCTACGTACTAAAAACTTTATTTGGACGGCGGGTGTAACGGGTGCTGCAATTGAGGGTTTTGCACCCCATATATTGGTAGAACGATTGAATAGGTATAAAGTAAACCGGTTTAATCAAGTAGAGGGGTATGATTCGGTTTTTGCTATTGGAGATATTGCTTATATGGAAACAGAGGCTTTTCCCAAAGGGCACCCACAAGTGGCGCAACCTGCAATCCAACAAGGGGAGCTTTTGGCCAAAAATTTGGAGAAATTGCTAGAGGGTAAGGAAATGAAACCTTTTACCTATGTAGATAAAGGAACCATGGCTACTGTAGGAAGAAATAAGGCCGTAGCCGACATCAAAAAACTAAAATTTGGAGGCTTTTTCGCATGGTTCATTTGGATGTTTGTGCACTTAATGGCGCTTGTTGGTTTTAGGAACAAGGTTATTGTATTTTTTAACTGGGCCTACAATTACATCAATTATGATAAAGCGGCAAGGCTTATTCTTAGGCGTTTTACCCCTAGATCATAGTTTAGCGGTACAGATAGCAATTAATTAAAATGCTTTAGTATCTTTGCCATGTTGTGTTGTGACCCAGAGCCTGTATAGGTTTGGGCCAATGAAAGGCTTTCCATGTTGGAAGGCTTTTTTTGTGCGCTGTTTGCAGGTGGTTTCCCTTTTAGGGTAGCGATCGGGCACATGAAACCATCGGGCTACCTTTAGGAATTAATAGGTAGACCTAATGATATTCTGACTCTAAAAGCTTAGATTTTTTGCAGTTGGCGTTCAAGAAGATTTTCTTGGTTGCGTTTAGAAGTTACTTTGTTCTGGATGGATAACCATGCTTTTTTTGCCTTTTCCGCTTTTAACTGATATTGTGTTTTTTGCATGATACGAGGTTTAAGGTTTTGGTTTTTTACTGGTTTTTTAAAACTGGTCAAAAGAGTTGAATCTTTTCAGTTTTACATCGCTCATTCTCATCAACTTAACAACACTTCAAACTTACGGCAAATAGATTTGTTTTCATCGATGAAACACGTTAATAAAACGTTTTTTCCATTTTAAGAATTTTGTCCTGTTCTAATAATTTCATCCATTTATAAAAAGGGCCAAATATGCGATATCGATAAAAAAGCCGTATTTTTAAACTAGATTTTTAAAGAAAAAACGATGCCTTTATATCATAAACTAGGAAAGTTTCCGCAAAAGCGACATACCATTTTCAAAAAAGACGATGGCACTTTGCACTACGAACAATTGTTCGGCACCATTGGTTTTGATGGCATGTCTTCTTTACTATATCATTTACATAGGCCTACCCAAGTAAAAGAAGTGGGCAAAACTTTAGATATTGCTCCAAGGGCCGCTGTAGAATACAATATAAAATCTAGGCTGCTCAAAGGGTTTCAGGTTGCTCCGGAAGATGACTATTTGCAGAGCCGTAAAACCGTTCTTTTTAACAATGATGTTCACGTAGGGCTTGCGGCACCAAGAAAATCGTTAACGGAGTACTTTTATAAGAATACAGATGCAGATGAGCTTTTGTTCGTTCATAAGGGTTCGGGAACGTTAAAGACCTTGTTAGGAGAAATTCCTTTTGAATATGGGGACTATTTGGTGATTCCCAGAGGTATGATATATCAGATTGAATTTGATACCGAAGACAACCGTTTGTTGATAACCGAAAGCTATCATCCTATTTATACGCCTAAAAGATATCGTAACTGGTTTGGACAACACTTGGAGCATTCGCCTTTTTGCGAGCGTGATTTTAAGTTGCCCCAAAATCTCCAGACTTTTGATGAAAAGGGCGAGTTTTTAATTAAAGTGAAGAAGCAAGGGCAATTGCACCATATGATTTATGCTACTCATCCCTTTGACGTTGTGGGCTGGGACGGGTATAATTTTCCGTATGGGTTCTCAATTCATAATTTTGAACCTATTACGGGTCGCGTACACCAACCGCCACCAGTACACCAGACGTTTGAGACCAGTGCCTTTGTAGTATGCTCGTTCTGTCCTAGGTTGTACGATTATCACCCGCAGTCCATTCCCGCACCGTACAATCATTCCAATATAGATTCCGATGAGGTGCTCTACTACGTAGATGGTGATTTTATGAGTAGAAAAGGTATTGATGAAGGATACATCTCCTTACACCCTGCAGGTATTCCCCATGGTCCGCATCCAGGCACCTATGAAGCCAGTATAGGAAAAAGCAAGACCGAAGAACTTGCGGTTATGATAGATACGTTTAAGCCTTTAAAATTAACGCAACAGGCCATGGATATTGATGATGGCAAGTATTATAAGAGTTGGTTGGAGTAGAGCTCACAGCGGGTCTGTTATCTTTTTGCTAAAGCCCATGCTTACGTTTTGCTTTTTGGATACTTTTGAGAAAAGAAAAAAAAGAGACAAGTGATATTAGATTTAATAAAGAATAGACGTTCTGTCTTTCCAGCACAATATAATGACAAGCCAATAGCCAAAGCCGATATTGAGAAAATATTGGAAGCGGCCAATTGGGCACCCACCCACAAGAAAACCGAACCGTGGAGGTTTCGAGTTTTACAGGGCGAGTCCCAAGAAAAATTAGGATTATTCCTTTCTCTGAAATATTTGGAGAATGAACCGAACCCAAAAGAATTCAAAGCCAAAAAACTGATTGAAAATCCTAAACGTGCCGGTGCAATTATTGCTATTTGTATGCAAAGGGACCCTGCTCAAAGTATTCCTGAATGGGAAGAAGTAGCTGCTACGGCAATGGCGGTCCAGAACATGTGGCTCTGCTGTACGGATATGGGTATAGGTTGCTATTGGAGCTCACCGGGACTCGTTAAGCACATGAACGATTTCTTTGAAATGAACCAAGGCGAAGCTTGTTTGGGTTTTTTCTATATGGGCTATACGGATGAGGCCATCCAAGAGGGGCAGCGGACCCCAATTGCGGATAAAGTAGTTTGGATGGATTAAGGCCTGTCCAAAGCCTATTCCCTGGTGTACGTATACGTGTTTCCTCCTTGTTTTAGTAGCATGGTCTTTTCTTCTGGGTTAAATTCCAGACGTACGCCTGCTTGGTGAAACTCAAAAGCATGCTCTTCTACAGCTTCCAACGGAAATGAAGGCTGACCGGTAGCTTGTGCTGTTAAGTTTCCTTCACTCTCGGTAATAGTAAGTTTTAAGTGCAGTTGTTTGCTTCCATAAATGCCTAAATATTTTTCTAAATCTTCTGCCGTAACCTCAATGGTTTTAAAATTGGGTAGGCTAAAAGACTTGTCATAATATGCCGCTAAAACTGCAATGAGAATATCATTGTTGCTATAACGAGTGCCGTTAGATGTGAGTGCCACGGAAATATGGTCCTTGGGAAATGTAGCTAGTTGAGAAGTAAAACCGTCTATACCACCATTGTGTCCAAATCCTCTTTTAGTAAAATAAGGCATTTCAAACAATCCCATGCCGTAACCATCTTCAAAAGTCTTCATTTGTTTTAGACTTTCTTTGGTAATAAGTTTTCCTTCATATAGAGCGGTGGAAAAGGTATTAAGGTCAGTAGGAGTAGAGACTATGGCCCCAGCTCCTATTGGGATGGACATATGGGTTTCAAAAGACTTGTTCCAGCGGGTGTCATAATTATATGAAAAAGCCTCATTGTTGTTGGTATCTATGGTGCTCCCCATATAGGTGTTTTTCAATTTCAGGGGCTCAGTTATTTTTGTTTTAATAAGATTAGCGTAACTGTCCTTTAGCACGTCTTCCAGAATAAAAGTCAATAGCTGATAATTGGAGTTGCTGTATTCCCCTTTACTATTAGGTTCAAAAATGCTACCCCCTTGTTCTATTAGTTCCAGTAGTTGCTGTCTTGTTTTAGGTTGCGTATTCCACAGAAGGTAATCCGGTCTGCTGGTAACATTGGCAATACCGCTTCGGTGATTAAGCAAATTACCAATAGTAATGTTAGAGGCATTTTTAATGTTAGGAAAAAAGTCGGCTATAGGTTGGTCCAGAGTTATTTTTCCTTCCTCAATGGCCATAAAAGTAAGTACGGAAGTAAACATTTTAGTAATGGAACCCACTCTGAATTTTGTGTTTACATCTACTTTCTTTTCGGTTTCCATATCGGCATAACCAATAGTCTTGGTGTAAATGGTCTTTCCTTTATGGGAAAGGGCCACACTTCCCATAAAACGGTCATGTTTTTCCAGAGCGGTAAATAGGCTGTCTAGCTTTGGGGAACTGAAATTTTGTGAAAAAAGAGAAAGACTAATGAGGGTAAAACCAAGTAAGCAGATTATCTTTTTCATGAGATGAGATGTATTAGTTAAGAAATGGAAATAATTCTAGCCGGTAGTTCCATGCTTTGGAGATAAAGAGTCCTAAATAGATTATAGCGATTAAGAACTTCATAAAAGTTCCGGTCAAAAAGCCTAAGAACGACCCAAATGCGGCTTTAGTGGCTGTTTTTCCATCGGCTTTGTTCAGTAATTCGCCAACTAAGGCACCAACAAATGGCCAAATTATAATTCCAAACGGACCTAAAATTGGAAAGAAAAGGGCAACCAAAAGACCAAGAGTGGTACCAATAACACCATATTTTGTACCCCCGAATTTCTTTGTCCCCATGGCCGGAATTACATAGTCCAAGCCAAAAACCAACAGGGCCAGAGCGGCTGTAATTCCCAAGAACAAATTGTCTTGGGGGACCGCCTGAGTAAGGTGTAATAACAATAGGCCTACCCAACTAATAGGAGGTCCGGGTAGAACCGGTAGGAAACTTCCCAGAATGCCAATGAGCATAAAGATGAAGCCTAAAATGAGTAATACAATGTCCATTTTATCAATTTTCTGTTTGACGAAGATAACCTCATTTTGTTACACCCTAAAAGGATATGAATTTAATTACTTGCTGTTTTGTTTGATATTCAGTTAGTTAGTATCCGTTGATGTGATTTTTATTTTTTAAACTAAAATATTAGTTTAAACTATATTTTTAGTTATATTTGTTTTGTAGATGAACTAAATACTTAGTTAAATGAAGCAATTAACAAAAGCAGAAGAAGAGGTGATGCAGCAGTTGTGGCAACTGGAAAAATGCAATGTTGCCGCTATTATTGAACAGTTGCCAGAACCCAAACCGGCATACAACACGGTATCCACAATTGTAAGGATTTTAGAAAGCAAAGGTTTTGTAGACCATGAAAAAGAAGGGAAGGGGTATCTGTATTTTCCCATCGTAAAGAAGTCGGATTACAGCAATCAGAGTATTAACAAGCTGGTAGACGGGTATTTTCAGGGTTCCTTTAAAAGTATGGTCTCTTTCTTTATGAAGAAGAACGATATGAGTCTCTCGGAATTGGAGTCCATTTTAAAGGATATTAAAAAACCTGACGAGACAAATAAAAAGAATAATTAAAATCTGTTTTGATGATACAGTACATCCTAGAGTGCATCGCCTTTCAATTGGTTTTTCTTGTTATTTATGATTTTTTCTTAAAACGGGAGACCTTTTTTCAATGGAACCGCTTTTATCTTTTGAGCACATTTTTGCTGTCTTTAGTGCTGCCCTTTATAAAAATAGAAGCCTTTAAAACCACAGTGGAACAGCCCTATATTGAATATGGCGAGGAATTTTGGGGGGTAAATAATGCCCTTGTAGTTGGGGTTCAGGAGCCTACGGCAATAGACATTTCATGGCAAATGGTATTATTTGTATCTGGAGCACTAGTAGCTACGTTGTTATTGGTCTATAAGCTGCGCCAGCTGTATCTTTTGAGTACAAAAGGAGACAGGATTAGTTTCAAGGAGTTTACGCAAATATTGATTCCCAATAGTAATATGGCTTTCTCCTTTTTTAAATCAATTTTTATTGGGGATAAAGTTTCAAAAACGGATTACACCAATATCATAGCCCATGAATTGGTTCATATAAAACAAGGGCACTCGTGGGATTTGCTCTTCTTTGAGCTCATGCGCATTGTTGGCTGGTTTAATCCGCTGGTCTATGTCTACCAAAATAGAATTTCGGAATTGCACGAGTTCATCGCCGATGCAAAAGTTGCGAAAAACAATAAAAACGAGCAATATCAATTGTTGCTTTCCCAAGTATTCCAAACTCAAAATATATCGTTCATCAATCATTTTTTTAAATCATCATTAATCAAAAAACGAATTGTCATGTTACAAAAATCACAATCAAAATCGGTTTTCAAATTAAAGTATTTGGCATTGTTGCCCTTGATTTTAGGGATGTTGTTTTATACTTCGTGCGAAAACGATGATGAAAACAGTCTGGAGGATAATGAAAATATAATAACCGTAAATAGCGTAGATAACCTCTCTGAAGAGGAGGAAACTAAGGTGTATGCAAGATTGAAGTCTCTAGCCGATTCCGAAGAAGCCTGGAGCTTAAAGGTAGAAGATTCTGAAAATTCATTGAAGTTCGAAAGTACAAAGGATGACGTATTTGTTTCGGGGATTAACAATGAGCCAATTCGGGCTAAAATGACTATTGATAATAATGGCTCACCAAAGTACTTTAAAAACTTTATGCCTTCTGCAGGCGAACCGTACGATTGGAAAAAGATTTATAGGGAAGAAAATCTAGTGCCTTTTACTTATGCTGACGAAGTTCCTGTTTTTCCGGGTTGTGAAAATGAAAATGATTTAAAAGCTTGCTTTCAACAAAATATCCAGAAACATATTAGTAAACATTTTAATTATCCCCAAGAAGCTCAGAAACAGGGAATTCAAGGCAGGGTAAGTATTATGTTTACTATTGATGAAGATGGTTCAATTGTAGATATTCGAAAAAGAGGTCCCCATGAATCATTAGAAGCTGAAGCAGTCCGTATTATTGAAAAATTGCCGCGTATGACACCGGGTTCTTACGAGGGTAAAACAGTCAAAGTTCCATTTTCAATTCCTATCAGTTTTAAATTAGAACAGGCAGGGTTTAGTCCGTCTAGTACTGACGATATTTATGCGCAAATGCAAAAGGAAGAAATAGCTAAATTATCCGCTGAGGCCCAAATAGCTTATGGGAATTCCGTGGCTTTTAAAGAAGTAGAAATCCCCCCTGTTTTTCCGGGTTGTGAAAATGCGGATAATATACAAGACTGTTTTCAGAAAAGTGTAAATCGGCATATTTCCAAGAATTTCAGATATCCGCAGGATGCACAAGAAAGAGGGATTCAAGGCAGGGTTCTGGTAATTTTTTTAATGGATACCTCAGGAAACATTACTCATATTTCTACAAGAGGCCCGGATAAATCTTTAGAAGAGGAAGCGGAACGTATTATTTCTAAATTACCTAAAATGTCCCCGGGTAAACATAACGGTAAAAATGTAAATGTACCATATTCAGTTCCTATCACTTTTAAACTTAGATAAACTTGAGAGTCATAGTTAGTATCTTTTTGTTAGTTTTCTGTGTTACATCAGAAGCCCAAATAGCAACAGCCTCCGTAGCAGATAGTCTCTTCGCTACAGGTAACTACATAAAGGCGATTAACCATTATGCCGAAGATGGTTCCATTACTTCTACTTTACAGATTGCTAGGGCCTATAACGCTATTGGCAATTATGAAAAAGCAATTTCGCAGTATCAGAATGTGCTGTCTCAAGATGCAACGCTTCAAATTGCAAAATTTGAACTGGGAAAGCTGTATCTGAAAACAAAAGACTTTACGAATGCGGAGGCGCTATTCTTAGAACTGACGTATGCTGCAAGTAACAACCCCGAGTATCATTTTTATTTGGGAGAGACTTTTCGTGAAGAAAAAAAGACGGAGCGTGGTCTGGCGTCTTACAAAAATGCAGTGGTAATTGATAGTACACATTTAAGAAGTCTATTTCAATTAGGGAAATATTATGTGGGCCAGAGAGAAAAAGATTCGGCCTTAACATTTATTGATAAGGGACTTCATTTCTATGAAAATGATGTGGTGATGCTCAACTTAAAAGCATTGGCGTATTATAACAATGATGAATACACTAAAGCGCGTCCGTATTTTGAAAAGTTAATAGCATTGGGCGAGCATAAGGAATATATCTACGAGAAATTGGCCTACTGTTATTTTAAAGAATGGGAGTTTGAACCGGCAAAGATAAATTATAGAAAGGTGCTGGAGTTGAATGATGAAAATGCCGATGCCTATTTCAATTTGGGTCAGGTGTTTTGGAAAGATCGGCAAATAGATAGCGCTCAATACTATATTGAAGAATCCATTACGGTTCAAAAGCCCTTTTTGTTAAGAGAATATGTAGCTTTAGCGGGAATCGCAAGGAATAATGACGATATGAAAACAGCTTTGAAATACTACAAACTGGCACATCAAGAAGATCCTGAGGATGCACTGGTCTATCACAATGTTTGTACAGTGGCGGATCAGTATTATAAAGACCCTAAAATCAAATTAACGTATTATGAAAAATTTGACGAGAGATTTGGTGATAAAAACGACTATATGTCCAAAATGGTAAACAAGCGTATTTCTGAATTAAAAGAGGAAATCCATTATGATGTAAAATAACCACTATCGTTTTTCAATTCCATTTTTTAATTGAAAACTGCCATTTTGGAGTATTTTCCTTGCGGGAATAGCGATTCATAGCACAAACCTCCACAAAAAATCGTAATTTCCGCCTAGAATTTAGGGCAATGCGAAACCTCACAATTTTATGTTTTTTGTTCTTACTTACCGCATGCAATTGGTCGGTGTCAAAGGAAGAGAAAACCCAAGAATTGGTCAATAAAGAGATATTGAGCATAGATTGGGAAGATGTGGACCAATACCCTCTTTTTGCCGATTGTGATGAAATTGCTTCTAAACAAGAGCAAAAGCAATGCTTTATGGCAACGCTTTTGGAACATTTTTCCAAAACGCTAGAAGAATCGGACTTTGTGGTTGAAGAAGCCGTAAAAGACACTATTTTTGTAGACTTTTTAATGGAGGCTTCAGGGGCCATATCCCTTTTACATATTGATAAAGGTAATATAACCGAAGACCAGCTTCCAGGTTTTGATCAACAAATAGGAAAAAGCCTGAACAGTTTGCCCAAAATTGAACCCGCACTTAAAAGAGGTATTCCGGTTAGGGCAAAATTTAGAATTCCCATAGTACTTCAATAAATTAAAATATTTGGCAACAGAAAAAATTATACTCGGTATTGACCCAGGTACTACCATTATGGGCTTTGGTCTTATAAAAGTGGTAGGAAAAAAAATGGAGTTCATCCAAATGAACGAATTGATGCTCAAAAAGTATGACGATCACTACACCAAACTTAAACTCATTTTTGAGCGTACCATAGAACTGATAGACACCTATCACCCGGACGAAATTGCCATTGAAGCTCCTTTCTTTGGGAAAAACGTACAATCTATGCTTAAGCTAGGTCGTGCGCAAGGTGTGGCTATGGCTGCCGGACTTTCACGCGAAATTCCCATTACCGAATATTTGCCAAAAAAAATAAAAATGGCGATTACCGGAAACGGAAACGCCAGTAAAGAACAAGTTGCTAAAATGCTGCAAAGTGTATTAAAGCTAAAAACCTTACCTAAGAATCTTGATAGTACGGATGGTCTTGCTGCAGCAGTTTGCCATTTCTATAACGAAGGGAGGGTAGAAGTTGGTAAAAGTTACACTGGGTGGGACGCTTTTGTAAAGCAGAATGCGAAAAGGGTGAAGAAGTAAGGTAGGGATTAGTATTAGTACTGAGTATTGAGTAAAGAGTATTGAGTAATGAGATTCCAATGATGAAATATATAAATAGGAGGAAGTTAGAAGTAGAGGTAAAGGATAATTAAACGAAAAAAAACTTGTGTAAAGCATTTCCTGATGGACGTTTTTTAACTTCTACTAACTACTAACTACTAACTACTAACTACTAACTACTAACTACTAACTACTAACAACCAACAACCAACAACCAACAACTCAATACTAACTACTAAAATCTCAATACTATTTAACCCATGGGCGGCATCTACATTCATATTCCTTTTTGCAAACAGGCTTGTCATTATTGCGACTTCCATTTTTCTACTTCTATGGGGAAGAAAGAAGCTATGGTCCAGGCATTGCAGAAAGAGCTTTTCTTGAGAAAGGATGAGTTTATGGATGAAGTGGTAGAAACCATCTATTTTGGGGGAGGAACACCTAGTGTATTGAAAACTGAAGAAATCCAGTCGATAATTGATTCGGTTTATGAGCACTATACGGTTTCGGAGCATCCGGAAATTACCTTAGAAGCCAACCCGGATGATTTATCCACGGAGAAAATAATATCTCTTTCCAAGAGTCCTATCAATCGTTTAAGTATAGGGATTCAATCTTTCTTTGAGGCGGATTTAAAGTTGATGAACCGGGCGCACAACGCCAGCGAAGCCGAAAATTGTATAAGGGAAGCCATCACATATTTTGATAATATTTCTATCGATTTAATTTACGGCATTCCGGATATGACCAACGAACGGTGGAGGGAAAACATAGAAAAAGCTCTTTCCTTTGGAGTTCCACATATCTCCAGCTATGCCCTCACTGTTGAGCCACAAACTGCCCTTGCCAACTTTATTAAAAAGGGCTTGGTAAAGAATGTTGATGATGAGGTGGCACAGGCGCATTTTCATATTTTGTCCGAAACTTTGGAAGCCGCCGGTTTTGAAAACTACGAGATATCCAATTTTGGGAAGCCCGGATATTTTTCGCGGAACAATACAGCATACTGGCAACAGAAGAAGTACTTGGGCATTGGCCCGTCTGCCCATTCCTATGATGGGGTTAGTAGGGGCTGGAACATCAATAACAACCCAAGATATTTGAAGTCCATTGAAAAAGGGGAGCTCCCTATGGAAACCGAAACATTATCAGTGACCGATACCTATAATGAATATGTAATGACAGGCTTGCGAACCATTTGGGGTGTATCGCTTTCTAGAATTGCATCTGATTTTGGTGAAAAATATCGTGAGTACGCTTTAATGCAGGCCGAAAAACATCTTAAGGATAACTTACTTCATATTAATGGAGACACACTACTGACCACTAAAAAAGGTCGTTTTTTGGCAGATGGTCTCGCATCCGACCTTTTTATGGTAAATTTGGGGTAAATATGAAAGTGAAAATGAGTGCTGTTGTACAGTACGGAAAAGGATAACCGCTTTTAAGTTTTTTAAAGCAAGGATTATCCTAAAAACAGAATATTTTTTATGATTGCTACTATAAAACATAGAACAAGAAACTACCCTATAGACCTTACTAAACCCTTGGATATTTCAATAGCTATAAAGGGTGGCGAGCAAAATGTAAGTGCATGGTATGTGGCCCCGCCAACAATTGAGCCGCACGAGGAAAAAGGGTATGTTGGTAAAGTGTCCGAAGGGGCTTCCATCAATTTTAATGATATTTCATTCAACCCGCATGCCCACGGCACACACACGGAATGTGTAGGTCATATTACCGAAGATTTTCATTCTATCAATAAAAACTTAAAACAATTTTTCTTTCTGGCGGAAGTCATTACCATTGCTCCGGAAATGGTAGATAACGACTTTGTGGTTTCAAAAAAGCAGCTTAAATATGCTTTGGGGAACAAAAAGAGAGAGGCCGTGGTTATACGTACCCTGCCTAATATGAAACAGAAAAAGTCCCGCCAATATTCACATTCAAACCCTCCTTACCTCACAGAAGAGGCTGCCGAGTTTCTTGTAGAAAAAGGTGTGGAGCATTTGTTGGTAGACTTACCTTCCGTAGATAAAGAAAAGGATGATGGAGCACTGGTAGCCCATAAAGCTTTCTGGAATTTTGGAGGGAAACTTAGAAAAAAAGCCACTATAACGGAGTTTATTTATGTTTCCAATTCTATTGAAGATGGCACGTATCTGTTAAATATTCAGGTGGCTCCTTTTGAAAATGATGCCAGCCCCAGTAGACCTGTACTTTATAGAATTATACAAAAATGACCAAGTGGCTAAAGGTAGAGGAGTTGGGTATGTTCTTGTTTGGGATATACATGTTCAGTCTTTTGCCATATGCCTGGTGGTGGTTTGTAGTGTTGCTGTTAACTCCTGATTTTAGCATGTTGGGCTATCTTTTGGGGAATAAATGGGGTGCCGTTTTCTATAATATTTTTCATCACAAAGGAATTGCTCTTGCCATCTATATAATTGGGGTGTATCTTTCGGCACCCGTATTGCATTTGGTAGGGATTATCTTATTTTCGCATGCGGCAATGGACCGTGTTTTTGGCTATGGTCTGAAATATGATAAAGGTTTTAAGTTTACCCACTTGGGGGAAATAGGAAAATAAGAATGGATAATATTTTCGATACTTTTTTAGGTCTTATTCTAGGTGCTATCCTAATGTATTGGGTGTATTCTTATTTTAGGAAGCAAAAAAGTAAAGAACTTACCAAGCACCAATCCACAGTATTGGTAGAGAAAATACAGAGCGTTTGTAAGTTGGTTTCGGTAGAAGGCGATTTTGCAGAAATCTACAGGTACGAGAATATAAAGGAACGCTTTATGAGTTTGGTAAGCAGCAAGAAAAAAGCGCTGCTGGTCATCAATGCCAAGGCCCACATTGGTTATGATTTAAAAAAAGTAAGGATAAAGGCCGATAACGAAAATAAAAAAATTATCCTGACCCATTTTCCGGAACCAGAGATTCTATCCATAGAGCCGGATATTCAGTTTTATGATATTCAGAGTGGTATGTTCAATTTCTTTTCTTCGGATGATTTAACCCTATTGAACAAAGAGGCCAAACAGCACATAAGGGAAAAGATTCCGCAGAGTGGACTGATGCAAACCGCCAGGAAAGAGGCTATTCAAGCTGTTTTATTAATTGAAAAGATAGTAGAGACCATTGGTTGGAAACTAGATTACACAGCTTTGGAGATTACGGAAAAACAAAAACAAATGCTCGAAGATTAATTTACATATTTTAAAAACAACAGACATGAGAACACTTACTATTTCAATATTATTTTTAACACTTGCCATTACCGCTAATGGCCAAACAAAGAATGACATGAGAGAATTTGACCCTAATTTTGCCCATACCGTATACTTTTGGTTTAAAAATCCGGATAGCAAAGAAGACCGAGCTACATTTGAGAAGTCGCTTCAGAAATTTTTGGATAATTCGGCCTATGCCAAAACCAGTTTTATAGGCGTTCCGCCAAAGGCTAGTAGAGATGTGGTAGATGGTTCGTTTACCTACTCGTTAATTGTAACTTTTGAATCTGCTGAAGCGCAGCAGAACTATCAGGACGAAGCTCCTCATAAGGTATTTATAGAGGAATCTAGCGCATTATGGGAAAAGGTAATCGTTTACGATTCTAAGGGAATACAGTAAGTTTTATGGTCGTTTATAAGTATGCCACGCTGGAAGATGCGTTGGCAATAGCCCAGTTACATACTAAAAGTTGGCAAGAGAATTACCGAGGAGTCTTTAGCGATAATTACTTAGATGAATTGGCTCTTGCCGATCGCCAAAAAGTATGGCGGGATAGACTTGGTAACCCAAGTTTGGACCAAAAGGTAATCTTGGCGGAGAAAGACGGAGTTATGCTTGGTTTTGCGTGCGTATTTTTGAATCAAGACAACACCTATGGTGCCCTATTGGATAATTTGCATGTTTCAGCAGAGACCCAAGGCCTTGGTGTTGGAAGACATTTAATGGCGCGCGTTGCAGATGAGGTAGAAAAAAGTACTTCTGATAAGGGCATGTACTTGTGGGTGCTTGAGGGTAATAAATCGGCACAAGGGTTTTACGACTCTCGCGGAGGAAAACGATTAGAGACCGTAGAAGGGAACGATATTGGGGATACGCCTATCATGAAAGTAAGATACCATTGGTCATCCTTGGAAAAACTGAAAGTACCCCAACAGTAAAGGGCCTTAAGAAATGATGAACGTTGAAGTATTTCGGGAGTATTGCATTGCCAAGAAAGGAGTAACAGAGGAATTTCCTTTTGACGAGAAGACCTTGGTATTTAAGGTTATGGGTAAAATGTTCGCTCTTTGTGCTCTGGAAAGGCTTCCACCTCAGGTGAATCTAAAGTGTGATCCAGATAGGGCAATAACGCTTCGGGAAGAGTTTGATGGTCATATCATACCCGGCTACCACATGAGCAAAGTTCATTGGAATACGCTTTTGTTGGATAACCTACCTCCAAAACTAATCACGGAATTGGTAGACCATTCCTATGATTTGGTTATTTTCAAATTTACCAAAAAGCTCAAGGCGGAGTATGATGCTCTTTCTTAGAAAACGTCATCACTTATTTAAAAAATCCGTGTAGGATATATGCAGCAACTAGAATCTTTTTATAACGGTGAAATTGAAAAATATACCAAAGAGTTAGCGCAAATAAAGAAGCTATTATTTGCTTCGAGCATGCTGCGTTTGGCCATATTTTGTATGGCCGGTTTTGGCGTTTATCTAACTTTAGGAGATGCCAAATGGGTTATGGCCGTAGTGTTGGTAACCATTGTATTTTTTCTTTTTTTGGTAACCAGACATGCTGGACTTCAGTACAAACGAGATAGGCTGTTGGCGCTGCTGGATATTAACCGGACCGAATTAAAAGTATTGTACCGTGATTTTCATGACCTGCCCGAAGGCGATGAGTTTAAGGATCCACTTCATTATTTCAGTCAGGATATAGATCTGTTCGGTAGGGGTTCATTTTTTCAGTATGCCAACCGTACCGCCTTAAAACAAGGGGCGGAAACCTTTGCTGCTCTTTTTAAGGAAAACGAGATAGACGGAATTCCTAAGAAACAGGAAGCTATACAAGAACTCGCCAAAATGCCGGAATGGCGACAAAATTTTTCGGCAACGGCTTCTTTGGCCAAAACCGAGGGTAAAACGGATGCTATTGTAAAATGGTTGGCGGGCTACGAAGCTTTTATCCCTAAAATAATGGGATATCTGCCAATGGTGTTTTCTGTAGTTTCCGTGTTGTTGTTCGCGCTTTATTTTTTTGATTTTGCTCCGGAATCGGTTTTAATACTCTGGCTTGTCCTAGGTATGGGCATCACGGGAATCTATACTAAAAAAATCACCAAGCTTGGAGGAGATGCTTCCCAGGTACAGAGCAGTTTTCAACAGTACAACAAATTACTAACGTTGATCGAGGATACGGAATTTACTTCCGATTATCTAAAGCAGTTGAAGGGTAACGTGCTTCGGGATAAAGAAAAGACTTCTTTGATCATAGCACAGTTTTCCAAACAGCTCAATAGTCTGGACAAGAACAATAACATTATTTACCTCTTCTTTGGGAACGGTTTTTTTCTTCGCACCTTGACACATTGCTATGAGATTGAAAAATGGATCGGAAAGCATGGTGCTTTTGTAGAAAAATGGTTTGATACTATCGCAATTTTTGACGCGTATAACAGTCTGGGCAATTTTGGGTTCAATCATCCGCAGTACAATTATCCTACCGTTACTAAGGATGGAGTGGTTCTAAAGTCCACCGGGGCAGGGCATCCATTGCTTAATCCGGAAAAGAGCGTCCTAAATGACTTTCAAATAGATCGGGAACAGTTCTTTATCGTTACCGGAGCTAACATGGCCGGAAAAAGTACTTTTTTACGTACCGTTTCATTACAGATTGTAATGGCCAATGTAGGGCTTCCGCTTTGTGCTAAAGAGGTGGTATATTCTCCCATAAAATTGATTACCAGCATGCGTACTACGGATTCGTTAACGGATGACGAGTCTTACTTCTTTTCGGAATTAAAACGATTGAAATTCATTGTAGACGAAATTCAGGAGGATCGTTATTTTATTGTCTTGGATGAAATTTTGAAAGGAACCAATAGTACGGATAAGGCCGAGGGTAGCCGGAAATTCGTGGAGCGTTTGGTAGCTTCAAAGTCCACCGGAATTATTGCCACGCATGATTTAAGCCTTTGCGAGGTGGCCGATACATTGCCTCAGGTTGAGAACCATTATTTTGACGCTGAAATCATTAATGATGAACTTCATTTTGATTATAAGTTTAAGGACGGAATTTGCCAGAATATGAATGCTTCGTTCTTGTTGAAGAAAATGGAAATTGTAGAATAGCTAGTCAACTAACAATCAAAAATGGATTCGTTAACCCAGATAGTTTTAGGAGCCGCCGTAGGTGAAGCCGTTTTAGGTAAAAAGGTTGGGAACAAGGCTATGCTCTATGGGGCTATTGCAGGTACTATTCCAGATTTGGACGTCACGGCACGTTTTCTTTTTGATACGGTTACCGCAACCGAAATCCATAGGGGTTTTAGCCATTCCATTTTCTTTTCCTTACTGTTTGCGCCCCTATTTGGATGGCTTATCACCAAGATAGAAAAGAAAAGCGAAGCTACTTTTAAAGATTGGTCTTGGTTAATGTTTTGGGGTATGTTTACACACCCTATATTGGACACCTTTACCACGTGGGGCACCCAGTTGTTCTGGCCCTTTAAAATCCGATTGGCATTTCAGAATATTTTTGTCATAGACCCATTGTACACGGTTCCGTTTATCATTTTCTTGATAATGGCCATGCGGCAAAAAAGAACATCGCCCAAACGAAAAAAGTACAATAGGTTGGGGTTAACGGTAAGTACAGCCTATCTGTTGACCACCTTAATTTTAAAGTGGGTTGCCTATAAAGAGTTTCTTTATAATTTAGAAATACAAAGCATATCTTATGAAGCCATAGATACCCGGCCTATGCCGTTCAATTCTCTTTTGTGGACCGCCAATGTAGACGCTGGTGATTCCTACTTGATAGGGTATTATTCTTTTTTTGATACCCAAGAAATTAAATTCACCTCTTATCCCAAGAACCATGAACTTCTTGGAGACTTAAAATCCAATGATAAAGTAGAACGACTTATTGCTATAACCAATGGTTGGTATACGATAACCGAGAAGGCCGGTAAATTATATTTTAATGACCTAAGGTTTGGACTTATTAGTATAGACCCTAAAGAGTCTAAGTTTGCTTTCAGCTACGAACTTAAAAGAGGTAGTGATGGGTTAACTGTTCAAGAAATGCCTAAGTACCGCGCAGATGCCAAACGACTGTTAAGTGCGCTTTGGGAACGTATATGGGGCAACTAGTTTCTTAGGGTCCTGTTCCTGAGTGTAGATACATTGTTTAAACTGTTCATTTGCTGCGGAAATGCTATCATTTGGCGCTTTTTTGTAATCGTTAACATCTTTTTTTTAGGGAGTAACGTATTTTTTTGACGGTTTCACAACAAACAAGAAAATTGAGGTAGTATAATTCTTACCTTTAGTTTATCTTGAAAAAATGACGGATTGAAGAGCTTAAAAGAGAGATAGGTTTTATGGAGGATTTTGCGGGATATAGGGATGAAAGACCAAGTTTAAACTACGTGGAAAACCTCGTAGGTGCCCGCGATGTTGAATTTGAACGTAAATTTGTTACCCTTCTAAAATCCGAATTTTCATGGGACCTTGGTAAATATCTTTACCACATAAAATTAGATGAACCCAGGGCCGCTGCAGAAATAGTACACAAATTAAAATATAAGATAAGCGTGCTGGGCATGGAAAAGACCTTTGCCTTTGCAGAAGAGCATAAGGAAAGGTTGCATGCGGGAGACGCAGCTTTGGATGAGGACTTTAAAAAAGTACTCAAAAAAATAAACGTCTTTTTAGAACTGCTGGATTACTAACCTATAATTGCTTCACCTGAAGGTCTCTAAAGGCATCTGCCTGTAATTTTAAAAGTTCCTCGGCTTTTTTCTTTTTGTACGCGTAAACTTCCTCTTCCCGTTTTATCTCATTGTAGATTTTCTCGTTCAGAGCCGTGTCCGCTAAAAGTATTTGTTCTCGTTGTTGTATTTTTTGACGTGCCCATGTATGAAGCATACTTTCTTCTTCCTCCAATTTTACATCGTAAGTTCCTTTTGGGGATAACAGTTTGGCAATAATAGGGGAGGTTTCAATAGCAAGAAATAGTAAAAATATAAAGAAAGAGGGCCGCCACGGCAGCTCATTAAGAGCATTGATCCGGGCCATGAGGCCATCAAAACCATCTATTACAGGTTGGGAATTTTTAACCACATCTGCATATTCTGCATTTAAAGCTGAAATTTCGTTTTCTATTCCCGTTATCTTTTGGGCATTGGTTTCTTTTAGAACATTCAACTCCGCCAAAGCGGCATCGTGTTTTTCACGTTTCTCTTCATAAACTGGGCCTTTACCCAGTTTTAATGTTCCTGAAGTCCCTTCTGCTTCGGTTATATAGGTGTTGTACAAAGCATCCGTTTCAGCTGTTTTGGTAAAAATTTCGTCCTTTAATTGAGTAATATCGGCATTTAGTTTTTCAATGGTTGGGGTGTACTGTAAGGCTAGCTGATTTTTATTGGCCAGTGTCATCTCATTTTTTTGTTCCAACAACACTTGATTGATTTCCTTTTCAAAAATTTTCATTTCCAACGGCTTTGAAATAACTACGGCAATGATTATTGCCAGTAGCAGACGTGGTGCTGCTTGCAAAAGTTCGTTGCCAAAACTGTCCCGTTTTTTAATGGTGGAGACAATAAAGCAATCTAGATTAAAAATCAAGAGTCCCCAAATGAGACCAAAGAAAACAGCCGTGTATACATTGTCAAAAACAGTATAGAGAGCATAACTACTGGCAATAAAAGCCATGAGTGCAGTAAAGAATACAGTAGCGCCAATACCGGCATATTTGTTCTGTTCGCCTTTAGAACAGGTTTTTAGAATGGAGGTGTCCGCCCCCGAGCAGAGGATAAAAAATTGCTGTACCATGATGTCCGATTTTTTTTGATGATACCCATTGCTGGGCAGATTGATGATGAATTAGACGTAAGTTACGTTTTTTGTTACAAAAAAAGCCTTCTGTTTAGAAGGCTTTAAGACACAAATGGGTTACGGTCAGTTGTTAATTATAATTGGCTTAACGGATAATTTTACCTTGGGTGGTTGATTGTTGCTTGTGCGTGTGTCTATATTTATGCTTTTGTTTTTCTTTAGTAATTGAATGGCCTTTTTAGAACTTATTTCCTTTTCGTCCAAATAGAATACGGCATCTTTCGTGGCCATTTCCTTAACATGCTCCAGAGGCGTTTTTGGTTTTGGTGGACTTTCTGGTCTTACAATGTGAATTTTGTGTTCAAACTTCTCCTCATTAAAAGGATGGTCTGTAAGCTCTAAAATATGCACATCTTCAAAAGCAACTATTTCTTCCAGGGCGTTTCCCACGGCATGTTCCACAAGTTTCTCAATTTCAATTTTTGCTTCAGGAGGGGTAGGTGGAGTAGGGGGTTCCGGCGGCTCGGGTATATTTGGAAAAGGCTGGGCACTGGAGCGTTGTTTTGTGCTCATTTGGGCATAGAGGTAAGCCATACGGTCTAATTCTGTCTTTTGGATACGAATGCCTTTGCCCTTGGCTAACATTTTATTGTACTTTTTGGCCAATCCATTATATTCAGAAATCTCTTCTGCACAAGCTCCTTTTTTATCGCTTTTGTTTTCAGGGCATTCAGGAAATGGCTGTGCTTCGTTTTGCTGTTTTTTGGACATTTTACCATAAATAAGCTCCAAAGTATTTATATCTTCTAGGGATACATTTCTCTTTTCCCTTGGGATAGCATTGTACTTTTTGGCCAATGCGTTATAACGGGCCACTTCCTGCTCAGTGGCTTCGCTTTGATAGGCTTGTACGGCAGAGGTTTCTTTAGGTACGGTAATCTGTTCGCTAAAGCTGAATAGGAGCATGGTAATCAAAGGCAGAACGGCGACGCTTCTTAAGACCACCGATTCTTTTGAGGTTGTTTTTTTCATGACTGTAAAACGTTTTTTGATTGATGAATAATTGATGGCGTTAGCCAGACTCGACTGATAATCTTTACCGTTTGTTGATGAGGCAAACGCTAAAAGTATATTTTGATATTTAGGGGTTGGAGTACCTTGGTTAAGAACTGCCTGGTCGGCAAGGAATTCATGATTTAGTTTGATCCAGTTTTTTATGATGTATACCAGTGGGTTAAACCAAAAGATAATTTGCAATAGTTCTATAAACAGAATGTCCAAACTGTGCTTTTGTTGGGCATGCGCAGCCTCATGCAGCAGTACTTCTTGGGGAATTTCCCTTGCTTCAAATTCTTGTTTGTTCAGGAAAATGTAATTGAAAAAGGTATGGGGTACAGTAATATCACTAAGCAAAACATTAATAAAGGATTGCATCCGTAATTTTGGATTGTTGCGGATGTTAATCAGGATATGTCCTAAATTTTTAAAAAACCGAAAGGAAAAAAGTAGCACCCCTAACGAGTATATGAATAGTAAGAGGGTGGTGGTATCCAAACTAACGGACTTTTCTTCGCCTGCAGGCATTGCCATTTGGTTTGATGCCGTTGTAATGTGGTCTATTTCATGGGCCAAAGAAGGAACTTCTACATACTCCACAAACGTTATTGACGGAATTACAATGGACAGTACTAAGGCCAGAAGAAGATATATGCGTTTAAAACCGTGCATACGCTCATTCTCTAAAACTAACTTATAGAAAGCCATAAATAGGGCCAAGCAAGCGGTAGATTTTAATAGGAAGAGAACCATGGTTATCGCTTTTTAATTTCGTTGTCTATGAGATTTCTTAAATCTTCAAGCTCCTTTCTGCTCAAGTCGGTTTCTTTGGTAAAGAAAGAAGCAAATTGCCCCGGACTATCATTAAAAAAGTTTTTAATGAGTCCGTTTACGTGTTTGGAGAAGTAGTCTTTTTTTCTGACCAATGGATAGTATTCACGGGATCGCCCTAAACTTTTGTAGGCCACAAAACCCTTGTCCGTCATTCTTTTTAAAAGGGTTGCTACAGTTGTAGTAGCGGGTTTTGGCTCAGGGTATGCATCCAATAGGTCTTTCATGAAAGCTTTCTTTTGCTTCCATAAAATATTCATAAGTTCTTCTTCTGTTTTGGATAATTGCATAATACGCTGCATTTGTATTCTACAAACATAGAGCATAAAGTTTTATTCTACAAACGTAGAGTTGTTAATTGTTAGTTAATGTATTTTTGAACGTGCGTTAGGGATAGCAACGGAAAGCCCGCATTAGCTTTTTTGCTAAGCGTACTTGCAATGTATAGCCCGGCCCGCTTTTTAGCGGGAACGCCCTTCTTGGGGTTCAAGGGGTAAAAAGGGCGGTACTGTAGTCCGTATTAGGGTTGAAAACTTTACATTTGATCCCATATTTAAACGTTATGAGTGTACTTGAAGAATTAAAGGGTAGAAGTGGCAATACCTGTGAACTATGTGGTGCCACCAATGAGCTTAGTGTGTACGAAGTGCCACCTGTTTCTACGGGTGGGATTGATGGTAGCCTACTGGCGTGTGCTACGTGTGTTGGCCAGATTGAAAATCCTGATACTACGGATGCCAACCATTGGCGCTGTTTGAACGATAGCATGTGGAGCGAGTACGATGCTGTAAAGGTGGTGGCCTGGCGTATGCTTTCCCGTTTAAAAGCGGAGGGTTGGCCTAAAGACTTGTTGGATATGATGTATCTTGAAGACGCAACTTTGGAATGGGCGAAAGCTACCGGAGAAGGTTTGTCCGAAGCCGAAAAAATCATTCACCGGGATGTGAACGGGGTTATCTTGGAGAACGGCGATAATGTTGTGCTCGTGAAGGACCTTAAGGTAAAAGGTTCTAGTATGGTGGCCAAGCAAGGAACACCGGTACGGAGGATTTCCTTAGATCGTGAAAATGCCGAATATATTGAAGGTAAGGTTGATGGTCAGCAAATTGTGATTATTACCAAATATGTAAAGAAGATATAAATCTATCAAGAAATATAGTTGTAAGAAGGTAGTCATAACTACCTTCTTACAATGTTTTAGAAATCTGATTTTATTTGCTCTACGGTGATAATTTTCGAAGTTAAAATTTCAATTTCCTCACAGCTAAATCTTTGATTAAGTTTTTTTAAAGCTTTGATAATAGAATGAATTTCACTCTCTTTTTTTACGAAGATATATTTGATGTCATTAGAGTCGAAACAGAGTCTGTGTTTAAATAATTTTTGGTTTTCCTTTTTCACTAGCTGTTCATCTTTAACCTCTCTTGAATTTAAAAAAAATTTTGCGTCACCACCGAAATTGAGCTTTGGTACATATCTCCATTCTCGTTCATTATAAAATCTGATATTTTTATATTGCTTGTCACTTTTTCTGAAGGGACCATCATAAGATTTTGTAAAGCACACTAAATTTATGTACTCATCATAAATCTTATTAGATATTTCATTACAATCCCTATTTAAATCTAGAAATATGCTATCTGATAATTTTCTTATTGAATCAGAAATTAATGAATCAGGATTTATATAGAGAACAGGATTCAATTTTTTTTCTATACCCCATTCTTTTGTCATACCTAAACCATAACTTCCATACATGTCAATATGATTGCCAATCTGACTTAACGAAATATCACAAAAACAGGTCATTGGAATAGCGGCTGAGAATTCACTTTGATAGACATTACTAAGTTTTAAATTCTCAAGACAATATCTCGGCACAAAAGACTGCTCCAATATATTGATAAGAAACTTTCTTTTTGGAGTAAAATGAAATAAACAATTAGAACTAATATTACTCATTTATAAAAGATTTAAGGTGTAGCTAACTCTTCTAGAGCAATATTATTTTACTTGTTCATTAAGGTAAAGTGATGATAGAAATAAGGTATGGTCTCTATGCCTTTTAGATAGTTCCAAACTCCAAAATGTTCATTGGGCGAATGAATGGCATCGCTATCCAACCCAAAGCCCATAAGAATGGTCTTACTGTTCAGTTCTTTTTCGAACAGTGCTACAATAGGAATACTACCACCACTACGCTGTGGAATAGGCTTTTTGCCAAAAGTGGTTTCGTAAGCTTTGGAAGCCGCTTGATAGCCAATTGTGTCAATTGGGGTAACATACCCTTGTCCGCCATGGTGCGGTTTTACCTTTACGGTAACCCCTTTTGGGGCAATGCTTTCAAAATGGGTTTTGAACAATTGGGTGATTTCCTGCCAATCTTGGTTGGGTACCAAACGCATGGATATTTTGGCGTAGGCCTTACTGGCTATGACCGTTTTTGCACCTTCACCGGTGTAACCGCCCCAAATGCCGTTTACATCTAACGTGGGTCGTATGCTGTTTCGCTCGTTGGTACTATAGCCATTTTCACCGTCTACGGAAGTGATATCCAATGCTTTTTCATAGGCATCTAGACTAAACGGAGCCTTGGCCATTTCTGCTCGTTCTTCTAACGAAAGGTTCTCTACCTTGTCATAAAAACCGGGAATGGTAATATGGTTGTTCTCATCATGGAGCGAAGCGATCATTTTGGTAAGTGCGTTTATAGGATTGGCAACGGCACCACCGTACAGCCCAGAATGTAGGTCTCTGTTAGGTCCGGTAACCTCTACCTCTACATAACTTAGTCCGCGTAATCCTGTGGTAATGGAAGGAACGTCATTTGCGATCATTCCGGTATCGGAAATCAATATAATGTCGTTGGCAAGCTTTTCACGATTGTTGGCTACAAAAACCGCTAAGTTGTTACTGCCCACTTCTTCCTCTCCCTCGATCATAAATTTCACATTGCAGGGCAGTTGGTCGGTTTTTACCATAAATTCCAATGCCTTAACGTGCATATACATCTGGCCTTTATCATCACAGGCTCCACGGGCGAAAATAGCGCCTTCTGGGTGTAGTTCCGTTTCCTTGATTATGGGTTCGAACGGAGGCGAGTTCCAAAGGTCTATTGGGTCCGGTGGTTGTACATCATAATGACCATAGACAAGAACCGTAGGAAGGTTGGGGTCTATAATTTTTTCGCCATAGACGATGGGATAACCATCCGTCTCGCATATTTCTACCGTCTCGCATCCGGCATTTTCCAGTGCGGTCTTTACTGCTTCCGAGGTGTCAAAAACATCCTGAGAGAAGGCGGAGTCCGCGCTTACTGACGGAATACGAAGGAGTTGTATAAGTTCATCTAAGAACCTTTGCTTATGATTTGAAATGTATTCTTGTACGTTTTGCATGTAGCAAATTTAGAGTGTAAATTAAAAATACGAAAAAGAACGTTTTTAAGTGGTGGAAAATTTAGAGAATTAAAATTTTGCATTATATTTGCATCCCAATTTGATTGGGAGATGCAGGCGTGGTGGAATTGGTA
This sequence comes from Zobellia sp. B3R18, assembly GCF_018860715.1. Lineage (NCBI taxonomy): Bacteria > Pseudomonadati > Bacteroidota > Flavobacteriia > Flavobacteriales > Flavobacteriaceae > Zobellia > Zobellia sp. B3R18. The sequence goes on along the minus strand of NZ_JAHKQG010000011.1, from coordinate 444,312 downwards.
GACACGCTAGACTTAGGATCTAGTGCCGCAAGGTGTGAGAGTTCGAGTCTCTCCGCCTGTACAACGAGAAGCCTTTCAGGAAACTGAGAGGCTTTTTTTATGGGGAATGTTTTGGGGAATGAAAGAATAAGGAGATGCTAGAAGCGTGCTCCGCCTAGACAATGAGAAGCCTTTTAGGAAACTGAAAGGCTTTTTCAATGGGAGTTTTAGTAATTAAATTTAAGGAGACTATGAATAGCGTGTTGGGTAGTAAAAATTTTTATTTGATTTTTTTAAAAGACTCCTCTAAAATTATATTAGGAACCTCTGTCCTTAATATAAGAGTGTTTTCGCTTATCTCTAATATTTTGCTGTCGAAGGCTTTATCACCTGTTTTTTCATCAGTAACAGTGATATCAACTTCATTTAGTTTATATAATTTGTCGACAACAAAATCTTCTTCGCAATTTAAATAAGCGAACTGTATATATCTACCTTCTTTTGTAAACTCAATGTAATCTGGTTGGAAATTACTGCAATCTTCTCCAGAATGGACAAACGGATTAGTAGAGCCTCCATTTGTTCGGTTAGAAACATAAGTCCATTTGCCTACTAATAATTCTGAATAGTTGTTAGATGCTGTCGAGGAGTTTTCTTCGCTTGAATTACTACAAGAAAAAAGGAACGTCACTAGCGTAAGTAAAAAGAATCTATTCATCGTAAAACATTAATTTATTATTGCAATTATACAATTTAAAAGAAACGTATACTTACGGAATTTCGTAAATACTATAACTTTATATCATGCAAATGATATGTGTAAAAAACTTTTTAGTCGCCGGTTTGTTCTTTAGCCGAAAGCTATATTTTTGGGCTTTAAGATAAACTCCAAATTTTTCATCCAATTATATTGAACGAAAATTATTCATAAAATTTCTCGGAAATCCTAGAGCTTATCTTTTTTACACCTAGCTTTGTGCCGATGCCACTCTAAGTTTTTTAGTTTTCTTGTACGTACGTCCATACCATAATAGTACACCGGTAACTGGTAAACTGGCGGTGAGAAGTCCAACGATAAAAACAATAATTTTCCCCACAATGCCTCCAATGGCACCAATGTGAATATCATAGTTCATCCGGAGAATTTTATCTGAAACGTCCGCATTGCTGTATTTCCCATAAATACTAGGGGTTTCAATCTCTTCTAACGTATTCTGGTCAAAGAACCGAAAATCGGAATCATAAAAAAGACCATCACTGTTGGATACTTCTATATATACGCTAGATTTTTCGGAATCAGGATAATGTAATTCAAAGCTTTTGGCTTCAGGAGATTCTTTTTGGAGCTTTACGATGAGCCTGTCTATTGGTAGTACATCGGTATTGGCGGCAAGGGCTTCGCTATTATTTTCGGGAATGATAAAACGGGCTTCTTTTTCGCCTCCTACCATTTTGTACATTCCGTATTGAAGCCAACCGTAAGAAAGAATGGAGCCGGTCAAGGCCAGGACAAAAGCCAAGGAACAGATATAGAATCCAATAATGGAATGTAAGTCAAAGTTCTTGCGCTTCCATCGTGTGGTTTCTTTCCAATCAAACTTTAGTCTTTGTCTTAGGTTTTTACGCTTTTTGGGTATCCATAAAATTACTCCGGAAATTATGATGAGCATAAAAAGCAGAATAGAAATCCCAACCACTTGTTCGCCAATAGCCTTGGGTAGCCACAAGCGCATATGTCCTTTTAGAATAAAGGCAAAAAATCCTGTAAGATGGTTGTCTACTTGAATGAGTTCTCCCGTGTACGGATTTAGAAAAACACTTTGGTAAAATTCGGGTTCGGCATCGTAAAAAATAACCTCAATGGCATCATCTTTTTGTCCAAAGACAGTACCATGTACATGGTTGTCCGGAAAAATTTCCTTGGCCAATGCCCTTGCTTTTGTAGGAGTTAGCATTGCGGCCTCTTGGGGCGTAACCTTTTTATATCCGTCATACAGACTTTCAATTTCTTCCCTAAAGGTCCAACAACATCCGGTTACGGCAACAATAAAAACCACCAGACCTGTGGCCAGACCAATAACTTTGTGAAGTGTAAGAATTGAATTTCTATATTTCATAATACTGTTTATATAAATAGATTATCACCCGTTGCTCGCCAAATATTAAAAAGTATAAGTGAAATTGGCATAAAGCGCCCTTGGGGTTTGTGGTGTAATGGTGGTCCACCCCTTATAATATTCTTTGTTGAATACGTTGTTCAATTTTAGACCAATACGATATTTGTCCGCTTGATAGAAGACAGAAGCATTCGCAATGGTATAACTTGGTAATATGAACTCTCCTGTTGATGCGTAGTTAATGGCAAAACGATCACTGGCACCGTTAAAACCAAATCCTAGCCCAAAACCGTCTAGAGAGCCATTCTGAAATTCGTAATTGGCCCATAGGTTGTATACGGTTTCCGGCCCTGCTTCCAAAGGTCTTCGGTTTAATATTTCAGCATTATCGGATACTGTGGTCTCACTATCGTTATTGCTGTAACCGGCCCTAATATTTAGGCCATTAATAGGGTTGGCGTTAACTTCTATCTCAAAGCCTTTGCTTTCAACTTCGCCTCCTTGGATTTTATTAAATGGCGAGGCTGGATCCGTAATTACCCTGTCTTTTACGTTTATGTCATAATAACTAATTGTAGCGTTAAGACGGTTGTTGAAAAGGTTGGTCTTTATACCGAATTCTAGCTGATTTGCTTGCTCGGGGTCAAAGGTTTTTAAGGTTTGTGGGCCTGCATTTACATCGCCAACTAAAGCAGGTGCTACATTGGTAAAGCCGTTTTGGTAATTGGCAAAGACCGATAATTTGTCTTGGATCGGTTGGTACAACAAGCCAAATTTAGGGGAGAAAGCCGTTTGGTCAAAATCATCTTCCAATGTGGCCAAGTCACCTTCATTATCAAAAACATCCAAACGTAAACCTACCATAGCCGATAACGAAGGGGTAATGTTCAATACATCTGCGGCGTAAGCGCTGTAGATGTGCGATTTGGATTTTATATTACTTACACCCTGTGAAGCAAGTGCGGCATCTACCCCGGCCGTGGACAAAGGGAAGAGGTCTTCTTCTACCTCTGGCGTAAACGGATTGTCTCCGTTTGAACCACCTTCGGGAGTAATATTGCCATAGAAAGCATACCCTGTACTATTGTCCGTTTGGGTAGAGTTGTAGTAATCAATACCAAAAACAAGTTTGTTCTGCATACCGGCCAGTTTAAAGTTTCCGATAAAATTTTGCTGAATATCCGTAGTTTGGGTATTTGCATTTTGCTTGCTTATGTACCGGGTAAAAGTGTCGTTGCCCAGCACACCAAAATCGAATAAATAGGAATAGTAACCGCGGGTTGAAGTAGAACTTTTGGAAAGAATGGTCTGTGATTGCCAAGAATCCGATAGTTTATAATCCATTTCTATACGGTAGTTCTGGGTGGGATTTTCCAGAGAAAGGTCGTTGCTTGTAAAGGACAATTTATTGTTGTACCCTAGCTCTTCTAGATTGGCCGATTCTGTTGGAGCGCTCCGGTTTAGGAACAAAAACATGGGGTTGGTTTGTTCTGCCTGTGAAATTTCTCCGTAGAATGAAAATGATAGTTTATTATTTACACGATAGGAGAGGGATGGAGCCACAAAGAAAGACTTTCTAAATCCGGCATCCTGAAAACTTTGTTCCGTGGCATAAGAGGTGTTCAATCTAAAATAAATATTGTTGGCCTTATCTAGCGGGGTGTTGAAATCACCACTAATTTGATTGAAACCATAGGTGCCCGAGGTAAAGGACAATTCGCCGCCCGTACCTACATACGGTTTTTTGGTAACAACATTTATTAGACCGCCATAGGAAGTTACGGCATTACCGAAAAGTGTTGCCGATGGGCCTTTTATAACCTCTATACGCTCAATATTGGCGGCATTTATAGTTCCGTTGGTAAGACCGGGCAATCCATTTACCAACTGGGGTTGCACAGAAAATCCGCGAAGCGAATAATAACCGGCACCGTCACCACCACGGCCTGTGGAAGTCCATAGTTTTTCAACACCTACGGCACTCTTTAGGGCATCTTCAAAGGTAGTAGTAACTTGGGATTTTAATAAATCTGTAGTTATGGTGCTATATACCTGTGTGTTTTCTAGGTCTTTAAGAGGTAGTTTGGCCACGTAGGCCGTTTCTTTTCTAGAAAACTTGTTGCGTCTTTCTCCTTTTACGACCACTTCACTTAATATTTCATTTCCCTCATATAGCGTAATGCTACCCAGGTCTTTGGTTTGGTTTGCAATAACGGTTAGAGTCAATTCTTTGGTCTTAAAACCAAGGTAGGATATGGTCAATATATGCTCTCCGGTGCTGATGTCTGCGATTTCAAAACTGCCGTCTTCATTGGTATACGCTCCCACATTGCTGTTCTTGATTGATACGTTCACCCCCATAAGAGGGGTTTGGGAGTTATCTGTTATGATTCCTTCAATTTTACCGACTTGAGCGAACGATGAGGTTAAGGAGGAAAAAACAAGAATTACCGTAAGTAGTTGTCTCATGCTTATTTAGACTAAATATGAATAATTGATTTCGGCAAAAGTAATTTTTTGCATAAAACCTACAAAGATTATTTAGATTTAATTTAAATAAAGGTTTTCTTGAGTGAAAAATTATAATTGATACAGCGGTGCAAGTACAATTAAATGTTGATAGATATTTACATTGCAAAAGTATGAGTACAGCTTGAGTCTTGCCGATGGGAAAGTTTATAGACTTTTTCCAGTGTACGCCTTCCGTTTAGCATATAGTCACCCACATAATCCAGATGATGTTTGTTTTCATTTAGTAATATGTTGAAATCAGATGAGAAAAGTACATCCTCTTCAATTTCCTTACATAGCTGACATAACCTTGCTCCTGTATTCAGAACGGTACCGTGAAAGGCAATGTCTCTTTTGTAATCTCCAACTTCGGCAATAGCTACGGATCCATAGCTAACACCAACCTTAAATTTAGGTACGATTCCAAAATTGCTTGAGAAGTTATCTCCAGCATCAAATAGTGAACCTTGAAAATCTAGATACAAATCAATGCAATTTTTTGCTGCACTCGAGTCGGAAACTCTCCATGTCAGAACAGCCTCATCTCCTACATATTGATAGACTTCAGCATTATAATTTTCGATATGGCTAGTCAGTTTTACGAAACACTCCTGAATGAGCCTGCTGTATTTTAAGTGTCCGATTTCTTCTGCTATAGTCGTTGATTTGTTAAGGTCTAAAAACATAAAAATTCGTTTGTCTTCCTTAGGTTTGAAATATGTACCTATTATGATATCGTACAGATTGGTAGACCCAAATTTTCTAGAAATCTGAAAGTATACACTAAAGTGAAAACTCACGACAAAAAAGTATATCGTATAGACTAAATTGAGCGATGTGGTCAAATAACTATAATGTTTATTTACAGCTTCATTTGGACTTAAGGGGAGTAGTTCTCTTATGAAATATGAACTACCTAAATGAAGTATAAAAATGACCGTGAACTGCAAAACGGTTTTAAAAAGTACAACAATGGCAAATGGATAGTCACCAATCATTGTCCGCATGAACAAAACCTCGCTTATACCAATGGTTAAGCAGTAAAGAGTTGTAATAGGGACAATTACCGAAAAGGTATATTCTAGATATGGTAGCCAATCTCCTTTTTCAAAAACCTTGATATTTAGAACAACATCAAATGCTATGATAGCTAAAAGCCACATCAGAGCTAGTGTTAATACCCTGATGATTTGTTTTTTCTTCATACGGCTAGTTGGGCAATGACCTGATTAAAAAGTAAATCTTTTTGTTATTTTAGGTTATCTAGAGACGGGATATCTAACTGATCAGTTCTGTACAGATAAGTGATTTCTTTGTTCTCATAATTTGTATAGGCATCTATCAGTGTAGATTGGGCATTCTGCGCCATGGCTTGTGCATCTAACAAATCGGTTAAATTACTTAAGCCGTTATCATAATTATCCCTGTTCACTTTTAAATTTTCTTCTGCCAATTGCTTGTTTTCCAATGCATATTGAATTTGCTCGTGTGCATTCAATAAATCATACCAGCTTTGGGTAATAGCCACTTTTAATTGATCTATACCATCCATTCGGTTGTTCTGGGCTATTTCTTCTTGTATTCTTTCTTGCTTAAGTCTTTGCTTACCGCCACCCCACCAATCTGAAATAGGGATACTTAAAGAGCCAAAGGCAAAGCCGGTAAACTTGCTATCCAAATCATCATCAAAAGCCCCAAATTCAACGGCACTCACTCCTACCGCCAAAGAAGGTAACATATCTGCTTTTGCCATTTTAGTCTGTAGGCTACTTGCCGTTATAGACTTTTCAAGAAGTTCATAATTACTGTTACCAGTAAGATCCATATCTGGCTCGGTATACATAAAATCAGGAACCATAATTTGATCAAAATCTGCAGCGGCTTTCATGTTTGGTGAATATGCCACGCCAACATAAAGAGAAAAATCCAGCAATGCGAGTTTGCGCATGTTCTCCAATCTACTTTTATTTAAAAGCAATTCGCTACGGTTGACCTTTACCTGTAACAATTGATTTTTGGCAATAAGACCCGCTTCCAATAGATCCTGCTGTTGCTTTAAAAGTTCATCTAGATAGATCTCATTGGTCTCTACCACTTTTTGTTGCTCTTGAATTTGTACCAATTGCCAAAACTTATTTTCGGTTACCAACAAAACGCTATCTACCGCTTGTTCTGCCCTAATTTGAGAAGTCTCCAGTTGTATATCTGCCAATGCATTGGAATTTCTAATTTTTCCGCCGGCATAAATTACTTCGGTTGCCGTTGCACTGGCATTATATAAGTTATCTATACCATTGGGAAGAAAACCCTCTATAGGATCAATGAGATCATTAGGTGCATATAGCCCAAGTGCACTAGCCTCTACATTAGGAAAATAATTTGCCACCATTTCCCGTTTAAAGGCTTCTGATTTCTCTATGGTCAGCAAACCGTTCTTAATGGCATTACTATGCTTTAAAGCAGCTTCTTTACTTTCTTCCAATGAAATTTGTTGGGCAAAAACATTCCCTAATATAGCCACGGAACAAAATATCGTTAAAAAGCTACGTGATTTACCAACCTTGGATAAATAAGTATTTATGTGTTTCATTACTTAAATTCTACTATTAAACATTAGTGTTGACCACTTCTTCCGTGGTAGTCTCATTATCCTCTTTTCTAAAGAATAACCAGTAAAGTACAGGAAGAACAAATAAAGTAAGTACCATGGAGAACATAAGTCCGAAAGCAATTACGGTACCCAGCGGTCCCCATAAACTAGAGCGACTAACGATCATAGGTATTACCCCAACAGCTGCTGCGGAAGATGTCAAGAAAATAGGGCGCATACGTCTTTCCGCTGCTAGAATAGCGGCTTTTTTAACACTGTAGCCATGTTCATGCCTTAACTCATCTGCATAATCAATTAAAATAATTCCGTTTCTTACTACAATACCACATAGCGCCAAAAGACCAAGGAATGAAGTAAATCCAAAAGGATACTGCATCAATATCAACCCTAAAGCCGCACCAAAAATGCTCAATGGCATGGTGATAAAACTTAAAAGTGCGTGCATAAAGTTTTTAAAGTGCCATAGCAGTATCAAGAAAATCAATACCACACTAAGCATAAGGGAAAGTCCCATTGGTTTATTGTTCTCTATTTGCAGCTCATACTCACCACCATACTCTATTCTGATATCCTCCGGAAAGGTGATCTCATCAATATGAGGTATCATTTCTGCGAGTACCTCATTGGCAACCGCATCTTTGGTAATGTCTACACGAACGGTAAGGCAACGGTTTCCATTTCTATTGGTAATTTGTTCTTGAGACCATTGCGGAGTAATCTCAGCTACTTGTCGTAAAGGAACCTTTGCTTGTTTCTGTGCAGAAATTATAGATAGCTGACGCAGATCCGATACATTTTGGCGATGCTGATTCTCACTTTTGATTTTCACATCAATAGTATACTCCTCATCCCAAACCTCGGTAGCTTTTAAACCCGTAGTGTTCACTGCAACGGCATTGGCAATATCTCTGTTGTTTAGACCTAGCCTTGCAGCTTCATTCTGCTTAACATCCATTTTAACAGCTTCTTTCATACTGCCAAAGTCAGTTCTGCTCCAAAGTGTTTTTGGGGTATTACGTGCAATATTGATTATGGTATCGCCATATCTTTTAAGCTGATCAACATCATTACCATACAACCTTACCTCTATAGGCGCGTTGGTACCTGCCATATCCAATTGCTTCATTCTTAAATATGCATTTGGATACATATCCGCATATTTTTCATCGTACTCGTTCAAAACCTCAACAGTAGCATCGTCAGATATGGTGGTTACCAAAATTTGTGCATAGTTTTTTGCTGGCAGGTTTGGTGCATACAGCGTATGGAAACGAGGAGAACTCTGACCAATAAAACTCGTGTAAAATGCGACACGCTCATCGGCTTTTAATACTTTCTCCAATCCGTTTACCACCTTGGTAGTTTCATCTAGACTACTCCCTGGGTTTAAATTGATCTCTATTGAGAATTGATTACGTTCCACTTTTGGAAATAATTGCTGGCTAATGCCTCCAAAAAGCAATACACCTACCACTACTGCCGCAATACCTAAACCAATGGTCAATTTATAACGCTCCATGGCTTTATTGACCGCATTATCAAAAAAGGACTGCAGTCTGTCCAACATAGATTTTTTATCATCTTGTCCTTTTTCTTGAGGGTTATCATGTAATCCCTTTTTTATGAAAAGTGAATTAATGAAAGGCACCAATAAAATAGATATGATCAAGGATAATGTAAGCGCAATAATTATAACGTACGGAAATGCGCTTATAAAATCTGATGCCACACCTTCCATGAAGAACAACAACGGATAAAATGTTGCCGAGATAGCCAATGTTGCGGTAAATACAGAAGGAAAAAGCTCTTTGGCGCTACTAACGGCAGCTTCAGGTATTGACATACCCTCATCAAGTTTCTCTACATAGTTATCTATAATTACAATAGGATCATCTACTACAATACCCAGCACCACAATAAGAGCCGCTAACGTTACCGTATTCAGTTCTATTCCCATAAAGTACATTATGGCAAGTGTTGCTGAAATGGTAATAGGTATGGTAGCTGCCGCCACCGATGCCACCCTGAACGGAAGCAATATTAGGGTAACGATGATTACACCGATCAAGGCATAACCAAACTCTTTCATAAAATGGCTTATAGAATAATCGACCACTTCTGGCTGATTCGCAATTTTTGTAATGGTAATATCACTTGGCAATTCACTGATGACCTTTTCTAATCGCTCATCAATTTCTTCACCAAATTGAACAATGTTGCCTTTCTTCGCCATTTCTAAAGTAATGATCATACCCTTAGAGCCGCTAATGGTCAAATAAGAATCTGGGTCATCATATTCACGAACAACGCGGGCAACATCTCGTACTCGTATAATATTTCCGTTTTCTTCCGTTTTTATGGACTGATTGGCAATATCGGCTTCGGTCTTCAAGGTAGTTTCAAGATAGATAGGTCTTTCCCTTTCTGAATTTTCCAAGGTACCCGCGCTAACCACGGCACCTTGATTCTGTAAACTGTTGGAAATACTGCTAGGCGTTATACCATAACTAGCCAATTTATCTTGATCTACATACACGGCAATTTGCTCTGTAAGTCCGCCCGAATGCGAAATTTTCGCCATGTTATCTATCTGTCGTAATTCATCTTCTATATCCTCTACATGGCGTTGCAGATCTTTGTACGGTCTAGTATCTGACTGTACACCAAGTATTAAGGCTGCCGTACTACCAAAATCACTGTTTACCATAACACCCTGAACTTCTCTAGGAAGCTCAAGCTGTTGAAAGATCAAGACCTCTGACTTTAATTTATTCCAAAACTGTTCAGTAGCATTATGGTCAATTTTGTCCGATATCTCTACATAGATGTACATTAGACCATCTTTGGAATACGAATAGGTTTTGGTCTTATCAACCTCATTGTACCCAAATAAAAACTCTTCTACTTTTGAGGTCAGTTCTTGCTCTACCTTTTCAGAAGAGGCACCCGGATACGACCCAATGATAAGACCTTGTCTTATGGTAAAGTCGGGGAATTCGTTTCTAGGCATGTTAAAAAGCCCATAAGCACCCATGAGCACCAAGCATAACGCAAGTACTATAGGAAATGTAGAATGTTTAAAGGCCCAATCTATGGCTCCGCTTTTTTTCTTCATCTTAAAAACTACTTAGCGTCATTAACAATTTCTACCGGTGTACTCTGTGTTAGTTTGTGATAACCAGATATAATAAGATGATCTCCTTTGGCAAGTCCCTTTTTAACCACTATACCACTATCATACAATTCGCCAGTTTCTATATATTTTCTTTCCGCGATACCATTGTCAACTATATATACATACTGTTTACCATCTTCTGTAACCGCAATACTTTCTGAAGGAATTACGATAACCTCTTTTACATTTTTACCATTGTCTACCTTATCCTGTAAACGCACATTACAGGTCATACCAGGTTTTATCTGTTTATAAGGATTGTTCAATTTTACATATGCCGTATACACTGGTGAACCTTGATTGGATTGTATGGAAACTTCATCCACAATTCCTATAACTGATTTTTCCAATGTTGGGAGATTTACATTTGCAGAATCACCTTTTGTTATGGAATTGATTTCTCCATCAGGTATTGGAAATACAGCTTTTACAGCGTTAATATTCACGATCTCCACTACCGGTTGACCAGGTTGCGCCAAATCACCAACATCCATCATTTTGTCACTAACATACCCGTCCATTGGGGCATATAGTTTTGCATGTCGCACATTTTCATAGGTCATTTTTGCTGCTGCCTGTGCCTGCTCATATTGTGATCTAGCTTCTAACATTCTTATCTCTGCAATACTTCCTTTTTGGAAAACATTATTGATACGCTCGTAATTTTCTTTTGCCAAACGTACCTGGGCAAGTTGTTGTTCATATTGGCTAGAGTAAATAGTAGCATCAATTTGCGCGACCAATTGGTTCTTCTTTACAAAGTCGCCAATAGATACAGGAACATGTACTACATTACCAGATACTTGAAAGCTAGACTTTATAGCTACATCTGCTTCTATTGTACCATTATAAGCTACTTTACCTTGAGAATTATTGGTATTGAGACCAACGTTCATAACCTCTACCTTAATGGTTTTATTTACCTTGGGTTTTTCCTCGTTAGCACAGCTTATAGTTAATAGCACCAAAAAAACAATTGAAAGGCTTTTTGGTAGATACCACAGGTATTTTTTCTTCATACCAAATTCAGATTTACGCATCATATTAGAATTATCTATTTTGAGGCGCAAAGTTAACGTAGCATTTAATCGTAAAAATGGTAATTAAATATCCTATTATGGTATTATTAGAACATTATACCATAAAAAAGCACTATTTAGCTCATAAAATGGTAGTTTTAAATAAATAAATAAATACCATTTTCTATGGAAGATATACCACAAATTGGAATACCGGAACTGTATGCTGATTACGCAAATCAAAAGAGTATCACACAGCCGAAATTTATTTTACTGAAGCCTGAAAATATGCCCGAATACATAAAAAGTGGCAATCCGTTTAGAAACGTTAACTACGGTATCTCATTTTTTGTGGAAAGCAATAGTGAACTAAATATTGATTTCAATAGTTACAAACCCAAAAAAAACACGGTTTATTTTGGAAGCCCCGGGCAAGTATTCGCCATTAACGGTGAGTTTACAGAAGGTATTGGCGTACTCTTTCAAGCAGACTTTATATTAAGACATGGAGCACAACAATGGTTACAATCCTTACCCATTTTCAATAGATTTTTAAGTGAGCCTTTTATTGAATTATCAGAAGAAGATTTACTGATGTTTCAACGGCTTATAAATGAAATGGACACAGAATATGTGAATGATGATTTTTTAAAATACGAAATGCTTGAAGCTCAACTCACCCAAGTCCTCGTAAAACTATCAAGACTTTACCGAGCATCAAAAGAAAGTAAAATAAGTGTTGACACCCAACATATGATGACTTTAGAGTCTTTAATAAACAAACAGTTTAAAAACAATAGAAGTGTAGTAGATTATGCCGCTCAATTATATATGACGCCCCAAAACCTTAACCGCATTACCAAAAAGGCTATGGGTAAGAGCGTAAGTGAACTGATCAATGAAAAGTTGATCATAGAAATAAAAAGGTATCTAGTATATACCGATATGAGTAGCGAAGAAATTGCCCATTTCTTTAATTTTTATGACAATTCTTACTTTACAAAAACATTTAAAAAAGCTGTAGGCGAAACCCCTAAAGCCTTTAGAAAGAGGCAAAAAGAACTACTAAATGTAGATGGTTAATTTATTATTTCTTATTGTGATTGTAAATAGGGTCGAAAAATAAAAAAGCCACTCAACATACAATTGAGTGGCTTTTGGCACTTAGCTAAAACAAATATAAGTGCTTGTTTTAGAAGGTAAATGCGAGTCTTGCGTAGTAATAAGAACCTGCAAAGCCCATTTGTACGGCATCCCAGTACCCGCCTGAATCAGACCAGTCATCTTGTTGGTCAGGATACACATTAAACAGATTATTACCACCTACACTTAGTTTTAAACTTTCAGATAGTTCAAACCCAAAATTTAGATCAGTAACTATTTTTGCACTATACCTATCGGTTGCTCCATCTAATAAATCGGCTTGCGAAGAATAACCTAAATCAGCAAAATCCTCAAAAATCTGGTAGTCAATAAGTTCTATCTCACTAAAACGGGTGAAGCTTAATGCAGCATCAAACCAACCTTTTGTGTAGTTTAGGTTTAAGTTTAATTTACTATCAGGTGCAGAGGCCAATAAGAAACCCTTGTCACGCTCACCAAAGAATGTGCTTTCATCCAAACTTCCGTTATTTACATTATCAATCTTCATATCATTGAAGTTGGCCAAAAAGGTTACGCCAAATGAACTGTCTTCCGAAAGCGTATTTTTGTAAGCCAAAATAACATCAAGACCTGAAGTTTGAGTATCTACACCGTTTACAAAGAATTGAGCTGAATTTACATTGGGTATCTGCGGTGCAGGGAAATCTCCCGTAAGTACAATACGGTCTTTAATTTTTATATAGTAACCATCTACCGTTGCGGTAAAGTTACCGGCTTTGGCGGTGAAGCCTAGTGCGGCATTAAATGCTTTTTCTTCTTTTAATGGCCCTATACCGAAAGAAGCGGTAACCGGACTGTTATTTGGAGAAAGAAGCGATTCCGAAGCTACACCACCAATAAAGTTGGTGAATTTAAGGTTGTAATAGATTTGCGCTAATGAAGGTGCTCTAAAACCTGAACTAACGGAACCTCTTATGTTAATGTTCTCGGATGCTTTTAATCTTGCCGCCAACTTACCGTTAGTGGTACTACCAAAATCACTAAAATACTCAAAACGAGCGGCACCACTTACCAAGAATTTTTCGGTAACGTCCAGTTCTAAATCTCCATAAAGTGAAACGTTGCTTCTGCTTCGGTCTACTTCGTTGGCAGGACTATAACCGGGGAAACCTTGTGAGCCTCCAGGTCTTTGATTGCCCGTTATCGGATCCGTAGGAATGGTCTGTGTGGCAGGGTTTGTAATTAGCACACCATCTACATCAAAAGTTCCGTATGACGAGGCCTCACCTGCAAAAATCTCAAAATTCTCGGTTTTGTACTCTGCACCAAAGGCTAGGTTCATACCGGACATGATATCTTCATAAAATTTAGAAACATCCAAGTTGGTTACGTTTTGGCTAAGGCTGTGTCCACCAGCGTCGAAATCTGTAGGTGATGTTTCTTCAAGAGAAGCATTTAAAGAACCTTTAATAAAGTAATGGAATAAATTCTTTCCGAAAGTGTTACTTATATCTACGTTCCAACCGTTTTCCATTTCAGTTCGTACCCCAACAGCAACAGAGTTGTCAATAATATTAGAAGTGATACGAGGTGTAAAAGCATTAGGGTAAATACTTACTACATTACGTTCCGTAGGATTGTTCCGGGTAAAGGCAAAGGCATCTGTATCTCTATAGTTTCTACCTCCAAAAGCGTAGATTTCCGTATTATCCGTAACCGGAATGTTTATGTTTCCAAAGAAATTAAACCCATCTATAGCGGCCTCGCCAAAGCCCCTTCTAAAATCAAAACCGGGTCTTAGAATTTTGTTTTTCGCTATATACTCCGTAGTAAAGTTGGCGTAACCTTCCTCGCCGATCTTAACGCCATAATTAGCAGCGAATTTTATAGACCCACCGTCAAAGTTTTGATCGTCGCCTATGGCGTTTCCATCTCTTTCCGTGTCTAGTCGGTTACCGTCTGTGTTGGGTGTCCCATCAGGGAAATCTCCTTGGGCATTAGTGCTATAGGCACCATAGCTAATAGATCCGGAAAGTTCATCCGTTCTATCTTTTAGTACAATATTGATAACACCGGCAATGGCATCCGAGCCATACTGTGCAGATGCACCGTCCCTTAAGATTTCTATTCTTTTAATTGCAGACGATGGAATGGCATTAAGATCGGTACCCGTGTTGCCTCTACCACGTGTTCCAAATACGTTGATCAATGAAGATTGGTGTCTTCTTTTTCCGTTGATCAGGACCAAGGTTTGGTCAGGGCCCAGACCACGTAAAGAAGCGGGGTCAATATGATCTGCTCCATCGGATCCGGACTGTTTGTTCGCATTAAATGAGGGTGCCGCATATTGTAATAATTGGTTAACCTCAATTTTACCCGTTTTGGAAACAACATCCTCCATAGGAATTACGTCAACTGCGGTAGCTGTCTCCGTAGAAGTCCTGTTGGGGTTTCTTGATCCCACGATAACCACATTGTCTAACTGGGCTGCAGCTTCGTTCAAGGTAATGTTAAAAGAACTTTTTCCGGCAATGGTCACTTCCAAGGTTTCGTACCCAATATAGGATACAACAAGAACAGCGGTGTCATCTGGAGCGGTAATGGTAAAATTACCGTCAAAGTCAGTTTGTGCTCCTGTTGTGGTTCCTTTGATTACAACACTTGCTCCGGAGAGGGGTTCGCCGGATGCATCCTTAACGGTACCTTCAATTTCCCTTTCTTGGGGCAAACTAGGGGCTTCTGTTTTCTTGGTGAGTACAATTTGCTTTCCGTTTATCTTAAAATCGAAATTGGCCTTTTTAGAAAGCTTGGTCAATACCTGTTCAAGTGCTTCCTCTTTGGCGTGAAACGAAATCTTTCTGGTATCGTCTATCTCTTTTGTATTGTAGAAAAAACGATATTGGGTTTGCGTTTTTATTTCGTTCAAGATGTTTTTTAGCGGCGTATTCTCATAATCCAACTCAATTTTTTTTTGAGATGTTGTGCCCGCGCTCACTTGAAAAACAATAAAGAACAGCGAAAACAAATTGAGCATGGTCTTTAGATTTAGTTGCTTGAGGCGCTTGGTGGCCTGAGCACTGTGTTTTTGGTTTTTTTTCATGATCATTGTGAATTTGATAGTTACTAATTAGTTGTTTTTGTTTATAAATGAGAGTGTTACATTAGCTTTTGCTTTTTATGGTTATTGTGTTTTGATTTATTGTATAATTAAATGGAGTGCTAAGTGAAATTGTATTGAGTATAGACTCTATGCTTTCATTTTCAAATTCGCCCTTAAAGACTTCATTGTTTAGATGTTGTGCGTTATTTTGAAATTTTACTTGATGAATCCTTTCAAGTTTGACCAGGATTTCGGAAAACTTAAGGTTGTCAATAATTAGTTTGTTCTGCATCCAGGCGGTATAAAGCTCTGTCTGCACTTTTGCTTTACTAAAGTTACTTTCGGACTTTTTGTAATTGGCCTGGAAACTTGGGGTCAGGTTTATTTCGTTGCTAGGAGCGTTAGATTCGTTAATGCTGACTTTGCCTTCTACTAAAGTAGTAGCAATGGTTTCTTCGTTTTGGTATGACGAAACATTAAATTGTGTGCCTAGCACTTTAACGGTAAGACCTTGGGTCTTTACCAAAAATGGCTTTTTCTTGTTTTCGGTAACATCAAAAAAGCCTTCGCCCTCAAGAAAAACAGTTCTGTTTACTAAAGAATCATTATTAAAATTGGTAGGAAACTTTAGCCTGGAACCAGCGTTTAACCAAACTGAAGTACCATCGGACAGTTTAAGTTTAAAGGTCTGTCCGTAGGGAATATAAATTTCGTTATAAACCACCGGCATAGATCTATTCTGGTTTTTGGACTGAAAGCTGAGTTCGCCTCTGTTTTTGTCGGCAATTATGTTTCCGTCCGCATCCGTCAATACCTCAGAACCATTACTGGATAGAATTTTGGTGCTGCCGTCTGCCAAAGTAATAGTTATGTGCTCAATGGGTTCTTGATCAGTATCAATGCTCGATATAATGGGTTCTGCCTTATTTGTTGAGAATGGGGAGTTCAGGAGCTTTAAGCCTCCCAGTACCAACACTATGCCTAAAGTAGCAAAGGATAGGCCGTAAAGAAGCCGTTTTCTGTTGCGTTTTTTTACTGAAATTCTAGCGTTAAAGGTTGAAAAACCTTTCTCAAAATCAAAAGTTGAAGCGGTTTCTTTATTGGATTCCCTAATTCTCTTTTTAAAGATGCTTAAATTGACCTCATTTGTAGATACCCAGGTCTTTAGGTGTGTTTTCTCTTCGGAAGAAATAGTCCCGTCCAGCCATTTAGAAATTAGTTCGTGGTAATTCATAAATATTTACACCTTTTAACTTAATGATGCATAATTGTCAAAAAACCCCTACTTATGAATGATTTTTATTTAAATTTGAAAGAATACTATAAAGAATGAACGAACAGAAACTGGTCAAAAAGATGCAGAGCGGCAATGCCGAAGCGTACCGGTATTTGTTTTCCGAATACTATGATTGGTTGTGTAACTACATTTTTAAAATGTGTAACAATCGCTATTTAGCAGAGGATATTGTTCAGGATACTTTGGTGCATTTATGGGAAAAACGAGCTCAGTTACATATTAATGGATCGGTAAAGAATTATTTGTTCAAATGTTGTTACAATCAGTTTTTACAACACGTTAGAGCAAAGAAAATAAACTTTGATACCTTGGATAAAATCAAATGGGAAGTTATTGCCGATACCGCTTTTGAACGAGACAGGGTAGATGAGAAGCTAGAAAATCTAAACGTTCTTATTTCGCAGCTGCCACCACGGTGTAAAGAAGTTTTCGTGCAAAATAAGTTGGAAAAAAAGAAATACAAGCAGATTGCATTGGATATGGGTATTTCCATTAAGACGGTAGAAAACCAAATGTCTAAAGCGCTGCACTTTTTAAGACAGCATGCTACTACTTTCTTATTACTGAGTCTAACTTTTCTTTAAACTTCTTTTTAAAACATAGCTTGTATAAGCTCCAATGCCAAATTTCCACTTGGGTATTTTATCGCAAGTATTTACCCAATTGATAAGTGTTCCTAAATGAGCTGAGGAAATATTTACTTGATCCCCTTTTTTATGAGTAAAGCCCAATCCTTTTTTACCTCGATCCTCCGTAGGAGCGAACATGGTGCCTAAAAAGAGAACAAGACCATCTGGGTATTGGTGGTTCTTGCCTATCACCTGAGAAACCAGATTTTCAGGAGTGCGACTGATCTCTTTCATTTTATTGCTTCCAGAGGTGGTAAAACCATCTTTTCCTTCCATGGCAAATTCCACATCGCAATTTTTAACATCATCTAGAGAGAAAGTGTCATCAAACAAACGGAACATAGGGCCTATGGCACAAGAACCATTCTGGTCTTTAGCCTCGCCCAGTAAAAGGGCGCTCCTGCCCTCATAATCACGAAGATTTACGTCATTACCCAATGTGGCGCCCACTATTTTGCCGGAAGAGGATACCGCAAGTACAATTTCCGGTTCGGGATTGTTCCATTTAGAACTTTTTAAAACACCTATTTCCGCACCAAAACCAACGGTGGATAACGGTTGGGCTTTTGTAAAAACCTCTGCGTCTTTTCCTATACCTACTTCAAGATATTGAGACCAAAGACCTTTTTTTTGCAATTCTTCCTTGAGCTTCTCGGTCTCGGGAGAACCGGCTACTACTTTATTTAAATCATTGCCTAATGTGGCGTATATGGTCTGGCGGATGTCATTGGCCGCATGGGCATCTCCTTTGGCTCTTTCTTCAATGACTCTTTCCAGTAGGCTTTTGATAAAAGTAACACCACAAGCCTTTATAGCCTGAATATCATTTGGAGCAATGAAATATGGAATCTTGGGATTTCTATTGAAATACAGAGAGTTCTTAAGAATGTCCGTTACTTTACCAAGTTTGGGCAAATTGGTCAATGCCTTTAATTTGGTAACGGGGTCTTTACTATTGATTAATTCGCTGGTAGAATTGTAATGTGCAGAAAGATCATAAACGTTTCCTTTTCTGGCTAAAACTACGTGGGGTCCGGCCACTCCATTATATGCTTTTTTTGATGGTACAGCGCATCTGCCTATCCATGTACCTGTTTCCGCCAATTGGGGGATAAGGGTGTTCAAGTCAATGTATTTCATTTTGTAGTATTGGTGGTCTTAGAAAATACGTAAATAAAGCTAGTTTGGATGTTTGTGCTTTTGGATGAAAACTAGTGCTTTCATTAAGATAGGTCTATTAAACAATAGAAAGATTACACGTATTATAGGAATTTAGAGATTGAGTGCGAACAGCTCTAAATTCTAAATATAAATTGAAGCTCCTGCTGGGGACTGGGATAATTATGAAAGATGCAGGCTTTAGCGTGAGATTGACTATTAATGAAACTTTAGTTTGGAAAAACCTGGGAGCAGGTAAGGAAATCTCTGTTGGATATAGTAAATAGATCAGGTTATGCTATGAACCTACTTGCAATTTTATGAAAATTAAAAGGCCCTTCTACAGGGCCATTTTTATGTTCGGTCAATTCAATGTTTTTAGGGTGCTATAAGATTCCTATCAAATCTAAAACGAGTGCCACCGGTACTGCTAATAAGATAAATACCAGACAGGCAATCATAATTCTAAGAAATCCATTGAGCATTTTTACTCCAAAAGTTAGCTCTTGTTCCATAAGTGTTAGATTTCTTTAAATTTAAGAAATTAATAAATATGAAGCTTAATTTTTGCGAATTATTTGACTTAACTGATTTATGTTTAGTATGTTTCTTGGTTGAAGTGTGTAATAAAAACGGTGAAACGTATCTTGGTTAAATGGAAATACCGATTATTCAGGTAATTTGCATCACTTTTTTAGAGGGAATCACAAGTTTATGAAAACCTGGATTCTTGCAAAAGGGGTGAATTTTAAATAGAAATTTACAGGAGCTTTCGAATGTGGTTCATGATTTCCGAGCTGGCCCCTTTATTTTTAGAAATGTAGCCTGCATTTATTTCGCCTGTCTTTTTTCGGAATTCGGGACTATCTAAGAATTTTTTCAACAGTTCACCAAATGTCCATTGGTCTTTTATGGGGTAAATACCCTTCCGGTCTACCAAATCTTCCGCTTCTTTAAACCCTTCGTAATGAGGTCCAATAATAACCGGTATTCCAAAAACAGCTGGTTCTAAGGTATTGTGCAATCCGGTAGAAAAAGCTCCGCCAACGTAGGCGATATCGGCATAACTATAAATTTTTGTGAGCATCCCTATATTGTCAATAATTAACACATCATAATCGCGAAGATTGTTGTTGTCAATTTTTGAGTAGAGTGTGGTTTTTTTTGTAAATGCACCGGCAAGGCCCAAAATTTTATCCTTTTTTATAGTATGCGGGGCTAGTACGTACTTTAAGTTTTTAGGAGCATGGTTGATGTGGTCTATTAATATGACTTCATCTTCGGGCCAAGTGCTTCCGGCAACAAAACATAGTTTGTCGTTTTTAAAGACTTCCATAAAATCCAAGGTGTTATCTCTATCCAAAATTTCGGAAACACGATCTAAGCGGGTGTCCCCACTAGTTTCGGTATTGGTTATTCCAATGGATTTCAATAGTTTTTTTGAATTTTCGTCCTGAACAAAATAGCCCGAGAATTTTTTAAGTGTATTTCTCATAAATCCACCGTAAGGCTTAAAGTAAACTTGGCTTTTTTTGAACAAGGCAGAAATTAAAATGGCCGGGACTTTGTTGGCTTCCAATGCCCTTACATAGTTAGGCCAAATCTCATATTTTATAAAAATGGCCAAGTCCGGATGTACGGATTTTATGAAGCGAGATGCATTTTTTTTGGTGTCCATGGGCAAGTAGGCCACAACATCTGCTGCAGAGGTATTCTTTTTTACCTCATATCCTGATGGAGAAAAAAAGGTGAGTACAATTTTATGGGTAGGGTATTCTTTTTTTAGCTTTTCTATAATAGGTAGCCCTTGCTCAAATTCACCTAGTGAAGCGGCGTGTACCCAAAGTGTTTTGTCTTCTTTGGAAATAGCGTTATCCAGTAGGTAAAAGGAATGCTTTCGGCCGTTTACGAACAACTTTAATTTAGAATTGAAATGGGCCAGAATTTTCAGGAAGAACCAAGAAATCTGAACAATCACATTATAGATGCTATGCACTGATTCATATTTTGGGCTAAATTACACTTCTTTACATAAAATTGTACTGCTTGGTTTCGTATTTTTGCACAGATTTATATAATTCATGGCGATGAAAAAAATTCAAATGGTCGACTTGGGAGGCCAGTACGAAGGAATAAAAGAACAGGTAAATTCGGCTATAGCTACTATAATGGAAACTTCGGCCTTTATAAACGGTCCGGAAGTACAGTCGTTTCAAAAGGAGTTGGAAGAATACTTAGGTGTAAAACACGTTATTCCTTGTGCCAATGGTACGGATGCTTTGCAGATTGCCATGATGGGCTTGGGACTCCAGCCTGGAGATGAGGTCATTACTGCAGATTTTACTTTTGCTGCCACCGTAGAGGTAATTGCCCTTTTGCAATTAACACCGGTGTTGGTAGATGTGGAACCAGATTCGTTCAATATAGATATTGCGGCTGTTGAAAAGGCCATAACGCCTAAAACCAAAGCCATTGTTCCTGTTCATTTGTTTGGGCAATGTGCCAATATGGATGCTATTATGCAATTGGCGGAACAGCATAACCTATATGTTATAGAAGATAATGCACAAGCTATTGGAGCTGATTATTTGTTCGATAATGGGGGTAAACAAAAAGCTGGAACCATAGGTCATGTGGGCGCTACTTCTTTCTTTCCCTCAAAGAATTTAGGGGCATATGGAGATGGAGGAGCAATCTTTACCAATGATGATGAATTGGCGCATACATTAAGAGGTGTTGTAAACCATGGTATGTATGAGCGCTACCATCATGATGTGGTAGGGGTCAATTCTAGATTGGATTCTATACAAGCGGCGGTTCTTCGTGCAAAACTGCCAAAGTTAGATGAGTACTGTGACCGCAGGAGACAAGCGGCCAGAAGTTATAATTCCGCTTTTAAGGGGCAAGAACATATTATTACGCCTGTAACGACCAAGTGTAAAAATGAGATTTGCCAAGATTGTACCTGCCACGTATTTCATCAGTATACATTAAGGGTCACCAACGGAAAACGAGATGCTTTGGTAAAGCATTTGGCCGAGAACGATATTCCTTGCGGGGTTTATTACCCTATTCCCTTACACAAGCAAAAAGCCTATGCGGATGAGCGTTATAATGAAGCAGATTTTCAGGTTACGAACCAATTGGTGAAAGAAGTTATTTCATTGCCTATGCATACAGAGCTGGATGATGAGCAAATAGATTTTATTACAACAACAGTTTTAAATTTTGTAAATGGTTAAGAGTGCTTTCGCTTCTTAATCATGGATTTTTAAAAACGAATTAGATTATAAATTACAGAAGGAACCAAACAGGTGTTTTATAGGTTTCGAAAAAATTGAACTATGAAAATATTAGTGACCGGCGGGCTCGGCTTTATTGGATCGCATACAGTTGTAGAACTTCAGAACAAGGGGTTTGAGGTGGTAATAATAGATGATTGTTCTAATTCATCCGAAAAAGTATTGGAGGGTATTTCTTCAATATCCGGTAAAATGCCACTTTTTGAAAAAATAGACTTAAAGGAAAAGTCAAAGGTTGAAGATTTTTTCAGAAGACATCAGGATATTGAAGGGGTAATTCACTTTGCAGCCTCAAAAGCAGTTGGTGAAAGTGTTGAGAAGCCTCTTCTGTATTACGAAAACAATATTGGTACGCTAGTATACCTATTAAAAGAACTGTCTAAGAAAGACAATTCCAATTTTATATTTAGCTCTTCTTGTACGGTTTACGGTCAAGCCGATGAAATGCCTATTAGTGAGAAGGCCCCGGTAAAACCGGCAGAATCGCCTTATGGTAATACCAAGCAGATGGGCGAAGAGATAATTCGCGATACCTGCGCTATTACGCCGGCATTGAATGCTATAGCGTTGCGCTATTTTAATCCTATGGGAGCGCACCCGAGCGCTAAAATTGGGGAATTGCCTATTGGTGTGCCACAAAATCTAGTGCCGTTTATTACGCAGACTGGTGTGGGCCTAAGAGAGCAGCTATCTGTTTTTGGAGATGATTACCCTACTGAAGATGGCACTTGTGTTCGTGACTATATTTACGTAGTAGATTTAGCTCAAGCACACGTACAGGCACTACAACGGTTGTTGGATAATAAAAACGAAGATAACTACGAAGTCTTTAATCTAGGTACTGGAAAAGGAAGTTCAGTGTTAGAGGTAATACACAGTTTTGAAAAAGTTTCAGGAAAAAAGCTGAATTATAAAATTGTAGATAGAAGACCTGGTGATGTTATATCTGCTTATGCGGATACAAAGAAAGCAAATGAAGTTTTGGGCTGGAAAGCACAATATTCCTTAGATGAAGCAATGAAATCCGCTTGGGAGTGGGAACAAAAAATTAGGGCTTAACCTAATTGTCTTGTGTTTTCTGTAACTAGGGGTTATTTTTTTGTAAATCCAAAACCAACGTTACACTCAACAACGTAGTTAATTTATGGTTTTGAATTTTTCCAATAGTACAGAATTGCTTGCCAATGCAGAAAAGAACGACCTTTATAAAAAGTTGGTTGCCCAATTGATAAAGGATTTTGGTCTGGCCAATATTCATATTGGCCTTAGTCCAGATGTACATCCGGAGGGTTTAAAAAGTGTTCTAAAGGAGAAAATATATTACCTTATCATGGAGCGTTTTTCTGAATACCTCAATTTGCTCTACATTGTAGATGTTCCGGAGAAGGCCTTTAAAGAAATAACCGTCACCGATGTAGTTGAGGTGGCGGATCAAGTGGCCTTTCTCATATTAAAAAGAGAACTACAAAAGGTATGGCTTAAAAGTAAGTACTCCTAAAAGTAGACCCTCACAAAAGGAAGCCAGGCATTTGCATAAATACTCTTATTGTCATCATAGAGCAGGTTGTAGCTAATTCCAAGCGTAAAATTCCGGTCTGTATATCCTAGTCCTAGGAATAGTGCCGGAGACCAATAATTGTCTTCAATATCAGGAAAACCGTTAATAGAAATTGATCGGTTAATTCGTAATTGCTCTAGTTCCGCAGAAATTTGAAGAAATGGTAAAGGGTTGTACAAAGAAAGGATGCTGCCGCCATAAGCGTACCTTTTGTCATTGTTCAATTTGGCATAGTTAAACGTCAAACTAACGCCACTGGAAAATTGATCGTTAAATTGATATATGGTACTAGGTGAGACAGATGCATTAAAGCCGCCATTGGTGAGTCCAAAACCTAGCCCGCCTCCAAATTTTACGTTATTCCAGAAATCTGAAGGTGCAGAAGTGTTCTGTGCGGAACAATTTAATGCAAAAACGATAAGAAATAACCCTAAAAAAGTACTTTTTGGGATCTTATAAAGTTTTTTAATCATTATCTTTATTTTTTCAAAATTGCATACTAAGATACATCCCAGAAATGGGAAATATTGTATTTTTGTACCCATTTATTTGCATGACAGAGAATCTTCTATGGACAAATATTCCTTTCTAAATACCGCTCATACTTCTTTTTTTGCGGAATTATACGACAAGTATCTTATCAATCCCGACAGTGTAGAACCTAGTTGGCGTGCCTTTTTTCAAGGTTTCGATTTTGGAACCGAATCTGCTCTTGACGGGTTGGATGTTGAGGCTTTAATAGCTGAGAGTGGCGCACAGGGCGGTGCTGTACAGCAAATGCCGGAGTCGCTTCAAAAGGAGTTTCAGGTTATTCGCTTGATTGATGGTTACCGTAGCCGAGGGCATTTGTTTACTAAAACAAACCCTGTTCGCGAACGTAGACAATATGAGCCTACACTGGATATTGAGAACTTTGGACTCTCACAAGGTGATATGGATACGGTTTTCAATGCCGGTGAGATTATTGGTATTGGAGCAAGTAGTCTAAAAGAAATTATTGATCATTTACAACATATTTATTGCGATGCTATTGGTGTTGAATATATGTATATCCGTAAACCGGAGCGTGTTGAGTGGATTCAGAATTGGTTGAACGTAAATGACAATCACCCAAAATTTGATGCCGAGCACAAAAGACGGATTCTGAAAAAATTGAATCAGGCTGTTTCGTTCGAAGGTTTTTTGCATACTAAATATGTAGGTCAGAAACGATTTTCCCTAGAAGGTAATGAGTCATTGATTCCTGCTTTGGATGCTGTAGTGGAGCGTGCTGCCGAGCTTGGTGTAGAGCAGTTTGTTATGGGAATGGCCCACAGGGGGAGACTTAATGTACTTACCAATATTTTTGGAAAAGCCGCAAAGGATATCTTTAGCGAGTTTGATGGTAAGGATTATGAGCAAGAGATTTTTGATGGTGATGTAAAATACCATTTAGGCTGGACGTCCGAACGTAAAACGGATAACGGTAACAGAATAAAAATGAACATTGCACCCAATCCATCGCATTTGGAAACCGTTGGTGCCGTTGTAGAGGGTATAGCCCGTGCAAAACAAGATGCTCATTTTCCGGATGACTTTTCAAAAGTATTGCCAATAGTTGTGCATGGTGATGCGGCTATTGCAGGCCAGGGTCTTGTGTACGAGTTGGTTCAGATGGCTAATTTGGATGGCTATAAGACCAACGGAACTATTCATATGGTGGTCAATAACCAAATAGGTTTTACCACAAACTATTTAGATGCACGTACGTCTACCTACTGTACGGATGTGGGTAAAGTTACTTTAAGTCCTGTTCTGCATGTAAATGCAGATGATGCAGAAGCTGTGGTGCATGCCTCACTTTTTGCTCTGGAATACCGTATGCGTTTTAATAGAGATGTGTTTATTGATTTGCTAGGGTATAGGAAGTATGGTCATAATGAAGGTGATGAGCCTCGTTTTACACAACCTAAATTGTACAAGGCTATAGCTAAGCATCAAAATCCGCGTGATATATATGCGGAAAGATTGTTGGCGGAAGGAATTATAGAGGCCGACTATGTAAAAAAATTAGAAGAGGAATACAAGGCTTCTTTGGAAGAAGAGCTTGTAGATTCCCGTAAAGAAGATAAAACGGAAATCACTCCGTTTATGGCGGACGAATGGAAAGGTTTTTCCAATGTTCGTGAGTGGGAGATGATGGAGAAAGTAGATACCACTGTTGATAAGGAGGAACTTACCAAGGTGGCAAAGGTAATCACACAACTGCCAAAGGATAAGAAATTCTTGCGTAAGGTAGAGAAATTGGTGAGAGACCGTAAAAACATGTTCTTCGAGACCGATAAGCTAGATTGGGCTATGGGCGAATTATTGGCTTATGGTACTTTGTTGCAAGAAGGTTATGGTGTGCGTATGTCCGGTCAAGATGTTGAACGTGGTACTTTTTCGCATAGACATGCCGTAATGAAGGTAGAGGAGAGTGAAGAAGAAGTAATGTTGTTAAATCATCTTAGTGACAAGCAAGCTAAGTTTCAGATTTATAACTCATTATTGTCCGAGTATGGTGTAGTTGGTTTTGATTATGGTTATGCCATGGCAAGTCCCAATACATTAACTATTTGGGAGGCGCAGTTTGGGGATTTTAGTAATGGTGCCCAAATTATGATAGACCAGTATATCTCTGCGGCAGAAGATAAGTGGAAACTACAGAACGGATTGGTAATGTTGCTTCCTCATGGTTATGAAGGTCAAGGAGCGGAACATTCCTCTGCTCGTATGGAAAGATATTTGCAGCTTTGTGCAAGGGACAATATGTACATAGCAGATGTTTCAACTCCAGCTCAGATGTTCCATATTTTAAGAAGGCAGATGAAAGTTAATTTCAGAAAACCTCTTATCATATTTACGCCAAAAAGTTTATTGAGGCATCCTAAGGCAGTTTCGTCCGTAGATGAATTGGCAACCGGTAGTTTTCAAGAAGTTATAGATGATGCTTCCGTAACTGTAGAAAAGGTAAAGACTCTTGTGTTCTGTACCGGTAAATTTTATTATGATTTATTGGCGGTAAAAGAAGAGCAGAATAGGGAAGATGTGGCATTGGTTCGTGTAGAGCAATTGTTTCCGCTTCCGACTGAAAAAATGAAGGAAATCATTGCAAAATATGACAAGGTGGACGATTTGGTGTGGGCACAGGAAGAGCCAAGAAACATGGGGGCTTGGAGTCATATGATGATGCATTTTAGTGATTCGCACAAATTCAGGGTAGCTTCAAGAAGATTTTATGCTTCTCCAGCGGCCGGTAGTGCGGTGCGTTCAAAAATGAGACATCAGCAAGTAATTGATTATGTATTCGATAAGACAAAGAATAATATGTCAAAACCAATACCTAAACCTACTAACGATTAAGGTTTAGGCGATTTTAATAGTAAAGATAACACAGCAAATAAGTATAGCATGATATTAGAAATGAAAGTCCCATCTCCGGGTGAATCTATCACCGAAGTAGAAATTGCGGAATGGTTGGTAGAAGATGGTGATTACGTTGAAAAAGACCAGGCCATTGCCGAGGTGGATTCAGACAAGGCTACATTAGAGCTTCCTGCTGAAGAAAGTGGGGTTATTACGCTAAAGGCCGAAGTTGGTGATGCTGTTGCCGTTGGAGCCGTAGTTTGTTTAATCGATACAGATGCTGCAAAACCAGAAGGGGCTGCTGCGGAAAAGGGTTTAGCTGAAGATAAAAAAGCGGAGCCTAAAAAGGAAGAGGCAAAAGCGCCGCAACCTGCACAGGCAAAAGAAACGTATGCTTCAGGAGTAGCTTCTCCTGCTGCTAGAAAAATATTGAGTGAAAAAGGTATCGATTCTTCTTCTGTAAAAGGAAGTGGAAAAGATGGGCGTATCACTAAGGATGATGCTGTAAACGCTGTTCCTTCTATGGGTACACCTACCGGAGGAAGTAGAGGAGAGACGCGTTCAAAACTGTCTATGTTGCGCAGAAAAGTTGCGGAGCGTTTGGTTTCCGCTAAGAACGAAACAGCAATGCTTACCACCTTTAACGAGGTTGATATGTCTGCTATTTTTGAACTTAGAAAGCAATATAAGGATGATTTTAAAGCCAAGCATGGTGTAGGTTTAGGTTTTATGTCCTTTTTTACAAGAGCCGTAGTTCGTGCATTGGAAATGTATCCGGCGGTAAATTCAATGATTGATGGGAAGGAAATGGTTTCCTATGATTTCTGTGATATTAGTATTGCGGTTTCAGGTCCTAAAGGATTGATGGTTCCGGTAATTAGAAATGCGGAGAACCTTACTTTTAGGGGGGTTGAAGCGGAAGTAAAAAGATTGGCTATTCGTGCCCGTGAAGGTGAAATCACTGTAGATGAAATGACCGGAGGTACATTCACTATTACTAATGGAGGTGTTTTTGGGTCAATGTTGTCCACACCAATTATCAATCCACCGCAAAGTGCCATTTTAGGAATGCACAACATTGTGGAAAGACCTATTGTTAGAGATGGGGCTATTGCTATTGCACCTATAATGTATGTGGCCGTATCTTATGACCACCGTATTATTGATGGAAAAGAATCTGTAGGATTCTTGGTCGCCATTAAGGAAGCATTGGAAAATCCAGAAGAATTATTAATGGATGGTAATGTTAAGAAGGCTTTAGAAATGTAGAAAATACTCTTCCTTATAATATATAACCCTAAAATTTTTAAGTCTTTTAAAGAGTTTTAGGGTTTTTTCTTGTTGCATAATTACGTCTTTGGGGTATGTTGCCTACATTCTTAGATATACACAATATTTGTCATAATCAATGACTGCTTTTGCTTTTTTTAGGACATCTGCACCTATGATTCCGTCTACCGGAAAACTGTTGTGTGCGGTTAGGGCTTGGTTAACATGAACTAAATCAAAAAGTACAATTTTTAAAGTTTTCGCTTTCCAGTTGCCTATTTGAATTTTGTTTTTGTCAGATATAAGGGTTTCCATATCCGTGGCTCCCGCTCCTGCGGCTTTAATTTCAGACGCTTCGGAGGCAAGTCCAAATTGCTTTATTTTGTCAATGCCAATACAGGTGTTTGATGCCCCGGTGTCTAAAATGAATCTTCCGGTAATACCATTTATTTTAGCTGAAATCTCAAAGTGATCGGTTTTGGTGAGTTTTAACGGGATTTGGGTGTACTTTTTTTTTCGTAGGAATCTTTTCAAAGAGGACATGTATTCTTTTTGTCAAAGATAAGGCTATTTTTGCAGCATGATACTAACGGATACCCACACACATTTATACAGTGAAGCTTTTGATGAGGATAGGGAAATTGCTATTGATAGGGCAATTGCCATTGGTGTAAAACGGTTTTTTATACCAGCTATTGATTCAACTTATACAGGTGCTATGTTGGCACTAGAGAAATCATACCCGGAACATATTTTTTTGATGATGGGCTTGCATCCAACTCATGTAAAAGAGAATTACAAGGAAGAGTTGGGCCATGTAGAGGAGATGCTTGAGCAACGTAATTTTTATGCCGTTGGTGAAATTGGCATTGATTTGTTTTGGGATAAAACCTTTTTAAAGGAGCAACAAGACGCTTTTAGGGCGCAGATTCAGTTGGCAAAAAAGTATAAATTGCCCATTGTTATCCATTGTCGTGATGCTTTTGATGAGGTTTTTGAGGTTTTGGAGAGTGAGAAAGGAGATGAGTTGCATGGAATTTTCCATTGTTTTACGGGGAATCTGGAACAGGCTCAAAAAGCAATATCCTATAATATGAAGCTGGGTATTGGTGGTGTGGTTACCTTCAAAAATGGAAAAATAGATACGTTTTTGGCTGAAATTCCACTGGAGCATATCGTTTTGGAGACTGATTCGCCTTACCTGGCTCCGGTGCCATATCGTGGAAAACGAAACGAAAGTGCATACCTTATGAATGTGCTTGAAAAACTGGCCGATGTTTATAATGTGTCTACGGAGCTAATAGCAGATGTCACCACAGAAAATTCAAAGCAGGTATTTGGGGTTTAAAACGTCCTGTTTCTTCAGTATAAAAATAAATATGTAGGGTTTGGGAGATAAAAGTAACATCCTTTTAATATACACGGGCGGTACTATAGGTATGGTCAAGGATTATGAGTCGGGGGCGCTTAAGGCATTTAATTTTGATAAATTACTAAAGAATATACCCGAGTTAAAGCAGTTGGATTGTACCATTGATTCCGTTTCTTTTGAGGAACCGATAGATTCTTCCAATATGAACCCAAAGCATTGGGTAGAGATAGCTTCTATTGTAGAGAGTCATTATGATTCCCATGATGGGTTCGTGGTACTTCATGGTAGTGATACTATGAGTTATACGGCTTCTGCATTAAGTTTTATGTTGGAAAATTTGGCCAAGCCGGTCATTTTTACCGGATCGCAATTGCCCATTGGAGATTTGCGGACAGATGCAAAGGAAAATCTGATTACTTCCATTCAAATAGCGGCTTTGCAGCGAAACAAAAGGCCTGTAGTGCAAGAGGTAGGCCTTTATTTTGAATATAAATTGTACAGGGGCAATCGTACCACCAAAATAAATGCGGAGCATTTTCAGGCGTTCGCATCGTTGAATTACCCTGAATTGATTGAGTCCGGTGTTCATTTAAAGGTAAGTGAAGAATATTTGCTACCTTATGTGAGGCGCAAAAGGTTCAAGGTCCATAAAAATATGGATACCAATGTTGTGGCTTTGAAACTTTTTCCAGGTATTGGGCCTGCTGTTTTGGAAAGTGTGGTGGCTATTCCGGGATTAAAAGGTTTAATTTTGGAAACATATGGAGCCGGAAATGCGCCAAATGAGCCTTGGGTCATAGATATTTTAGAAAAGGCAAAAGAAAATAATATTCATATTATAAATGTTACACAATGCTCGGGAGGTAGTGTTTCTATGGGGCGTTATGAAACAAGTAAACAGTTGGAGCGGCTGCAAGTTATTAATGGTAAAGACATTACGACCGAAGCTGCAATTGCCAAGTTAATGTACCTTTTGGGTAATAATGTATCGCCAAAATTGTTCAAGAGCATATTTGAGACTTCGCTGCGTGGAGAGATTCAAGAAAATTAATAGTTTTAATTTCATCAACTAATATTTTTTTTGTTATTTGGGCACCCCTTAAAAAGGGTGATCTTGTCTGGTCTGTTTTTGTAAAAAGGTAGAAAAGGACAGGTTTAAAATAGAGAGGTGGCCGAGTGGTCGAAGGCGCACGCCTGGAAAGTGTGTATACACCAAAAGTGTATCGAGGGTTCGAATCCCTTCCTCTCTGCAGAACAAAAAGATTTTTCAGTTTAAATTAGTTTGAACTGGAAATATTTGTAAGTTTAATTTTTATATGCAAAATGGAGGTCTATGCTTGATTTGTTCAGGCACGGACGCGGGTGTGAAAACCTGTTTCAATGTCTTGCTCAGTATTTGGCAACCACTTCCCCGATGCAACGAAGTTTTACTTTTTTTATTGTGATTTTTTTTTATCTTTAACCCTATTAAATAACTAATTTAAGTTTGAACAAATGAAAAAATTATCCTCTATCCTAGCCGTGGGCGGGTTGTTTGTAATGAGTACAAATACTGTTAATGCAATGGCTAATACAGCAATGATGCTGCAAGATGCCCCGGCTGAAGCTGAAAAAGGTTTCACCCAAGTGTTGAAAGAAATGTTTATACAAGGTGGTGCCGGCTTTATGGGTATTGTTCTTTTATGTTTGATTCTTGGTCTTGCGGTAGCGATCGAAAGAATCATCTATTTGAACATGGCAACTACGAATACTGCTAAACTAAGACAACAAGTAGAAGATGCATTGGCATC
This sequence comes from Zobellia sp. B3R18, assembly GCF_018860715.1. Lineage (NCBI taxonomy): Bacteria > Pseudomonadati > Bacteroidota > Flavobacteriia > Flavobacteriales > Flavobacteriaceae > Zobellia > Zobellia sp. B3R18. The sequence continues at coordinate 412,934 of NZ_JAHKQG010000011.1, read as the reverse complement.
GGGTGGTGTTGAAGCTGCTAAAGAAGTTTGTAGAAACACTAAAGGACCTGTTGCTTCCATTTACTACCAAGGTTTGGATAGAGCTGGAGAAAGTGTAGAGTCTGCTGAGAAGGCTGTTGTAGCTTATGGTGGTGTTCAAATGGGTCAATTGGAGAAAAACGTTTCTTGGTTGTCTTTATTTATCGCTATTGCTCCAATGCTTGGTTTCATGGGTACGGTAATTGGTATGATTAAGGCCTTCCAGAAAATTAGTGCAGTGGGTAACTTAAGTGCGTCCCTTATTGCAGGTGATATCCAGGTAGCGTTATTGACTACGGTATTCGGTCTTATTACCGCTATTATCCTGCAAATCTTCTATAACTATATTATCGCTAAGATTGATAGTATCGTTAATGATATGGAAGATTCGTCTATTGTTTTGATAGACATGTTGGTGGACCACAAAAAATAAGTTTCACACGTAATACCTAAAATTATGCACAAAATTGTAAAGATAATATTGGTTGTTGTGGGCTTGATAGGCGCTGCCTTATGGTTCATGCTTCCAGAGTCTGAGACACCTGCCTCTGAGGCGGTAAATAACGGGGCTCTTAACGGAATGTTCGCTATTACTTGGTTGCTATTGGGAATAGCGGTTGTGTTCAGTCTTGTATTTGCTCTTAAAAACCTATTTTCTAATCCAGCTAATTTAAAGAAAACACTATTTGTAGTTGTTGGTTTCCTTTTAGTTGTTGGGATTGGTTTTGTAATGGCTAGCGGAACCGATGTTAGCGTTCAGGAAATGGCAGACAGAGGTGTACCGACTGATGAGGCTGAGATAAAGCAGATCGGAGCAGGTATAAATGTATTTTTCATATTAACCTTGGTGGCCGTTGGGTCTATGCTTTGGGGTGGTGTGAGAAAAATGATAAAATAATTAAAGAACTGAATTATGTCTAGAAGAGGAGGACCAGCAGAGGTAAACGCCGGATCAATGGCAGACATAGCATTCTTGCTACTAATATTTTTCTTGGTTACCACAACCATTGAAACGGATGCAGGTTTGGATCGTATGTTGCCACCTATTGAGCCGCCTACAGAAGAGCCACCGGTAATTAAGGAAAAGAACATCTTTACCGTTAATATTAACCGTAATGGTCAGTTGTTAGTGGAAGATGAGCTTACTGATATCAAGAGTCTAAGAGAAAAGGCAATGGCTTTCTTGGATAACGGTGGTGCACCATCAGGTTCTCCTGAATATTGTAGTTACTGCCAAGGAAAGAGACTTCCTGAGTCATCTGATAACCCGGCAAAGGCTATTATTTCTTTGAAGAACGATCGTGAGACTAAGTATAGCACTTACATAACAGTTCAAAACGAATTGGTAGGGGCTTACAACGATTTAAGAAACCGTGAGGCTCAACGTCTTTATAAGAGAGATTTTACTGATATGGAAGCTGAATATTTGAATCCAGAAACTGATTCCGGTAGAAAAGAGGATCTAAAGGAGAAGGTTAAAAGGATACAAGATTTATTTCCACAGAAGTTATCTGAGGCAGAGACCGGATCATCCAATTAATTAAGAGTATAAAAGAATAATATATGTCAAAGTTTAAAAAGAAAAAGGACGGAGGTTTACCAGCGGTAAATACTGCTGCGTTACCTGATATTGTATTTATGCTTTTATTCTTTTTTATGACCGTAACGGTTATGAAAGATAACACATTGAAAGTAGAGAATACTTTGCCTAACGCTAGTGAGACCAAGAAATTGGAAAAGAAGGACCGGGTAATATATATTTACGTAGGTGAGCCAACGTCTCAGTATGTAGCTCAATTTGGAAAGGAAGCTAGAATTCAATTGAACGACAAGTTTTCTTCTCCTTCTGATGTAGGTGATTATATTCTACAAGAAAGAGCAAAGAAGCCACAGGAACTTCAAAATGTTTTGACAACGGCTTTAAAAGTAGATAAGAATGCTAACATGGGTTTAATATCTGATATTAAACAACAGTTAAGAGAGGTAAATGCATTGAAAGTTAACTATACAACTTACGATGGAGATGCTTTTAATAACTTGCAGTAGTATTTCTTAAACTTATATGACAAGCGCCTCAGAATTTTTTCTGAGGCGCTTTTTATTTGCTTAATTTTGAGTTATGATTCGTTATGTTGTTATTCTGTTTTTTATGTGCTGCTTTGGCATGTATGGTCAAGTGGTAGGAGATTCAACAGTCGTTGATTCTAGATATTTTGAAGATCAATTTTACATTGGTATAACCTATAACTTTCTTTTGAATCAGCCAGAAGGTGTAAGTCAGCGAAACCTGTCTTATGGTTTACAGGCGGGTTTTATAAAGGATATCCCTTTAAATCATAGCCGTACTACCGCATTAGGGCTTGGTTTTGGTTACGGGGTATATTCGTATTATTCCAATCTTAAAGCAGAGGAAACAGCTTCAGGAATTTTGTATAGCATACTTGAGAGTGATAATGACTTTAAGCGTAATAAAATTGAAACTCATATGTTGGAGGTGCCTTTTGAGGTGCGTTGGAGAAACTCTACAGCCTCTGAGTATAAGTTTTGGAGGTTGTATGCTGGGATGAAATTTGGATATGTTTTTGGGGGAAGGTCCAAGTTAGTGCCTGTGGATACTGGTAAAATATCTTTTTATAATGAAGATATTCGTGACTTTCAATATGGACTTACCTTAAACTTTGGGTATAATACCTTCAACTTGCATGCCTATTATTCCTTAACCGGTGTTTTTAACGATAATGTGGTAGTGGGAAACGAGAGCTTAAATACCAAGCCACTTAGAATAGGGCTTATTTTCTACATATTATAGACCAAAGTTTAAAGCCAGAAGCGTATAATCATTAGCTGCGAAAGAAAGCCAACTAAAAATCCTAGTATTATCTCTGCTCTTGTGTGTGCCTTGAGATATAGTCTGGAAGTAGCTACCAGTCCCGTTAGCAATGTAAATATGCTCAGCCCTAAGGTTATGTTTACCTCAAAGTGAATGCTTAGTGCCGTTAGAAACATAACCAAGCTCCCCATACCCATGAGGTGCATACTTATTTTTAATTTAAAAAATAACGTAATTAGGGTGGTTAGAGACGCGATTATGAGTCCAACAAAGTAAAAGTGTAATTCAGCAATATTGGTGTTGGGAATAACCTTGTAAACCACGAATAGCAGTAAAGTAATGTGAATGTATATTGGGTATCTACGCTCCCTGGCAGATGACATAAAAATACTCGTTACCAAACCTAAATTCTTAAGTATAAAATAGACGATTATAGGAATGATTACCGTTAAGATAAATATGGGTAAGACATTCGCACTTTGAATGGCTATAGGGCTGTATTTTGGCGTAATTAGAAAGTAGGCTAAGGTTCCTGCTACCGGAATAAACAATGGGTGAAAAACGTAGGATATGGCCTTTAAGAAAACCTTCATTAAATTTGTTTGCGCAATCGTGCTACAGGAATGTCTAGCTGCTCTCTATATTTGGCAACCGTTCTACGAGCTATAGGGTAGCCTTTCTCTTTTAAAATTGCCGCTAGTTTATCGTCTGTAAGGGGTTTTTTCTTGGATTCTTCGCCAATAACCGTTTCAAGAATTTTCTTGATTTCCTTGGTAGAAACATCCTCACCTTGGTCGTTTTTCATTGACTCTGAGAAAAACTCTTTAATCAATTTGGTGCCGTAAGGGGTATCAACGTACTTGCTGTTGGCAACCCGGGAAACAGTAGATACATCCATTTCTATTTCATCTGCAATATCCTTTAGTATCATAGGGCGAAGGTTGCGCTCGTCTCCGGTAAGAAAGTACTCGGATTGGTAGTGCATGATAGAGTTCATGGTAATGAAAAGCGTCTGTTGCCGTTGTCTAATGGCATCTATAAACCATTTGGCAGCGTCTAATTTTTGCTTTATGAATAGGACCGTATCTTTTTGCGATTTTGATTTTTTCTTGGCGTCTTTATAGCCTTTAAGCATGTTGTTGTATTCCCTAGAAACATGTAGCTCCGGTGCATTTCTGCCGTTTAGGGTAAGTTCTAGTTCCCCATCAACAATGCGAATGGAGAAATCGGGGACGACATGCTCTATCATCCTGTTGTTTCCGGAATAAGAGCCCCCAGGTTTTGGGTTTAGTTTCTCAATTTCGGAAATAGCATCTCTAAGTTGTTCTTCAGAAATATTGTACTTCTGAATAAGCTTCTTATAATGCTTTTTGGTGAACTGCTCAAAAGACTTCTCAAGAATTGTGATGGCGAGTTCAACACTGGGAGTAGTTTCTTTTCGTTTTAGTTGAATGATGAGGCATTCTTCAAGCGAACGGGCCGCAACGCCGGGAGGGTCCAGTTTTTGAACTAATTTTAAAACCCTTTCAATTGTTTCTTCATCAGTATAGATATTCTGAGTGAAAGCTAGGTCGTCCGTAATATCGGCTATCGGTCTACGGATGTAGCCACTTTCATCTACACTCCCAACTAAAAATTCGGCAATACTCCATTCTTCATCATTTAAATAAACCGTGTTAAGTTGATTTAGTAAATATTGATTGAATGAAGTGCCCGCCGCATAGGGAACGTTTTTTTCCTCGTCGTCCGAGCTATAGTTGTTGGCTTTGGTTCGGTAGTCCGGTATTTCATCATCACTTAAATAGTCATCAATATTGATGTCTTCCGCGGAAATGATTTCACTATCCGAATCTTCATTTTCGTAAGTGTCCGCAAACTCATCGTCCATTGCGTCTAAATCTTCCTTGCCGCTTTCCAATGCAGGGTTTTCCTCTAGCTCTTGCTTTAGCCGCTGTTCAAAAGCCTGAGTAGGCAACTGAATCAACTTCATTAGCTGTATCTGCTGAGGAGATAGCTTCTGCGATAATTTAAACTGTAAGTGTTGTTTTAGCATTTAGGACTAATATAGCTTGCCTTCTAAGATAACTATTTCTAACTAAAATTCTGCATTTTGGGGAGTTCGTGGAAAAGGAATTACATCACGAATATTACCCATGCCCGTAGCAAAAAGTACCAAACGCTCAAATCCAAGACCAAAACCACTATGAACGGCACTACCAAACTTTCTAAGGTCTAGATACCACCATAGTTCTTCCTCATCTATCCCTAGAGCGGCCATTTTCTCTTTTAGGACGTCTAGGCGCTCTTCACGTTGAGAACCACCCACAATTTCGCCAATACCAGGAAAAAGTATATCCATGGCACGTACGGTCTTGCCATCTTCGTTTAGGCGCATGTAGAACGCTTTTATTTTGGCAGGATAATCAAATAAGATAACCGGGCACTTAAAGTGTTTCTCTACCAAGAAACGTTCATGTTCACTTTGTAGATCGGCACCCCATTCGTTTATAGGGTATTGGAATTTTTTCTTCTTATTGGGTTTACTGTTTCTTAGAATATCTATGGCTTCGGTATAGCTTACACGTTTGAAGCTGTTCTCCGATACAAATTTCAACTTTTCAATCAGCGGCATTTCGCTTCGTTCTGCCTGTGGTTTGGTTTTTTCCTCGTCTAAAAGACGTTTTTCCAAAAATTCAAGGTCGTCTTGGCAGTTTTCCAAAACGTATTTAATAACGTTTTTTATAAAATCTTCGGCAAGATCCATGTTGTCGTTAAGGTCAAAGAAAGCCATTTCCGGCTCTATCATCCAAAATTCCGCCAAATGCCTAGATGTGTTACTGTTCTCTGCGCGAAAAGTGGGGCCAAAAGTATATACCTTGCCCAATGCCATGGCATACGTTTCCGCTTCAAGCTGTCCGGAAACCGTTAAATTGGTTTCCTTTCCAAAGAAATCCTCTTTATAATTGATTTCGCCATCTTCGGTCAATGGTGGTTTCTTGCTATCTAGAGTTGTTACTTTGAACATTTCTCCCGCACCTTCGGCATCGGAACCTGTTATGATAGGTGCATGAAAATAGTTGAATCCGTTTTGTTGAAAATACTGGTGAATGGCAAAAGACAATGCGGAACGAACCCTCATTATGGCAGCAAACGTATTGGTACGTATGCGCAAATGTGCTTTTTCCCTCAAAAACTCTAATGAGTGCTTTTTAGGTTGAATAGGATAGGTTTCCGGGTCTGCGGCACCAAGAACGGCTAGGTCGCTTACCTGAATTTCAACTTTCTGGCCTTTTCCTTGACTTTCCACCAAAGTACCTGTAATCTTTACAGCTGCTCCGGTGTTAATTTGTTTTAAGACGCTCTCGTCAAACGATTCAAAATCTACAACACATTGCAGGTTGTTAATGGTAGACCCATCGTTCAGGGCTATAAAGCGATTGCTTCGGAATGCTTTTACCCATCCGTTTATAGTTACTTCTTGTAGTAAGAGGTTTTCTGAAAGTAGTTCTTTTACGCTATACGAGTTCATCTAAGTCACTTGAAAATTGAAGCGCAAAGATAAGTTTTTGAGAAAAGAATCAATACTTCTAACGGTTTAAATCAACCTCAATTTTTAGTTACATCGTCTTCGCCTTGCGGCAGAATGTCTATTTGGGGCTTTTTCAAGATTTTTTTACTCGCAATATTCCTTTCAAGAGACAATAATAGGGAAGGAAGGAGGATAAGGTTAGCTAACATAGCAAACATTAATGTAGCAGAAACTAAGGCGCCCAAAGCTACGGTTCCACCAAAATTTGAAATGATAAAAACCGAAAACCCAAAGAAAAGTACGATGGATGTATAGAACATACTTACTCCAGTTTCACGTAAGGCCGCGTATACTGATTTTTTAATCTGCCATCTATTGGCTATCAACTCTTGCCTGTATTTGGCCAAGAAGTGAATGGTGTCATCTACGGAAATACCAAAAGCAATGCTAAATACCAGTATGGTAGAAGGTTTGATGGGTACACCTACAAAACCCATAATACCAGCGGTCACGACCAACGGTAGTAAGTTGGGAATGAGTGAAATAACAATCATCCGGAATGACCTAAAAAGATAGGCCATAAATAGGGCAATCAAGAAAATCGCGAATGCCAGGGATAGAATTAGGTTTTTTACGAGGTATTTTGTGCCTTTTAAGAATAGCAATGCGCTTCCCGTCATATAAACGTTATAGCGGTCTGCAGGGAAAAATTTGTTGATATTCTCGTTTAGTCTTTCTTCAATTTGCTCCATGCGGTCCGTTTTTACGTCTTGCATAAAGGTGGTGATACGAGCGGTTTGCCCTGTGCTGTCTACAAAGTTTTTCAGTAGGTTCCCATTTCCGTCGGAATTTTGGGCAACTTTCATTATAAAGTTGTTCTCCTGTGAAGTAGGTAACTGATAATATTTTGGAATGCCATTGTAAAAGGCCTGTTTTGAATATTTGACCAAATTTACTACCGAGATGGGCTTTGAAAGTTCCGGGATTTCAGTAATTACCTCACTTAATTGGTCTATGCGTTTTAGGTTGGCCGGTTTTAAAACTCCTTTTGGCCTTTTGGTGTCCACTACAATTTCAACGGGCATGATACCGTCAAACTCCTTTTCAAAAAAACGAATATCCTTAAAAAATTGAGCGTTTTTTGGCATGTCCTCTATGGGGCTTCCCGAAATTTCAATTTGATAGATTCCAATTATACTGGTAATAAGAAGAATCAAAGAAACGATGTAAACCGCAATTCTACGTTCCCTAACAATGCGCTCCATCCAATTTACAAAAGCATCTATCCAGCGCTTGTTAAGGTGTTTTAGGTGCCTTGTTTTAGGAAGCGATAAAAAGCTGTAAATAATGGGGATGATGAGTAGCGATAATATAAAAATACCAATGATGTTAATGGATGCTACAATACCAAATTCCTTAAGCAACTTACTGTCCGTTATAATGAACGTTGCAAAACCGGATGCAGTGGTCATATTGGTCATTAAAGTGGCGTTACCGATCTTGGATATAACGCGCTGCAATGATAAGGCTTGGTTACCGTGTTTTTTGACTTCTTGCTGATATTTATTGATTAAGAAGATACAGTTAGGTATACCTATAACGATAATCAGCGGTGGGATTAAAGCGGTAAGAACCGTTATCTCATACTGTAAAAGGCCTAAAATACCAAAGGCCCACATTACCCCAATTATAACCACGCACATAGAAATGAAAGTTGCCCGGAAACTTCTAAAGAAGAAAAAGAAGATGAGTGAGGTGACACCTAGGGCGGCCAGGATAAATTTCCCAATTTCATCTATGATGTTTTGGGAGTTCATGGTCCTAATATAGGGCATACCTGAAACACGAACATCCAGTCCGGTCTCAGATTCAAAGTTTTCTATCAGGTGGTTAAGGTCTTCAAGGATAAAATCTTTTCGGACACTCGTATTTACAATATCCCCATCTAAGTTTGCTATGGTTCTGACCGTACCGCTCTCTTTGTTAAAGAGCAAATTGTCATAGAAAGGAAGGTCATTAAACAGGTGGTTTTTTATACTGTCTATTTCTTTTTTGGTCTTAACCTTGGAGCTAATGAGCGGCTCAAGAACAAACTTTTGATTTTCGTTGTCCTTTTTTAGTTCTTGAAGGTTATCTAAGGAGAGTACAAAATCTATCTCGGGAAATGCAGCAAGCTGTTTGCTGAATTTGTTCCATCTGTTTATGTTGGTAGGGGTAAAGAGGGTAGAATCGTGAATGGCAAAAACTATGGCGTTGCCTTCTTCACCAAACTGTTTAAGGAAATCACGATACTCCAAGTTAACAGGGTGGTCATCCGGAAGAAGGTTGGCCTGAGTGTTGCTGAAGCGCATATTCTTCCATTGCATACCCAAGAAAACCGTAAATGCAACGATTAAAATAAGTATCAAAATACGATTTCGGAGAATTATACTTGCTGTCTTCTCCCAAAAACCTTGTTTAAGTTTGGCTGCCATCGTTCGATTTTTCCGAGCGCAAAGGTATAGAATGATTAGGTCTGTTCCTAAAATGTAATATTTAATTAACGTATGGGGCTAAATTAAAAAAGCAGCCACTAAGGCTGCTTTTTTAATTCTATTGGAAATTGGGAGGTTAAACCTTCATAATTTCCGCTTCTTTTACAACTAAAAAGGCATCTACCTTTTTTATGTACTTGTCTGTAAGTGTTTGAACATCAACTTCTGCGTTTTTCTGTAAGTCTTCAGAAACATCGCTCAAATCACGAATTTCCTTATTGGCATCTTGGCGAGCGCTACGGATACCTACTTTAGCATCTTCCGCTTCGGCTTTGGCCTGTTTTGTTAATTGAATTCTTCGTTCCTCGGTTAATGGCGGTACATTAATGATTACAAAGTCGCCATTGTTCATAGGGTTGAAGCCTAGGTTGGAGTTCATAATGGCTTTTTCAATTTCCTGTAGCATATTCTTTTCCCAAGGTTGCACAGAAATAGTACGTCCATCGGGAGTATTTATGTTGGCTACTTGAGAAAGTGGTGTCTGAGAACCATAGTATTCTACCATTACGGAAGAAAGCATAGCCGGACTTGCCTTTCCAGCTCGTATCTTCATAAATTCTTTTTCCAAATGCCTCATGGCAGCATCCATACTTTCCTTGGCGGAGTCTAGTATAAACTGTATATCTTCATTCATAATTCAAATATAATATAAGCGGCAAATAAAACTAAATTAAGGCTAAAGATTTACAACAGTACCAATATTTTCGCCTTCTACTAATTTAATTAGGTTGCCCTTTTTGTTCATGTCAAAAACTACAATAGGCAGTTCGTTCTCTTGGCTTAACGTAAACGCAGTGGTGTCCATTACTTTGAGGCCTTTTAAAAGTACGTCTGCAAAAGAGATGGTGTCAAACTTGGTTGCGTTTTTGTCTTTTTCAGGGTCGGATGTATAGATACCGTCTACACGGGTACCTTTTAGAATTACATCAGCCTCAATTTCTATAGCACGCAAAACGGCAGCGGAGTCAGTTGTGAAATAAGGGTTTCCCGTTCCGCCTCCAAAAATTACTACGCGGCCCTTTTCTAAGTGGCGCATGGCACGTCTTCTGATAAAAGGCTCGGCCACTTCGTTAATTTGAATGGCAGATTGTAGTCGTGTTTGTACGCCCTGCATTTCTAAGGCGCTTTGCAGTGCAAGCCCGTTTATAACCGTAGCTAGCATGCCCATATGGTCGCCTTGTACCCGATCCATCCCGGTTGCGGCTCCAGTAAGTCCTCTAAAAATGTTTCCTCCACCAATTACAATGGCAATTTCTACACCTTTCTGTGCTACTTCTTTAATTTCTTCTGCATATTCGGCTAGACGTTTAGAGTCTATTCCGTATTGCTTTTCACCCATTAGGGCTTCACCGCTAAGTTTTAAGAGAATTCTTTTGTATTGCATGGCTAGTATTTCGTTGTGGCAAAAATAATCAAAAAATCTTAGGGTTGGTTTTTGAAGCGACAGATAAAGTGAAGCTTAATTATTTCCTAATAATGGTGCAGGATTCTAGTAAATTTTATATTCTTGTAATCCTCTAAAAATAGGGGTATTACTTACATATAAGTGTTAAAATATATACGATGAGAAAATTAAGTTTACTGGCCGTAACTATACTATTGGCCGGTTGTGGGGCAACAAAGAATGTACTTACTGCGGATAAGACTCCGGTTTTGGCGGTTTTGGATTTAAAGAACGTGGTTGATGATAAAGTTGCTGTTACGGTAGATGCTGGTGCTTTCACCACAGATGAAGTGTCTTTTTTTATACCAAAAACCGTTCCTGGCACCTACAGTACGGATAATTATGGGCAATATATTGAAGGCTTCAAGGCTTTGGATTACGATGGAAAGGAGTTGGCTTTCTCTAAAAAGGACGATAACACATGGACGATTTCCAACGGAAGAAACTTGGATAAAGTTACGTATTATGTAAATGATACCTATGATACGGAAGGGGAGGTAAAGGATAAGGTTTTTTCTCCTTCCGGAACAAATATTATAGCGGGTAAAACCTTTATGCTCAACCTACACGGTTTTGTTGGTTATTTTGGTGGACTTAAGGAGGTACCTTATGAATTGTCTGTTTCAAGGCCGGAAGCACTAAAGGCTACAACGTCTTTAACTCCCAAGAAACTGGAGTCTCCAGTTGCAAATGTTGATGTTTTTACTGCGGATAGGTATTTTGATGTAATTGACAACCCTATTCTTTATGCCAAACCAAATACGGAGACTTTTGAGATAAATGGTATAACGGTTACATTAAGTGTTTACTCTCCAAGCGGAATTTATTCTGCATTGAGCCTAAGAGATCGTATGGAGAAAATGATGGGAGCCCAGAAGACATTTTTGGGAGAGATCAATGGAACCAAAATTTATAACATCCTATTGTATTTGTCAACTATGGAAGCTGATGATGCTTCTGGTTTTGGGGCATTGGAGCACCATACCTCTACGGTGGTTGTTTTGCCTGAGGCAATGACAAAGGATAGATTAGAGCAGGCAATGGTAGATGTTGTTTCTCACGAGTTTTTTCACATCGTCACACCGTTAAATGTGCACTCCGAAGAGGTGCAATATTTTGACTTCAACGACCCTAAAATGTCCCAGCATTTATGGATGTATGAGGGAACCACGGAATACTTCGCCAATCTTTTTCAGATTCAACAAGGGCTTATTGATGAGGCGGATTTCTATGAGCGTATGATGGGTAAGATAAATAATGCAAAAGCTTATGATGATGATATGTCTTTTACCGAAATGAGTAAGAACATTCTGGTAGAGCCCTATGAAAAGAACTATGCGAATGTTTATGAAAAGGGTACTTTGATTAACATGGCGTTGGATATTCAGCTAAGGGAGCTTAGTAATGGTGAGAAAGGTGTGTTATGGTTGATGAAGGAGTTAACTAAGAAGTATGGTAACAACACGCCGTTTAAAGATGATGAGCTTATAGATGAAATTGTAGCTATGACCTATCATGAAATCCGTGATTTTTTTGATACCCATGTTATTGGTAATACCCCGATTAATTACAACGATTACTTGAAAAAAGTAGGGTTAAAAACCGCTTTGGTTGAGCAGGAGACCGGATATTTTTTAGATGGGGATAATCCTTTTATTGATGTTGAGCAAGGCGATGAAAATGTAGTTTTTATACGAAAAGGAATACAGTTAAATAGCTTCTTTAATGACTTACAGGCTCAGGGAGGCGATGTTATAAAGAGTATTAACGGTACGCCAATTACTTTAGCGTCCATAAGGTCTATTATAGGGCAGAGTTTTGCGTGGTCTCCGGATACTGAGATTAAAATGACGGTTAAACGAGGAGAAGAGGAACTTGAGTTAGAAGGTAAGGTTGGTAATCCAACTTTAAGTATTGAAACGATAACTCCAATTGCAGATGCTAGTGCAGATGCCGTTAAGCTAAGGGAGATTTGGATGAAAGGGAAATAAGGTGGTTTTTCAATAATTTGAGTCGTCCTAAAATAGGTTGACAGTTTTTAAATAATAAATATCAAACCAGAGAAGCTAGCTTCTCTGGTTTTTTGTTGTGTATAAAGTTAGGTGTTTTCATATTAAGGCTCAAGTGTGGTCTTTTGCCGTTATAGGTTCTTATCGATTCGGCTATGAGCTTTTTCAATTCTTTTCCATTGTTACATTTATAGATTAGGAATTCACCTTTCAATATGCCGTTTATCCGTTCCGCCAAGGCATTTTGGTAGCAATCATACCCATCCGTCATCGATGGGGCCATGCTATTTCTTCTCAGTTCTTTTTGGTATATGGCCGAGCAATACTGCAATCCCCTATCGGAATGATGGATCAGGTCTTTGCTCGTCGATCTATTGCCGTTCGCCATTTTTACCGCCTTCACCACATTCTCCGCACTCATATCGTCACTAAGGTGATACCCCATTATTTTTCTACTATAGGCATCGGTCACCAAGGAAAGGTAATGTGTCCGCTCCCTGCTTTTAATTTACGTAATATCACTGACGAAGAACTCCTCCGGTCCGCAAACTTCGGTTCCCTTCATCAGATTGGGATATTTTCTAAGCCAATGCTTGGAGTTCGTTGTCCTGGTGTAATTCTTCCTTGGCCTTATCAACATCGATTCCGAGCGTAAATATCCGAACAGGGCATCTCTTCCTATCTTTAAATTGTGCATTGCGAGCTCGTCCTTTAAAAGATAATACAATTTTCGTGTACCGAGCCTGGGCATATCCTTGCGGACACCTTCGACCAGGTTCTTTACCTTTAAAAAATCTTGTTCTCTTTTAATGGTACGTTTTTCTCCTTGGTAGACGGCCTGTCTACTTATCCCAAACAATCGACAACAACGGGATAAACTTAATCGTTGTTCTTGTCGGATGCGCTGGATTGATTGGGTGAATGCTTTTTTCTGATAGCGGTACCATACTGCTTATCGGCGATATCGATCATGGTATTGAGAATTTTGTTCCGTAATTTTTCATCGGAAAGCTCTCTCTCCAAGCGTTTGATCTTCTGTGCAGGTGTTTCTTTTGATTTTGGCATTTGACGGCGTATTGGTTTGCTCCAATCCAATGTACCATGTTTTCTCAACCAAACCAAAACCGTGCTCCTGCCTTGAATACCATAAGCCTTTTGTGCCTGCTTATAGGTCATCTCGCCTTTTTCGACCTGCTGGACAACACTGAGTTTAAAGCCCAGATTGTAATCGCGTTGAGTACGCTTTGTTACCGTAATACTTGAATGTTTCATAAATAAGTCAATTTTATGTTAACTTATTTCAGGACGGGACAAATATAAATAAAGAGCGCTACTTTCTCAGTAGCGCTCTTTTTGTTTTAAAACGGACTTTGTAATTGATGGGAAGTTGTCTGTAACTTTTGTTCGTGTAAAAGAGAAATAAGAAATAGATTAGGAAAAAAAAGAAACCCGGTCTAACATAATTCGTTAGACCGGGTTTTATATAAGGTTTAATCTCTGATTTATCCTACTGTTGCACGCTTAAAGCCTGTAACATGAACATCTCCGTAAGATTCAACATACTTTGCAACGCTTATTTTTTCATCTTTAATGAAATTTTGATCTAATAAACATTGTTCTTGATCTAAAGTAGTGTTATCCGAAACAAATCTTTCCATTTTACCTGGAAGGATTTTATCCCAAATTTGCTCTGGCTTGCCTTCAGCTTTAAGTTGAGCTTTAGCATCTTCTTCTGCTTTGGCTATAACTTCATCCGTTAATTGAGACATTGAAATGAACTGAGGAACGTTTTTAAGGGTTTTACCTAAACGGCCTAATTCTTCATTGTCTTTTTCTATAACGGCAATTCTAGCTTCTGTTTCTGCAGCAACAAATGCAGGGTCAAAATCTTTGTAAGATAATGTAGTAGCTCCCATTGAAGCAACTTGCATAGAAAGGTCTTTTGCCAACACGTCTGCAGACTCTACTTTGGCGGATAGGCCAACTAAAGCAGCAATCTTGTTAATGTGAACATATGTTCCAACGTAAGGAGCCTCTAGTTTTTCAAAAGCAGTGATTTCTAGCTTTTCACCAATAACTCCTGTTTGCTCGACTAATTTATCGGCAACGCTCATTCCTCCAAAATCCGCATCTAAAAGAGCTTCTTTAGAGTCATAGTTTAAAGCTATTTCCGCAAGTTGGTTTGCTAAAGCTAGGAAGTTTTCGTTTTTTCCAACAAAATCAGTTTCACAACCTAGAACGATTGCTACACCAGCGGTTTGATCTGCATTCAATTTAGAAACAGCAGCACCTTCCGATGAATCTCTGTCGGCTCTTTTTGCGGCTACTTTTTGACCTTTCTTACGAAGAACGTCAATTGCCTTGTCAAAATCTCCATCAGCTTCAACCAAAGCGTTTTTGCAGTCCATCATTCCTGCGCCAGTTGCTTTTCTTAATTTGTTTACTTCTGCGGCTGTAATTTTTGCCATTTTCTGTGCTATTTTTCAATTTGCTCTAAGATAGAGTGTAATTTCAGCTCTATCTTAAAGCAAATGTTATGTTATTATTATTGTTTGCAATAAGGTGGCAGAACTTATTCTACGCCTCCTTTAACATTGTCTTGCCATTCTTTAAGCTCGTCCCATTTACCGTCAGCAGCCATTTGAGCTTGCTTTGGCCATGAAGTTGGGTCAAGGTGGGCCATTCTAGAGCTAGCCTCTGTAAGGATTTCCTTGATTTTTTCAGGGTCACCTTCGGCTAATTTAGCGTAAGAGTCAAAACCGGCGTTTACCAAAGCTTCGGCAGCTTTTGGTCCTACACCTTCAATTTTTGTAAGATCAACAGATTCTGTAGCGGCTGGAGCTTCTGCTTTAGGAGCTTCTTTTGCTACTTCTTTCTTTGGTTGCTCTTTTTTGGTTTCTTCAGCACCTTCTTTACCTGATTGTTTTTCAGATTTACGCTCAGCAAGACCTTCTGCGATTGCATTGGTTACTTGAGTCATAATAATATCGATAGATTTTGAAGCATCATCGTTAGATGGAATCAAATAATCAACATCTCTTGGGTCTGAGTTTGTGTCAACCATTGCAAAAATAGGAATGTTCAATTTTTGAGCTTCCTTAACAGCAATGTGCTCACGCATAGTATCAACAATGAACAATGCACCAGGTAGACGTGTCATGTCAGAAATAGAACCTAAGTTCTTTTCTAGTTTAGCACGAAGACGGTCTACTTGAAGACGCTCCTTTTTAGATAATGTCATGAACGTACCGTCTTTTTTCATACGATCGATAGATGCCATTTTCTTTACCGCTTTACGAATGGTAACGAAATTGGTCAACATACCACCAGGCCATCTTTCTGTGATGAAAGGCATGTTTACGTTCGCTACTTTCTCTGCAACGATGTCTTTTGCTTGCTTTTTTGTTGCAACGAAAAGAATTTTTCGTCCAGATGCAGCAATTTTTTGAAGAGCCTCGTTGGCTTCATCTAATTTTGCAACTGTTTTGTAAAGGTTGATAACGTGAATCCCGTTACGCTCCATGTAGATGTAGGGCGCCATGTTAGGGTTCCACTTTCGTGTAAGGTGGCCAAAATGCACACCAGCTTCCAATAATTGTTTTACTTCGACTTTCGCCATTTGAATTTAGTTTACGTTCTTTTGAATAGGCAATGCCTGAGTGGTATGTCTATAAATAGACAAGCCTCGAGCATTTAGATGCTAAACTAACGGTGCCTTTGAGCATGAGATGCTCTTGGGTCTCCCGAATAACTATCTTGTGAAAAATAGTTTTTAATTTATTCGCTTTAAGCGAACTTTCAATGAACTTTGATTAAAGAAAAATATAAAAAAAGGTATCCATCGTGAAATGGATACCGTAATAATCTTGAATATTAACGTTTAGAGAACTGGAATTTCTTACGAGCTTTCTTCTGTCCAAATTTCTTACGTTCTACCATTCTTGGGTCACGAGTTAATAAACCTTCTGGTTTAAGAGTTAGTCTATTTTCTTCGTCAACTTCACACATAGCTCTAGAAAGGGCTAAACGTATAGCTTCTGCTTGACCGGTAATACCGCCACCGTATACATTAATACTTACATCGTAAGCATCTTCGTTTTCAGTAAGTGCAAAAGGTTGTTTAACCTTGTACTGAAGAGTTGCCGTTGGAAAATAGTCATTAAGGTCTCTTTGGTTTACAGTAATATTTCCTGTACCTGCTGAAACGTATACACGGGCAACCGCTGTTTTTCTTCTGCCGATTTTGTGAATGGTCTCCATTACTTGAATTCTTTTAAGTTGATAACCTGTGGTTTTTGAGCTTCATGATTATGAGCTGTACCTACAAAAACCTTAAGGTTTCTGAAAAGGTCCGCACCTAATCTGTTCTTTGGAAGCATGCCTTTAACCGCTTTTTCTACAATTTGCTCAGGTTTTTTGGCCAAAAGCTCTTTTACAGATGTAGAACGCTGACCACCAGGATAACCTGTGTAACGCAAATAGGTCTTATCGTCCCATTTGTTACCTGTTAAATTGATTTTCTCAGCATTGATAACAATCACGTTATCACCACAATCAACATGAGGGGTGAAACTTGGCTTATGTTTTCCTCTAAGCATTTTGGCAACTTTAGAAGCCAATCGGCCTAAAGTCTCTCCTTCTGCATCAACTAATAGCCACTGTTTGTCAACAGTTGTTTTATTGGCAGAAACGGTCTTATAACTTAATGTATCCACTACGGTTACTTTTTAATTAAACACTTCAATCCCGTCAAACGGGCTGCAAATGTACACTAATTCTATTGAAAAACAAGCGCTGTTTTCGGAAAATTTTTAGTTAAAAACACTCTTTTTCAATTTCTTAATCATTTTTATGACAAAAAAACAGATCCTAGGTGTTCAAGAATCTGTTTTTTTTTAAAGGAGTACTTTGGCAAGTTACCCGATTTAGGGTGTTGGATTTACAAATTTAAGGTTAATCCAACATTGTAATATTTGTTTTTGCCAATATTTCTCCCATCTATAATTGTAGCGCCTCCAATATTAGCTCCAATAAATTTTGTAAAGGGAACAAAAACGGTTCCTCCCAGTTTTGAGTAGTTCACGATTGTTTCCGGAAAATTTCCGGCAAAACCGGGACCCATTATGTCAACCCCGTTCAATGACGATTGTGAATCTAGGAATGCGTCTAGGTAAAAATGCTTACCGGCATAACCTAACTTTAAGACTGCATTAACCACATCAGGAGCGTCAAAATCACTACCGTTACCCAAGCTAAAATTGTTGTCTGCTTTGCCTCTATGTCCATAGCCTCCCATGACCATGGCAAAAAAGCCGTTATTGTTCTTGTATTGTAAGCCTACTTTGGCATCTATACCTGGTGCGCCGGATCCCAATGATAAGATTCCGCTAGGTTCATAACCTAAGGGTACGGACCCGCCCAAGGCGACAATATAGGTCATTGATCCATTCTCTAGGTTTTTGGTAAATGGAGCCCATTTTAAGAAGATACTAAGGTCCTGAAAATCTGACTGCTCTGTTGTGCCGTTGATTGGGTCAGCTACACCGTTACCCTCTTTTTTTATGTATGGTAAATTTGCAATTGCGGTTAAATTGTCCGTAACGGCGTAAGTGGCATGTAGGCTATAGATGGTTTGGTCTATTTCATTATGTGCGGGCACAGGACTTACCTCTTGGCCACCTACATAGAACTTATCATAATTACCTGATAAATAGGATAAGGAAATACTTGTTTTTCCTTTCTTGCTAAAGAAACCATCAATAGGGCCTTGAGCGTTCAGATTACTTGTAAAAAGCAAGGTTGCGATAAAAATCTGGAGTAAAACTGTAATTCTGTTTTTCATAGTTATAGGGTTCTAAAATTTACAGTTTTGTACGGCACTTTATGTTTGCCTTACATATTAAATGTTAAAATTTAGTTTGACCTATAGGAGTAGTGGGGTATATGTAATGTCTTAGATGATATTAAGTAGTTGATTTAAAGGCGGGAGTAGTGTCCTGAGCGATTGAAGTAAGAGTATAATTCCGTACTGAAAACAAAACAAAACAAAATCTTTAAATGATTATTGCTTGTAGAATTTAGTGCAGATCTTTTCTTCGTTAGAGTGTACATTAATAATATAAGCCCCGGCATCTAGAGAGGACACAGGTATGCTAATAGCATTTCTTCGGATTTCCCATTGATGGGATAATACGGTATTTCCATAAATATCCATGACGGATATATTAGCCTTTGCGGTATTCTTTAAACCTAAAATATTAACTACGTTGCTAGCGGGGTTAGGAAAGACCTTTACTTTCTTTTTGGTGGTTATGTTCGTGCTATGGCCAGTTTTGTGCATTGGTGTATCTTGCGCATGGCTATTGCACACTAAAAAGAGAATGGTAAAAAGGGTCGCTAAAGTTTTCATTTTAAATTTAACTTGGCCTATTGTATTTGGAATAGGACTGTAAAAGTAAAACTGAAAAGCCCTTTACACGAAAAAATGTTGTGAAAGGGCAGGTTTTGTATGTCTAATGCGCCTCCAGCCAATCTTGGCCAAGGCCAACTTCTACATCTAGCGGTACCTCTAGTTTGTAGGCGTTCTCCATTTCGGATTTTATCAATCCGCTTAATTCATCCAATTCCGGTTTGTAGATATCAAATACCAATTCATCATGTACCTGTAAGAGCATTTTGGATTTGTAGTTGCCTTCCGATAATTTCTTGTGAATGTTGATCATGGCAATTTTAATAATATCTGCAGCGCTACCTTGAATAGGGGCATTAACGGCGTTACGCTCTGCAGCCCCACGTACAATGGCATTACTTCCGTTGATATCTTTTAAATAACGTCTTCGTCCCAAGACTGTTTGTACATAGCCATTGTCACGGGCAAAATCTACCTGCTCGCTCATGTAATTTCTTAGCTTTGGGTAGGTTTTATAATAGGTGTCAATCAGTTCTTTGGCTTCGGAACGGGATAAATCGGTTTGGTTGCTCAATCCAAAGGCGGAAACCCCATAAATAATTCCAAAGTTTACGGTTTTGGCGTTGCTCCTTTGTTCGCGAGTTACTTCTTCAATAGGTACATTGAATACTTTTGATGCCGTGGAAGCATGAATGTCTTCTCCGTGCTTAAATGCTTCTATCATCGTAGTCTCTTCGCTCAACGCGGCAATGATGCGCAGTTCTATCTGAGAATAATCCGCAGCCAATAAAATGTAGTCTTCGTTGCGGGGTACGAATGCTTTACGAACTTGGCGGCCTCTTTCCGTACGGATAGGGATGTTCTGTAAATTAGGATTATTACTGCTCAAACGGCCAGTAGCTGCAACGGTTTGCATATAATCTG
This sequence comes from Zobellia sp. B3R18, assembly GCF_018860715.1. Classification (NCBI taxonomy): domain Bacteria; kingdom Pseudomonadati; phylum Bacteroidota; class Flavobacteriia; order Flavobacteriales; family Flavobacteriaceae; genus Zobellia; species Zobellia sp. B3R18. Next base: position 393,237 of record NZ_JAHKQG010000011.1, on the reverse strand, counting down.
TGTGGACTCTTCCCGTTGTGGGTTCTACTTGTTCCGGTAAAGCATCAACGTAGGTGCTTTTGAGTTTTGCCAACCCACGGTAATCCAATACGTTTTGAATAATTTCATGGTCCTTGGCCAAATAGGAAAGAACATCTTCCGCGGTAGAAAATTGACCTGTCTTTGTTTTTTTCGGTTTGTCTACCAATTTCATTTTGCTGAAGAGAATTTCACCTAGTTGCTTTGGTGAACCAATATTGAATTCTTCACCTGCAGCTTCGTAAATTTTTTCTTCAAGATTTTTAATATCGTTGTTCAGGTCTTCCGAAAGGCTGTTCAAAAATTTCTTGTCCAGGTTGATGCCTTCCAGTTCCATATCGGCCAGAACACGTAGTAGCGGAACTTCAATATCTTTAAAAAGAATATCGGTTTTGGCCTCGGCCAGTTCCGGTCTAAAATGCTGTGCCAATTGAAAAGTAATGTCTGCATCCTCTACAGCATATTCCGTTTGCTTTTCCAAAGGAACATCGCGCATGTTTAGCTGATTTTTTCCTTTCTTGCCTATAAGCTCAGTAATGGAAATAGGGGTGTAGTTCAAATAGGTTTCGGAAAGCACATCCATATTATGTCGCATATCCGGGTTTATAAGGTAGTGCGCCAACATGGTGTCAAAGAACATGCCTTTAACCTTAATGTTATACTTGTTCAACACCTTAATGTCATATTTAAGGTTTTGACCTATTTTTTCAATGGTTTCCGATTCAAAGAAGGGGCGTAGGATTTCTATAAGTTCCTGTGCTTCCTCTTTGTTTTCGGGGAATGGAATATAGTATCCTTTAGTGGCTTCCCACGAAAATGCGATACCTACAAGCTGGGCTTCCAGCGGATTTAATGAAGTAGTTTCCGTATCAAAACAAACAGAGGTTTGTTTCATTAGGTTTTGGACAAACAGCTTCAAGGCCATACCCGGTGCCACGCTTTGGTAAACATGGGGAATATCCTTAATGGTCTTTCTGCTAGAGCTGTCCGCTATGGTTGCTGCAGATGCGCCATCGCCACCAAACAAAGAAAATTGCCCGCTTCCGGCAGATGAGGAAGTTGATGTCTGCTTTTTTGCCGTTTCGGTATTGCTTACTTGGGTTTGGGGTTCTGTTTCCCCAGAGAATATTTTAATAAACTGGTCTTTTAACCTTCTAAATTCCAGTTCCTCAAAAATCTCTTGCACTTTTTCACTGTCGGGGACTGAGAGTTCGTAATCTTCGGCATTAAAAGTAACATCGCAATCTATACAGATGGTCGCCAGTTTTTTAGAGAGCAGCCCCAACTCTTTGTTCGCCTCTACCTTTTCTTTCATTTTGCCCTTTAGCTGGTCCGTATTCTCTAAAAGGCCTTCCATAGAGCCAAATTGCTCAATGAATTTTTTTGCGGTTTTGTCTCCAACGCCAGGTAGTCCGGGTATGTTGTCACTGGCATCACCCATCATTCCTAGGTAGTCTATGACCTGTTCCGGCCGTTCAACTCCAAAACGTTTTTGTATTTCGGGAATGCCCCAAATTTCTATTCCGTTACCCATTCTTGCCGGACGGTACATAAAGATATTTTCGGAGACCAACTGGCCAAAATCTTTATCGGGTGTAACCATAAAAACCTTGTAATCTTCTTTTTCAGCTTGTTTTGCAAGGGTTCCTATAATATCGTCCGCTTCCCAACCTTCAAGAATTACCGAGGGTATGTGCATTGCCTTAAGAATGTCCTGGATATAAGGAATGGCAGTACGGATAGCATCGGGGGTTTCATCTCTATTGGCTTTATACTCCGGGAACAGTTCGGTACGTTCGGCACTTCCTCCTTTATCAAAGCAGACGGCCAAATGGTCTGGTTTTTCACGTTTAATCACATCAAAAAGTGAATTCATGAACCCCATAATGGCAGAGGTGTCCATGCCCTTGGAGTTGATTCTCGGGTTTTTTATAAGTGCGTAGTAGCCACGAAAAATAAGTGCGTAGGCGTCTAGTAAAAAGAGTCGTTTTTGTTCTGGCATTTTATAGTTTTTCAAAAGGATTCAAAGCTAATCAAGTTTTTGAATTCTTTTAAGTGTTTTAAGATTTGATATAACTTTCCGATGGATTATTTACGTGCCCTTCTTTAGAAAAGGACCTATACGTAAACCCGGGGTGAATGCAATAACTTCCTGTTTCGCCTGCTTTGTTAACGGCTATAAAACCGATTTGAAAATCATTCCGCCCTTTATTTTTGGCCATGATTCGCTCAACCCCTTCTTTACAAGCTTCCTGGGGAGATTTTCCTTGACGCATTAATTCCACGATAAGAAAGCTGCCTACCGTACGAACTACCTCTTCGCCAACACCTGTTGCTGTGGCTCCGCCAATCTCATTATCAACAAACAGCCCGGCGCCAATAATTGGAGAGTCGCCAACACGACCCGCCATTTTGTAACCCATGCCACTTGTGGTACAAGCTCCTGAAATATCGCCGTTGGCATCTATGGCAAGCATGCCAATGGTGTCATGGTTTTCAATATTTATAATAGGCTTGTATTGCGAGGTTTTCTTCCATTCCATCCACTCTTGCTTTGATTTTTCGGTAAGGAGGTTGGTTTTCTTGAATCCCATTTCGTAAGCAAATTGCTCAGCTCCTTTTCCGGCAAGCATAACATGGGGTGTTTCTTCCATTACTTTACGTGCAACCAAAATAGGATTTGCAATATTTTCCATGGCCAGTACCGCACCGCAATTCCCATCTTTATCCATAATACAGGAGTCCAAAGTAACATTTCCGTCTCGGTCGGGTCTGCCACCAACACCCACCGTCTGGTTGTTTACATCGTTTTCTTCAACCATTACACCTTGGGTTACGGCATCAAGAGAAGTACCGCCTTCTTTTAAGACTTCCCATGCTTTGGAGGAAGCTTTATGAAAATCCCAAGTACATATAACTATAGGCTTTATAGCTGCGGAATTATCTGTAACCCGGTCTGTAGGCGGGGGAGTTTTGCCAGCCATTAAAGGGGCTGAAATTAAACCGGCCGTGGCGGCAGTTGAATTTTTTAGGAACTTTCTTCTTTGCATGGGTTTAAGATTTCTATTTTAGGTGTAGTTTTAAAATGCCACTTGGGCATTAAATATAAGTAAAATGCTAGTAGAAGTCTGTGCCAATTCATTGCAATCTGCATTAAATGCCCAAAAGGGCGGTGCGCATCGCATAGAACTTTGTTCTGAACTTGCCGTAGGAGGAATCACCCCCTCATACGGACTGTTGAAAAGCGTTCGTGAGCAAATTTCTATTCCCGTTCATGTATTGATTCGCCCTAGAAGCGGTGATTTTACCTATACCCCCGATGAATTGAAAATTATGATGCGAGATATTGAATTATGTGTTGATCTGGGGTTTGAAGGCGTCGTTTCCGGTGTTTTAAATGCTGATTTTACAGTAGACAGGGACAGAACCCGAGCGTTGATTGAAGCTTCAGCAGGTTTGAAGTTTACGTTTCACCGCGCGTTTGATTGGGTAAAAGACCCAATGGTCGCACTAGCACAACTGGAAGATTTGGGTGTAGATTATATATTAACATCAGGACAGCGGAAATCCGCCCCTGAAGGGTTCAAGCTCTTGAACGGGCTTCGTGAAAAATCTACAACCGTTACCATTGTGCCGGGCGGTGGTGTGAGGCCGGATAATGTAATGGGTTTTAAGGCGTCCGGATTTAAGGTGGTTCACCTTTCGGGTACTAAACTGTTAAGGGCATTGCCCGAAACGGACCGGGTACCTATGAATTCTCCATCGTTTTTAAGCGATTCTGAAATTACCGTAACCCACTCAGGTACAATTGCAACTATCGTAAATAGGGTTAAATAAAATCTAAATGAGGCAATACCCGTCTCAGTTTAAAATATCTTTGTAGCTATGCTACGTTGGATTATTTTTATTGCCGTTTATATTGTTATGGGCCTCTATACTTTACAGGCCTTGAAAACCGTAACCAGATACCCTTGGGTGTACTATCTCTTTATTGCGATAGCCGTATTGGTACTGGGTAATTTTATTTATCAATTTACATTAGGTGAAGAGGAGGGTAGGGTCCTGAGCAGGTCTAAAAGCTATGCTTTTGGGTTTTTATTGACCGTATTGGCCTTTCAGTTGGTGACTATTCTTTTTCTTTTTTCCGAAGATATTTTTAGGGTCATATCTAGTGGGTATCAAAAGTTTTTTGGTCAGTCTAAAGAGTTTACCTTGCCAGAACGCAGAAAATTTTTGAGCATATTGGGTCTGGGCTTGGCGGCTATTCCTTTTGGCGCATTGCTCTACGGAATGTATAAGGGGAAGTACAATTTTAAAGTATTAAGGTATACTTTGGAGTTTGATGATTTGCCCGCTGGGTTCCATGATTATCAAATCACTCAGATATCCGATGTGCATAGTGGTAGTTTTGATGATAGGAAGAAGATAGAATATGCTGTAGACCTGATTAATAAACAAGAGAGCGATGTTATCCTTTTTACAGGTGATATGGTGAATAACATGGCTACCGAAATGGAGCCGTGGGCAGAACTTTTTACCACTCTTGAAGCCAAGGACGGTAAGTTCTCAGTCTTGGGAAATCATGACTATGGCGATTATGTAGAGTGGGAAACGGAAGAAGCGAAACATCAGAATTTGGAGGATTTAAAGAACCTGCAAAGAAACATGGGCTTTGATTTGTTGTTGAATGAAAATCGGTTTTTACAAAAAGGAGGCGATAAGATTGCCTTGGTTGGGGTTGAAAACTGGGGACGTGGTGGTTTTAAAAAAGCCGGAGACCTTAAAAAGGCGGTAGCCAATGTAGATAAAGATGATTTTAAGATACTCATGAGCCATGACCCTTCTCATTGGGAAGATGTTGTTTTGCACGATGCGTATCATTACCACCTTACCTTAAGTGGCCACACACATGGAATGCAGTTTGGTATAGAAATTCCTGGTTGGATTAAGTGGAGTCCTGTAAAATGGCGCTATAAATATTGGGCGGGCATCTATCAAGAGCTTGGGCAATATATAAATGTTAATAGGGGTTTTGGTTTTTTAGGGTATCCGGGTAGGGTAGGAATTTGGCCTGAAATAACCGTAATCACGCTTAAAAAGAAAGCTTAACACGATTTTAACGCCACCTAAAGTCTATAAAATTGGGGGTATAGGTGGCAATTTAACATTTTTTCTTACATTTGGTTCCTAACCCAATGAACTACGTATGTCAAAGTTTGGTGAACTTATAGATTTAAGAATCCCTGTTCTTTTGGATTTTTATGCGGATTGGAACGAGCAATCGAATGCGATGCACGCCGTTTTGCGTGATGTAGCCGCGGCTTTGGGTGATAAAGGCAAGGTTATTAAAATCGATGTAGATAAAAATAAGGAGCTTGCTCAGGCACTTCGTGTTAAAGGGCTTCCTACACTTATGATTTATAAAAAAGGTGAAATGGTATGGCGCCAAAGTGGTGAGCAAGATGCCAATACACTTATTGGAATCCTAAACGAATACCTATAATAATAAATACTTGCTGCTAAAGAGCTTTTTCTTTTGAGCGGTATAGATGGAATAATAAAAAAATGCCCTTCATTGCTGAAGGGCATTTTTTTATTTCTGTATAGAGTAAGCTAACTTAGTTAGTGGCCGGTACCAATGTAGTATCTACGGGGTTTTCTCCTGCCGTAGCTGCGTCTATTGCCGTAGTGTCAGAAACAGGAACTGTATCCTCTAAGTCAGGATTCTGACCAGGTTCTAAATCATCCTCTTGTAAAATATTGTCCCTGTAGAAATGCTGAAACTTGTCTATATATTCATTGAATATTAGAGTTTCCTTTTCTGCCATCTCACGGTCGTTGTTTCCGATCAGAATATCAATATTTCTACGGTACCCTTCCATATCGGCAATGATATCGTCTATCTTGTCATATTGCTCTTCAAGAGGTATGCTGGCGTAATATTCCAGACGGTCTTGATAAATATATTTCAATTTCCCGAAAAGCTCGCGAGCTTTGGTGGTTTCGCCTACTTTGTAATATCCATCTACAAAAGGCTCAACAAAAGTATAGTAGCCAAAGTATTCAACAGGAAGGTTTTTTATAGTAAGGTCTATAATATCCTTGGCCTTTTCTATTTTGTCTTCTTTTAGCAATTGTTCTAAAAGTCTTGCTAAGTTACTACGGTAAGACAAGCCTTGAATACGGGTTTGAGGGTCATGGTAGATGTCCGAGCTTCCAGAGTTGCCCCAGTCCCAATTCATAACTACATCGTACATCAGGTCGGAATCAATTCGTCCCATTTCAAAAGAGTTTCTGCGTTCGGTCTTGATGGGTACTAATTTGTACGCCATGCCATCTAATTGCAAATAGTCTTTCATCCAAATAAATTCGGCATCATCAAAACTTCCTCCTGAGAAATAGATAGGGCGTTTCCAGTCATTGTTGGCAATAATATCCAACATCATCATGCTTTTCTTGGTAATGGCGCTTTTTGGAAGGTCTATATCAATATAGTCTACGATCAAGGCCGAATCCTTTTCTTTTACCAGACCTGTTTCCAAGACGTTTTTCTTGTTTACCGGTATGCGTAATTTGTTGGTAGGGTAGTACACGATATTTTGGCTGCTTTCAGAATAAGCATCTATATCAATATTCTCCTGTCTTTCTAAGATGTACTTCAACTTTGTCTGTGGGTTGTCACTATCTACCCACTTTATAAAATCTTGAATAGACCAACGGCTTTCTGATATTTTCTTGTTGAAAAGTGGGTCTACGGTTTGGTAGTATAGCACATCACGAGTTCCCCAACGATACTTCTCATGGGCAATTTGTGATGGTATGGCTTCACTTTCATATGCCTTTCTCTTCATTTGGTCAATATACCAATCCGTTTCAAAAAGGCTGGTACAGACAATACGAACATCGGTACGGTAGCCTTCAATTTCTTGGGCGTACCATAACGGGAAGGTATCATTATCCCCAATGGTGAACAGTATGGCCCCTGCATCTTCTTGGCAGGAGTCTAGATAGGCTTTTGCCGATGAATTTGCGGTAAACCGATTAGATCGGTCATGGTCATCCCAGTTTTGTACTGCCATAACAGTAGGAACCGCTAAAAGACAAATAACGGTTACGGCCGGAGCCAGTATTTTAGGGGTGAGGTACTTCTTGAGTTCATCAAAAAGTCCGTATACGCCAAGGCCCATCCATATTCCAAAGATATAGAACGAACCTACAAGGGAGTAGTCTCTTTCACGAGGTTGAAAAATATATGGATTGGTGTAAAACTGAATAGCCAAACCTGTGAACAAAAAGAAGATTAAAAGTACCCAGAACTGTTTTGGGTTTTTACTTATTTGAAACAATATGCCTACTATGCCTAGAATTAAGGGGAGTAAGAAATAGGTGTTTCGGGCCTTGTCATTCTTAACTTCGTCCGGAAGATTACTTTGACTTCCTAGACGTGGACTATCAACTAACCCAATGCCACTTAGCCATTCTCCGTTTCCGTTGTAACGGCCCTGAACATCATTGTTCTTCCCGGAGAAATTCCACATAAAGTAACGCCAGTACATGTATCCGAATTGAAACTGTACCATGTATTTAATGTTCTGCCAAACTGATGGAGGTTGAACCTCTATATAATCGCCAAACCTTCTTAGGAAACTAATGTATTGTTCGGCATCTATTTCGCCATTGGCAAAGCCTTCTTTTACTTGGGTAACCGCTTTTCTCAACTCCTCGTTGGATTGTGTCATCTTAAAATCCAAGGGCCCAAAATAGCGCATGTAGTTTTCTGCGTTCTGACCACTCCACATTCTTGGTAAGAAGCCTATATGTTTAGGGTCGTCTCCAGGTACGGCGCCTTTGTAATAATTTACGATTACATATTTCCCTAGCTTTTCGTCCTTTTCGTATTTAGGTGCTTCGTCCTTGTCCTCGCCACCAACCCCAAAAGTGTTGGAGTAATATGTCCCGTAAAACGGACTATCAACACCGGGGTACTGCTCACGGTTATAATAGGCCAATAAAGCACGGGCATCTTCCGGATTGTTTTCGTTGATGACCACTCTTGCATTTGCGCGAATAGGAAGCATCATCCATGAAGAGAAACCTAAAAATAGGAACATTAAGCATAGAACAATGGTGTTGGCCGTTTTGTAACTGTTCTTTCTAGTGTAGTTAAGCGAAAAATAGAACGCGCCAATGAATATGAGCCCCATAATGATGGTGCCCGAATTAAACGGAAGGCCAATAGTATTAATGAAAAATACTTCGCTCCAACCAAAAAGTTTAAGAACATAGGTTAAAGAGAATTTGTAAACCAGCATCAATACTGCAATCACAGCAATATTGGCCAACAAAAAGTTCTTTACTGTTGTTTTTTTGTATGTTTTGAAATAGTAGAGTAAACCTATTGACGGTATAGCCAAGAAGCCCATGAACTGAACCCCAAAAGTAAGGCCAACCACAAATGAGATAAGCACGATCCATTTGTTTCCTCGTGGGTTTTCAAGGTCGTCCGTCCACTTTAGGCCAAGCCAAAGTAATAATGCCATTAGGAGACTTGCTGTGGAATATACCTCGGTCTCTACTGCGTTGAACCAAAAGCTATCCGAAAAAGTAAAAGCAAGGGAACCAACAATTCCAGAGCCAAAAATAGCAATAGCCTTGCTGTTGGTTATAACATCATCTTTTTGTTTTATGAGTTTTTGGGTAAGGTTGGTAATGGTCCAAAACATAAACAGAATGGTAAATGCACTGGAAACACCAGAAACGTAATTTACCATACGAGCCACTTGGTCAGGTTCAAAAGCAAACATGGCAAAAAAGGCCCCGATCATTTGGAGCAGTGGTGCTCCAGGAGGGTGGCCCACTTGGAGTTTTGCAGATGTGGCAATGTATTCACCGGCATCCCAAAAACTGTTCGTGGGTTCAACGGTTATTGCGTAAGTAATTAGGGCAATAAAAAAGACGGACCATCCAAGAAGATTGTCCCATTTTTCGAAGTTCTTTGAAAACATGTACTACGTGGTTTAACCAATGCGGCGAATTTACTAATTAATATAGATATGGAAGGTCATTTTTGATAAACCTTTAACAAGCTATTTGTAAGGTGAATATAGAAAGAATTGTAGTCAAAGGCTTGTTGGCGGAGGTTAAGCGTATAAAAATGAATCAAATTAGTAATTTTATGGTGCTGAAAATCTGTAAGTTGTGTAGATTTGGAATTATTGTAGCAGAAAATGTTTGTGCAAACCAAACTTTGTTTTAAATTTGCACGCTCAAATGCTGAACTTGTTTCGGCAGAAATTACGGTAATGGCCTATGGTGTAATTGGCAACACAGCTGGTTTTGGTCCAGTCGTTCTAGGTTCGAGTCCTAGTAGGCCAACAGAGTTAAAAAGCCCGATACGGAAAAGTATCGGGCTTTTTTTTGTTGGAATTTTTCATATAGGACGATTGTCATGCTCTGTATCCTCGGGATGTTCGGGAGAGTTGTCTTCCGTATCTAGGTTTTCATTGCTTGCTTCCTGTTCCGTCATTTCTTCGTTATGCTCGTTAAGTTGGTCCTCTGCTTCGTTCCGTGCCAAAATCTCTTCGTCTATCTCATCTAGCATAGTGCCCATTTTCTTTTTGTCCTTTATCATGGCCCAGGTCATAACCAGACTGGTGGCAATAATTACGAACAAAAGAATTCCCGATTCAAAACCGGCAACCTCTGCTTCCGTAGGAATGGCGTAGAAAAGAAGTATAGTGATCAATCCCCTTGGGGCAATAAAGGCTTGTGGTAGGATGTCTTTACCGATAAAAACCCGCAAAACAAGAAAACGGATTACGTAAATGGAGGCTATAATTAGAATGCTTACCATAGCAACATTTAGGCTCATTAAAGAAGCAAGTACAATGGTAACTCCAAAAATCACGAAGAAAAACGTTCGGACAACAAAAGCCGTTTCTAGGGTTATGATGTGCAGTTCATGATAGATTTGGTGCATTTTTTCCTTTTCAAGAAAAATAGCCGTCTTTCCGGGAAAGAACAATTTAACGTTTGCAATGACCAACCCAAATATGAGGATTATAATCAATGACGATAAATGCATCTTTTTACCAATAGCGTACAATAGTAGCAGTACGGCAATCAATAAAAATTGCTTGGCTTGGCTTTTTATCTTTTGGAAAATCAGAACCAAGGCGTAACTGGCAATAATGGCAATAACAATGGTCAGAACAATATTACCGGCAAAAGCAACGGGGCTAGAATCGGTTTCGGGATCCAATCCTCCGGTAAGGAAATAGAACATCATGATACCCATTATGTCCGAAAAGGTGCTTTCATAAATGTGAAACTCCTTTTTGTCCTCTCTAAGACCGGTAACACTGGGTATGATTATGGCGCTGGATAAAATAGATAAAGGGGTAGCATACAGCCAGGCAGACTGCATGGTCATACCTTCTATAAATTGGTAAAGAATTAAGGCGGCTACCCAAGCGGAAGCTACAAGCCCGAGTAGGGCAATGGCCATGGATTTGAGAATGGGTATGAGTTTTTCTCTTTTCAGTTCAAGCTCTAGGGCGGCTTCTAATACAATCATGATCAGTCCTACCGTTCCGATTATTTCTAAGGTACCGCGCAGGTTTTTTTCAAAATCTATTTCGGTTCCAATAATGTATTTCAGGGCAAATTGTAAAACAACGCCCAGAACTATTAGCATAAGTACGGACGGAATATTGGTTTTTTTAGAAATGCCATTAAACCAGAAAGAGATGATGACTATGGCAGAAGCACCAATAATCATATTGTAAGAAGAGAGTATTTCCATGGTTGTTAATTTGGTTGGGATATTTTAAAAGTACTATTAAATCGTTAATTTTAGATGAAATGATATGATATAAAACTCTTTAAATGAATCGGATATTGCGGGAAACAAAAAAATCGTATATTTGCAACACTGAAAGGATATAAAAGTATTCATGAGGGGACAATTTAGTCCTCTTTTTTATTTCTAAATGTTATGTTGAAGAGTAAAGTCGAAGCCCTTTTAAAAGATGCCCTAGAGGAAGATGGGTCTTTGTTTTTAATAGATTTTTCGATGTCTGCAGACAATACCATTAAAGTGGTTTTGGATGGGGATGAAGGCGTAACCGTGCAGGACTGTATGAAAATTAGTCGTGCCATAGAGCATAATATAGACCGTGACGAACATGATTTTTCGTTAGAGGTCGCTTCTGCTGGGGCGGCATCGCCGTTGGTAATGCCAAGACAGTACAATAAAAATGTGGGAAGAAAGCTTGCCGTACGAACGGAGGCCGAAACCTATGAGGGAAATTTAACCGAAACTACCCATGATGGTATTGTTCTTGAATGGAAAGCACGGGAACCCAAACCCATTGGAAAAGGGAAAGTTACAGTTCAGAAAAAGGAGCTAATCAATTTTTCTGATATAAAAGAAGCAAAAGTCATTTTAAAATTTTAAAGGTAATAGTAGCATAATGGAAAATATTGCACTGATTGAGTCTTTTTCGGAATTTAAAGACGACAAATTTATAGATAGGGTAACCCTAATGGCCATTTTGGAAGATGTATTCCGTAGTGCGCTTAAGAAGAAATTTGGTTCCGATGATAATTTTGATATTATTATCAACCCGGATAAAGGCGATTTGGAAATCTGGAGAAATCGTATAGTTGTTGAAGATGGTGAGGTTGAGGAACCAAATGAAGAGATATCACTTTCGGAAGCGCGTAAAATTGAGCCGGATTTTGAAGTTGGTGAAGATGTTTCGGAAGAGGTAAAGCTTATAGATTTAGGTAGAAGGGCCATCTTGGCGCTTCGTCAAAACTTGATTTCAAAAATTCACGAGCACGACAATACAACCATTTACAAGCACTTTAAAGATCTTGAGGGTGAAATTTACACCGCAGAGGTACACCACATTCGTCACAAGGCAATTATTTTGCTGGATGATGAAGGCAATGAGATTATTTTGCCAAAAGATAGACAGATACCATCTGACTTCTTTAGAAAAGGAGATAATGTTCGTGGGGTAATAGAAAGTGTGGAGCTAAAAGGTAGTAAGCCTACTATTATTATGTCTAGAAGCTCCCCTAAATTCTTGGAACAATTGTTTTTCCAAGAAATTCCGGAAGTTTACGATGGTCTAATTACCATTAAAAAGGCGGTTCGTATTCCTGGTGAGAAAGCAAAGGTTGCTGTAGATTCGTATGATGATCGTATTGATCCGGTTGGTGCCTGTGTAGGTATGAAAGGATCAAGAATTCACGGTATAGTTCGTGAGTTGGGCAATGAAAACATTGATGTTATCAATTGGACGGCTAACCCACAATTAATGGTGACGAGAGCATTGAGTCCAGCTAGAGTTTCTTCTGTGAAGTTAGATGATGAGAAGATGACGGCGCAGGTTTACTTAAGACCAGAAGAAGTTTCTAAGGCAATTGGTCGTGGCGGACATAATATTCGTTTGGCCGGGCAATTAACTGGTTATGAGATTGATGTGTTTAGAGAAGGTGTTGAGGAAGATGTTGAGTTAACAGAGTTTACAGATGAGATTGATGCTTGGATTATAGAAGAATTCAAGAAAATAGGATTGGATACAGCTCGTAGTATTTTAGAGCAAGATGTAGCCGATTTGGTGAAACGTACGGACTTGGAAGAGGAAACTATTTCCGAAGTTGTGCGTATTCTTAAAGAAGAATTGGAAGATTAGCTATGAACTCGTCATGGGTTTTAATACTTTAGCGGAAAATACTGCTAATGTGTTGGAATGTAAAACCCTTTTGAGTTCTGTATATTAGCAAGGATTAAAGAGAATTAGGAGAAAGTATTTATGGCAGACATTGCAAAAATTAGGCTTAACAAGGTCCTCAAAGAGTTTAATATTTCTTTGGATAGGGCGGTTGATTTCCTTGCCTCTAAAGGGCATGAGATTGATGCGCGACCTACTACAAAGATTTCCGATGAGGTTTATGAAGTGCTTCAAGGAGAATTTCAGACCGATAAAAGCAAAAAAGTCGCCTCTAAAGAAGTAGGCGAAGAAAAGCGTAAGGAAAAAGAGGCTTTGCGATTGCAGTTGGAGCAAGAGCAAGAGGAACGACGTTTAGCTAGAGAAAAGCGTGCAGCTGCGGCAGAAGAAAAAACTTTGACAGGTAAAGTTGAGCTTCAGGGTCCCAAAACAGTTGGTAAAATAGACTTGGATGCCGGTAAGAAGCCTAAAGAAACTCCTGCTCCTGTAGAGGAAAAAGAAGAAAAGGTTGAAAAAGAGGCTGTTGCTGAGGTTGAAAAACCAAAAGAAGTAGAGCAGCCTAAAAAGGTGGAAGAAGAGAAGCCTAAGGTTGAAGAGAAACCAACTAGGACTATACTTCAGAAACCTAAAATTGTTGGTAAGCTTGAGGAAAAGAAACCGGAAGCACCAAAAGAACCTAAAGCTAAGGTAGAAGAAAAAGCTCCTGAAAAAGTAGAAGAGACCAAAGCGGAATCTGATTCTGAGAACTCAGAAGAGAAAAAAGACGATGGTGTCTTAACTACAAAGTATAAGAAGCTTACCGGTCCAAAGATTACGGCTAAAATTGATCTTTCTCAGTTCAACAAGCCTAAGAAGAAAAAAGAGGAGCCTAAAACAGGTGATGCTGCCGGTGATCGTAAAAAACGCAGAAGACGTATAGTTAGTAGTCCTGGTAGTGGCGGCGGTAATAAGAGCAATGCTCCAAGACAGCGCGGTACTGGTCCAGCGGCTAGAAAAGGTGGCGGTGGAAATCCAAGATACGGTGCTCCTAAAGTAGAGCCTACTGAAGAAGATGTACAAAAACAGATTAGAGAGACCTTGGAGAAATTACAAGGAAAGTCTAAGAAAGGAAAAGGTGCTAAATATAGAAGGGATAAGAGGGATCAACACCGTCAACAAACGGAGAAAGACCTTGAGCAGCAAGAATTAGAGAGCAAAGTATTGAAGGTTACGGAGTTTGTAACCGTAGGTGAAGTTGCTACCATGATGGGTGTAGGTACTACTGAAATTATTTCGGCTTGTATGTCACTTGGTATTATGGTTACGATGAACCAACGTCTTGATGCTGAAACCTTGTCTATTGTTGCAGATGAGTTTGGTTACGAAGTTGAATTCGTTACTGCTGATCTGGAAGAATCAATAGAAGTTGAGGCAGATGCTCCTGAAGATCTAGAACCGAGAGCTCCTATTGTTACCGTAATGGGGCATGTGGATCACGGTAAAACATCTTTGTTGGATTATGTTAGACAAGCTAATGTAATTGCAGGTGAAAGTGGTGGTATTACGCAGCATATTGGTGCGTATGGTGTAACTTTGGAAGGTGGTCAGAAAATCACTTTCTTAGATACACCGGGTCACGAAGCCTTTACCGCGATGAGAGCAAGGGGTGCACAAGTAACGGATATTGCAGTTATTGTTATTGCTGCAGATGATGCTATCATGCCTCAAACAAAAGAAGCAATAAGTCACGCTCAAGCAGCTGGAGTACCAATTGTTTTTGCTATAAATAAAGTGGATAGGCCAACGGCAAACCCTGAGAAAATTAAGGATGGGTTGGCTCAAATGAATTTATTGGTCGAAGATTGGGGCGGTAAGATACAGTCTCACGATATTTCGGCCAAGACAGGTCAAGGTGTAAAGGAATTGCTTGAAAAAGTATTGCTTGAAGCCGAATTGTTAGAGCTTAAGGCTAATCCTAATAAGATGGCCAATGGTACTGTAGTAGAAGCCTTTTTGGATAAGGGACGTGGTTACGTTTCTACCATATTAGTACAAGGTGGAACCCTTAAAATTGGGGATTATGTATTGGCAGGTACCAATAGTGGTAAGGTTAAGGCTATGCAGGATGAACGCGGAAAAAGTGTTCAAAAAGCTGGTCCGGCCACGCCAATTTCTATTCTAGGTTTGGATGGAGCGCCACAAGCAGGTGATAAATTCCATGTGTTAGAAGATGAGAGAGAGGCTAAGCAGATAGCTACTAAGCGTTCGCAATTGCAGCGTGAGCAGTCTGTTAGAACACAGCGTCACATTACGTTGGATGAAATCGGAAGACGTATTGCTTTGGGTGACTTTAAGGAGCTTAACATTATCTTGAAGGGTGATGTTGATGGTTCTGTGGAAGCCTTAACGGATTCGTTCCAAAAATTGTCTACTGAAGAAATTCAAGTGAATATTATACACAAAGGAGTTGGTGCTATTACCGAATCCGATGTGTTGTTAGCTTCGGCATCCGATGCTATTATTATTGGTTTTAACGTAAGGCCAATGGGTAATGCAAGAGATGTTGCGGAGAAGGAAGAAATTGATATTAGAATGTACTCTATTATCTATGATGCGATCAATGATCTTAAGGATGCTATGGAGGGAATGCTTTCTCCTGAAATCAAAGAAGAGATTACGGGTACCGCAGAGATTAGAGAGACCTTTAAGATATCCAAAGTTGGTACGATTGCCGGTTGTATGGTAACCAATGGTAAGATTTTCCGTAATGCAGGTATACGTCTTATACGAGATGGTGTAGTTGTTTATACAGGAGAGTTGACATCCTTAAAACGTTTCAAAGACGATGTTAAGGAAGTGGCCAAAGGGTATGATTGTGGTCTGCAGCTTAAGAACTATAATGATATAGTTGAAGGGGATATTGTAGAGGCTTTCAAAGAGGTAGAGGTTAAGAAGAAATTAAAATCTAAATAGACCTCTTGAGAATATACATATCACTGTTAAATGAGACAGTATAGAGCAAAAAAAATCGACCTTAACGGGTCGATTTTTTTGGTTTTAATAACATGGCGTCCGGATATTTCTGTCGGACTTCTTTAAACTTTCGTTCGGCGTCTAGCTTGTTCTGGAATCTTCCTACCCTTACTCGGTATGTAGGTGAATCAAAGTCTATTTTTGAGGGTAGGTCCGGGAAATCTTGCTCAACGTTAGCTTGAATACTTTGAGCCTTATTATAGGAGCCGAAGCCTACTTGAATGCGGTAATATTCCGAACTTTCGTTGGAGGTTTTATATATTTCTATTAAATCAGTGATTTTTTGGTCTTGTTCAATGTTAATTTGGCCTTGTTGGGCATATCCAAATGTTAAAGACGCAAGGGAGAAACTGAGTGCAAAAATTGTCTTCATTGTAGTGAAATAATTGGGTTTTAATAATTTATACAAAAGTAGCGTATTCCTCGGCATTGTAAAGGATGACATATTATTTAGAATAGATATAAATTAGGAATTATCAATCCGTTAACATTTTCAAAATAAAGTCTATTACGTATTTTTGCCTTCGATTTTAGCACTGATAAGAATAACACAAGTTTTCTATAAATGAAATTATCGTGCCAAGATGTCGATAGAAATAAGATTCATATGAAAAAGGTTCCGTACCGCCATTCGATTTCTAAGGTTTTAGGTTTAACTCTATTTGTTTTCCTTTTATTTTCCGTTTCTATATCTGCTCAAGATGGTGGAAGCGAAGATGGGGCTTCTTCCGAAGCTGCTGCATCTGGTGATACTGCGGGAGATCCGGCTAAAGGTAAAGCGTTGTTCAATCAGAATTGTGCAGCTTGCCACTCTTTAAATCGTAAAATGACAGGTCCAGCTCTGGCTAATGTAGAGACTAGATTGTCAGATGACGAAGGTTTAAGTCGTGATTGGTTGTATCAATGGATTAAGAATAGTCCTGGGCTTATCGCTTCAGGTGATTCTTATGCTAATAAGATTTATGCTGAGTACAATCAGGCGGCAATGACTCCGTTTCCAACCTTGTCTAACGAGGATATTGATAATATTTTGGCTTATACGGCCGCTCCTCCAAAAACCGCTGCTCCTGCGGCTGCGGCTGGTGGTGAAGCTGCTGGTGGCTCTGGTGGTGCTTCCGATGGAATTTCAAATGAAATAGTTCTAGGTGCTTTGGCACTCGTCTTTGGTCTTTTGGTTGTGATGTTGTTCTTGGTGAACAAAACATTGAGAAGAATAGCCGAAGCTAATGGGGTTGTTTTGGAAAATGAAGCATCCGAGAAGAGATTGCCACTTTGGAAAGCGTTTGCTAAAAACCAATTTTTGGTATTGGTGTCAGTTATTTTCCTTTTGTTGGGTAGTGCGTATTTTGCTTACGGATGGATGATGCAGGTAGGTGTTGATCAAGGGTATCAGCCAATTCAGCCAATACATTACTCACACCGTATCCATGCAGGGGATAATAAAATTGAATGTAAGTATTGTCACTCGTCTGCACGTGTTTCTAAGACTTCTGGAATTCCTTCCTTGAACGTGTGTATGAACTGTCATAAATCAATTTACCAAGTTGCTGATGAAACTTTGGAAGAAGGTAAGCGTGAGTATGGTGTTGATTATAACAAGGAAATCAAAAAGCTTTATGCCGCTGTAGGTTGGGATGAGGAAAATCAGAAATATACTGGTGAGAGTCAGCCTGTAGAATGGGTGCGTATTCATAATTTGCCTGATTTTGCATATTTCAATCACTCTCAGCACGTAAGTGTTGCAGGTATTGAGTGTCAGCAATGTCACGGTCCTGTTGAGGAAATGGAGATTATGTATCAATTTTCGCCTCTAACAATGGGATGGTGTGTTAACTGTCACAGAGAAACTGAAATTAAGGTAGAAGGTAATGCTTACTACGAAAAAATTCATACCGAGCTTTCCAAGAAATATGGTGTTGAAAAGTTAACGGCTGCGCAAATGGGCGGGCTGGAATGTGGAAAGTGTCATTATTAATCGAATCTAGAAAGTAGCTAATTACATAGAAAGTATGGCATCAAACAAAAAATATTGGAAGAACGAGGCGGAATTAAATCCGAACGATTCCATTGTTGAGACGCTAAGACAGAACGAGTTTGTTGAGCAAATTCCAGTAGATGATTTTTTGGGAGATAAGGAAAGTCTATCTGCTACATCTACCAATAGAAGGGATTTTCTTAAGTACGTTGGTTTTAGTACCGCAGCGGCTTCATTGGCTGCTTGTGAAGGACCTGTGCATAAATCTATTCCTTATGTTGTTCAGCCAGAAAATATTGTTCCAGGCGTTGCTAATTATTATGCTACAACTATAGCGAACGGTTTTGACTTTGCAAGTATCCTTATTAAAACAAGGGAAGGTCGTCCTATTAAGGTTGAAAATAATAAAGATGCCAAGGTTGCCGGTTCTGCCAATGCAAGAGTTCAGGCATCTGTACTTTCCTTATATGATAGTACGCGCTTACAGGGGCCAATGGCAAATGGAGAGCCTACTGAATGGTCTGTTTTGGATGCTGCTGTAAAAGCAAAATTAGGAAGTCTTAAAGGTTCTGGTCAGCAAATCGCATTGTTGACACAAACATATGCTAGCCCGTCTACGGATAGATTGATCGGTGAATTAAAAGCTGAGTATGGTAATGTAAACCATGTGGTTTATGATGCTATTGCCGAAGATGCCGCAGCTAGTGCTTATGAAGCTAAATACGGTGAGCGTGCTTTGGCGGATTATGATTTTGAAAAGGCGGACCTTATAGTTTCTTTTGGGGCGGATTTCTTAGGAGATTGGCAAGGAGGAAGCTATGATGGAGGGTATGCAAAAGGTAGAGTGCCTAAAAATGGCAAGATGTCGCGTCATGTACAGTTTGAGGCGAACATGACCTTGAGTGGTGCCAATGCGGATAAGCGTGTTCCTTTGACGCCAATGCAGCAGAAAATAGCTTTGGCTCAGTTATATGCTAAGTTGAACGGTACAAGTGTTGGTGGTGAGCTTTCTGAAAATGTTCAGAAGACCATAGATGATGTGGCTGCTCATATAAGAAAGAATAAAAGTAAGGCCGTAGTAGTTACGGGTCTTGATGATATACATGCTCAAACGGTTGTTCTTGCAATTAATGAAATGTTGGGTAGTAAGGCTTTTGATCCTGCTTCTCCTCGTTATGTAAGACAAGGAAATGTTAAGGCAGTACAGAAGTTGATTGCGGATATGAAGGCGGGCAAAGTTGGCGCGTTGATTGTAGATGGTGTTAACCCAATGTATACGCTTCCTAATGCAGCTGACTTTAAAGAAGGTGTTGAGAAAGTTGGTCTTTCTGTTGTGTTCTCCAATAATTGGAACGAAACTACGGAAGTAGCGCAGTATACTGCGGCGGCTAATCATTTCTTGGAGTCTTGGGGAGATACCCAAATCAAGAAAGGGCAATACAGTTTGATGCAACCTACCATTAAAGAACTTTTTGATACAAGACAGTTTCAGACTGCATTGTTAAAGTGGTTGGGTAGTGATAAAACATATTACGAATATGTAAAGGAAACCTGGTCTCAGTCAATATTGGCTGGAAATGATTGGAATAAAGCATTGCATGATGGTGTTTATTCTGCGGCAGGTATGACTTTAAGCTCTGATGTGGATTCAGAAAATGCGGTTTCCGAAGAAGAAGATAAAGAAACAGCAAGTGCCAATGTAATTGAGGAGGTGGCTGCTCAAGCCGGTATTCCTATTGCTACGGCTATTAATAGCTTGGTAAATGCTACCAGCGGAGGCGGTGTTGAGCTTACTCTTTACTCTAAAACGGGTATGGGTGCAGGTCAGCAGGCTAACAACCCATGGTTGCAGGAGTTTCCTGATCCGATTACTAGAGTTTCTTGGGATAACTATGTTACCGTTTCCAAGGCGGATGCTGAGCGTTTAGGTTTTGTAAACGAGCACGTTGCCAATGGAGGTTTGGACGGTAGTTATGCCAACGTTACCGTAAATGGAGTTGTGCTAAATAACGTTCCGGTAATTATTCAGCCAGGTCAAGCTATTGGTTCTATTGGTCTTTCATTAGGATATGGAAGAAAAGTAGGAATGAAATCTGAGATGCAGACAGGTGTTAATGCTTATCCGTTGTATCAGAATTTCACCAATGTTCAGGCAGCTACTATTGAGAAAGCTTCGGGAATGCATGAGTTTGCATGTATTCAGTTGCATAAGACCTTAATGGGTAGAGGTGATATCATTAAGGAGACTACCTTGGAGATATTCAATACAAAGGATCACGCTGAGTGGAACGAAGTTCCGGTGGTTTCTTTGGATCACCAAGAGGTTCCGGCTACATCTGTTGATTTGTGGGATAGTTTTGATCGTACTATAGGTCATCACTTTAACATGTCTATAGATTTAAATGCGTGTACCGGTTGTGGTGCATGTGTTATTGCTTGTCATGCGGAGAACAATGTTCCTGTAGTAGGTAAGGAAGAAGTTAGAAAGAGTAGGGATATGCACTGGTTGCGTATCGATAGATATTATTCTTCGGAAGATACTTTTGAGGGAGATAATATTAAGAAGGATGAGTTTGATGGTCTTTCAGGTGATAATGGTTCTTTAGGTGGTTTTGGTGAGTTGGAGCATCCAGCGGCTAATCCTCAAGTGGCATTCCAGCCTGTAATGTGTCAGCACTGTAACCACGCGCCATGTGAAACTGTTTGTCCGGTTGCGGCAACATCTCACAGTCGCCAAGGTCAAAACCATATGGCATATAACCGTTGTGTGGGTACTAGATATTGTGCAAACAACTGTCCGTACAAAGTTCGTAGATTCAACTGGTTCTTGTATAATAACAATGACGAGTTTGATTACCATATGAACAATGACTTGGGTAAAATGGTATTGAATCCTGATGTAAATGTTCGTTCAAGAGGGGTTATAGAAAAATGTTCTATGTGTATTCAGATGACTCAGAAGTCTATCTTGGATGCGAAAAGAGATGGTCGTCCTGTTAAAGATGAGGAATTCCAAACGGCATGTTCATCTGCATGTAGCACAGGAGCTATAATCTTTGGTGATGTTAATGATAAGGAAAGTGAAGTTTCCAAATTGGCAGAAAGTGATCGTATGTACCATTTATTGGAGCATGTGGGAACTAAACCAAATGTATTCTACCATGTTAAGGTTAGGAATACGAACGAAGCATAAAACCGTATTTAAGTAAACAACTATAATAGATTTATATGGCGTCGCATTACGAAGCACCTATACGAAAGCCCTTGGTTATTGGGGATAAAGGCTACCACGATGTAAGTGTGGATATAGCCGCTCCGGTTGAGGGTAGGGCCAATAAGCATTGGTGGATTGTGTTTTCCATTGCCTTAGTGGCATTTCTTTGGGGTGTTGGTTGTATTATTTATACAGTCTCTACCGGTATTGGAACATGGGGTTTGAACAAGACCGTTAACTGGGCTTGGGATATTACCAACTTTGTTTGGTGGGTAGGTATTGGTCACGCGGGTACTTTGATATCTGCCGTACTTTTGCTTTTCCGTCAGAAATGGAGAATGGCCATTAACCGTTCTGCGGAGGCTATGACAATATTTTCTGTTGTTCAGGCGGGTCTTTTCCCAATCATTCACATGGGTCGTCCTTGGTTGGCATATTGGGTATTGCCAATTCCTAACCAATTTGGTTCGTTATGGGTAAACTTTAACTCACCGCTACTTTGGGATGTATTTGCGATATCTACATACCTTTCAGTTTCTTTGGTATTCTGGTGGACAGGTCTACTTCCTGATTTTGCGATGTTACGTGACAGGGCTATCCTTCCTTTTCAAAAGAAAATATATAGTCTGTTAAGTTTTGGTTGGAGTGGTCGTGCTAAAGATTGGCAACGTTTTGAAGAAGTGTCGTTGGTTTTGGCAGGTTTGGCTACACCACTTGTACTTTCTGTACATACCATTGTATCTTTTGACTTTGCTACATCGGTAATACCAGGTTGGCATACAACCATCTTCCCGCCATACTTTGTGGCTGGAGCAATTTTCTCTGGATTTGCAATGGTGAATACACTTTTGATTATCATGCGTAAAGTGTGTCACTTGGAAGATTATATCACTGTTCAGCATATTGAGTTAATGAACATTGTTATTATGTTAACCGGTTCTATTGTAGGGTGTGCATATATAACAGAGCTTTTTATGGCTTGGTATTCAGGTGTGGAATACGAACAATACGCTTTCTTGAACAGAGCTACTGGACCTTACTGGTGGGCTTACTGGTCAATGATGACTTGTAATGTGTTCTCTCCTCAGTTCATGTGGTTCAAAAAATTGAGAACTAGTATTATGTTTTCTTTTGCTATATCTATTGTAGTGAACATAGGAATGTGGTTTGAGCGTTTCGTAATTATCGTAACATCGTTGCACAGAGATTACCTTCCATCTTCATGGACTATGTTCTCACCAACATTTGTAGATATCGGAATCTTTGTAGGTACTATTGGATTCTTCTTCGTGTTGTTCCTTCTTTACGCTAGAACATTCCCTGTAATCGCTCAGGCAGAGGTTAAATCTATCTTGAAGTCATCTGGAAGTAAATATAAAAAACTAAGAGATGCGGGTCAGCCATTATATCAGATAACTAAATTGTCTGCTGCTGATACTAAAGAAGAAGTTATTACTGATGATGTGCTTATGGGAGAAGTTGCACCTCAACAAGATACCAGTGAGAGTGTTTCTGAGCTTTTGAGTACTATTGGTAAGTTTGATGCAACAAAAGAGACTGCTGATGACCTTAAGCAAATTAAAGGTGTAGGTCCTCAAATGGAAGCAACACTTAATGAAATTGGAATATTCACTTTTGCCCAAGTGGGTAGAATGACCAATAGGGAGTATGATTTGTTGGATTCAATAACAGAATCTTTTCCAGGTAGAGCGCAAAGAGACGATTGGGCCGGTCAGGCAAGATTATTAAATAATAAGAAACAATAGCTATGGCATCTAAAGCGATACATGCATATTATGATGATGATGACGTGCTAATGCTTGCCGTTAAGAAGGTAAAGGCAGCCAAGCATCACATCGAAGAAGTATATTGTCCATTTCCTGTTCATGGCTTAGACAAGGCTATGGGGTTGGCTCCAACACGTATTGCCATTACGTCGTTTATTTACGGCTGTATAGGTCTTAGTGTAGCTACGCTTATGATGAACTACATCATGATCGAGGATTGGCCTCAGGATATTGGTGGGAAGCCTAGTTTTAGTTATATAGAGAACATGCCGGCATTTGTGCCTATTATGTTTGAGTTAACTGTATTTTTTGCGGCTCACTTAATGGTGATAACTTTTTATATGAGAAGCCGTTTATGGCCTTTCAAAAAAGCAGAAAATCCAGATGTACGTACTACGGATGATCATTTCTTAATGGAGATAGATATTCATGGTAACGAAAAAGAGTTAAAAGATCTGTTGTTGGATACAGGGGCAGTGGAGATAAACATAGTTGAAAAAACCAGTCATTAAATATGAACAGTTTTAGCAAAATAGGAATCGTTTTTGGGTTGCTACTGTGTGTTACGGCTTGTGCCGATAAGAACAGTCCCAACTATCAATATATGCCTAATATGTACGAGCCAGTAGGTTACGAGGCGTATGGTGAGGTAGATTTTCTTCCTAATCGTCAGGAGGCAATGGTTCCACCGGCAAATACTATTTCTCGTGGCTGGATTCCTTACGGATATGAAAATACACCGGAAGGTAAAGAGTTGGCAAGAGTTCAAAAAAGTCCATTGGATTCAGTGAACATTGAAGAGGATTTAGCTGCGGGTGGTCAATTATATACCATTTATTGTGCTATTTGCCATGGTGATAAAGGTGATGGTCAAGGTACGCTTGTAAAAAGAGAAAAGATTTTGGGTGTACCAACATATGCGGATGAAGCTCGAAATATTACAATAGGTACAGCTTACCATACCATTCATTACGGATTGAACTCTATGGGTTCTTATGCATCTCAGATGAATACTAAAGAGATGTGGCAAGTTTCGGAGTACGTGATGAAATTGAAACAAGACTTAACGAAATAATACTTAGAAAAGGGATATGTATACGTTTTCAAACAAATTAAAGATCGGTTCCTTTATTTTAATGGCTCTTGGGATACTTGGTATTGCTATCGGATTTATATCGGCACCAAGCACCGTAGAAGAGGCAAAAGCTATAGTGGCCAGTCATGGCGATGGACATGGAGATGCCCATGGTGCGGTAGAAGCATATGGCGCTGTTGCAGAAGGACACGGTGATGCTGTTGAGGCTCACGGTGAGGAACATGATTCTTCTCACGACGAACACCTTTTACATCAATTACAGAATAAGCCTTGGGCCGCTTTATATGTAGCCGCATTCTTTTTCTTTATGATTGCTTTGGGGGTTTTGGCTTTCTATGCAATACAACGTGCAGCGCAGGCCGGTTGGTCTCCGTTACTTTTTAGGGTTATGGAAGGTATTACCGCATATATAGTTCCTGGTGGAATTATCGTTTTTGTAATACTGGTTCTGTCGGTTTTACACATGAACCACCTGTTTGTGTGGATGGATGCCGATGTAGTTGCGCATGATCGCCTTTTACAAGGTAAGGCCGGTTATTTAAACCCTACTTTCTTCTTAATACGTGCCGCTATATTTTTGGCAGGTTGGATGTTTTACAGAGAGTATTCTAGAAAACTTTCACTAAGACAGGATGAGTCTAACGACAATGCCAATTTTAAGTTGAACTTTAAATGGTCTGCTGCATTCTTGGTATTTTACTTAGTATCGGAATCTATCATGTCTTGGGATTGGATTATGAGTGTTGATCCACACTGGTTCAGTACTTTGTTCGGATGGTATGTTTTTGCTAGTATGTTCGTATCAGGTATTACCGTAATAGCTATGGTAACCGTGTATCTGAAGTCTAGAGGTTACTTGCCAGATGTGAACAATAGTCACATACATGATTTAGCTAAGTTTATGTTCGGTATTAGTATATTCTGGACATACCTATGGTTCTCTCAATTTATGCTTATATGGTACTCTAACATACCAGAAGAGGTTACTTACTATGTAACGCGTATTGCAGATTATAGATTACCATTCTTTGGAATGATAGTAATGAACTTTTTGTTCCCTGTGTTGCTTCTTATGAATAGCGATTTCAAACGTATGAACTGGTTTGTGGTTCTAACAGGTATCGTTATTTTAGGTGGGCACTATATGGATATATTCAATATGATTATGCCATCAACTGTAGGTGATCAATGGTTTATAGGTATACCTGAAATAGGGGCTGTTCTTTTCTTTGCCGGCCTATTCATTTTCTGGGTGTTCCGTGCATTGTCAACTGCACCTTTACAGCCTAAGCGTAACCCGTTTATTGAGGAGAGCAGACATTTTCATTATTAGTATTTTTAACGTATAATAGTAGAACATACGATGACTACATTATTGACTTTAGTGGTTTTAGCCTTGGTGGCAATTGCGATATGGCAGATGACGAAGATATTTGAATTGTCTCAGCTCAAAGCCGAAAATTCTCAAATAGCCAACGATTCGGATAACAAAACAAACGGATACCTTCTGTTCGCGTTTCTTATCTTTATTTACGGTATTACAATTTTTAGTTTCTGGAAATATTCTAAGTTTTTACTTCCGGAAGCTGCATCTGCTCACGGTGGGGAGTATGACTCTTTAATGTTGGTTTCCTTCATTATCATTTTCATTGTGCAGACCCTTACACAGGCTTTGTTACACTACTTTGGTTACAAGTATCGTGGTGTTGAAGGTAAAAAGGCCCTTTTCTTTGCGGACAGTGATCGTCTAGAGTTTATATGGACTATAATTCCTGTAATAGTACTTTCTGGACTTATCCTTTGGGGCTTATATACTTGGACTACTATTATGGATGTTAATGACGAAGACGATCCATTAATTGTGGAGCTTTATGCACAACAATTTAGTTGGACGGC
Source organism: Zobellia sp. B3R18 (assembly GCF_018860715.1). Classification (NCBI taxonomy): domain Bacteria; kingdom Pseudomonadati; phylum Bacteroidota; class Flavobacteriia; order Flavobacteriales; family Flavobacteriaceae; genus Zobellia; species Zobellia sp. B3R18. Next base: position 367,496 of record NZ_JAHKQG010000011.1, on the reverse strand, counting down.
TAGATATGGCGGTGAGGATAACGTATTAGGTAAGGCTAACGTTAGAATGATTGATATCAATAAGGCCAATGTACTTGGTTTGGATGAGTCTGATAGCTATGCGGCAGATGATATCATCGTTAAAGAATTACACCTTCCTGTAGGTAGAAAGGTTAATTTTAAAATGCGTTCGCAAGATGTGCTTCATTCTGCATACATGCCGCATTTTAGGGCTCAAATGAACTGTGTTCCGGGTATGATTACTGAATTTTCTTTCACTCCAATTTATACTACGGAAGAAATGCGCCAGAATCCTGATGTGGCTGATAAAGTAAAACGTACAAACGAGATTAGATCGGAAAGAGCGGCTAATGGAGAGGAAAATTCCGACCCATGGGAGTTCGATTATATTTTACTTTGTAATAAGATATGTGGAAAGTCTCACTATAATATGCAAATGAAGATTATTGTTGAGACTCAAGAAGAGTATGATGCGTGGATAGCCGAGCAAAAAACCTTTGGGCAGAATGTAATGGGCCAAGCATCTACAGATGAATTCAAGAACATTGAAACTGCAACGGCTAGTCACTAATACGAGTTTTCGTAAGGTATAGTCTAGGAGCGCTTTAAAAGAAAATTAAAATTAAAGAATAACAAATATGTCTGTTACTGCAAATGCACAGTTAGATGACCATGCACATGACGATCATGAGCATCACCACAAGCAAACTTTTGTAACCAAATATATATTTAGTCAAGATCATAAAATGATCTCTAGACAGTATTTGATTACTGGTTTGATAATGGGAGCGCTAGGCATCGCAATGTCAATTATGTTCCGTATGCAATTGGCATGGCCAGGGGAATCCTTTGGTATCTTCGAGACCTTTTTAGGAAAATGGGCTCCAGATGGAGTTATGGATGCAGATGTTTATTTGGCATTGGTAACCATTCACGGTACGTTAATGGTATTCTTTGTTCTTACACAGGGTCTGAGTGGTACATTTAGTAACTTACTTATTCCGTTGCAAATTGGTGCAAGGGATATGGCTTCGGGCTTTTTGAACATGCTTTCGTATTGGTTGTTTTTCTTGTCTTCTATAATAATGATTTCCTCTTTATTCGTTGAAGCAGGACCGGCTGCTGCAGGGTGGACTATTTATCCTCCGCTAAGTGCATTGCCAATGGCTCAGCCTGGTTCAGGAATGGGTATGACATTATGGTTGGTTTCTATGGCTATTTTCATTGCTTCATCTCTTATGGGATCGTTGAATTATGTAGTAACCGTAATTAACCTTCGTACAAAAGGAATGTCTATGACAAGATTGCCACTAACAATTTGGGCATTCTTTGTAACGGCCATTATCGGTATTATATCGTTCCCGGTACTATTATCTGCAGCTTTGTTGTTGATAATGGATAGAAGCTTTGGTACGTCATTCTTCTTGTCGGATATATTTATACAAGGTGAGGTATTACACTACCAAGGTGGTTCACCGGTATTATATGAGCACCTTTTCTGGTTCTTAGGTCACCCTGAGGTATATATTGTAATCTTACCTGCCATGGGTATTGTATCCGAAGTAATGGCGGTAAATGCTAGAAAACCTATTTTTGGTTATCGTGCAATGATTGCTTCAATTTTGGCGATTGCATTCTTGTCTACAATTGTATGGGGTCACCATATGTTTATTTCGGGTATGAATCCGTTCCTAGGTTCTGTATTTACATTTACAACGCTTTTAATCGCTATTCCATCTGCAGTAAAAGCCTTTAACTGGATTACTACACTTTGGAAAGGTAACTTACAGTTAAACCCTGCCATGTTGTTTTCAATAGGTATGGTGTCAACTTTCATAACAGGTGGTCTTACAGGTATTATCTTAGGGGATAGTACATTGGATATTAACGTACATGATACATATTTTGTTATTGCTCACTTCCACTTGGTAATGGGTATTTCTGCACTATATGGTATGTTCGCAGGTATTTATCACTGGTTCCCTACTATGTTTGAAGGTAAGATGATGAACAAGAACTTAGGTTATATCCACTTCTGGGTTACCGCAGTTGGCTCGTATGGTATTTTCTTCCCAATGCATTTTGTAGGTATGGCCGGTGTTCCAAGAAGATACTATGAGAATACCGCTTTCCCAATGTTTGATGAATTAACGGATATTCAAGTATTGATGACCGTATTTGCAATTATCACCGCAGGTGTTCAACTTATATTCGTATTTAACTTTGTAAGAAGTATTTTCTACGGTAAAATAGGTCCTAAGAATCCTTGGAAGGCAACAACCTTGGAATGGACAACACCACAGGAGCATATTCACGGTAACTGGCCAGGAGCCATTCCTGAAGTTCACCGTTGGGCTTATGACTATAGTAAGGTAGACGAAAACGGAGAGTACATTCTTCCAGGTCAGGATTTTGTTCCTCAGACCGTACCTTTACAAAAAGACGAAGAAGAGCTTCAACATTAAAATACTAGACTAACTCAAATTAAAATGCCTGACTTTTATAGTTGGGCATTTTTTTTGATACTTTTATTTAACATTCTTGTTGCGTAAGAACAATAAGAGATACATTTGCAAATTATAAGAGAAGGGTCTAATCAACTGGTGTCAAAGGGACTGTAGTATGAGAAATTTTGTTTTTTTAATTGTTTTATTATTTACTTTTCAGGCTTTTGGGCAACGTAAACCCAAAATAAAGGGGAATAAAGTTGTGATAGATGTTTATCAAGAGTTGCCTGCTTTTCATGCAATTGAACTACGCGATGATCTTGATATTAAGCTACATGATTCTACGGAGGAAGGCGTTGCTATCACTGCTGATGACAACCTAATTGACGTTTTAAGGTTTAAGGTTCAAGATAGCGTGCTTCAGATTAGCTCCTTCTATAACATCACCCGTAAAAAGAAATTGGAGATTACGGTTAACTATATTTACCTGGAGGCCATTACAATGTATGATGGGAAAATTGAAATGGACGGAGCGGTTAATGCAAAGGATCTTTATGTAGATCTACATGAATCCGCAAAATTGTATTTAAATGCCGATGCCGAAGTTTTTAATATCAATATGGAAGGTAACAGTTCAGGGGAATTCAACTTAAAAGGACAAGAGATAAATTTGGTTTTAAAAGACAGGGTTGATGTAAAGGTATTTGGCACAAGTGATTTAAGTAATGTAAAGTTGTACAAAAACGCTACCGCTATTTTGGAAGGAACCACATTTGAATTGTATGCGAACCTTTTTGAAAATTCCAATCTAAAAGCTAAAAAATTAGAGTCAGAAGCTGTTTATCTTACTGTAGAGGAGTCCGCTACTGCGGATATAAACAGTACCAAAATCTTACAACTTTCTTCAAGTGGTAACGCCAGGACTCATTTGTATGGGGAGGGCAAGGTAGAGATAATAGACTTTCTAGATACTTCTGAGTTACATAAGGAGAAATAGTTAGAAATACGATGTTATTTGGCAATAGGGGCGCTCATACAATGCTCTGGTATGCCAAACCCATCTACTAGGACTCCTATATGGGATCTTAATTCACTTGATAACCGTTCTACACGTTGGCGGATGGCCTTGGATTTGGTCCCGCCAATATAGCCTTGTTCTAAATACCATTCCGCATCTTGTCTTATAGTATAAAGTGCGTGTAACGTTCCTAGTTTCCGAAACAATGCTTTGTTCTTGGCGTCGGATATGGTTTCTGCAAAATCATTGTAGGTAGAATAAGCTAGTTCATTGCTATAGGCTTTGCCCAATGCCAATAGGTGGCTTTGTACTTTAAGAAACGCTTGGTAAGAAGGTATTCCCGTTTTAATATAGTCTCTAATTCGCATAGCCAGGGTATAGGTCAACCGTCTGGTACGGTATTCAAAAGCATGCTTGTGGAATTTAGGATTGTACAAATGATCCTTATCTACTTTGTTACTGTAAATAGGATTGATCGTGGTTAATTTGTCATTGATCTGTATGCCCAATATTTTTAGTACTGCGGAAAATCCTGCGCTATTAAACTCCGATTTAAAGTCTGATAGAACCCCCTTGGCGGCCAATAATAACAGTACGGTATTATCACCCTCAAAAGTGGTGAAGATATCTACATCGCCTTTTAAGTCGGCTATACGGTTTTCTAAAAGGTAGCCTTTACCGCCACAAGCTTCGCGGCATTCTTGAATGGTGTCATTTGCATACCAAGTGATGATAGATTTTAAGCCCGCCACTTGGGTTTCTATCTTTCGCTTGTCTGGTTGGGATGGGTCACAATATTGTTGCATCATCTTATCAAGGGTTATGTGATAGACGTAAGCGCTAGCCACTAGAGGCGTTAGACGCAACTGGTGCGTTGGGTAGTCCATTAAAAGGTCTTCCTGTACCTTAATACTGTCATTAAATTGTCTGCGCTTTAAGGCATGTTTAATGGCAACGGTTAAAGCAAATTTAGCACCTCCCAAACCTGCTCGGGCTACACAAATTCTTCCGCCTACCAAGGTGCCCAACATGGTAAAAAAACGTTTGTTTGGGTTTTTTATATCAGAGTGGTAAGTCCCATCTTCTTTAATGTCCCCATATTTGTTAAGTAGATTTTCTCTGGGTACGGCAACTTGATTGAACCAAATTTTACCGTTATCAACTCCGTTCAAACCTAGTTTGTAGCCGTTGTCTTTCACGTTTATTCCGGGTAAAAGTTCGTGTTTTTCATTTCTAAGCGGAACCAGAATGGCGTGCACACCTTCGTTTTTTCCATTTACGATAAGTTGCGCAAATACAGATGCCATCTTGGAGTGCAATGCATTTCCAATATATTCTTTATTATCGTTTTTCCCCGGGGTGTGAATTACAAGTTGATCCGTTTCGTTGTTGTAAGTTGCCGTAGTTTTTATTCCCCGTACGTTGGACCCATGGCCGGTTTCGGTCATGGCAAAACAGCCTAAAAGCTCCGCTTTTCCTGTTTGTGAGAGGTACAGGTCATGATGTTTTTTGGTTCCTAGCTTTTGGATACTTCCTCCAAAAAGACCAAACTGCACTCCAAATTTTATAGAAAGGCTGCCATCGGCAAACATCATATTTTCAAACATATAAGCATAACCTTCCATATCATCGGTTCCGCCATATGCCTCTGGATAGGCCATGGCTCCATAGCCCTTATTGGCTAAGAATTTAACTTGGTTCAGAACAACATTTCTGAAATCTTCTTTGTTTCGGTGCACTTCCCACTCAAAAATAGGGTCGGCCAATACTTCCCTGAAATCATCCACTAGTTTGGCATGCTTCCCTTTTAAAATCGTATCGATTTCTTTGGAATCATAAAATTCCGAGGTAGTTTCATGAATCACATCAACATCAAAAAGGTGATTGTAATGATTGGGTTGAATACCCAGTTGTATTTCAATATGTTTTAATTGTTCGTTAAATGGACATTCGTCTTTATAGTGGCACACTACCTTTTGGCTAAACGTGGCTAGTGGGTAAGTTTCGCTTTCAATTAATTTAACTCCTGAATTGGAAATAGTCTGTTTCCATTTTTTTAGTTCTGTATTTGCGGGCGGATTTTGTGTATTAAGCCACGTAAGTAATTGTGCCCTGCTCTTTTCGGATAGGGTTTTATCTGCGTCTATCGCATTTTGTACAACATTGATTTCGGATGCTGTGAGCAGGTCATCGGACCAAATAACATAGTAAAATGGGATGTACTGAAGAATTTCTGAGGAATAAGTGGAGTCTTGCATAGAATGAAATTACGAAAATTATCTTCAAAATAATGCGGCCTATGGCCATATAGAAAACGGTAGATTAGGGGCGTGAAGTATAGTGGGCTTGTTTCTTTTTCTGCTATCTTTGTCTTAATATGAATGAGTACTTAGACGCCGAAGGAGAGAATTTTACCCCTGAGGAATTTGATATAGAAAGAGCTTTGCGCCCCATAAGTTTTGATGACTTTACGGGCCAGGAGCAGGTATTGGAGAATTTAAAGGTTTTTGTGGAGGCCGCCAATCAACGAGGAGAGGCATTGGATCATACCTTGTTTCACGGCCCTCCGGGACTGGGTAAGACCACTTTGGCCCACATTCTTGCGAGTGAACTGGGGGTAAGCATCAAGATTACTTCCGGACCGGTTTTGGATAAACCGGGCGATCTTGCAGGTCTGCTTACCAATTTGGATGAGCGCGATGTACTCTTTATTGATGAAATTCACCGTTTGAGCCCAATAGTAGAGGAGTATCTGTACTCCGCAATGGAAGATTATAAAATTGATATTATGATCGAGTCGGGCCCCAATGCACGATCGGTACAGATAAACCTGAATCCGTTTACACTGATCGGGGCTACCACCCGTTCGGGATTGTTAACAGCACCCATGCGTGCGCGTTTTGGTATTCAGAGCCGCTTACAATATTATTCTACGGAATTACTTTCAACCATAGTTGAGCGTAGTGCAGAAATACTAAAAGTTCCTATTTCCCAAGAAGCTGCAATTGAGATTGCAGGTAGGAGTAGGGGTACACCTAGAATTTGTAATGCCCTTTTAAGAAGGGTGCGCGATTTTGCTCAAATCAAAGGTAATGGAAGCATAGATATTGATATTTCAAAATTTAGTCTAAAGGCATTGAACGTAGATGCTCACGGATTGGATGAAATGGACAATAAGATTCTTACTACCATTATAGATAAATTTAAGGGAGGCCCCGTAGGTATTACCACATTGGCAACGGCGGTTTCCGAAAGTGCCGAAACCATAGAGGAAGTATATGAACCTTTCTTGATTCAGCAGGGTTTTATTATGCGAACACCGCGTGGCCGTGAAGTAACAGATTTGGCATATAAACACTTGGGGAAGCTCAAAGGAGGAGTGCAACCAGGATTGTTTTAAGATGAATTCTAAAGAGAAATATTCCGAACTTATAAAAACCGAAGCCAAACGCCTCGGTTTTTTGTCTTGTGGTATTTCCAAAGCGGATTTTTTGGAGGAGGAAGCCCCTAGATTGGAGAAATGGCTCAATAACAATATGCACGGCGAAATGTCGTACATGGCCAATCATTTTGATAAACGTTTAGGCCCACGTCTTTTGGTAGACGGGGCTAAATCCGTCATTTCATTACTGCTGAATTATTATCCCGAAAACACACAAGAGGAAAACACATATAAAATATCCAAATACGCTTACGGGCAAGATTACCACCATGTCATTAAATCCAAATTGCGTGAGCTGCAAAATTTTATTTCTGAAAATATAGGTGAAGTTGGGGGTAGGGCTTTTGTTGATTCCGCGCCCGTTCTGGATAAGGCATGGGCCGCTAAAAGTGGCCTGGGGTGGATAGGGAAGCACAGCAACCTGCTCACCCAAAGGGTAGGTTCTTTTTATTTTATTGCCGAGCTTATTGTTGATTTGGATTTGGAATATGATTCTAGGGTTACGGATCATTGCGGAACTTGTACTGCTTGTATAGATGCATGCCCAACTGAAGCTATTGTGGAGCCCTATGTGGTTGACGGAAGTAAGTGTATTTCTTATTTTACCATTGAGCTCAAAAATGAAATTCCAACGGAATTTGAGGGTAAGTTTGATGATTGGGCCTTTGGGTGTGATGTTTGTCAAGATGTATGCCCGTGGAACCGGTTTTCAAAACCTCACCAAGAACCCTTGTTCAATCCACATCCGGAATTATTATCCATGTCCAAAAAAGATTGGGAAGAAATTACCGAAGATGTTTTTCGAAAAGTTTTTCAGAAGTCGGCAGTAAAAAGGACTAAATTCTCAGGTTTACAGCGCAATATCAAATTTCTAAAATAAAACAGCAAACTACGAAAACGTTAGAGTTTGTTATCTTTTATATTTTCTATACAAGTTTTTTCAGGTCGATGATTTATTGTGCTATCTTGTTTGATAGTTTTTATACCAAAACCAACTTCAAATGAGCTTTATTAAAAAACCGAGTTTAAGTTTTTGGCAGATTTTCAACATGAATGTCGGCTTTTTGGGCATCCAATTCAGTTTTGGACTTCAGCAAACCGCAATCAATCCTGTTTTTCTGTTTTTGGGAGCATCGGAAGATATGTTGCCTATTCTTAATATAGCTGGACCTGTAACGGGTTTGATCGTTCAGCCTATTATCGGAGCTATATCGGATAAAACTTGGTCGCCCCGTTTTGGTAGGCGTAAACCGTTTTTTCTGATTGGAGCTATTATTGGTAGTCTTTGCCTTTTTGCATTTCCGTTAAGTCCCGCCTTGTGGTTTGCAGTAGGGTTACTTTGGATTTTAGATGTGGGAAACAATATGGCAATGGAGCCTTACCGTGCTTTTGTAGGGGATAAGTTGCCAGAAAAGCAATTGAGTCTGGGGTACCAAATGCAAAGTCTATTTGTTGGTGCCGGTATTGTTTTAGCCAACGCATCCATTTTTTTGTTCCAAGATTGGTTTGGGGGCGGAGATGTTGCGGATGTAGCCGGTTCCATACCTAAGTGGTTGTATTACTCCTTTTTTATAGGAGCCTTTTTGTCCGTATCAACCATTCTTTGGTCCGTATTAAAAACTCCCGAAATTCCACCTACGGAAGAAGAAATGGAAGAAATCAAAGCTCATAAAGCCCTTTCTTTTGGGGAACGTTTTAATATGCCCTTCATAGAAATTGCCAAAGCGGTAAAAGAAATGCCTTCTTTTATGTGGAAACTCTCTGCTGTCTATCTTTTTCAATGGTATGCCCTATTTGTGTATTGGCAGTTTATAACACCTTTGTTCATGAATACTATGGGGTTTGATTTGTCCGGAGCTGCCGCGCAATCGGCAAAAATGAGCACTACGTACAATATTACCACTATGGTCGTAGCGTTGGCATTGGTACCATTGGCGCTTAAATTCGGGAGTAAAAAAGTCTACGCGGCCAGTTTATTGGGTACAGGGCTAGCACTTTTCGCTATCCCATATGTTTCCGATCCTATTACCGTGCTGTTTCCTATGGTCCTATTCGGTATAGGTTGGGCGGCTATGATGGGTATACCTTATACCATGGTTTCCAAGATTGTGCCTCAGGATAGACGAGGTGTTTATATGGGTATTTTAAATATGATGATTGTTATTCCTATGGGAATAGAGACGCTTACTTTTGGACCTATATTTAAGAACCTTCTTGGTGGTAATGCCGTTAACGCTATATTGTTCGCTGGGGTGTTTTTTGTTCTTGCCGCGGTTCTTTCTTTACGGTTGAACGTAAAGGAGGCCAAAAAGGAGAATATGGGCTAGTTGGGTTTTATACCTGTAAATCGCGTAAATTCTTGGAAATTTATCCTCTAAACTGGCTACACATATCCGAAGAATACCCTTAAATTTGTTTTCTTAAATCTAATATTCCTATGGGTAATCAAAAACAGAGAAGGGAAGCATTGATATATCATGCTAAACCGCAACCTGGCAAAATAAAAATCGTTCCTACAAAACCTTATTCAACCCAGCGAGATTTGGCTTTGGCCTATTCGCCTGGTGTAGCAGAACCTTGCTTGGAAATTGCTAAGGATAAGGATAATGCCTATAAATATACCTCTAAAGGAAATCTGGTGGCCGTTATATCCAATGGTACGGCCGTATTGGGGCTTGGTAATATTGGTCCGGAGGCCTCAAAACCAGTTATGGAAGGGAAAGGATTGCTGTTCAAGATTTTTGCGGATATAGATGGAATAGATATTGAAGTTGATACGGAGGATGTTGATAAATTCGTGGAGACCGTAAAAATGATCGCTCCTACTTTTGGCGGCATCAATTTGGAGGATATAAAAGCTCCGGAAGCTTTTGAAATAGAAAGAAGGCTTAAAGAAGAGCTTGATATTCCGGTAATGCATGATGATCAACACGGAACGGCCATTATCTCTGCTGCAGCTTTGTTAAATGCGTTGGAACTGTCCGAAAAGAAAATAGAAGAAGTCCGCATTGTTATTAGTGGTGCTGGTGCTGCCGCTGTTTCCTGTACAAAGCTGTATAAGGCTTTTGGTGCAAAGGCCGAAAATATTGTGATGTTGGACAGTAAAGGGGTTATCAGAAAAGATGCCGAAAATCTATCTGCTTCCAAAGCGGAATTTGCTACGGATAGAAAAATTGATACTCTTTCCGAAGCAATGGTAGATGCCGATGTTTTTATCGGACTTTCCATAGCCGATATCGTAACACCGGATATGTTAAATTCAATGGCGGAAAACCCTATTGTTTTTGCCATGGCAAACCCTAATCCTGAAGTAGATTACGACTTGGCCATAAAGACCAGGAAAGATATCATTATGGCTACAGGGCGTTCCGATCATCCTAATCAGGTGAATAATGTACTTGGTTTCCCTTTTATTTTTAGAGGAGCCCTAGATGTACGGGCTACTGCTATTAATGAAGAAATGAAAATGGCCGCCGTTAAGGCATTGGCCGAACTTACCAAACAACCCGTGCCGGAACAGGTAAACATTGCTTATGGGGAAACGCGATTAACGTTCGGTAAAGAATATATAATTCCCAAACCTTTTGATCAACGTCTTATTTCTGAAATTCCACCGGCCGTGGCCAAAGCTGCCATGGATAGTGGCGTGGCCAAAAGCCCTATTGATGACTGGGACCGGTATAAAGAAGAACTGCTACAACGTTCCGGGAACGATAACAAAGTAGTGCGCTTATTGCACAACAGGGCAAAAATGAACAAAAAACGTATTGTTTTTGCCGAAGCCGACCATCTTGATGTGTTGAAGGCCGCTCAAATCGTACATGAAGAGGGTATTGCTGAGCCTATTCTTTTAGGTAGAAAAGAGATTATTTTAGAATTGAAAAAGGAATTGGATTTTGATGCCGAGATAGATATCTTGGATCCAACTTCCAAAGAGTTTGATGAGAAACATATACGCTACGCAACCAAGTTTTGGGAAAGTAGAAAGCGTAGCGGCACTACACTTTATAGTGCGAAAATAAGAATGCGCGAGCGCAATTATTTTGGAGCCATGATGGTGCTTGAAGGTGATGCAGATGGAATGATATCTGGATATTCAAGAGCGTACCCAACGGTTGTAAAACCAATTTTGGAAGTTATTGGTAGAGCGTCAAATGTAAAGAAGGTATCTACGGTAAACATTATGATTACGGATAGAGGTCCATTATTTTTGGCAGATACCTCTATCAATATAGATCCAAATGCGGAAGAAATTGCAGAAATAGCTCAAAATGCGGCAAATGTGGCTTCAACTTTTGGATTTGACCCTGTATTGGCTTTACTGTCTTATGCAAACTTTGGGTCTTCTAACCATCCGCATGCAAAAAAAGTAAGGGAAGCGGTTCGTATTTTACATGAAAGCAACCCAAGTCTTGTGGTAGATGGCGAAATTCAAACAGATTTTGCCCTGAACAAAGAATTGTTACAGAGTCAGTTCCCGTTCTCCAAACTGGCGGGTAAAAAGGTAAATACCCTAATTTTTCCAAACTTGGAATCGGCGAACATTACTTATAAGCTCTTAAAAGAACTGAACCAAGCAGATAGTATAGGTCCTATTATGGTTGGTCTAAGAAGGTCTGTTCACATCCTTCAATTAGGTGCAAGCGTAGATGAAATGGTAAATATGACGGCGGTTGCTGTTATAGATGCACAGGAAAGAGAAAAAAGGAAAAAGGCCAAAACAGAGGCCAAGTAATAGTAATTGCCCGGTTCTAATGACCGGGCAAAATAATTCCCCAAAACCACCCCGGATATGATTACCCATCTTAAAGGAAAACTTGTAGAGAAAAACCCAACCTATGTAGTGATAGAATGTGCTGGAGTTGGCTATTTTGTAAATATTTCCTTGAACACTTTTTCTAAGATAGGCGATTCGGAAAATATTAGTTTGTTTACTCATCTTCAAGTAAAGGAAGACTCACATACGCTTTTTGGTTTTGCCGAAAGATCAGAGCGCGAGATTTTCCGTCTTTTACTATCGGTTTCAGGTATTGGTTCAAGTACGGCCCGGACCATGCTTTCTTCATTGGAACCGGCCCAAATTAGAGACGCAATTGCCAATGGAGACGTGGCTACAATTCAGTCCATTAAAGGTATAGGAGCCAAAACGGCCCAACGTGTAATTCTAGACCTTAGGGATAAGATTTTAAAAGTTTACGATATAGGCGAAGTTTCCGCTCCTACGAACAATACAAATAAAGAAGAAGCGTTATCTGCTTTAGAGGTTCTTGGCTTTGTAAGAAGATCCGCCGAAAAGGTAGTTGACAAAGTACTTATCCAAGACCCCTCGCTCAGCGTAGAGAACATTATTAAACTTGCGCTTAAAAATTTATAACAAGTTTGAAAACAGGGGCCAAACTATTTCTTAAATCACCATTTAAGCTTACACTCCTATTTTTATTTTTGCTCGTTTCCTCCGGTGTATCGTACGCCCAAGAAACAGAAAATGAAGATAGGGAAGAGCAGGAAGTGGATTCCGTAAAGACCGGTTTTTCTTTGGGTAAGCTCAAAATGGAAAACCCGGAAAGTATTGTCTCTAAATACGAATACGATCCAAATCTAAATATGTACATCTATTCTGAAAAGGTAGGTGATTTTGATATTGGATACCCGGTGATACTTACTCCCGAGCAATATTATGAGCTGGTACGCCAAGAAGGAATAAAGGACTACTTCAAAGAAAAATCCGATGCCTATGCCGGAAAAAAAGAAGGTAGTGAAGAAGCAAGAAAAAACTTACTTCCCAATTTTTACGTAAACAACAGTTTTTTTCAATCCATTTTTGGAGGTAACACTATAGAGGTAATCCCACAGGGATCCGTGGCTATGGATCTAGGGGTTATCTGGCAAAAAAATGACAACCCCTCTTTATCCCCAAGAAACCGCACCAATCTATCTTTTGATTTTGATCAGCGTATAAGTCTAAGTATGCTTGGTAAAATAGGCGAAAGATTACAGGTTACGGCCAATTATGACACAGAAGCTACTTTTGATTTTCAGAATATTGTTAAACTGGATTATACACCTACGGAGGACGATATCATTCAGTCAATAGAGGTGGGTAACGTAAACATGCCGCTCAATAGCTCCCTTATAACGGGCGCACAGAGTCTTTTTGGGGTAAAAACTCAGCTTCAATTTGGTAAGACCACGGTTACTGCAGTTTTCTCGGAACAGCGTTCTCAAAATAATACAGTTGTAGCACAGGGCGGTGGTACGGTAAATGAATTTTCCGTTTCGGCACTTCAATATGATGAGGATAAGCATTTCTTTCTGGCCCAGTATTTTAGGGATAATTATGATGCAGCTTTGGTTAACTACCCCTACATCAGGAGCCAAGTACAGATAACCCGTTTAGAGGTTTGGGTTACCAACCGTAGTCAGCAAACCTTAAACGTTCGTAATATAGTTGGTATTCAAGATTTGGGAGAATATGACCCATTGTTAGCAGGTGAAAATAAGACTAGAATCTCAGGGAATGCCCCTGCAGGATTTTTCAATGTAAATTCAGGGCAACCTAACCAGTTGCCACGTAACGATGCAAATGATTACAATCCTGCGTTAATTGGTCAAGGAGGAGCGCTTACCCAGAGTATTCGTGATGTGGCTACCATTGAGCAAGGTTTCAATGTTTCGGGCTACCAACCTAACCAAGGGTTTGATTACGCTTATCTTGAAAACGCAAGAAAGTTGGAGCAGGGTAGGGATTTTCAATTTAATACCCAATTGGGCTACATTTCATTAAACCAACGTTTAAGCAATGACGAAGTATTGGCGGTAGCCTTTCAATATACCTATAACGGAAAAGTATATCAGGTTGGTGAATTTGCCAATGGTGGGGTAGATGCAACAACGGTTTCCGGATCTTTGGAAAACCCTATTATTGATAATAACACCTTAGTGCTGAAATTACTGAAAAGTAATATTACCAATGTGTCCGATCCTATTTGGGATTTGATGATGAAGAATATTTATGCCACTGGTGCTTTTAGGTTGAGTCAGGAAGATTTTAAAATGAATATCCTTTACTCTAACCCAACACCAAGGAACTATATTACTCCGGTTGAAGATTTTCCTGCCCAAACGGATGGAGGAAAACCTTTGCAAGAGCGCATACTGTTGGATATCTTTAATTTTGATAGACTTAATGCCTACAATGATGTGCAACCTGGTGGTGATGGTTTTTTTGATTTTGTTCCGGGCATAACCGTAGATACGCAGAACGGCCAAATTATATTTACGAAAGTTGAGCCTTTTGGGGAATATCTTTTTGAACGTTTAGGTGGTGGGGATTATAATACCGAAAGCGGATATAACGCCAACCAAGAGAAATATGTATTTAGGGATATGTATGAGCTTACCAAATCTGCGGCCTTACAAAACCCGGAAAAAGATAAGTTCTTATTAAAAGGTAGATACAAGTCAGAGGGAAGCAATGGCATTCCGATAGGAGCTTTTAACGTGCCCAGGGGTTCTGTGCGTGTTACCGCTGGAGGAAGACAGTTGCAGGAAGGTATAGACTATACGGTAAACTATCAGGCAGGTACGGTTCAGATTCTTGATCCAAGTTTGGAGGCATCCAATACCCCGATTAATATTTCAGTAGAAAATAATGCCGTATTCGGTCAGCAAACCCGTCGTTTTACAGGCGTAAACGTAGAGCATCAATTCAACAAGAATTTTGTTTTAGGGGCCACTTTATTAAACCTAAATGAAAGGCCATTAACGCAAAAGTCCAACTTTGGCGTAGAGCCTGTGAATAATACCGTATTCGGAATCAATGGAAATTTTTCAACCGAAGTTCCTTTCTTGACCCGTTTGGTCAATAAACTACCTAATATAGATACGGACGTTCCGTCTAATCTTTCGGTTAGGGGAGAAGTTGCTTGGTTAAAGCCTAGTTCACCTAAAAATGCCGACTTTCAAGGGGAAACAACAACATACTTAGATGATTTTGAAGGGGCTCAGGCTCTAATTGATATCCGCTCTTCTTTGGGTTGGGCACTGGCAAGTACACCGGTGGAATTTTTGGATTCACCCACTCAAAAAGGTTTGGAAACTGGTTTCGGTAGGGCAAAAATGGCTTGGTATTCTATTGACCCTGTCTTTTATACCAACCAAAGGCCTGCGAGTATCAGTGATAATGATATTTCCACAAACGCCACAAGAAGGATATTTATAGATGAGGTTTTTCCTCAGGTTGAAGTAGCTCAAGGACAGACGCGTCAACAGACTACATTAGATTTAGCGTATTACCCTGAGTTAAAAGGCCCGTATAACGCAAATGCTAATTTTGGTACTGAATCTCCCAATGATAAATGGGGTGGTATCATGCGGTCTTTGAGCAGTACCAATTTTGAGCAGGCCAATGTTGAGTTTGTTCAGTTTTGGGTGATGGATCCTTATTTAGAAGGAACTGCAACAAGTCAAGGAGAATTAGTGTTTAACCTAGGTAATATTTCCGAAGATATTTTGGCGGATGGCCTTAAGCAATACGAAAACGGACTACCAGTTAACGGTGAGGGAAGTGTAAAACCGGAAAATCCTACGTGGGGTCCGGTTCCGGCAACCCAGGCCTTAGTGTATGCCTTTGATGTTAATGAAGGCAGTCGCTCACAACAAGATCTTGGTTTTGATGGTCTTAATGATGGAGCCGAAGCCGCAATTTATGGGGACGATAATCCAGAAGATCCAGCTTTGGATAACTACGAATACTTCTTGCAACGTGATGGCGGGATACTTAATAGATATTTGAACTTCAACAACCCGCAAGGAAACTCGCCGGTTGAGGTAACTAATGATAATAGAGGGTCTACCACATTGCCGGATGTAGAGGATATTGATCGTGATTTGACCATGAATACGGTAAACAGTTACTATGAATACCGGATTCCTATTAAACCCAATACGACCATTAACGATAAATATGTAACCGACATTCGTGATTCATTAGTGCTTTCAGGAAATAGAATTCCTAATGAAAGTACAGTGCGTACCCGATGGATCCAGTATAAAATTCCGTTAAGTGATTTTACCGAAGCAGTAGGTGGTATCAATGATTTTCGCTCTATAAGCTCATTACGTATGTACATGACCGGCTTCTCTAGTGATGTGCTTTTGCGTTTTGCTACGTTAGATCTTGTACGTGGAGATTGGAGAACCTATACTAAGTCTCTTGATGTAGATGACCCAAATACGGCAGATGATGCCACTACCTTAGACGTTAATGCGGTTAACATTCAGGAAAACGAAAGTAGAAGTCCTATTCCTTATGTGCTGCCTCCAGGTGTTCTTCGTGAGCAATTGAACAATAACAATACCATTATACAACAGAATGAGCAATCTCTTTCTTTGGTGGTGGAAAATTTGGAGTCTCAAGATTCTAGAGGTGTATTTAAGAATCTTGATATAGATGTGCGTCAGTATGAAAAATTAAAAATGTTCATACATGCCGAGAAAATTTTAGAGACAGATATTTATGATGTAGACCAACCTTTGGTAGGTTTTCTTAGAATAGGAACTGATTTCTCCGAGAACTTTTATCAGTTGGAAATTCCGTTGGAGTTCACCTCTTTTGGAGCTACTTCCGAAGAAGCTATTTGGCCGGATAATAACCAGATGGAAATTGTGCTGGCAGACCTTAATAAGGTAAAGTCGGTTTGGATTTCGGGAACGGACTTAAGTGAAATCAGGTATTTTGAAGTGATAGACGGGGAAGTGGTTTCCGTGGATCCGCTTTCGGCAAGAACTCCAGGTAGATTGCGTATTGGAATACAGGGTAACCCTTCTTTAGGAAGTATCCGTAGTATGATGGTAGGGGTAAAGAATGTAAGTAGAACCCCGGCAAGAGGAGAGGTCTGGTTCAATGAACTTCGTTTGGCAGGTTTGGATAATGAAGGTGCTTGGGCCGCATTGGCCGCCGTAGATGCAAACTTCGCAGATTTTGCGAATGTCTCCGCAACCGGTAGTACCAGTACTTCAGGTTTTGGGGCCATTGATCAGATGCCCAATGAACGGGCTCGTGAAGATGCGCTTTCCTATGATGTAGTTACCAATGTAAATCTCGGACAGTTACTTCCTAATAAATGGGGTATTCAACTTCCGTTCAACTACGGTATATCGGAACAAATGATTACGCCTGAGTTTGACCCGGTATATGATGATTTAAAGTTACAGGACAGAATTGATGCTGCAGATAACCCTGAAGATGCAAAGGCCATTGAACAGCAAGCAGAAGACTATACCAAGCGTACCAGTATAAACTTTATAGGGGTCCGCAAAGATAGAGGAGAAGAGGCCGATGCCAATTTTTACGATGTAGAGAACTTTACTTTTAACTATTCGTACAACGAAACCAATCATAGAGATTTTGAAATTGCTTCTTTAGAGGATAAAAACGTTGCTGCAGGCTTGGTTTACAACCATAATTTTAAGCCTGTAGAAGTGGCGCCTTTTATGAAAAACGACTCGCTGTTTACTAGTCGGTATTGGAGGTGGTTAAAAGAATTGAACTTAAGTCTGTTGCCAACCAGTATATCGGTTAATTCTAATATAGATAGGCAATTCAACCAACAACGTTTTAGGGATGTTGTGGAAGAAGGGGTAGATAAATTGGAATTGCCAACGTTGCAACAAAGAAATTATCAGTTTAATTGGCAGTATGCGGTAAATTATAGCCTTACCAAATCACTCCGTTTAAATATGACCGCCAGTAACAACCACATCGTAAGAAATTATTATGAAGATTTTGTAAACGGTACTGGGGATGAAGACCAACGTATAGATGAGACGTTGGGACTTTGGGACGGTTTTTGGGATTTGGGAGAGCCTAATAGGCACGCCCAGCAATTAGAATTAAACTACGACCTGCCTTTTAGTAAAATTCCTGTACTGGATTTTATAAATGCACAATACAGCTATACCAGTAATTTTGATTGGCAGCGTGGTGGCGATGCACTTAGGGAAGTAGCGTTGGAAGATATTAATACAGTACAAAACGCTAGTACGCACAACCTAACTGCTAATCTTACCATGCAGAAGTTCTATGATATGATAGGGCTTAAAAAACGAAGTGGAAAATCTGCGGCCAATAGGGCTCCGGTGCGAAGGGATAAAGCGGGTAACCCGGCCTCGGGCAGTGAAAAGACAGAAAAGAAAACTAGTGGTCTTTTCAATACGGCGGTAGATATCCTCACTATGGTAAAACGGTTGAACCTTAATTATAATGAAAGCAGAGGTAAAGTGCTCCCAGGGTATACGCAATCCGTTGGTTTCGTAGGTTCGTTAAAACCTTCGTTCGGTTTTGTTTTTGGTAGTCAGGCAGATGTGCGTTTTGATGCCGCAAGAAAAGGATGGTTGACCGGTTTTGACGAGTTTAACGAGCAGTACATTCAGAATATCAACAAACAATTGAATATTACGGCCACGGCTCAGCCCATTAAAGATTTAACGATAGATTTATCTGCGGATAGACAGTTTTCTAATAGTTATCAGGAGAATTTTAGTGTTATACGTAATACGGACGGTTCGTTGGAGTATAATAATCTTTTAGGTAACGAATACGGGAACTTTAGTATTTCTACAGTAATGCTCGGAACAATTTTCAATAAAAGTGACGAGTTTGATTCCAAAACGTTTGAACAGTTTAAGCAAAACCGTATTATCATCGCCAATCGTTTAGTAGCGGATAGGGGAGAAGTGGCAAACATAAATCCAGAAACAGGTTTTCCTGAAAAGTACAGTAAAACTCAGCAAGATGTGTTGTTGCCGGCTTTCTTTGCGGCATATACAGGGCAGGATGCGGAGCGTGTGAACTTAGATGCCTTCCGTGATATCCCAATTCCTAACTGGAATTTGAAGTTTACAGGTCTTATGCGTAACAAGTGGTTCAAGAAAAGGTTTCAGCGTTTTTCTGTGAGCCACGGTTATCGGGCAGCCTACAGTATAAACTCTTTTCAGACCAATCTAGAAAAAGTACAGCTAGAGAATGATGGTTTGTCTACATTAGACCCTGAGACTGGAGATAGAATGCCAGACCTTATTTTAAACAACGTGGTATTGAACGATGAGTTCAACCCGTTGGTGCGTATGGATTTTGAAATGAAAAACTCCGTAAGTGTTCTAGCCGAAATGAGAACCAGTAGAACCTTGGCGCTTAGCTTTGATAATAACCTTATGACCGAAATGAACGGTAAGGAATACACCGTAGGTCTTGGGTATAGGTTTAAGGATGTTAAGTTTGTTACCAACATTGGCGGAAACAAGACGCGTTTAAAAGGGGATTTGAATTTAAAGGCAGATGTTACGCTTAGGGACAACATCACTATAATTAGAAATTTAGATATTGACAATAACCAGATTACATCAGGTCAAAACTTACTGTCCATTAAATTTACTGCGGATTATGCGCTAAGCAAAAACCTGAATGCCTTGTTCTTCTATGATCATTCATTCTCGCAGTTTGCTGTATCTACTGCTTTTCCTCAGACTACAATCAATTCAGGATTTACTATTAGGTATAATTTTGGTAATTAATGAGCTTTCCAATAGGTTGCAGAGGTGTAAATCGTGCACTATACCTGAGTCTAATATTAAGTTAGGGTAATTTTTGGCTTTTGCCCATTAACTTGGTCTTGTTTTTTTGAAAACTCTTTCAGAAAACAATACATTTGTTTTCATAAAAATTAGACCATGAATATACCTGCAGAATTAAAGTATACAAAGGATCACGAGTGGATCAAATTAGATGGCGATGTAGCTACCGTTGGCATTACGGATTTTGCTCAGAGTGAATTGGGCGATATTGTATATGTGGAAGTAGAGACCGTAGATGAAACCTTGGATAGAGAAGAGGTTTTTGGAACGGTTGAAGCGGTAAAAACAGTATCCGATTTGTTTCAGCCTTTGAGTGGAGAGATCATAGAATTCAACGAAGCTTTGGAAGATGCTCCCGAAAAAGTGAATTCTGACCCTTACGGCGATGGTTGGATGGTGAAAATTAAAATTAGTGACGCCTCTGAAGTAGACGATCTTTTGTCTGCAGATGATTACAAATCACTCATTGGTGCTTAAAAACAACAAGTATACGATTGCGTTTTTGGGCTGGATGGTATTTGTTACCTTTTTTAGCCTAGTTTCTTTCTCTGATACTGAAGCTGCTAATATAGATATACCCAACCTTGATAAGGTAGTTCATTTTTCTTTTTACTTTGGGGCCGCTTTTTTGGCAGTGCTATTTATCAAGGAAAGGACAAAAGGAGGTGTGGAGCTACGCAAGGCTGTTTTATATGCCGTAGTGGGGGCTATTATTTATGGTATAATTATTGAGGTATTACAGTATAGTTTTACAGCAGATCGTCATGGCGATATCCTAGATGCATTGGCAAATAGTGTGGGTGCAATCTTAGGGTCATTGGCCGTTAAATCCCTTTTTTCCAAGGAAAGGTGGTTAAAATGGAAAAATTAGTTGCTTGTTAAAGGAATATTTAATTAAATTAGCAAACATTAAAACACAAAATTATGGAACCGAAAAAGAATCCGAAAGCAGATATAGGCCGCAATAGCGGACTCTATTTTGTTATTGGTCTGGCACTTACAATGGCATTGGTATATGGTGCGCTAGAGTGGAAAACGTACGATAAGACAAATGACTACGATATTTCAATGAATGTAGATGATGAATTGGACGAAGAAGTTCCTATGACGGAGCAGATTAAGACGCCACCGCCACCACCGCCACCAGCGGCTCCTGAAATTATTGAAGTTGTTGAAGATGAAGAAGAGGTTGAGGAAACTGTAATTGAATCTACTGAGACAAGTCAGGAGGAAGAGATTATTGAAGTTGAAGATGTAATTGTTGAAGAAGAGGTAGAAGATGTAGATGTACCTTTTGCAGTTATTGAAGATGTACCTATTTTTCCAGGTTGTGAAAGTGAGTCTGATAAAAGGGCTTGTTTCCAGAAGATGATGCAAAAGCATATCGGAAAAAACTTTAGATACCCAGAAATTGCCCAGGAAATGGGGGTTCAAGGTAGGGTTAGTGTAATGTTTACCATTCAAAAAGATGGTAGCATTGGTAACGTTAGAATGCGTGGACCGGACAAAAACCTAGAAAAAGAAGCTGCTCGTATCATTAGTAAGCTTCCTAAAATGACACCAGGTAAGCAACGTGGTAGAGCTGTAAGGGTTCCATTCAGTATTCCTATTACATTTAAATTGCAATAAGCATCGCTTACAAAATATATTCAAGGCCTGTCTACAACGTAGACAGGCCTTTTTTTGTTGATTAACCTTATAATCGCTCTTTAATTTTTGATGGCTTTGTATGGTATAATATAAAGATGTCCAATTGGTTGCAGAAATAGAGGTTGAAAGCTATCTTTGCGGTTCGAAAAAAGATGAATGAAGACAGCGGTGAATACGGCAACAACTCCTTCTCTGGCGTTGGCAATGGCGGATTTTAAGGAGATTACCAAAGCCAGACTGGCAATTAGTGTGGTTTTTTCTTCTTTGGCCGGTTATTTACTGGGAGCCGATCAGATTAATTTTGTTTCACTTTTGTTATTGGCGTTTGGCGGTTATTGTATGGTTGGAGCATCCAATGCTTACAATCAGATTATTGAAAAAGATTTGGATGCGTTAATGAAACGTACCCAGAACAGACCCATTCCTTCTGGTAGGATGTCCGTTAGAAAAGCATTGTTCATTGCTATTTTGCTTACCGTTCTAGGGGTAGTTTCCCTTTATGTGCTGAACCCTAAGACCGCAATGTTCGGGGCTATTTCCATTTTTCTCTATACAAGTTGTTATACACCATTAAAAACCAAGACGCCTTTGGCGGTTTTTGTAGGGGCTTTTCCTGGGGCAATTCCTTTTATGCTGGGTTGGGTAGCTGCCACTAATGAATTTGGTATTGAGCCGGGTACACTATTCATGATTCAGTTTTTCTGGCAATTTCCTCATTTTTGGGCTTTAGGTTGGATGTTGGATGATGATTATAAAAGAGGAGGTTTTAAAATGTTACCTACTGGAAAAAAGGACAAAGGCACAGCATTGCAGATTATAATGTATACCATTTGGATGTTGGTTATTTCCATCGTTCCCGTATTTGGTTTTACAGGTAGGTTAGAACTTTCCGTTCCTGCAGCGATTATTATATTTTTAATGGGAATGGTCATGTTGGTCTTCGCTTTTCTTTTGTACGAAAAACGGGATAACGTTACCGCACGGAAATTAATGTTGGCCAGTGTTAGTTATATTACATTAATGCAGGTGGTTTACGTAGTAGATAAGTTTATTTAAATATGATCATGGATTTAACAAGAGGAACGGGGAAAGAAAAGAACGATAGGGCTAAAAAAATGATGCTCTGGTTTGGTATTGTAAGCCTTATCATGGGTTTTGCAGGGTGGACCAGTGCTTATATTGTAAGTAGCTCCCGTGAAGATTGGATCAGTGACCTTCATTTACCAAGTTCGTTCTTTGTGAGTACAGCATTGATCATTGCAAGTAGTCTAACATATATTATGGCTAAAAAAGCCATAAAAAGCGGTAGCGCTACTGTAGGGACACGTTGGTTGTTGGCTACATTGGGTTTGGGTATGGCCTTTGTTGCGTTTCAGTTTAACGGATTTTCCCAAATGATAGCCACAGGATACTATTTCACGGGGCCAACAAGTAACATTAAATTATCGTACGTTTTCTTGATTGCTATGGTGCATATTGTGCACGTAGCGGCAGGTCTTATATCCTTATTAGTGGTCTTATACAATCAGGTAAAGGGTAAATACTCCCCTCAAGAGCATTTAGGAGTAGATTTGGGAGCAACTTTTTGGCATTTTTTAGACCTGTTATGGGTTTATTTACTGGCATTTATGTACTTCGTAGGGTAATAAAATTAAATAAAGTTGGTTTTTCATGTGTATAGCGCTTTCACGATACATAAGAAAACTATAAATTTGTGCAAAATCTAACCATACTACAAAATATATGGATACAACGGTAACAACTGGTACGGCAGAAGAAAACGTGTGGGGTGGCGGAAATAGTCCCCTAGGAGCATCATACGGAAAAATGATGATGTGGTTCTTTATCGTTTCTGATGCTTTAACTTTCTCAGGTTTTTTAGCTGCTTACGGCTTTTCAAGATTTAAGTTTATAGAAACGTGGCCAATAGCGGATGAGGTCTTTACCCACGTTCCTTTCTTTCATGGTAATTACCCCATGATTTATGTGGCTTTCATGACGTTCATACTTATTATGTCTTCCGTAACTATGGTTTTGGCTGTAGATGCAGGACATAAAATGAAGAAAAACGCCGTAATCTGGTATATGTTCCTTACCATTATTGGTGGTGCTATATTCGTAGGTTCTCAGGCTTGGGAATGGGGTACGTTTATAAAAGGTGATTATGGTGCGGTTGAGACTAAAGGTGGCCGTATTTTACAATTTGTAAATGCCGAAACGGGCGAGCGTGCTGCAATTCGTGATTTTGCAAAGACTATACCTACGGAGCGTGCGGAACATGAGCGTAAGAACGGAGTTTGGTTTTTTGATGAAGGATATATGCCTAGTTATTCGTTTAACGAGGTAATGGAAGGCTTTAAGGCTAATCCTAACATTCTTATTCGAACTGAGGCGATAGTCCAGGAAGGTGAGCATGAAGGGCATAAAACTTTACTCAACAGAGAGGAGTCTCTTAAGAAAATAAAGGACGGACAATTAGTTGTTGAAGGAGCTAACTTAATTCGTAATGAATATGGTAGTCGTTTATTTGCAGATTTCTTCTTCTTTATAACAGGTTTTCACGGTTTTCACGTTTTCTCAGGTGTGATAATCAATGTAATCATATTCTTTAATGTGATTTTAGGAACCTATGAGCGAAGAGGACATTATGAAATGGTTGAAAAAGTTGGTCTGTACTGGCACTTTGTAGATTTGGTATGGGTATTTGTATTTACCTTTTTCTACTTGGTATAATTTATTCTTCCTGAAAAAACGATATATAACGCATTTGAGATTTATATAATATGGCACAGCACGCACACAAACTAGAAATTTTTAGAGGACTGTTGAAGTTTAAGTCCAACACCCAGAAAATTTGGGGAGTACTTATATTTCTTTCTCTTATTACAGCGGTTGAAGTAGTATTGGGTATTGTAAAACCAAGGTCATTAACACATTCCTACTTTATTGGAATGAAGTTGTTGAACTGGATATTCATAATCCTTACTTTGGTAAAGGCGTACTATATTGCTTGGGATTTTATGCACTTACGTGATGAAAAGAGTTCTTTGAGAAGGGCGATTGTGTGGACTCCTATTTTTCTAGTAGCTTATCTATTGTTCATTCTTCTTTTTGAAGCGGATTATGTTTACAACGTATACAAAGATGGTTTCATACAGTGGAATTTCTAAAATAATATCTTAATAAATTAACAGCATACTAAGACGGTTTCACAACCGTCTTTTTTATTTTTGTGGTTTACTAAATTTGGTGTTCGGCACTCTTTTGTTATGCAGGTAAAAAAGTATTCGGTCTTAGTGGTATTGTTTATTTTGCCTATAGTGGCATATCTCTTTTTTGCTTCAGGGGTAACTAACTTTGGGAAGCTATCGGTTTTGACAGAAGGAGTGGATGACGTTGCGCACATGGATCCCAATGTTAGTCTTAAAGATAATATTACCGTGGTAGGTTTCTTGGGTAAAAATCCAGATAGAAAAAATGGTAACGCCTTCAACCTTAATCAAAAAATATACAAGCGCTTTTATCAGTTTAAAGACTTTCAGTTTGTCATGGTAATGCCAAAAGGAACCGAGGCACAGGCCGATGAGTTAAAGAAGGAGTTGGGGAATTTAGTAGATATGAAAAAATGGAACTTTGTTTTTGGCAATGACCAGCAAGTAACCGATTTTTTTAATTCGCTGAATACGGATATAGAGCTTGAAAGCGATTTAAGCACGCCCTATGCCTTTATTATAGACAAAGATTTGAGTCTTAGGGGCAGAACGGAAGATGGTAAGGAAGGTACGCTATACGGTTTTGATGCTTCATCGGTTTCCGAACTTAATAATAAAATGGAAGATGATGTAAAGATTATATTGGCGGAATATCGCATGGCTCTAAAAAAGAATAGCGCCGATAGGCAAAAGTAGTAACGGTTTAGATTTAAATGCTGCAATGAAAAAGTATACGTACGTTTGGGTGTCTTTGGTAATACTGGTTTTTGGAATCATCTTCGTACCAAAAATTGTAAACCGTATTTCTAGTGGAACCATTGTAGAGAACGACCGTTTGAATGTGGAAAATGCAAAGAGTACTTTGTCCTACATCACTTTAAATGGAGAAAAGAAAAGAGTGCCTTCTTTTAATCTTATTAATCAAGATAGCTTGGCCATATCCAATTCGGATTATAAGGGTAAAGTGTTTGTTGTGGAGTTTTTCTTTACGAGCTGCCCTTCTATTTGTCCTATCATGACCCAAAATCTGGTTGAAATACAAAGCCAATTCAAGGGTAATGACCAATTTGGAATAGCTTCATTTTCTATAACTCCGGATTTTGATACTCCTACGGTATTAAAAGCATATGCCGAAAAGAATGGAATTACAGATTTGGACTGGCATTTAATGACCGGCGATAAAGAACAGATTTACGATTTGGCCAATAACGGTTTCAATATTTTTGCTTCTGAAATGCCGGATGCACCAGGTGGTTTTGAGCATTCCGGTCTGTTTGCCTTAGTGGACAAAGAAGGATATTTAAGGTCAAGAAAAGACGATTTTGGAAACCCTATCATTTACTACCGTGGTGCCATTACAGAGAAGCAAGGTGAAAATGACCACGGTGAAAAGGAACAGATTTCAATCTTAAAAGAAGATATCAAACGTTTATTAGCAGAATAGATGGAGGAGACGCTAGCCAAGGAAAAAAGGTTTAATAAATTAATTACGGTAGTTTCTATAATTGTACCGGTAGTGGTGGCCATATTGTTTGGGGTTAAAATACCAAATGTAGAAAGACTTGGTTTCTTGCCTCCAATTTATGCTTCAATAAACGGACTTACGGCCGTGCTGTTGATTGTGGCTGTTTGGGCTATAAAAAACGGTAAAAAGAAATTACACCAGAACATAATGACCAGTTGTATTGGATTGTCTCTGTTGTTTTTGGTAATGTATATTGCGTATCATATGACTTCAGAATCTACATCCTACGGTGGTGAAGGAGGTATGCGCTATGTCTATTTCTTTATTCTAATTTCGCATATTGTTCTTTCAATCGCTATCATACCTATGGTCTTAAAAACCTATGCTTTTGCTTATTTGGAAAAGTTTGAAAGCCACAGAAAATGGGCAAAGGTTACGTTTCCAATATGGTTGTATGTTGCGGTTACGGGGGTTGTGGTGTACATTATGATTTCACCTTACTATATAAGTTAGAAGAAAATAGGAAGAAGATAATTGTTTAATATATGAGAATGAAAAAGAGCCTGTTTGCCTTACTTTTTTTAGCTAGTTTAATGATTCCTCAAGATATGGAGGCGCAATGTGCTATGTGTCGTGCCGCTTTGGAAAGTAGTGGTAACGTTGATGCAGCGGAAGGTATAAACAATGGCATTGTATACCTTATGGCTTTGCCCTATATTCTTGTAGGAGGACTCTTTTATTTCGTATACAAAAAGATGAAAAATAGGTCCCCAGAAGAAGTTTAACATTTCTTTTGGTAATTTAGTGTAACAAAAAGTGCCCTTCATAGTCTTGTAGTTGTGCGATATCCCCCATCGTGCTCATCAATCAATCAATCAAAATCAACTACATGTTCGACATCGAAAGGTGGCAGGAAATTTTCGATACGATTCGCAAAAATAAATTGCGAACCTTCCTTACCGGTTTATCCGTGGCTTCGGGTATATTTATTCTCGTTATTTTATTAGGTTTTGGCGAAGGCTTTCGCAATGGTATTGCCCATGAGTTTGAACAAGATGCGGCAACCAGTGTGTGGGTGTGGCCGGGTACTACCACAAAAAAGTATAAGGGGCTCAACCCTGGCAGAAATATTCAGTTAACCAATGCCAACTACGAGTTTTCGGCAAAGTTGCTCGAAGACGACATTCAATTTAAATCACCTAGAATTTTTGTTCGGAATGTATCGGTTACCTACGGTAACGAAGCATTGGTGTACCAGGTACAGGGAGTTTCGTCCCAATTTCAATTAATAGAGAATGCAAATATGTCCGGGGGTAGATTTCTAAATCCCCAGGATGAAAAGGATAGGGCTAAAGTAGCGATAATAGGAAAGAAAATAGCAGATGATGTTTTTTCTAAAGTTGATAACCCGGTTGGGGAATTCATTAAGATTTCAGGACTACCTTTTAAGATTGTTGGCGTATTCAATGAAACCGAGGACAGGGAAGAGGAGCGCATTTACATACCCATGACCACGGCCCAAAGCACTTTTAACGGTGGGGATAGATTAAATAACCTTGCTTATACTTTACCGCCCGCAGATAATTTTGAAGAAGTAGTTTCCAGATCTATTAAGTTCAAAAATAGTCTTCAGTCGTATTTACAACAAGTTCATACCGTTGCACCGGATGACACCAATGCTATATTTGTATGGAGTGCTATGGAAGAAGCTAAAAGGTACTATAGTCTAACGGATAATATTGCTTTGTTTTTCTGGTTCGTTGGCATATGTACCATAATAGCTGGTGTGGTTGGGGTGAGTAATATTATGCTGATCGTGGTAAGGGAAAG
Organism: Zobellia sp. B3R18; assembly: GCF_018860715.1. Classification (NCBI taxonomy): domain Bacteria; kingdom Pseudomonadati; phylum Bacteroidota; class Flavobacteriia; order Flavobacteriales; family Flavobacteriaceae; genus Zobellia; species Zobellia sp. B3R18. Next base: position 339,799 of record NZ_JAHKQG010000011.1, on the reverse strand, counting down.
AACCAAAGAAATTGGTATACGAAAGGCACTTGGTGCCAAGCCATGGTCTATAGTTGGTATGATTTTGCACGAATCTATTTTCATTACGGCCATTTCTGGCTTTGCAGGACTCATTTTTAGTATGGGACTCTTGGAGTTTGTTGGCCCTCATATAGAGGTGGACTACGTTTTAAACCCCTCCGTAAATTTTACGGTAGCTATTTCAACTGTTTTTGTACTAGTATTGGCGGGGGCAGTGGCAGGGTTCTTTCCAGCATGGAGGGCGGCCAATATTCATACCATTGATGCATTACGAGATGAATAAAACAATATCTGAACCAATTTTATTTCACAATCATGTTCAATAAAGACCGTTGGAAAGAAATTTTGGAAGTACTTACCGGTAACTGGTTCCGAACCGTATTAACGGCCTTTGGGGTGTTCTGGGGTATTTTCATCTTAATCCTGTTGCTTTCGGCAGGAAAAGGGCTGGAGAACGGCATTATGCAAGACTTTGGAGACATTGCTACCAATACCATGTTCATGTGGTCTAGAAGTACTACTAAGCCCTATAAGGGTCTTCCAAAAAATAGAAGCTTTCTTTTTAAAGTTGAAGACGTTCAGGCGATAAGGGATAAGGTGCCCAACTTAAGATTTATATCTCCAAGAAACCAACTTGGCGGGTTTAATGGAGCCAACAATGTAGTCCGAGGAATTAAGACCGGAGCCTATAATGTGTACGGTGATTATCCTGAAATTAGCAAGCAAGACCCTATGACCATGACTTCCGGGCGGTTTTTGAACTATAATGATATAAAGGAAAAACGAAAGATTGCAATAATAGGAGAGGGAGTACGAGCAGGGCTTTACGATAAAGATGAAGAAGTACTGGGTTCGTTTATAAAGATTCAGGGAGTGAATTTTATGGTGGTCGGAACCTATAAAAAGAAGAGTAACGATGGCGACGGCGAGGAAGCGCAAAAGGAAATTTTCGTGCCCTTTACCACGTTTTCCCAAGCCTTTAATAGGGGAAATGATGTGGGGTGGATGGCAATAACTGCAAACGATGGTACTTCTATCACTAGTCTAAAGGATAAGATTATGGGCGTGGTTAAAGAAAACCATAAAGTACACCCGGAAGATCAGCGTGCCGTTGGGCATTTTGATTTATATGAACAATTTCAGCGCGTTCAGAGTTTATTTGGGGCGTTGCGTTTTATCGCCTATTTCGTAGGGATTCTAGTATTGCTTTCCGGAATAATTGGGGTAAGTAACATTATGCTTATTGTGGTAAAGGAAAGAACCAAGGAAATAGGAATACGTAGGGCTTTGGGAGAAGACCCTTGGTCCATTAAACTACAGATTTTAATGGAATCTATCTTTTTGACCATTATATCGGGTATGGCAGGGATTACTTTAGGTGCATTGTTCATCTATGGGGTCAATGTGCTTCTGGATATGAACGGTCCGGTAGATATGTTCGCTAATCCTAGTGTAAGCTTAGGGGTAGTTGTAGTGGCTCTGTTCATTCTTATTTTTTCAGGTCTCTTAGCTGGTTTTATTCCGGCGCAGAGTGCAATAAAAGTAAGGCCCATAGATGCTCTCAGAACCGAGTAGACTGAGAATCAATTTTATAAAAACAACAATCGAATAACATAACATCAATCAATCATAAAAATGAAAAAGTCAGTAACCAGAATCATCCTTTTGCTTATAGTCGTGGCCTTTGGCGGATCAATGTATTACCTATACCAAAAAAACGCTGAAGACCCTGTAGTGTATGAAACGGAACAGGCATCTAAAAAGACTATTGTAAAGAAAACGGTAGCCACGGGAAGCATACTTCCCTTGGAGGAAGTACTCATTAAGCCTAATATTTCCGGGGTAATAGAAGAGGTGTTTGTTGAAGGTGGTGATTATGTAAAGTCGGGAGATTTGCTTTGTAGGATTAAAGTGGTGCCCAATCTAAATGCGCTTAACGATGCGCGAAATACAATTGATGAGGCCAAGATCAATTTAGATGACCAGCTTAGAAACCTGGAGCGTCAAAAGGGGTTGTTCGCTAAAGGGGTGATATCAAAAGTAGATTTGGAACGTGCGGAAGTTACTTATGACCAAGCTAAACAAGGGTATGCTGCGGCCAACAAGCGTTATGATATTGTAAAAACAGGTACTACAAAAGGGTATGGAAATGCCGCGAATACTCAAATTAGGGCAACCGTTAGCGGAATGGTACTTGAGGTGCCCGTGGAAGTGGGTAATCAGGTAATAGAGAGTAACAATTTTAACGAAGGAACTACCATTGCCGCCATTGCAGATGTAGATAAAATGATTTTTGAAGGAAAGGTAGACGAAAGTGAAGTAGGTAAAATTAAAGAGAATTTGCCTCTTGAAATTACTGTTGGGGCTTTAGAGGGAAAGGTGTTTGATGCAGTTCTAGATTATATAGCTCCTAAGGGAAAAGAAGAGAACGGTGCCATTCAGTTTGAAATTAAAGGAACTATGAAAAAGCAGGATTCCGTTTTTATCAGGGCGGGGCTAAGTGCCAATGCATCGGTAATACTGGGTAAGGCAGATAGTGTTTTGGCTATTAAGGAAGCCTTGGTGCAGTTTGATGATAAAACAAAGTCGCCTTATGTAGAAGTGTCAAGTGGGAATCAAAGCTTTGAACGCAAGGATATTGAGCTGGGAATCAGCGATGGTATTTTTGTTGAAGTAAAATCCGGACTTACAGAAACGGATAAAATCAAAGTCTGGAATGCCATTGAAAAGGAGGAAGAAAAAGGATAATTTTATTATTTAACACAAAATTTGGAGTCCATCTTGTAACAATTGGGCAACTTACAAGTCCTATTGCCATATTGTTCAAGAATTCCAAATACAATTAACAATACTACCATGATTGAAATTAAAGATCTGCATAAATCCTACAAAATGGGTAGCAATTCGTTGCATGTTTTAAAAGGGTTGAATTTTAGTATTGAAGAAGGAGAACTTGTGGCTATTATGGGCTCGTCCGGATCGGGAAAATCAACTTTATTGAACATTTTGGGAATGTTAGATGAGGCAGATTCCGGATCATATACGTTAGACGGAGTTCCTATTAAGAATTTGAACGAGACCAAAGCGGCTAAATACAGAAACAAGTTCTTAGGTTTTATATTTCAGTCGTTTAACCTTATTAACTACAAAAGTGCTATGGAAAATGTGGCACTTCCTTTATACTATCAAAAAGTACCTAGAAAGGAAAGGGAGGAAAAAGCCCTTAAATACTTGGCTCAGGTGGGGCTTAAAGAATGGGCAACCCATTTGCCAAATGAACTTTCCGGGGGGCAAAAGCAACGTGTGGCAATAGCAAGAGCTATGGCGGCAGAACCAAAAGTGCTTTTGGCCGATGAGCCTACCGGTGCATTGGATAGTAAGACATCGTACGAAGTAATGGATCTTATTCAGAATATAAATGATGAGGGCAATACCATTCTTGTCGTTACGCATGAAGAAGACATTGCCCATATGTGTAAGCGTATTGTGCATTTAAAGGATGGAGTAATCGTGGAAGATAAAAAAGTAGAACAGGTTAGGGCTGCTCAATATGTTAAGTAGAGACAACTGGAAAGAAATTTTCGAGACTATTCAAAAAAACAAACTTCGTACATTTTTGTCGGGGTTTACCGTGGCTTTGGGTATTCTTATTTTTGTTGTGCTTTTCGGATTTGGCAACGGCCTCATCAATACTTTTGATGATTTTTTTGGTGATGATGCCACCAATGTGTTCTATATATTTCCTGGTAGGACAACTATGCCCTATAAAGGTTATAAATCCAATAGGGCCATTGAGTTCGATAATAGTGATTTGGCAGATATTGAGAAAAACTTCCCCTTGTTCCTTGATTATATTTCACCAAGATTAACACGCCAGGATACGGTTAGCTACAAAAACGAGTCCAATAGTTATAGAACACAAGCAGTAGGGCCTGCACACCAGTACAATGAAATGACCATTATGATGAAGGGGCGTTACTTAAACGACCTGGATATAAAAAACAAGACCAAATATGCTGTAATTGGTAGGTTGGTGGAGCAAGACCTTTTTGGGGCTAAAAATTCAATGGGTAAATATATAGATGTAGGCGGTAGCTCTTTTAAAGTTATTGGGGTTTTTCAAGATGATGGAGGAGATAATGAAGAGCGCGTGGTATATATACCATATACCACCCGACAGTTGATTGAAAAGAACACAGATAAGATCAATCAGATTGTTGTAGGGTTTAAACCGGAGATTGGTTATGCAGGGGCTATGGCCTTTGAAAAGAGTTTGGATAAGTTTATCCGCTCAAAAAAATACATCAATCCTAAGGATCAAAACGGAATATTCATCAGGAATGTGGCCGATCAATTAAAACAGAATCAGCAATTTGCCAGGGTATTACAGATCATTGTAGGTTTCGTAGCCTTTGGAACTATTATAGCAGGTATTATCGGGATCAGCAACATTATGGTCTTTGTGGTCAAGGAACGAACAAAGGAATTGGGTATACGCAAGGCACTAGGCGCTACGCCCAAAGCGGTAATTGGAACTATTTTATTGGAATCCGTATTTATAACTACGGTTTCCGGTTTTGTTGGGATGCTCGTTGGTGTAGCCATTTTAAGTTCAATGGGTGAAAAGCTAAAGGACTTTTTTATTACCAACCCATATATAGATACAGGTATAGCTGTTTCGGCTACTATAGTACTGATTATTTTTGGTGCCATTGCAGGGTATGTTCCCGCAAGGCGTGCCGCACGTATTAAACCCATTGTAGCCCTAAGAGACGAATAATATGAGCTTTATATTCGATAGAAATACATGGCAAGAGATTTTCGGTTCGATCAGTAAGAACAAGATTAGGACCGTCATTACGGTTGTTGGGGTTTTATGGGGCATCTTTATTTACATAGCGCTTTCCGGTGCGGCCAAGGGCATGGACAATGGTTTTGAGAGCATGTTCCAGACCATTGCCAGGAACAGTATGTTCGTATGGGGGCAAAGCACAAGCATGCCCAATGAGGGGTACAAGACCGGAAGGCAGATGCAATTAAAAATCGAAGATGCGGTAATGATAGAAAATCGTATACCGGAAGTAGAATATATTGCCCCACGAAACGTACGTGGATTTTTTGGGTCGCCCCCTGCCAACATTGGCCGTAAGAACAAAACGGGTAGTTATTCTTTGTTTGGGGATTATCCGGCTTTTACCAAAATAGCTCCCAAGAAAATTTATGATGGCGGTCGTTTTATTAATGATGAGGATATTGAGCAGTCCCGTAAAGTGGCGGTAATTGGTGAGCGTACACAAAAAGAGCTGTTTGATAAGGATGAGAATCCCATTGGTGGATATTTTAAAATTGACAATGTATATTTTCAAGTAATAGGAGTCCATAAATTTGAGCCTAGTGGTGGTTTTGGTGGTGATGGCGATATTTTTATTCCTTTTACCACCTTCAAAAAATTGTACAATACAGGCGAAAATGTAGGATGGTTTTCCATTGCGGCCTATGATGATGCAGATGTTATAAAAGTAGAGGAGAATATAAAGGACTTGTTAAAGAACCTGCATAACGTACATCCGGATGATGACCGTGCTTTTGGGTCGTTCAATTTGGGGGAACAGTTCAATAAAATCGTTGGTTTTGCCAACGGAATTACGTTTCTGTCCCTTATTGTTGGTATTGCTACAATTTTGGCAGGGGTTATAGGTATTGGTAACATTTTGCTTATTTCGGTAAAGGAAAGAACCAAGGAACTTGGCGTACGAAGGGCGCTTGGCGCCACACCTGCGGAAGTGCGTAACCAGATTATTTTAGAATCCGTTTTTCTTACCGTCATAGCGGGTATCATGGGTATTATTTTGGGTGCCATGACTTTGGCGGGTATTGCTAGTTTAACAAAAGATATTGATTTCCCTTATACAAACCCAACAGTGCCTATACCCTATGTGTTAGGGGCGTTGGCCATTATGGTGGTATTAGGAACCTTAATTGGGCTTATACCTGCCCAACGTGCCGTTAGTATTAAGCCTATTGACGCGCTACGTGAAGAATAACAAGCTATTTTGTAACAAATAGGAAGACAACGGAACCAATAGACAATAAACACATCTGAAAAAATGAACAAAATCGTAAAATATATCTTAATTGGTATTTTGATATTAGGCGCCCTATGGGCCGCAGCTTTTTTCGTGAAATCAAACAGTAAAGATGCTGTTACGTATGAGACGTCAACTCCTTTCATTTCTAATATAGAAAAGAAAACCGTGGCCACTGGAAAAGTAATTCCAGAGGATGAGGTAGAAATAAAACCTCAGATTTCGGGTATCATCCAAAAAATATACTTGGAGGAGGGGCAGAAGGTTAAATCGGGAGATTTAATAGCAACAATTAAGGTGGTGCCAAACGAACAGGCCCTAAACCAATCTAGAGGTAGGGTAAGGAATGCCGAACTGGCACTTAATAATATAAAAATTGAATACAACAGGAACAAGACCTTGTTCGATAAAGGTGTGATTTCTAGCCAGGATTTTAATACCCTTCAGCTACAGAACGATCAAGCGGTACAGGAGCTTGAAAATGCAAAAGCAGACTATCAGATTATTCGTCAAGGGTCGGCCGGAGGTTCCAGTAGTGCTAATACGAACATACGCGCTACGGTAGACGGGACTATTTTGGAAATACCGGTAGAAGAAGGTGATCAGGTTATTGAGAGTAACAATTTTAATGATGGTACAACCATTGCTTCCATTGCCGATTTAAGCAAGATGATTTTTGAAGGAAAGGTTGATGAAGGCGAGGTTGCCAAATTGGAAGTAGGTACACCTTTAAAAATTAGTTTGGGCGCAATAGAAGGAACCGAGCTGGATGCAAAATTACGTTTTATAGCACCTAAAGGAATAGAGGAAACAGGTGCGGTACAGTTTAAGATTGAAGGTGATGTTGAGGTAAAAGATGATATTTTTATACGAGCTGGATATAGTGCCAATGCATCATTGGTTCTTGAGAAAAAAGACGACGTACTGGTTATTCCCGAAGCGCTGTTGCAGTTTGATAAAAAGACCGATAAACCATACGTAGAGATTGAAACTGGCGATCAGCAGTTTGAAAGAAGGGATATTGAGATAGGAATTTCGGATGGGGTTAACGTTGAAATCGTATCGGGATTAACAGAATCGGACAAAGTGAAGATTTGGAACAAGACCGAGCCTATTAAAAAAGGAGAAGACGAAGAGGAAGAAGAAGCTAAAGAAGAGTAAAAATCATCAATCATAATCAAATAATCAAAACATGAATTTTAAACTAACAGCATTACTGCTCTTATTTTCTATTGGGGCCGTTAGCGCCCAACAGAAGAAATGGACGCTGCAGGAGTGTGTAGACTATGCGGTTGAAAATAACCTTTCCGTAGAACAGTATGAGTTGGATCTGCAAAATGCGCAAATAGACAAATCGGACGCGGTGGGAGCAATGTTACCTGCGGTGAATTCTAGTGCAAGCGTAACGGGTAGTACAGGTCTTTCGTTTGACCCAACCACCAATCAGCCGGTAACCACAACAATTTTATCTGCCAATGGAGGGTTGACATCGTCTTTGACACTTTTTGACGGTTTGCGAAATCTACACCGTTTAAATCGGGCTAAACTGAACGCATTGTCCAATCAATACCGTTTGGATGACCTTAAGGACGATATTCGCTTGAGTGTAGCCAACGCTTATTTGCAGATACTCTCCAATAAGGAAACATTAAAGGTTTTTGAAGCCCAGTTTGCTGTGTCCGAACAGGATTTAAAAAGGTCTAAGGAATTGGTGGATGCCGGTGTTATTCCCAAGGGAGATTTATTGGAAATAGAGGCAACCGCCGCAAACCTTGAACAACAAATCGTAAATACGCAGAACCAAGTGTTGATTTCCCGTATCAATCTGGCGCAATTGCTTCAGATAACGGATTATGAAAATTTTGATGTCTTGGATGCCGATTTTGAGGTGCCTCCATCCGAGGTGCAGTCAAAATCACCAAAAGAAATTTTTGCAGAGGCCTTAACTTTTAGAAACGACATTAAATTTTCGCAATCCAATATAGATTTGGCCAAGAAAGATTTGGATATCGCCAAGGGCGCTATTTACCCAACCTTGGGGGCTTTCTTTAATTACAATACCAGATATTCGGATCAAGGCGGATTTGATAGTGCTACGGGAAGACTGGTTCCCGCAGAGAGTTTTGTAAATCAATTGTGGATTAATGACGGTATTTCTTATGGAGCTAGGTTGGATATTCCAATCTTTAATGGTTTCGCCGTAAAGAACAATATAAAGCGCTCTAAAATTAATGTTGAGAAGGCCAAATTGCAGTTGGAACAGGATAAATTGGATTTGGAGACTAGCATCAATCAAGCATATGTAGATGTCAAGAGTTTTTCAAAGGCCTATGATGCGGCCCAAAAAACCTTGGATGCAAGACGTCTTGCCTACGATTATTCAAAAGAACGTTATGATGTTGGGCTTATGAATGCTTTTGACTTTAGTCAGGCACAATCAAGGGTAGATAATGCAGAAGCTGAATTGATCCGTACCAAATACGACTATATTTTTAGACTTAAGGTATTGGAGTTCTATTTTGGACTACCTTTGGAGTTGAAATAAGATTTCAATTACCAAAAACTGAAGACCTGCTTAGTGTAATACTGGGCGGGTCTATTTTTGTATGTAAATTAAACCTTCTCGTGTATCTTTGCAGCCGTATGGGCATAATATTAAACTTAGAAACGGCTACTACCAATTGTTCGGTAAGTATAGCCAAAGAGGGGCGTGTTTTAGTGATTAAAGAGCACGATACGCCTAATTATTCACATGCTGAACAGTTGCATGTTTTTATTCAAGAGGTGCTTAAGGAGGTAAATATGGATGCTTCCGAATTAGATGCCATTGCAGTCAGTAAAGGTCCGGGTTCATACACGGGTCTTCGTATTGGGGTTTCTGCGGCTAAAGGATTATGTTTTGCTTTGGATATACCTTTAATTTCAATTGCCACTCTAGAGAGTATGGCAGAGCAAGTATCTTCCAAGGAAATAGATTTTGTAATTCCCGTATTGGATGCGCGGCGTATGGAGGTGTACTCATCCGTTTTTGACAAGGATAAAAACGAGGTAAGACCCACCGAAGCCGAAATTATTGATGAAAATTCATTTGCTGATTTCCTGAATAAAGGTAAGGTTCTATTGGTGGGTAATGGCGCCGAAAAGTGTAAATCCGTGCTCTCAAACACTAATTTAAGTTTTGATGCTTCCGTAGTACCTTCGGCAAATGAAATGGCCCGGTTGTCCTATAAAAAGTTCAAAGCAGGCCAATTTGAAGATGTAGCCTACTTTGAGCCTTATTATTTAAAAGATTTTATCCTTCAACAGAAAAAGAAATAATTCTGTTGCTTTGATTTAAGCTTTTAAGGATTCACCCTTTACATGAACATCACGTTGTGGGAACGGTATTTCAATTTCTGCTTCATCAAACCTTCTTTTTACTTCTTCAATTATAAAGAAGTGAGCGGCCCAAAAGACAGAATTCTCTGCCCAGAACCTTAATGTTAGATTTACGGAGCTATCGCCCAAACTATCTACATACACTTCTGGCATGGGGTCTTTAAGTACGTTCTCATTTTTTTGACAAATATCTAACATGATATCTTTAGCGGTTTTGATATTGGAGCTATAGCCAATACCCACCTTTATATTATCGCGTCTTGTTGGCATCGCACTATAATTTACCACGTTGTTATTGGATAATTGTCCATTTGGTATGATAGCCAATTGGTTGCCAAAGGTGTTTACCTTGGTGTAGAAAATAGTAATTTCCTTTACGGAGCCATCAACCCCCTGAGCTGAAATCCAATCGCCTATTTTAAAAGGTTTGAACAGTAGGATAAGTACGCCACCGGCAAAATTGGAAAGCGAACCCTGTAGGGCCAAACCAATAGCAAGACCGGCAGCACCAATAATAGCGATAAGTGATGACGATTTAACTCCCAATTGGGTTATGACCAAAACAAAAAGTAAGACTTTGAGTGCTATACTTATAAAACTCTGTAGAAAACTTTCTAAGGCTAGGTCATAGTCTTTCTTTTCGAAGAACTTACGGACCATTTTATTCAAAAATCGAATCACCCATAATCCGGCTACCAGAATAATGAGGGCCATAACAACATCGGGCAAGACCTCCCATATCCAATCTATAGCTTTATCAATATGTTCTTGGTAATCTGCAAATTTTTCCATGTACTATTTTTTTAAGGGAGCAACATACTAAAATCAAAGGCTTCAATCAAACTCAGTTAATTAAACTATTGTTAATCCGGAGTGCAAAAATTAAATGCGTTAATAGTTTGTTTATATGTGCCCAAATTGACTGTGTATCTAGCCTGTGTTTCTGTTGATATACAACCAATCTTAGGGATTCAAGCAATAAAAAAAAGCGTTGTAATAGGATTACAACGCTTTTTTTAGTTTTGGTTTCCGTACTAATTTACCTCAAAGGTAATTTTTACGTTTACTCGGTAATTATCCATTTTACCATCTTTAACTGTAGCGCTTTGCTCGTTAATGTAAACGGATTTAATATTCTTTACTGATTTAGATGCTTGGGCAACCGCTTGTTTGGCTGCATCTTCCCAACTTTTATCGGAATTTGCCAATACTTCTATAACTTTTAAAACTGCCATAATACTCTGTTTTTTATGATTCGTTTCAAATTACGAAATTATTGAACAGGATTCTTGATTCTAAACCTATAAAAATTAGTCCATTAGCCATTAATGGCCACTACCTCGTTTACTTTGTCTCCCATCATATTTTTCAACATGGTTTCAATTCCATTTTTTAAAGTAAAGGTAGAGGAAGGGCAACCACTACAGGCCCCTTGTAGTATAACATTTACCGTTTTACTATCCTCTTCATAGGATTGAAAGAGAATATTTCCACCATCGCTGGCAACAGCAGGTTTTACATACTCCTCTAGGATGTCTACTATTTGTTGAGAAGTGTCATCCAATTCTACTACAGTTTGATTTGGAGAAGAACTATCCTGAGCAGCTTCTTTTGTCCTGGCTATTGCACTTTCGGAAATAGCCTCGTTACCATCCGCAAGGTACTCACGTATGTGTTCGCGCAATTGCATGGTAACATCTTCCCACTCTGCTACATCATATTTGCTAACGGAAACATAGTTAAGGTCAAAGAAAACTTCCTTTACAAATGGAAAGTTAAATAGTTGTTTGGCCAATTCCGAATTTTTAGCCTCGTCTATATTTTTGAATTCAAATGCTGCCGGTACAATAGGTTTGTTAGCAACAAATTTCATTACAGATGGGTTAGGAGTAACCTCTGCATAAACCGTAATGGCTACTTTTTTAGTGGTTTCCTCAACTTCGTTTACAACCGGCTCGCCAGCGTTAAGGTACTCTACCAATTGCTGGGCCACTTCATCCTTTACATCTTCCCAGTCTACAATATCATACCGCTCTAGGCCAATAAAGTTTCCTGAGATATATACGGTCTTGATAAATGGAAGATAAAAAAGCTGTTGTGCCAAAGGTGAATTCTTGGCCTCGTCTATATTCTTGAACTCGTAGTTCTTGTTTTTAGTTAAAAAATGATTCGTCTCAAATTTTAGAATCGCTGGGTTGTTGGTTTTAACAACCGTAATTGTGTACTCCTTCATGGTGTCAAAATTTTTGTAAAAATACAACCTATTTTTGAACAGTCCGTATGGAATTGCCTATATAATAATGTTACATTTCATCCGTTATATCTTATATTTAACCGATCAATCAATCATCCTCTATATCAAACAGATGAAATATCGTTTACTGCTCTTGCTTGCATGCCTATCCTTTGCATTTCAATCTAACGCTCAAGAGGGTATTCCCGTTTATTTTGATTATTTATCCGATAATTATTATTTGGTTTACCCGTCAATGGCCGGTATTACCGAGGGAGGAAAGATAAGGGCTACGGCAAGAATGCAGTGGTTTGATGTTGATGACGCTCCCAATTTACAGACCATAAATGCCAATTTTAGAATTGGGGAAAGTAATAGTGGGGTAGGAGCCATTGTTTTTAATGACGCCAATGGTTATCACGCTCAGACCGGCGTAAAATTGACCTATGCGCATCATTTGAAGCTTGGTGGAGATGGCCGTACTTTAAATCAATTATCTTTTGGATTGAGCCCAACGTATTTACAAAGCAGCTTGGATGAAACCGAATTTCGTTCGGCACAACCTGATAATGCTTTGATAGGTAGTAAAATAAGCGAAGGTTACTTTAATGTTGATTTGGGCTTCTCCTATAATTTTATGGAGTTTTACGCCCATTTTGCGGTAAACAATCTGTTAAGTAGTAAGCGTAATTTATATCGTTTTGGCCGACAGGATCCTGCAAATGTGCCCGTAATTGATAATTTACGAAGGTATTTATTTTCTGTAGGATACATTTTTGGTAAGCAAGAATGGCAGCTAGAGCCTTCTATTTTGTTTCAGATGAGTGAATTTACAGAGGAGAAATCTATAGATTTAAATGCCAAAGTATATAAGGATGTAGATTTTGGCCGTATCTGGGGCGGACTTTCATACCGTAGAAGTTTTGAAGGCGCCCAGTTTGCAACCGCAGATAGCTTTGGTGAACAGCGATTACAATTGTTTACGCCTATAGTGGGTGCTAATGTTGGAAATTTTATGGTGTCCTATAATTATTCCTATCAATCAGGAAGTGTTGTTTTTGATAATGGGGGATTTCACCAAATAACCTTAGGTTACGATTTTGGTCAAAAAGAACGTAAGTACGATTGTTATTGTCCTGCAGCACAGTAAAGTCATAAATTATAACTAGATATAATACAAAAGCATCCCGGTATATCGGGATGCTTTTTTGCCTTAAGATGTAGGAGGTTTATTCTTCCCACTTATAATTTTTCTTAGCTGCTTGCTTTTTAATAGCCTCTAACATTGCGTTTTCTAGCTCCCCTTTTTCGCCTTCTTTCTGTTGTTCAGCAATGAATTTTTCACGTTTAGCATTTAATTCTTGAATCTCATTTTGAATTTTACTTCGTTCGGTCTTCTTTTCTTGAACATAAGCTTCCATTTCGGTTTTTGACTTCCCTTTTAGTTCCTTTGGTAGTTCGGTTTCTTCAAGCATGGCAATATCAAAAGACTCGTCTTCTAGGGCATCAACTAAATCCCAGTTCTTGTTGCTGTAAAGTCTGGAGCTTTTACTTACGGCTCTTTTTACCGCTACGGCTTCTTCCAGTTCATAAGCGTTGGAGTCTTGAGTACGTTGTTTTTCCATTTTAACACTCCCCATAGCACCGTACGAAATATAGGTCTGGTTTAGTTTGGAATTCAAGTGTATAATAACATCGTCATAAGGTGTATCAATATGAACTACCTTTCTGTTGTGGTCAATAGCTATATATTCACCTCCGGTTAAAGTGGCGCCATTTTTCCAATCAGAATTTATGCCTTGTTCATAATTACCGCAGAAAATAGTGTTTACCACAATGTCTTTTTCTTTGGCATTGGTGACTGCGTCTTTATAGTTTAATTTTCCTTGGGTAAATGGCTCGTTACCTGCAATGAAAATCATTTTAAGATTATCGGGATTATCGCCCCAATTCAATTGTTTTAAAGAAGTGTGGATAACCTCGCCGCAATATTCTTCGCCTCCATTGGTGGTCAATGAGAATAGCTTTTCTGAAATCTCGTCCAAGTCTCCACTAAAATTCAATACTTGCTGAATATACCCTTCCCTAGAGGATAGGTTGTCGTTTCCGTATTGATAAAGGGCAATTTGTAATTCCGGGCGTTGCTCGTTGCCACACTTAGCATAGGTGAACTTGTTTACAATGTCCCAAAGTTGAGACTTAGCTTGGTTGATGAGTCCATCCATACTATTGCTAGTATCCAATAAAAGGGCAATTTTAACGGTATTGCTTTTAGGCCTGTCATTTGTATCTGGTAAGAAAACCTGGGCCAATACAGGTTTTGTTGTTTCTTTTTTGGTTTTTAGCTCGCAGCCGTACATGCTTGTTAAAGCAAGTGACATAAAAGCCAATCCTAGAATCTGTCTAATGTTTTTCATAATTTAATTTTTTGAACTCTATTAAGAGGGGATTAATGTTTTTGTAAGTGTTATTGATGAGGTAAAAGTAGAAGCAACTTAATTCTTGTAAAACCTGTTTTGAGTGAAGTGGCCTTTTGAAAGAGGGAACGTTCCTTTTGGGTGTGTGAAGCCTTTAAAACAATTCATTTTTCGCCCATTTAGTGACAGATGACGTTTTTTAATGACGCATAATTCAACTAAGTTTACGTTGTACAAATAATCAAATGCAAACAGTTCGCTACATATTGTTTTTCCTTTTTATTGGGTGCTCCACAATGAACTCTTGGGCGCAAAAAGAGGTGCGCAGTAGCAAAATGGCTCAGCCGCAAAGTAGTCTTCATAAAGTATATTTGGATTCTGCCAACTCCTACAAGCAAAGTGATATTAAAAGAAGCATAGATTATATCACCAATTCCATTGCCGTTCTTGGGAAGCAAGCTGATAAAAAATCGCTTTCGGAATCATTGGTCGCTCTGGGTGAAGTATATCAATATCATAAACAATATGACCTGGCCATTACCAACTATAAGGATGCTCTGGAAGCCCACAAATCTACCCGGACCACCTTGCTCTTGGGTGAAGCCTATATTTTGAACAAACAATTTTCTGAAGCGGAAAAAGAACTGCAGCCTTTACTGAAAATAGAAAACCTTAAGCCCGATCAAAAGGTGACCTTGAACGAAAACTTGGGCGATGCTTACCGTGGATTAGGTTTGGCAGATAAAGCCGTAGCCTTTTATGAGGAAGGGTTAATCGTGGCTAGAAAGAACCAGATATCTCCAAAAGTAGCCGATTTAAATTCAAAAATTGCCGATACGTACGCTCAAGATGATAAGTTGGTTGAGGCAGGTGCGTACTACAATAGTTCCTTGCAATTAACCGAAGGTCTGGAGCCCAAGCGAGCAGTACAGGAAAAAGAAAAAGTAGCCGATTTCTACAATCAAAAAAGTCAATATGGTGCAGAAATAGAACTTCGTAAAAAAAGCCTTAACGAACTAAAGACCCTACCTAAGGGAAGAACAACTAAAAAAGAGGCCCGAGGGGATTTTGATTCTATTACCTCGCAACGCATCAATTACAAAATTGCCAATGCATACATTGCTCAAGACAAGTATGATGAGGCTATTCCGTATCTTAAAGAGAGTATAGAAGAGGCGGGTTCAGAGAATGACCTAGTGGTGCAAAAAGATGCCACACGCAAGCTTTCCGAGGTATTTGAATATAAAGGAGATTATCCAAAGGCTTTTGAGAGCTATCGTAATTATGTATCCTTGGTAGATAGTCTATACGTGCAAAAGGAACAAGAAATTTCTAGGGCGGCGCGTTTTAATCGTGAAATTGCCTCTAAGCAAAATCGTATTTCTGGTTTGGAGCAAGAGAGGGAGTTGTCTCAAAGCAAATATGACTTAGCGGTAACGGGCCAGCAGCTTATTCAAGAGAGTAATAAGCGCCAAAAGTGGATTATCTATTCCCTGATATTCGGGATGATTTTGTTGGGTCTGGCCGCATTTTTCTTTTACCGTAGCAATCAACAACAAAAACTAGCGAACAATCTCTTGGCATTGAAATCCCTGCGTTCGCAGATGAATCCGCATTTTATTTTTAACGCCCTTAATTCGGTCAATAATTACATCGCAAAGAGTGATGAGCGTAGTGCCAATAGGTTTTTAAGTGAATTTTCAACCTTAATGCGTTCGGTTTTGGAAAATTCCGAAGAAGATTTTATTCCCCTGACCAAGGAATTGGAACTGTTGGAGCTTTACGTAAAGTTGGAGCATTCCCGTTTTCCGGATAAGTTCAGTTATGAGTTAAATGTAGATAAGGGGTTAGATGTTTCGGCTTTTGAAATTCCGCCTATGTTGCTTCAGCCTTATATAGAAAATGCTATTTGGCATGGGCTTAGATATAAAGATGAAAAGGGGCTTTTAAAAATTGATGTAAAACCGAAAGGGACAACATCCCTAGAAATAACCATTGCTGATAATGGGATAGGTAGAAAAAAATCATCGCAACTAAAGACACAGAACCAGAAGAAACAAAAATCCAAAGGAATGGGAAACATCAAAAAACGTATTGCCATTCTGAACGATATGTATAAAAATAAGGTAGATGTTGCTATTTCTGACCTTACCAAAGAGGGTTCGGGAACTAAGGTGGTATTCGTTTTACGAAAAGATTGATAAGCTGCTTTTTCAATTAAAATTCCAATATGAAATTAAACGCCATACTTGTAGAGGACGAAGCCAATAGCCGTGAAATATTACGGAACTATTTAGGGAAATATTGTGCTGATGTCAATTTGGTTGGGGAGGCTGCATCTATTCAAGAAGGATTGGAGCTTATACAAAAGCATGAATTGGACCTTGTGTTCTTAGATGTTGAAATGCCTTTTGGCAATGCCTTTGATTTACTGGACGAGTTACCTAACCGTACGTTTGAGACTGTATTTGTAACAGCCTACAACCAATATGCCATGGATGCCTTGAACAGCCATGCGGCCTATTATCTTATGAAGCCCATAAACATTGATGAATTGATAAAGGCGGTGGAATACGTTCAAGAAATTAAACAAAAAGAAATTGAACTGACGGATACGGTATTACAACCTAAATTGAAATCCGTAGAAGGGAAAATAACCCTCCCGCAGCAAGACGGTTTTCAGGTGCTAAATGTTGCTGATATTCTCTATTGCAAAGCCGATGATAATTATACCGAAATCTATTTAGAGAATAGAAAGATTTTGGTCAGTAAGACCTTAAAGTATTTTGAAGATGCTTTGGCCGGTTTTTCATTTGCCCGCATTCATAAATCGTACTTGGTAAATGTTAACGAGGTAGTAAAATATAGAAAGGGAAAGGGAGGTAGTGTGGTAGTTTCAAACGGAAAAGAGTTATTGGTTTCGGCCTCTAAGAAAAAAGAGTTTTTGGCATATTTTTAGAACATATAGAATTAGGGTAAAGCAAATTAAAATGATAAAAACGATAAAAGGGAAAATCCCACAATTTGGAACGGACTGTTTTATTGCCGAGAATGCAACCATTGTTGGTGATGTAACTATGGGAGACCAATGTAGTATTTGGTATAATGCCGTCCTTAGGGGAGACGTGCATTTTATAAAAATGGGTAATAAGGTTAATGTACAGGATGGAGCTATAGTGCACTGTACTTATCAAAAATCGCCAACAACAATTGGCAATAACGTTTCAATTGGTCATAACGCCATTGTTCACGGGTGTACTTTAAAAGATAATGTGCTTGTAGGTATGGGAAGTATCATTATGGATGATTGTATTGTAGAGAGCAATAGTATTATAGCGGCAGGAGCTGTGGTTACAAAAGGCACGCATATTCCCTCGGGAAGTGTATTTGCGGGTACACCCGCAAAAAAGATTAAGGACATTAGTCCGGAACTGAGTTCAGGGGAAATAGACCGTATAGCCAATAATTATGTATTGTACAGTAGTTGGTTTAAGGAGTAAGAACAGTGCTCTGTACTTGGGACTTATACTTAATTTGCTATTTTTGCACGCACTAAAAAATAAAAAAGAATGAACGCATATATATTTCCCGGACAAGGAGCACAGTTTGTAGGTATGGGCTTGGACCTTTATGAAAAATATCCACTGGCCCAAGAACTGTTTGAGCAGGCAAATGAAATCCTTGGTTTTTCCATTACCGATATTATGTTTCAAGGTACCCCGGAAGACCTAAAACAGACCAAAGTTACCCAGCCGGCTATTTTTTTACATTCGGTAATTCTTAGTAAGGTAATGGGTGACAGTTTTAAGCCGGATATGGTTGCCGGTCATTCTTTGGGAGAGTTTTCTGCTTTGGTAGCCAACGGAACGCTAGGTTTTGAAGATGGATTAAAATTGGTTTCACAACGTGCTTTGGCCATGCAAAAAGCGTGTGAACTTAAACCGAGTACTATGGCGGCCGTTTTAGGGTTGGAAGATGCTATAGTAGAAAAAATATGTGCAGAAACACCGGGTGTTGTAGTTGCCGCTAATTACAACTGCCCAGGTCAATTGGTGATTTCCGGAGAGGTAGAAGCCATAGAAACAGCCTGTGTAAGTATGAAAGAAGCAGGAGCAAGAAGAGCTTTGGTACTTCCTGTAGGAGGTGCATTTCATTCGCCACTAATGGAGCCTGCACGAGAAGAATTGGCATCGGCAATAGAAAATACCACTTTTGCAACGCCAAAATATCCTGTTTATCAAAATGTTACTACCGTAGCGGTAAGTAACTCCACTGAAATTCAAAAGAACCTTATTTCACAATTGACCGCTCCCGTAAAATGGACACAAAGTGTGCAGAATATGGTAAGCGATGGAGCCTCCCTGTTCATAGAGGTTGGTCCAGGTAAAGTGTTGCAAGGGTTGGTTAGAAAAATCGCTCCAGGAGCAGAAAGTCAGTCGGCAGATATCCCAAGTTGATGTTTCATCCGTATATGATGTAGTTCATCCATTAAACCTTGATTTAACCCCAAATTTACGGTTGTGGATGATTTTTTTAGTAATATTGATGCCCATTTAGCCAGGACCTACTTTATTTGCTGTGAATTGAATTTTTGTTCAAAGGACAGTTATGAAATTGAAAAAGAAAAAAGCTCGCTTTGCCCGTAGTTTGAGAGCACATGGCAAAACCGTTCTATTGTTGCTTTTATTTTTAGGTGTTGGCTTTGGAGCTAATGCTCAAGTGATATCAATTACACGTTCAGCTGCGAATCCTTCTGAAGCAGGTACAGGTACCTCGTTTACGCTTACGAGAAGTGGTTCAAATGTCTTAGGTAATATTGTAACCATACAAATTACCGGGTCGGCTACTAATGGTATTGATTATATCGACGCCAATTCTGGTCTGTTCGAAGACGATACTGTTAAATTTTCATATACTCTAAATAGCCTGAATCCCGAAGAAACTGTCAATATAGATATCCTTGACGATGATTTAATTGAACTTGATGAAACAATAGATATTGAGATTATAGATGTCTCAAATGGAGGGATACGGCATCCGACCTTAAATAATATTAGTTTTACTATTGCAGACAATGATATAGGTGCGTTTGCCTTGAGCAGAACGCCCGCTACATTAGCTGAAGATGGTGCGGCTACCGCAACCTATACGCTTTCTCTTGATAAGGTAAATGCCACAGGAGCGGCCGTTACCGTTCCCTATAATTTTAATGCGGCGGGAGCAAATCAAGGTACAGCAACATACGGTACGGATTATACGGCTCCTGGTCCTGCAAGTGGTCAATTGGTTTTTCCTAATGGCGGGAATGCCCCGCAGACAATAGTTGTGGACCCTACCCCTGATACGGACCCTGAAGCCAACGAAACTATAATCTTAACACTCGGGAATCCAAGTAACACTACACAATTTTCGTACACTCAAATGCCTGTAGCGCAACGCACGGTAACAATTATTGATGATGATTGTGTGGCAGGAGATACCGCACCAGAAATAAATGCAAGAGCAAATACGGTTTGTAGTGCTCCGGGAGGAACAGTTAATTTGAACACGTATGTTCTTGGCGGTGTAGGAAGCGCTCCGGCCGGTAGTTCATTACGATGGAGTAATAATGCAAATCCAACTACGGTAGGAGCTTTATTGCCTAACCCTAACATATCTGCCACGGGAACGTATCATGCCGTTTATTGGGCGGATGATAATTCTTGTTTTACGGCCAGTAGCCCTGTTACCATAACTTTTAATATCCCGCCATCTGCAGGTACTATTACAAATCCTGGTATTTTATGTAATAATACCGATGATAGTTTTGGAGACAACAGTTTAGACCTTGATGATATAATTGCAGGACAGGGTCCAGGTGCTTGGACGGTTGGTACAGTTCCTGGTGGTGCTACACCAACAATTGGGCCAGGTAATGTTGTTAATTTTGAAGGGCAGCCGGTTGGGAATTATGTGTTTACGTATACAACTACTGGAGCTGTAAATCCCTGTGTTAACGAATCTAAATCGGTAACTATTAAAGTTGAAGACTGCAATAATTGCGCCGCTAAAGTAGCGCCAAGTTTAGATACATCTGTCCAAAGAACCTTTTGTGATGATATTACTACTTCTTTAAATGATTATATATTAGGAACCCCTCCGGCTGGTACTGTTTTACGATGGGCTTTAGATCCCGAAAAATTGGTAGAGAGCCCTGTTCCAGCAAATCGAATAAACGATCCACAGCAAGGTGTTTATTATGCCTATTATTATGATGAAGTTGAAGAGTGTCCAGGCCCTTCACTAGAAGTCCCATTAACACAGAGTGAAACACCTGAAATTCTTGGGAATCCATCAGGAGATAGTAGGTGCGGGCCAGGAAGAGTGGTGCTGAGTGCAAGAGCAACGCAGGATGCCTCTATTAATTGGTATACACGGGCAGAAGGAGGTGCTCCCGTGGGCACTGGAGCTAATTTTGCCGTTAATAATTTGCAACGTACAACTACGTATTTTGTAGAGGCAGAAGCTAACGGATGTGTGTCATCACCTAGAATACAGGTTGAGGCAGTTGTTTTTCCTTTGGTGACAGCGGGTAATCCTCAAAAAGCATCTTCCTGTAACGATGATAGGTTCGGTACTACTACTTTAGATTTGGACAGGACTTTTATAGATGGGGAAACTGTAAGTGAAGGTGTTTGGTCTACCGCCTCTGCAAGTGTATCAATAAATGAAGATAATGTCGTTGACTTTCAAGGTTTGCCAGAAGGAGACTATGTGTTCACTTATACAACAACAGATGCTCAGGCTCCTTGTGAAAATGAAACAGCTGAGGTTACAATTTCAGTGAGCAGTTGCGATACGGATGAAGATGGAGATGGATTGTTAGGTGGAATAGAATCTATCTTGGAAACCGATCCGAAAAATCCTGATACAGATGGTGATGGAATAAACGACGGGGACGAAGTAGGTGATGATTTTGACAACCCTTTAGATGAAGATGGTGATGGTATTATAGATGCTTTGGAATCTAATGTTTTAGATGCTGATGCTGATGGTTTTAACGAAGGTGATGCCGATTTGGATGGTGTTGTGGATCAGTTAGATCCAGCCAACAATAATGCCTGTATACCGGATAACTCCAACGGACTTTGTGATTCGGATGGAGATGGAATTACCGATGGTCAAGAGGAGGCAGACGGTACCAATCCTCTAGATGCCTGTGATCCCGATATCAATAATGGAAATTGTGATCCTACGCCAATAGATCTTCAGGTTGTAAAAACGGTTGATAAGGCCGAAGCCATAGCGGGAGATGAGGTTATTTTTTCCATAGCGGTAAATAATTTGTCCGATAGGGTCGCGAGAAATGTTACTATTGGTGAAATGCTAGAAACCGGCTTTGAGTATAAATCACATACTGCTACCGAAGGAAGTTATATAGTAGCTACTGGTGAGTGGACAATTGCTGAGATTCCGGCTAATGGAACGGTAACTTTAAGTATAACTGTTGATGTTCTAGATGGCGGACCATATACGAATGTTGCGGAATTGTTGCAGTCTTTTCCCGTTGATGAAAATCCGGAAAATGACAGCTCAGAGGTGACTTTAAATATTGATTTGCCCGAGGGTATTGATTTGGTATTGGAAAAGTTTGCAAGAATCGTAAAAGAAGACGATACTTTGGGAATTCAACATCCTTATAATGATTTAAGCAGAGTCAACCCATTGGTTGGACAGGAAGTTATTTTCACCATAAAAGTTACGAATAAATCGAATGAAGATGCGATTTCTAATATTCAGGTTCTTGATTCTATATCTTCGATAAAAGATAGTGACTTTGTTTTCATAAGTGGAGTAGCTGATAAAGGAGACTATACTCCTGAAACAGGACTTTGGTTGATACCGGAACTGATTAAAAATGAAGTTGCTACACTTGAAATTAGAGTGCAATTTCCAGTCGTGGATGATTTTCAAAACACAGCAGAAATTATTCGTTCCTCTCCCACAGATAGTGAAGGTAAGTATGATAACAATAGAGCTACTGTAGACGTCAAAATTTGGGAAAAGACCGAGGCAGAATTAGGAATCATTTTTAATCAATTCTCACCAAATAATGACGGTACAAATGATGTTCTTAAAATAAATAAGGAACATGAGTCGACCCCAATAGACCTTGTTTACGATATTAAAATTTTCAATAGATACGGAAAGGTGGTTTTCGAGGGAAATCAGATGACCGAGGAAATTATTTGGGACGGAATGTGGGAAGGTAAAGAGGCTCCAGACGGCACCTATTTTTACGTCTTAAATCTAACTTTACCAGAAGATGTAGAAGGTTTTGATACCAATACCACTAAAAAAGGCTGGATACAGCTCATAAGATAATTTGGATGATGCAGTATAGAACATTAAAATCCTTTTACGGTTACATCTGCTTTGCTATAGGTGTATTGTTCATTTCGGCAAACGGTTTTGCCCAAAAAGAACCACAGTATACGCAGTATATGTACAATATTGGTAGCTTCAACCCTGGTTATGTGGGGTCGGTTCAGAATCCTGAAATAGCAGCTGCCTATAGGGCTCAATGGTTAGATGTAGATGGGTCTCCCCGTACGATTCGCTTAGGTACCAACATACCATTTGCTAATGAAAGAACAGGTATGGGGTTCAATATTATAAGCGACCAATTGGGGCCATCAACTCAGACATATGTAGAATTGGCTTATTCCTATCAATTTAATGTATCGGATAAAGCAAAGCTTTCTTTTGGTATGGATGCCGGTGGTTCATTCTTAAACGTAGATTTTTCAAAGGGTACGTTCGAAAACCCCGGAGAACCTATTTTAGGGCGTGAGACCATTTCAAAATTCTACCCGACTATTGGGGCTGGTTTCTTCTTGTATGAAGATGATATTTGGTATTTAGGAGCGTCTATTCCCAACTTTTTAACTGATGGAATCTATAATGATGATGTTGCTACGATTATAGAGGATAAAATGCAATTCAATTTTATTGGGGGATACGTTTTTGATGTTTCGGAGACATTAAAGTTCAAACCCGCTTTTTTATTGAATTATATTAACGGAGCTCCATTGAACACCAATCTTAGTGCTAACTTTTTGTTTAATGATCGGTTTACAATGGGCGCATCCTATCGTTTGGGGAGTGCCGTTAGCGGTTTAGTTGGCTTTCAGATTACGAGCGGTAGCTTTATTGGTTATTCTTATGATTACAACACAAACCCACTAGGAGAGTTTAGTAGTGGTTCCCATGAAGTTATTCTTAAGTTCTTTTTGGGTAAAGGTGATGGTTCCGGAGGAAGCAACAAGAGCTTAAAAGGAAAACCAAAACAAATAGATACGCCAAGATTTTTCTAATATTAGACTATGAAATTCAAAATCTTCATATTACTTTTTACGTTGACCGTGGCACCTTCGTTCGGTCAAGAAATGACATCTAAGGGCGATAAGTATTTTTATAGTTATGCGTATGAAGATGCTATTTTAGAATATAACAAACAAATGCAAGAGGGTAAGTTCATTACCAACTATCAGCTCTTGAATTTGGCCGATTCCTATTTTAAAACGGGAGAATATAATAAAGCATCTAAATTATATTTAGATATTAATAAGAACGATACTATCATGTCTGCACATCGGTTTAATAAGATGTTGCAGAGCTTGGCTAAAATCTCGGAACAGGAAAGAGTAAAGGCCTTTTTGAAGTCCAAAAGCAATGTTCTTGAAAGTGAATTGGTAGAAAATGCGGATTTCAATTATTTACTACAGGATAACAAGGAAACGGAATCTGCAGGGTTCTTTATTTTTACATTGAACGGTAATAGTGAATTTTCCGATTTTTCACCCGCTTTTCACGAAGACAAGTTGCTGTTTAGTAGTGGTAGAAAGAACAAGTCAAAACGTATTTATGGGCCATCTGGTGAGTCGTACTTGGATATTTATGAGGCCGATATAGAAAAGGGTGGAAACATCAGCAATGTTAATGTATACAAAGGCGTGCCAGATTCCCCTTTTCATAAATCTACACCTTTCTACTCCAGTATTACAGGAGGAACGTACTATGTGCTTTCCAATGCTAACGGAAAACAACTTTCGTTTGATGAGAAAGGAAAAAATGCACTGGCAATTGGTATGGCCTATGAAGGCGGACTTTTTCGGTTTTTGCTAAAAGACTTAAGTACGTCTTTTTACTATCCTTTCTACGATGCCGCAAGCGAAAGATTATATTTTGCGGCAAATTTTGATGATAGTTATGGGGGAACCGACCTTTATTATGTTGTAACCAATAACGGTCAGGTTATGTCCGAACCCATCAACATGGGGCCTAGAGTCAATACTCCTGGAAATGAAATTGCTCCTTTTGTCTACGATAATAGCCTCTTTTTTTCTTCCGATGTTTTTTATGGACATGGGGGTATGGATGTATACCGAAGTAATATTCAGCCAGATAACACCTTAAGTATTCCTGTGAATCTAGGAGAAGGAATCAATACAAAATATGATGAATTTGGCTTTATCATTCGCCCAAGCGAAGGACATGAGCTAATGGGATATTTTTCGTCTAATAGACCAGGAGGTAAAGGTAATGATGATATTTACGGCTTTAAGATAGCAAGTAAACCAGGGCCACGCACACTTATATTTAAGGGTACGGTAGTGAAACCTCCATACGATACCCCTATAGCTAATGTGGGCGTAACGGTTTTTGATAAGGATGGTGCTGTACTCAGTCAAATGGTTACTAATGCCAATGGTGCCTATCAAGTAGAGATACCCTATACAGATGTGGTTTCCATGGAGATTTCCAAAGATGGTTATTCAACATTTAAAGAGAAATACAATCCAAAGGAATTAGAAGAATTACAGAAGGCGCCATCTCAAATACAGTTGGTCTCTTTAGAGGATATTGTTAGGGAGAAAGAAGGAAAGAATGTGCTAAGCCTGAATAATTTCTATTTTGAGACAGGCAAGAGTAATGTAACCTTGGCCATGACACCGGAATTGGACAAGGTAGTAGATGCCATAAAAAAATTCCCTAAACTTAAAATTTCAATAGAGACCCATACGGATAGTAGAGGAGGTAGCAGTTCTAACAAACGTATATCTGAAAAACGTTCTGCAGCAATAAAAGCTTATTTATTGGCGAACGGAGTGCCAAATGAAAACATCACCAAGGCAGTTGGTTATGGCGAGGAAAAAATTACCAATAATTGTACAAATGGTGTGTACTGTTTAGACTTTTTACATAAGCAAAACCTTAGAACGCTATTTGTTATCGAGAATTATGAGGAACTAAGTAAGTAAGCTTGGTTACTACGGTTAATTGAGAACTACAATATACAAGTAGTATACGGAAAAGAGCGATAGAAAGAGAATACCTAAGTAGGTCAGTAGTTGCAATGGTTTATTCGGTTTGTTGGCTTCCGGTATTTCTTCGCTCATTACATTTTTTAAATTCATATACCCTACAATAGGTGCTACAACAAAGGAAACAAAAGTTGCCAAGGCCACTAATTGCCCCATGTTGGATTTAAAGACGCTTACAACGGTAAAGTTTATAGATGCCAAGGCAAGTACGCCAAATGCGAAAATCCGTTTATTTCCGGACAATTTCAAGTTAGAAAATAGCAGGTCTATTATATCTAAGCTAACCCTGGCCAAGGCGTCATGTGCTGTCATACACGTACTGAACATGGTTGCGAAGGCAGATATGCCAATAAGAATATAGGCCCATGGTCCAATATGGGTAGTGAATAATTGTACGATTTGATCCGCGAAGGTTACTGCATTTCCACTTAACGCAGTGTTGGTGCCATAGAGGGTCATACATCCGATTATCAGAAAGAAAATTGCCAATAACGATGTGGTAAAATACCCCACCTTAAATTCCTGTAGAGATTCCCTTAAGGAAGGTTTGGGTTGGGTCTTCCATTTTTCTACACTCCATAGGCTTACCCAGCTAGAAGCCTCTACTGTAGTGGGCATCCACCCCATTAAACTAATGAGAAAAAGAATTCCCATGCTATCAAAAATAGGTGGTGAGGTAAAGTCTGAAACCGGTACTACGGGGCCTTTGAGCAGAACAACAATCGTGGTGACCAAAAGGGCAAGGAATAAAATGGAAACCACAAATTTCAGGGATACCTCCATAAATCTATATTTGCCAATAATAAGTAAGAGACTGATAAAAGCAAAAAGGGCAAGAGAAATAAAATTAATGTAAGTTTCAGATATATGAAAAAGGTTAATGAACAACCCAGCGGTTACCGTATATAAGGCTGCTAGAATGGTAAAAGTGGTTATTAGGGTAATAATGGCATAAAACCGCAAATAACCTCTACCTCGGTTGAGGTAACCTTCCGTAAGCGTTTTTCCTGTAACATTGGTGTAGCGCACCCCAAACTCAAAAAAAGGATATTTAAAAATGTTGGCCAAGAGAATAGGAATCGCCATTACCCATCCGTATTGGGCGCCAGCTTTTGTAGAAAGAACCAAGTGAGACGTGCCTATTGCCATACTGGCAAACAGCAGACCCGGTCCAAGATTTTTTAAAAGCACTTTTAATTTTGACACCTTAAAATGAATTTAGGCAACCAAAATAGGTTTTTTAAATGAAAGGGAGGTTTATTTTATTTCAACACGTTCGCCAAAAAACTTGGGTTGTGTGTTGAAAAGTAAATCTAGAAATACCTTAACTCGCGCTAGATATTCCCGTAGGTGAACTTTTAGACCTTCTTTGCCACTAATGCCTGTTGCGTTGTAGCCAATAGCCTTTAACCCCTTTTTCTCGGCCAAGTAAATGGCTCTTTGGTTGTGGAATTCTTGAGATATAACAGTAACGTTATCTAATCCGAATACTTCTTTGGCACGAACCATTGAATCCAAAGTTCTAAATCCGGCAAAGTCCAGAAATATTTTTTCAGGAGGTATTCCGTTGGCCATTAAATCTTTTTTGAACGTATTGGGTTCGTTGTAATAGCGAGTACCGTTATCGCCGCTTACCAATACAAAGTCAATTTTTTGGGCATTATAAAGCTCAACCGTAGCTTTTATGCGGTAAGTATAGTACGGGTTGGGAAGACCTCCAATCAATTTTTTAGAAGTTCCTAGTACCAACCCGACCCTGTTTTTAGTGATTTCATTTGAATCCGAAAAGGTCTTGCCTTCTGCAGATGAACTTATTATGTAGTCACATAACAAGATAAAGAGAAAAAGGACTATAATAAGTAATCCACCAATTTTGTAGAGCCTTTTTCTCATATAGATATTAAGTATGATATAAATATAGGCAAAAGAAAGCCTAGGAACGCTTTCTTTTAAATAAGCTCGTTCAAATCCTTTTCTAGTTGTTGAATTTCCGATTGTATGCTTAGATACCCTCTTTTGGGAACTAAATCTAGCTTTGAGGCCAATGTATTTGCCTCAAAAATAATGTTGCTCAATTTAATATTAAAATTACGGGCTTTCTCATACTTTCTGCCATCGGAATTACCATAGTAATTAGATTGAAATCTGAGTTTTATTTGTTGAAGTTTTGTAATCAATTTTTCTGTTGAGTGCTCAAATTTGGGTTGTTGTAAATTGATTGATGTTTGTGTAGAGTTCGAGGCCATATTGCTATAAATTAAGATGAAGGCTAAAACTAATCTTAGCCTAATATTGTTAATATAATGATTTCGAGGTATAGAGGATAACGTTAATAATTATGAATTACATTGATTTTTTCGATGAGCGGTAGGATTTTGTTTATTAATTTAAAATGATTCTGTCAACTTTTTGAAAATATAGATTTCACCTTTTTCAAAAATATCTATATAAAAAGGCAAATGTTATCATTTCTAAAAAGAAATACTGAAGTTTTAGAGCTGCGAATTTTTTCCTGGAAGTGTAAAAAATCTGTGTTTTTCATATTTTTTCAAGTGGTTTTTTATGAAAGCGAAAACGTTATAGTGTATTTCATCGATAAATATGGTAGAACAGCTATTTTAAATTTTCCGGAACTCTATTATCAAAATAGATTTCTTAGGTTTAATAAAATTAACCCCACAAATTCTTACTGTAATTTTACTCGCTTTTCTTGGATTTTAGTAGTTGTTTGACCAAACCAACCTATTAAAAATGAAGCACACCGAACCAAGTGTCTGGAATGACGTTTTTTGTCATTTTGGAACGTTACCGATTACCCTAGTATCTTCCCCCATTAATTTTATCCGGTCCATAGGCCGGACGAGTAGTTATACTCATTTCTCTCCCCCAATCATTTTTCTCCCCCTTAATAAAGAAACTTTCCTGATTTACAATCAAATTATTAACACCAAGCCAGCCTTATACATTCGCGTATGAAAAAAATTACTATCCTAACCGTATTGGTTCTTTTTACAACTTTTTGTTTTGGACAAACATCATGTTTTCCCATAAGTACATTGAACTGCACAGAAATAGCTTCTGAACTACCATTTAACCTAACTTTTAATGGTTCTGAGGCGGGAATACTTAACACGGGATTTACCATGGTGGACCCTCCCTCTTCTAGATTGGCTGCTGATAATTTAGACGCAGATCCAAACGTAACCGGCCTCTTGCTCAACAATCTTTCTATTGTTGGAGGTAGGTTGAACGTTATGGCTACTAATGGGATAAATTATAGTCAACCTTCTGGGTCTCCACAAAGTACCTTAACTAATTCTCAGATGAATGCCCTTGGTACCGGCTTTTCAATAGGAGCTAATCCTGTTAAAGTTTCAGCTACCATGATTCAACCAGACTTTACCAGTACAGCAGGTAACAAATCACAACAAGCTGGTATATGGTTGGGATTGAACGAAAACAACTTCGTCAAATTGGTGGTTGTAAAAAACTCGGCCACAGAGCAAAAAATACAAATGCTCTTGGAACAAACGAATCCTGGAAATTCAGCTAATTTAATTTTAGAAGAGTATAACACCTCTAATTTTTTGAGCGGTACAGTAACTTCTATTGAGTTCAAACTAGTAGTTGATCCATCGGATAATTCTGTAAGAGGCTATTACAGCCTAGACGGAGGAGAAATGCTCCAAGTAACAGGGGCAACTGATTCTATGACTGCGCCAAATTCATTTTTAATTGGTGCTGACCACGACGCGGATACGGCTACAGAAGCTTTGACCTACGCAGGAATCATGACATCAACAAGACGCGCTACTTCTGGAAGTATGGTGGTTTCGTATGATGATTTTTCAGTTGAAGAGATTGTTGCGGCCAGTTCGGAAACGGATATTTTAACTTTTGTGCTGGGGTCTGAAATTGGGGACGCGGTTATAGATGCAGGGGCACATACCGTAAACATAGAAGTAGAAAGTACTTCAGATTTAACCGCCTTGGCTCCTCAGATTACACTTTCCTCAGGAGCGGCAAGTATTCCGGCATCCGGCGAGTTCTCTGATTTTAGTAATGGTCCTGTTACTTATTCTGTAACGGCAGAAGATGGTGTTACTACTCAGGATTGGTCGGTGATAGTGGTTAAGGAAGAGCTTCCTTTTGAGGCACATGTTAATTTTCAGAATAACCCTACCAATCCTACTACACCTACAATTCCGCCAGCGGGGTATTTGGCTGATTATGGTAAAGCCTTTGGTAATGCTGCTGTGACCCTAAACGGAAATAGCTATAATTATGGTTGGAAACTAGCGTCTTCAGGTAATCCTTTTGATGCTTCGGATGACGTTGCGGGGAATTCCAGTGGAGTTGGTCGTATGCGCCTTGGAAACATATCCAATTATAATGCAGCCTCATTTCAGGAAAAATTAGAAGGGACCTTGGTCCATTTTCAGGGCGATAATATTGCTGGCTGGGGCAATGGTCAACCTCGAAAGAACGAACTATTTTGGGAAATAGAAGTTCCCAATGGCACCTATGAGGTAACCATTGGTCTTGGGGATAAGGCTACCGGAAATACGGATAGTAGGCATAGTGCCACTGTTGAAGGGTATTCTATAATTGCCGCTTTTGCTCCTGTAGAACAAGAAGTGCGTACCTCTTCTATGATAATAGAGGTGTTGGACGGCCTGTTGACCATTGATGGAACTGGAGGGTTCAATTCAAAAATCACACATATTGATGTTGTGGAATCAACAGAAAGTCCCGTAAACGGCTTATTGAACTTTACTCCGGCTATTACAAATCAATCCGTGGAAGCAGGGGCAAATACAGAATTTTCTGCTTTATTGGCGGGTGCCGGAGCAGTTAACATAGGGTTGGTAATTGATGATAATATAAATGAAACAATTAGTAATGATTGGCTCACTGTTCCGGAAAAAACTGATGTAGGATCTTATGATTTTGTTTTGGACGGAACCTCTCTTTTGGAAGGTGATGTTCATAGTGCAAGGGTTATTGCTACGGCAAAAGGTTTTGTTCCGGCCCTATTGGATATAGAGTTGACGGCTACGCCCGCAGCGCCTTCATCATTTTCATTTTTGGATGATTTTGATGCATATACTTTAGGTAATTTACATGAGGTTGCACCCACGCAATGGCTTAAGGAGAAGCCCGGTGATGTGGCTATTCCGGTTTTGGACGAGGCCATCAGTCCTAACTTAACCCATTCCCTTGATTTTTCCAATGGTCCACATACCCACGATTTGATTCCTTTAACTGATGCTCCAGTAACATTGGAGGCCGATCAGCCGTTTTATTTTAGCACCTATTTTAAAGTGGGTAGCGTAAGCAATAGGGTTCGTACGGCTATTCGCATCGCAGATGATGTGGCCGGAGATCAATGGGTAAGAGAACAGGTAGCTAGCAATGGCAGCGGTGGTCTTATGGCAAGAATAGGATTGGGCGGTCCTGCTTCCAATAACGGAAATATACCCGTAGATTCCGATAAGACATTCCAGTTTGTGGTAAAAGGCGAATGGGATGGAATAGGAGCCATTAGTTATTCATGGACTATAGATCCAAAACTCGATTTAACTCAGACGGTATGGACTTCTGCAGGATCTCATACTGTAGTAGGAACTCCAAAAATTGATCGTTTATTTCTTAGTTCTGTTGGTACTAATGATGCCAAAATTGGAGGTGTACGCCTTGCTTCAGATTATGATGTGGTCGTAACCGAAGTGTTGAATATAGCTCCTGTTGTGGAGGATCAGATATTCGGCATTGCGGAGGACGTTTCAGTGGGAACTTCTATAGGTTACGTACAGGCATCGGATGTTGATTCGGACCCTTTAACGTACGCTATTACTTCAGGGAACGATAACGGGACCTTTGCTATAGATCCTAATAGTGGGGAACTAACTACTTTAATTCCATTAGATGCCGAAACTGTGCCTCAGTACATACTTACGGTAGAGGTAGGGGATGGTGTGAATGCGGTTTCTGCCCAAATCACGGTCAATGTTGACGATGTGGTTGAAGTTCAACCTTGTAGCCCATTAAGTGCATTGCCCTGTGATCAATTGGAAACTTCACTACCCTTATCTCTAGATTTCACGACAACGAATGGAAAGCTATCGGATTCAGGTTTTACCATGGTTTTAGAGCCTAGTGTCAGGTTGGCTTCAGATGATGCCATCGCAGATGAAAATATACCGGGATACGCCCCCAGTCTTGTAGTACGAGATGCTTCTGGACTTTCAATAACAAGTACCAAAGGTATTTTTTACAGTCAGTTGCCTTCTCAGGGTACACCCAGTAGTACAGAGACCAATTCACAAATGAATGCCTTGGGAGTTGGGTTGCCGGTGCCTTCAACCGTATTTAGTGTATCTACAACTCTTGAGAATCCGGATTTTTCGGTTAGTGCCGGAAATAATTCTCAACAAGCAGGTGTTTGGTATGGGCTAGATGAGGATCATATTGTAAAATTGGTAGTCTCAAAAACGGGGAATACCAGTAAAAAAGTCCAATTGCAGGTTGAGAACATGGATCGGACTACATCGGAAACAGCATATCTGGAATTGAATACTGCCAATATAGCTTCAAGTACTGGAGTTATTAATTTACGTTTGGAACTTAATCCTGTAAATAATACGGTTTCAGGGTATTATTCGCTTGATGGGGGAACTGAGGTTTTGGTCTCCCAAGGAGGAGTAAACAGCTTGTCCGTGCCGTCCAGTTATTTTTCAGGAAGTATGTACGATGCGGAGAACCCAACGCAGTTATTGAACTTTGCAGGAGTATTCACCACACAGCGAAGAGCGGATGTAGACCAAAACGTTACTGTATTATTCAAAGATTTTGTTGTAGCGGAGGCGGCAGAGCCTTTAGTTATTTCGTTTGATGTTGATGAACTCAATTTTAGTGGGGAACAAGGTGCGGATATTGAAAAACAAAGTGTTACGGTTTCCGCCAACTCAGGTAATCCCACTTTTGTACTTTCTGATGATCCTGATTCGGAATCATGGTTGATTTTACCTACTGAACCGGTACTGGGCGAAATAGAATTTGGAGTTCGTTCGGATATACCGGTAGGTTCTTATGGTACTACAATCTTTGCTAGCGACCTACCTGACATGGGCTATGCCAATGCAGAAATGACTATCAACTTGGAAATTACCGAAGCGATAAATGATTTTTCGGTAAATATTAATTTTTCGGATCAAGCTACAGCAGCTCCTGCTGGTTATGAAAAAGACGGTGGTGATGCCTATGCGGATAGGGACAACGGTTTTGTATATGGGTGGTTGGATGCAAATACATCACAACCCGCTGATTTATCCAAAAATGGAAGAAATAGGGCCGTTTCAGGAGTAAGTGAGTTAAATAACACCTTGGTGCACATGCAGTATGGGGATGTTTCTTCCAATGCTTCCAATGGCTATTTAGCAGATGCCAAATGGGAAATTGCAGTTCCCAACGGTGATTATTTGGTAACGGTTTTTGTAGGTGACCCCGATGTTGATACACCTGCAGTCAACACCCCTGCGCATAGGATAAACGTGGAAGGAGTGAATTTGGTAAACGACTACGTACCTACAGGTATGGCTGGTGCAAGCTCCCGATTTACATCGGAAAGCGCCATAGTTAATGTAAGTGATAATAGATTGACTCTTGATCCGTTAGGGGGATCCGGTAAGAATACAAAAATTAATAGTGTACAAATCGTAGCTGCTTCCGTAGGTGTACAGACTCCAAAGGTAGTCGCAATATCTCCACCTGATGGAGCTACGGGGGTGTCGGTTAACAGCAGTGTTTCCGCCAATAATCTTTTCTTGCCAAACTCTGATACCAATGGTAATGCAGGGGTTGATAATACGACCATCACCAATACTACGGTACGTTTGTTTAAGCAGGGAAGTACTGCACAAATTGGGGCCAGTATAAATGGAACCGGTGGTGGAGATGCCATTAATTTGGTTCCAAACCTTCCTTTAGAGGCTAATACAGTTTATGTATTTGAAATTGATGGGGTGTTGGACTTGGTAGGGGAACCTTTTGAATTTTTTACTTCTTCATTTACTACAGGTGATGGAAATACAGGGCCGGTTACGGATTTGGATAACGTTTCATTTACCAATGCGGGAGTTGTGGGTTCAAACGGAAAATATTCCACCCTTACCATTGGTCCAGATGATAAGCTGTACGGATTAAAAATCTCTGGAGATATTCACCGATGGAATATTGATTCGGACGGGACGCTGTCCGGTGAAGAAGTACTTACCACTTGGAAAAATGCTTATGGAGGAAGTAGGACTTCCGTGGGGCTCGTCTTTGATCCTTCGGCTACTTCGTCTAATCTGATTGCATATGTTTCCCATAATTCAGGAGGTTTAAACAGTGCTCCGGACTGGGATGGGAAAATTTCAAGACTCACTGGAGCCAATCTAGAAAACGAAGAATTATTGGTAACTGAATTACCTAGGTCTACTAAAGATCATTTGACGAATAGTCTAACCTTTAGGCCAGGTGAACCCAATGTAATCTATTTTAATCAAGGAAGTAACAGTGCGGCTGGTAAACCGGATGGTTCGTGGGGCAATAGGGAGGAGAGCTTATTGACGGCCGCTACCCTAAGATTGGATCTTTCTCTTTTACCAAGTACCTTACCACTTAATGTGCGTACTACAAGAAATGCTATGGCAATTAATGCGGTAGATGTGAATTCTCCAACTTTGGACGGATTGTACAATCCATATTATATCAATGCCCCTTTAACGTTGTTCGCTACAGGTATTCGTAATGCCTATGATTTGGTTTGGCACTCCAACGGACAATTATACGTGCCAACTAATGGAACGGCTGGTGGCAGTAATGCCCCAGCATCTATTAACGGGACAAGAAGACCGGATGGTACAATATATGACCATAGCAATCCTTTGTACCCTGTTGTTCCTTTTTCGGACGGAAACAATGTGCAGCGGGATTGGTTGTTCAGGATTGACCCCAATACTGATATGGGGTATTACGGACATCCTAATCCCTATCGAGGAGAGTTTGTGTTGAATCGTGGTGATGCCGATGTAAGTAAATCAGCTTATGACGGGGTGCAACCAGACGAAAACTATAGGGGAGCGGCCTTTGATTTTGAATTGAATAAATCTCCCAACGGCGTCATTGAATATCGGAGTAACGCCGAAAGTGGAAATTTAAAAGGAGCTTTGTTAGTTGTTAGGTACAGTGGAGGAAGTGATATCATTGCCTTGGTGCCGGATGGGTCAGGAGGCGATATAATGACCTTTAAAGAGGGAATACCTGGGTTTACAGGTTTTCAAGATCCACTAGATTTAGTAGAGGATACCACCAACGGAAATATTTATGTGTCGGACTATGGAAGAGGCCAAATCGTATTGCTCAAACCTAGCAATCAAGCTTCGCCTACACCACTTATTGTTTTGGATACGGAAAAGGTAACAGGTGATGCCATCTCGAATTCGGAATCATTCACGAGCGAGATTTTGCTGTCCAATTTGGGTAACGCAAGCTTGAGTGATATTCAAGCTCAAATAACAGGGGTAGATCAAGATCAGTTTTCGATTGTCGGTTTGCCCACTTCGATAAATGCCCAGAATTCGGCCTCGTTCCAGGTGGTGTTTACACCTACCTCCAACGGTCCTAAATCGGCAGAATTGACCTTGACGGGCACAAATGCGGAACCCGTAGTCGTGTCATTGAACGGTCTGGGTAAAACGGGACTGGGAGGAAATAATGAGCCTTCATTGCAGTGGATATTGGATACCCATTTGGGCGATGGCGCCGTAAATGTGGGAGATACCGATCCGACGACCAACCTTATCAATTTACCAAATGGCAGCGGTTATAATGATATTTTAGGTGCTGAAGTGGCCGTTCAAAAATTTGAAAGGGCTGTTGATGCACCGGTTACGGTTGAATTGTTAAGTGTATACGGTCCTACAAATACAACTCCGGTAGTGGCATTTGGATGGTATGTTAGTGGCGATGTGAATACTGCGTCAGAATTGTTTACAGTTTCCAATAGCCCCGCTAGTAACGGACAGACACTTAACGCTCCTATTGTAGGGGCAACGGAGTTTGATCCGGGAGCCGTAAGTTTTGGTTTCTATAGTAGATGGCCATTTTTTGGTGACCGACATTTATTTAGCGAAGATGCCCTCAATACATTCGCCGACGCCATTCCGCATCATGTACGGGTATATGAGCTTCCTGGTGAAGAGAACGCCTATATTATCGCTACGGAAGAACATACTTCCGGGTTTGACTATCAAGATATTGTGGTCATTGTCAGAAATATCCAACCCTTTGATGATGCACCTAGCCTAGCTTGTTCCCCAATAAGTGTTTTGGAGTGTGAAGAGCTTGAGGTGATCTTGCCTTTCTCTTTGGATTTTGACGGAACTGAAGGAGGATTGGCCAATACAGGTTTTACTATGGTTGATAATCCTTCAGCAAGACTTGCGGTAGATGGCCCAGTTTTCAATACAAATGTTCCGGGGTATGAACCCGGTAGGATAAGCTTGTCCAATAGCAATCTGGTTCTAAATGCGGCTAATGGTATTGCTTATCTGCGAAATGGTCCGGGTGCAGGAACAAGCACGGATGTAAACTCACAAATTAATACCTTGGGAGTTGCTGTAGACGTAGATAGCTACGAGAGCTTTAGCATAGAGACTTCTCTGGTAAATCCGTATAGCGACGGTTCCAATAATTCCGAGCAAGCAGGATTGTGGTTCGGTCTTAATGAAGATAACTATGTTAAGTTGGTGGCTTCCAATGGAAATAGGGTAGAGTTACTGTCCGAATTGGATGGTCTTTCCCCAATTTCACAATCCTTAAAGGCCGATGGTATTACAGATTTACATACAAGTAACGTAGGCCTAAGGATATTTGTAGATGTTGAAAACAATCTACTTGTTGGGTACTATACCTTGAACGGTGGAACCGAGGTTGAAGTGGGGTCTTTACAACTGCCTTTAGGTTTTATTACGGGGAATTCTTCTTATGACAACTTATCTTTTGCCGGTATCTTTAATACGAAACGAAGAGAGGCTACGGCCAATGTTAATCATACTTTCCAACATTTTAGAATAGTTTCAGATGATGTAGTGGCCTTTGAACCGGTTAGTATCAATTTTTCACTTCCAGATGACGTACCGCCTTCGGGATATCTTGTAGATTCTGGTTTGGCCTACGCCGATCGTGGTAATGGATATAGCTATGGTTGGTTGGCTACTGATGGTGCAACGGGCTTGGACCTCTCCGAAAGGGTTCGTAATAGAGGAGTTGCGGGGGTAGACATATTACAAAATACCCTAGTACATATGCAGTATCAAAATGTAAAGCCTGAAGGTCAAGAGGGTATTTGGGAAATGGAAATACCCAATGGTAATTACACAGTTTCCGTAGGGGTAGGTGATCCTAATATTGATGGTCAGGCAGGTACGGAACCTTTTCACACCATAAACATTGAAGGTGTTAATGCCATAAATAGGTATTCGCCCACTGGGGTCGAGGGCGCTTCTACCAGATTTTCCTCGGGAGTGGCCAATGTAACGGTTACCGACGGTAGACTTACCATAGATGCTTCCGGTGGTTTTAATACAAAGATTAACGCATTGGAAATAACCCAAGGCAGTGGAGTTGTTCAGCCGTATTTCGCTAATGTTAATCCCGCTGATAACACCAACGATGTGAGAATTGAAGATTTTCAGATCAACGTTGAGGTTATAGTCCCTGACGATTATGAGATAGATAATAACACCCTGGCGGGCAATATCAACTTATTTGAGGTTACTGCGGGCGGAGATGTCTTGGTGCCTTCCAACTCCAATGATACAGGAGGGGGAGATGCCATTACGTTGACTCCGATACAAGATTTAAAGGAATTTACGACCTATCGCTTTGTGCTTACTAGTGACATAGAGGCAAACCGAAGGGGCGATTTAAATGATAGAATACCTTTCCGTGCTTTTGAATCTACATTTGAAACGGGAGAACTTGATGATGGAAGCACGCCTATACGGGATTTAACAGGGGTTGAATTCACCAAGGTGTCAGGTGTAGCCAATTTAGGTCCTGGTGTTGATAATCAACGTTTTTCAAGTTTGGTAATCGGACCTGATGGTAAGCTTTACGCAAGTACTATTGGTAACTTTAATTCAGATGGCCAAATTTATAGATGGGAAATGGCCTTGGACGGAACTTTGAGTAATTTGGAAATATTAAACCCACCGTTACAAGGTTCCCTTCATCCAGAAACCAATGCAGGGGGTAACGATGATAGATTGATTATTGGTCTGGCATTTGACCCCGCATCTACTGCCGATAATTTAATCGCCTATGTAACCCATAGTGAGGCCTCTATTTCGGGCGGTCCGGAATGGGATGGTAAGCTATCGCGTTTGACCGGTCCGGATTTGTCTACAGTTGAAGACCTTGTTATCCATTTACCTAGATCTGTAAACGATCATTTAACTAACAGTATAGCTTTTGATGACCAAGGAGACCTTTATATTACGCAAGGGAGTAACTCGGCAGGGGGTAGTCCAGATGGTAATTGGGGCAATAGGCCCGAAAGACTTTTGGCTGCTGCTATTTTAAAGTTGGAGTTAGATAAATTACCAAATAGTCTTCCCTTAAGTGTTTATACTACGGATGATATTTCGGTAATAAATACAGCGCCAAATGGTAGTTTGCAAATGAGTGATGCTACCTACAATCCCTATGCTACCAATTCACCATTAACAATATTTGCATCAGGTATTCGTAATGCCTATGATTTGGTATGGCATTCCAATGGTTGGCTATATGTGCCTACCAACGGTACTGCGGGCAACAATAATAGTTCGCCCAATTCGCCTTCAACTTCGGATTATACGTTGGCAAGACGTATTGATGGGTTGACCTCAATTCCCAATGTTCCAAAATTACTGGGAGGGGAAACGCAAAAAGACTGGTTGTTCAAGACCAAAGGCGGGTCGTATCACGGTCATCCCAATCCTTACAGGGGAGAGTTCGTATTGAACCACGGTGGTATTTCATACAGTGGATTGCCCGGTCAGGTAGAGGCTTCCTATACCGATGTGGGCAAATACCCCGATGATTTGGCACCAGATCCAAATTATCGCGAACCTGCATTTGATTTTGGAAAGAACAAATCGCCCAATGGGGCCATAGAATATAAGAGTGATGCTTTTGAAGGGAAATTACAAGGCCTTCTTATGGTAGTCCGTTTTAGCGGACAGGACGACTTGTTGGTATTAGACCCTAAATCAAGCGGGGATATTGCCGAAGCCTACAGTAGTATTCCAGGGCTTAGTGGTTTTGATGATCCATTGGATGTGGTGGAAGACCCCACAACGGGGAATATCTATATTTCGGAATA
Organism: Zobellia sp. B3R18; assembly: GCF_018860715.1. Taxonomy (NCBI): domain Bacteria; kingdom Pseudomonadati; phylum Bacteroidota; class Flavobacteriia; order Flavobacteriales; family Flavobacteriaceae; genus Zobellia; species Zobellia sp. B3R18. The sequence goes on along the minus strand of NZ_JAHKQG010000011.1, from coordinate 300,884 downwards.
CGATCGCGACAATAACGGAACCGCTCGATTGACACTACTAAGGGCGGGCACCCCGGCAAGTATGGGGCCATCCATAGTGGCAACTCCCGAGGAACTCATTTTTGAAGCAACAACAAATAACGAAGGAAGCAATACTGATGAAAAAACGGTAGAGATAAGCAATGATGGCAGTGCCGTGCTGAATATTTTGAGTGCAAGCCTAACAGGTGATTTTGCAAGTCAATTCAGTGCTGTTCAACCTTCGGGCCCAGTAACGCTAAACCCAGGAGAAAGTCAAATATATACGTTGACCTATACGCCCAGTTTAGACGGAACGGACTTAGGTTACCAAGATGCTGTACTTACTTTAGGAAGTGATGATACGGATAATCCCAGCCTTGAAATAGGATTGCATGCCTTGAAAAAATCTGGTTTTGAAGGAGGTCAGGAACCTGCCTTGCAAGATGTTGTAGATGCTTTGGGTGTTGGTATATCCGTAGGATGGACCTCCTTGTCCAGCTCCACAGATCCTTCTCCCGTAGGTGATGAGGTAGAAGTAGAAAGATGGGTGAAGGCATCCGAGCAACCCGTTAAGGTCACTCCCGTTGGACGCTATTCTCCAAGGGAAGAATTGCCTTTCGGCTGGTATACCAATGATGGAACTGTTGTAACCCATGAAGTAGGGGTGTTAGCAGATGATATAGCAAATGCACAGACCCTATTTCCCCCAATTACTTCAGGTACTGATACCTTTGACCCTCAAGGAGCGGTATTTGGGTTTTATGTAGAATCCAAATTCTTTGAGAGATTCAATTATACCGAAGATGAAATTAACACAGGAGGAGTGGCCCATAGGGTTAGGATATATCCTGTAAATGATAGAGAAGGAAATGCTGTTGAAAATAGCTACCTCATAGCTTTTGAGGATGCCTCCAATGGAGATTATCAAGATTATATGTTTATCATTGATAATGTGATTCCGTTTGAAAGTGGCGTACTAGCCTTAGATTTTGATAAGGAGGATATAAGTTTCTTTGCGTCAATCAATCAAGAGAATATACCAGAGCAATCATTAATTTTAAGTGGCAATGGCGGTATAACCGCTACAGAAATAAACTTGGAAAGTACCGAAGAATGGGTCGTCCTTCCTGAAACCTTTGAAATGGGTACACCATTTGAGGTAGGTGTGGATATTTCAGGTTTGTCCATTGGTTCGTATGAGGCCACGATTAGTGCTTCTGCAGTAAACTATGAAGGAGCCACGGTGCAAATAGCCTTGGAAGTTACGAATGAGTTGGTTTATACCTATCAGTTCAATTTTCAGAACCCAGATGAAATAGAGGTATCCCCTGAGGGGTATATTAATGATGTTGGTTTGCCTTACGGAACACAAAATACAGTTCTTGGAGATCTAAACTATGGATGGGTAGAGCCAGGTACCCTTACTCCGGCCGATGCCGCCGCCAATGCCAGGAATAGAAATACGGGTACTGATGATGATGCCTTGGTAAAAACCTTTTCCATTATAGGTCATAGATCGGCCAATACCTATCCGCTTCGTGATTGGGTAGTAGAGGTGCCTAATGGTATATATTCTGTAAACATTAGTGTTGCGGGTGATCCAGATTATGCGGATAGCAACCATGTCTTAGATGTAAATGGAGTTGTTGTAGTGGATTATGACCAAGAAAGTATCGTTCCCGAAAATTTTGATAGTTTCCAAAATACCAAGCAGGTAGAGGTAACCGATGGTTTGTTGCGACTGTCTTTGGCTCCTTCAGGAGATAATGCCAAGGTAAGTTACATTAGATTGGCTCCTATAGACAGTTCTCTATTACCACCTACTATAATCGCTACATTTAACGGAAATGAAAGTGCCCCGGATGTATATAGGGGGGCTGTAAATATCGCTCTAGAGGCTAAGGATGAAAGTGAAAGTGGTGGAATTGCTCACATAGAATATGTACTTGACGGAGGTACGGTAGAAAATTATACTGATGCATTCGATTTAACCGACGAAGGAACCCACACTCTTGTAGTGACAGCTGAAGATAACAATGGCAATCGTTCTGTTAAAACATTCAACTTTACCATAGAAACCCCAACAGGAGCTTTGTTGGCCATAGAAAATATGACCAAGGTACCAGGTACCGATAGAGGTTTTCCGGCAGATGATTATTATACCTTTTATCGCTTGGGCAGTCCGGGCTCCGCTCAATTTCATGATACAAATGTCATGCGCTTGAATAATACGGGTACGGGTGATTTAGTCGTGACCGAAGTCAATATATCCGACGCCAACGACTATACCTTTGAATTACTCGATGCGAACGGGAACACGGCCCAATTGCCTATAACGATTCCGTCAGGAAGTTATGCCGATGTAGACATCACCTTTATAGCGACTACGGGAAGTGGCAACAATGGTATTTTTGTAGAAGATATCGAAATTGTTTCGAGTGCGGACAATGCGTTGAACAGTACCGCCGTGCTTCACGGAGGTTACGCGCCCCAGCCTGAAGGAGGGGACGAAATCAATGCACAGGAAGTTTTCGATGCCTTTGGTTTCCAATCTAGTATGTTGAGCATTGTTAACGATGAGGGAAGCATTACCCCGCCCAATAACCTTGCCTACAGACCAAGTTCCAATTTTCCTATTGAGGCAAATATTGAGGCTGGATATGAAGGGGATTTGATTTTGAGCGATGCTTTTGTTCAAGCAGATCCAAATCAACCGGTCATCGGTATTCAATTATCGGCCTTACACGGTACGGGCTCAAACGGAGCTAGATTTGTAGAGGTAGACGGTACGGAAACCGTTGGAGGAATTAGTTTTTCCCATACGGGAAGCAATTACCAGACCTTGCTACCAAAGAATAATTCAGGGGTTATCAATTTTGATACAAGTAATGTGGTTTCCGAGCCCTTTAGAATTGCCGTAGCCAATTATTTGACAACCGGTGGAAATAACATTTCAGGGCGTAGACCTGACTTGTTGGGAGCTAGGGTTTATAAGGTAATTGATCATAATGGGAACATTGTTCCAAACGAATATATTGTTTTACAGGATTTTGTGCAGAACGGTTGTGGTGCGGGATCTGCAAATTGTGATTGGAACGATAATACTTTTTATTTCATAAACATCCGGCCTCAAGCCGTACCAACGGCGCAGCCCGATCAAGAGTACTTGGCCAATGTAGGGGAGGAATTCAATATAGATATCGCTTCGTATTTTGACAAAGGATATGCGGGTAATGAGTTGACGGTAACAGCTACGGTAAACGGAGGAAACCTTCCAGCTTGGATGACTTATGATAATCACTCCGCTACAGTGTCGGGTACAGCTCCTATAGATGCTACGGGTAGTGTGCCGGTAGTGTTTAACGCGGTCGATATCAATGGTCTTACAGCAACTACGACTTTGACAGTCTCAATTAACGAAGCTCCGGTTGCAGTAGATGATGAGGTAGAAACCACTCAAGATACGGCCATGCTTATAGAAGACTTGCTGGCAAACGATACGGAACCTAATGGTCAGGTCATTACGATTGTTACCGTAGATACACCTCAAAATGGTGAAGCAGTGCTTCAAGAAGATGGGCTCTCTGTTTTGTATACACCTGATGTAGGCTATGTTGGTTCTGATAGTTTTGAGTACACTATTGAAGATGAAACGGGACTTTCGGCTACGGCCACGGTTTCCATAACGGTTACCCCTGAGAATCAAGCTCCGGTAGCGCTTCTTCAAGCAAGTGTACAAGTAGGAGAAGTAGCCTTGTATGTTGAGTTTGTTGGTAGCGGGTCAACTGATGAAAATCCGGCTACGTTACGATACGAATGGAATTTTGGAGATGGAACGGCAAATAGTACCGATCCTGATACGAGTCACACCTTTACCTCGGTTGGTATTTACACAGTCGTCCTTACCGTTATAGATGATGAGAATTTAATAGGAACGGCATCAACGACAATTACAGTTTCGGCACCACCTAATACGGCGCCAAACGCTATAGCTACGGTTACACCGTTGAACGGGGCCAACTCCTTATCGTTTAATTTTGACGGTAGTGCGTCTAGTGATTCTGAAGGATCGCTAAGCTATCTCTGGAATTTTGGTGATGGAAATACGGCTACTACTGCTGTTGCTAATCATTCTTATGCCTTGGCGGGTGTTTATGACGCTTCCTTAACGGTTACCGATGAGGGTAATTTGGAAGATGTAATTACGGTTCAGGTAGAAGCTGAGGCTCCTGTAATGTCAGACTTTGCTCTGAGAATCAATGTGGGTGGTCCAGAACTTGTTTATGAAGGAGAAACTTTTGAACAAGATCAGAGCTTCGTTGGTGGTAAAGTATACGAAAATACAAATGCATTGGTCCCTGAGTTATATCAAACTGAGCGTAGTGCTACACCACCTATTTTTAACTATAATATTCCTTTGGATAATGGTACTTATGAAGTTACGTTGCACTTTGCCGAAATTTATTGGGGAGCCACAGGCGGTGGAGCTGGAGGTTCCGGCAAACGTGTTTTTGATGTTTCTTTAGAAGAAAATGAAGTGCTGACTGATTTTGATATAACCCTAGTGTCAGGTTCAGAAACTCCCGTTGTGAGGACCTTTGATGTTATAGTGCAAGACGGCATTTTAAATATGCATTTTGATGCAGGTGGTGCCAATGGTGTTGATCAGCCTAAACTATCAGGTATTGAGATAGTAAGTAAAGATGATATCGTTGTTCCTTGTGCATTACCTGATGGATGGGTCAATAATGATATAGGTTCTGTTCAAATAGAAGGAGAAACCTGTTTTGAAAACGGTAGGTATGAAGTGAGTGCTTCGGGAGCGGATATATGGAACAATGCAGATGAATTTCATTACGTATACAGAGAGTTGACTGGTGACGGTGAAATCGTTGCACAAGTAATGAGTTTGGAGGCTACCAGTGTCTGGGCCAAGGCTGGGGTCATGATGAGGAATGATCTGGATGCCAATTCAGTTCTTGCTCAAATGATTATTTCGCCAAATCCCAACAACTTGGGAGGTGTAGGACATAGTTTCCAAGATCGCCCTGTAAAGGGTGCTGCAATGGGTAGTGCCAACTTTACAACGCCACAATCTGTTCCGGGAGGCTTCCCGCACTATGTTCGATTGGTGCGTTCGGGCAATACCTTTACCGGATATGTTTTTGAAACAAATGGAAATTGGACTCTTGTTGGATCTAAGGTGCTACCTATGAACGAAACTATTTTTGTAGGTCTAGCTACTACTTCCCATAACGATGATCAGCTTACGGATGCAGCGTTTGAGAATGTAAGTGTTCAAGAAGAAACACAACAGAATGAGGTTCCGGAAGCAGCCATAGTAACAAATATCTCTACAGGCACGGCTCCGTTGGTTGTGAGCTTTAACGGAAACGGATCAAGTGATGATAAAGACATTGTAAGTTATACTTGGAACTTTGGAGATGGAACGGCAAACGGCACAGGAGCGATTGTTGAACATACATTTACTAATGCCGGAAGTTTTGATGTTTCTCTCACGGTTGCTGATGAGGAGGGTGAGGTTGATGTAGATACAGTTACGATTGTCGTTGAAGTACCGAACGAGGCACCTGTGGCAGTGGCAGTGGCCACACCTTTAAATGGTGAAGCTCCTTTAGAGGTAGGCTTTACAGGAAGTAACTCTACTGATGATGATGGTACGGAAAACCTAAATTTCGCATGGTCGTTCGGAAATGGTGATACCTCTTCCTTAGCGGATCCAGTCTATACATACAATACAGAGGGAACGTATACTGTAACCTTAACGGTAACGGATTCAGAAGGACTTACAGATCAGGAATCCCTAACTGTAGTGGTAGAGGAGCAGGTGGTAGTAGGTGATTTTGCCCTGCGTATTAATGCCGGAGGGCCAGAATTGACCCATAACGGTCAAGTGTACATGGCAGACCATAATTTTGTAGGAGGTAAATCTTATACGAATACTAGTGCTGAGGTACCTGAATTATATAAGACGGAACGTAGTGCGATGCCTCCTAACTTTGACTACGAAATTCCATTGGCAAATGGTGAGTATCAAGTAACCTTACATTTTGCTGAGATTTTCTGGGGTGCTACAGGAGGAAGAGCCGGTGCCGCTGGAAGGCGTATTTTTGATGTGGTCATGGAAGGAAATACCATTTTGGAAGATTATGATATCATAGCGGATGTGGGAACGCAAACCGTAGTGACCCATACGTTCAATACTACTATTGTTGATGGTGTGTTAAATCTTGGGTTTGATGCTAATGCACCAGATGGGCGAAACGAGCCCAAGTTGTCGGCAATTGAAATAGTTAGTGTAGGTGAAGTCAATGAGGCACCTGTAGCTTTTGCTAGTGCAACGCCATTAAATGGTGTAGCTCCGTTAGAAGTAAACTTTAATGGTAGTAACTCAATAGATGATGAAGAAGTGGTCTCTTATATATGGGATTTCAAAGATGGTAGTAGCTCAACTCAAATAAATCCGGTGCATACTTTTGTGAGTCCTGGTGAATATGAGGTGAGTCTGACCGTTGCCGATGCGCAAGGAGAAACAGATACACATTCGGTAACTGTTCTGGTAGAGGAGCCTGTAGTAAATGACTTCGCTCTACGAATCAATGCGGGTGGGCCTGAAATGACCCATAACGGTCAGGTTTTTCTAGCTGACCAATACTTTGCAGGAGGTAAGTCATATACCAATGCCAGCGCCAATGTACCACAGTTATATAAAACTGAACGAAGTGCTTTGCCACCGGTCTTTAGCTATGATATTCCTGTTCCTAACGGGGAGTATCAAGTGGTGTTACATTTTGCAGAGATTTTCTGGAACGCTCAAGGAGGAATCCCGGGAACCGCAGGTAGGCGTGTCTTTGATGTAGAAATGGAAGGAAATAAAATACTGGATGATTTTGATATGCTTTCGGAAGCAGTTTCGGAAACTATTGTAATAAAAAGCTTCAATACGAATATCCAAGATGGTCAGTTGAATTTAGTATTCGATGCGGAAGGTAGTGATGGTAAAAATGAACCTAAACTATCGGCCATAGAGATAATTGGTAATGGTTCGGTAGTTCAATTTGATCCTATAGCCAATGCCGGTGAGGATATTGAAATCAATTTGTCAACTAGCGAAGTTAGCTTGGTCGGAAACGGTTACGATCCTGATGGTGGAAATGTTAGTTACCAATGGTCTCAAGTTTCAGGACCGGATACGGCCATTATGTCCAATAGCAACATCCCGGAATTAAATGCGGTATTCTTGGTTGACGGTACATATGTGCTGAGACTTACGGTTACCGATAATGAAGACCGGTCCGCTTTTGATGAGGTCACCGTCACGGTTAACAATGATGCTCAAGAAGAAGTGTGGTTAGAGGCAGAATGTGGTGTGATCGGTACGGGTTGGACGGTTGTAGAGGATGCTTCCAGATCGGGAGGAAAGTACGTTGTGCCTCCCACAGGATTTAATTCTTCATCAGGAAATATAGGGGAAGCGGTATTGACCTATAATGTATCTGTAAGTGAGGGTACTTATGCAATATTTGGACTTGTAAGAACTCCTTCAGGAATTAATGATAGTTTCTGGATACGGGTTAATAATGGAGCTTGGGTACGTTGGAACAGTATTCCTGCCAGTAATGAATTTGTATGGCATAGAGTACATCTTAATGAACAATTGAGCAAACCACGAAGTTTTGAGCTTGTAGATGGAATCAATAAGATTGAAATAGGACATAGGGAAGACGGTTTAGGTCTAGATAAATTGTTCTTGACCAAAACTGGAGATTTACCTTCTGGCCTTGGAGGTTCAGCATCAAATTGTGGAGGCAGTGGAAAAACTATTGATGAAAAAGTCATTGCTGATAACATACAGCCAGAGGCAATTGCTGATGTAGTATTCTACAGTGAGAAGGTTCCAAATGGAGTTGATTTGTATCCTAACCCAGCTTCGGTGGAAACAAAAATTAGACTTCAGAATCCGGAAGTTCAAGTAAATCGGGTCCATGTACACGATGTTGCGGGTCGCTTGATAGCAGTATATGATGGGCAAGAATTAAAAACAGCTGAAGGCGAGTACTCACTTAATGTTTCTCACCTTACGAATGGCATGTATTTGTTGCGTATAGGTATTAGTGATGGAGATGTTTTTGATAGGAAATTGATAGTGAATCATAGATAGGGTTTGGCTGAATGTAGTGTAAATTAAAAGTGGAGCGATTCAATCGCTCCACTTTTTTATTATGCCTCACTTAGATTACAATACCAAACATTCATACTTTCTAAGTTTCCTCTAATTACAGTATTGTTCATCAAGGTACCACCAAGAATAAAACCGTGTTTACTAAAGGTAATGTTTAGACCATATGAGGTAGCGCGAACCAAAGCGTATAAAGTTTTGTACTTGTTGCTTGAAACACGTTGCTTAATCTCCTGAACTAAATAGTAGTTCAGATTTTGCCCGTTATAATTGGGATGTGTGGCAAAATCCATGATTTCTACGCTAGATTCATTCTCCTGAATTTTTAGGATAGCGGAAACCAAAAGAGCATCATTTTCAAAGAGGCCATAAAATTCATGGTTTTCATGTAGTAGCTGCTTTAGATACTCTGGATCATGAATGGGAAACGGATAGGACTGAAATGCCATTTCGTGCAAACGAATGATAGACGGTAAATCTTTTTCACCAAGTTTACGTATCTCAAGATGATCAGGCAAAGCAAAGAACGCATCTTCCGAAGAACTATTGGCAGCGAGAGCAATTGTCTTTACCGAAGTAATGGTTTTCTTTACCTGACTAGGGCTGTTGGCACGTTCGGTGCTGAGGTAATCGGCTAAAAAATAACCGGCTTGCTCTCCGTTGTATAGTTTGGGTATTTTAGCCTCTACAGTATATCCCTTAGATTTAAAAACTTCGATAGCCTCTTCTGGAACTCGACTCAGAATTTTGTCATATTCCTTTTTATGCGCTATGGTTTTCATGTTCTCTATGAGCAAATCCCAGTTGTACTGTTCCGTATCCATAAGGTATACGCGATTATGTGCGCGACCATGTTGTAAGGTGGCCCCATTAATTTTCTCTAGGGTATCGAACATTTATCTATTTGATTTGTGTTTTTAATTGTATTTATGCTCTGATCTGACCTTCGCCAAAAATGTAGTACTTGTTGGTTACAAGTTCATTTAATCCCAAAGGCCCACGGTGATGCAATTTGTCCGTGCTAATGGCCAACTCGGCCCCAACGCCCATTTGGCCGCCATCCGTGAAGCGAGTGGAAGCATTTTGGTAGACCGCAGCACAATCTACCTGTTCCATAAAATGCTGGGCAGTATCCTTGTTTTTGGTCATAATTGTGGCCGAATGCCCACCGGAATGCTCGTTTATGGTTGCTATGGCCTCATCTGTTTTGTTGACCGTACCTATACAACATTTCATTGCTAGAAACTCTTCTTTCCAAACGGATGGGTCGGGAATTAGAGGTTCGTCCTTTAGAACCTTTTTGGCATCTTCATCAACCAAAAGACTTACACCATTTGTTTTGAGAATATTTGCCAAGTCCACCATTTTCTGCGATTAATCCTCAATATCGGTATGAATCAAAATCTTATCCAATGCGTTACATGCAGATATCTTTGCGGTCTTTGCATTCAATATTACTTTCAGGCTCATCTCCCAATCCGCATTTTCATCAACATATAGAAAATTATTGCCTCTCCCGCTTACTAGAACAGCACATTTGGCATGTTCTTTTACAAAAGCAATCAATCTTTCACCTCCTCTGGGTACAATTAAGTCTAACTTTTGTTCAGGATTTTTTAAAAAGGCTTGGGTTTCTTCACGGTTCATGTTCAATAGTTGAATATAATCCGTGGGTAAATTGTTTTCCTCTAGTGCCCTATGCCAAAAATCAACAAGGACCGTATTGCTGTGCAACGCTTCTTTACCTCCTTTTAGCAGGATGGTATTGTTTGCTTTAAAGGCAAGAACGGCAGCTTCGATGGTTACGTCCGGTCGGGATTCGTAAATGATCATAATGGTGCCAAATGGAGCCGTTTTATTGGTTACGTGAAGTCCGTTAGGTAAATCCTGAGTTGAAATTTCTTTGCCAACTGGATCTTCTTGCGAGCGCACCTTGTTTACGGCAGCAATCATCTCGTCAATTTTTTTGTCATCAACTATCAGACGCTCATAGAGTGCCTGGTCATCTTTATTAAAAAGGTCTAAGTCCTTTGTATTGGCTTGGAGCAATTCTGTCCGGTTTTCGTTCAGAATACGGACCATAGAATCCAATACGTTGTTCTTTATATCTGTTGTAAGTAGTTTCATTTATGCTTCTTGTTTTTCTAGGGCAACTCTAGTGCCCACATCTTTTCCGTCTATAATATCTATTATCGTACGGTCTTTTTTACCGTTAGCAATATAAGTAGGTATGCTATTGGCTGCCGCTTGTTGGGCGTAATCCAGTTTGGACCCCATACCGCCGCGTCCCTCGCCAGCAGCTTTATTACTGTCTTTTATGTATTTGTTGAAATCGTCCTCTGGTCCTACATGTGAAATAAGGTCGCTGTCATCTGCATTCGGGTGCCCCGTGTAGAGTCCGTCAATATCGGTTAGGATAATAAGTTTATCGGCATTCATTAGTTGAGCTATCAAACTGGCCAACTCATCGTTATCCGAAAACATGGACATGGTAACGGACACTGCATCATCTTCATTGGCAATAGGTATTACCCCTTCCGAAAGCAATCCTTCGCAACATTTAATCATATTCTGGCGGTGTACGCCTGGACTAAAATCGCGTTTGGTGGGAAGTACTTGAGCGCATTTCATACCGTAATCATGGAATATGTTGTAGTACAACCGCATCATTCTAGGCTGGCCAATGGCGGAATATACCTGTCGTCTTTGCGTATCGTTCTCAATACTGGAATTGCCCAAAACTTCCTTTCCGGCAATTACCGATCCGGACGAAACCAAAATGGTAATAATGCCGCGCTCATAGAGTTCCGCAATCTGTTCTACCAACCTGCGCAAGACCGGCCGTACAATACGGTTGTCTTTATTGGTCATTACGTTGGTGCCAACTTTTATTACTATAAGTTCCTTATGCATAATGTTCTTCTTTACCAAGTTCAACAGCACGGTCAAAAGCCGCGAATGCTGCTTCTTTTATAAGTTCACTTACATTATTGTCATCCATAGAATCTAGAGCGGCCTGCGTAGTACCACCTTTACTAGCTACGCGGTCCATCCAAGAATTTGGACTTAGGTTGTTCTGGTTAAAAAGTTCAATGGCGCCCGTAAAGGTTTCGCTCACCAAAACAGTGGATACTTTTTTGGAAAAGCCCATTTGTAGCGCCGCCTCCATCATACTCTGCATAAAATAGAACACATAGGCAGGGCCACTTCCGGAAATTCCGGTAGAGGCATCAATAAAGTTTTCATCGCTTACACGGATAGATTTGCCCGTAGTATCCAAGAGACTTTCTACGGTTAAAAGTTCAATTCGTGAAACCTCGCTTGAAGAGGTGTAGGAGGTAAGTCCTTTTCCAATTTTGGCCGGCAAGTTGGGCATGGCGCGTACAATCTTACTTAAGCCGGATTGCTCTTTCATGGTTTCTATGGTAATACCTGCCATAATGGAGATTAAAATCTGTTCCGAATTGACCATAGGCTTTATGGTCTCGAACAATTTTGTGGCATGGTACGGCTTTACGGCAATGAAAATAATATCCGCTTGCTGTACACATTCCTCTAAGGTTTTAAAAGCGTCAAAATGCGCTATTTCATTCAGTTCTTTCAGTTTCTCTTCGGAACTGTCCAATACCATAATGTTCTTTTTTTTGAGCAATTTAGATTTAGACATGCCTTCTGCATAGGTCAATCCCATATTTCCGGCTCCGACTACTAGTACTTTCATGAATTTGTTTTAAAAGATTACTATTGAATATTTAAAGTAAAGTGTTGAGGTTGGTTTTAGATAAAGAGTTGACATTCATCATAGTTCTTTATTTTTCCGTAATAGGTTTTACGGTATTTCTGAAGGGTGTTGATAGGTAGCCCTAAAAAGTAGCGCTTAATGGAAGTTACCCTTGTGGTTAAGGGCCCCATTTTCGCGCTATAGTGCTTTTCTGTTTTTGTTTTTCTTCTGATATATAATAGCCTCATAAAATTTATTTAGCTTGTAACATATCATAATAGATAGCTATCGCAAGTATATGGTGTTAAGGTTTTGTTATTGTAGTCCAAATGGGCTACTATCTTACTTAAAATGTAAGGTATTTCAATATAGGTGTAGTTGTTTTATAGGGAAAGCCTATAATGGGTGTTTATTTGAAAATTAGGAAATACGGAGGTTTTTCGAAAAATATAAAATTCTGGACTGCTTTTGTTTTGTAGGAAACAATCTTACAGAGTTTTAGTATGAAGACATTATTTTTTTCGTTCCTAATAGGCAGAACTTTGTCAATTGTTTAGGCTGACTTTTCATTAATGATTAAGCCACTAAACATTTGAGTGTTGAGTCCAATGAATATTTTTTCTCGAACTAGTTTTTTTTCAGCTTCGGTTAGTTTTGTCTTACTCAGAAAATGCTCTTTTATGTTTCTTTCTATTCTAGCAGATAAATATCTTGTCCTAGGCTGAATTTCGTTCCCTAACGTGAAAATAATTAAGCGTACATCTTGTTTTAGACGATCTCCAATCTGTTGCCACCATTTTTTATCTGTTTCTCCTATAGAGGAACCAAAAATACAGATAAGATGGGCAGATTTTATTTTCGTTACAAATTGACGGTCTATATTATTTCGATTAGCCTCGTTACATTGACTCTTTACTAACGACTCTAATATATCTACATTTTCGCAAAAAGATTTATTTCCAATCTGTGATATGTCATTAACGCCCATTACCATGTCCTTGTCCAAGAATCCGTGTATATGTTTGATTTGGGTTAGTTTGATTGCTACCTTATTTCCGTGGTAGCCAAGAACTACATTCCTTTGAGTGTCGCCAAGTATTTTTTCTATGACAGTAGTGTAGTTAAATGTAAATATATTTGTTTCCCATTGATGATTGGGCCATTTGTTTTTATACGATATAATTTTCTCTTTGTCAGAGGGGAGAAAAAGTTTTTCAGGGAAACATAGGTAATCAAAGAATTTTTCTTTGTTTACTTTTTCGATGTCTAATTTATTTTCGGCGGCAGCCAAGAATTTTGCTAACCTTTCTCCTATATCGTTCATGATATCGTCAAATTCATCGATAGAAGTTAATTCATTCGTATATTGACCTAGTTCAATTTCTAAATCAGACCAGTTTTCTAGTCGATTTGAAATGTCTTTTTTTAATTTATTTATGTTTTTGTTATTAGATTTTACAGATTCATAATATTTGTAAAAACTAGCATAACTGGTATCTAGATTTAGATTTAAATCGAATCCATTTCCTAAAATAAATAAAATCTGCATAATATTATTTTTACCTGTTCAGATTAAACTGGTAGAGGGGAGAGTCATCAGTGTCGTTTACTTCTTAAGAAAAGTATAAAGTTGATGTAGCTATCAGTTTCAGATGACTAAGTAACTAAATAACACTATTAAGAGTCAAGTGTTATGCGAATGGTCTTTATAAGTAATCGTTTAAAAGCTAATTTGTTCGTCGTAAGGGTGTTAATAACTAATTTTAAGCGTTTTTTAAAGACAATTATTTAACATATTTAGTTTAAAGCCAAAAATCCCACAACTTTATGACTTGATCCCTGAAAACTATTTGTTTTAAAGTCAAAAACAAATTTCAAAAACCAAAAAACCCTCGAAAATCCGAAGATTAACAAGGGTTTAAAGTACTCGAGACGGGACTTGAACCCGTACGGACTAATGTCCATTGGATTTTAAGTCCAACGTGTCTACCAATTCCACCACTCGAGCCGCTATTGGTAAAGTCTTTAACAAAAAAACGCTGTCATGCAGCGTTCAATTCGTTGAGCGGTATTTTGCTCTTAGAGCGAAAAACGGGATTCGAACCCGCGACCTCCACCTTGGCAAGGTGGCGCTCTACCAGCTGAGCTATTTTCGCGTTTTGTATTAAGGTAAAGAACGTGACATCTTTCACAGATGCGGATGCAAATTTAATACAATTCTCTAAAACGCAAAGAAATTTTTTATGAAATCTGAAAAATAAAAAAACAACGGTTTTTTGGACTAAAAAATCAAGAGGTGGCCTTCTTGTTTTTGGTGAGCAACCGCTTAATTTCATTCAATTTCATAAGGGCTTCAACGGGTGTTAAGGTGTTGATATCTAGATAGGTGATTTCTTCCTTTATTTGTTCCAGTAGGGGGTCGTCCAAATTAAAGAAACTCAATTGCATTTCATCTTGGGCACTTTGTAATTTGTCCGTTAGCTCTTCACTGGAGTGCGATTTCTCCAATTTTTTGAGAATTTTGTTCGCTTTGTGAATGACTTGGGAGGGCATTCCCGCCATTTTTGCCACGTGAATACCAAAACTATGCTCGCTTCCACCTTCGGTTAATTTACGCAAGAAAAGAACATTGTCTTTTAGCTCTTTTACGGATACGTTAAAGTTTTTGATGCGTTCAAAAGTGTTACACATTTCATTAAGCTCATGATAATGTGTGGCAAAAAGTGTTTTTGCCCTTGCCGGGTGTTCGTGCAGATACTCGCTAATAGCCCATGCAATGGAAATACCGTCATAAGTACTGGTTCCACGGCCTATCTCATCTAAAAGAACCAAGCTGCGTTCTGAGAGGTTGTTTAGGATGGAGGCTGTTTCGTTCATTTCTACCATAAAAGTAGATTCACCCATAGAAATATTATCGCTCGCACCAACTCGTGTAAAAATTTTATCTACATAACCAATTTCGGCAGCTTCCGCAGGTACAAAGGAGCCCATTTGTGCAAGAAGTACGATTAGCGCCGTTTGTCTTAAAATGGCGGATTTACCACTCATGTTAGGACCGGTAATCATGATAATTTGCTGCTCGTCCCGGTTTAAAATTACATCATTGGCAATATACGTCTCGCCCAAGGGCAATTGCTTTTCTATGACCGGGTGTCTTCCGTTTTTAATATTGATTTCGGTAGAGTCGTTAATTACCGGTTTGGCGTAGTTGTTCTCTTTGGCCAGTTGTGCAAAGCCGCAAAGACAATCCAATTGCGCAATTTGCTGTGCATTGTTCTGTACAGGTGCAATATATTCCTGTGCCCAAACTACCAATTGGGAAAACAGTTGTTGTTCCAAGTTGAGAATACGTTCTTCCGCACCCAGGATTTTTGCTTCGTATTCTTTGAGCTCTTCCGTAATGTAGCGTTCGGCATTTACCAAGGTCTGTTTGCGTATCCATTCTTCCGGTACCTTGTCTTTATGCGTATTTCGGACTTCAATGTAATAACCAAAAACGTTATTGGAAGCTATTTTAAGAGATGTAATGCCAGTGCGCTCGGTTTCCCTAGCCAACATTTTGTCCAAATAATCCTTGCCCGAAAAAGCCAGTCCGCGCAATTCGTCCAGCTCGTCCGAGTATCCATCGGCAATGGTTTTACCTTTTGGAATATGAACAGGAGCTTCTTCATTGATCATTTCTTTGATCTTGCTACGAAGCATATCGCAAGCATGTAGCTGGTCTGATATAAGCTGAAGCGACTCGTCTTTACTCTGTGCCGTAAGCTGTTTTATGGGAATAATGGCTTCAAGTGAATTCTTGAGCTGTACGATTTCCTTTGGATTTACCTTTCCCGTAGCTACTTTGGAAATAAGGCGTTCCAAATCGCCCATTTGCTTAATGCGCTGCTGTATTTTTAATAAAGTATCATCGTTGCCGTGCAAATGGGAAACCACTTGATGCCTTCGGCTAATTTTCTCCGTATTTTTTAAAGGTAAGGCCAACCACCGCTTCAACATTCGCCCTCCCATAGGTGATAAGGTCTTGTCTATAATACTTAGAAGGGTTACCGCATTTTGATTATAGGAATGGTAAAGTTCCAAGTTTTTGATTGTAAAGCGGTCCATCCAAATATGTTCCTCTTCCGCAATACGTTTTAAACTGTTTATGTGTTGCAGTTGGCGGTGTTGCGTTTCGGATAAATAATGCAATACCACCCCGGAAGCAATAATACCGTGTGCCAGATGGTCTACGCCAAACCCTTTAAGGGTGCTGGTCTTAAAATGATTGGTTAGGGTTTCTTGCGCATAATCGTTCTGAAAGACCCAATCTTCCATATAGAAGGTGTGAAACTGCTTCCCAAAAACATCTAGAAATTCTTTTTTGTGCTTTTTGGAAACCAAAACCTCATTAGGAGCAAAGTTTTGCAGGAGTTTGTCTATTTGTTCTTCGGTGCCCTCCGAAGTTAAAAATTCGCCTGTAGAAATATCAACAAAGGATACACCCAATAATTTTCTACCAAAATGAACGGCACAAAGAAAGTTGTTGGTCTTTGCGCTTAAAATATCGTCGTTCATGGCAACGCCGGGAGTAACCAATTCCGTAACGCCCCGTTTTACAATGGTCTTGGTCATTTTGGGATCTTCCAACTGATCACAAATGGCCACCCGTTCACCGGCCTTTACCAATTTGGGTAAATAGGTGTTGAGGGAGTGGTGCGGAAAACCGGCCAATTCGGTGCGGTCACCACCATTATTACGGTGGGTGAGTATAATGCCCAGAATTTTGGATGCTTTTACGGCGTCCTCACCAAAAGTTTCGTAGAAATCGCCTACACGGAACAATAACAGGGCATCAGGATACTTGGTCTTGATGGTGTTGTATTGCTTCATTAAAGGCGTTACCTTTTTTGTTTTTTGCGATTTTCCCAAAGCGATAAGAATAGTTTAATTTTACGGCGAAAGTCAGTAAAACGAAAGTACTATTTTTTATAGGGATGATAAACCATTGTTGATATTTCAGGATAAGTTTATCTTCAGCGTTTTACCTTATATGTAACCATAAAAATAACCCGTTTAGGGAAATCTTAGCATGCGCAAACTTAAGAATGAAGAATTGAACCGATTGGATGTAGAAGCTTTTAAAAAGGCCGAAAAATCGCCTATTGTTATTGTTTTGGATAACATACGAAGTTTGAATAACGTAGGTTCGGTCTTTAGGACGGCGGATGCATTTCTAATAGAAAAAATATACCTCTGTGGCATTACAGCGCAGCCTCCGCACAAAGACATAAGAAAAACGGCTTTGGGCGCTACCGAGAGTGTGGACTGGGAATATCGTGAAAACACGGTTGATTTGGTAAACTCCTTGACATCTGACGGTTACACGGTTTTGGCCATTGAGCAGGCGGAAAATGCGGTCATGCTTAATGAACTTACCATAGATGCGGATAAAAAGTATGCGCTAGTATTCGGTAATGAGGTAAAAGGGGTTTCGCAGGAAGTGGTGAACGCCAGCCAAAGGGTAGTGGAAATTCCGCAATACGGCACCAAACATTCATTGAATATTTCGGTGAGTGCAGGTGTGGTTGTTTGGGACCTCTGGTCTAAATGGAATGCCTTAAAATCTTAGTTGGGCAACCGAACGGCAAATTTGGTGATCTTATCAATAATGGTATTGTAGTCGTCTTTGTTTTCTACAAAATCCATATCTCCCAATTCAATGATCAAGTTGTTCTGTTCCGGATATCCTTTTATGAACTCAAAATATCCCTTGTTAATCTTTTTAAGATAGTCAGGGGCTATTTTTTGTTCGTAATCCCTGCCTCTTTGCTTAATGTTGTCCAACAAACGTTCCGTAGTTTGGTAGAGGTAGACATATACTTTAGGTTTTTTTACCTCTTTGTACATCAAATGAAAAAGCTTTCGGTACAGTTCAAATTCTTCCGTCTGCAACGTAATTCGGGCAAAAATAAGGGACTTGTAAATGTCGTAATCGCTCACCATGAACTTTTTGAAAAGGTCATATTGCGAGGTGTCATCTGTAAACTGTTGGTATCTATCCGCTAGGAATGACATCTCCAAAGGAAAGGCATAACGGCTTTGGTCCTCATAAAATTTGGGTAGGAAGGCGTTATCCGCAAAACGCTCCAATACCAGTTTTCCGTTAAAATCTTCCGATATTTTGTTGGCCAAGGTAGTTTTACCTGCTCCAATGTTACCTTCAATAGCAATGAAGTTTAAATGGGCAAATAGGTCGGCTCTGTTGCGATGCAGCTTAAAGGCCGTACGTTCTAATTTACCTTTGTCCCTACATTCTTGAATAAGGTTTCGTGTATCCTTGTTCACGATTGGGTGATAAAATTGCGGTGCAATATCGGACAAGGGTTTGAGCACGAATTTCCTATACGTCAGTTCCGGATGGGGGATAACCAAGTTTTCGGAAATTAGAACCTCCCTTTCGTAATAAAGAATGTCAATATCAATAGGCCTGGGTTGGTAGCCTTCTTCCGTAAATCGTCTTCTTCCTAATTGCGTTTCTATTTTTAAAAGGGTACGCAATAGCTCTTGCGGAGCCATGGTGGTTTTTAACGACAGGCAAATATTCATGAAGTCGCTAGATTCAAAACCCCAAGAGCTTGTCTGATACACATGAGATATCTTCTGGACTTCTCCGGCGGTGCTGTTTATAGCGAATACTGCGTCTTGCAGGTTATTTAAAGTGTCACCAAGATTACTTCCTAGTGATAGGTAAACTGTTTTGGGGTTGCTCATAATATATAGCAAAGTAACAAAAAGTAGAGGTGAGTTCATTATCTTTGGGTAAAAATACTAACCCAATTTTCATGAAATTTTTAAGAAATCTTCTGGCGGCCATAATTGGCTGCTTGATTGCTTTTGGAGTTATTTTCATAATGACCATTATTTTTATTGGCATTGCAGGTAGTTCCGAAGAAACCGTCTCCATAAAAAAGAACTCCATTTTGGAGCTACAATTAAAGTTGCCTATTAGTGATTATGTAGGTAACAATGATATGGATCCCTTTACCGGGGCATTTATGGAACAATCCCAAGGTTTGGATGAAATTCTACATGCCATTACCGTAGCAAAAGATGATGATGATATTAAGGGTATAAGCATCAACAATAACTTTATGATGGCCGGTCTGGCGCAGACACAGGCGGTAAGAAAGGCATTGGAAGATTTTAAGGCTTCGGGTAAATTTATTTATACTTATGGCGATTTTTACATGCAAAAAGATTACTACTTGGCCAGTGTAGCGGATTCTATTTTTTTGAATCCGGTAGGTGGATTGGATTTTCGTGGATTGTCTACCGAAGTTCTATTTTTTAAGGATTTACAAGAGAAGACCGGTGTAAAGATGGAGGTTATTCGCCATGGAAAATATAAGAGTGCCGTAGAGCCTTTTATCTCTAATGAAATGAGTGAGGCCAATAGAACCCAGATTGAAGAATTAATGGGTTCGCTTTGGAATTCAATAATTGAGGACATCTCTAAAGGAAGAGGTATTTCGCATGCCGATCTTAACATTATTGCAGATACTTTAGGAGGAAGAACCCCGGAATATGCTAAAGCAAACGGCCTCTTAGATGATGTTATTTTCTTTGACCAATATGAAGAAAAACTAAGAAATGCCATTAATCTAAAAAAAGAGGACGATTTAAATATTGTAGCCTTAGAGGACTATGTAATTCGTTCCAACAAGAAAGTGCTTAAGAAAGGTAAGGATAAGATTGCCGTTGTTTTTGCGCAAGGCGAAATACTTTATGGCGAAGGTGGCCCTGATGTAATTGGTCAAGGTATTATAAACGAAGCCATTATTAAAGCGAAGGAAGACGAAGACGTAAAAGCAATAGTTCTTAGGGTGAATTCTCCCGGTGGAAGTGCGCTGACTTCAGATATCATTTGGCGAGAAATAGAATTGGCCAAAGAGGTGAAGCCTGTTATAGTCTCTATGGGTAACGTTGCCGCATCCGGTGGGTATTATATTGCAGTTGGTGCGAACAAGATTTTTGCGGAACCTACAACGGTTACCGGGTCTATAGGAGTTTTTGGAACCGTGCCCAATATGACCGAGTTGGCCGCGGATATAGGTGTAAATGCAGAACAGGTGGGGACAAACAAAAATTCTCTGGAATATTCATTTTTTGAGCCTATGACCAGTGAGTTTAGAGGATATGTTCAGGAAAGTATTGAGCATACATATGATACCTTCTTGCAAAGGGTCTCTCAGGGGAGGAATATTAGTATGGCAGAAGCGGATAGCTTGGCACAGGGTAGAGTATGGAGTGGGGTAGATGCAAAGCGTATAGGCCTCATAGATGAACTTGGTAATTTAGAGGATGCTATTGCCGAAGCCGCCCGTATGGCAGAATTGAGTGATTACGGAATAAAAAAGTTTCCGAAATATAAAACCGGTCTGGAACGTATCTTAGAAGATTTAGGAGGTGCCAGCGCAAAGGTGAAACAAGAGTTTATAGAAGAGGAAATAGGTATGGAAGCATATTCTATACTAAAGCAAGTAAAGTCCGCTATGAATCAAGAAGGCGTTCAGGCGCGCATGCCTTTTGTGTTGGACATAAAATAACAAAGATCAGTTGTTTAAAATAGAAAGAGCCAGCTATACGCTGGCTCTTTTGGTATATAATTGATTTTGATGTTCTATTTTACAAGGTTGATTTCTACTCTTCTGTTTTGAGCACGACCATCTTTGTACATGTTAGAGGCAATAGGTTTGCTTTCGCCATAACCAACAGCGGTTAATCGGGAGCTGTCTATACCTTTTTCTACCAAGAAATCTTTTACGGACGTAGCTCTGGACTCTGATAACCTTTGGTTGGTGGCTTCGCTTCCTACACTATCCGTATGACCTTCTACGGTAAATTTGGCATCCGGGTATTCTTTTAGAATAGTAATGATGTCTACCATAACACTCGTAGACTCTGCTTTAATACTCGCTTTTCCAGAATTAAAAAGAATAGTTTTGGCGTAATCGTTCAATTGCTTCTGTACTTCTTCGGTAACTTCCGGTGCTTCTGGGCAACCGTTGTTGGAAACCGTTCCCGCTTCATTAGGGCAGTCATCATTTTTATCCAGTACACCGTCGCCATCAGTGTCAGGCCATGGGCATCCTTCATTTTCGGCAGCACCCGCTTCATTTGGGCACTTATCATCTTCGTCCATAACATCATCACCGTCCGAATCTACCAAGGGGCAGCCATCGTTTAAAACTTCACCTGCTTCTTCAGGGCACTTATCGTCTTTGTCAACTACGGTATCACCATCAGTATCAGGCCATGGGCAACCATTGTTTTCCGCTGGTCCAAATTCATCGGGGCAATCGTCTTTTCTGTTTACTATTCCATCACCATCTCGATCTTTAGGTTTTCCTTGGTATACCGGTATTTTTAATCCTGCATATACATCTGCAGCTTTGGAATTGTCACTTAACAATAAGGTCATAACAGACCCGGAACCAATATACAAAGGTCCTGCTCTAAAACCGGCACCCCATTGCGCTCCGGAACCTTGGGTAAGGCTTACGGGCATATAAAAACTGAACCATTTACTTTCAAAACGAGGTGTTAAGGAAACCATAGTAGGTATTCTGTTCGCGTTTACCTTGCTGTTGGAGCGTAATGAGAAATCCGTGTTTAAGTTCAGGTAAAACCTTTGGTTCAAACTATAGTCCACATTAAAATGAAGAGCTGTAGGTAAAGCGAATTTTTCAGAAGACCCTGTTCCTGTCTGGGTGTATAAATTATCTAGGATATCCTCTAGATTGTCTTCGTTTTCAAAATCGTCTTCATTTACCGTTCCCGTAATATCATAATTGTTCTGTGTACCATTTTTATAGTTAATGGAACCTATATCACTAATGGCAAGGGCAAATTTCAGTTTATATTTATTCTGATGTTTAAAAGTGTTAGAACCGTCTTTTGAAGAATAGGAAGCGTAATCCGGTCTCCATTCGTATACGGCTCCTAAGTCTACGCCAAAACCTGTGGCGCCATCAACGATTTCAACATCAAAATCTTCAAAGTTGTCATCAATATTATCACTATGTCCATAGTTTACTTCACCAACGGACTCAATACTTCCTGTAGTTCGTCCTCCGGGAAGGGGAGTGCCATCGGCATCATAATCTATGGTAATGTTTTTACCGCTGGCGTAGGCATTGCCCATACCTTGTAGGTATTTTAATGAGATACCTCCTTTTAAGAAATGCTGGTCTTTGTTCATGAGAACCTGCGCATAGGTAACCCCAACTTCTGCCCATGCATTTGCAGTTAGGTACACATCGTCTTCATCAATCAAAAGATCATCGTTCTCATCAAAATCGTTGGAGATGCTTTCAAAGGTATTTCCGTTTATTTTATTTACGTTGTAACCTACTCTTCCCCGGGTAAAAATGGCCAATGAGCTTTTTGGGGTAAGGTTGAACATAAAGGAGGGGCCTAGCACATCTGCGTTTCCAAAAAAGTTGTTGCTGTCTTTTGGATATTTTGTGCCGTCCGTATCAAAGTCAAAATCGGATGTAACTACATCTCCCAATTTCAATCCGTAGTAATCATTACTGAAGAAAGTACTTGCGCCTACAATGTTTATATCGGTTTTAAATCTGGAATCAGTAATGTTTGCAGGGTTGGCAATTAGGCTGTGTACACCGCTGTAGTTGTCTGTCAAGAAACCGACATACGATTGTGCTTTGGCACTTAATCCGCCTAAAACAAGTAATGATGTAAGTATCGTTTTTTTCATGCTTGGTATTTTTTAAGCTATTTTTGGTTTTTAGGTAGTGATGCAATAACGAACGACCATCGGCGAAATTGTACCGTTCACCGATGTTTTTAATAAGAAATTACATATGAATGTGAGAGATAGCCGTTTGGCATATCAGATATACCTGTATTTGGGAGCCCTTTTTATTACCTCATTGGTGGTTTCCAATCTTATTTTTCAGAAGTTTTTCTATTGGAACCCGTTTGGTGATTTTACTATTTTTGGCGTATCCTTGTTTGAGGTATCCGTTGGAATCCTACCTTACCCTATTACTTTTTTGATCACGGACTTGATTTCTGAAATCTACGGAAGAAAAAAGGCTAACCAGATAGTTACGGCCGGCATTTTTGCAAGTTTGTTCTCTATGGGGATAATTCTTGTGGCAGAGGTGGCCCCTGCCATACCATCTTCTCCGGTAGATGATAGTACGTTTACCAATGTTTTTGCACTTTCTCCCATAGCGGTTTTAGCATCCATGATCGCTTATCTTTTCGCTCAATACATAGATATTGCTATTTACCACTTTTGGAAAAAGCTTACTAAAGGCAAATATCTTTGGGTGCGTAATAATTTTTCTACTTTTCTTTCTCAGTTTGTAGATACCTTCACCGTGGTAGGGCTACTTTGTGTTTTTGGAATTCTGCCATGGCACCTATTTTTTGGCTTAGTGGTAAGTGGATTCATTTTTAAGATTTTTATAGCATTTCTAGACACTCCTTTTTTGTATTTGCTCGTATATATCATGAGAAAACGGTTCAAATTGGCCGTAGGCGAAGAAATAGCCTTAGAGGTATAATATTCAATGCTTTTTTGAGTTGTATCCGATAGGGTTAAGAATCTTGATTTAAGAGCTAAAAAGACCGCTTCACTTTTGTTAGGTTGAGGTTTGTTTAATGGCGATTTTAAGGTTTGGATGAACGCATGCCTATTTTGTTCCGTTAAATTTTATTTGAATCAGTATTTGAATTAGAAATATGAAAAAGAAAATAATCAGAATTATAGGGGTAATAGTACTACTTATAGTGGGTGTATTGATTGCCGCTCCTTTCTTTCTAGAATCCAAAATTGGAGATATTATTAAGAATAACGTAAACAATAATGTGAACGCTACGCTTGATTTTTCGGAAGCCGATTTAAGCCTTTTTAGTAGTTTTCCCAATGCAGAAGTAAGTCTGGAAGATGTAGTTCTGTTGAACAAAGCGCCATTTGAAGGCGATACGCTTTTTGCTTCTAAAAAAGTAGCGCTTTCCATGGGTATTGGAGAGTTGTTTAAAGGGCAGGATGAGCCTATAGGGGTTAAAAGTCTAACCGTAGATGGTGCCCTCGTTAACGTTACTATTGATAAGGAAGAAAATGCCAGTTTTGACATAGCCATACCTTCTGATGAGCCCAATGCACCTGCCGAAACAGAAAGCACGGATGGTTTTAACCTTGACCTGCAATCGTATGCCATTACGGACACCAAAATTGTATATGATGACCGATCTACCGGAATGCGTTTGGAGATTTCGGAGATGCAACACAATGGTAAAGGCGACCTTTCTTTGGAGAAATCAGAGTTGGACACGTTTACGGAAGCTTTGGTTTCTTTTGAAATGGACAGTACCAATTACTTGAACAAGAATAAAATTCAGTTAGATGCCCTTATTGGTGTTGACTTAAAGGAAAGTAAATACACTTTCTTGAAAAATGAGGCCCTAATCAATCAGTTGGCCTTAGTGTTTGATGGTTTTATTAAAGTGAATGAAGATAACCAAGAGATTGATATTTCGTTCAAGACCCCGTCTTCCGACTTTAAAAACTTTTTGGCGGTTATTCCAGAGGAGTATTCAAAAAATATAGAGAACGTTAAAACTACCGGAAACTTTATGTTAGAAGGTAAGTTTAACGGTATTGTAGATGAGGAGCATATTCCTAAGTTCAATATTAAGATCAATTCAGAAAATGCATCTTTTAAATATCCCGATTTACCAAAATCCGTTAGAAACGTCTTTATAGATACGGAGATTAACAATACCACTGGTATTGCCGAGGATACGTATGTAGATATAGATAAGCTTTCCTTTATGATCGATGAGGATAAGTTTAATATGACCGCTAATATTAAGGAGTTAATGGGTAATACCAAGGTAAAGGCCCATATAGATGGTAAAATGAATTTGGCCAATCTTAAGAAGGCATATCCTGTTCCTGCTGATTTAGATTTAAAGGGACTTCTAGTGGCAGATGTTAGTACGGCATTTGATATGGCTTCCATAGAGAAGGAACAATATGAGAAGACCACTACAAACGGAAAAGTTAGTATTAGCGATTTTGAATACAAGTCCGCTGAAATACCAAACCCCGTAAAACTAAAGACTACAAGTTTAACCTTTAACCCTTCTACGGTTACCCTTAATGAATTGAGCGGTACTACCGGAAAGACTGATTTTAGTGCCAAAGGAACTATTAAGAACCTTTTGGGCTTTATGTTCAATGACGAAAAGGTAGAGGGAGATTTTGACCTTTCTTCAAACACTTTTGCATTAAGCGATTTTATGGTTGAGGAGACGGAACCCGAAGCATCCGGAAAAAAAACTGAAGAAAGCAAAACAGCAGGTACTACCGAGGAGAAAATTAAGATTCCATCTTTCTTGGATGCTAATATAAATGCATCGGCAAATACGGTTCTGTATGACAATCTTACGTTAAAAGATGTAAAAGGTAATTTGAAGATTAAGGATGAAAAGGCTACGCTTTCTAATATGACCTCTTCTATTTTTAATGGTAAAATGGCCTTTAATGGCGAGGTTTCAACAAAAGAGGAGACCCCAAGATTTGCCATGAATTTAGATATGAAGCAGTTGGGGATAAGTGAAACTTTTAAGTCTCTTGAGCTTTTTAAGGCAGTTGCGCCAATTGCTCAGATTTTAAAGGGAACGCTAGATTCGGATATTAAACTTTCCGGTAGTCTAACAGATGATTTGGTGCCCGACCTGTTGACTTTGACCGGTGATATCTTTGCGGATATCATGACAAAGGAAATTGATTCGGAAAGTGCTCCGTTGCTTACTGCTCTAGATAGTAAGTTAAATTTTATTGACCTAAAGCAGCTTAATCTAGACGACCTGAAAACTAAACTTACTTTTGAAAATGGTCTGGTAAACGTGAAGCCTTTTACCGTAAAATATAAGGATATAGCCATCAATGTTGGGGGTAGCCACACTTTTGATAAAAAAATGGATTACAAGGCTACTATGGAGGTGCCTGCTAAATATTTAGGTAGTGATATAGGTAAGTTGATCGCTCAGATAGGTGAGGATGACCTTAAAGATTTGAAGATTCCCGTGGTTGCCAATATTGGGGGTAATTATGAAAACCCAAGTGTAAGTACGGATTTGACCTCTGGAGTAAAGACCTTAACCAATCAATTGGTTGAGATTCAAAAACAAAAATTGGTCAATAAAGGTAAGGATAAGGCAAAAGATTTAATCGGTAATGTTTTAGGTGGAAATTCATCTAAAACCGATTCTACCAAAACATCTACTAAAGATGATGTAAAAGAAGTTTTAGGTGGCCTTTTAGGAGGTAGTAAAAAAGATACGACCACGGTTAAAACGGACACTGCAACACCAAAGAAGAAGGAAGAAGATGTGGTTAAAGAGAAAGCCAAAAATATTTTAGGAGGTCTGTTGGGCAAGAAAAAGGAGAAGTAGAGCCAATTCAGGCATTTTGCTTGTGTTTTTTATCGTACCAAACGTAGCCTAAAAATATAGCTAGGCTAATTAGAGAACCCCACAGTAGACCGGTTTTCATGCTATTGGTGCTTTTACCAAGAATGGCAATAAAAAGAGTAAGTGGGGCAATTCCGATAAGGGTTGCCCCTATAAATTTCCAGTAGCCCATTCGTAGAATGCCGCCAACAAAGCTTATGGCGTCATTGGATAAAAATGGATTTAAGCGGGTTACTATTACTGCCCAAAACCCATAATCCTCTAAAAACCCGGATACCTTTTCCTCTGTTTTCTTGCCTATGATACGTTCTACTTGGTCTTTGCCTAAAAGTTTGCCAATGGCGTAGCCCACGGAGGAAGCCAAGAACACTGCTCCAAAGATGATAATACTGCCCCAAATTGGTCCGTAAGCAAGAACCGAGGCTACCATAAGTACTATAGATGGTACTACTATCATGAACATTTGTGCTACCATTGCTGCAATTAAAACAATGGGTCCCCATGCTCCAAACTGTGACACCCAGTTTTCAACCTCTTTTCTATTGCCGCTAGTTAATACTTGCCAAGCCTCGTTAAAAAAAGATTCAAGAGAGGGTACTGTAAAATAACCGGCAACAAGAATACCTGCCAAGGTGAGGGATAAGTATACGGGCCATTTGCTTTTGCTTTTTGAATCTTCTAGCGTCATAAAGGTCTATTTTCTTCTGGCTACAAGATACCTGTGCTGGAGGAGGAGGAATAGTCCTAAACGTACAATTTTTGGTTCAAAAGTATTAGCTAGAGGTTTATGGGGTTTATGTGATTAGCTAATTTGAAGCGATACATAGTAGCCTTCGTTGCTACGAACGTTAAAAACGGTATTGTCCTCAAAAATAAAATATTGGCCTTTAATCCCTTTTAAAATCCCTTTGTAATTTGGGGTTTTGGTCAAATTGAGGCTTTTTACTTTTTCCGGGTATTCAAGGACGGGAAACTCAAGATTGGTTTCGGCATTATCGGCAATATAGTATTCTTGGGCTTCATCCGGAATGTATTGTTTTAGCTTATTTCGCCATTCAACCAGATTTTCGTCCTCAACGTTATTGGTCAGCATTTTTCGCCAGTTGGTTTTGTCGCCTACGTGGTCTTTTAGGGCAACTTCGGTTATTCCCGCTAAATATCTATTGGGAACTTCTACGATTTCAATAGCTTCGTGCGCCCCTTGGTCTATCCATCGTGTAGGTACTTGGGCTTTACGTGTAACCCCTACTTTAATATTGCTTGAATTGGCCAAATAAACAATATGAGGTTGTAATTGTGCTTTTTTCTCATATTCAAGATCACGGTCTTCTTTGTCCAAGTGGGCAGTGCTCAATTCGGGTCGCATAATCCAATCACCTGCAGAAGGGGTTTCGTAAAAGCAGGTCTTACAGAAACCTTGACGAAAAATGGGACGGTCCCTACCACAATTTAAACATTGGAATTTTATAAAATTGATTTCAAGCGCTTTGTCCAAGATTTGATTTACATTTAAAAAATCATTTTCAAAAACCATGTAGTATTGAATGGGATTTCCTATTTCGGTCTGCATTTTTCTTAGAACGCCTTCGTACTGCATAAAAAAGTATGATTTAAAATGTATTTGAAAATGATAAGTATTAAAGCTAAATTTAGCGAATTCAAAGATACCCAAAAATGCCGATTACCTTATTCAATTCTATTGCTTCTTGGTTGCTGAAAAAGCGATATCACCAGATAGAACTTTTTTTGAAATACCCGGAAGAGGTTCAGGAAGAAGTGCTTCATCAACTTATTGAAATTGCCGAAGACACAGAAATTGGTAGAAAGTATGACTTTGAGTCCATCAATAGCTATGAAACTTTTAGGGAGCGGGTTCCTGTTTCTTCTTATGAAGAGATTGAACCGATTATAGAACGTACACGCCGCGGTGAACAGAATATATTTTGGCCAACATCTATTAAATGGTTCGCCAAGAGTAGTGGTACCACTAATGCCAAGAGCAAGTTTATTCCTGTAAGTGAGGAAGCGCTTGAAGATTGTCATTATAAATCGGGGAAAGATTTACTTTGTCTCTATTTGAACAATAATGAAAACTCTCAATTATTTACAGGAAAGAGTCTCAGGTTAGGGGGGAGTAAGGAGTTGTACGAGGACAACGGTTCCTATTTTGGGGATTTGTCCGCAATACTTATTGATAATATGCCGTTGTGGGCAGAATTCAGCAGTACGCCAAGTAGTAAGGTGTCTTTAATGAGCGAGTGGGAGAGCAAGTTAAAGGCCATTATAAAAGAAAGTACCCAAGAAAATGTAACCAGTTTGGCAGGAGTGCCTTCTTGGATGTTGGTGCTTCTTAATAAGGTGTTGCAAGAAACGGGTAAGGACAATTTGTTCCAGGTGTGGGAAAACCTTGAGGTCTATTTTCATGGTGGAGTAAGTTTTAACCCTTATGAGGAACAGTATAAGAAACTGCTGCCGCGAAAAAGCTTTAAGTACTATGAAATTTATAATGCCTCCGAAGGTTTTTTTGCCATTCAGGACCGTAATAATGCAGATGATTTATTGCTAATGCTGGATTATGGAATATTTTATGAGTTTATTCCAATGAGTGAGTATGGCACGGAAGGGCAAATGGCCATTCCGTTGTGGGAGGTGAAAAAGAATACCAATTATGCGATTATAATTACCACGAATTCCGGTTTGTGGCGCTATAAGATTGGCGACACTATTAAATTTACATCTACCAGTCCCTATAGAATCAAAGTTACCGGCCGCACAAAACACCATATCAATGTCTTTGGAGAGGAGTTGATTATTGAAAATGCCGAAGAAGCGCTTAAGAATATTTGCCTTAAGACCGGTGCTGAAATTAAGGATTATACCGCTGGCCCAATTTTTATGGTAGAGAAAGAAAAAGGGGCGCATGAGTGGGTTATTGAGTTTAGGAACCCGCCAGATGATATAAACGTATTTACGGAATATCTGGACAATGCTTTAAAGGCTTTAAACTCAGATTATGAGGCCAAACGCTATAATAATATTACGTTGAATATGCCTACCATTCATATTGCCCGAGAAAACCTTTTTTATGATTGGTTAAAGCTAAAAGGGAAGTTGGGCGGACAGCATAAGATACCTAGGTTATCCAATAAAAGGGACTATATCGAAGAATTGCTTCAAATGAACAATTAAAAGTGGTATTTGCCCGTTTAATATTGAAATTGATTCCCAAAACTAACCTAAAGGCAAATTAAATTTAATATTATGGCAGAAAGACTTGTAATCATATCCGACATGTGGGGAGCTAAAAAGGGGCTCTGGATTACTTCATACCTAGGATATCTTCAGCAGCATTTTAATATTACTTTTTATGATTGCCAGCAATTGGGAAATATAGATGTTAAAGTAAACTCAGAGGAGAATATTCATCAAGCTTTCGTTAATGGAGGTATAGAAACGGCAGTAGCACATCTTCTAAAAAAAGAAAAAGAACCGGCACACTACCTTTGTTTTAGTATTGGAGGAGCTATAGCTTGGAAAGCTGCGCTTTCCGGTTTGGCTATGAAATCATTATACGCGGTCTCTTCTACCAGGGTACGCTCGGAAGTAGAAAAACCAGAAGTACCAATGAGACTTTTATTTGGCGATGCCGATGTGTATAGGCCCAAAGCTTCTTGGTACAAAGAAGTTGGAGTAGAAGGAGAGCTTGTAAAAGGGTTTAGCCATAATATGTACACTGATGAAAAGATAATCAAAAAGGTTTGTCTTGACTTGCTGAATACGGCTACGCAGGTTTCAGGAAAAACGAATAAGCAAAAAGTGATATAAAGAGTAAAGAGGTTTTAAACTAACACTCAAGAAAATAAAAAAAAGCGGAATCAAAAATATTTTGATTCCGCTTTTTGTTGCTTTATAACCAGAGGTTTAAGAAACTGCTTTCAGTTTTTTAATGGTCTCGTAAGATAATTTATTTTCGGCGTAAGGCTTAGTAACTTTAAATTCCGTTTCATCGTTACTAGGCATTTCAAACATAGCATCGGTAAAAATAGCCTCGCACAACGATCTAAGACCCCTCGCGCCCAATTTGTACTCAATAGCTTTTTGAACAATGTAATCCAAGGCTTGGTCCGTAATGGAAAAAGTAATATCATCCATAGCGAACAGCTTTTCATACTGTTTGATTATCGCATTTTTAGGTTCTGTAAGAATAGCTCTTAAGGTCTTCTCATCCAACGGATTCATATGTGTAAGTACCGGAAGTCTTCCTATAATCTCAGGAATTAGGCCAAACTCTTTTAAATCTTTTGGAATTATATATTGAAGAATGTTCTCCAAATCCAAGGCGTCATCACTTTTAGCTGCGCTATATCCTATGGCCTGCATGTTCAGCCTTTTGGTAATGGCGCGTTCAATTCCGTCAAAAGCACCACCTGCTATAAAGAGAATGTTTTCGGTATTTACCTCAATAAACTTTTGGTCCGGATGTTTTCTTCCTCCTTTTGGCGGAACATTTACAACCGTACCTTCAAGTAATTTAAGTAAGCCTTGCTGAACCCCTTCTCCGGATACATCTCGGGTAATGGACGGGTTATCACTTTTACGCGCTATTTTATCAATTTCATCAATAAAAACAATACCGCGCTCCGCTTTTTCCAAATTGTAATCTGCGGCCTGTAATAATCGGGTAAGGATACTTTCTACATCTTCTCCAACATAACCAGCCTCCGTCAAAACGGTAGCATCTACAATGGCCAAAGGAACATTTAGCATCTTTGCAATGGTCTTTGCGATAAGGGTTTTTCCCGTACCTGTTTGACCCACCATTATAATGTTACTTTTCTGAATCTCTATGTCGTCTTCCTTTGACTTGGGCTGCAAAAGCCTTTTGTAGTGATTGTAAACGGCAACGGACATTACTTTTTTGGTACGCTCTTGACCAATAACGTAAGTGTCTAAAAATGATTTAATATCAATAGGTTTCTTCAGGGTAAGTTCTGAAGAAAGGTCATTAGTTTTGGTCTGTCTTGATTCTTCGGTAACAATACCATGGGCTTGCTCTATACATCGATCGCATATGTGTGCATCAAGACCTGCAATCAAAAGATTGGTCTCAGGCTTTTTTCTGCCACAAAAGGAACATTCTAAATTTTCTTTAGCCATATTAAAGTGTACTTTCTTTGAAAAATAAACGCAAATAAATGCGTTTTGGTTCATCGTTTTACTCGAAAAACCAATTAGTTATGAGCATTTGGTCGAAATTATTCTTTCCCCCTTACCAAAATTTCATCAATCATACCATAGGACTTAGCTTCCTCGGCTTTCATCCAATAATCACGGTCACTATCTTCGTTGACCTTGTCTATGGTCTGGCCTGAATGCTTGGCTATGATTTCGTATAATTCTGATTTTAGCTTCAAGATTTCACGTGCGGTAATTTCAATATCGCTTGCTTGGCCCTGAGCACCGCCCATAGGTTGGTGAATCATTACTCTAGAGTGGGTTAAACCACTTCGTTTGCCTTTTTCACCTGCACAAAGAAGCACCGCGCCCATTGAGGCGGCCATTCCGGTACAAATGGTGGCAACGTCCGGAGCAATGAACTGCATAGTGTCATAGATTCCTAGGCCGGCATACACGCTTCCACCTGGTGAGTTAATGTAAATCTGAATATCTTTTTGTGCATCCGTACTGGCCAAAAACAATAATTGTGCCTGTACAATGTTTGCTACCTGATCATTAATACCGGTTCCCAAGAAGATGATACGGTCCATCATTAATCTTGAAAATACGTCCATGGCAACGGCGTTCATTTGACGTTCTTCAATAATGTTGGGGGTAAGACCAACGGGATACATGCTCGTTAAGATCGAATCGTAATAGGTACTGCTAATACCTTGGTGATTTATAGCGTAGTTCTTGAATTCTTTTCCGTAATCCATATTTTTCTGTTCGATGTTTAAGTACCCTGGGGCATGAAATAAAAAAAGGTGCCGAAAATCACATTTTCGGCACCGTAAAGATACTTATAATTTTTTGGAAATATTACCCGTATACTTCCTTCACAAAGTTTTCGTAAGTAACCTCTTTGGTCTTAAGGTTTACTTTCTCTTTGTAAAGGGTAAGTAATTTTTGGCTCATTAGTTGTTCGGACAGACGCTTAACTTCGTCTTGGTTGCCCAATACACGAGCAGCTATATTATCCAATTCTTCTTCTTGAGGGTTTAATTGGCCAAATTGTGCCATTTGAGATTTAATGAAACCTTTGGCAAATTCTTTCAACTCGTCAAACTGAAGTTCAATATTGTTATCTTTAATGACCTTACCTTCAATTAGCTGGTAACGAAGTCCTTTTTCGGATTTTTCATATTCCTCATTGGCTTCTTCTTCCGTTAACGGGTTTTCACCGGTCATCTGAATCCACTTGGTCAAGAACTCTGTTGGAAGTTCAAATTTGGTGTTTTCTATAAAATATTCAGTAATGTCATTCAGTAACTTCTGATCGGACTGTTGCTCAAATTGTTTTTCTGAATCGTCCTTGATACGTTGTTTCAAGTCTTTTTCAGATTTAACTTCGCCTTCACCAAAAAGTTTATCAAAAAGCTCCTGGTCCAAAGCAGCAGGCTCTCTTTCATTAATTTCCTCAATGGTAAAAGTAGCTTCAACATCTAAGTCTGCAGCTTTATCTTGAGAAACACCAAAAACACTGGAAAGCAAGTAGTCTTCTTTAAAAAGACCTTTAGATTTTAGTGTAACCACATCGCCTACTTTTTTGCCTTTTAAAGCGTCCAAAGCTTTTTTGCTCTTGATTTTGTCAAGTTCTAAAGTGGCTTTATTGTCAATTTCCGCTTCCTCGTTTTTGAAAGTACCGGTTACTTCGTTGTTTTTTTCAACGGCATCTTTGCTGATAAGTTTTCCGTATTGTTTTTGAATACGTTCTACTTGCTCGTTTACCATTTTATCATCGGCAACGATTTTATAGTGGGTGATAGGTTTCTTTGTTTTTAAAGGAACCTCAAACTCAGGAGCTAGACCTAACTCAAATTCAAAAGCCAATTCTTCATTGTCCCAGTCAAAATTATCTTGTTGCTTAGGAAGTGGGTTGCCAAGAACATCTAATTTTTCTTCGGTAAGATATTTGTTAAGGTTATCTTGAAGAAGTTTGTTTACTTCGTCTACCAAAACGGCCTTTCCGTATTGCTTTTTTATTAGCCCCATTGGTACGTGGCCTTTTCTAAAACCAGGTACATTGGCCTGCTTTCTATAGTCACTTAGAATACTGTCTACCTTTTCTTGGTAATCTTCTTTGGTGATGGCCACTTTAACGACGGCATTTAGATCGTCGATCTGCTCTTTTGTAATATTCATCTAAATCTTCTTTTTTGTTTCCATAAAATGGGATGCAAAAGTACTACAATTAATGTACCCTAGCAAGTTTTTAAATCGTTGAGATTCAAACAATCGTTACGATTTTTTATCCTCTTTCAAAAGAGAAAACAATATAGATTGAAGAAAGGATAATAATAGGCTGAAAATTATGGCCCATAAAATACCGTCTACGTTAAAGCCATCTATGAGATTGTCTGCTAGAAAAATAATTATTGCATTGATTATGAGTAGGAACAGACCTAGCGTTAGTACAGTAACCGGCAGTGTAAGTATCACTAAAATAGGTTTTACTATAAAATTTAAAAGGCTGAGTACGATGGCTACTATAACCGCTGTCATATAACTGTCTACGGAGACGTGTGGTAATATTTTTGAAAGTATAACTACAGCAAGAGCACTTAGGAGAACACGTAAAATGAGTTTCATAATTGAAAGGTGTTTTTTAGTTAGGGGCAAATAATTATGCCACCCTTAAAGATAAAGAAAAGATTTTGTTGTTTTTAGTATTGCGTACGGTCCTCTCTAGACGTCTTTGTTAAGAAAAATAGTTTTAAGGCGTGGTTATGACTTTAAGAACCGAATAGATTTTTCAAAAAACTGTTTTGGGTTTTCCGCATGTAGCCAATGGCCCGCGTTATCTATGGTTTGTAATTCAGAATTTGAAAAATGTGTTTCAATAACTTCAAGATCGCTTTGCATTATATATTCCGACCGGTCTCCGCGAAGAAAAAGGGTTGGGCCGTCATAAGAGTCGGTAGTGCCTATGTTCTCACCAATTTCGTTCATTTTCTCACTTAGGACCTTCAGGTTGAATCTAAAACCTAATTGTCCTTTTTCCACCCAGTAAAGGTTCTTGAGCAAGAATTGTCTTGTTCCAAAATCCGTAATGTATTTCCCGAGTTCGGAATCGGCCTCGTTTCTTGATGAAATGGTGCTTAGGTCTATAGCGTTCAATCCATCAATAATGGGTTGATGGTGCGGCGGGTAGAATTTAGGCCCAATATCTGCAACAATCATTTTGCTTACGAGATTAGGGTAGTTGCAAGCAAATTGCATAGCGGTCTTACCACCCATGGAATGGCCAATGATCATGGCATTTTCCAATTGATTGGTTTCCATATAGGTTTTGAGGTCTTCGCTAAGAAGGTCGTAGTCAAAATCATTGGACCAAAAACTTTTGCCATGGTTCCGCTGATCAATGAGGTGTACCTCAAAACCTTCTTTAGCATACTGGTTGCCTAGTGTTTTCCAGTTATCGGACATTCCTAGGAACCCATGCAGAATCAATAGGGGAGTGCCGGTTCCTAATATTTTGGAGTGTAGGGTTTCGGTCATTTTAATTTGTTCAGGTACATATTTACAACGTTCTCCAAGCCAAGGTAAAGCGACTCGCAGATTAGGGCATGCCCTATAGAGACTTCCAATAAATGCGGTACATTTTCCTTAAAGTACTTTATATTGTCCAAGCTTAGGTCGTGTCCGGCATTGATGCCTAAGTTACATTGCTGTGCAACTTTGGCAGCTTCGGTAAACGGACTCACCCCTTGGCTATGATTTCCTTTGGCGTACTGTTCCGCGTAACTTTCTGTATACAGCTCAATACGGTCCGTACCGGTTTTGGCAGCTGCTTCAACCATTTTGGCATCGGCATCAACAAAAATAGAGGTTCTGATTCCTGCATCCTTAAAAGTTTGGATAACGTCTATTAAAAAAGCTTGGTGTTTAACAGTGTCCCATCCTGCATTAGAGGTAATGGCGTCTACGGCGTCCGGTACAAGTGTAACTTGTGTAGGGCGTACTTCCAAAACTAGGTCTACGAATTGTCCAATAGGATTTCCTTCTATGTTATATTCCGTGGTGACCAAGTTTTTTAGGTCTCGGGCATCTTGGTAACGAATGTGTCTTTCGTCAGGCCTAGGGTGTATGGTAATACCCTCGGCGCCAAAAGACTCTATATCCGCTGCGGTTTTTAATAAATCCGGCATATTGCCACCCCTGGCGTTTCTTAGAGTTGCAATCTTGTTTATGTTTACGCTTAGTTTTGTCATTTGCCGATAGAATTAACCATTTGGTACAAAAATACAAATTAGGCATACCTTTTGATATTTTTAATTAGTATTTTGCGTTTAGTAGAAAGAGTTATGCATATTCAAGACCACATAGTAACGAACATTCCGTCCTATAAAATAGGGGATTCACTATTAGAGATAATCACCTTTTTTAAGGATACCACGTACTCGCACGTTGCAGTTACCGAGAACGGGGCTTATCTTGGTGTGTTAAGTGAAAATGACCTAGAAAATTTTGATACCAACAAAAAGGTAGAGCAATATCGTTATGATTTGGAGACCTTTTTTGTTCGGAAAGAAACCAGTTGGTTAGATGTTTTGGAGGTTTTTGCTAGAAATGAGGCCAATCTTGTACCTATAATTGATGAAAAAGGTAGAATTGATGGTTATTATGACCTTACGGATATAGTAAGCGTTTTTATAGACACCCCGTTTTTTACGGAACCAGGTGGTATTATAGTTGTGGCCAAGGGTATTAAGGATTACTCGTTTAGTGAAATTGCACAAATTGTTGAAAGTAATAACACCAAGTTGATAGGCGGCTTTATTACCGATTCTAAGAATGATGTTGTGCAGATAACTATTAAAATTGCCTCTTCAAATTTAAACGACATTCTGCAGACATTCCGCCGTTATAACTACAATGTGTTGTTCGGGAATACAGATGACCAGTTCTTGGAAGATTTAAAGGAACGGTCCGATTATCTGGATAAATATCTCAACGTATAGAATTTCTTGCGATTATCTTTGAAAAGGGTAATTAGTCAAGGGTACAATCCTTATTTTTGTCGCATAAGGTCAAAAAGGCCTTGGTAATAAAGATAAAAATTAAGGGATGAAAGTTGCTATTTACAGTCAAATGTATCAAGAGGACACCTTGCAATATGTAATGGAGTTGCTTGATGAGTTTGAAAAAGCGCGTGCCGTAATAGCCATTGAAAAGGAATTTCACGATTTTCTCTCCGAAAAACATGCATCAGATGGGTATCAGGTATTCACGGATACTGAAGGGTTAGACGGTTCTTTTGATATGTTCGTTAGTTTTGGTGGTGACGGTACTATTTTAAGGGCAACTACATTTGTAAGGGATTTGGGAATACCCATTGTTGGGGTAAACACGGGCCGTCTCGGTTTTCTTTCTACGTTTAGCAAGGAGGAAGTGCGTAAAGTAGTGCAAGAATTTAACAAGGGTGCTTATACTGTTGTAGAACGTAGTTTGGTTGAAGTTGATAATGGGGATGAGATTTCGGAATTGAACGAACTGTATTTTGCTTTGAACGAGATTACGGTAAGTAGAAAGGATACTACTTCTATGATTACGGTTGAAACCTATTTGAACAATGAATACCTTACGTCTTATTGGGCAGATGGGCTTATTATTTCTACGCCCACGGGTTCTACAGGGTATTCTTTAAGTTGTGGCGGGCCGGTCATTGAACCTACAGCAAAATCTTTGGTACTTACCCCAATTGCACCGCATAACCTAAATGCTAGGCCGTTGGTTATTTCAGATGATACACAAATAAGGTTAAAGGTTTCGGGAAGGGAAGATAACCATCTTATTTCGCTGGATTCTAGAATAGCATCTGTGGAGAATGGAAAGGAAATTCGTATAAAAAAAGCCGGCTTCACAATTAAAATGATAGAATATACATCGGAGAGCTTTTTAAAAACACTTCGGAATAAACTATTGTGGGGGGAAGATCGGCGTAATTGAATCTTGAGCGGGCAATAAAAAACCGCAAATCCTGTTTATCATGTGAGAACATTAATATAATAGTTGGGTGCAATTGTTATATTCGCAAACTAATACTATTTATGAAGCAATTCATTATCATAGTCTTGCTGTGCACTTTTGGAAGTGTAGGGGCTCAAACCTATGAAGCCGGTATTTTTGCCGGAGGCGCCAATGCCATTGGAGATGTAGGCCGGACTAATTATATTTTACCTTCGGATATTGCCCTTGGGGGTATTTTTAAATGGAATATAGCTAAGCGGTATGCATGGCGTGCCAGTGTAATCTACGGTAAATTTACGGCAGATGATACTAAGTCTAACGATCCTTCTAGACAGCAGAGAGGATACGTTATGGATAATTCTTTATTAGAAGCTTCTGCCGGTCTGGAATTTAACTTTGTAGAGTATAACTTGCATAGGTTAGGGCCTGCATTTACACCATATTTATATACCGGCCTTACCTATTTTAGATATGACTATAACTATTTTGATGCCGGTCAGTTTTTAGATGTCTCTCAAAGAGATGGTTCCTTTGCTATTCCAATGACCGTTGGGGCAAAGATTCGTTTAAACCAGTTCCTTATTTTAGGTGCGGAAATAGGTGCCCGTTATACTTTTACGGATAATCTAGATGGTAGTAATCCAGAAAAACTTAATGTTAGCCGTCAATTGAACGACCTTAGGTTCGGGAACGTTTTTAGTGATGACTGGTACGTGTTCTCTGGTTTTACCTTAACCTATACCTTTGGTAGAAAGCCATGTATGGAGTGTTTTGAATAGTTTAAACTCAGGTAACACGGCATTTTTCCTTTCTTCATTAGGTCTTTACTATGTATAATTCAAATTTATAGGCTATTTTTGCCGTGCGCTCAAAAAAAACATCATTTTGTGAACTGGAAAATGAAATTTACTCCGGATAAATGAATGTGTATTAGAGTGGTATGATCAATTCCTTATGGTTAATCTAGAAGAATTAGACGAAAATAAAATGCCCAGCCACCTCGCCATAATTATGGACGGAAATGGTAGGTGGGCTAAAAAGCAGGGTAAACTTCGTGTGTTTGGGCATGAAAATGGAGTTAAGACGGTGCGAGCCACAGTTGAGAACTGCGTTAAGCTCAAGCTTAAGTATCTAACCTTGTATACCTTTTCTACTGAGAATTGGAAAAGACCCAAGATTGAAATTGATACTTTAATGAAGCTTTTAGTGTCTTCGCTAAAGAGAGAGCTAAAGACTTTTTCTGAGAACAACATTAGATTAAATGCTATTGGGGATATTGAGTCTTTACCTAAAAAAGCCAATAAGGAGCTAAAAGAGGTCATGGAAAAAACGAGGGAAAATACAGGAATGACCCTTACTTTGGCTTTAAGTTATGGTGCACGGGAAGAGCTGAAAAGTGCAGTAAAACAAATAAGTGCCAAAGTTAAAAATAATATAATTTCAATTGAAAACATTGACGAAACCATTATTAATAACCATCTTTACACGCATGATTTGCCAGATGTAGATTTGCTTATCCGTACTAGTGGTGAGCATCGTATCAGCAATTTTTTGTTGTGGCAAATCGCCTATGCGGAATTATATTTCGTAGATGTATTTTGGCCCGATTTTAGTAGTCAACATTTGGCAGAAGCCATAAAAAGTTATCAGAACAGAGAACGAAGATTTGGAAAAACCAGCGAACAACTCAATTAGCGATATGAAAAGGTTCATATCCTTCGAACCTTTTATTACACTCCTATTAATTTTTGCAACCACATTTTGCGCCGCACAAGAGCTTTCTTTTGAGGACGGTAAAAAATACATTTTAGGTGGGTTAGAGGTTACTGGGCTGCAAAGTTATAACGAGCAGACCGTAAAAACGTACACCGGCTTACGTGTGGGGCAACCTATTACGCTCCCAGGAGAGGAAATTAGCGGAATTATCAATAAACTCTGGGGCCTTGAGCTTTTTAAAAATATCGATTTCTATATAACTAATATAGAAGGGGATAAGGTTTTTCTTGAATTGAATATTATTGAGAGACCAACTCTTTCAGGGGTTACTATAAATGGAGTTAAACCTAGAAAGGTTGATGATCTTCTTAAGGATACCGATCTAAAAAAGGGTAAGAAAATTACCGAGAGTTTAATTGCCAATACCAAGAATTACCTTGACAATAAGTATAAAAAACAAGGTTTTCTGAATGCCAAAACTTCCATTATTGTTGCAAAGGATACTTCTGAGACCAATGCCCAGAAAATGGTCATTAATATCAATAAGGGAGATAAGGTAAAAATCAAAAAGATGATTTTTGAGGGTAACGAGCAGTTGTCCGATAAAAAACTTAAAGGTGCTTTTAAGAAAACAAAAGAAAAACGTTTCTGGCGTTTCTGGAAGAAATCCAAGTTTATAGAAGAGGATTATGAGAATGATTTGGAACTGTTGTCCGATAAGTACGCAGAGAACGGTTATCGTGATGCCCGTATCATTTCCGACTCTTTAATCAAGGTAGATGAAAACAATATCATCTTAAAGTATCAAATAGAAGAGGGTAATAAATATTACTTTGGAGATATTGATTTTGTGGGTAACAGTGTGTATACAGACCGTCAATTGGCCGCGGTTTTAGGTATCAAAAAAGGAGATACCTACAATGGGGTTTTATTAAGGGAACGTATTGCAGATGATTCTAAACCGGAGCCTAATGATGTTACCAGTTTGTACCAGAATAACGGGTATTTATTTTCAAGTATTAATCCGGTGGAGGTTTCTGCAGAGAATGATACCATTAATTTTGAAATACGTGTTATAGAAGGTAAAGAGACCTTTCTTAACCATATAGATGTGGTTGGTAACGATCGTACAAACGATCACGTAATCTATCGTGAATTAAGAACGCGTCCAGGCCAGAAATACAATAAAAGTGATATTATCCGTACCATTCGCGAACTTCAGCAGCTAGGATATTTTGATGCGGAACAAATTAAGCCGGACATTCTTAACCCTAATCCAAACGAGGGTACGGTAGATATTAAGTACAACTTGGTAGAATCCGGTTCCAGTCAGATAGAATTACAAGGTGGTTACGGCGGCGGTGGCTTTATAGGTACATTGGGGCTTTCCTTTAATAACTTTTCTATAAAAAATATATTTAAGGGGGAGGAGTATAAACCGGTTCCTATGGGAGACGGACAGACTTTTGCCATGCGGGTACAGGCCAGTAGAACCTTTAGGGTGTACAGTCTAAACTTTGCGGAGCCTTGGTTAGGAGGTAGAAAACCCGTTCAATTTAGTTTAAACCTTTCTAGAACGCAGCAATTTGGGGTAGATTACAATAATTCCTCCAGAAGTAGAATAGAGGTTGATAAAAATCGTGGTTTTGCTATAACGGGTATATCTGCAGGTTTGGCTAAGCGTGTGCAATGGCCTGATGATTATTTTACTATATCTCACTCGTTAAGTTACCAATTGTATGAATTCAATAACTATGATATAGGATTGTTCAATTTTGGAAACGGAAAATCTAATTCTTTTGCCTATACTTTGGGAATTTCAAGAAATGCCACCGCTGGTGGGCGTATTTTCCCGAGAGGAGGTTCTAATTTTGAAGTTACGGCCAAATTTACGCCTCCTTACTCCCTCTTTAGCAATAAAGACTTTGAGTCCTTACGTGATCGTAGTGAAGAGTTGTCCCAATTAGAAGCTGATCGTAGACTTCTGGGCCAAACCTTAACAGCTTCGGAAAATGCAGAGTTAGAGGATATCGATCAACAACGCTTTAGATGGTTGGAGTACTATAAAGTAAAGTTTAAAGGAGACTGGTATACTACTTTGGTAGGTGATTTGGTTATGCGTACCAATGCAGAGTTCGGTTTCTTGGGCAACTATAACAATGATGTAGGAGATGTTCCTTTTGAGCGTTTCTTTGTAGGTGGTGATGGCCTTGGTAACTTTACTTTAGATGGAAGAGATGTAGTACAGTTAAGAGGGTATGAGAACCAATCCTTAACGCCTATTGACCCTCTTACAGGCCAGCAAGAAGGTGGTTTGGTTTACAATAAATTCTCTCTAGAACTACGTTATCCGTTAACTTTAAAACCTTCAGCTTCCATTTATATGCTTGCATTTATGGAAGGAGGTAACGCCTTCAACAATTTTCAGGAATTTAATCCGTTTCAAATAAAACGATCGGCCGGAGTGGGGCTGCGCATTTTCATGCCGGCATTCGGGTTGTTAGGTATTGATTTTGGTTACGGGTTTGATGAAGACCTTAGACCACAGTCTATCGGAAACGGACCTAGTGGACTTCAAACACACTTCATTATCGGCCAGCAGTTTTAATTTAAAGAATCGGTCACTATGCTAAATCACTCATTTTAAAAGTTTTAGTAATTTTGGCACGATATTTTCTATTGGATAAAACGATAAAGAAATGAAAACAAAATCAAACGTTCTTTTTGTATTGGTACTTACCTTGTGTTCTGCCTATACTTTTGCTCAGCGTGGTGTACGTATTGCTTACGTAGATATGGAATATATCTTGGAGAACGTAGAGGAGTACAGAGATGCCAATAAGCAATTAGCGGATAAGGTCCAGAAATGGAAGATAGATATAGAGCAAAAGCAAAGTCAGCTAGAGGCGGTAAAAAAAGACCTAATGGCGGAAAGGGTG
The DNA here is from genome assembly GCF_018860715.1 of Zobellia sp. B3R18. Lineage (NCBI taxonomy): Bacteria > Pseudomonadati > Bacteroidota > Flavobacteriia > Flavobacteriales > Flavobacteriaceae > Zobellia > Zobellia sp. B3R18. The sequence goes on along the minus strand of NZ_JAHKQG010000011.1, from coordinate 258,622 downwards.
CTCTTAACAGATGAGTTAATTGCAGAACGTGAAGAAGATATCCAGATTCTTGAAAAAGAGATGGTAGAGTATCAGCAAGACCGTTTTGGCCCTCAGGGCGACTTGGTTTTGCAAAAAAAACGCTTAATCCAGCCTATACAAGATCAGGTTTTTAATGAAGTACAGAAAATAGGTGCCAACAAGAAGTATGATTTTATTTTTGATAAATCTGCCGATGTGGTTATGTTGTACTCAGAAAATAGGCATGATATTAGTGATTTGGTGCTAAGAGGCATTTCTAGAACACGTAAGATAAGTAAGCCTAAAAAGGATAGTAGAAGTAAGTTTGATGACGAAGAGGCCGAAGAAGAGATGAGCGATGCGCTTAAAGAACGAAAAGAAAATGCCGAAAAGGCGCAACAAGAAAGAGAGAAAACAGCAGAAGAGAAACGTGCAGAGCAGTTAAAGCTAAGAGAAGAGCGTAAAAAAGCGTATGAAGCACGCAGAAAAAAGTTGTTGGAAGAACGGGAAGCAAAGAGAAAAGAAAAGTTAGAAGAACGCCAAGGAAGCGGGCAAGATGACGAAGAAACTGAAGAGTAAGACGGTTTACTGAACAAAGTCTCGCAATCATCTGCTAAATAGACATAATTTTAATACATTGCGGCGATTTGCTTAGCAAATGTGAAACGAGAAATATACATTAACCAGAAATTAACACTCAATTATTTTAACTAGAATTATCATGAAACACTTAAAGAAAATAGCAGTAGCCTTAGTATTGTTTGTAGCCACTACAAGTTTTGTTAACGCACAGAGCAAAGTAGCACATATTGATGTTACCCAATTATTAAGTGCAATGCCGGAGATGAAAAGTGCAGAAGCAGAGCTTAAAAAATTGTCTGAGACTTATAATGCGGATATAGAAAGTTCAATGACCGAGTTTCAGAACAAAGCTACTTTGTACCAAAATGAGGCGCCTTCTAAATCAAAAGAAGAGAACGAAAAAAGAGCAATAGAGCTTCAAGGAGTTCAAAAGAATATTGGTGAAGCGCAACAAGCTGCACAGAGAGAACTTCAAAAGAAGCAAGGAGAACTTTTTGCTCCTATCTCCGATAAGGCTAAAGCTGCAATTGAAAAAGTAGCTGCAGCTCAAGGTTTTGATTACGTAATTGATGCACAAGCCGGTGGAGGTTTGATCGTAGCTAAGGGTAAAGACCTTTTGGCAGACGTAAAGAAAGAGTTGGGTATATAATATATTCAAACGCTCAAACAAAAAATGCCCGCTGTTACAGCGGGCATTTTTTGTTTAATACTTGTTCTTTTTGTGTTAGAAGAGTTTTCTTTTGATATTTCGCCAGCGTAACCTTCTAATGAATTCGCCCTCGGTTTTAGAGACAAGAAACTGTTTCTTTTCTTTTTGAGCTTCAAAAAATCCATACATGTTGTCTGCAAAGGCTTTTGGCTTTCTTTGCTTTACAGCCATTTTTAATGAGGCGATTATGGTAATGACCAAACCATATCTCATGGTGTACATGGCTTTTCCTTGTAGAAGTTTGGCCTTGGGGTTATAGGCATTCCCGGTAGGTCTTAGATGTTTTACCTTTAAGCCGTCATCCGTGTAGATTTCATGTCCATGATATTGGGCAAGCAATTCATCAATAGTATCCCATCCCATAGCGTTCCTTAAACCCCCAATGGCTTTAAAGCATTTTTTAGTATAGGCTTTAAATGCTCCCCTTACGTGGTTTTTATCCATGGGGTGGTTTAGCTTCCATTGCCCATTTTCAGCCTGTTCGTAAATGAAACCTCCGGCAATGCCCACTTTAGGTTGCCCTCTAAAGATATAGACTATTTTTTCAAAATAGTTATCGGGTAGGATGATATCGGCATCTAGTTTTGCGATAAAGTCATAATCGTTATCAAGTATTTCTAAACCTTTATTGAACGCATTTACAACTTTGCTGCCTGGCATATGTTCCGTAGAGGATACGGTGTTTAATTTTGTAAAAATAGGACTCAGGCTCAAGAACTGGTCAATAATGGCCTCTGTATTGTCTGTAGAATTATCGTTCACTACAACGACTCTTTTGGGCTGCAGCGACTGTCTTAGGATGGAATTCAAGGTGTCCGCTAAGAAGCTTTCTTCATTATGTGCGGGAACAATTACATAGTAGTGCATGGCCATAAAACATTAATGGGTCAGAAGCTATGAATTTGAATTGAGATTAGAAGCCTAATTTATCTGTTTTTTTTCCGCGTAAACGATATAATAGCGCGGTGTAAAACTACGTAGTAAGGGGCGTAGACCTATTTTTTTAACAGGGTTGGTCCATTTTGCCCTATCTTTTATTTCCCAGCCGGCCTTTTCTAAAAGCCAGTCAAATTGCCAATCTTCAAATTCATGATAATGTCTGTCCCAAGGGTCTGTTTTACTGCGGTAAGCAGGAGAAAACCATAGTTTTAGGGGAATACTGGCCACCAATTTGTTTGCCTTAATTTCCCTAAGCGGATTAAAAGGTGCTAATAAATGCTCAAAAATTTCAAAGGCCGTAACCACGTCTGCATTTGAACTGACCAAGGAGGAGTAGTCAATATCCAAGTCTTCACCTTTGGTATTTTCAACAGAGTAGCCTTCCTCTATCATGATTTTTGAAAACGGATTGGCCACGCCAAGATCCAAAACAGTTTCGTCTGGAGTTACATGTTTCTTTAGGAAATCTAGGGTATGCTGAAAACGTTTACTCGGATAGGTCTTCTCGTACATTTGAACAGGTTGCAAGTTTCATGGTTTGCGTTTCTACCGGTTCAATCATATCCGGTAGACTACGGCATTGATATTCATGCCTGCGCCAACACTGGCAAAGATAACAACATCTCCCTTTTGAACCTCTTGATTTTGTATTTTTCCGTTGCGTACCAAATCATACAGGGTAGGCACTGTTGCTACGGAACTGTTGCCTAGTTTTCCTATACTCATAGGCATAATATTTTCGGGCACCTCGCGGTTGTAAAGTCCGTAGAACCGCTTTATAATAGCTTCGTCCATTTTTTCATTGGCCTGATGTATGAATATTTTATTAAGGTCGTCTATGGCAACACCACTTTCGTCCAAACAGTCTTTCATGGCTTGGGGTACATGGGTTACGGCAAATTCGTAAATTTTACGGCCAAACATTTTTATGTACTTGGTATCGTCCTTTAATTTGTTGTACGACTCTCCAAAGAATAAAAAATAAGCTTCCTCTTGGGTGTATGATGCACTGGCATGTGCCAGTATTCCTCCGGATTCCTCTGTTTTTTCTATAATAGTAGCTCCCGCTCCATCGGAATAAATCATAGAGTCCCTGTCATGTGGGTCTATTATACGAGATAGGGTTTCAGCACCAATAACCAAACATTTTTTGGCAATACCACTTTTAATGAAGGCATTGGCCTGAATAACACCCTGTATCCATCCTGGGCAACCAAAAATAAGATCATAAGCAACACAAGAAGGGTTTTTAATACGTAAATGTTGTTTTACCCGTGTTGCTAAACTGGGCAACATATCACTTTGTACGTTGTTGGGTGAGACGTCTCCAAAATTATGGGCAAAGATGATATAGTCTAATGTTTCTTTGTCTATGCCTGAATTTGTAATTGCCTTTTCAGCAGCAAGAAAACCAATGTCTGAGGCATTTAGATTGTTTTCGGCATAGCGTCTTTCCTTTATTCCGGTTATGCCTTTAAATTTTTGAATAATAACGGCATTGTCATGCGCAAAAGGGGAGCCGTCCGAGTTTAAAAAATTATGACCTTCAAAGTTATCGTTAGGTACTACCAACGAGGGTATATAACTTCCTGTTCCTGTAATCTCAATCGCCATAATGCAAATTATTTTATCACCTAACAAGGTACGTAAGAACGGCTTCATTATTATGCATGCATAATAATTATTACGATGTTCAAGACGTTTTTAAGAATGTACGTAGAAAAGGAAAAGCCTTTTCAATCATTTGAAAAGGCTTGTATTCGTTGGGTTTATGCCATTTTATTCTGCTTCTGCATATGCTTCTATGGGTGCGCAGGTGCATATTAAATTACGGTCTCCATAGGCATCGTCCACACGTCTAACCGAAGGCCAAAATTTGTTTTCTTGAATATAGGAAAGTGGAAATGCCGCTTTTTGTCTGCTGTACGGAAAGTTCCATTCGTCTCCGGTCAACATTTCAAGTGTATGCGGCGCATTTTTAAGAACGTTGTTATGGTCATCTGCCGATGCCTCTCTAATTTCATTTCGAATAGACAGCATGGCTTCACAAAAACGGTCTAGTTCGGCCAAGCTTTCGCTTTCTGTGGGCTCGATCATTATGGTTCCCGCAACAGGGAATGAGACGGTTGGTGCGTGAAAACCATAGTCCATTAGTCTTTTAGCAATGTCAGTAACCTCAATGCCATTCTTTTTAAACGGTCTACAATCTATAATCATTTCATGGGCTGCGCGTCCTTTTTCCCCGGTATAGAGAACATCGTATGCTCCACTTAATTTGTGTTTGATGTAATTGGCGTTCAATATGGCAATTTCGGTAGAATGCCTTAATCCTTGTTCACCAAGCATTTTAATATAACCATAGGAAATTAAGCACACCAAAGAACTACCCCAAGGCGCCGCGGATATTGCAGTTATGGCATTATCTCCACCAGTTTCTATCACGGGGTTACCGGGAAGAAAAGGAACCAATTGTTCCGCAACACAAATTGGGCCAACACCCGGACCTCCGCCTCCATGAGGTATGGCAAAGGTTTTGTGAAGGTTTAAATGGCAAACATCCGCACCAATAATTGCGGGATTAGTAAGGCCGACTTGAGCGTTCATATTGGCGCCATCCATATATACTTGCCCGCCATTATCATGTATTAGTTGGGTAATGTGCTTAATAGAAGACTCAAAAACACCGTGCGTAGAAGGGTAGGTAACCATTAAGGCTGCAAGGTTTTCCGAATGTTTAGAAACTTTGTCCTCTAGGTCGGATACGTCTATGTTTCCTTTTTCATCTGTTTTTGTAACCACTACTTTCATGCCTGCCATTACCGCGGAAGCAGGATTAGTGCCGTGTGCCGAGGCAGGTATGATACAAACATCCCTATGTCCTTCGTTTCTGGACTCATGGTATGCTCTAATGACCATAAGGCCTGCGTATTCGCCTTGAGCCCCGGAATTGGGTTGAAGCGATGTAGCGGCAAAACCGGTTATAGTGGATAAATCTTTTGCCAGTTCCTTTAATATAAACTGATAACCTTTGGCTTGTTCAATTGGTACGAACGGATGAACATTTGCCCAACGGGCCATGCTCAACGGTAACATTTCTGAAGCTGCGTTTAACTTCATGGTGCAGGAACCAAGAGAAATCATAGAATGGTTTAGAGAAAGGTCTTTGCGCTCTAGCTTTTTGATATAGCGCATGAGTTCTGTTTCGGAATGGTACCTATTGAAAACTTCGTTCTGTAAAAAAGCAGACTGGCGCTGTACGGTTGAACTGATAGCGGATTTGTCTAAAAGAGTATTCGTTTCCTGCCCATTTTTTCCAAGGGCTTGGGCGAAAATTGAAATAATTTGGTTAAGATCTTGTAATGATGTAGCCTCGTTTACCGCTATGGAAATAGTTTCATCATCAATATAAAGGAAGTTAACCGCATTTTCTTCAGCTACTTTTCTCACCTTCTTGGCATCGGCCTTAATGGTAATTGTGTCAAAATAGGACGAATTGGTTTGGTATAATCCTAATTTTTCTAGGGCATCCGCTAAGGTTACTGCCGTGCGATGTACCTTGTTCGCAATATATTTTAAGCCTTCCGGACCATGGTATACAGCATACATTCCTGCCATAACAGCCAATAAAACTTGAGCGGTACATATATTTGAAGTAGCCTTGTCTCTTTTAATGTGTTGTTCTCTGGTCTGTAGAGCCATTCTAAGGGCCGTTTTACCGTCAGTATCTTTAGTAACTCCAATAATCCGTCCGGGAATATTTCTTTTATAAGCCTCTTTTGTGGCAAAGAATGCGGCATGTGGCCCACCGTAGCCTAACGGAATACCAAATCTTTGCGTGGTTCCTACAACAACGTCTACCCCAAATTCACCAGGAGGGGTAAGAAGGGTTAAACTAAGGATATCTGCGGCAACAGCCACTTTCATATCATTTTCCTTGGCTTTGGTTACAAAATCGGAATAGTCATTTACCTGTCCGTATTTGCCTGGGTATTGTAATAGAGCACCGTAAAAATCCTGGTCAAAAGTAAATTCCTCGTGATTGCCAATAACTAGTTCAATACCCAAAGGGGTAGAGCGGGTTTTTAAAAGCGATAAGGTTTGTGGTAGTATTTCTTCTGAAACGAAAAATTTTAACACGCCGTTTTTCTTTTGGTCACGGCTACGAACATCGAATAACATGGTCATTGCCTCTGCAGCTGCAGTACTTTCGTCCAATAGGGATGCATTTGCCAGTTCCATTCCCGTGAGGTCCGTTACCACCGTTTGGAAATTTAACAGGGCTTCCAATCTGCCTTGGGCGATTTCAGCCTGATAAGGAGTATAGGCCGTGTACCAACCTGGGTTTTCAAGAATATTTCTCTTGATTACCGAAGGGGTTAAACTTTCGTGATATCCTAAGCCAATGTATGTGCGAAAAACTTCATTTTGCTCCGATAATTCTTGAATATGGGCCAGAAATTTATGCTCGCTCATGGCGGCACTAAGTTCTAACGGTTTTTTTAATCGGATATCATCAGGAATGGTCTCATATATGAGCTGATCTAAGGTTTCTGTACCTACAGTTTTGAGCATGTGCTCTTGATTTTCTTCCTTAATGCCTATATGGCGTAAAGCAAATACATCTGTTTTCATAGCTTAAAATAAAAGTGGCGTAAAATTAGGCATTTAATCCCTTAAAAAAATCACATAATAGTTTATCAAGGTGAAAGTTTTTAACTAAAAAGGAGGGTTATGAACAGTTTGGTTAGTTTTGTAATATGAAGGTCTTGAACCGTATATTCGACTTTTACCTAGACGCTAGTATTCATGTGGCGCTTGGTGTTTTTGCGTTGGTACATGTCACGGATATTACATTAGGTTATGGAGTAGACCAGCATCTGGCGTGGTTTCTATTTTTTGGTTCCGTTGCTTGCTACAATTTTGTGAAATATGGGGTAGAAGCCAAAAAATATATTTTGGTGGCCAGTAGGTATCATAAGAACATCCAATTTGCCAGTTTTATAGCGTTGGCCATTGCCTTATATCATGGTTGGTTCCTTAAATTGGAAGTTTGGATTGGAGTAGTGGGGCTAGTGGCACTTACGGGACTATATGCCTTACCTCTATTGCCGCATACTAGGAATTTAAGGAGTTGGGGCGGACTTAAAATTTTTATTGTGGCATTGGTTTGGGCGGGAGCAACGGTTGTTCTTCCTGTACTATCGGAAGGGGGGACTTTTGAAAAGGATGTGTGGATAGAGGTTGTACAGCGCTTTTTATTCGTTCTTATTTTGTTGATTCCCTTTGAAATCCGTGATTTAGCGTATGACAGTCCGGAATTAAAAACATTGCCACAACGTTATGGAGTGGCCAACACCAAGATTTTTGGGGCATTTGGTACGCTACCTTTTTTCTTTTTGATTCTTTTAAAAAATAACGCAAGCCTTGAGGAGGCAATAGCTGGTGGTGTCCTATTTATAATGTTAGGAAGTTTGATGTTCATTACAAAACGAAATCAACATAAATATTTTTCCTCTTTTTGGGTAGAAGGAATATCTATTTTGTGGTGGGGACTGTTAGTGGCAATTTCAGCTATTTTTTAGTCTCCCTTCTCTAAAATTTGCTTCATTTTTAGCTTTTCCTGCTCGGTTAAGCTATGAAGATCGGCCTTTTGGCATAAGGTTGTTAATTGCGTATTCTGCTTGGTTGCTTTAGAACAGGCTTTACACATTAACAGGTGGTAACGCAATTTTAATTTTTCCATAAAAGTTGCTTCCCTGTATTGGGTTTTATTGCAAATTATGGCGGCTTTTTCGCAAGAAATCATAAGTTAAAACCAATTTTGATTAAGGCAACCCATAAGAGCTGTTCTAGCTCTATGGATCATTACCCACAGGTTAGACGGATTAATGTCAAGCTCATTACAAATATCTTCTGTACTAATTCCTTGAATGGTCTTCATGGTAAATACCAAAGCTTGTTTTTTTGGTAATTTTGAAATGCATGACTGTATAGCAAGTCCTAATTCCTCGTTCTCTATGTCACTGTTTTCAAAGGAACTAAACGGGTCTGCAACTTGTTCTTCTAGCCAATCGCCCTCGGCATCGGTTTGAGAACTGTAGTTCATTCTTACTTCCGCTTTTCCCTTTTTTGAATTGATTTTTCTGTAATGATCAATTACTTTTCGTTTTAAAATAGCAATGAGCCAAGTGCGTTCGGCGGCATCTCCCTTGTAATTTTTAGCGGATTTTAAACCCGCCATAAAGGTTTCTTGAACAAGGTCTTTTGCTACCTCGGCATCGCTAATACGGCCTATTGCGTAGTTAAAAAGATAATCAGCATATAAGTCTACCCATGTCTCTGGGTTTAGTTGATGTTCTGCCATACGTATCGTGTCATTATCAAAAGTAATAGAATTAGATGTAATGACCTTCAATTTTTTTTCATTCCTTCCAATATAATTTAATGCCGCCATAATTCGTATTTTTGATTAAACTTAAAAAACATGAAATTCCACTATTTGCTTCTAATGTTGAGCGTTATCTGTGTGGGTTGTGCTCAAAGTAAAGGAAAACGTATCACAGAATTTTCACAGAATGATATAGATTCCGGTATTTTAGTAGATGTACGTACTCCTGAGGAATATTCAAGCGGCCATTTGGATAATGCGGTGAACATTAATTGGTTTGATACCGACTTTGTAAAAAAAGTAGATACTATACAGAGGAACAAACCTATATATGTATACTGTAAAAAAGGAGGTCGTAGTGCAAAAGCGGCCCATGTTCTGGATTCACTGGGCTTTAAGAAAGTTATTGACCTAGAAGGGGGCTATGATGCCTATATGGCCAATAAGAAAGATTAAAGCAGTTTTTCCGCCACTTCTAGCCAGTTGTTTACACGTTCAAAACCAGTAGTATTTACGTTATGCGGTGATGTAAATAAAAGTGATCTACCTTCAAAAGTTTCTAGGTTGTAACTGCGGTCGTCAATGAGAACGTCACCACGTAAAATGTGTTTGTGCCCGCAAAGTATACGGTTCTGCCATGGTATGAACGAGAAATGCTCATCTAACCACTCTGATTTTTCTTCAAGCGAATTTGGAAACTGCATTGCAGCAGATGCAATGTACACTTCGTGCTTCTCGTTTAATTTTTTTAGAACGCTCTGGCCATTGGCTATAGGCTTCAGATTACGAAAAAAGCCGCGGTTTCTGGCATGGTCACGTACGCTTTGTTGTCTGTCTACAGGAACTTTATGCCAAGCTTCACTGCCATGAAACAAGTCTAATGTTAGATTTTCATTAAAATCTTTATTGTAAACTTCTATGTGCGCTCCGTAGGTGTCTGCTATCACCTCGTCCATATCAACAAATATAACCATGTGTATTTTTTTTGCGAAGTTCTAAAAACCGTTGGAAATGATGGACCGAATTGAAAAAAAATAGTAATTATTTAACCTAAAAGATGTTTTGGTTTTTGGGCATAAAAAAAGAGGGCGTCCCCACACCCTCTTTTAAAACCGTTAAAAAAATTACTTTAGATATAACCTTTTCAACCTACTTATGTTTAGTAAATATATAAGAAAAAACTTACAAAACATAATCTCGGTATATTTTTTTACTTTTTTTTTAGTTCAGTAGCCCGGCTCTTTCCAATAGGGCCTCTACTTTGGGTTCTGCTCCCCTGAAGCGTTTGTACAGCGTCATTGGGTTTTCCGTACCTCCTTTGGATAGTACATTATCCTTGAATTTAGTAGCAACTTCTTTGTTAAAGATACCCTTTTCTTTAAAATAAGCAAAAGCATCGGCATCTAAAACTTCCGCCCATTTGTAGCTGTAATACCCAGAAGAGTATCCTCCTTGAAAAATATGGGAAAAGGCTGTACTCATACAAGTTTCATCAGTTTCTGGATATAGGTTTGTACCTTTAAAAGCTTCGCTTTCGTGCTGTTTTACACTGGTGATGCCCGTTGGGTCCACTCCATGCCATGACATATCCAACAGTCCAAAACTAAGTTGGCGTAAGGTCTGCATACCTTCCTGAAAAGTAGCGGATTCTTTAATTTTCTGGACCAGTTCCATAGGGATTACTTCACCTGTTTCGTAGTGCGTGGCAAAAAGTTCAAGAGCCTCTTGTTCATAACACCAGTTCTCCATGACTTGGCTGGGAAGCTCTACAAAATCCCAAAAAACGGATGTTCCCGAAAGGCTAGGGTAGGTAGTGTTAGCCAACATACCATGCAATCCGTGGCCAAACTCATGAAATAGGGTAGTTACCTCATTAAACGTTAAAAGAGATGGCTTGCTTGGTGTGGAACGTGTAAAATTACAAACATTGGATACGTGTGGACGCACATTGTCTCCGTTACGTCTGTATTGTGGTTTGTAGGAAGTCATCCAAGCACCACCACGCTTTCCTTTTCTAGGGTGAAAATCTGCGTAGAATACGGAGATGAAGTTATTGGAAGTATCGTAAACCTTATAGGTCTTTACTTCTTCGTGATATTTATCAATATCCGTTACTTCTTCAAACTTAAGGTCAAATAACTTTTCGGCCACCTTAAAAACTCCGGAGATTACATTCTCGAGTTTAAAATATGGTTTTAGTTTCTCGTCATCTAAATTGAACAACTTTTGTTTTAGCTTTTCAGAATAGTAACTACCGTCCCATTTTTCCAATTGGTCTATGCTATCAAGTTCTTTTGCAAAATCTTCCAGTTGGTCAAATTCTTTTTGGGCAGCTGGTTTTGCCTTTACCAGTAATTCATTTAGAAACTCATATACTTTTTCCGGAGTTTCTGCCATTCGCTCTTCTAAAACAAAATGAGCATGGGTTTTATAGCCTAAAAGATTTGCCCTTTCGTAACGCAAATTGGCTATGGAAAGTACGTTTTCCTGATTGTCAAGCTCATCACCATGAAAAGCCTTACTACCAAATGCGAGCGCCAACTTTTTTCTAAGTTCGCGGTTTTTGGCATATTTCATAAAAGGAATATAGCTTGGGTAGTCTAAAGTCACTAACCAACCTTCCTTGTCCTTGGCTTTTGCCATTTGGGCGGCAGCTTCTTTTTCGCCTTCGGGCAGACCGTCCAAATCGTTTTCATTGGTAAGGTGCATTTCGTACTTGTTGGTTTCGGCCAGTACGTTTTCACCAAACTTTAATTTTAGTTTTGATAGTTGGGCATCAATTTCACGAAGACGCTTCTTTTTATCTTCGTCCAGATTAGCGCCATTTCTACTGAAACTTTTATATTTTTTATCAAGTAATGTTTGCTGTTCTACCGATAGATTTAGGGAATCTTTTTGGTCATAAACATTTTTTATACGCTTGAACAAGGCCTCGTTTAATGTAATATCATTACTGAATTCCGACAATAACGGAGAAACTTCCTGGGCTATTTTTTGAATTTCCTCATTGGTTTCGGCGGAGTTTAAATTGAAAAACACACTGGAAATACGGTCTAATTGCTGCCCGGAAAACTCCAAAGCCTCTATGGTGTTTTCAAAAGAAGGAACTTCTTCATTAGCTGTAATTTGGTCTATTTCGGCTCTAGCCTCTTCCATGGCCTGTAGAAAAGCAGGTTTAAAGTGCGAATTTTCAATTTTTGAAAAGGGCGCAGTGTCAAATGGGGTCAATAAAGGGTTCATATAGCGCAAGATTTTTGTTAGTTTAAGATTTTATGGGGTTGTTCTTTAGTTGCATCCAGGTATTTACAAAATCCAATATCAGTGCAAGACCTGCCAATAAAAAGGATAGTGCGGCTCCAGTTACAAATGCAAAATTACGGTCTGCTCCGGTCATTACCTTGTCCCTAACAAATCTATAATGATCTGTATATTCCGTAAGACTTATACTGCCATCTCCATTAAGGTCAAAAGAGTCCAGTTGCATTTCATAATATTTCCACCTTATGAAAACAAGTGTCAAAATTAAAATATACATAGAAAAGAAGAACAAAGAGCATCTCCAAAGGCTTTTGATATAGGGGTTTTTAACTTTTTTCTCTACGAAAGCCAGAACAATAATAGCCAGTACACCAAGAATAAAACCAACAAGTGATGGGTAATTCATGAATTGTATTTTTTTTGATGTTTTAGGGGTTGTTACTTGGTGCTAACGGATTTTGCACCATCTATAACCTTTTGCTTTAAGCCTTCTTTGTAAACGATGATTTTGTCCAGAACGCATTTGTCCGAACTTCCTATAATCTGAGCTGCTAAAATTCCAGCATTTTTTGCTCCGTTCAAAGCAACGGTTGCCACGGGAACACCACCCGGCATTTGAAGAATGGAAAGTACGGAATCCCAACCATCTATAGAATTACTGCTCTTTACGGGAACGCCAATTACGGGTAGAGGAGACATAGATGCCACCATTCCTGGTAAATGAGCTGCACCACCGGCACCCGCAATTATTACGTTGTAGCCATTGGTGTGCGCATTTTTACTAAAATCAAAAAGTTTTTCTGGGGTTCTGTGGGCAGAAACGATATCTACATCTACCTCAATGTCAAATCCCTTTAAAATATCTATGGCGTCTTGCATTACGGGCAGGTCACTAGTGCTGCCCATTACTACGGCTACTTTACTCATATGGCTATTTGCTTATAACTTTAATGGTTTCCTTTACTTGCTGCGCAATTTTACGCGCCTCGGAAATTGATTCGTTTACTATGGTTACATGTCCCATTTTTCTAAAGGGGCGGGTTTGTTTCTTGCCGTAAATATGAGGAGTTACTCCCTCCATTCCTAGAATTTCGGACATATTTTTGTACACCACCTCACCAGTGTAGCCTTCGGCGCCCACTAAATTCACCATTATACCGGCCACTTTACTTTTGGTATCACCTAAGGGCAAATCCAAAATGGCCCGTATATGCTGCTCAAACTGGTTAGTGTAGCTGGCTTCAATGCTGTAATGACCACTATTGTGGGGTCTGGGAGCAACTTCATTGACTATGACTTCATCATCTTTGGTCTGAAATAGTTCAACGGCCAAAAGACCTACATGCTGTATTTTTTCAGAAACCTTTAATGCGATTTCTTGCGCTTTGTTAGCTACCGTTTCACTTATTCGGGCGGGACAGATAACATATTCTACCTGGTTGGCTTCCGGATGAAATTCCATTTCTACCACTGGGTAGGTTTTTACTTCGCCACTTGCGCTTCGGCTTACAATAACGGCAAGTTCGTTTTTAAAGTTGATCATCTTTTCGGCAATACATTCGCCGGTCGGTAACCCCTTTAAATCTTCAATCTTGCGAACTACCTTTACACCTTGCCCATCATACCCAAATTGGGCCGCTTTCCAGATAAAAGGAAAGTTTAGACCGCCATTGATGACACTATCTTCAATCTCACTTTTATAGGCGAATCTTTGAAAATCAGCTGTGGGTATGTTGTTATCCACATAAAAAAGCTTCTGTTTCGCTTTATTTTGAATAATCCTAAGGGCTTTGGTTGGAGGAAAAACCTTTAACCCTTCTTTCTCCAATTTTTCAAGTGCAGAAACATTTACGTTTTCAATTTCAATGGTGAGTACATCTACCTGTTTCCCAAGATTGTAGACGGCATCAAAATCCATAAGGTCTCCCAGAATAAATTCGTTGCACGCTATTTTTGAGGGTGCTTCCTCCGAAGCGTCCATAACTACGGTATGGATGTCAAATTTTCGGGTTTCGTAAAGTAGCATTTTTCCAAGTTGGCCACCGCCTAGGATTCCCAGTTTAAAAGGTGATGAAAAGTACTCCGATGAATTTTCTGTAGACATGCAATTGATTTATAACTGATGCAAAAATACATCGAATTCTTAAAACGCAAGGTGTGTACTTAAAAAAGCAAAATCAAAGTGTTATATTAGCCGTTCTTTAAAAATGCGATGTGATAAAGCTACACGATAAACATTTTAAACCGTTCTTGAGCGAAGTGCAAATAAAGGCTGCCGTTAAAAAAGTGGCCGATGAAGTTGCAGCCGATTATAAGGACGAGACGCCCATTTTTGTGGGGGTACTTAATGGGGCATTCATGTTTATTTCGGATTTTTTAAAGGAATACCAACATCCTTGCGAAGTTTCTTTTGTAAAACTTAGCTCTTATCAGGGCTTGACCTCTACAGGTATTGTGGAAACACTTTTGGATGTCTCCGAAAATATTGAGGGACGCAGCGTTATTATTCTGGAAGATATTATAGATACTGGGCGCACCCTTAAAAAATTAGTACATCTTTTTTCAAAGGCAAACGTAAAGGAATTTAGGATTGTCAGTCTTTTTTATAAATCTGAAGTATACAATGGTGAATACACCATTGATTATGTGGGTATAGATATACCCGATAAATTTATTGTGGGTTACGGTCTGGATTACAATGAACTTGGACGTAACCTTAGGGAAGTTTACCAATTAAACCAAAAACATATGATCAATCTCGTGCTGTTCGGGAAACCGGGTGCCGGAAAAGGAACCCAAGCGGAATTTTTAAAAGAAAAGTACAACCTGAAACATATTTCTACAGGAGACCTTTTCCGTTATAACATGAAAAATGATACCGAGTTGGGCAAACTGGCAAAATCATACATTGATCGTGGTGATTTAGTACCGGATGAGGTAACTATAAAAATGTTACAGGATGCAGTAGAGAAAAACCCAGAAGCAAGCGGTTTCATTTTTGATGGTTTTCCGCGAACAACTGCCCAAGCCGAAGCTTTGGATACCTTTTTGGCAACAAAAGACATGAAAATAGATGCAACCATTGCTCTAGAAGCTAATGACGAAGTATTGATTCAACGTTTGTTGGAACGCGGTAAGGTAAGTGGCCGTAGTGATGACCAAGACGAGTCCAAAATACGTAACCGTTTTGATGAGTATAATGAGAAAACCGCACCTCTTAAAGATTTTTATGAGGAGCAGAATAAATTCCATAGTGTAAACGGTATTGGTGCTATAGACGAGATAACCCATCGTTTGGGTAAGGTTATAGAAGAGCTTTAACAGCTCAATAACCAGCATTAAATTAGGAGAGTTGAAAAGGAGATAAACTTCGGTTTTTGTCCGTTTCAACTCTCTTTTAGTTTTATGAGGCTAACTTCTAAATGCATAGCATAGCAATGCTTCATGCGAAATGCGTATTTTTGCAGAAATATTGGCTATCGTCCAATATGTAAATCAGAATATTTTTATGACCGAGGGCAATTTTGTAGACTACGTTAAGATTTATGCGGAATCTGGTAAAGGAGGAAAAGGCTCCGTGCATTTGCACAGGGAGAAATACATTACCAAAGGGGGTCCTGATGGAGGTGATGGTGGCCGTGGAGGGCATGTAATCTTACGTGGCAATCAAAATCTATGGACGCTTGTTACCTTCAAGTTCAAAAAACATTTTAAATCCGGTCATGGGGCGCACGGTAGTAAGTCCCGTAGTACCGGTGCTGATGGAGAAGACGTGTATTTAGATGTACCTCTTGGAACAGTGGTGAAAGACCCTGAAACGGCTGAAGTATTGTTTGAGATAACCGAGCATGGAGAGGAAAGAATATTAGCGGAAGGCGGAATGGGCGGTAGAGGTAATTGGCATTTTAAGACCAGTACCAATCAGACTCCTAGATATGCCCAACCTGGTGTTCCCGGACAAGAAGTAGAAGTAATTCTTGAATTAAAGGTATTGGCAGATGTTGGTCTTGTAGGCTTTCCTAACGCCGGTAAATCTACACTGCTATCCGTAATTACATCAGCGAAGCCTAAGATTGCCGATTATGAATTTACGACCCTTAAACCCAATTTAGGTATTGTTGAATATCGCGATTTTCAGAGTTTTGTTATGGCGGATATTCCCGGGATTATAGAAGGGGCTGCCGAAGGAAAAGGTTTAGGGCACTATTTTTTAAGACATATTGAGCGTAACGCTACACTATTATTTTTGATTCCTGCCGATAGTAAAGATATTGGAAAGGAATACAGAATTCTTCTTGATGAACTAAGAAGGTATAATCCGGAATTGTTAGATAAGGAGCGTTTGGTGGCCATTTCTAAAAGCGATATGCTAGATCAAGAGCTTATGGCAGAAATGAGTGTGGAATTGGACAAAGATTTGGAGCAGGTGCCGTATATGTTCATTTCTTCCGTTGCACAGCAGGGTATTACGGAATTGAAAGATAAACTTTGGACTATGTTGAATAGTTAAACAGTAGCGTAAGAGCAGCAGGTTTTTATCCGATTTATATTCTTTATATTTACTAGAGTACAGATTTGATTACGCTAAAGGTCGTTTCCTTTAATATGAGACTATGAGAAGTATCCTTACTATACTAGTTATTTTGTTTCTAGCCTCGTGCAATACCATTCGTGTGAACTACGATTATGACAAAAACACGGACTTTACCAATTACAGCACGTACAACTATTATCCTGATATGGATACGGGGCTAAGTGCGCTTGATGCTAAACGCTTGTTGGATGCCGTAAATGAAGAAATGCAGTTAAAAGGAATCCGCTTTTCAGAAGACCCTGATTTTTTTATCAACATAGAAAGTAACTCTTTTCAAGCACCTAGAAACAACACGGTTGGTGTTGGTTTGGGGGGTACAGGGCGCAGCGTTGGCGGTGGTGTTTCCGTGGGTATTCCTGTAGGGCAACCCAAAATGGAACGAGAAATTCGTTTTGACTTTGTTGATGCCAAGAAGGACGAACTCTTTTGGCAAGGCCAAGGCTTGAGCAACTTTAAGGAAAATGTGTCTCCGGAGGTACGTGAAGAAAAATTACATGCTTTAGCGGCAAAGGTTTTCTCTAAGTATCCGCCCAAATAGTTCAATATAGGACTATTTATCTTCATCTCTTATGAAAAGAGGCGCCTAAATGGTTGCGTTTGTAGTGTTAAAAACTTTCCTGTGTAGGTAATTTATTATTCCATATTTTCGAATAACCTTTTGCATTTAATCATTCCAAATTGTCTAAATAAGGTGATGAAAAATGCTTAAGGCAATTTATCTCTTCAATAAACTTAATAGTCTTTTCTAATGCCCAAGAGTGCACTGTATTATATTGATAATCATAAAATAGAAGTGGTCAATACATTCTTTGGAAAAGAAAAAGTGCTTTTGAACGATAGAACTGTTTCCAAAAAAATAACCAAACTACGTGCGGAACACACCTTTAATATCGGGGAAAACAGATATTGGATTGCACGTCGTGATTCCTCTCATGGTGAAAAAATTAACAAGTTTGAGGTTCGTAAAAACGGTTCGCCCATTTCTTTGGTAAATATATTATCTCAAAAATCTTCCAATCAGATGTTCGCTGTTGTTATTCTCTGTGGTTTGGGCTCTGGTTTTATTTTGGGAGTTATTATCTATAAACTTCTTTGGCCTACCGTAAGCTTCTAGGTTGTTATTCTACGCGGTTTTAATCCCCAACCTCCACACGAACACCTTCTGAATGACTGGAAAACTCCGGGGCATACATGCTTTGGATAGTGGTTATACCATTACTGAAGTCACCGGCATTATTCACACGAACGTCATATTCAAAAACATATACCCCTTTTGGCAAATGGTCAAAAAAGAAATTAGTGCTGGCATCTTTTGTGCTTTCGTAATAGCCTAGACCATCTTGCCATTTGTAGCTGGAAATTACGTTTACTGGCTCAAAACCGGCAGCTCGCATATCTTTCATGTGAATGAATTCCATATCGCGATCAGAACGCAGTTCTATTCGTACACGGACTAAATCGCCCACTTTTAAGTTTGTGGTTTCAGTAATTTCGGAAATTTTTTCACCGGTGTCCGTATTCTTTTTTAAGAACAGTTTTTTCTTAAGTTGCAAGGGTGTTTTTGCAGATGTAATTTTATCCAAATCCTCAAAATACTGCCAATACAAAGCACCCCACGCGATACCATTTCCTTTTTTCTCTAGACGTACCTCTGCCATTTTGGGTTGTATTTCATTAGTGTTCCATGAGGTTTTGAAATAACCTGTTCCAGCTTCAACTTGGGTATTTTCTAATTTTTCCGAAGCAATGGATTGGCCTCCTAGGGTAACGTTAACAGCATCGGAAACGGAAAGCCAATCGCTACCTTGCAATAATAGGGCATAAACTGCTTCGGCAGTAGACTTGGTAGTGGACCATTGGTTGGTTTGTTTGTGCTTTAGGAGCCAAACTTTTAGGTTGTCTATAGTCTCTGTATCATTCTCTATTTCACCAAAAGCTTCAATTAAAAGCGCCTGTGTTTCGATTGGGGCTTGATACCAATACCATGATGCGGTATTTTCTTTCCAGTACATGCCCAACTCTTCTGAAACAATGCTATTCTCTCGTAAGGACTTTAAAATCTTTTTAGAAGTGGCTACTTCGTTAGTTCTATTTAAGATTAAGGCCAACATGCCTTTTGCGTACAAACCTTTATTGGTCCAGTATTTTTTTGCTTGGCCTAAGTAGTATTCGGTAATTTCATCAATTTTGTTTGAAGTTTTCAAATCCTTAAAGAAGCTTCTCATATACAGGTAATGAATTTGCATTTGGCTCAGGTGGTCATTGTTCAAGTTAGAACTGAACTTTTTCATTTGTTCGTATTCTTCAATAAACTCGGCATCTAAATAAGCAATTGCCTTTTCTGTTACGGCTTTTAAGGAAGATTGATTTTCAGACGAAGCTGGTAACGCGTTCAACTGTTTTAAATGACCTATGCCCGTTACAATATGTTGGGTAATGTATCGGTTGTCCGGTCCACCATTGAACCAAGCCCAGGCTCCAGAGTATTTCTGATTATTCTTTAACTTATCAAGAGCACGGATTTCCCCGTTCTTCATTTTATTAAGGTCGAACAACAACGCAATTCGCTTTTTCTGTTCCGTTTCGGATTGAGCATCGCGTAACCAAGGGGTTTCTTGAATTAAAAGTGATTTTAGTTCTTGGTTCTTTTCAAGGTTGCTCAGCAAAGCATCGGAACTCGCCCATTGGTCAAACACCGCTCGTATTCTTTCGTTGGAATTGGCTATATGGCTCGCCAAACGGTTCGCGTAATAACGGGAAAAGGTTTGTTCGTTACAATCGTAAGGGTACTCCATAAGATAGGGTAGTGCTTGTACGGCATACCACGCAGGATTAGAAGTAATCTCTAAAGTAAGTTTGTGATTTTTTAATGTAGTTGAGGTGTTGTCCTTCAATTTATCTAAGACAAAAGTTTTGTTCTGGTTGCTCCGTACCCATAACGGTAGGGTTTCGGTAACCAACTTGCGGTTGGTCAATACGGGCAGTACACTTTGTTCGCCATCACTGAAACCTTCTGCTTTGGCCAATACGGTGTATTGAACGGCCTGTAAATTTTCGGGTATTTGTAATCGCCAAGAAACTTGGGTGTTCCCTAGAGCATCTACGGTGAACGTATTTTGCCCCTTGCCAATAAATAACTGTTCGGAAATATCCTTTCCGGATAGGGCATCCACAAGAACTAGTTTAGCTTCGCCCGATAATTTTTTATCGGTTAGATTGGCAATTTTGGTGCTAATATTGATTTCATCGCCCTCTCTTAAAAATCGTGGTGCATTGGGTATGACCATCAATTCTTTTTGGGTAACGGTTTGAAGGGTTTTTACGGCACTCTGTAAAGATTTGGTATGTGCCAACAGCTGTAGTTTCCATTTGGTGAGGGCTTCAGGTGTAGTAAAGCTAAAAGAAACCGTGCCGTCTTTATCTGTCTTCAATTCAGGAAAGAAAAAAGCAGTTTCTTGCAGGTTTTTCCGGATTTGTACCGTTTCTGAATCCTTCTCGC
This sequence comes from Zobellia sp. B3R18, assembly GCF_018860715.1. Taxonomy (NCBI): domain Bacteria; kingdom Pseudomonadati; phylum Bacteroidota; class Flavobacteriia; order Flavobacteriales; family Flavobacteriaceae; genus Zobellia; species Zobellia sp. B3R18. Next base: position 238,653 of record NZ_JAHKQG010000011.1, on the reverse strand, counting down.
TGGGGTTTGCTTGTTCGGGACTTGGGTTGCTCATACCCATTTCACTTTCCTCAGGAGCTTCGGAGGAGGTAATAACGACTTCTTCCAGTGCAGCTCCGTCATCGGCCATCATCCCTAAAGGTGCGGCCTCGCTACGTGACATTTTTCGCGTTAAACTACTGCGGTAGTGGTTTGCATAGCCAAAGTGCAACCCAAACCAATTAAAAGAGTCATAGCCTTGTGGTGTATAGTTGTAGTCCTTGTTCTCCAAATATGTTCTAAAGGAATTTGTTCCATAACTGGTATGTGCGTTAGCGTAAATTGTAGAATAATAAGAGCCTTTTGCAAAGGGGTTAAAACTCCAGTTATGCGGCCTAAAGGTGTCCAATGAGGCATCATACATACTTGCCAATAGTTCTGCCGATGTTTTTTCACCTTCGGGTCCTTTTATTTTGAAGGACCAAGTTTCGTCCGTGCCCGGTTGCAGCTTGTCCCTAAATGTAGAAGTTTCAATTTCAAGATTCGTATTAGGGTAGGGCACAGAAATGGACATGGTGCCGGATTGAAATGAGTTGTAGGCTGAAAACGTGTAATTGATGGCAAAACCACCTAAATCTTCTTCTGTTATTGGAACGGAAAAGGATTTTGAGTTTCTACTCAGGTGAACTTTACGGATGTCAATTATTTTTTGCTCTTTTTCAACAAATACGGTCACCACAAGGTCTTCTGAATTGGAGTAAACGGTAACTTCCACTTTATCTCCAATGCTATATTCTGCTTTGTCCGTTTTAATATCGAACAAACGGTTGTCCGGTAATTGCTTGTCGTTTTCACTCGTAAGTTCGGTTATAGCTTTTTCTTTGACGAGTTGACCAAATTTATCCTTGGTTTCCAGTTCAACTATATATTTGCCCGATGCCCATTTTTTAAGGTTTTTAATGCTGAATTCTTTCGATTTTTCGGTGTCGAAATTTACCTGCCAAACCAGTTTGCCTTTTTTCCAGTTTATTGTCTTGTCCTCTTTGTCATAAGCTTCATGCGGAAACAGATTGTTGTATTCTTCTTGGCTCCAGTATTTATAATCCGGCGCAGGCCATGCACGGGTTCTGAGTACGTGTTTAGGCGCCTGTAATTTGTACATTTTTAATGTTCCCTTAGCTGGTATGGGCTGTCCGTTAAGGTTAGAGGTAGAAATATGTATTTTATCCTCATTTTTATCTTTATCCCATTGCTCAGGTACGGATACATTTGCGATAACGGAATGATAGCCTACGGATACAAAAGTAGTAGTGCTATGGGTTTCTCCGTTAATGTCCGTTACGTCTGCCGTAATTTCATAACTGAAAGTGGGCAGATTTTCTTTTGACACACCGCTGTCCGGAATGGCTTTAAAAGTAATGTTGTAATTGCCCGAAGCATCCGTTGTGGTTTCTCCGTGTGCTATTTCTTGTGGCGAATTGTTGTAATAAGGCATGCGCCAGTAGTACCAACGGGGAAAATAAACCGCCCTTTTTACACGGTAACTTACCTTGGCATCAGTAATATTACTTCCGGCGTAAGCCGTAGCAACACCTGTTACCTTAATACTATCATTTACTTTATACGTTTCGGTTACAGGTTTAAAGGAGGTTTCAAATTTTGGGCGTTTATACTCCTCTACGGAAAAATATTGAGTGGTATTTGCGTTTACCGATAGCGCATCTGCTTCAATAGAAAACTCACCTGTTAAACCGGAATTAGGCAATATAAATTCTCCGTTAAAAGAACCGTATTCATTGGTCGTGAATTCAAGTTCGGTTATTTCTTGGCCGTTTACGTCATACAGGGTTACGGATACACTTTCCTCTGGCTGTACTTCAGATTTTCCATCTATAGTCTCCATAAGAATACCTTTAAAGTAAACCGGTTGCCCCGGCCTGTAGATGCTTCGGTCCGTAAATAGAAAAACACGGTTAGAAACAGTGTTGCGGTCTGTTTGATTTCGCTTTTCGTTTACATAGTAGTTTCCAAAAAAGGCTTTCTCACCTTTATGGTCAACTTCAATAGTTACATCGTTCCAATTTTCATCGGTTAGGGGAATAGTAACGAACCCTGTTCTATCCGTTGTTTCGGTTCGTTTTAGGTATGACTCGTTGTAATTCTTGGTATAGGAAAAAGTTAAATGGGCACTGGTTATAGGCTCTCCGGAGTTTCTGTCTATTATTTGATAACGCTGTTCCAGATTACCCTTGGTTTCTACCAAGGCCATGTTCGTTACCTGAATTTCACTAAAAGCAAAATCGCTTTTGTTTTTGGTTTCTGGGGAAGCTAGAATAATGTACTGCCCGTTTTCCAAAGGAGGAAGGAATACCTCCATACCATGTTGCTGGTAGTCTTTTTCATTTTTAACAGGGGCATTCCAACTTTTTACTTCCTTTAATTTTTTTATAAAAGCAAGTTGTTTTTTCTGCGGATAAAGACGGTTCAGTTCCTTTGCTTGCCCCTCGTTGACCCTGTAGGCAGTTAGTTGCAAAGAGGTCAAGTTCTTATAATTTACCAGTAATTTTGAAGGTTTGTTTACTGGAATTTGTCGTTCGGTAATAATAGATATGCTTGGGGCAACTATCTGCGAACGTAATGACTTGCATTTTTCCGCTCCCATACTGTCCGGGAACCGAGCAATAACCGCATCACATAGGGACAAAGCTTCTTTGAGTTTCCAACGGGTTTCTCCGGCAGCTTCAGGACTGAATGTTTGTCCCAAGTTTTGATAGAGCTTGGCAAGCTCGTAATTGTAAAGTGAGGAAAGCTCGCTATGCTTTAGGCTTTCTGCTGAATTCTTTAAAGTTTCTTCGTAATAGGTTTCTTTATTTGTAAAAGTGGCGTTCTGGTATACAAAGTTTAAACGCTCAATATCTGCCATGACCAAGGGTTCTAGCTCTGGTTCATCAAAATGAAACGTAATCAATTTTTGATATACATTTAGCGCTTTGGCCTGCAACGAAGTATCATCGTCCGTAGTTAGGTCATGATGAATAAATTGATACGCCTCACATAGGGTTTCCGGGTCGTTTATCTCATATTTATCCGCAGGGCGCGTAATGGAGTTTTCATTGGTTTTATAGAATTGAAGCGCCGTATGTGCGAGCAGGTCGTATAGAGTAGGGCGAAATTTCTCCGAGTCTTTTTGTTGGTTTAATAATTCGTCAACTGTCTTTACGTTGGTTTTTTGAAGCTCTTTTTCATTTTCTAAAGATGCTTTAAAATGAATATCTATTTCGTGAAACAAAGTGGTAAGGTCCCATGTCCTGAAATCTAGACTGTCTACCTTGGTTTCGGTTTCAGTCCTGTTATAAAATTGATAGCGGTTTTGCTGAAAATACTGCCAGTAAAGGTTGGCCAAATAGCTTTCCAGAACGTTTTTTGTTGGGGTCTCCGCTTTGTCTATTTCTTCTTTAAATCGATTAATAATATGCAATTGCGCATCTTCTTCCAAGGTCATTGCATATTTGGATACGAATAACAATGATTTTACAATCTGCGCTGAATTTTTTTCTTTCTCAGCTTTTACCGATATGGTTTCAACCAACTTTAAAGCAGATTTGGTCAATGCTTCGCGCTCTAGTTTTTGGACTTGTTCCCAAAGTGATGTATAGGAGTCTCCGTTATTTTGAGCTGTTAGCATTTGCGAAAAAAGGATTACGGTGAATATGAGGGAGAATCTTTTCATAGTATAAAATTACGAACAAAACTGTGCAAAATCGGTGCCAATAAAAACTATAAATGAGTGAACGCTACCATCCGGTTAGGGAATAGGTTTTTAAGTTTGTGGGAAATAGCCTGCAAGAGGAGCTTTTAAGGTGCGTATGAGATAAATAATATGTTTTTAGGGCTCACCCTGCCTATGTCATCAAGCTATTTTTGAATGAACTAAAACCTATATGATGGATAATAATTTTATTGATAGTTGGGCTTCATCCCTCAAATCTACATTTGTACTATTCCTTGTTCTAATTGTTTTATTGATAATAGCCTCATAAATCATCCGGTTACAGACTCTTTAAAAGTCCCCCGTCTATTGGTATTTGAGTGCCTGTAATGTAAGCCGCGTGGTCAGACGCCAAAAAGGTTGCCAGATACCCATATTCTTTTGGGTCTCCAATGCGTTTTACGGGAACTCTTGATTCCATGTCGGCAAGTACTTCACCTTCAGAAATACCTAATTGTTCTGCTTTCTTGGCGTTTAATTGTTCTATACGCTCCGTGTCAAAATAGCCCGTAAGAATGCTGTTTACGGTAATATGATATTGCCCAACGTCATTGGCCAGAGATTTGGCCCAAGTTACAACAGCTGCCCTGATTGTATTTGACAGTGCCAAATAGGACAAAGGTTCTTTTACGGAAACCGAAGCTACATTGATAATTCTTCCCCACTTATTGGTTTTCATGTGTTCCAGGGCCAATTCTGTGGTGTACGAAACGGTCTTAAACAACAAATCAAAAGCTTCTTGATAATCGGAAGTCTGTTTTTCTAGGGCACTACCGGCCGAAGGACCTTGCGTATTGTTGACTAGAATATCTACACTGTTCGTTTGAAAGTAATTGTAAATCGTTTCACGATAGCTATGAAAATCTGAAAAGTCCACAATCAGATAATTATGAGCTTGGTCTTGATCTGTAGGTAGGTTACTCACGATTTTCTGCAACTTTTCTTCACTACGGGACATGAGAGTTACACTTGCCCCACTTTCGGCCAATTGCAGAGCAATTGCTTTTCCTATTCCGCCTGAGCTGCCGCCAACCAATGCTTTTTTACCTTTTAAAGTGATGTTCATAAGATACGATTTATGGGTGTTTGTACTTTGATTCTCTATTTGTATTCTTCTCTTGCCGGACTAAATACATCAATAAGTTTGCACGGTGTAAGTGCCTTGCCACTATGCGGACTATGGGGAGGTATGATTACAATGTCATTGGCTTCATAGATTTTTGTATTGCCATTAAGCGTAAACTCAAAACGGCCTTCTTGAACATGCATAATTTGCTCGTTCATGTGGGAATGTTCGGGTACTACGGCACCTTCTTCAACGGTCCAAAAAGCAATGGACATATTCTCGGAATGTACCAGTTTACCGTGGTAACCCGGCATAATTTCTTTTGATGGGATAGTAGATAGATTCATAAATCTAAAATTTCTTTAACGAAGATAAAAAGAATAGCAACAGAAATGAAAAGCCCCGAACCCTATTTAGGCATTCGGGGCAAAGTTTAGGATGGGTAATTATCGTTTAAGTGAATTCTATTTTTTTGTCTGTTCAGTGTATGACAGCTATTCCCATTTTACAACTACCAATTCGCATCTCCTGTTCCACTCATGGTCCTCTTCGGAGCAGCTTTCTTCGGTCTCACACTTTACGATGGGTTGAGATTCTCCGTAGCCTTTAGCGATAATGCGGTTTTCTTCAATACCGTTTTTCACCATGAACTCTTTGGCGGAGTCGGCGCGTTTTTGTGATAGGTCTCGGTTATATTCGGAGTTACCTCTAATATCCGTATGGGTGCCAATTTCAATCACCATTCCAGGGTTGTTTTTCATTATGGCAACTACTTTTGCCAAACGTTCCCTGGCTTCACGTCTTACGTACCAAAGACTATAATCAAAGTGAATTTCTTCGGTTTTGATAATGATGCGCTCATTTTCTTTAACAATGGCATCCTCTTTAGCTATCGCAGTTTCAATTTTCTTTAAACGCTCTCTTTCTTCTTTCTCTTGTGTAGCCTTTTCTTGCAGGGCCACTTCTTTTTCTTTTTGAATGCGCTCAATTTCGGCAGCCTTTTCCCGCTCTTTTCTTTTGGTTTCCTGGGCTAAGGCCAATTTTTCAGCTTCTTCTTTTTTAGCTAAAAGTTCTTTTGCCTTTTGGGCTTCTCTTTCCGCTACCGAGAACAAGGTTAGGGAACCGTCTTTTATGGCATTTCTTTCCGTATCTGAAATAATGGATTTGGAATTATCCTCATAGCCTTCTTTTCTAGCTTTTATAAGATATTCTTGGCTACATTCAATTTGAAATTTAAAGGAAGCATCGGTTGAGGTGGTTATCATTTCAAGGCGGTTGCCGTTAGCGTCCAAAAGTTCTATTGTTGCGTTAGGCAATGGAATTCGGGTGGTTTTGTCCGTTAGGATTCCGGCAAGAAACTGCTTGCAATCTTCTATAAGTAGGGGCTTGGTTTCAGCAAAGGAATAGATGTCATCACTACCTTTTCCGCCAGGACGATTAGATGAAAAATATCCCGTATTGCCGTTAGAGTCCAGTGATAATGAAAAATCATCATAACCGCTGTTTATCGGCAGACCAAGGTTGTCCGGTTTTTCAAATTCTCCGTTGTTTCCATTTGAAATAAAAACATCTAAGAGTCCAAAACCGGGATGGCCGTTTGAGGCAAAATAAAGATTGCCTTGGTTGTCCAGAAAAGGAAATTGTTCTTTTTTATCCGTGTTGATGGTCTTTCCCAAGTTTACCGGAGTACCAAAGAATCCGTCTTTTTGAATGGTTACCGAATAGAGGTCAAAAGACCCGAAACCGCCTTCACGGTCAGATGAAAAATAAAGCTTGGTTTCATCCGGACTTAATGCGGGGTGTTCCGTTGAAAAATCATCACTGTTAAAAGGAAGTGTGATGATGTTTTTCCATTCGCCATTTACAAATTCCGCACGATAGATTTTTAGGTTACTGATTTTATCTTCTTCCGTTTTCTTTTTACTGTTTCGGGTAAAATAAATGGTTTTTCGGTCTTTGGTAATGGCAAAAGTACCCTCGTGCATCTTGGAGTTGATAACAGTGCTTAGTGGAGTACTTAAGCTATCTCCCGCGATAATCTCTGTAATCGGGTGGGTGTAAAGGTCCAGATAATTTTCATTGTTCCATCGGTACAATTTGGGTAATCCGGAAGACCGCTTTCTGGAAGCGCTGTACACTAAATTAGAATCTATGCGGGCCGCGCCAAATTCTGATGTGGTGGTGTTAATATTGAGGTTTTCAATATTAAAACGTTCCCCTATGGCAGCTACGTTTTCAATATAGGTGTAGTTGTTTTCAATTTGGATGGTCTTATCTTTTTGTGCTTGCTCGGTATAAAAATCAACGAGGACATTTTTAGCTTTTCCGTATTCACCAATCGCCTTTAAAGACTGATTTAATTTAAAATGATAGCTCTCGTCTACATTGCTACCGTAGTTGGAAATAAGGTATCCGTACCAACGGGCGGCAGCTTTCATGTCAAAAGTGTGGTAATAACTGTCGGCTAGGTTTTTTATAAGTTTTGAGCTTTTGTTTCTGGGTAATAACTGCTCGTATAACGGAATAGCATCACTGTAATATGCTCGCTCAAAGTAAGTATCTGCGCGCTTTAGTTCCTGTTGGCCATAGGTCGGTAATGTTAGACCTACAATAAACCATATGAAGAGTATCTTTTTCATGTTTAGTAGAATCTAGGGGATTTGTCGTATCCTTTGCCGAGGCCCAGTAAATCGAGATTAAAGAGAACAAAAATTTCATGTGAACCGGAACTGTAGGTACTTAGGTTGGATAATGTATAATCATAAGCATAACCTATGCGCAACGCCGGTGTTGCCGCTATATTGAACATGGCGCTAACTGAATCTTCTAGACGATAGGATAGTCCGCCTTCAAACCGATTTAAGAAAAGGGCATTTAGCGAGACATCCAAGGTTAAAGGTGCACCCTGTACCATTTTGGCAAGTGCCGAAGGTTTCAATTTTATATCTGGACTCAATTCATACACATAACCAGATGTCAGAAAAAGGTGGATTTTCTCCGAACCAATACGGTTAATGCCATCTTTATTTTCTAGGTGTTTTGTGGTTAAAAGGTTTGGTGCGGAAACACCTGCATAAAAATTTTGCCTATGGTAAAAGGCACCCACACCAATATTGGGAAAAGTACTGTTCAGGTTTTCGTTAAAAGCAGGGTCGTCTTGAAATTCAGGAAGTCTAAAACCGTTAAAGTTGGTCTCAAAAGTGGTAAAGCCTCCTTTAAGGCCTAATGAAATATTGCTCTTGTCATCTAACTTCAGAATATAGGCAAAGTCCGCATAGATATTGTTTTCCTTTAAAGCACCATCACCAATATTATCGGTAATAAAAGAGATTCCCATTTCAATTTTATCGCTCATAGGGGCATGTGCAAAAAAAGTGAGTGTTGTAGGGCTTCCAACCACATTTTTCCATTGGGAACGATATAATGCCCCAAAATCGAGCATACCTGGCTCATTGGTCGTGTAGGCCGGATTAACGACGCTCATATTGTACATGTACTGTGTGTACTGAGGGTCTTGTTGTCCATGGGCCGCAGCACATACCAACATCAGGAAAATAAAATAGCGTTTTATTTCTTTCATGGTCTAGCGGTTGAGGTACAATCTGCCTTGTACTGGGTTATGACCTTCTTTATTAAAGTCTATAATATAGAAGTACACACCGTTGGGCGCGGTACTGCTTCCATTATTTCCGTACCAAGCGGGATTATCACGGTCACCTTTGAACAGGCTGGTTCCATATCTATTTAGGATTTCCAAGGTGAAATCTGGAAAGATAACCTCTATATTGGGAACAAAGAAGGAATCGTTTCTACCATCTCCGTTGGGTGAGAATCCGTCAGGAATGAAAAAATCATAGGCTTCGGGTTCGCAATGCGTAAGGTCAATAGTAATGGCCATCCGGTTCGGATTCATACAGCCCGTGTCCGGGTTGAAGCTTTCTGCGTAATACGTGGTTCCGGAAACCAATAAAACATCTTCCTCTAATGGAATTCCGTTTTCTGGAGTATCGTACCAAAGTACAACGTAGGAGGAACTGCTCTCGGCATCTCGTAGATTTTCGATTGTGGGATTGTCCAATCCACAAAGGGCCAATGTAGAAAATGCCAATGTGACGGGCTCAAGTTCGTAAATTGTAGGTATTACTTCTGTACGGACAGAGCTTTGGCATTTACCGTTCACTTCGGTAGCGGCGTAATAGCTTTTCCCGTTTATAAGGGCGGTAGTGTTGTCCAGAACCGTTCCTCCAGTTTCGGTTTCATACCAAACAATGGAATTGCTACTGGCAACGCTCATATTCAAATTATCCACTGTTGGGTTTTCTGACCCGCAAAAAGTAGGGTTTCCAACAAACAGCATCGGCATTTCGGGGTCGGAAAGAATAACCGTTACCTGAACCCTGTCCGAACCTTCGCAATTGTTGTTGGGGTCTATATTGGAGATAAAATAATCTTCGCCATCTACAAGTTCGGTTTCTAACGGGAGAATATCCATATCGGTAGCGGTATCGTAAAACATAATCTGGCCGTTCGCAGTTACCTCAATATCCTGTAATGTAGGGGAGGAGGATGGGAAAGCGGCAAGACAAATTGTTTGTACGGCTTCAGCTTCTGGTAAAGCAGGTACTCCTTCAACAGCAAAATTTTCATTCACCTCAAAATCGAATATGGTTCTACAAGGTGTAGTGTCGTTTTGAGTGCTTTTTACGGTAATCGTATAATTTCCTTGTGAAAGTGTAGCCACATCAATTTGATAATCTGCCGTACCTCCCGTAAAATTGATGGTATTATCAATTAAAACGGCGTTAGTTTCCTGAGAAACCACTTCATAAGTAACCACGTAGGTGCCATCATCCAGTATTGGCGCACTGACCATGACATCTATACTGGTAGCGTTACAAGAATTGTCTACCACAAGGTCCAAGTCAATAGCTTCTGGAATGGCCGTAACTGTTGCTGTGTCCGTTATTTCACAATCTAAAGGAAAACCATTGTCTACTTCAAAACTAAAACTATGTTCGCCGGTTTCTATAATTTGTGCGGCAGGTATCACCAAGTTGGCATTGCCTGAACTAAAAGTTACGTCACTTGCGGTATGTATGGTTTCGGCTCCACTGGGTGCGGTAATCGTATAACTAACATCGTAAGTTCCGTTGGCAGGGGAGAACGAAGGGTCAAAAATCGTACTTAAGGAAACCGATAGGTCTTCATCTTCACAGCTATCCGTTACAGATACATTGGGGTCGCTGATTACAAGGGAAATAGGGGCGACCTCAATAGTAGGGCAAACACTTTCTCCTAATGAGGTGATACTTAAAGTCGTATTCTCATTTAAAGTGATGAGGTCTGCATCAATCTCAAAAAAACCGGTTCTATCGGGGTTAAGTACCAGTTGGTCCCCACCTGTTTCTGTTCCGCTGGCAGAAGTCAGCAAATAGGAAATGTTATAAGTGCCATCGGCGATTAAAATATCATTATAATCTGTGATGTCTATTCTATATTTTAGAGCGCCCGAGCAGTAATTTGGCGATTCCATAGTGCCTTGTAAAACGGGAAGGATTATTATCTCTACATCTGTAGTATGGATGTCACAAACGGCATGAGAAGGATAAACCGTATAGCGAAATGTAAATGAGCCATACATATGCCGATCACGGATGGCCTGTATGTCTATAAACCGATCGGTAAGATCCTCTAGTTGATTGGTATTGGCACCTTCGGACCAGGTTCCGTTTATGTCTTCGTCTTCCAATAGACTGTTAAGATCAAAATTGGTATAAGTAGATAAGTCATCTGTAGTACATACTACTAAATTGGAACCTATTCCGGAATTGGCAGGTCTCTGTACTTCAAGCAGTAAGGTTACTTCTCTACTGGGGCAAGAACCTACAGCAGGCACGGTGTGTGTAAATTCATAAATTCCCGTTCCAGCGGATTCCGCATCAAAAAAGTTTGTTGATAAATGTGGTGCGGCAGCCGGTGTAACCGCATCCCAAGTACCATTAAAATCTTGAAATTTGCCTTCTGTTTCGTCTCCTATAAAACTATGGAGGTTAACTCTTGGGTCATCACCACAGGCATCTGCGGAACCATCTATATTGTCTTCGCCGGGATATCCTCCCAGAATTATGGTTATTATTGCGGTCTCGGTAGTGCCGCTACAGTCATTGGTGTAGGTAAATTCATGAAACCCTGAGTTTTTTACTTCCCAAAGATTAACAACGCCCGTGTTCCGATCAAGGGCGTAATAGTTGGCCGGGTCATTGGTAGACCACGCGCCTCCAAGAGTTGGGGCTCCACCTAGTTCTGCAAATAGGTCAAACGTCTTATTGGCCTCATCGGCATCTTTTGTACATACGGTTACGGTATTGTCTGTACCTGCACATTGTGCCGTTGCATTTACGGAAAAGAGAAACAAGCAAAAGGACAGAGCCAATTGCAGAATGGTTCTCATGTAAGTCTGGTTGGTCATTTTGTATTGTTAGGGGGCAGAATACATATTGCTCCAAAACAAATGTAGTTTGACGATGAGCCCTTTGGGAATAAATGTTGTCAAAGCTCTTATTTGAAGGGTGAATCTTACTAAATACGTAGAAAGGATTAGTGAAAAGTGTGCATTTTGTCGGTGTTTTTGAATCTTCATCGGATTTTTTAATCTATTAATTGTAGCAGGTTTAGATGTTTTTTTTCGGCAAATCAATGCCTATATTTGCCATAAATACAGCGTTTATGCAGATTCATTTTATTGCAATTGGTGGTAGTGCCATGCACAATTTAGCTTTGGCCTTAGCACACAAAGGAGATGTCGTAACAGGAAGTGACGATGTAATTTTTGAACCTTCCAAATCTCGATTGGAGGCACAAGGACTCCTTCCTGAAAGTTTTGGCTGGTATCCTGAAAAAATAATTGAAAACTTAGATGCTGTAATTCTTGGAATGCACGCAAAGGAAGATAATCCTGAATTGTTAAAGGCTCAAGAGTTGGGTTTGAAAATATATTCGTACCCAGAGTTTCTGTATGAACATGCCAAAGATAAAACGCGAGTAGTAATTGGTGGAAGCCACGGAAAAACTACGATAACTTCCATGATTCTTCACGTGCTGAACTATCACGATAGGGAGGTGGATTTTATGGTGGGTGCACAGTTGGAAGGTTTTGAGCGCATGGTGCATTTAACGGATGATAACGATTTCATGATTTTGGAAGGAGACGAATATCTTTCTTCGCCTATAGATAGAAGACCAAAATTTCACCTGTATAAACCTAATATTGCCTTATTGAGTGGGATAGCTTGGGATCATATTAATGTTTTTCCAACGTTTGATAATTATGTGGAGCAGTTCCAGATTTTTGTGGACAGCATAGTTAAAGGAGGTAGTATTACTTATAATGAAGAGGATATAGAAGTTAAAAAGGTGGTTGAAGCATCGGAAAATGCCATTAGAAAATTACCGTACACCACCCCGGAGTATAGCATTGAAGATGGTACCACTCTTTTGGAAACCCCAGAAGGACCCATGCCTATTGAAGTTTTTGGGAAGCATAATCTGAGCAATTTGGCCGGTGCTAAGTGGATATGCCAAAACATGGGAGTAGATGAAGACGATTTCTATGAAGCTATTGCAACGTTCTCCGGAGCATCCAAACGTTTGGAAAAAATTGCAGAAGGAAAAACTTCCGTAGCCTATAAAGATTTTGCGCATTCGCCCAGTAAAGTGGCTGCAACTACCAAAGCCGTAAAAGAACAGTACGCTAACCGCAAATTAATTGCTTGTTTGGAATTGCATACGTACAGCAGTTTTAATCCTGAATTTTTGAAAGAGTACAAAGGAGCATTGGATGCCGCAGATGAAGCGGTCATTTTCTACTTGCCGGAGTCCGTGGCAATCAAAAAATTAAAAGAGGTTACGCCCGAACAAATTTCAGAAGCATTTGAACGTAAGGATCTTAATATTTTTACCAATGCGGAAAGTTTTAAGGACTTTGTTTTCAACCAGAATTATGACAACTCTGTTTTACTATTAATGAGCTCGGGAAATTACGGAGGACTAGATCTTGTTAAATTAAAAGAAAAGTTCCCCGCATAGTATTTGGGGTCAATGGGTAAGGTTTGGAAGCAAAGTGCTCTTGGCGAGTGGTTTGTTTATTTCATCGGTGATTGAACTCTTTAAAATTAAGAGTTTGCTATATTTATATCATGCATGAAAAACCAGCCTCGTTTTCGATTAAAAATTGGTCGGACGATGATAAACCACGAGAGAAATTAGTCCATAAAGGAAGGTCGGTATTATCCGATGCCGAATTAATCGCAATTCTCATTGGCTCGGGAAGCAGAAACGAAAGTGCAGTTGAACTAGCAAAAAGGATTCTTGCTTCCGTAAACAATAACCTTAACGAATTAGGTAAACTTTCCATCAAACAACTCATGGCCTTTAAGGGCATTGGAGAGGCTAAGGCAGTAAGCATAGCGGCTGCTTTGGAAGTAGGGAGGAGAAGACGTGGTGAGGAAGCGCAGAAAATCAGTAAGATTAATAGCAGCAAGGATGTTTTTGATTTGTTGCAACCACAGATTGGAGAGCTACAACATGAAGAATTTTGGATTCTTTACCTAAGTAATGCCAATAAGGTATTGCACCGTGCCCAATTGAGTAAAGGTGGGTTAACGGGAACTTTAGTTGACGTGCGGATTGTAATGCGTCAGGCACTGGAGCAAGGAGCTGTTGGCTTAATCTTGTCGCACAATCATCCTTCTGGAACGCTAAAGCCAAGTGAGGAGGACCGTAAGGTAACGCAGAAACTAAAAAGGGCCGCTGCGGCATTGGATATAAAAGTTTTGGATCATTTGATAATTACCCAAAAGGATTATTATAGTTTTGCTGATGAAGGTATTCTGTAAATTTGTAGTCTAATGTATAGCAGACACCCAAAAGTACATGCCACATTAGCGAACAAAAATTGAATCATTAGCAGGTTATGTTACTTATTTATACCCATAAGATTACGTCGCGTTTCAGGTACACCATGAAACAGGTCTTTACGCGCATATTGGGTATTGAGGTTTCATTTACCACTAAAGTAGAGGATTTTATAAAACACTCTGGAGCAAAGATCACGTATACCAAGCAGCCTCTGCAGAACGAGTTTTTCGTTAGGAGTAATGACCTTCTTTTTGAGCAAGGTATAAACAATCTTCAGATATCCGTTAGCGATTGGGATGGAGTTCCGTGTTTTTTTAAAGCAGGGGAACGTAGTAATCTGCCTTTTGATATATTTTCTGCCAGTTTTTATTTGTTGAGTAGGTATGAAGAGTATTTACCTCATGTAAAGGATATACACGAGAGGTTTCCCGTTAAGGATAGCTTGGCCTACAAACACAAATTTTTAAGGTCTCCCGTAGTTGATATTTGGGCGTACCGATTGCTAGAAGAACTGAAGCTTAAGTTTCCCGATTTAGAATACAAGCCCAAGAAATATCGTTACGTTTCGGCCATAGATGTTACAACGTCACATTGCTTTGCTTATAGGGGTGTGGTGCGGAGTATTGCCGGTTTTTTCTATGATTTAGGTTCTTTAAAATTCAAAAGAGTAGCGCAGCGTGTAAGAGTGTGGTTCAATGCCCATGAGGACCCCTATGATAATTTTTCGTTTTTGGTAGGCCTTCATAAAAAATATGGGGTAAAGGATATATTCTTTTTTCAGTTTGCAGATTATTCTACTTTTGATAAAAACGTTTCCCCGGATAATAATAAATTTCGATTTCTTATAAAATCCATCGCAGATTATAGTAAGGTAGCTCTGGCCGCGTCTTACAGCTCGTTCAATGAGATAGACCTTTTAAAAAAGGAAAAGAAAAAATTAACGGGTGTAATCAACAAGCCTATAAATGCTTCACGTTTGCGGTACAATAGGGTAGACCTTCCACATACCTATAGGAATTTGGTAGAAGCAGAGTTCGTAGATGATTACACCATGGGCTACACACATGAAATTGGTTTTCGAGCCAGTACGTGTACCCCTTTTTACTTTTATGATATTAACCTAGAGGTGCAACAGCCTATTAGAATTCATTCGTTCGCCTTTCATGATTATGCCTTTTCTAATTATACAAGTGATGACGGTATTCTGAATCAAGTACGTATTATTTGTGATGAAGTAAGGGCCGTTAACGGAGAGTTTGTCTCGGTTTTTTCCAATGAACTTTTAGGTGGTGAAGAAAAAATGGATTGGAAGAAATTTTACGAAACCGTATTACAACAGTGCCATGTTTAAGGATATAATTACAGATGTTTTTTTTGATTTAGACCACACCCTCTGGGATTTTGAAAAAAACTCCGCTCTTACCTTTGATAAAATTTTTAAGGAAAATCATATAGAAGTTGCTCTGCCCGATTTTTTAGAAGTATACATTCCGGCTAATTTTGCTTTTTGGAAACTGTATAGGGAAGGGAGAATAACTAAGGAAGCGCTAAGGTATCAACGTTTAAAATCGGTTTTTGATGATTTAAAGTATGGGGTTTCCGATGAAACCATCAATAGATTATCGGAAGAGTATATTGCCCATTTATCGTCCTTTAATCACTTGTTTCCCAATACCATTTCCATTCTGGATTATTTAAAACCCAAATATAAACTTCATATCATCACCAATGGGTTTCAGGAAGTTCAAGGAAGAAAACTAAGAAACTCTAACATTCATGCATATTTTGACCAGATTATTGATTCTGAAATGGCAGGTGTTAAGAAACCGGACCCGATTATTTTTAATCTGGCTCTAGAAAGAGCAAAAACAAGGCCCGAGACTTCCCTAATGATCGGAGATAATCTAGAAGCAGATATTTTGGGAGCACAGGCAGCAGGCTACCATGCCCTGCACTTTAATGCACATCAAGAACCAAAACACGATTTTTGTGAAATCATTGAGGATTTACACGAAATAAAAATCTATTTATAGAGTTATATAGGTAACGCCATAATTGCGCCAACTAAGGCCTGTATTAGGTATTACCATGATAAAATTACTTAAATCCATTTTACTTTGTACGGTTTGTTCCCTCACACTGTTTTCGTGTATAGAGGAGCAAGATTTTAACCAGTATGATGAGGTTGGGGTTACACCTACCTTAGAGGCGAGCATTCTTTATGTAGAAGCCCCTGAAGATTTGGTTAATGCAGTAAGTGGAGGGAATGTTTTTTCTCGGAATTTTAATTTTGATGCCTTTAGTTCGGACGTTTTTTCAAAACGGGTACTGGATGGAACCATAACCTATATTGTTGAAAATACGACGAGTAAGGAGCTAGAGGTTACTATAGAATTGCTTGATGCGGATGGGAACGTTCTGGATACTGAAATAATTCCTGTAGACCCAACGCCATCTTCTTTGCAGCGCGATGTAGCTTACGGAACCGCAGGACGTAGTATAGATATTATAAAGAACACCTCAAGCATTCGCGTAACGGCCAATAATTTGGGCGATACTACCAGTACTTCAAGTGAACCCGATCCCAAGGTTATTCTTAAATCTAGTGGAAAATTCAGAGTAGAAATAGAATGAGAGCCCCTAAACTACTTTTTATAGTCCTTTTTTGGGCATGCTTTACTATGTTCGGGCAGAACAAACAGCTGTTGTACGATTTTGTAGAGATTCCGCAATCTGCTATGGTCAATCCAGGTGTGGACACGGATTTTCAGTGGTATGCTGGAGTACCGTTGTTGTCAGGATTATCTCTCCAGGCGGGTTCTAGCGGTATTTCGGTAAACGATATTTTTGCCGATGACGGACGAAGAATAAATGACAAAATAAGGGAGCGTGCCATTTTTGGAATGAATGCCCGAGATGAGCTAAGTGGTACTTTTCAAATTGAATTTTTAAACTTTGGTTTTAGAGGTAAAAATCCTGATAATTTCTATACAGCAGGAATGTATATTGAAGGTGATGCCATAGGGTATTGGTTTCAAGATTATGCCATACTGGCTTTTGAAGGAAATGCGGACAGACTCAACCAACCTTTTGATCTTGGGCATCTGAAGACAAGAGGAGAGCTAATGAATGTGTTTCATATTGGCTTGAACAAAAAAATAGATAATGAACTTACCATTGGGGTCAGGGGTAAACTTTACTCAAGTATTTTCGATTTCAATTCTACTAAAAACAAAGGTACTTTTATAACCAAAGAGGGCGTAAACAATATCTACAGTAGTACTGTAGAGGCGGATATGCAATTACGTACTTCAGGGCTTAACGGGTTAAAAGATGCTGTAGATGATGGAACTGTTGGAAGTACCATTACAAAACGGGCATTTCTGGGAGGTAATCTTGGGGTTGGTGTAGATTTGGGCTTCACTTACCAACTTAATGACCAAACTGTCCTTACGGGAAGTCTTTTGGATCTAGGTTTTATATATCATTCCAAAGATATCCGAAGTTATACGTTAAACGGAAGAGCAACTATAGAGGGCATTGAGATAATTTTGCCGGAAGCAGCGGCAGACCCAAATGCCGATTTTTGGCAAAACCTTGTTGATGATGTAGAGGATTTTGTCCCTTTTGAAGACAATACAGACAGTTACATAGCTTTTAGGCCAACAAAGCTATACGGTTCTTTGCGCTATAACTTTGGAGAGCATGTAGACAACCGGGCAAATTGTGCCTGTGGTGTAAATGCCTCTAGTAACCGTGCACGGGCCAAAAATGTTAATAGTGTTGGTGGACAATTGTATGTCATAAGTAGGCCAAGAGGCCCACAGATGGCGCTAACCGGATTTTACCA
Organism: Zobellia sp. B3R18; assembly: GCF_018860715.1. Lineage (NCBI taxonomy): Bacteria > Pseudomonadati > Bacteroidota > Flavobacteriia > Flavobacteriales > Flavobacteriaceae > Zobellia > Zobellia sp. B3R18. Next base: position 221,094 of record NZ_JAHKQG010000011.1, on the reverse strand, counting down.
AAGAAGGTTTGGTAACTTTATGAGTGTAAAGACCACTTATACCGTAGATAAATTTTCATATTCCAACATAGGTCTAGGCCTTTCCGTACAAGCGGGGCCGGTAAATATTTATGCCATGGCAGATAATTTGTTATCGTATCGCAATTTGGCAGATAGTAATTATGCTTCTTTTCAGTTAGGATTAAATATTATATCTTGGGGCAAGAAATGATATTGTAGTGCCAATTATGATCAACTTCAAGGTTTGGCACGCTTTTTTCATCTTCCTATTTACAAATATTAAATATAAAGATTGTGAAGCATATATTCCTGACCTGTTTTTTCATGGTAAGTCTCATAGGTATGGCCCAAGAACAACTTAATGACTATAAGTACATAATTGTTCCAAAGAAGTTTGATGGTTTTAAAAAAGTAAATCAGTATCAAACCAGTACTTTGGTGAAATTTTTATTTACCGAAGAAGGGTTCCAAACTGTCTATGAAGACGAGCTGCCCAATGAACTGAACAACAATAGGTGCCTAGGGCTAACCGCAAACCTTATTGATGATTCATCTATGTTTACAACCAAGGCCGGTGTGGTCTTGGAAAATTGCAACGGACAAGAAGTTTTTGCGACTCCTGTAGGTAAAAGTAAGGAGAAGGACTATAAATTGGCTTATGGGGAGGCCTTAAGGAATGCTTTTAAGGCGTTCAACACTATTAGCTACAAGTATAACGGTAAAGCGGATAAGACCGAACCTGTAACCGTGAGCATGAAAAATGATGTAAAGCAAATAGAGGAAAAAACGAGCTATGAGCCAAAAAATAAGCAACCAATGGTTCAGCAGGTGGCAACTCGTGAAAACCAAAGTTATAAAGATAATAGGCCGCAGCAATCCCATGTAAAAAAATCGGTTCAAGTGCCTAGTGTTGCTATAAAGGCTGAAGCGTCCGCAATGGGTACGTTATATGCCCAAGAAATTGCTAACGGATTCCAGTTGGTGGACAGTACTCCTAAAATTCAATTGAAAATTTTTAAAAGTTCATTGCCCGATTATTTCTTAGCTGAAGGCGAAGGAAAAAATGGAGTTGTTTTTCAACAAAACGGAAAATGGTATTTTGAGCAATATGTAGATGGAGCGCTTAAAACGGAAGAATTGACCATTAAATTTTAATGTTCATACTTACCCTTCCACCTGTTTTTTAAAAAATCTTTAATTGCATTTTCTCGGGAATTGTCTCCAGGCTGATAGAATGAGGTTCCTGATAACTCCTCTGGAAGGAACTCTACATTTACAAAGTTATTTTCATAATCATGCGCGTATTGGTATTCGGCACCGTATCCTAAATCTTTCATTAACTTGGTAGGAGCGTTGCGTAAGGGTAGGGGAACGGACAGATCTCCGGTTTCCCTGACTTTTTGCTGAGCTTTTTTAATCGCCATGTAGCTAGCATTGCTTTTTGGGGAAGTAGCCAAGTATACTGCGCATTGGCTAAGGATAATACTAGCTTCCGGATATCCTATTGTATTAACGGCCTGAAAAGCATTGTTTGCTATGACCAATGCGGTAGGATTGGCAAGACCAATATCTTCTGAAGCGGAAATAAGAAGTCTCCTGGCAATGAATTTTATATCCTCACCACCCTCAATCATTCTTGCGAGCCAATAGACCGCACCGTTGGGATCGCTTCCGCGGATGGATTTTATAAATGCCGAAACAATATCATAGTGTTGCTCCCCAGTTTTGTCATATAATACCGTATTTTTTTGAACTTTGCTCATAACGAGCGTATCCGTAACTTCTATAGTATCCCCAGGCTCGGAGTTTACAACTAGTTCAAAAATATTCAGTAATTTTCTTCCGTCACCACCGGACAATCGTATGAGGGCTTCGGTCTCCTTTAAATTTATTTTTTTTGACTTCAGGTATTTGTCCTCTTTAATGGCTCTTTTAAGAAGATTGTTTAGGTCTTCTTTTCCAAAAGCATTCAATATATAAACCTGACAACGAGATAGTAATGCGGGAATTACTTCAAAACTAGGGTTTTCTGTAGTGGCGCCAATTAGGGTGACCCAACCTTTTTCAACCGCTGCCAAGAGCGAATCTTGTTGCGATTTACTGAAACGATGAATCTCGTCTATAAATAAAATAGGATTTTTTGCAGTGAACAGCCCTCCACTTTTTTTTGCCTTTTCTATGACCTCGCGTATATCCTTAACCCCACTGTTAATGGCACTAAGGACGTAGAAAGGACGCTCGCTTTCCGTTGCTATGATATTGGCCAGGGTTGTTTTTCCTGTACCGGGAGGTCCCCACAGGATAAGGGAAGGTATAATGCCTCTCTTGATTTGGTTGGTTAAGGAGCCTTCTTTACCTACCAAATGGTTCTGGCTAATATAATCTTCTAAGCTTTTGGGGCGAATGCGTTCCGCTAAAGGTTCGTTCATAATACAAAAGTATAATAAAGATGTTAGAAGATGGTTTCTATAAAAAGGCAAACGAACTTTTTTAAGCACAGAAAGATTGTCATTCGTAAATGACGATTTAGCAGTCCATAAGCAGTTGGCCAACTTATTGCTAAATTTATACTATATGTCCGATAACACTTATTTTAAATTCACTAACAGTGTAATAATTGCCCCATTATTGGCGGTGATTTCTATTTGGACGGTGTTTTGGGTGGAATTACGCTTTAAAATCAACCTAAATGATTATGGTATATACCCGCAACGAGTTTCGGGCTTAAAAGGCATCTTATTTAGCCCTTTTATTCATGGCTCGTTGGAGCACCTTTATAATAATACTATTCCCTTAGTGGTCTTAAGCGCTTCACTATTTTATTTTTATAGACGTATAGCATTACGGGTACTGTTTTTCGGAATCTTAATTTCGGGACTATTCACGTGGGGGATAGGAAGACCGTCATATCATATTGGGGCCAGTGGTGTTATATACCTTTTGGCAAGTTTTATTTTTTTTAAAGGGATATTTACCAAACATTATCGTCTAGTTGCCTTATCCCTAATTGTGGTTTTTATATACGGGAGTATGCTTTGGTATATTTTTCCTGTGGAAGACGGAATATCTTGGGAAGGACATTTGGGTGGATTTCTTGGGGGATTACTACTGGCATTTGTACTAAAGACAGAAACCCCACCGGTAAAAAAATATGCTTGGGAAGAGGATGATTATGATGAAGAAGCCGATGCATTTTTACGGCAATTTGATGAAAACGGTAATTTTATAGAGAGTCCACCTGAAGAAATCAAACCGGAAGAAACCGTACAAATTACCTATCACTATAAAGAAAACAAAGAAACCGACTTTTTGGAATAAATTTGTAAAAATTGAACCTAGGTCTTACTTGGCTCCTATGATTTGGAGGAAGTTCTTTGTCTAACCGTTTCGTATAAAAATACGGCACAAGCAACGGATACATTTAGAGACTCAATTTCTCCTAACAAAGGTAGTTTGGCCAAATGATTAGCAGCTTTTAAAGTGGACGGAGAAATACCTCTGTCTTCAGACCCCATAATTATAGCCGATGGTCCGGTAAAGTTAATATCGTAAATGGAGGTATCTGTTTTTTCGGTAGCACCTACCACACTAATGCCACTTGCTTGAAGATAATAAACAGCATCCTTAATATGGTCTACTTTAGCTATAGGCACGTTAAAAGCGGCACCGGCAGAAGTCTTTATCGTATCTGCAGTTACAGGAGCGGCTCCTTTTTTCTGAATAATGATGCCATCTACACCGGTACATTCCGCAGTTCTGATTATTGCTCCAAAATTACGTACATCAGAAAGTTGGTCAAGTAGCAGAAATAAAGGGGCTTTTTTATCCGCAATGACAGACTCAACAAGTTCCTCTAGCTCATAGAAGGTAATTGGGGAGATATTGGCGACAACACCTTGGTGGTTGTTTTGTGTTAACCGGTTGAGCTTTTCAATAGGAACATAAGAAGTGTTGATACCATTTTTTCGAATCAAACCCTCCAATTCACGGGACAGATCACCTTTGAGGCCTTTTTGTACAAATACTTTGTCTATAGGTTCGTTAGCATTTATAGCTTCAATGACCGCGCGTATACCGTAAATTTGAGTTGTTTTATCCATGGGTGCAAATATAGGGTGTTAGAATACCAAATTATTAGATTCTGTTGTAAGAATAGTTAGTTAGGTTGAAAAAATAACGTTCGTGATAGTCTTATTCCCAGATTGAGGTCGTGACCCATAAAACAGCATCATCAAAGTATGGGGAATATTGACAAAGTTCGTTATGTGTTAGTCCGTTTGCTACCACAAATTCAATTTCGCTTCCCACTTCAACTGACTGTTCTACCCATGTCTGGGTTTGGGATAAAGGAAAGAGTTCATCATCTTCACCATGAATTACATATAAAGGCGAGTCAATTTTTCGGGCTTCACCATTTGAATTGGTTGTATTGTAGGAGCTAGCTAGTGGTATGCCTGCGCTAAACACTTCTGGTTGGGTTTCTGCAAAGAACCAGCTTCCTATGCCTCCGTTACTGTAGCCTGTTACAACGACTTTGTTTGAATCAATATTCCAATATTTTAATGCAAGGGTTACTATGCCCATAACTTGTGATTGATTAATAGGTTCAAACCACTGATATGTGCCGCCATTTGGACTGACAACAAAAGCATTGATTGATGATGTTGCACTTTCTAAATAACAGGAAGTGTTTTTGTGAGCATCAGGGCTGCCACCTGCGGCACCATGAAGGTTGATGAAAAGAGGTTTCTTTTCTTCGGAAGGCTTAGGAGCCGTTACTCGAAAATTCCAAAAAAGCCCATTTGGGACTTCTAATCTGAAGTCATTATTGCCTTCTTTGATTTTTAACTCGGAAAAGCTCTTATCAACGTCTTCGAAAGTAATTTCTTTAGGTTGAGGGGTGTCATCACTCGAATCTGAGCTACAAGACAAGAAAAGACCTGAGGCTAGTGTAATGATTAGAAGTTTGAATATTTTTGATAATTTCATAAGTTTTTTTAACGTTTAAGTGTAAAATGTCCTCTCACAACACGGCCATCTGCAAGGGTTAAACTGAACCAATAATCAGAAGATTCTAAGGTGCGTCCGTTATAGCTGCCGTCCCAACCCTGTGAGGTCGGCTCAATTTGAGCAAGGAGGCTTCCGTACCGATCAAAAATGGAGATGGGCTCTTTTGGTAATTGGGAGGAATCGAAACCTTGTATTTGCCAATAATCATTGTTTGAGTCGCCGTTTGGGGTGAAAAATTTTGGATAAGCCAAAACGGAAACTTTTTGCGAGCTAAGTCCGCATCCATTTATATTTCTCACGTATATTGTATGGGTTCCTGTCGGGACGTTTTGGAAAATATTGCTCGCTTGATAGTTGTTTTCATCGTCTAAACTGTATTCAAACGACCTGTTTCCATCAATTATAATTTCGACAGTATCATTTGACACTTTAACATTTTGTATGTTGGGTAGTTCTGTTTTTGTGACGGTAATAGAACTAGTTGCAGAACACCCCGTGTCATTGGTTACTCTTACTGAATAGATGCCATCTTCGGTAACGTTAATGGTTTCTGTAGTCTCGCCTGTCGACCATTCGAACGTGTAGTTGGCGTTTGGGTTATTTGTAATTCCGGAATATAGGATTGTTTCTTTACCAGATGTGCCACAGAGTAGTATGTCTTGGGTAGGTGCTATGTCGAATTCTTCAATTCGGATGTCAAATTTTCCAGACCCATAACAAATATTTTCGTTTTCTACTCGAGCATAAATAGTATTATTCCTTGAAACAAAGTTATCGGGTAGATAGTCGTTAGAACCAAGGAGGGCTTTGTTTTCGGTAAGGTAAAACTGAATGTTACTATCTTTCGAAAGGTTTAGTTGAGTCCGTATGGATTCCCTTTTTAAATCAAGATGAAACTCAGCAGTCGCATCTCCTAAGGCACATCCACTAAGGTCGGTAATGTCTAAAGTTAGGGCTTGTTTCACCTTTAATTTGACCTTGGCATAACTGTAGCATAAGCTGATTGGGTTTATTACCTTGGCTATCAATATCTCGTCAGGAACCGTATTTCTATATTCAAAAGGAAGTGCGTTGAGATTACTTGTGTCCATTTCTGCACTTTGTAAATCCTTGTAATAAAATACGTTTATAATTTGATTGGTATCTAGACTTACGGAAGAATTAATATTAGCAAGATTAAACTTCTCAATGCCGTTATTGTTTGGTGTATTGGTACATTGGTAATATTCAATTGTATTTGATGGCGTTTTTGGAGCGTCATAGATAGTGACGGTTTTTGTAATTGGATCGGATATGGTGCCACCTATTGTTTTGGTTAGCGTAACTGTATATTCCCCGGGTTGGGTGTAAACATGTTTTGGAGATTCTACATTTGATGTACGACCGTCACCAAAATCCCATGATACTGAATCGAATGGGGCATCACCTTGAATGGTAAATTGGGTTTCGTCGCGAAGGCAAACATTTTGAAATTCAAACTTCAGAAGAAACAAAGATTGAACATAGGGAGGGAGGCCTAACGCGGAAAATCTGCCGCCAAGAGAAATAGTGTTTGTTATATAATTGCAAGCAGTTCCTAGGGCTTCGGGGTTATTGATAACTGATAGGCTAGTGCCAGATGCACCTATCGCATATCCTGCACGATATATTTTTCCGTCAATAGCCAGTTGAAGGGCTCCAGCTACATTAGAAGAAGTGTTTACGTCTATGATAGATTGCCTGATGTTACTTGAAGATAGGTCAAATTGGTACAAAGAACTTCCTAAGGGACTGCCATCATCCTTGTAGTTGTTAACTGTGGTATATAACTTGGAAGATTTTGGAGAAAACTCAATTCCGTAGGGTATCTTGTTGCTTAATAAAACTTGCTCATTGCTTACCTTTCCAGTATTGGTGTCAAAATCGTATAAGAGGATTTTTCCTGTTTGTTTCTGTCTGTCAGGTGTTTTTGGCCCCGTTATGGTGCTGAAATTGGTCTGGCTATGGGCGATACCAACTTTTTTCCCGTCTGGGGATATTTTTAGGTAACCAATTCCATTTTGTTTGTATCCACTAGGGAAGGCCTCTACTTCGGTCATACTCTTAACCGGGCTTTCATGAACACCATCTTTATCGATTTTAAATGAATAAAAATAGCTGCCGAAGTGGGTTAAAACCCACGTGGACGTACCGTTTTCGTGCTGGACTGCGGTCAGTTTTTCCGAACATTTAAGATGTGATTCTGTTGGGTCGTTTGGATTGTAAGTGATAAGATGTATGTTTTTTTTAGATATTACAACGTCACCATATCCGTTGTTGAGGCTTAAATCCACAAGGGTGTAATTTAATCCGTAATTGATATCATCTTTTGGTTCAGGTTCGTTTACCGTGAATACATAATATTCCGTATGAGATCCGGTTTTTGGGACAATCAAAGCCGATTGTGTGCTCGATTCATGACCTAAGAGGCCTTGCCCATTTGGCATAATCTGATGAGTTTTGTCCCAAACTGTTATACCATCGGTGTAAAATAGGAGATTGCCGTTACTGTCCGAAATGGAGGCACACCCTTCATGTGTCATTAGTTTGCCGTCCAATAAGGGGGAGGGGTTACCTTCATTAAAATTTAAGCCGGCATTCTCTCCAAAATACCACCTGCTGGCTTCTCTTTGTGCAAAGACGCTATGAGAGCTGTATAGTGAAAAAAAGAATACCAATAGTCTTAAATACCACATTAGTACAATGTTGATTAATAAAAATAGCAAAAATTAATGAGCTAAGGTATAGTTAAGCACAGGAAAATCATGGGGAAAAGTTGGTCTTAATAGGTGTGCATTGGTAAAAAAAAACCTGCTTATATATAAGCAGGTTTCTTTAATAAATTTTAGAATATGATTATTCTACATCCCAAAAAATTCGGGAAGCTTTAGTATCTCCACCCATTGCTTCTGAAGCAGCAGCATAACTTCCGCCATTTACAGAAGGCTCATCAATTGGATAGGTATATCTTCTAGGTACGTCTTCTCCAGAAATTTCTGGAACGTTCATGGTAGGATAACCGTATAGTCTGTAAGTAGTCCATGCTTCAAATCCTCTATTGAATAAATGAATCCATTTTTGCACGGCAATTTTTTCTTGCCAAGTCGTGGCTGCGGTAGCGTAAGCTACTTCTGGCTTAGTCAAATAAGCAGTTGCAACGGCAGTAGGGGACAACTCTTGAACTTCGTCACCGGCGTTCCAGAAAACAAATGAACCTATGATGGCATTATTGTAGTGCACTTCAGCATCTGCAGGAGTTCCAACTAAACTAAGTTCTGCTGCTTCTGCTAATAAAAACTCAACTTCGGGATAATCCAATAGGATGCCTGGAGTTTCAGGTTGGTGAAATATAGACCCTAAATGGGTGTAATTTCTATACGGGGAATTTGATCCGTAAATACCTCCAATATAATCTCCATCCAAGTTGTCATCATAATATATCTTTCTTCTAGGATCTTCTAGGGAATTCATTATGTCAACATTTGTGTTTGCAGGTATAAAATCCTGGCGTCCACTTTGAACCAAATCAACCCAAACAGGATTCGTATTGGGGTCTGCGGACAAGTACTGGAAACTTGCGTTATCTGAGTTTGATTCAAAAACTCCTCCAGCAACGGCTTCTGTTGCCATAGTTGCAGCCTTACTTGGATTTACTTTTGCAATTCTAACAGCTAACCTTAACTTTAAAGAATTTGCAAATTTTACCCAGGCAGATACATCACCTCCATAAATTAAATCAGATGAGCCAAAAGATTCTTCGCCTACAGTTAACATGGCCAAGGCAACGTCTAAGTCTTCAATGATGGCGTTATAAATTTCTTCATCATCATCATATGTAGGAAGAACATTGTCAATATTAATAGCATCAGTAAATGGAACATTTCCAAAGGTGTCTACTAAAACATGATATGTGAAAACTTCTAGTATTGAAATTATAGCTAGTTGATTATCAACGACTGCAGGCGGTGTTAGTCCGGTGTCGTCTAAGTTAATCAGACGGCGAGATTCGTCAAAATCTCTTAATACATCCCTATACAGTTCATTCCAATGCGTCCCTGGTTGATCTCGAGTAATTAAATTGTAATTGGTTTCATCTGTATATGTGGTCTCCGTCCAATGTTGGGCAAAAAGCCGGAATATATTTCGGTTAACACTTGTGCTTGTCATTTGGTCGCTAAGTTGCTTGGTTGCTACAGCAAACAAAGTCTCAGGTGGAGCTTCGCCGATTTTAGCTTCTTTAGGATCTTGGTTCAAATCTCCAAAATCAGAACAAGAAGTCAGAAGTCCAACCGCTGTGATTAAAAACAAATATTTTTTCATAGTTTATTTTTTAAAATTGAAATTTCAAGTTAAATCCGTATTCCTTTTGAGCTGGATGAGCACCAGATTGATAACCTTGAATGTTACCGCTACTTAAACCAGCTTCTGGATCAGAATAAGGCATGTTCTTGTCAATAATCCAAAGATTTCTTCCAACAACAGACATTGAAATACCATTAAATGGTAATTTGTCTATAAGCTTTTTAGGAAGATTATATGATAAGGTAACCTCTCTAAGCTTAACATAACTGGCATCGTATACGTGCAATGCATTTGGCGCACGAACATATCCAAGGGCATTAGCATACGTGTCCATACTAGTTCTAGTTGTATTTGTATTTCCATCGGGATTCACACCTTCAAGTATAATACCGCCACCATCAGCAACCGGATCGCGTTTTGGGTTGCCCAATTCGTTTGTTCCGGCAGTTATATCATATATCCCTGTAGCATAACCGTACCAAGTATCTAAGGAGAATACATCTCCGCCTTTTTGAATGTCTATTAAAAAGCTAAAAGAAAAATCTTTGTATGTCAATCTATTTGTGATACCACCTTTCCAATCAGGGTTGATGTCACCTATCGGTTGCGGTGCGCTATCCACAACATAACGTCCATTATCCGGATCGATAACTTTTTCGCCATTAAGATAAGTAAAGTTAGACCCCCATATACTTCCATAAGGTTGTCCTACTGTTGCGTTAATGGAAACACCACCTTGTAAAGAAGCCATTTGAAGATTGGTCACTTCTTCACCCGTGGCTGGATTTTCGAAGAGAGATACTACTTCACTTTCATTTTTTGCCCAAGTACCGGAAATGGCCCATTCAAAATCCTCTGTTCTTACAGGAGAAACGAAAGCAGATAACTCAATACCGCTATTGTCTATTTGACCTGAGTTAACAACTACAGATTGATATCCTGTTGCCCTACTGACAGCTACTGGATATATCTGGTTTGTGGATTGAGTATTATAATAAGCTACGTCAAATCCTAACCGTTTATTGAAAAAACTTGTTTCCAATCCTACTTCGTAACTCTTCGTAAGCTCATTAACAAAATCTGGATTGGATTTTTGGTTACTAACAGAAAAGAAAGGAACTGTAAAGTTTGTTGGATTTGCGTAACTATCGTATACCCTATAAGGATTTGTGCTGTTACCTACTTCAGCATAGTTAGCTCTTAATTTGGCAAAAGTCAACCAATCTGCATCAATTAGTTGTGAAAATACAAAGGAGGTTGAAACTGCTGGATAGAAGAAACCATTGTTTTCTTCAGGTAGAGTAGACGATATGTCATAACGACCCGAAACATCTAGATAAAGTAGATTGTTGTAACCGAAAGAAGCATTTGCATAGAAACCATAATCTTTTAATTTACCTAGGTATTCCGTAGGTGGATTTAAGAGATTGACTGAGTTTCCTAAAGCATATAATCTAGGAACAGCCAGACCACCGCTGGTCTTAGCCCTTATGGATTCTATTCTTTGCTGCCTTGCTGTGGCACCTACAACTCCATCCAAACTCAGCTTCTCACTTAAATCAAAGTTGTAGTTGAATAAAAGGTCGTAATTTATTTCAGTAAAAGTTCTGTTGAATCTGCTGTATTCGGAGACATCTACACTTCCAACTGCAATACGTTCTTCCTGTAATTCTGAATAAGTGTCAAGTGAAGTTCTTCCTGTAATACTTAACCAATCCTTAGCTTTGTATGTTAGGTTAACGTTTCCAAATAATCTATTTCTAGTATCGGTTTCGTAGCTTTCATATAGAACGAAGTAGGGATTGTTGAAGAAAATAGGTTTTCTGCCACCCTCGGTTAAGGGGTCTCCACCATAGTTCCAGCTTACATTTCTACCTGTCGTTAGATATGCTTGCTCTTGTGCGGCGATATCAACGTTGGTTTGGTACCATTGCCTGTAGCTTTGTGCTATGTTTTTTCCGTCATAGCCGGTACCGCTACGTCCTTTACCATCAGTTTTTGTAAATGTAGCTTTAACGCCAACGGTAAATTTATCTGATAAATCTTGCGAACCGTTAAAATCAATCGAATTTCGCTGCAATTGACTATTTGGGTAGATACCTGTCTGATCTAAATTCGTATATCCCAATCTAAAAGACCCCGTGTCACTGCCAGCAGAAACAGAAATGCTATTATTTAGTGTAACACCTGTATTGAAGATTTGGGAAAAGTCATTCTTCCCGGCTACATAAGGAGTTGCTTGAAGATAATTAGGTGATTCAGGGTAAAAAGCGTCCCATTGATATACTAACAGACTTGGGTCAAAGGCAGCACCAAATGAAGCGTCTTCAGTAAAAACAGTAGTTAGGTCATCCAATCCATCTCCATCTATATCTTGTTCAAAGAAATATCCCCCAGGACCATCGTAATAAGGACCGTAACCTGCACCATATTCGGTCTGGTATTTAGGAAAAGTATCTTTGTCATAATTGCTAAAAGTTATTCCAGAATTTACCGTAAAGCCTAGACCTTTCTTCCTTTTCCCCGTTTTAGTGGTAATAATGATAACTCCATTGGCTGCTCGGTAACCGTAAAGGTTGGATGCTGCGGCCCCTTTCAGAACGTTGATTGTTTCAATATCTTCAGGATTGATGTCCATTGCGGCATTACCGAAATCATAACCGCCCCTTCCAGAGGTTTGGTCATTAGTTGCAGTGTCGAAACTAGACGAACTAGAATTGCTCAAATTGCTCACAGGGGTTCCGTCAATTACAAACAACGGTTGGTTGTTTCCGGTAATAGATGTGTAGCCTCTAAGGACAATATTGGATGACCCCCCTAAAGTGTTACTTTTCTTAATATCCAGACCTGCAACCTTACCCGAAAGCGAATTTACGAAGTTCGTTTCTTTTGCGGTGTTAACCTCATCGCCCCCAACGTTGGTTGTCGCGTAACCAAGAGCTTTTTTCTCCCTTTTGATACCCAAAGCGGTTACCACAACCTCGTCAAGTGCCTGGGCATCCTCGGACATTTGAAGGTTGATAGTGTTTGAGGTTCCAACAGCACGGGTCTCATTTTTGTATCCAATATACGAGAATACTAATGATTGGCCTTCACTAGCCGAAATGGCGTAGTTACCGTCAAAATCTGTTTGGGTACCATTTGTTGTACCTTGAACAACAATGTTAACTCCCGGCAGTGGTAGACCATCTTGGTCGGATACCGTACCGGTAATCGATTTGTTTTGTGCAAATGAAATCTGCACAATTAACGCCAAAAACAGCGTTAACAATCCTTTTTGTTTTGCTCTCATTTTATAATTATTTGAATTAGCTAGCGCCAAAAATCATAATTTCACGTTAATAATCCAATTTTTTTTAACTCTAAATTATGCATGCATAGGTTTTTGGGTGTGATATTATGAGGTTTTAGTGTATATATTTAGTAAAATCACACAGTTTGTTAAGTTAAAGTTATAGAAAAAACGATTTTTAAGTTCCTTTGATGAAAAGGGTTGTTGGTTTGTGTTAAAAAAATTAGAATTATTCAATTATGTCGATTTTTAGTGATTTTTGGCAAAATATGATTGATTTAAGACTAATTTAATAGGAATAATCCTAATAAAATATGAAATCCATTGGTTATTTGCCATTTCTAGCTTGTTTTTAAATCCATGGTGACACTTTTTTATTGGTGTGGCTGTCTTTGATATTGATGGATGGTTATCTTGTTTTGTATGATGATGATTATAGTTGAATTGTCAAAATTTGGTAATTGTGTACTATTTATTTTATGGTGCTTTTTGTGGGATGAATATGGTTTCGGTTACTGTCTTAAAACTTTATGAAAAATTGGAGGAAATAAAAATCTTGAAAATTAATCCCAAACTATTTGAATTTCTGCGAAATAGTCTTACATTTGCCGACCCTTAAACAAGGGGTTATTTATACATATATAATTAGTATGCCAACAATTTCACAATTAGTACGAAAAGGAAGGTCCACGATTACTAAGAAGAGTAAATCGGCGGCTTTGGATTCGTGTCCTCAAAGAAGAGGTGTTTGTACTCGTGTTTATACGACTACACCTAAGAAGCCAAACTCAGCTATGAGAAAAGTAGCAAGGGTTAGGTTGACCAATGGTAAGGAAGTAAACGCTTACATACCTGGAGAAGGACATAACCTCCAAGAGCACTCGATAGTATTAGTAAGGGGCGGAAGGGTAAAGGATTTGCCAGGTGTTAGATATCACATCGTTAGAGGTGCTTTGGATACTGCAGGTGTTGCAGGAAGAACTCAACGTAGATCTAAGTATGGTGCAAAACGCCCTAAGAAGTAAATGAACAAAGAGTTATGGGTGAATGTTGAGATGTAAGTTTCAATTATAGATTCCAAGCTCTAAATTATTAAGTAATGAGAAAAAGACAGGCAAAGAAAAGACCACTTTTACCAGATCCAAGATTTAACGATCAATTGGTGACACGTTTTGTTAATATGATGATGTGGGACGGTAAAAAGTCAATCGCTTTTAGTGTTTTCTATGATGCGATGGATATTGTAGAAGAAAAAAAGACCGATGACGAAAAAACTGCTTTAGAGCTTTGGAAGGATGCCCTTTCAAATGTTATGCCTCATGTTGAGGTTAGAAGTAGAAGAGTAGGTGGTGCTACATTTCAAATTCCAATGCAAATTAGACCTGATCGTAAGATTTCCACTGCGATGAAATGGTTGATTAGTTTCGCTAGAAAGCGTAATGAAAAAGGAATGGCACAAAAATTAGCAGCTGAAGTTCTTGCCGCTTCGAAAGAAGAAGGTGCAGCGGTTAAAAAGAGAGTAGATACACATAAAATGGCAGAGGCTAATAAAGCTTTTTCACACTTTAGATTCTAATCAGAAATGGCAAGAGATTTAAAATTTACAAGAAACATAGGTATTGCTGCTCATATTGATGCTGGTAAGACAACAACAACAGAGCGTATACTTTTTTATACAGGTGTTAGTCATAAAATAGGTGAGGTGCATGATGGTGCGGCTACTATGGACTGGATGGAGCAGGAGCAAGAGCGTGGTATTACCATTACTTCTGCTGCAACAACATGTACATGGAAATTTCCAATGGAAAACGCAAAACCATTGCCTGATACCAAGGATTATCACTTTAATATAATAGATACTCCGGGACACGTTGATTTTACGGTTGAAGTTAACCGTTCTCTACGTGTTTTGGATGGTTTGGTTTTTCTTTTTAGTGCAGTTGATGGTGTAGAGCCTCAGTCTGAGACTAACTGGAGGTTGGCCGATAACTATAAAGTGCCTCGTATTGGTTTTGTTAACAAAATGGATCGTCAAGGTTCTAACTTTTTGAACGTGTGTAAGCAGGTTAAGGAGATGTTAGGGTCAAATGCTGTTCCAATTGTATTGCCTATTGGTGATGAAGCTGACTTTAGAGGTATTGTTGATTTGGCTAAAAACAGAGCAATAGTTTGGCACGAAGAAGGTTTCGGGTCAACTTTTGATGTTGTTGATATTCCAGAGGAAATGAAAGCTGAGGTTAAGGAGTATAGAGCTGCCTTGATCGAAGCGGTTGCGGAGTATGATGAGGAGTTGATGGAAAAATTCTTTGAAGATGAGGATTCTATCACGGAAGAGGAAGTTCATGCTGCATTAAGAGCTGCTGTAATGGATAGGGCTATTATCCCTATGGTCTGTGGTTCTTCATTTAAAAATAAAGGTGTTCAATTCTTGTTGGATGCTGTTTGTAGATATTTGCCTTCTCCTGTAGATAAGGATGCCATTGTTGGTGTAAATCCTGAAACTGGACAAGAAGAGTCTAGAAAACCTAGTGTAAAGGAGCCTTTCGCGGCTTTAGCTTTTAAAATTGCTACGGATCCATTTGTTGGTAGATTGGCGTTCTTTAGAACGTATTCTGGTCGTTTGGATGCTGGTTCTTATATATTGAACAATCGTTCAGGTAAAAAAGAACGTATTTCACGTATTTATCAAATGCATTCCAATAAACAAAACGCTATCGATTTTATCGAAGCTGGGGATATTGGGGCTGCGGTAGGTTTTAAGGATATTAAAACAGGTGATACAATGTCTGCTGAAAAGCATCCTATTGTATTGGAGAGTATGGACTTTCCTGATCCTGTAATTGGTATTGCTGTTGAGCCAAAAACTAAGGTTGATGTAGATAAGTTGGGTATGGCTTTGGCTAAATTAGCTGAAGAAGATCCTACATTCCAAGTGAAAACAGATGAGGCTTCAGGTCAGACAATTATTTCTGGTATGGGTGAGCTTCACTTGGATATTATTGTTGACCGTTTGAAACGTGAGTTCAAAGTAGAGGTAAACCAAGGTGAGCCACAGGTTGAGTACAAAGAGGCGCTTACTAAAATGGCTGCGCACAGAGAAACTTATAAGAAGCAATCTGGTGGTCGTGGTAAGTTTGGTGATATTGTATTTGAAATGAGTCCTGCAGATGAGGATTTCGAAGGAGAAGGGTTGCAGTTTGTTGATGAGATAAAAGGTGGTCGTATTCCTAAGGAATTTATTCCTTCTGTAGAAAAAGGATTTGCGGCTGCAATGCTTAATGGTCCATTGGCCGGATTTGAAATGGATTCAATGAAGGTTGTTTTAAAGGATGGTTCTTTCCACCCTGTGGATTCTGATGCACTTTCTTTTGAGCTTGCAGCAAAAATGGGATATAAAGCTGCTGGTAAAGCTGCTGGTGCCGTAATTATGGAGCCAATCATGAAAATCGAGGTGTTAACACCGGAAGAGAACATGGGTGATATAGTTGGTGATTTGAATCGTAGAAGAGGAACTATCTCTAGTATGAGTGATAGAGCTGGAGCTAAAGTTATTAAAGGTGAGGTGCCATTATCGGAAATGTTCGGTTATGTTACTTCTCTAAGAACACTTTCTTCGGGTAGAGCAACCTCTACAATGGAATTCTCTCACTATGCTGAGACTCCGTCAAATATTTCAGAACAGGTTATTAAGGCAGCAAAAGGTGTTACAACCGCTTAATTTTTTAGAAAGATGAGCCAGAAAATAAGGATAAAATTAAAATCTTACGATCACAATTTGGTGGATAAGTCTGCTGAAAAAATCGTAAAAACGGTAAAAACTACCGGAGCTGTGGTAACTGGACCTATTCCTTTGCCAACGCATAAGAAAATATTTACAGTATTGCGTTCGCCGCACGTAAATAAGAAGTCTAGAGAGCAATTCCAACTTAGTTCTTACAAGAGATTGTTGGATATCTATAGTTCTTCATCAAAAACTATTGATGCCCTTATGAAGTTAGAGCTTCCTAGTGGTGTTGAGGTTGAGATAAAAGTATAGTTATAACCCGTCCGGTTAGGATGGGGGACATGTCCCGAGCTGCGTGCGAGGGAAAAACGGAGAAAAACAATCAGGGTTGAATTGTTTTGACCCTGTTTTTTTGTCCCATAGTTAATGAGTATTTAATAAGTATATATAAACGGAAGGCGGGTTTGTGAAAATCTGAATTCCATAATCTAAAATCAGTATGTCTGGGTTAATTGGAAAAAAAGTAGGCATGACCAGCATCTTTGACGAGAACGGGAAGAACATTCCTTGTACTGTTATAGAAGCAGGACCATGTGTAGTTACCCAAGTCAGAACCGAAGAGGTTGATGGGTATAGTGCTCTTCAACTTGGTTTCGATGACAAGGCAGATAAGCGTGCTAATAAGGCCGAAGCAGGTCATTTTAAAAAGGCAGGTACATCTCCTAAGAAGAAAGTCGTTGAATTTCAAGGTTTTGATGAAGGTTACAAATTGGGTGACACAGTAGGTGTTGACGTATTTGTAGAAGGAGAATTTGTAGATGTTATTGGTACGTCTAAGGGTAAAGGTTTTCAAGGTGTTGTAAAGCGCCACGGATTTGGTGGTGTAGGTCAAGCGACCCATGGTCAGCATAACCGTTTGAGAGCTCCTGGTTCCATTGGTGCCGCATCTTATCCTGCTAGAGTTTTTAAAGGAATGAAAATGGCCGGAAGAATGGGTGGTGATAGAGTTACCGTTCAGAACCTTAGAGTGTTAAAGGTAGTGCCGGAGAAGAATCTTTTAGTTGTAAAAGGTGCGGTTCCAGGTCATAAGAATGCTTACGTAACTATCGAGAAGTAATGAAGGTAGCAGTTTTAGATATCAAAGGAAAAGAAACAGGTAGAAAGGCAGACCTTTCTGATGCTGTTTTTGCAATAGAGCCAAATGATCACGCCGTGTACCTGGATGTTAAGCAGTACTTAGCACACCAGAGACAAGGTACGCACAAATCTAAGGAGCGTGCGGAAATTGCGGGTAGTACTCGTAAGATCAAAAAGCAAAAAGGAACTGGTACAGCGCGTGCCGGTAGTATTAAATCTCCTATTTTTAGAGGTGGTGGTAGAATTTTTGGACCAAGACCAAAGGATTACGGACAAAAGTTGAACAAAAACGTTAAGCGTTTGGCTCGTAAATCTGCTTTGAGTATTAAGTCTAAGGAGCAAGCAATTTTAGTTGTTGAAGACTTTAATTTTGATACGCCAAAGACTAAGGATTTTAAAGGTGTTTTGAAGTCTTTAGGGCTTGAAAACAAAAAATCGTTGTTTGTCTTGGGTGATTCAAATAATAGCGTATATTTGTCTTCGCGAAATTTGAAAGGTTCCGAAGTTGTAACTTCCTCAGAAATAAGCACTTACAAAATTCTTAATGCAAACAGTATCGTATTGCTTGAGGGTGCTTTAGAAGGATTGGAGTCAAACTTAACAAAATAGAAAGCCATGAGTGTGTTGATAAAACCAATAATAACGGAAAAAATGACCGCCGAAAGCGAGTTGTACAATCGTTATGGTTTCATAGTTGATCCAAGGGCCAACAAGATTCAGATTAAAGACGCGGTAGAGGCAACTTACGGTGTTTCGGTAAAGAGTGTACGTACCATGAATTATGGTCCGTCTAGAAAAACGCGTTTCACCAAGACTGGAGTACAGCATGGTAAGACTAATGCAATTAAAAAAGCAATAGTTGATGTGGTTGAAGGTGATGCTATTGATTTTTACAGTAATCTATAAAGACAAGAAATGTCAGTTAGAAAATTAAAACCCATAACCCCCGGACAGCGTTTTAGAGTAGTAAATGGTTTTGACGCCATTACTGCTGATAAGCCGGAGAAGAGCTTGCTCGCTCCGTTAAAAAAATCGGGAGGAAGAAACAGTCAAGGAAAAATGACCATTCGCCATAGAGGTGGTGGGCATAAGAGAAGGTATCGTGTAATAGATTTCAAGAGGGATAAGCAAGATGTTGCTGCTACTGTTGAGTCAATTCAGTACGATCCAAACAGAACGGCTTTTATTGCATTGTTGAAGTATGCTGATGGTGAGAAAAGATACATCATTGCTCAAAACGGATTGCAAGTAGGTCAAGAGGTTGCTTCTGGTAGTAATGTTGCTCCTGAAATTGGAAATGCATTGCCAATAAGCGAGATACCGTTAGGTACTATTATTTCTTGTATAGAATTACGACCTGGTCAAGGAGCTGTTATGGCTAGAAGTGCAGGTACTTTTGCTCAGTTAATGGCAAAAGACGGTAAGTTCGTTACGGTTAAAATGCCTTCAGGTGAAACTAGGTTGATTTTGTCTACGTGTATGGCTACGATTGGAGCTATTTCAAACTCCGATCATCAGTTATTGGTGTCTGGTAAAGCAGGTAGAAGTAGATGGTTGGGTAGAAGACCTAGAACTAGACCTGTAGCTATGAACCCTGTTGATCACCCAATGGGTGGTGGTGAAGGTAGGGCTTCTGGTGGTCATCCAAGATCAAGAAACGGAATTCCGGCTAAAGGTTATAGAACGCGTACTAGAACCAAGAAGACGAATAAGTATATTCTAGAACGTAGAAAGAAATAAAAAGTAAGAAACAATGGCACGATCGTTAAAAAAAGGACCTTACGTTCATTATAGTTTGGATAAAAAAATCCAGCAAAGCGTTTCTTCTGGAAAGAAGAGCGTTATAAAAACGTGGTCAAGAGCATCGATGATAACACCTGATTTTGTAGGTCAGACAATAGCTGTGCACAACGGAAGGCAGTTTGTTCCTGTTTTCGTTACAGAGAATATGGTAGGTCATAAATTAGGCGAATTTTCTCCAACAAGATCTTTTAGAGGTCATGCAGGAGCCAAGAACAAAGGAAAAAAGTAAGCTATGGGAGTTCGAAAAAAACAGATGGCCGAAAGAATTAAGGCTGAGAAAAAGCAGATAGCGTTCGCTAAATTGAACAACTGTCCTACGTCTCCTAGAAAAATGCGCTTGGTTGCGGATTTGGTTAGAGGTGTAAAAGTAGAGCAAGCATTGGCAATACTGCGTTTTAATCCAAAGGAAGCTTCTCGTAAACTAGAGAAATTGTTGCTTTCTGCCTTGGCAAACTGGCAATCTAAAAATGAGGATGCTAGTGTAGAGGATGCGGATCTTTTTGTAAAGGAAATTCGTGTTGATGGTGGTAGTATGTTGAAAAGATTGCGTCCGGCCCCACAGGGTAGAGCGCATAGAATTAGAAAACGTTCCAACCATGTTACATTGGTGTTGGGGTCTAATAATAATATAGAAAGCTAGAATGGGACAGAAAACAAATCCGATAGGGAATCGTCTAGGAATTATCAGAGGATGGGAATCTAACTGGTACGGTGGAAACGATTATGGAGATAAACTAGCTGAGGACGATAAAATACGTAAATATATTCATGCGCGTTTGGCCAAGGCTAGCGTTTCTAGAGTAATTATAGAGCGTACTTTAAAGTTGATTACAATAACTGTGACTACTGCAAGACCTGGTATTATTAT
Source organism: Zobellia sp. B3R18 (assembly GCF_018860715.1). Lineage (NCBI taxonomy): Bacteria > Pseudomonadati > Bacteroidota > Flavobacteriia > Flavobacteriales > Flavobacteriaceae > Zobellia > Zobellia sp. B3R18. Next base: position 200,940 of record NZ_JAHKQG010000011.1, on the reverse strand, counting down.
CGGTAAAGGTGGTCAAGAGGTGGATAAGCTTAAAGAAGAGCTTAAGAAAATCACCAATAAAGAGGTTCAGATCAATATTTATGAGATCAAGAGGCCTGAGTTGGATGCAAATTTGGTGGCGGCTAGTGTTGCTCGTCAAATTGAAAGCAGAATTTCTTTTAGAAGAGCTATTAAAATGGCTATTGCTGCGGCAATGAGAATGAATGCTGAAGGAATCAAAATTCAGATTTCTGGTCGTTTGAACGGTGCTGAGATGGCGCGTTCAGAGTCTTATAAAGATGGTCGTATTCCATTATCTACTTTCCGTGCAGATATCGATTATGCTTTGCATGAAGCACAAACGACTTACGGTAAACTGGGTATCAAGGTTTGGATCATGAAAGGTGAAGTGTACGGCAAGCGTGAATTGTCTCCGTTGGTGGGTATGACTAAAGGTCAGTCTTCAAAAGGTGGTGATAAACGTGAAGGCGGAAGAAAGCAACGTCGTAGAAAGTAATTTTTTAAAGAAGTAAACAATGTTACAACCTAAAAGAACCAAGTTTCGTAAGATGCAAAAGGGCCGCATGAAAGGCAATGCGGGTAGAGGTTTCCAATTGTCTAATGGAATGTTCGGCATCAAAACTTTGGATTCAAAATTTATAACGTCACGTCAGATCGAGGCAGCTCGTATCGCGGCTACTAGATATATGAAAAGGCAAGGCCAGTTATGGATAAAAATATTTCCAGACAAGCCTATTACCAAAAAACCTCTCGAGGTTCGTATGGGTAAAGGTAAAGGTGCTCCTGAGTATTTTGTAGCGGTCGTTAAGCCTGGAAGAGTTTTATTTGAAGTTGCTGGTGTACCTATGGATGTTGCTAAGGAAGCATTGAGGTTGGCGGCACAAAAGTTACCTGTTAAGACAAAATTTATTGTGGCACGTGACTACGTTGATCAAGATTTAATCTAAGTTGTACCATGAAAAACAAAGAAATTAAAGAATTGTCTGTAGAAGAGCTTAAGCAAAAGCTGGCTGAGTTTAAAAAGGAGACTGCGAATCTTAAAATTGCGCACTATGTGACGCCTCTTGAGAATCCGCTTCAAATCAGAAAGGCAAGAAGAACGGTAGCTAGATTAGCAACGGAATTAACTAATAGGGAAAACCAATAACTGGTTCGGCTTTATGGAAGAAAAAAGAAACTTAAGAAAAGAGAGGATAGGGGTTGTAACCAGTAACAAAATGGAGAAATCTATTGTTGTGGCCGAGGTAAAGCGAGTAAAGCACCCTATGTACGGTAAGTTCGTTTTGAAGACGAAAAAATACGTTGCTCATGATGAAAAGAATGATTGTAACGAAGGTGATACCGTTAAGATAATGGAGACACGCCCGTTAAGCAAGACTAAAACTTGGCGTTTAGTAGAAATCTTAGAAAGAGCTAAATAATATGTTACAGCAAGAATCAAGATTAAAGGTAGCGGACAACACAGGGGCAAAAGAAGTTTTGACCATTCGTGTACTTGGTGGTACCAAGAGAAGATACGCTAGCATCGGAGATAAAATCGTTGTTACGGTTAAGGAAGCTACGCCAAACGGAGGTATCAAAAAAGGTGCTGTTTCTACGGCGGTAGTTGTTAGAACAAAGAAAGAAGTTAGAAGACCTGATGGTTCATATATTCGTTTCGATGACAATGCTTGTGTATTGTTGAATCCAACGGGAGAAATGAGAGGAACCCGTGTTTTTGGTCCGGTTGCCCGCGAGTTACGCGATAAGCAATTCATGAAAATTGTTTCATTGGCCCCAGAGGTACTATAATATTATAGCAAGCATGAAAAAGTTAAAAATTAAAACAGGAGATACAGTTCGTATCGTTGCTGGGGACCATAAAGGAACCGAAGGCAAGGTAATGAGCGTAGATCTTGAAAAGAACAAAGCCATCATAGAAGGTGCTAATATGGTTTCTAAGCATCAGAAGCCTAGTGCGCAAAACCCTCAGGGTGGTATCGTTAAAAAAGAAGCTCCTATCCATATTTCCAATCTTGCCCTTATTGATGCAAAATCAGGTGAGACAACAAGAGTAGGGTACGAGGTTAGAGACGGAAAGAAAGTCCGGTTTTCTAAGAAATCCAATGAAGTAATATAAGTTATGGCTTACGTTTCGAGGTTAAAAAAAGAATATGGTGAGCGTATAGTAGATGCGCTTAAAGAAGAGTTTGGTTACAAGAATGTAATGCAGGTGCCAAAACTTGAGAAGATAGTTGTTAGTAGAGGTGTAGGAGCCGCTGTTGCAGATAAGAAACTTATCGATCATGCAGTAGATGAGTTGACCAATATTACAGGTCAAAGAGCTGTAGCTACTCTATCTAAGAAGGATGTTGCTGCGTTTAAGTTGCGTAAGGGTATGCCTATTGGCGCCAAAGTAACTTTACGTGGTGAGCGTATGTACGAATTTTTGGATCGTTTAATTACAAGTGCATTGCCACGTGTTCGTGATTTTCAAGGTATTAAAGCTACAGGTTTTGATGGTCGTGGAAATTATAGCCTAGGTGTAACGGAGCAAATAATCTTTCCTGAAATCAATATTGATAAAATCAATAGAATTGACGGAATGGATATTACCTTTGTTACTTCTGCTGAAACGGACAAAGAAGCAAAATCATTATTAACAGAATTAGGATTACCTTTTAAAAAGAACTAGTATGGCTAAAGAATCAATGAAAGCCCGTGAGCGCAAAAGGGCAAAGACTGTTGCTAAATATGCCGAGAAAAGAAAGGCTTTGAAAGAAGCTGGAGATTACGAAGCATTGCAAAAGTTGCCAAAGAATGCATCACCTGTTCGTATGCACAATCGTTGCAAGTTAACAGGTAGACCAAAAGGTTACATGAGAACTTTTGGTATCTCTAGGGTTACCTTCAGAGAAATGGCCAACCAAGGTCTTATACCAGGTGTTAAAAAGGCAAGCTGGTAGAATTATTGAATAACTGGTTTCAGGTTCGTTAATGAAAACGAAAACCGTTACCGAATTATATACAGATGGTTACAGATACTATAGCAGATTACCTAACGAGAGTTAGAAACGCCAGCAGAGCTGGTCACAGAGTGGTAGAGATACCTTCTTCCAAGGTGAAGAAAGAGATGACTAAAATATTGTTCGATCAGGGCTATATTTTAAGTTACAAGTTTGAGGAAGATAAAGTTCAGGGTACCATTAAGATTGCCTTGAAATATGACAAGGCAACAAAGGAGCCTGTTATTAAGAAAATACAAAGAGTTAGTAAGCCAGGTTTACGTAAGTATGCAGGAGCTGAAAACTTACCAAGAGTCTTGAACGGCTTAGGGATAGCGATAGTATCGACCTCTCATGGGGTTATGACTAGCAAGCAGGCAAAAAATGAGAATGTAGGTGGCGAGGTGCTTTGCTACGTATATTAATAGGATAAATAGTAAGAAATGTCAAGAATTGGTAATAATCCGGTAGCTATTCCTGAAGGGGTTACTGTTGAGGTAAAGGAAAACGAGGTTGTCGTAAAGGGCAAGTTGGGTGAGCTTACTCAAGAGTTTTCTGCCGTCGAGATAAAAATTGAAGAGAACCAGGTTTGGGTAACTAGACCGTCAGATTCTAAAGAGCATAAGGCAAAGCATGGTCTTTACCGTTCGCTAGTTAGAAATATGATCGAAGGTGTTTCTAAAGGTTGGACAAAAGAATTAGAACTTGTAGGTGTGGGTTACCGTGCCAGTAATCAAGGTCAGAAATTAGATATCGCCTTAGGATTTTCACACAATATAGTAATAGACATAGCTCCAGAGGTTAAGGTTGAAACTGTATCTGAGAAAGGAAAGAATCCAATTGTAAAATTGACATCTTTCGACAAACAATTGGTGGGTCAGATTGCCGCTAAAATACGAGGCTTCCGTAAGCCTGAGCCTTACAAAGGAAAAGGTGTTAAGTTTGTTGGCGAGCAATTAAGAAGAAAAGCAGGTAAATCAGCTTAATAGTATATCATGGGATTATCAACAAGCGAAAGAAAGCAGAGAATACGGAGAAGAATCAGAAAGGTTTCCAATGGAACAGCGGAAAGACCTAGATTATCCGTTTTTAGAAGTAATAAAGAAATTTATGCTCAAGTTATAGATGATACAAAAGGGGCTACATTAGCTTTCGTATCTTCTAGAGATAAAGATTTGGCAAAAGAAAAAGGTACTAAAATTGAAATTGCAAACCTTGTTGGCAAGGCTATAGCTGCTAAGTGTAAAGAAGCAGGTATTGAAAAAGTTGCTTTTGATAGAGGTGGTAACCTTTACCACGGAAGAGTGAAATCTTTAGCTGAAGGCGCAAGGGAAGCAGGACTTAATTTTTAAATAGTAGTATGTACCAGAAATATAAAAACGTAGAGACCGTAAAACCCGGTGGGTTGGAACTTAAAGATAGATTGGTAGGCATACAACGTGTTACCAAAGTTACTAAAGGTGGTAGAGCTTTTGGTTTTTCAGCTATAGTTGTTGTAGGTGATGAAAACGGAGTTGTTGGTCACGGTTTAGGAAAATCTAAAGAAGTAGCAACTGCTATTGCCAAGGCTATTGAAGATGCAAAAAAGAACTTGATCCGTATCCCTTTGAACAAGGCAACATTGCCTCATGAACAAAAAGGGAAATTTGGTGGAGCTCGTGTATATATCCAACCGGCATCTCATGGTACCGGTGTTATTGCAGGTGGTGCCGTAAGAGCGGTATTGGAAGCAGTTGGCGTACAAGATGTATTGTCTAAGTCTCAAGGTTCTTCTAACCCTCATAATGTGGTTAAAGCTACTTTTGATGCACTTTTACAACTAAGGGATGCTAGAACTGTAGCTGGTCAAAGAGGAGTTTCTCTTGAAAAAGTTTTTAAAGGATAAGTAGAAATATTATGGCAAAGAAAATTCTGGTAAAACAGTTAAAGAGCAGCATCAAAAGGCCACAGAACCAAAAGCGTACATTGTCCGCTTTAGGTCTTAAGAAAATTGGTCAAGTAGTAGAGCATGATGCCACGCCGAATATACTCGGTATGATAGCAAAAGTTGAACATTTGGTTTCCACTGAGGAAGCTTAAATAGCATATTATAATGAATTTAAGTAATCTAAAGCCGGCAGATGGTTCTACCAATAGAGCTGGCAAGAGAATAGGTAGAGGTCAGGGATCTGGTAAAGGTGGGACTGCTGCAAGAGGACACAAAGGTGCTAAGTCTAGATCTGGTTACTCTAAGAAAATAGGTTTTGAAGGTGGTCAGATGCCATTACAAAGACGTGTGCCTAAATTTGGTTTTACTAATATAAACCGAGTGGAGTACCAAGGAATCAATATTGAGAAATTACAAGAGTTGGTCGATAACAAAAAGGTTAAAGACGCTGTAACTTTTGAAATGTTGGTGGAAAACGGTTTGGCCAAAAGTAAGGACCTTGTAAAAATATTAGGTGGTGGAGAGTTAAAAGCTTCACTTAAGGTTTCAGCGCATAAATTTACGGCAAGTGCCAAAGCGGCCATTGAAGCGGCTGGTGGAGAAGCAATAAATTTATAAGCATAACTGACCATGAAGAAATTTTTCGAGACCATATCCAATATTTGGAAGATAGACGAGCTAAGGAATAGGATTATGCTAACCCTTGGTTTGTTGTTGGTATACCGTTTTGGTTGTCAAATTGTTCTTCCGGGTATTGATTCTACACAATTAGCGGAATTAGCCTCAGGTACCGATTCTGGTATATTTGGGCTTTTGAATGCTTTTACTGGTGGTGCTTTTGCAAATGCATCAATTTTTGCCTTAGGTATTATGCCTTATATATCGGCATCTATTGTTGTTCAGCTTATGAGTATTGCTATACCTTATTTACAGAAGTTGGATAAAGAAGGTGAAAGTGGTAGAAAAACGAAGAATCAAATTACTCGTTGGTTAACTATTGGTATCTGTGTAGTTCAGGCTCCAGCTTATTTATACGGTCTGGAAGCTTTTGGAGTTCAAGATAGTGCCTTTGTTTTAGGTAAAGGATTGGATTTCATGGTTCCTGCAGTTATTATCTTGGTAACCGGTTGTGTTTTTGCAATGTGGTTGGGAGAGAAGATTACTGATAAGGGTATTGGTAATGGTATATCGCTTTTGATTATGATCGGTATTATTGCTACTATGCCTCAATCTTTTGTTCAAGAATTCATTTCTAGAACTGTAGATAACAATGGTGGTCTTATGTTTATCCTTATTGAAATTATACTTTGGTTCTTGGTTATCTTGGCCAGTATACTTTTGGTAATGGCTACGCGTCAGATACCGGTGCAATATGCAAGAAGGACTGCTTCTGGTGGTTATGAGAAGAATATAATGGGGTCTAGGCAGTATATTCCTTTGAAGTTGAATGCTTCTGGGGTTATGCCTATTATCTTTGCTCAGGCTATAATGTTCGCTCCTAGTTTAATAGGAAAAACGTTCAATAACACCGCTGTGGGTCAGTGGATGGAAGTTCAGTTTCAGGATATATTTGGTCTAGCTTACAACGTGTTGTTCGGTTTATTGATAATTATTTTTACGTATTTCTATACAGCTATTACAGTTCCGACCAATAAAATGGCAGATGATTTGAAGAGAAGTGGTGGTTTTATACCTGGAATTAGACCAGGAAAAGAGACAGGAGACTTCTTAGATAAAATAATGTCTTTGATTACATTGCCAGGTTCCGTATTTTTGGCGCTTTTAGCAGTATTACCTGCTATAGTGGTTAAATTAATGGATATTCAAGCGGGTTGGGCTTTGTTCTATGGTGGTACATCACTTTTAATTATGGTAGGTGTTGCAATAGATACGGTACAGCAAGTAAATGCGTATTTGTTGAATAGACATTATGACGGGTTGATGAAAACTGGGAAAAATAGAAAAGTCGCATAAGTATGGCTAAACAAGCAGCAATAGAACAAGACGGGTCTATAATTGAAGCATTGTCAAACGCAATGTTTAGAGTAGAGTTAGAGAACGGTCATGTAGTAACGGCTCACATTTCAGGAAAGATGCGTATGCATTATATTAAGTTACTTCCTGGAGATAAAGTTAAATTGGAGATGAGTCCTTATGATTTATCCAAGGCCAGAATTACATATAGATATTAGTAATACGATAGAAGAATAAGAACGATGAAAGTAAGAGCATCAGTTAAAAAAAGAAGTGCCGACTGCAAGATTGTACGCAGAAAGGGCAGGTTGTACGTAATCAACAAAAAGAATCCTAGATTTAAACAAAGACAAGGATAGTTATGGCAAGAATTGCAGGTGTAGACATACCAAAACAGAAGAGGGGCGTAATTGCATTGACCTATATTTTTGGTGTCGGTAGAAGTAGGGCTAAAGAGATTTTGGAAATAGCCCAAGTAAGTGAGGATACGAAAGTGTCTGATTGGAACGATGATGAGATTGGTCGTATCAGGGATGCGGTTTCTTCTTTTACTATAGAAGGTGAGTTACGTTCTGAAACACAGCTTAATATTAAGCGTTTGATGGATATAGGTTGTTACCGTGGTATTCGTCACAGATCAGGTCTTCCCCTTAGAGGACAACGTACAAAGAATAACTCTAGGACGAGAAAAGGAAAAAGAAAAACGGTAGCCAACAAGAAGAAGGCAACTAAATAATAAGTAGGTTATTATGGCAAAGGCAACTACAAAATCAGGTGCAAAAGCGGCAAAGAAGCGTAAAGTAATCGTTGACTCGGTTGGAGAAGCTCACGTAACTGCATCTTTTAATAATATTATAATTTCCCTTACCAATAAAAAAGGAGATGTCATTTCTTGGTCATCTGCTGGAAAAATGGGTTTTAGAGGGTCTAAGAAAAACACTCCTTATGCTGCACAGGTAGCTGCGGAAGAGTGTTCTAAAACTGCTCATGAAGCTGGTTTGAGAAAAGTAAAGGTCTATGTTAAAGGACCTGGTAACGGAAGAGAATCTGCAATTCGTGCCGTTCATAATTCTGGTATAGAAGTTACCGAAATTATTGATGTAACACCGATGCCGCATAACGGTTGTCGTCCTCCAAAAAGAAGAAGAGTTTAATTAATTACTAATATTTCACAGAAGTGTTTTTTACGATTATCGAAGGATAAGCCTTAATTCATAATCACACTTCTTAATTTAAGAAAATGGCAAGATATACAGGACCTAAGAGTAAAATCGCCCGTAAGTTTGGCGAAGCAATTTTCGGAGATGACAAATCTTTCGAAAAAAAGAATTATCCTCCAGGACAACATGGTAACGCAAGACGTAGAGGTAAGAAGTCTGAGTACGCGGTACAGTTAATGGAGAAGCAAAAAGCTAAGTATACCTACGGTATCTTAGAAAAGCAGTTTAGAAACATTTTTGCTACTGCTAAAAGAAAAGAAGGTGTTACCGGTGAGGTATTACTTCAATTATGTGAGTCACGTTTGGACAATGTAGTTTTCCGTATGGGAATCTCTCCATCAAGAAGAGGAGCAAGACAATTGGTTTCGCACAGACATATTACGGTAAATGGTGAGTTGGTAAACATACCATCTTATTCTTTAAAGCCAGGTGATGTTGTTGGTGTACGTGAAAAATCTAAATCTTTACAGGCCATACAAGATTCACTTGCTGCTAACAGTAAAGTGTACGAATGGATAACTTGGAATTCAGAAAAGAAAGAAGGTGCTTTTGTAACCGTTCCTGAAAGACTTCAAATTCCAGAGAATATCAAAGAACAATTAATAGTTGAGCTTTACTCTAAATAATAAAGAACACTAAGTCATATGGCATTATTTAATTTTCAGAAACCCGATAAAGTAATAATGATCGATTCTTCGGATTTCGAAGGGAAGTTCGAATTTCGTCCTTTGGAGCCCGGTTATGGGTTAACTGTAGGGAACGCACTAAGAAGAGTGTTGCTTTCATCATTAGAAGGCCATGCGATTACCTCTGTGAGAATGGATGGTGTGGAACATGAATTTTCGGTTGTTTCTGGTATAGTAGAAGATGTTACAGAAATAATATTGAATCTTAAACAAGTTCGTTTTAAGAAGCAGATAGAAGATTCTGAAGCAGAAGTAGTTTCAATTTCCGTAAGTGGAAAAGAGCAATTGACTGCTGGTGATTTCCAGAAATTCATTTCGGGTTACCAAGTGTTGAATCCGGATTTGGTTATCTGTAATATGGATTCTAAAGTGAACATCAACATGGAAATAGTTATAGACAAAGGTCGTGGCTATGTTCCTGCAGATGAGAATAAGAAATCCAATGCTGCTTTAGGTACGATTGCTATTGACTCTATATTTACTCCTATAAAAAATGTAAAATATAGTATTGAGAACTTTCGTGTAGAGCAAAAAACAGATTACGAAAAATTGGTTTTCGAAATTGTTACAGATGGTTCTATTCATCCTAAAGATGCTTTAACAGAAGGAGCTAAGGTTTTGATACATCACTTTATGTTGTTTTCTGATGAGCGTATCACTTTGGAAGCAGATGAGATTGCCCAAACAGAGACTTATGATGAGGAATCACTTCACATGCGTCAGTTGTTGAAAACTAAATTGGTAGATATGGATCTTTCAGTACGTGCCTTGAATTGTTTGAAGGCCGCTGAAGTAGATACTTTAGGAGATTTAGTTTCTTTCAACAAGAATGACTTGATGAAATTTAGAAATTTCGGTAAGAAGTCATTAACAGAATTAGAAGAATTGGTTATCAATAAGGGGCTTAGCTTCGGGATGGACCTTTCAAAATATAAATTAGATAAAGATTAATCGATATTTCTTACACGAAGGGAAATTCCCTGGGATTGGAGAAATACATTAGAACAAAATAATGAGACACGGTAAAAAAGTCAATCATTTAGGACGTAAGACAGCGCACAGAAAAGCGATGTTGGCCAACATGGCATGTTCCTTGATCGAGCACAAAAGAATTAATACAACCGTAGCTAAGGCTAAGGCGTTAAAGCAATTTGTTGAGCCTTTGATTACAAAATCAAAAGCAGAAAACAACCTAACTGCAGAAAAGGGAACTCATAACAGACGTATCGTTTTCAAAAACCTTAGAGATAAGTATGCAGTTACTGAATTGTTCAGCACTGTTGCAGAAAAGGTTGCTGATAGACCAGGTGGTTACACAAGAATTATTAAACTTGGTAATCGTTTAGGAGATAACGCTGATATGGCTATGATAGAGTTGGTTGATTTTAACGAACTTTACAATGCTGGTAAAGCCAAGAAGAAAACTACTAGAAGAAGTAGAAGAAGTGGTGGTAAAGGCGAAGAAGAAGCCGCTAAGGTAGAGGCTAAGGAAACTAAAACTCCACCAGTAGTTGCTGAAGATTCTGAAAAGGGGTCTCAGAAAGATATTGAAGCTAAAGCAGACGATTCAGAAGAATAAGATGTTGATATTTAATAATATTTGGAAAAGGATAAACTTAATAGTTTATCCTTTTTTTATGTTTATTTGTGAAATTAAAAAAAATACAGACGTATGAAGTATCAATCCCGAAAGAAAGCATTGTTATTGTTGGCCGATGGAACCATTTTTTATGGAAAATCAGTAGGCGATAAAGAGGGGACTGCATTTGGAGAGGTTTGTTTTAATACTGGAATGACGGGGTATCAAGAGATATTTACCGATCCATCATATTTCGGTCAAATAATGGTAACTACAAATGCCCACATTGGTAATTATGGTACCGTTGCCGAAGAAGTAGAGTCAGATTCAGTTAAGATATCTGGTTTGGTTTGTAGAAATTTCAGTTACAACTATTCAAGACCAAGAGCGGACAAGAGTTTAGAGAGTTTCTTAGATGAAAATGAACTTTTTGCTATATCAGATGTAGACACCCGTGCATTGGTGAGCTATATTAGAGATAATGGCGCTATGAACGCAGTAATATCTACAGATGTAGATAATATTGTAGAATTAAAGGAGAAATTGGCCAAAGTGCCAAGTATGGAGGGACTGGAACTAGCATCTAGTGTGTCAACCTCTGAGCCTTATTTTTATGGAGATGAAAATGCACCTCTTAAAATTGCTGCATTGGATATAGGAATTAAAAAGAATATTCTAAGAAACCTGGCCAAAAGAGGAGGTTACATAAAGGTTTTTCCCTATAACACTTCTTTTAAGGAAATGGAAGCATGGGGAGCAGATGGATATTTTATTTCAAACGGTCCTGGCGATCCGGAACCTTTATCTGATGCTATTGAGACAGCAAAAGGTATGATTTCTAGCGGTAAACCCGTTTTTGGAATATGTCTAGGACACCAAGTCATTGCTTTGGCAAACGGGGTGTCTACTTATAAAATGCATAATGGCCACAGGGGAATTAATCATCCTATCTTGAACCTGCTCAGTGGAAAAGGGGAAATTACCTCGCAGAACCATGGTTTTGCCGTAAATAGAGAAGAAACCGAGTCTAATACCAATTTAGAGATTACACATGTACATCTAAATGACCAAACTGTTGCCGGTATTCGCATGAAGGACAAAGACGTATTTTCGGTGCAATATCACCCGGAAGCTAGTGCCGGTCCACATGATGCAGAATATTTATTTGATCAATTCTTTGAAATGATTGAGAAAAATTCAGTAGCTCTGGCATAAGGTTAAGTAATTGTTATAATATCGGTAATATAGTTGCGCCGTACAATACATTACTTACGCGGTTTTGTATATTTGCAGCTAGCTAAATTTAATAGAATTCGAAACATAAAATTATATTTATGAGTATCATATTAAGTGTACATGCACGTCAGATTTTAGATTCAAGAGGAAACCCGACCGTAGAGGTAGATGTAATTACCGAGAACGGTGTAATGGGTAGGGCTGCAGTACCATCTGGAGCATCAACAGGAGAACATGAGGCTGTAGAGCTTCGTGATGGAGGAAAAACCTTTATGGGTAAAGGTGTTCTTAAGGCGGTAGAGAATGTAAATACAGTTATTGCCGAAGAAATTTTGGGAATGTCCGTTTTTGAGCAAAATCTTCTTGATCAAGTAATGATCGACTTAGATGGTACTCCAAATAAATCAAAATTAGGGGCCAACGCTATTTTAGGTGTTTCTTTAGCGGCAGCTAAGGCAGCGGCCAATGAGTTGGGTATGTCTTTGTTCCGTTATGTGGGTGGTGTAAGTGCAAACACATTACCAGTGCCAATGATGAATATCATCAATGGCGGTTCGCATTCAGATGCACCTATCGCTTTTCAGGAATTTATGGTTATGCCGGTAAAGGCAAAGAGCTTTTCTCATGCCATGCAAATGGGTACTGAAATCTTCCACAACCTTAAAAAGGTACTTCATGATAGAGGTCTAAGTACGGCTGTAGGTGATGAAGGTGGTTTTGCTCCTAACTTGGCAGGAGGTACTGAAGATGCATTGGATACCATTGCAAAAGCGGTTGAGAATGCAGGTTATAAATTAGGTGATGAAATCATGATCGCTTTGGATTGTGCTTCTGCTGAATTCTATGTAGACGGTAAATATGACTACACTAAATTTGAGGGCGATAAAGGAGTGGTAAGAACTTCTGAAGAGCAAGCTCAGTACTTGGCAGATTTAAGTGCTAAATATCCTATCATTTCAATTGAAGATGGTATGGATGAAAATGATTGGGACGGTTGGAAATCTTTGACCGAAAAAATAGGTGATAAAGTACAGTTGGTAGGAGATGACCTTTTCGTAACCAATGTTGAGCGTTTATCTAAAGGTATCGAAAATGGAATTGCTAACTCAATTTTGATTAAAGTAAACCAGATAGGTACATTAACAGAAACTATTGCAGCGGTTAATATGGCTAAAAATGCTGGATATACTTCTGTTATGAGCCACAGATCTGGTGAAACAGAGGATAATACCATAGCAGATTTGGCTGTAGCGCTAAATACGGGTCAGATTAAAACTGGTTCAGCTTCTAGATCAGATCGTATGGCCAAGTATAACCAATTGCTTCGTATTGAGGAAGAATTAGGAGATACGGCCTATTATCCTCAGGATAAAGCGTTTAAGATCAAGTAGTGATTTAAGACAGCTAAATGTAATTTAAAAAAAGCCTTTCTTTTCGATATATTTCGAACTAGAAAGGCTTTTTTTTTGGACTAATGACAAAGTTTACCTACCTTTTTAACAAACTTCTAACCAGAACTTCGCATGAATAACTTTCTCTTTGTTGCTGCTGAAAACGATGCTATACCTAATTGTAAAGCAGGGGGCATGGGCGATGTTGTGCGAGATGTACCAAGGCACATTTCCAAACGTGGAGATAAGGTACAGGTTGTTGTACCATCGTACTCCAGGCTTCACCTAAACGGAACATTTAGAACAAACCTTAATTTTCAGTTAAGGGGAACTACATACAGTGCCGAGCTCTATGAGGTAGTTGGGAAAAAAGAATGCCCCAATATAGTTCATTATGTCATTCACCACCCGGAGATTCAAGAAGGTGGTATAGCCCATATTTACCACGATGATCCCACAGAACCTTTCTTTACTGACTTTATAAAATACATTATTTTCTGCACCGCCGTCGCGGAAGCAATAAAAATGGGAGCTTTTGGAGAGCTGGATGTTGTTCATATGCATGATTGGCACGCAAGCGCATTATTATTTCTAAAAACTTATCACCCTAGGTACAAGGAGTTGAGGAAAATGAGATATGTTTATAGCATTCACAACTTGGCTATACAGGGTATACGACCATTTTATGATAATTATGCATCCGTACATAACTGGTTTCCGGAACTGCAGTTGGATCATGAGGCCCTAAAGGATCCAAGATATGAAGATTGTATTAATCTTATGGCGGTGGGTATTCGCCTTGCGGATTCGGTGCATACCGTGTCACCATCGTATAAGGAAGATGTAATGTTGCCTAGTGCCAGGCCCGAATTTGTAGGTGGAGAGAGCTTGGAGAAAGATTTGCAGCAAGCAAATAATGAAGGACGCTTAATAGGAATTCTAAACGCTTCAAACTATAATAACATTAGAAAGGCTGAGAAAGGGTTGCTATACCGTAATACGATTAAAGCACTTTTTGGGTGGTTACAGGATGAATCAAAAAAATACAAAGCGGATTTCTTGGCCCATACCGGCGAAAAAATCATGCAACATGTAGATGAAAAGCCCAAGTTCATTGTCTCTAGTGTAGCTAGGTTAACGGAGCAAAAGTTTTATTTTTTTAAACGATCGCCGGAAGCCTTTGAGCAAATGCTGGAAAGACTACAAAAAGTAAACGGAATCTTTATGCTTTTAGGGACTGGAGATCCAGATTATGAAGAGTTTTTCCGTAGCATGAGTTACAAACACCATAATTTTGTTTTTACCAATGGTCAATCAGAAGATTTAATAGATTCCATCTACTTGGAATCGGATTTGTATTGTATGCCTAGTCTTTTTGAACCTTGTGGTATTAGCCAAATGTTGGCTATGCGTAATGGTAACCCTTGTTTTGTTCATCATACAGGAGGGTTAAAAGATACGGTTGAACATCATGTTACGGGTTTTGCCTTTGACGGAAAGACCTATGATGAAAAAATAAAAAATATGGTCAAGAACTTTAGCGAGGCCATAGATGTCTGGGAGAACGATAAGGCCAAGTGGAAAAAAATTAAGGGTAATGCAGAAAAGGTTCGATTTACCTGGGAAAAATCTTTGGATGAATACTATGAGAAATTGTATGTTCTCTAGTAAAAATCTATTATTCTACAACAACCAATTAAATCATTGTTAATAATTAACTAAAGGAAAAAACATCATTGTTAAGATGTTACATTTTCCGTAAATTTACATCCACTTCAATTTTAAGTAAAATTCAAAAATGTCAGATAAAGCTACTTTAGAGTATAACGGTAAGAAATACGATTTTCCAGTAATAAAGGGCACCGAAGATGAGCTCGCCATAGATATCAAGAGTTTACGAGCGTCCACAAACGGTATAATAACTATAGATCCAGGCTATAAGAATACAGGTTCTTGTGAAAGTGCCATAACTTTCTTAGATGGTGAGAAGGGAATTTTAAGATACAGAGGGTATTCTATAGAAGAGCTTGCCGAAAAAGCGGATTTTTTAGAGGTTGCCTACCTTTTGATTTTTGGAGAATTACCGAATAAAGTAGAATTAGAAAAATTTCATGCAGATATAAGAGATGAATCTCATGTAGATGAAGAAATGAAAAAGATTTTGGACGGATTTCCAAAATCTGCACATCCCATGGGCGTACTATCGTCTTTGACCAGTGCGCTTATAGCATTTAATCCATCTACCGTAGATGTTTCTTCGGATAAGGACATGTACCATGCCATTGTACGTATTTTAGCTAAGTTCCCGGTTCTTGTGGCTTGGACACTTAGAAAGAAAAAAGGTTTGCCTTTGGATTATGGCGATGATACTTTAGGTTACGTAGAGAACATTCATAAAATGATGTTCAAAAAACCAAACCAAGTGTACCAAAAGAACGATTTGGTTATAGATGCTTTGGATAAATTATTGATTTTGCACGCAGATCATGAGCAGAACTGTTCTACATCAACCGTGAGAATAGTAGGTTCTTCGCATGCAGGTTTGTTCGCTTCACTTTCGGCAGGAATTTCTGCTCTTTGGGGACCGTTGCACGGTGGTGCCAATCAAGCAGTTTTAGAAATGCTTGAGGCCATTGAGAAAGATGGGGGAGATACAAAGAAATATATGGCCAAGGCCAAGGATAAGTCGGATCCGTTTAGATTAATGGGCTTTGGACATAGGGTTTATAAAAACTTTGATCCACGCGCAAAAATCATTAAAAAAGCAGCGGATGATGTGTTAAGTAATTTAGGTATTGAAGATCCTATTTTAGAAATCGCCAAAGGTCTTGAAAAAGAAGCTTTGGAGGACCAGTATTTCGTAGATAGAAAATTATATCCTAACGTAGATTTTTATTCAGGTATAATCTATCGTGCTTTAGGCATACCTACTGAAATGTTTACCGTTATGTTCGCTTTAGGCCGTTTGCCAGGGTGGATTGCTCAATGGAGAGAAATGCGCTTAAGAGGAGAGCCGATAGGAAGACCAAGACAGGTTTATATTGGAGCTACTTTACGTCCTTTTGTAGATGTAGATTTAAGATAGATTATAATAACTATTTATAGAAGTGTCCATTTTTGAGAATCTCAAGAATGGACACTTTTTTTATTTCGGGAATGTGTATTGCCCGTCATTTCGTTCTCTTATCTTTGGCAAAAAAAAATAGTATATGCTAAAGCTTCATGTTAACGACGAGATTTCTAGGTTAAGGGCCGTAGTTTTGGGTACTGCCAAGAATAATGGTCCCGTTCCAAAGCCAGAAGAGGCGTATGACCCTAAATCATTGGAACATATTTTGGCGGGAACCTATCCAAAGGAAGAAGATATGGTTTTGGAGATGGAAGCCTTTGCCAAGGTATTCCAAAAATATGACGTACAGGTTTTTAGACCTGAGGTCCTACAGGACTGTAATCAGATTTTTTCAAGGGATATAGCATTTGTTATAGAGGATAAACTTATCATAGCCAATATTTTACCGGATAGGGAAAAAGAGGTAGAAGCCATTCTTCACGTTTTGGATAAAATTGAAGATCAGAATATTTTACATCCACCGGTTGAAGTCCATGTAGAAGGTGGTGATGTCATGCCTTGGCAAGATTATATTTTTATTGGCACTTATACCGCAGATGATTATCCCAATTATATTACGGCCAGAACAAATCAAGCGGCCGTAGATTATATTACGGAACAATTTCCGAATAAAAAGGTAAAATCGTTTCAGTTGCGTAAGTCCAATACTGATGCAAAGCAAAATGCACTTCATTTAGATTGCTGTTTTCAGCCCTTGGGAAAAGGAAAGGCCATATTGCATAAAAATGGATTTTTGATAGAAGAGGAGTACCAATGGTTGGTAGACTTCTTTGGAAAAGAAAACATATTTGAAATTTCTGCAGATGAAATGTACCAAATGTTTAGCAACGTATTCTCTATTTCACCGGAAGTAATAGTTTCGGAAAAGAATTTTACGCGACTCAACACTTGGTTGCGCGAGCAAGGTTTTACGGTGGAGGAAATCCCGTATGCCCAAATTGCAAAACAGGAAGGCCTTTTACGTTGCAGTACCCTACCGTTAATTAGGGACTAATGCCACTTTCAGGATATTTTAGGGGTATTGTTAGGTGTTTTGTTTTAACAATATTGTCCTCTTATTTTTCTATTCTACACTAGGCTACACAGATTTAAAAGCACTAATTTTGCTTCAACTTAATTGAATTTATTATGCAGATTACGAACACTATACTTATGATTCGTCCGGTTAATTTTAGGATGAACGAGCAGACTGCGGTCAACAATTACTTTCAAGAAGATATTGATATTCAAAATACTACTATTAACGAAAAAGCCCAACAGGAATTTGATGCTTTTGTAACTATTTTACGAAGTAAGGGTGTAAACGTAGTTGTAGTTGAGGACACGAAAGAACCCGATACTCCGGATTCTATTTTCCCAAATAATTGGATATCCTTTCATGCGAATGGTACCGTAGGTCTGTACCCTATGTTTGCGGAAAATAGACGTAATGAAAGACGAGAGGATATTCTGGAAACTCTTGAGGAAAACGGGTTTCAGATAGAAAATATTGTAGATTATACATCTGCGGAAGCCGAAGGTGTTTTTCTTGAGGCCACAGGAAGTATGGCTTTGGACCGTGTAAATAAAAAGGCGTACTGCGCTCTATCCAGTAGGGCAGATGAGGATTTGTTTATCGAGTTCTGTGAAGATTTTGAATATTCACCGGTCATCTTTACGGCAAACCAATCTGTAGATGGTAAGAGAATGCCTATATATCATACCAATGTAATGATGTGTTTGGCCGAAGATTTTTCGGTTATCTGTTTGGATACTATAGATGATAAGAAGGAACGTAAAAATGTTATTGGTCATCTAAAAGAAGATGGTAAGGAAGTTATTGCCATTACGGAGCAGCAAATGCACCATTTTGCAGGAAATATGCTTCAAGTTTCAGGTAGTGATGACAAGAGATATTTGGTAATGAGTTCCTCGGCATACCATAGTTTAACTCCAGCACAAGTTGAAGCTATTGAAAAGCATTGCGAGATTATCCATAGTTCTTTGGAAACCATAGAGACCTGTGGTGGAGGGAGTGCACGCTGTATGATGGCCGAAGTTTTTCTGCCCCGTTCAAAATAAGGATTTTTTTAGTTGATTTTTCGTTTTTGGAACCAGAGGTCTTCCAAACTTAAGTTTAAGGTAAGTAGGTGAAAGTTTTCTTTTATTAGGATGTTCTGGATCTGACCTTTAGAACCATAGCTATAAGAAAGATTCATCATAGATCTTTGTCCTTGGCCAATGGGTATTCCTATTCCGGCAGTTATGTTATAGCCCTCTACCTTTTTGCCATTAATTGAGAGGTACCCGTTGTCATAGTTAAATCCGGTCCGGTAACGAATACGGTCTGTGTATTTGTAACCTGTGGGGTTTTTTACATACTCAAGGCCAATGCCGTAAATGTCCTGATCGGAATAGCTGCCCAAGCTTTCTGTCTGTCCTGTGGCATTCCAGTAATTTTTCTTGTAGTCGGCACTTAGGGTAAAGGAATCCATGATGTTTGTGCTTAACCCTATGCCGAGTTCTAAAGGCATATTAAAATCAGAAGAAGAATCACTTTCTCCATCTTCAACGGTAATTTCCGTACCATCCAGACTCTTGGTTACGGAGCGTTTAATAGCGCCTTTTAGACTGGTGGGAAATTGTATCGTACTACCCAATGTGAAATTCTCGGTAACGTCAAACTGCATTCCTAAACCAAATCGAATACCGGAATAGTTAGTGGTTTCCGTAGCGCTAAATGTACTTTGGTTGATGATGAAATTTTCATTCTCCTCTATGTTTCCAAAGAGAATGGATGCATTGGCTCCAAACCTAAGATTGGGCAGAACCGTATATCCTAAATTAAATTTAAGTTCACTTAAGCCTCCAATTCCGTTTACATTACTGATAAAAGTTTCATCGGTTCCTTCAATATTGGTATTTATACCTATCAATGAATATCCCATTTCGCTATATGGTACAAGAGAAATTCCTGCGCCTAGTCCCTCTGCTATTCTAAAGGCAAGTGCAAGGTTGGAAAAGTTAATAGTAGTCTTTGTTTCACTATCCGCTTTATTACTGTACTGGTTATATTCACCTTTTATTCCTATATCATAAAAAAATGAGCCTTGGGGAATTAAAGCAAAATTTGCTGGGTTCAGGTTGTTTATTTGATTGGAGGTCTTAAGACCTATTCCAGTATATCCCATGCCGTTGGTTCGTCCAATACTGCTCTGGTTTATTGCGCCCAAACCGTATAGGGAGTAGGGAGAACTGGTTAAACCTTCGGATTGTGCCTGTGCCGCATAAAGGGCAAACAAAAATAGGGTGGTAAAAAAGTGTGATTGTTTATTCATCTTCATCATAAATCGCATAAGTAAGTTCAAGTGTGGTACCTGTGGTGTTTATATCTGTGTTGAGTACAAATCGGTCTACTGTAGAATTGTAGTTGCTGGGGAGTAGAATAAGGGCGTCCGATGATTCTAGGTCTACTGAGAGTAAACCTTCCAAATATCCACTTAAAGGCAATTCATAATAGATATCGTTAAACTCTTGATTATTTCGGTTTAAAATGGCTAGCGCGGCCGAACCATCCGTAGCGTATAATTGGCCGGAGAGTTCATTGTTTTGATCTACGATAAATACGGATAGGGTATCTCTCAGCATCAATAGGTCATTATAAGAACCAACTGTTGGAGCAATTTTAAGGGAAGCATCCAACAATGTGCCCTGTCCTTGTATATTAAAGACTGATTTTATATGTGGAAATTCTATACGGGTAGCTATGCCTATACCAGATTGTATAAAACTTTGGTATTCAGTTTCAGAACTGTACAGGTTGGTTTCTTGATCCGTTAGTGCGGTTAGATATGTATTGGGTTCTTCTGCGGAAATTTGGTTAAAAAATGGAATAGGGGAGCTGGCAATGTTAAGGCTAAAGTCAGTGTAATATTGGATACGTTCATTTTCTCCAGCTATACTATAGTAAAGCCGCATGTTGGAGGCCAATGAAAAACCTTGGATGGAAGCATTGTTGTTCTCATCCGGTTGAACGGTAATACCATGAAAGTAATTTTTAAATTCATCATAAGTACTAATGTTTTGTTGCTGTAGATTGTCAAAAAGTGCTTGGCCAAAAGTGTTATTGATTTTTATTTCCAGAGAATCGGTAGATAAGGGTCTGGGGGTATACGTCAGGCTGCCCAAGTTTTCTTGGTCATAGTTTATGACACTCGTATTGTAAAAATTGATGCCGTCTGCTGGTTCAAGACTTTCGTTTGCTTGTTTTATAAGAAGGGTGCTAGTTTGTAGCGTGTCATTATAGAAATAACCATCTGGTCTTAGTAAAAACGTAATACTGTCATATTCCGCATCGGTATCAATAGAATAACTGCTAGGAACTAATTCCATAAAGCTGGCCGTTTTGACAGTTCCAAAAACAGGGTCGTTATATTTCCCGACTAGCATGCGTGCTGATTGTGACGTATCTATACTATCAAATTTCATGGTTGAAAAGTCTACCGTCATGGTGTCTAGTTGAATCACCCGTATATCGCTATCGGTAAAAGTGTCTCCCGCCTCAAAATCGGAACCGTTAAGGGTGTCCGAACTACAGGAGGTTAAAAGGATAAGGAAAACAAAAACGACCAAGGCATTTTTCATACACATCTATTTTAGGGTAAATGTATCGTGCCCTTTAGCGCTTAAAAACAGCAATAGACCAACCCCAATAGTTATAAGACCAATGCCTGTATTTCTACTATTAAAAAGAAAATCGATTTGGTAGATTAAAATCACCTGTTCATGTGTTAAATAAAGGGCTTCATCTATTTGGGTTTCATGGATGGGGACCGTGCTCTAGTTTTGACGAAAATTAACTGGCTAACAAAACAGAAAGCAAATGAAAGGATTCAAGCACTATATAGGTACCGTAACAATTTTTAGCATCATAACCTGTACACTGGCGAGTTGTTCTAATGATGACGATGATGAATATCTGGGGAATTGGGTAGATAGGTCGGTTTTTGATGGAAGCCCACGTAGTGGAACTGCTAGTTTTACCATAGGTAATATAGGGTATACGGGAGTAGGATATGATGGCGATGATTACCTAACTTCTTTCTGGTCATATGATATGGAGGGAGATTTTTGGTCTCAAAAAGCGGATTTTATTGGTACGGCAAGAAATGCCGCCGTAGGCTTTGAAGTTAACGGAACGGGATACATAGGCTCTGGGTATGACGGTCTAGATGAATTGGCTGACTTTTATGCGTACGATCCAAATTCTAACTCATGGCAGGCTATTGCAACTTTGCCTACATCAGGAAGGCGTAGTGCCGTTGCTTTTGGTGTGAACGGGTTTGGTTATTTTGGAACGGGCTATGACGGAGAAAACGATCGTAAGGATTTTTGGAAATACGACCCTAGTACAGATTCATGGTCCGAATTAGTTGGGTTTGGAGGCGATAAAAGAAGAGCGGCTACCACTTTTACTATTGGCGATAAAGTATACTTGGGTACTGGGGTTTCCAACGGTATTTATCTTGATGATTTTTGGGTATTTGATGCCACTACGGAAACTTGGGACAAAAAACTGGATTTGGATGAAGAAGATGACTATGCTATTACAAGAAGCAATGCCGTAGGCTTTACCCTTAATGGATATGGATATATTGCATGTGGTATATCTAGCGGCACTTTAGGTTCCGTTTGGGAATATGACCCAAGTACGGATGACTGGGAAGTAAAAACCAGTTTTGAAGGAACCACTAGGCAAGATGGCGTTGTTTTCTCCAACGGAACTAAAGCGGTCGTAGGGCTGGGTAGAACGGGAAGCCTTTATCTAGACGATTTGTATGAGTTTTTTCCTTTTGATGAGTATGAAGAGGAAGATTAGTTGAATTATTTGAGTGAGCTATGGGGCGGCACCACTTTTGGCGCTGTCCCTTTTTCTAATTACCTACCTATGAAAATAACAAAAATTCACTTTTTATTGGCAATCTTGACTGTTGCCGTTGTGTATATTACGCTCAATTATAGAGCAGTAGAAACAAAGGGAGCGAGGCCACGCTTAGAAACAATAGTGGTTGGTAAAGGTTATGGCTATCAAATTTTATACAAAGATAAGGTTTTGGTCAAACAAGAATTTATTCCCGCTGTTCAAGGAGATAGGACCTTTGTTTCAAAAAAAGAAGCTAAAAGGGTAGGAGATGAGGTTTTAAGGAGAATCATAAAAGGGGAAGCTCCGTTCGTAACTATTTCCCAGCTCAGAGATTTGAACATATCCAATATAGATTGACCAAATGAAGGCAACTAAAAGAAAATACTTCCCACAATGGTTGGTGCATGTCTTCTTATGGTGTGCCCTTTATGGGTTAATAGTCTATCCTTTTTTATTGGAAACAAGGTCCGTGCCTCCTCATATCCTGATAAAATTGGTAATGGCCGCAGCCTTATTTTACTTCAATTATTATTATTTGGTTCCCAGGTTTCTTTTAAAGAATCAGAAGAAGGCATATATAATTATTTCCACCCTGTTATTGTTGGTAATCGCTTACGGGGTTCATTTATTATTTCCGCCTGAAATACCAAAGAATTTTGGCCCCTTAACGGAATATATGAAAGAAAACAGAGGGAATAGAATCCCGTTTCGGGGAGCCTTTATACCCTTGGTTACCTTTGCGGTGCCGTATTGCTTCGCTATAATGCTTAGGGTTTATAATGAGTTGCAAAAAAACGAGAATCTTCGCAAAACGGTAGAAAAGGAAAAGGTTCAATCTGAACTTCAATTTTTAAAGACACAATTAAATCCACATTTTCTATTTAACTCCCTCAATACCATCTATTCACTGTCGGTTAAAAAATCACCCGACACCTCTGAAGCTATTATAAACTTATCGGAATTAATGCGCTACATGATATATGAAGCGGATAAAGATCTTGTGCCTTTAAACAAGGAGATTGAATACATTAAGAGTTATGTGGCATTACAAAGGTTAAGATTGGCCAATAGCGAAAATGTATTCTTAAAAATTTCGGGTGACGATTCAGGAAAGATAATACCGTCTTTATTGTTCATCTCCTTTATTGAAAACGCCTTTAAATACGGCACCGATTACCAAGGTAAAACCATGGTTAAAATAAACCTTTTGATAAAAGAGAGGTCTATACAGTTGTACGTGCTGAACAAAATTGGCAAGCATAGGGTGAAAACTGAAAACAGTGGAGTTGGCCTGCAAAACGTAAAAAACAGGTTGAATTTTCTATATCCAAATTCCCATTTCCTGGAAATAGAAGATGACGGTGTTAATTATGAAGTTAATTTAATTTTAAATCTATAGATTATGAACTGTATATTAATTGACGATGAACCGTTGGCCATAGAGATATTGGTAGACTATTGTATGAAAGTAGGTTTTGTTGAGGTGGTGGGTACATTCACGAACCCCCTTGAAGCTATTCCGGCCATAAATGAAAAGAAAGTAGATGTTATTTTCTGTGATATTGAAATGCCACAGATAAACGGTCTTGATTTTATTAGTGCACTGGAAAATCGTCCACTTTTTATATTTACCACAGCATATTCTCAGTACGCAGTAGAGGGGTTTGAACTTAATGCGGTAGATTATCTGGTAAAACCCATTCCGTATCAAAGGTTTATTAAAGCGGTTTTAAGGGCTAAAGAGCTGTTGTCAAGAAAAGAAGCACCTGCTGCTTTAGTCTCTGCCAATGTGTTCCCGTCTAATGGAGATGGAAATGAAAGCCAAAAGTTCATTTTTGTAAAATCTGAACATGAAAGTGTCAAGATTAATTTAGATGATATACAGTACGTACAAGGCCTAAAAGATTATCTGAAAATTCATGTAGTGGGAAGTAATAGAGCTATTTTAACCTTGCTCAGTTTTAAGGATATTTTAGAGAAATTACCTCAAAACCAGTTTATAAGAGTACATAAATCCTTTGTGGTAAATGTGAACTTTATCAAGACCATACAACGCAATAGAATTGTTATAGATGATATTCGTATACCTATAGGGGAGAGTCATAAATCCCAGTTTTTCTCAATGTTAGGATTGTAATAAATACGACGAGTTTCGGGCAAAATGAGGTTTTTGGGCTCTTTGGGTCTATGAAAATTCTTTTCGGGACGGAAGCCATGTAACCTAGAGGGTATACCCCAATTCTTCTTTTAATTTAATGGACATTACCTGGGTTCTGTTCCTAAGTTTTTTGGCACTTGTAAGTAAGTTCTGGGTTTGTAAAAGACGGTCTACTAAACTATTTTGGTATTCTTTACTACGTAACAATGTCTGGTAGTCAGAAGTCTCGCCAAAAGATTTTATACGTGTGTATTTTGGGTTGTCCTTAGAAAGCATATCCTTTAGGGCCAAGTGTTTCTCAAGGGTAGGTTGTAATCTGCCCAGAATAATGTCCCTGATTTTTAAATCTATCGATTTTAATTTCTGGATTTCACCGGGATAATTGGTAATCAAACTCTTTAAGGAATCACTTTCAATAAACTCAAATTTAGTAGTGCTTATAACCGAGTTTACGGCACCGTCCAGTAGGTTTATCTGCGAGTAGTCTATATGTACAATGGTGTCCTTTGCGCCCTGGCTAATTTCATCGGAAGAAAGACCTATATAGTTCATTGTGTCTTCCAGTGTTTTTGTGGTGTTGGAATAGCGGTCAATAGAACTGTTCAGGTTTTTTAGGTTGGTGTTTAGCTCGTCATACAGGCTTTCGTAGATTTTGAGCTCTACAATTCTGTTTTTTCGGATCTCATTTAGATCGTTAATTTTCCAAGCAATTAAAATACCTATGACAATAAGAAAAATTTCCCCAAAGGCATAGACCAAATAGCTTTTGAGTTTGCCCGAACTCAAGAGCTTTTTTCGTATTTTTCTAAAGACTGTCATAGGTGACTATTCTTTTTTTAAGGCTTTGATATCTGTAATCAATTGTGCGATTGAGGCTCGGTTCAACCCATTATAAATGCCTCTAATGTGTTTGTTTTTATCAATGAGCAAGAAGTTCTCTGTGTGTAAAAAGTCATTTATGTCTTTAGGAATACCTAAGTCGTTTTCAACAAAATATTGATTTCTTCCCAAATCATATATTTCCATTTTATCACCGGTAACCAAATACCACTTGTTGTTAAGGATGCCATTTTTTTGCGCATATGATTTAAGCTGAGGAATAGAATCTATTGTGGGGGTCACCGAATGTGATAACAATAGTACCTCTGGGTCATTTTTAAAAGCAGCCTGTACTTTTTGCATATTTCCTGTCATTTTTAAACAAATACCAGGGCATGTCGTAAAGAAAAAGTCCGTTACATAAATTTTATCTTCAAATGTGCGAGGGGTAATGGTATCCCCCATTTGGTCCACAAGAGCGTAGCTGCCAATTTTGTGAAATGCCTTTTCTTCTGGCGAACCAGGTTCTAGCCAATGGGGCGTAAAAGATTCGTCTTCATAGTATGGAAGATATTCTATTCTACTGGTTTCCGCTTGGTTCTTTTCCTCTTTGCAACCTGTAAAAAGTGTAAGAGCCAAAAGGAGTGTAAGGGTGATATTTTTAGTTTCTAACAACAACTTCATCTTCTAATTGATAACAAGAGTTAGCTCTTCGCATGCCAAAAATCCGTCCATTTTTAGCTTCATAATTAACGTATAGCTTTCCATTTTGCAGCCAAGCTTTTTGTAACCCTTTTTCCTTGCCATTTGAGAGTTTTCTTTCTTTGGCGAGAACGCCATTGGCGTACCACATTTTTTGGGTTCCTTCCAATGCTCCGTCTACATAGGTAGATTCTTCGGCCAGTTCGCCATTTGGCCACCAAACTTTATAATTGCCTACAAGCCGGTTCTGTTTATAGTAAGATTGTATGCGCAACGCACCATTGGCTTCCCATCTTTTGGCAATGCCTTCTCTTTTGCCGTTTAGATACCCCAGTTTCTCACTTAGGTTACCATTTGGGTGATATGCTATGGAATACCCATTAAAGGGTTCGTCTTTATAGTACCACTTGCCTTCATTTGGGTTGAGCGTTAAATGCTTTTTTTGTAGTTCAAAATTATTGATGACAATGGTTTTTTCGGCAACGGGTTCTACTGCCGAGACCTCCTTACAACTAGAAATAAAGAGCATTGACAATAGCATACAACAAAAAAGTGATTTCGCCATAATGTCTAGTATCCTTGGTAAGGTCCTGCAAAGGCTAAATAAGAACCTGTTGTAGAATATACCTCATTAATAATATGGTAGTGGTACTCTTCTTCACCATCGGTATACTGCGTAGTTGACACATGCCCTCCCGAAGCGTCAAGGTCTGTAGGGTATGTTCCCGTGGCATTACACTTTCTTCCGTATAGAAAGACACCGTCTAAAAGTATGCCCACTAACTTATCATCATCATCTGAAAATGCTTTAGGTTCTAGGTGATAGTGGTACACTCCCGGCCCGATGTGGGCGCCGGTCCAATCCAAACTGGCAGCAGCCTGGTCCAATGGTCCGCCACCTTCTTGATCATTAAATATAGAGGAGCCGCTCACGGCAATGCCAATGGTGTTAAAATCAGTCTCTACGGTATTACCGGTCAGGTTTGGCGTAGCGTCTACGCGTATAGTGGTTGCATTGTTGTTGCTTGTCATGATGCTGGGCGTCAATGCCACATCCGGTTCTTCTTTATAGAGGGAGCTACCTTCGCCCCAGTATACGGTTTCGTGATTAGGTAGGCCGGTAGTTTCAATAACCACTTGGGAACCATCTAAATATATAGTGGTAGCATCGGTATTGAAAGCAGCAAAGGCAGCATGCAGTTCTGTTACGATTTCTTCTTCGGAATCTTCGTTTAGGTCAGAATCCGTTACGCGATCGGAGCTACAGGCAATAAATCCAATACATATTAATACAGCGGCAAAACCAAATGGAATGATTTTTTTTAGGGCTTCCTTTTTCATAATGTTTGTTTAATTAAATCGATTTTTAGGCTTTTCTATTGCTTTTTTCCTCTTTTGGGTTTTGGCGCTTTTTTGAGTTCATCCAGAGAAAGGTATCCGTCTTCGTTCGTATCTATTTTTGCAAAGTCGTTTTTTAGAGGGCCTTTTACCTCTTTTTCGGAAAGTTTACCGTCCTCATCTGCATCCATCTGTTTTATCAATTCGGTGGCCGATGGTGGCTCTTGACCTCGTTTTTCTTGGGCAGATGAAGTTTGAACTGCGATAAGGGTAAAAGCTGCGGTAGCAACTACTGTGTAAAATGATTTTTTGTTCATTGTATTTATTTTTTAATTATTTCTATTTGTGATGACAAAGGTGGGCAAAGGTTAGATGCGGAATGACGGCAATCTGTAAGTGATAGAAGGTTTTCAGTGAATGTCGGTTTACACTCTGTAAACTGTATGGTTTTAGCCGTTTAGAATGGTATTTTAAGGGCTCTGACGAGAAATAATTACTTTAATTTGTAGCATGAAACAAACACATCGTTTTCTTTTTCATGTATTTTTATGGATGGCCATTTGGTTTATGGCTTGGTTGTTACTTAATGAAAATGCGCGGTTTTTAAACAAAAACGTATCTTCCTTTATCATGCAGATCGTGGTTATAGCCGCACTAATTTATCTAACTGCCCCAGCCTTACTTTTCAAGAAAAAGTATGTTCTTTTTGGAGTAGTGTCCTTTGTTTTATTGATTATTTGTTCATTTCTGATTTCTGAAAATTTAATGTCTCCTGAGAATAGTATGAGGCCCCCGCCGGGAGCGCGTAGAGGTGGCCCGCCAATGGCTCCTCCCCAAATTTTAATTCAGTTCTTAATACTTTCCATTGCCTACGTGTTGGCCACATTTGTGGAAACTTTTTTGTTCGCCCAAAAGAAAGAAGAGGAGACCATTAGAAACAAAAATGAAAACCTTCAGATGGAATTGAAGTTTTTAAAGTCTCAGATTAACCCCCATTTTTTGTTCAATTCGCTTAATAATATTTATGCCCTTTCGGTAATTGATTCCGGCCGTACACAAGAGAGTATAGGAACTTTGTCCAATATGCTTAGGTATGTACTGTACGAGTGTGAACAGCCTATGGTTTCCGTTAAAAAGGAGATTGCTTATATTAGTAATTATCTGGATTTATTCCGTTTAAAGAGCAGTAAACCCTTTCCGATAAAAACCGATTTTCAATTGTCCAATTCCAACGCGATTATAGCGCCAATGCTATTTATACCCTTTGTTGAAAATGCCCTAAAGCACGGAAATGTAGACCATGCAGCAGATGGATATTTGGAAATAAAAGTTCGTTCGGATAACCAAAAGATAGATTTTTATGTGTCCAATAGTATTTCGGAAACGCCCGCTCAAAAAGACGCCGTTGGTGGTATAGGATTGGAGAATGTTAAAAAACGATTGGAAATTCTTTATCCGCATAAACACAAATTAAATATTGAACAGACTCCTAAAAGTTATACCGTAAATCTTAGCATCAATTTAGATGGAACCCATTAAATGTATTGTAGTAGACGATGAAGAACTGGCGCGAGGCCTATTAAAAGCCTATATAGAACGGTTGGATTTTTTAAAGCTCGTGGCCGAAGTTGCCAACCCTTTGGAAGCCCTGAACATTATGAAAAGTGAGCGGGTAGACTTACTTTTTCTAGATATTCAGATGCCAGAAATAAAAGGTACGGATTTGGCTAAGCTGGTCCCGGAACATACACAGGTCATATTTACCACGGCCTATTCCGAATACGCTTTGGAGGGGTTTGAGCTTAGTGCACTGGATTACTTGTTGAAACCCATTAGTTTTGAACGTTTTTTATCGGCAGTAAATAAAGCAAAACCTAATAAAGAAGTACCTACTAAAGACAAGGACTCTGCGGATAGTATTACCATTAAGTCGGGTTATGACCTTCACAAGCTTAAGTATGAAGACATTCTCTATATTGAAAGTGATAGTGAATACGTTAATTTTTATTTGGGCGATAAAAAGTTCATGAGCTTGCAGTCGCTAAAGAAACTGATAGAACTATTGCCTACAGACCAATTTATGCGGGTACACCGTTCTTTTATTGTAAACCGTAAAAAAGTAACGTCTTTAAAAGGGCGTGATATTTATATAGGGAATAAAGAGATTCCCGTGAGTGCCCAATATTTTGATGCAGTAAAGGAGGAATTGTTTTAAGCAGCTTTAATTGGTCTGCTGTACGAGTAAAAAAAAAGGACCTAGATATTTCTAGGTCCTTTTTGCATTTTAAGTAGGTATGTTCTAGGTGAAAACAGATAGGCTTTTGGGAAACCTAAATAGTTTTCAAAATATTTTTAGTTCAATCCCTCTTGGGTTGAAATTTGTTCTATTGTTACTTCTGCAACAGCATTATCCGCCTCATGGTTCTTATTGTCATTGTTATAAATGATAATTGCAGTTACAAAGCTTGCAAAATAAAGTAGGCTTTTTAATTTCTTGTTCATAACGGTGGGGGTTTTGATTTCTGAAGCTAATTTACGGCGACTATGAACTCAAAAAACCCGATTGTTGCCAAATGAGCTTTTTCTGATGTCAAACTAAAGTATAATGTTGAATACCATTTTTGCTTAACGATGTTTTCTATCACTTCATCGGAAGTGCTGTTTTTACTGCTGTTT
The DNA here is from genome assembly GCF_018860715.1 of Zobellia sp. B3R18. NCBI lineage: Bacteria > Pseudomonadati > Bacteroidota > Flavobacteriia > Flavobacteriales > Flavobacteriaceae > Zobellia > Zobellia sp. B3R18. The sequence continues at coordinate 171,218 of NZ_JAHKQG010000011.1, read as the reverse complement.
TTGGAAGCTTATTAAATTTGGTTTTTGAGGTTTAATCAGGTCTTATAAGACAGGTACAATGATAAAGAGTAGTATGTTAGTCGTGTTTTAGCTTCTTAAACCCAATTTCCCAAACAAAAGCTCCGGCCATATAGACCATGAAAAGGGCAAAGGGTAACGAGGTTACGATCAATAACTTTTGAACTGCCGTAAGTACATCTATATCCGGTTTGGCGTTTCCTAAAAGAAGTAGGGACATGGTGGCCAGTAAAATAAAAACGGCCCAGATAAGTCTGTGTTTTTTGCTGGGGTTCTTTTTCCCGTGATCCGTAAACATGCTCAGAACGAAAACGGCAGAATCTACAGAGGTCACCAAAAAACTAATAAGTAAAAAAATGGTAGTAAAATTTAGGAGCGTTGCCATGGGATAGTTTTCAAAGAATACAAAAATGGAGGAAAAGACATCTCCAAATTCATTGTTGTACGTACCCCAAGACGTTATAAGTTCAAAAGCCGAAGTGCCAAAAACCGAAAACCAAAAAAATGTACCCAAAGACGGAATGATCAAAACGCCCAAAAGCAATTGACGTAGGGTGCGCCCTTTTGATATACGCGCAATGAAGATTCCTGTAAACGGAGCCCAAGCCAACCAAAAGGCCCAATAATAGAAAGTCCAATCGGTTAGAAAGGTCATTCCGGGGTTATAGTTCCCGTATGCTAGACTCATAGGTGCAAAATCAATAAGGTAGTGAAAGGTAGCCATGGCAAAGAACATTACTATTCCTGGGACATCACTCATCAAAAAAATGAACAGAAGTAGAAGGGTTGTAATCAGAATATTCACTTTTGAAATAATCTTTATGCCCTTATTGACTCCTTGCCAAGCGGAATAAAATGCGATTGCCGAGATGAGAACGGCCAAAAGTAACGTAGTGGTTACACCAAAATTGGTGGTGAAAACATGATTAAGACCGCCGTTTATTTGTGTTGTACCCAAACCTATTGCAGCTATGAGTCCAAAAACAGTGGTAATGATGGTCATGATATCAATTCCACTTTTGGCCAAAGGATTGGAAATAGTATCCGCTATGGTAGAGCTTACCCTTACTTTCTTTTTCTTTACGAAGAGTGCATAGCCTACAACCATGGCAAACAGTCCGTAAAAGGCCCAAGCTGTAAACCCCCATTGATAGAAAGTGAATTCCAATGCTAAAATTTCGGGTTGCAAATCAGAAGTGTAGGGCGGGTGCTGTTGCATAAAAACAGGTTCCTGTACGGCACGGAGCAAAATTCCTGAGCCCATTCCTGCACTGTAAAGCATAGCCGTCCAAGCCCAAAGGGAGTGTTCGGGTTTTGAATTTTTCTTGCCCAATTTAATTTTTCCGAAAGGCGAAAAGGCGATTGCCAATAGAAAAAGCACGCATCCCAACCCTAGATAAAGGTAGAAGAACCCAAAATAATTCCTGACCCAGACCGAAGCCGTTTCAATAGCTTCATAGCTGGTTTCCGTGGCAAAGAAAACGACAAGGGTAGACAGGAAAATTATACCGATGGAAACGGAAAGTAAAGGGTTTTTAAGGTGCCGCATGCTCGGTAATTAGGGTTCAGGTTTTTGGTAAACAAGCGTAAAATAAGAACTTTGACCCAAATCCGACTCCAATACTGCCATAAACTCTTCTTTTTTAGTCTGTATAAGAATGGCCGCGGTGTTCGGAGCTACTTCACCTAAATTTTCGGCATGTAGGGTAATCGTATTTTTTCCGGGCTGTAATGTGAGATTGAAAAATTGCTTTTTACGCTTCAATTTTACATGTTGAATCGCAACTGCGCCATTCAAGTAAATGTTAACGATATCATCATCTATTCTGCGGTGGTCGTAAAGTGCCAAGCGCACTCTTTTTTCAAAAACTGTATAAGTTTTTTTACTGTCTATTAAGATGCGGTCCGCAATTTTATCAGGTGGATTCGTATGGGTTACACCTTCTTTTTTTAGAAGTCCGGTTTTGTCCTTTGGTCGGGAAGGGAGGGCTTTTACAGCAATGCCCGTAACGGTAATGTCTTTGTTAAAATCGATTAATGAAGATTTTTTGCTCTCAATTTTAAGGGCTATAGTTACATGGTCATAAGCTTTGTCAGGACGAATAATAAAAGTGAAATAGCCCCGGGAAGTATAGGATGGAGGCGGATGAACAGTTAATTCAGGTTCGGATTGAACAGCATCTACACTATCCAAAACATTCGCATTGATTGCACCATGGTCCGATGGAAATACGGCTATAGGATACGAATAACTTTGGTCTGGCAATTGTCTTCCAAAAATCCAAAACCCAATTTCATATGCTTTACCTAACTGCAAAGGTTCTTTGAGCTTTACGGTTACAATAGATTCATAGCCCAAGGGAGCCCATTGTGGCATCTCCAATTCATTTGAAGCGGAAGCCTGCCCGCGAACAAAGTTCAGCGTTGCAAGGCCCAATAGTAAAATGAATATGTGCAGTTGGTTCATTTTGCTCTGGCAATATTGCGGATCATACCACCAAAGATAAAATAATGAAAAGGTACAATACTGTACCAGTATAATCGTCCTTTGAGACCCCTAGGTCTGAACGTTGCCGTTTGGTGCAGTACATTGTTTTCGTCAATTTTAAATTCTAGCCAAGCTTCTCCGGGTAGTTTCATTTCGGCAAAAAGTAATAGGCGTTTTGCTTTTTTATCGGCTAGAAGAACCCGCCAAAAATCCAGTGAGTCGCCGGCATAAATTTTATCGGGGTGTGTTCGTCCACGTCTTAATCCCACCCCGCCTGAAAATTTATCGATTATTCCCCTTATTTTCCAAAGCCAGTTTCCATAGTACCAACCGGTTTCTCCACCAATTCTCCAAATGTTGCGCAAGACCTGTTCCGGATTATCTACTTTTATTTTTTTCTCGTCTTTCAGAACGCCATACTTAGGAACTTGAATATACTTTTCTAAGTTCTTTTTAAAGCGGCCGCTTACCATACTATCCTTCCAGCTGCTGACCACCAGGTTTTGTTCTATTTTCTTAAAGGCTAAATCAATCGCTTCTTTATAGGAATGAGGTTTTAAACCTAAAAGCTTTTGTAACCTTTGATCTTTGGCAATAACTTCAATTTTCATACTATCTACAAGGTTCAATGCCAATTTGTACGATGTTGAGGTAACAAAATAGAGCCAGTAGCTAGATAGCTTTGGCGTCATTACGGGCACGGTAAAAATATAATTCTTAAAACCGCGTACTTCCGCATACTGCTCTAGCATTTGTTTATAGGTGAGTACGTCCGGACCGGCAATATCAAAAGAATCGTTATAGGTTTTTTCATTACCCATAACACCGGTCAAAAAAGCCAGAATATCCCGGATGGCTATAGGTTGTGTTTTGGTCAATACCCATTTTGGAGTAATCATTACGGGTAATTTTTCGCATAAATCACGAATAATTTCAAACGAAGAACTTCCTGAGCCTACAATAATTCCAGCTCTTAAAACGGTAAGTTCAAAAGAACCTTCATAGAGAATGCGCTCCACATTTTTCCGGGACCAGAGGTGCTTGGAAAGATTCTCTTCGTTCACGATACCACTCAAATAAATGACTTGCTTTACTTGGGTTTCACTTAGATAAGCATTAAAATTTTCTGCGGTCTTGGCCTCTAGGGTGTCAAAATCCTGTGTAGACGAACTCATGGAATGAATCAAAAAATAGGCTACATCTATGTCTTTTGGGACCACTCCTTTTTGCATGTCCTTTAAAAAATCTATTTCTAGGACCTGTATCTGAGCCCGCATTTCTTTTTCAATAGAAAATCGGGTTTCATCTCGTACTGTGCATACCACTTCATGGTCCAATTCCAATAATTGGGGTAGCAATCGCATTCCTATATAACCGTTAGCGCCCGTTAAGAGAATTTTCATAAGCTTTTTGGATGTTTATAAGTCTTCGATGGAAGTAGGGGCATTATCGGCTTTATAATTCTGAATTTTGATAAAAAACTTCTGAATCGCTTTGGTATCGGCTTTTACCTTAATAAAATAATGGTCTCGATATATGGAGTAAATACCAATGTCACCTTTGTATAAAGTAAGTTTGTAAAACGGAATAACTAAAGCAAAGGTCTCTAATAAAGACCTGAAACGAACAATAATACCTTTGGGCCTTAGCTCAATGTTACATTGATCGCGATTGTTATCCAAAATGAGCAAGTTTCTGATTTCAATGCTCGTTTCAGTAATGAACAATCTAGGCGAGCCAATACCGCCCATGTTCCAACGTTCCCTTAATGGAAAGGGCTTGCCTACTGCTTCATCTATTTTTTTTGTAACCTGTTTATCGGTATATGATACGTTCAAAAGCATATATGGTCCTATTTACAAATTGGATTGTTGCGCTCAGGGGCTGCATTTCTATAAAGTTAAAGAAAAGCGAGGCCAATACCGCCTGTCTTAGGGTAAAAGCGCAAAAAATGATTAGTTTTGCAGCCTGAAACGAAACATGATATGGGTATTCAAGCAATTTTAGAAACCAAGGTTAAGGAAGCGGTCGCAGCTATTTTTGAAAAAGAACTGCCGTCGGTAGAATTTCAGCCAACACGCAAGGATTTTGAAGGTGATGTTACGGTGGTTGTATTCCCCATGCTTCGTGTAGTTAAAGGAAATCCAGTTCAGATAGGTGAGCAAATTGGAGCTTACTTGGAAAAAGAGGTTGCTGAAGTTACCGGTTTTAACGTCATAAAAGGTTTTTTGAACCTGGTGATCGGAGATGGTTTTTATCTTGATTTCTTTAATGGAGTAAAAAATGATGCCACATACGGTCATGTACCCCAAGAGGACAATAATGCCATAATGGTAGAGTATTCTTCGCCAAATACCAATAAGCCGTTGCACTTGGGGCATATTAGAAATAACCTCTTAGGATATTCTGTAGCCGAGATTTTAAAGGCCTCGGGGAAAAAAGTGTATAAAACCCAAATTATCAATGACCGTGGAATACATATTTGTAAAAGTATGTTGGCATGGAGGCGTTTTGGAAATGGCGAAACCCCGGAAAGTACAGGGTTAAAGGGTGATAAGCTTGTAGGTAACTATTACGTAGCTTTTGATAAGGCCTATAAGGCCGAAATTGCCGAAATGGTTGCTAATGGAACAGACAAGAAAGTTGCGGAAAAGGAAGCTCCAATTCTATTAGAAGCCCAAGAAATGCTTCAAAAATGGGAGGCTGGTGATGAAGAAGTTGTAGCGCTTTGGAAAGAAATGAACGGCTGGGTCTACAAAGGTTTTGATGTTACTTACAAAAATCTTGGGGTAGATTTTGATACGCTGTACTATGAAAGCAATACATATTTGCTAGGTAAGGACGTTGTGGCCGGCGGATTGGAAAAGGGTATTTTCTATAAAAAGGAAGATGGTAGTGTTTGGATAGATTTAACTGATGAAGGTCTTGATGAAAAAATAGTGCTCCGTTCCGATGGTACTGCGGTTTATATGACCCAAGATATAGGTACTGCTATACAAAGGGTTAAGGATTATCCAGATGTGGGTGGTATGGTATACACGGTTGGTAATGAACAGGATTACCATTTTAAAGTGTTGTTTCTGATTTTGAAAAAGCTAGGCTTTTCATGGTCTGAAAACCTACACCATTTAAGTTACGGAATGGTAGATTTACCTAGCGGTAAAATGAAGAGTAGGGAAGGTACCGTTGTGGATGCAGATGATCTAATGAACGATATGACCAGTACGGCAGCTCAAATATCCGAAGAGCTTGGAAAGCTGGAGGGGTATTCTGAAGAAGAAAAAAACTCCCTCTATAAATTGATAGGCTTAGGCGCCTTAAAATATTACATTCTAAAAGTAGATCCTAAAAAGACAATTCTGTTTAATCCGGAAGAGTCAGTAGATTTTCAAGGAAATACGGGGCCGTTCATCCAATATACCTACGCACGTATCCAATCTATTTTAAGAAAGGCCAATTTTGATACCGCTACGGATATAGAAATTACAGCTCTTGGTGGTTTACACCCCAAAGAAAAAGAACTTATTAAACAGTTACAGTTATATCCTGAGACCGTACAATTGGCAGCGGAGAACTATAGCCCGGCACTTATTGCCAATTACACGTACGATTTGGTGAAGGAATTTAACTCCTTCTATCAGCAGGTTTCAATTCTTGGGGAAACGGACGAAAACAAAAAAGTACTTCGTGTGCAGCTATCCCAAAAAGTGAGTGAGGTAATTGCATCCGCCTTTAAACTTTTGGGGATTAATGTTCCCGATCGTATGTAAGCCCAAGCGGCTTTACGCAATTTAAATCCGTTTTTGGAGTTGTAGAGGATATGCTAACAGAGTACAATTTCAAGATTTTGGCAGTAGCATTTCTTTGCATTCAGGCGCTTTATATAGTGTACTATACGTTGGGGCTTTATGCGTTGAATCCGTTTGTAAGGACCAAACCTCTTACGGAAAAAGAAAAAAGGTTTCTTACGGATAATTTTGCGGTGTATTCTAAGCTTAGCCCTTCCCTAAAGGCAAAATGTGATAAACGGATTATATGGTTCAGGAGTAGAAAAAAGTTCATTTTCTATGGAAAAGTGAATCAAAAGAAAGAGTTAACGTTACTTTTAAGTGCATCCGTGGTTCTAATGGCATTGGGTCTTAAGAGCTATAAAATGCGTAAATCACTGTTGCGTATTGTTATTTATCCCTCAAAATATTATTCCCGCATTAACAGAAGGCACCATCTAGGGGAGTACAACCCTCGTTTTAAAACGGTAATTTTTTCTGCGGATACCATTTGGGAAGGATTCCGTATTGCCGATGATAATGTAAACTTGGCCTTACATGAATTTGCACATGCGCTAAGTTTTGAAATGATTAAACAGAGCTCATGGGAAGCTCGGAAGTTTAGAGTGGGACTTAAGAAAATAAAAGAACTTTTTCTTAGGGAGGGCTATGCCCAGAAGTTAGTGGATTCCAATTATTTTAGGGATTACGGTATGACCAACCTACAGGAATTCTTCTCTGTTGCCGTTGAAAATTATGCCGAGACACCGCACCTATTTTTAGCTGATTTTCCGGAGTTGTACGGTATTATTCAAAAAATGTTAGGTTTTGATTTTCAAGTACTTCCTAATGAACCGTTAGGTGGGGTAGCCATGGAAACGTAATAATGTCTTACATAGCCAAGCTAGGTCTAGTGTCCAAATGGTTGGTGTGCCATATTTTAAGCTGATTGGTATGGTCTATGTTCCCTCCGGATAAAATTACCATCACCCTTTTTTTATTACAGCTGTTTTTTAGCCATTGCACTACGCCTTGCATTGCCATGGCACTTGTAGGCTCAACGTGCAATTTTAATAAATGGGTCAGCCATTGGGTCCAGTAAATTAACTTGGCTTCTGCAACCTCGTACATGCCATTTAAACGTTTTAGGTACTCAAATGTAATGTCTCCTACTGCCATGGTCATTGCACCATCTGCGAGTGTGTCCGGTGTGGCCTGTAATCTCTGAATTTGGTTGGTTCGCAATGATTCTGCTGCATCATTGGCATTTAAAGGTTCAACGCCAAAAACTTTGGTCTTTGGAGATAAGGCATTGGTTGCGATTACGGTACCGGATAAAAGTCCGCCTCCCCCACAAGGGGCAAAAACGGCATCTATACCTGAAACCTGCTCAAGTGCCTCACATACGGCCGTTCCTTGCCCGGCTATGACTTGGTTATGGTTATATGGCGGTATCCAATACGTTCCTTCTTCTTTGGAAGCGGAGAGTACACTTTCATCGGCAAGGTTTCTATTTTCACAAAGCGCTACCTTGGCACCGTAGGATTGGGTAGCCTGTATCTTAATTTTTGATGCGTATACGGGCATATAAATAGTAGCGGGAATGTTGAATTGGCGTGCGGCCCAAGCAACCGCTTGCGAATGGTTACCGGAACTATTGGCAATGATGTGTTTTGGTTTTTTGTTGTTTTCTACCAGCCAGGCAATTGTATTGCAGGCCCCTCTGGCTTTGAATGCACCTATTTTTTGAAGACATTCCGCTTTAAAATAAATTTCATGCCCGAGCCAATCATTTAATAAAGAGGAGGTGAAAATTGGGGTTTGGAGCACATAATTGTCAATGCGTTTTCTGGCATTTTTAATATCTTCTATTGTAGGCATAAATGGAAGGTTTCTAAGAAGTGAAAGAAATAATTAATCCTTTAAAATTAATTATAATTAATGGGGGAGAGCTCTTGAATTCTTATTAAAATCGGACTCTAAAACTAACATTGGGCGTAAGACCTAAAGAAACGTTTTCTACTTTTTCTATCTCATTGTCTTCATTCAAACGATAATAACTGTTTAAAATATTCTTTCTGCTAGTAAAATTCAAAACGGAAATACCTGCGGATGCTTTCAATTTTTCTGTAATGTTGAAATTGTAAATGGCGGAAGCATCGGCGCGTAAATATTCGGGTAACCGGCTACTATTAGGATCTTGGTAATTAATTCTATTAGGAAAAAAAGAAGTGTCCAATGGTTCATCCGGATCTGGCTCCGTATAGGGTTTTCCCGTACGATAGTTTAGCCCAATACCCAATTTAAAGTTCTCCAACGTATAGGTCCCGGCAAAGGTAGCGGCATGTCTTATATCTAGGTTGTTCGGGAAATTGGGGGGTAGAACTTCGGAGAAATTGTAATTGTTGAAATTGTAGGTGTAGCTGGCCCAAACACTATAGTTATCGGTCTTTTTGTTGATTAGAAATTCAACGCCTTTTACATCGTACTTTCCTATTTCCCCATTAAACTGATTCTGGTTCTGAAAGCCTTGCGTTGAGGTGCTAATGCCATCCACTTCTTTATAAAAGGCCTCAAGTCCTACGTAAAAATTTTCATGGTCGTAGTTGATACCTATAGAGCCTTGTTTACTCTTGGTAATAGGTAGGCTTTCTCCGTCCGATACTATCCAACGACGTTTTTCTATACCTAGAAAATTTTGCTCCAAATCAATAATCTGGTTGATAGCTTGACTCTTGAATTCGCCCAGCGCCTGAACTTTTAAATGCCTTGTAAGAGCATAGTTAAAACTTAATCTTGGTTCTAAAATATACTCCTTAAAAGTGTCCGGATTTTCTAAATAGTTCAATCTAAGTCCGCCTCTTGCATAGATTTTTTTATCGGTTGATGTAAAGGTGAGTTCAGAAAAAAGAGCGTGACTCTTAATAACGTTTCGGGCGTTACTCTCAAAAGGTGGTTGTGTTACCGATGTTTCATTGGCAATACCCGTATCTGTAAATTGATAGCCATTAAGCCAGTTGAAATTATCATTGGGCATAAAATTGGTACTGAGCTTTAAGGCCGTTTCTTCAACTTCATTATTCTGAAAAAGTATCTGCTCCGCATTAGCGGAAATATTCCGGGCGTCTAATTGGTACTGTGTACTGTAGAGGTTGATATACGTAGCGAATTTTTCGGTCCAGTCACTACTTAGGCTTGCTCCGAGAGATAAGTTGGTTTGGTTTAAGGCGCTGTGTATCTCATTGGTATCGGACATGTCACGTTCTGTGTAATCCAATAGATTATTAATGTTTATAAAGCTGAAACGAAACTTGTGCCGGTCATTAATATCATACAAAACCTTACCCGTAAAATCATAGAAATAGAAATTCCCCTCTTGAGTTACTTGACTGTCATCAAAAACACGAGTAAAGAATTTATCATAGGTAGGGGTGTCAATAAGATCTGTAAGGGAGCGTCTGGCCGAAAATTGAACAGCAACCTTATCGGTAATGGGTAGGTGTCCGTAAACGTCACCGCCAATAAGATTGAAACCTGCACCTGCAAAAAAAGTGTCTGCAATGGCATCTTTGGTACGCATATCTATAATACCACTTACGCCATCGCCATATTGACTTCCTGTGCCATTTTTTATTAAGGTTACTTTCTCTGTCAAATAAGGGTTAAAAGCTGATATCAACCCAAAAAAGTGTCCGGATTGGTACATTTTTATACCATCCCAGAGAATAAGGTTTTGGTCATTGCTTCCCCCGCGTATGTTAATGTTGGACACGGTTTCGTCCGTACTCTCTATGCCGGGCAATGCTTGAACAGTCTGTAAAACATCAGGTTCTATAAGTCCCGGTAGGATGCCAAATTCCTCACTGTTCATTTGAAAGCTTCCATCGGTTTGTTTTACAAGGCCTTTGGTAAGGAATTCATAAACAACCACTTCTTCTAGTTGTTGGTAAAACTGGGCGAGCAAAAGGGTTTTACAAGGTTCTTTTTTAATTAGCTCATCAGCGTTAACAAAAAGGGTTTTATAGCCTAAGTGCTTAATTTGGACAGAGGCACTTCGGGGAACGTTGTGCAATACAAATGTGCCGGTCTCATCAATAAAAGTGGTAATGTTGGTTCCCAAGACCTTTACACTGGCACCATAGAGGGTGTTCATCTTAAAATTATCCAGAACCGTGGCGCAGATAGAAATAAAATTGCTTTTGGTAAGGGTGTAATACCGCTCGTTAATTTTTTCTAGGTCAACTTGGGTCTGGGTCTCAATATCATCTAAGATATTGGGCAATGAAGTTTGTTGCGGAACATAAATTTCAAGGCCAAGTACTTCACTATCCGCATAAGAGAATTTAATATCAAATTCTTGCTCTAGCTGTTGCAAAAAAGTAGACAGCGCTATTTTTTCGCCAGTTTGTGCTATAGTATCGTGTGAGGTTATAAAACACGTAAGACCTAAAATAAAAAGAAGAAGTTTACGGATTTTTATCGCCATAGAAGAGCACTTTGCTGCCCTCAAATTTAAACTTTATTTGCGAGGGTGCGCTTATGCTCTTTAACGCAACATCCACATCCGCATTGTTAAAAGTTCCGGTGAACAATTGTTCTGTGTCTATATCCTTGGTTTCAACCGTAACATTATGCTGTCTTTCAAATTCACTAAGGACATATTTAAGCGGAACACTTTTGAAAGTACTTTCATTATTGATCCAAGACGGATGTTCCGTTTTAGATACCGGTACCTGGGTAATTTTACCATCTATGACCAAAAAGGAATTTCCGGCGGGCAACTTGGTTTCTTTATCGTTAAAAGTAACACTTACCAATCCTTCAAAACAGGTAACTTCAAAAAAGCCCGGTCTGTTTTCTACATTAAATTGAGTTCCTAAAACAGCAACTACGCCATCTTTTGTTTCAACGGTAAAACGCTCGCCCTTGGCCACTTTAAAAAACGCCTCACCTTTAAGTTCAACATTTCGTTCTTTGCTCCATTTCCGTTCACTAAAAGAGAGTTCGGAATCTGCATTTAGTTGTACTTTGGAATTATCGGGAAGGGTAATTTCTTTGTTTTCGGCATATTTGGTAACAATGTTTTCATCTAAAGAGTTGAGATAAAAATACGAACCGAACATAATAACGGCCGCCGCTGCCGCAATACGTAAAAATTTCTTGAAAGGATGCAGCTGTACAACCTTGGTGTCCTTTAAAGTACGTTGGTTCTTTAAGGCCATAAGGGCTTCGTTAGCGTCAAAGGCTGGAGCTTCTAGCTGGCCCGAAGCGGCAATAATGCGCTCATAGGAAGCATATTCCGCAGACTTTTTAAACTCTGCGATCTCGGCCTCTGTGAGGTCATTGTTCAACCATTTTGCTAAGTGATTTTCTTGCATCAATTCTAGCTTTATGCCTTAGTAACAATTCATTACGTAAATACCCTACTTTTTAATTTTAGTATATGATAGCTATATATTAAAAACTATTTTAACCACTAACCACTAACCACTAACCACTAACCACTAACCACTAACCACTAACCACTAACCACTAACCACTATAAACTATATCCCATCAATCTTTTCCCGAAGTGATTTCAATGCCAAATGCATTCTTTTTTCAATAGCCTTTACGCTTACTCCTTCCATTTCGGCTATCTCTGCATATTTCTTTCCATCAATTCGATTTAATAGAAAAGTGGTCCGTTGGTTTTCCGGAAGGCTATCCAGGGCACGGTTCAATCTCTGTTTGAATTCGTCTTCCTCCATCAAGAATTCGGGCGATTCATGGGTGACCTTTAAGGTCTTGTCGGCATACTTTAAACGTACCTTTTCGGCTTTTATCACATTAAGGTACAAATTGTTGGCAACGGTGTAAACAAACGATTTGGCCTTTTCCGGAGAAACCTTGGCACAGTTCTCCCAAAGTTTTACAAATGCCTCTTGAACGGCATCATGGGCTTTCTCCTCATTGCCAAACTTATAATATATATAGTTGAAAACCGTTTTAGAATTAGCTTTGAAAATTGTATCAAAGACTTGCTCTTCGCAAACATTGCCTGTATTTTTGGTTTCCAATTAGGGTATTTTTTTTCAAAGGTATTTGAAAAAAATGAATTTGCTCAGGTAGGGTATTTTAAAAATGGGTTGTTTCAATTTCAAAGTACCCCTAAATTCCAAATCAGTATGAAGAAGTGTTTTAAATTTTCATTAGTAGCTTTCCTACTGGCTCTGCTAATGGCCTTGACCGCATGTCAAGATGAAGAGCCCTTTGAGGAGTCTATAGATGCTGAAAAAACTTTAACTGTTGATTCCGCCACTTTAGAACTTCTAAAAGAAGCGGTTTCCAATGATGGTTCGTATGACAATATTGTAGATGGTGCCAGTTGTTTTGATATTCAATTTCCCTATACGGTTGTAGTGAACAATGAAAGGCTAACAATTGATTCTATGGAGGGCCTACAGGTTCTGGAAGAATTTTTGGATGCTTTAGAAGGTTTCAATAGTACTATGGTTATTGTTTTTCCAGTAACCGTTACTATGGCAGATTACACGGAAGTTACCGTAGGTTCTAGAGCCGATTTGGAAAAACTTGTGACTCAATGTGTTGAAGGAGGTGCGGATGCGGATATTGAGTGCGTAGACTTGGTCTATCCTGCCACCGTATTTACCTATAATCCTGATTTTCAACAAACGGCTTCTGTAACCGTTGCCCATGATGCAGAGTTAAGAAGATTTTTTGCTGGTCTTGAAGATACGGATTTGGTGAGTTTTGATTATCCGGTCACCTTGATATATTTAAATGGCACCGAGGTTGTGGTTAACTCAAATACAGAGATATCCAGTATTTTGGAACAGGCCAAAAAGGCATGTGATGAAGATGATGATAACGATTACAATGATGATGATTTTACAAAGCCCCAATTAGACAATGTGTTAATTGATTGCCCTTGGAATCTAATTCAAGTACAAACAAAAGCTGAAAACCAATCTGAACAATACAATAGTTATGCGTTGTCCTTTATGGAAGACGGAAAGGTCACGGCCTATGATAAGTATGGCTACGGAATAGACGGTGATTGGAGTACGTTCGTTGAGGAGTATAGAGTTGTTGTGAAAATTAATTTTGAAGCAAACGATTATTTTACCAATACTTGGAAAGTATACGAAATTAAAGAAGGTAAGATAAAAATGTTCGTAGAGGATGACTCTATGGTGTTAGAAAAGAATTGCGACTATCAACCGGAAATATGTAATAAGGAAACCATTGTTGAACGATTGGGAGTATGTAACTGGAGACTGGCGGATGAAAAAGGTGAGTTTTTTGAGGAACAGAACGTAAAATTCGCAGAACAAGGTCTTCTGGTTTATGACCCCAATGGTGAAGTGGTAGATGAAGGAAGTTGGGACGTTACGGAAAATGTATTGATTTTAAAAGGTCTTACCGGGAATTTAGAAAGTTACATTGGCGAATGGCAGGTGCTTCAATGCGGCCAGGAGTACATGAAAATAAAGAGAAAAGAAGAAATTGTTGCATTGAGCAAAGTTTGCAACTAACTTTTAATAGTTAAGGATTAGAGTAACCGAATACCTATTTTTGCCCCACAGATTTTTAAAGAGCACCCTTCGTGAGAGGGGTGCTTTTTTTTTGATATCATATTTTTTTCTTTACGCCCCGTTCTTTAGCGTAGTTATTATTAAATTTGCCTTTCTTCAAAAGCAAGTAAGACGATGTTTGACAATTTAAGTGATAAGCTAGATAAAGCCCTCCACACCCTACGGGGCCATGGGCAGATTACAGAAATTAACGTTGCCGAGACCACTAAAGAAGTACGTAGGGCTTTATTGGATGCGGATGTTAACTTCAGGATAGCCAAAGAATTTACCAATAAGGTCAAAGAAAAAGCTTTGGGTCAAGATGTATTGACCACTTTACAACCTGGCCAATTAATGGTAAAGATTGTTAAGGATGAGCTTACGGAGCTTATGGGCGGGGAAACAGAAGGGATTAACCTTTCCGGAACTCCTTCCATAATTTTAATGTCCGGTTTACAAGGTTCGGGTAAAACTACCTTTTCAGGTAAATTGGCCAACTTCCTTAAAACCAAAAAAACAAAGAAGCCTTTATTGGTGGCGTGTGATGTGTACCGTCCTGCGGCAATAGATCAGTTGCACGTAGTTGGGGAGCAAATTGGGGTTGAGGTATATTCCAATCGTGATGAGAAGAACCCGGTAAAGATTGCACAGGCCGGTATTGCCAAAGCAAAATCAGAAGGCTACAACGTAGTTATTATAGATACCGCGGGTCGTTTGGCGGTAGATGAGGAGATGATGAACGAAATCTCTGAAATCCATAAAACCATACAACCTCAAGAAACGCTTTTTGTAGTAGATTCTATGACGGGTCAAGATGCTGTAAACACAGCAAAGGCCTTTAATGATATTTTAAATTTTGACGGGGTAGTACTTACCAAGTTAGATGGTGATACCCGTGGTGGAGCTGCCATTTCAATTAAATCGGTAGTAGATAAGCCTATAAAATTCATCGGTACAGGTGAAAAAATGGAAGCTATTGATGTTTTCCATCCTTCACGTATGGCCGAGCGTATTTTGGGCATGGGTGATGTTATTTCTTTGGTGGAACGTGCCCAAGAGCAGTTTGATGAAGAAGAGGCCCGTAAAATCCAGAAGAAAATTGCCAAAAACAAGTTTGGCTTTGATGATTTCCTTTCCCAGATACAGCAAATCAAAAAGATGGGTAACATCAAGGATTTAATGGGGATGATTCCTGGTGCCGGAAAAGCACTTAAAGGATTGGATATAGATGATGATGCCTTTAAGCACATTGAAGCCATTATACATAGTATGACGCCAGATGAGCGTTCAAACCCTTCCAAATTGAACATGAGCCGTAAAAAGCGTATCGCCAAAGGAAGTGGAAGACAAGTGCAAGAAGTAAACCAACTTTTGAAGCAGTTTGACCAGATGAGCAAAATGATGAAAATGATGCAAGGCGGTGGCGGTAAAAAGATGATGCAGATGATGGGAAACATGCGTGGCATGAAATAAAACCAAGTTTTTAAAAAAATACAGGACCAGTTAAGACCTAACCGAATATTATGACATTACTAGACGGAAAAAAAGTTTCCAACGAGATAAAGGACGAGATTACCTTAGAGGTAGCGAAGATGAAAGAACGCGGTGAGAAAGTACCTCATTTGGCAGCTGTTCTGGTAGGTAATGACGGAGCAAGTCTAACGTATGTAGGTAGCAAAGTACGCTCGTGCAAGAAAATTGGTTTTGAATCTACTTTAATTCACTTGCCTAGTGAAACTACAGAAGAAGAGCTGTTAAATAAAGTTCATGAGCTTAACGCCAACGCGGATATTGACGGGTATATTGTACAACTACCTTTGCCAAAGCATATAGACGAGGAAAAGGTTTTAATGGCTGTTGATCCGGATAAAGATGTAGACGGATTCCACCCTGCAAACTTCGGAAAAATGGCATTGGATATGGAAACTTTCATATCTGCCACTCCTTTTGGTATTATGGAACTTCTTAAGCGTTATAAGGTAGATACTCAAGGTAAACATGCCGTTGTTATTGGCCGTAGTCATATTGTAGGTAGACCCATTAGTATTTTAATGAGCCAGAAAGGAGAAGCTGCAAACTGTACGGTTACCTTAGCTCATAGTAGAACTCAGAATATTAAGGAATTGACCTTGCAGGCAGATATAATTGTATCTGCGTTGGGTGTTCCACACTTTTTAAAAGGCGATATGGTCAAAGAGGGTGCGGTTATCATAGATGTTGGTATTACCAGGGTTTCCGATGAAACCAAGGAAAAAGGATATTATATTACCGGTGATGTTGATTTTGAAGAGGTTAGTCCTAAAGCTTCATTTATAACTCCTGTTCCTGGTGGTGTTGGGCCAATGACCATTGCTATGCTTCTCAAAAATACCCTTTTAGCCAGAGAAAGACATAGAAATAACTAGAGGCGCGTTAGACTTTTTATTGATTTTTTGAGTCGATAAAATTGAGTCTTCTGGTTTTAGGTTTTTTATACCTTTAATTCTTATCTGTTTTCTCGTTTAAGTGCAACAATTATTTAGGTTTGAGCGTTAACGCTCTATAAACCAACCATCTTATGTTAGAAGCACTTGCCTCTGCCGATATTCAATTGGATCCTTTCTTTGATTTATCCATGGATTATCTTTGTGTTGCTGGATACGATGGATATTTTAGAAAAATAAATCCTGCGTTTATTGAATTGTTGGGGTATTCTAAAGAGGAGCTGTTTTCTTCCCTTATTTGTGAATTTATTTATGAAGAAGACCGTGAACTGACCGCCTCCCACAGAAAAAGTCTGATAAATAATAAGCCTTTAGTCAATTTTGAGAATCGGTATATCTGTAAATCCGGAGAATTGGTATGGCTGCATTGGACATCTATCCCCATGCCGGACAAGCAATTGGTCTATGCCATAGCCAAAAACATAACCCACAAAAAGAACTTGGAGTCGGAACGTATCTCTCATGTGGCTCATTTATCAAAAATAAACCAACAACTTAAACAGCTAAATTACACTACTTCACATGATTTAAGGTCTCCGGTCAACAACTTACTTTATCTGGCGGATATTCTAGGGTCTAACGATAATAGTGATGAGGATAATGAAAAAATACTTGAATATATAAAGCAATCTGCACAAGGCCTTAAAACTTCATTGAACTCTTATGTAGATGCGTTAAAGGAAAATGAAGAATCTAATGTTAGGGTAGAGGAAGTGTATTTTGAAACTATTTTTCAAAAAGTACAGAACTCTATCAGTTCTTTAATCAAGGACTCAAAAGCAAAATTTTATGCGGACTTTTCCGGAATGGAAAGTGTAGAGTTCAATACGTCTTACATGGAGAGTATTTTTCTTAATCTTATTACCAATTCAATCAAATACGCTAGGCCGGACAGCTTCCCTGAAATTAAGATTACCACAACCGAAAATAACGGCGAAAAGACATTTACTTTTTCTGATAACGGACTTGGTTTTGACATGGAAAAAGTGGGGCACCTAATCTTTAACCTAAATCAAAGATTTCACAATACTAAAGACAGTAAAGGAGTGGGATTATATTTAGTGCATAATCATATAACCAGTCTAGGAGGTAGTATAAGTGTAGAAAGTAAAGTAAACGAGGGTAGTACTTTTACCATTAAATTTAAATCTTGATCGGTGCCAATTTTTAACGGGATTCTAATTTTAATCCTTCCGTGTATTGATTATCCACTTCTCGTATCGCTCGTATTTTAAGACATCCGGTTAGTAGTTTATAATTTGTTTAGGGTTTTTTATAAAAATCCAAACAAACGTTTTGCTCGAAGAAAAATTGTTCATTCAATGAAAATAATTGGAGATTAAGCAACAATTGTCTTATACTTAGCGTTTTAAATTCGTTATACCTTACCAAAACCAATGAGACAGTTAATAGAATCCGAAAACTTTAAGCTAGATCCGTTCTTTAACTTATCAACAGATAATCTTTGTATCACAGATTTTGAAGGTTACTTTAAGAAAGTAAATCCTGCCTTTACAAAACTTTTGGGGTATACGGATAAGGAACTGTATTCAAAGCCTATAACGGAGTTTATTTATGAGGAAGACCGCGAGTTAACGGCCCGGCATGGTCAGAACTTGATCAATAACATTCCCTTGTGCAATTTTGAAAATAGATACGTTTCTAAAACTGGGGAGTTGGTATGGCTGTATTGGACGGCTACCCCGTCCGTAGATGAAGGCTTGGTTTATGCCATAGCCAAGGATATAACACATAAAAAAGAATTGGAGAATGAGCGCATTTCTCTTGTAAGTGACTTAGTGGAAACAAATGAAAAGCTCAAACAGTTAAACCATATTACTTCCCATGATTTAAGGTCGCCCGTAAATAATTTGGTCTATCTCGTAGAAATGCTGGATACCAACAAAATCAATGATGACACCACCTTACAGATTTTAGAGCACGTAAAACGCTCTGCAGATGGATTGAAGGAATCATTAAACGCTTATGTTGACGCCGTAACGGAAAGCGAAAGCGTTGCAGAGGCACTGGATGACGTTTATTTCAATGAGGTATTTCAAGAGGTTACACAATCCATTGGTACGTTGCTGAGCGGTTCCAATGTAGAGTTTATTACGGATTTTTCCGAGGCGCAATTCGTTCCGTTCAATAGAGAATATATGAAGAGTATTTTTCTAAACCTGATTTCCAATTCAACCAAATATGCAAGGCCTGGCGTCGCACCTATTATTTCTATCAAGACTCAAATGGATAGGGGCCGGAAAAAGTTGATTTATAGTGATAACGGCTTGGGGTTTGATATGGAAAAATATGGACACCTTATTTTTGAACTCAGTCAAAAGTTTCATGATGCCAACGGTAGCAAGGGACTTGGCCTATACTTGGTAAAAAAGCATATAACCAGTTTAGGCGGAAGTATACAGGTGGATAGCAAAATAAATCAGGGAACCACCTTTACCTTTGTATTTGAAGAATGGTCGTAAGAAGTAATAACGGGTTCCAAACGCCTAGTTTAGAAATTTCTTTTCCTTTAAAACCTTTCCTGTAATTACGGTATCTCCGGGTTTTATAACTTCAATATCATTGCTGTCATCAATACTGCAACTACTTATTACGATGATTACCGTAAGAAGGAACAATACAAACGCGAACTTTTTCATAGGTCAAGTAAAAATAGATTTGAACGTACATAACGTTTAAAACAGCGTTTTATGTATAAATTTTGCATAATCTTTACACGTTGAAATGCAGGTGCTAAGGCAAAACCTTTACTTTTGCGGCTTTTGCATATTCCATGGCCAATACAAACCGTTTTTCTTTCGTAGACCCTGCCAAAAGTCCAATTTTTTACGGTTATGTTATTTTGGTAATCGGTACCATTGGTATTTACTGTAGTATTCCTGGCCAAACCATTGGTGTATCTGTATTTACGGATCCCGTAAAGGATGCTTTAGGTTTGAGCAGGAACCAGTTTAGTAATGCGTATATGATCGGTACTATATGTAGTTCTTTGGTTATTGGTCGTGCCGGGGTTTGGTTTGATAAGTATGGGGCTCGCTACGTGGCATTTTTTGCCGCGATTACATTGGCAGTGGCTCTTATGCTCTGTTCTTGGTCCGTACAAATGAGTACGTTCGTAAAAAGCTTGTTAAACGTTGATACGTGGCTTGTTCCCTTTGTTATAATGGCTTCCCTCTTTTTTGTTCTAAGGTTTTCTGGCCAAGGAGTACTTACTATGGCTTCCCGTAATGTTATCATGATTTGGTTCGATAAGAATAGGGGTAAGGTCAATGCAATTAGCAGTGTGGCCATATCGTTTGGTTTTTCATCTTCACCGCTCTGGGTAAATGCACTCATTGAAAGTTATAGTTGGCAGGTTACATGGCAAATATTGGCTGCGGCACTAGTGGTTTTCTCAATTTGTATCTTACAGTTTTATAAGAATAAACCAGAGGAGCACGGTCTATTGCCGGATGGCGAGGTTTTGGTGAACGAAGAAGAGTCCAAGAACATACCCTTGGCAAAACAGTATACGGCAAAAGAAGCCCAGCAGACCCGAGCATTTTGGATGTATGCGTTGATCTTATCTTTTAATAGTTTTTTTATTACCGGGTTAACTTTTCACGTAGTATCCGTTTTTGCCAGTGAAGGATTTCCGAAAGATGATGCCATATCCATATTTTTGCCGGCATCCGTCGTAGCAGTAACCATTTCTCTAATTTTTAATTTTTTAAGCGATTACCTGCATCTTAAACTTTATTTGTATTTGATGATTTTAGGAGGGGTTATGGCTTCCGTGGGTTTTTTGTTCCTGTCCTCTTCTTTTGGTATTCCCATGCTAATTGGTGGCTTCGGAGTTTTAGGCGGCTTTTTTGCCGTACTCAACGCTATTGTATGGCCTCGTTTCTTTGGCCGTACACATTTAGGGGCCATAACGGGTAAGGTGATGTCGTTTTTAATTTTGGGAAGCGCTCTTGCACCACCCATTTTCAGTCTTTGTTTCAGTACGTTTGGGTCGTATAGGTTACTTGGGTATCTAGGACTTGTTTTTCTACTTTTTTTGGCTATAGGTTCGGTTAAGGCAAATAATCCGCAGTAATCATAATTTGATTTATTATTACAATTAGATAGCTTTCTATTTTGGTTTTTTCAGACTTCTCTGGGTTCTAAATCCCTTTCTAAACCCTAGAAGAGGCATAGTTTGTTCTTTGATAGGCAGCTGGTAAAGTTGCATTTTGATTCTTGCGCTATTGTTCCTAGATTTAGATGTTTTAGCAATGTACCTCAATTTTGCTATGATGATGGAATTAACGAAAACCTAAACAACCTATTAAAATGAAAAAAACGGCCCTGGCGCTATCTCTTGTGGTAGCCCTTGTCTCATGTAAAACCGAGACAAAAAAAGACGAAGTGACAAAAGCGGCTTCCACGGCCGAAACCACCCCGGAAGCAGATGAATGGATTTACCTTTTTGACGGGACTACTACAGAAGGCTGGCGTGCCTATAACGGAGATGATTTGCCGCCGCAATGGGTAGTTAAGGACGGAGCCCTAACTTTTGATACCGAAAAACGAACCGAAGCAAATAGAAAAGGCGGTAAGGATATTATCTATGCGGCCCAAGAGTTCGATAATTTTGAACTGTATTGGGAATGGAAAATACCGGAAGGAGGTAATAGCGGATTGTTGTATCATATTCAAGAAGGGGATTGGAGCATACCCGAGGTCTCTCCCGAATATCAGATGCTGGATGACCTTAAATGGGAAGAAATTAATAATGCCAAGTTAGAGGAATGGCAAAAAACAGGTGCGGATTACGCCATGCACTTACCGGATGTAAGTCAAAAAATAGTCAAGCCTGCGGGAGAGTGGAATACGTCACGCATCATTTTTACCCCAGAAAATGTAGAGCATTGGCTTAACGGAAAAAAACTATTGTCTTTCGTGCCCTGGTCAGAAGACTGGAAAGAACGTAAGGCCAAAGGAAAATGGAAAGATGCTCCTAAATACGGATCTTTTAAAAAGGGTTATATCGGTTTTCAGGACCATGATAGTCCACTTTGGCTTAAAAATGTAAAAATCAAACAACTTTAGAATACTAAACTACATACTCAAACAATCCAAATTACTTGAAAATGAATAAAAGAGAATTTTTAAAAAGCGCGGCGGCCGTATCTTCGTTCGCTTTGTTGCCCAATGCGGCGTGGGCTTTCCAAAATGGAAAAAGACTTAGAACGGCCCATATTGGTGTGGGTAATATGGGAGCTGAAGATTTGAACGCAATTGCTTCTCATGGTTCTGTAGATGTTGTTGCGTTATGCGATGTAGATTCCGTCAACTTGGCAAAAGCACATAAACTGCACCCAGGGGCACGTGTGTTTTTTGATTATAGGGCTATGCTAAATGAAATGGGAGATGAGATTGATGCCGTAGTCGTTTCTACACCGGACCATACCCATGCGCCTGCTTCCTTAATGGCTATGGAAATGAACAAGCCCGTGTACTGTCAGAAGCCATTGACTCATTATGTAGATGAATCAAGAAAAATGATGCAGTTGGCCAAAGAAAAGAATTTGGTGACCCAAATGGGCATTCAGGTGCATTCGTTTTATGATTACCGCTTGGCTACCCTTTTAATTCAAAGTGGTATCATAGGCAAGGTACATACTGTACATGCCTGGTCTCCCAAATCATGGGGTTACAACGGAGATGAGCCTCAAGGGGAAGACCCGGTGCCGGACCAATTGGATTGGAACCTTTGGTTAGGTACGTCCAAAGAACGCCCTTATAAAGAGGGGTACTACCATCCCGGCAAATGGAGAAGGCTGTTAGATTATGGTTGCGGTACATTGGGTGATATGGGGGTACATATTTTTGATACACCTTATAATGCCCTTAATTTAGATGTGCCTTTAACTATTAAAAATGAATGTCGTGAGCCTAACGGGTATGGTTTTCCTGAGAACAATACCGTAACCTATGAATTCCCTGGAACGGAATACACTACAAAAAACCTTAAATGGATTTGGTATGACGGCCCTGGAATGCCACCGGAGCATGAAGATTTAATATTGCCGGACAGTAAAGGTGCGGGCAAACAGCAAAAAAATGGCGCAGGTCAAAAAAATGACATATCGTTAGATGCAGGTGTAGCCGGAGCAGGTCAATTACCTGATCAAGGTGCTATGTTCATTGGTAAAAAGGGACGTTTGTTACTACCTCATTTTATGCAATTGCCAAAGAAAATTGTAAAAGGTAAATATGTGGATATCTCCAAAGAAATTGCTGAGGTTTCCAAAGCCAATAATTTAGGAGAGCCTATTCGCAATTATGATACGGAAGGTCCAAAGCATTATCATCAGTTTGTTGATGCCTGCTTGGGTAAAGGGCAGACTACGGCTCCTTTTTCGTATGCAGGACGTTTAACAGAGACTATTTTGCTTGGTGTAATTGCCGGTCGTTTTCCTAATCAGACCTTGCATTGGGATGCGCAGAGTACTAAATTTTCCGAGGATGAAGCCAATCAATTCTTAGGTGGTGATTACCGAGAGTTTTAATAAGACGGATTATGAATAGATTAATTACTACAATTTTCATCGGTCTTTTTCTAAATGTTTCCCTTTTCGGTCAAACAGGAAAGGTATTTGACGAATTGACCCTAAAAAGCGAAATCTTAAAAGGGGAACGCAAGTATGCGGTATACCTGCCTCCGGATTACGAAACCTCACAACGTTCCTATCCCGTTCTTTATTTGTTGCACGGCGCGGGTGATGACCAAACAGGTTGGGTACAGTTTGGAGAGGTTCTACGCATTACTGACAACGCGATAAAAGCGGGTACGGCCACACCAATGATAATTGTTATGCCCGATGCCAATACGGGTAAACGTGGTTATTTTAATCAAGGAAAGGATTGGCGTTATGAAGATTTCTTTTTTGAGGAATTTATGCCCCATATAGAGAAGAAGTACCGCATTAAGGCCGAAAAACGTTACAGGGCTATTTCTGGACTTTCCATGGGGGGAGGAGGAACCTTTATGTATGCAATGCACCGGCCTGAACTCTTTTCTTCGGCTTGTCCATTAAGTGCTTATGTTGGACCGTTAACTATTGCCGATTTTAAAGAACGGTTAAAGAAAAGCGATGTAAAGTATAGTGAAGCTGAAATAAAGGAATATTTCAAAAAGCATAATGCGTTGGAATTGTTAAAGACCGTACCGGAAGAAGATGTTAAATCCGTTAGGTGGTATATAGATTGTGGTGATGATGATTTCTTGTTCGAGGGCAATAGTTTAGTGCATATTGCCATGACAAAAAAGAAAATTCCACATGAATACCGAGTGCGCGATGGCGGCCATACTTGGACGTATTGGCGGGAATCACTACCGGAGGTTCTTGGTTTTGTGTCCGATGCTTTTCATCAGCATTAATGGTAGGTATCCGTTTTGAGGGAATAAAATAAAATTAAAAATATAGAATGATTTACAGAAGATTCGGGAGAACCGGTTGGCAAGTTAGTGAAGTAGGGTACGGTATGTGGGGAATGGCCGGTTGGACACAATCAGATGATGAACAGTCTGCTAAATCGTTGGATTTAGCGGTTGAAAACGGGGTTAATTTTTTTGATACCGCATGGGGTTATGGTGAGGGGCATAGTGAGGAGTTGCTAGGGGAACTTATCCGTAGGCATCCCAAAACCAAATTGTATTCCGCAAGTAAGATTCCGCCTAAAAATTTTAACTGGCCGGCAAGACCGGAATATGCATTTGAGGATTCCTATCCTACAAATCACATTATTGAGTATACAGAGAAAACCTTGACCAATCTGGGCATGGAACGTATAGATTTAATGCAGTTTCATACTTGGGACGATGGGTGGTCTCACCGTGAGGAATGGCAACGGGCTATTGAAGACTTAAAGAAGTCCGGCAAGATTGGCGCCATGGGCATCAGTGTAAACAGGTGGGAGCCCGAAAACGGAATCAAGGCCTTAAAAACAGGTTTGATAGATGCCGTACAGGTCATTTATAATATTTTTGACCAAAATCCCGAAGACGTACTTTTTCCTTTGTGTGAGGAGATGGATATTGCCGTAATTGCACGTGTTCCTTTTGATGAAGGCACTTTGACCGGTAACCTTACCAAGGAAACCACCTTTCCAGAGGGAGATTGGCGAGGTACCTATTTTGTTCCGGAAAACTTAAATTCTAGTGTAGAACATGCAGAAGCGTTAAGACCATTAATTCCAGAAGGAATGACCATGGCCGAAATGGCACTGCGATTTATATTGGAGAACAAGACTATTGGTACGACCATACCTGGTATGCGAAAAGAGCGTAATGTTTTGGCCAATACCGCAACCAGTGATGGAAACGGATTACCAAAGGAACTCATAGAAGAATTGAAAAAACACCGTTGGGTAAGAAAGCCCACCGAGTGGTCACAATAGAATACTACTGTGCCACTCTGAGCACAGTCAAAGAGTGGTACGGTTTTTACTTGGCGAATAACTGTTCCATATCCTTAAATGCTTTAAATTCTAAAGCGTTTCCCGCAGGGTCTAAAAAGAACATGGTGGCCTGTTCACCGGTCTGGCCCTTAAAACGTACGTAAGGTTCAATTACGAAAGTGACTCCTTTTTCTTTAAGTTCTTGCGAGAAGGACTCAAAAACGTCCCAAGGTAAAACAACACCATAATGAGGTACGGGTACATTTTTACCATCTACTGGGTTGCTATGGGTACCTTCGGTCTCTATTTTTGGCTTGTAGTGAATTACTAATTGATGTCCAAATAGGTTGAAATCTACCCAATGGTCACTACTACGGCCTTCTTCACAGTTTAACGTTTCTCTATAGAATGTTCGGCATTCATCTAGATTATGAACAGGTATAGCAATATGAAAAGGGGTTACGGTTTGCATATTTTTTGGGAATTAATGATTTAAAAAATCTACGATTTGGTCATTTATATGTTCTTGGTGCATAGAGTGTCCAAGGCCCTTTGTACGAACAAAAGTACTATTTTTCCAGTGGGCATGAACAGCTTCGGAAGCATGAAAAGGAGCTAGTTTATCTTCTTCATCATGAAACAAAAGTCCTTTTTTGGTATTCTTTTCGGCAAAGCGTGAAGATGAAAATTCAGCTACGGTAAAACCAAAACGTTTTAGGATAAGCGCTTCTAACGCTTTGCGGACCATATTGTTAAAGTTTAGCAGCCGCTGATAGTGGTCCATGATTTCATAGAACTCCGAAGGTGAGCCAATTGTAACCATTTTTTCAACATTTGTGTTTTGATGATAAAATTCATTGTACATCAAGGTCATACCACCAACCGAATGTCCTATTAGGTATTTTGGATCGTGCTTTTGAATCATGGCCTGCACTCCATCCGAATATAGGGGTACGTTTAAATATTTCCCGGAAGAATACCCGTGTGCAGGAGCATCAAACGCCACAATATTGTAATTTGCCTCACGAAGCTTGGCTATGAGATTACGCCATCTAAACGTGTTGCTTTCCCACCCATGAACCAAAAGAACGGTCTCTTTATTTCCTGGCCAGTGATAAGTCTGTAACGTATGCTTTTTAACTTCAATAGTGTCACCTTTTGCTTGGTCTAGATATTCCTTTTGATTAGGGAGTACCCTGCCTTTTCGTACGGTACAGAAAACATAAAAAGCTTTCTTAGCGGCTTTTTTCTTGGACACTCTTGCGAGCATATTAAAATAGCGCCCATAGACTTTGGGGAGCATTTTGTTCAGGGTTTTTTGCATAGGTTTTGAGAACTATTTTAGGGGCTTCTTTTTAATCATCCCTCCTTTAATATCTTTTACTACCCCCATTACTATAAAGGCGTTTTTGTCTATTTTATCTATTTCTGTACTTAATCGGGCCAGTTCCAAACGGGTCATTACCGTATAGATAATTTCTGTTGAAACCCGGGAATTGCCATCTTTGGTATATCCTCCTTTTCCATTATAAACCGTACATGCCCTGCCCATTTTTTCGGTGAGCATTATCCGTATCTCTTCATTTTTAGGGGAAATTACCGTAACGCCAATATATTCTTCTACACCGTCAACCACGTAGTTTACGGTCTTTGCGGCTACCAAGTAGGTGAGAATAGCATATAGCGCCGTTTCAATACTTAAAAGATAAGCACCTGCGGAAAAAATGACAATATTAATAAGAAGAAGCACATCACCAATGGTCAAGTGCCATTTTCTACTAAGATAGATGGCCAGTACCTCGGTACCATCAATAACGCTGCCACCTCGCATGGCCATACCAATACCTAGACCTAAGAAAAATCCCCCAAAAACGGCAATCAATAGCTTATCACTAGTGATAATAGGGTAGGGGACAAAATGAACCACAATGGCGAGTGCTATAATGGCAAAAATGCTTCGTATGGCAAATTTTCTATTGATGGTCTTGGCGCCAAGAAGAATAAACGGCATATTCACCAATACCAATAAAATGCCCAATGAGATATTGGATTTTACCTGGATCAATAGAGAAACCCCAGTGGCCCCACCATCAATAAAATGATTGGGCAGTAAAAAACCTTTAAGGCCAAAACCTGCAGCGCCTACACCAATTGCAATAAAGAGTATTTCTTTTATGGCATGGACAAACTCTACTTGGCCCAACCTGATTTCTTTAACAAGTTGTCTTTTGGCAATTGCCTTTTCGCCCTTTAATTTGGCTTTGGCGCGTTGTACCAAGAGATATTGCAAAATTGAATTCATGGTACGGTTTTAAATTATAATATGTAACTACGAGGAAAACCTAGTCCCAAGCAACCATCATATATTTGATTTTGGCATCATCCGGAATTTGGACAGCTTCTATATTTACACTTGAGGCATACCGCAAACTAGAAGGTAGCTCCTCTTTACTTATGGTAAAATAGACATCGCTATCTTTTAGAAGAATAACCACGTTGTTCATAGATGTAATGACCTTGCGAATAGTATAGTTGTCTTTAATATCCTTAAAAGTACTACCTAGGCCAACACCTTTATCCGTAGTAAAACGTGGGTCTTCAATGCGAATATTCTCAATAGTGGGTATGCTATCCGAGTTTGGAGTAAGGGTCAATAAGGGTTTACCCCCTTTTTCGAACACCTTAACTTTTTTACTGTTGTTAGCGCTATTAATACTGGTGCTATCCTTTACGATAGAATCGTTTTCGTATATAATTTTTAAGTCGCGTACCAGACTAATACGGTCCAATTTGCCTACACGGTCTTTTATAATAGAGAAGGACGTGTCCTTTTCTTCATTACAACTTGTGAGACATAGGATTAGGCAGATGCTAATTAGTATACTTTTCATGTATTTGTGTAGATTGTTCGTTGCTATCTGAAAAATTGCGTTTTACTTTATCGAATTACTTTTTTCAAGACCCCTAAAACACCACGAATAAAAGTGGCACTGGTCAGTACTTTTATAACTGGATTCTGGCGTGTGCTTGTGCTTCGTCTTCTAGAGGTGGTTTTTGGTTTAGCCTTTTCCTTTGCTGCTTCTGTTTCTGCCTTTTCTATCTTTTCGTTCAAGATCTCATAAGCGCTTTCACGGTCTATAACTTCACCATATTTTGTGACCAACTTAGAATTTTTTATCACAGTTTTCAGCTCGCTTTCCGTTAATACATCCATACGGCTCATGGGGGCGCGAAGCAATGTGGCGGCAAGTGGAGTAGGTCTTCCTTTTTCATCCAAAGCGGAAATCAAGGCTTCTCCAATACCCAGAGAGGTTAAGACTTCTTTAGTGTCGTAATATTCGGAAATAGGGTAGTTTTCCGCCGTAAGTTTAATCGCTTTTCGGTCTCTGGCGGTAAAGGCACGCAGCGCATGCTGAACTTTTAGCCCCAGCTGCGAAAGAACCTCATTGGGAACATCGGCAGGGTTTTGGGTAACAAAGTAAAGCCCTATTCCTTTTGAGCGTATCAACTTTACAATACTTTCAATTTGGTCCAATAGTGCTTTTGAAGCTTCGTTGAAAATTAGGTGGGCTTCGTCTATAAACAGGATTAATTCTGGTCTGTCACTATCGCCTTGCTCAGGAAATGTACTGTAGATTTCCGCCAGTAGGCTCAACATAAAAGTAGAGAACAGTTTTGGGCGGTCTTGAATATCCGTCAAGCGTAAAACGTTAATGTAGCCCCTTCCATTTTCATCAACTCGGGTTAAATCATCTACATCAAATGATTTTTCGCCAAAAAACAAATCGGCACCCTGCTGCTCTAGCTCTATAATTTTTCTAAGAATGGCGCCAGTTGAACTAGAGGAAATTCTACCGTAATCTTTGGTGAATTCCGCTTTGCCCGATCCGGTTGCGTATTGTAGTACTTTCTTAAAATCTTTCAAGTCCAACAGTGGTAGTTTGTTGTCATCACAGTATTTAAAGACCACGGCCACAATACCTTCTTGTGTTTCGGTAAGGTCTAGGATACGTGATAGGAGCACTGGTCCAAATTCTGAAACTGTGGCCCTAAGTTTTACCCCGTCTTGCTCGGAAAGGGATAGAACCTCTACCGGAAACGACTTTGCTTCAAACGGAAGATTGCCTATCATGGCATGACGCTCGTCTATTTTTGGATGACCGGGACTTGGCTGTGCAAGTCCACTTAAATCACCTTTAAGGTCCATTAACAGAACCGGAATGCCTTTGTCCGACAAATTTTCGGCCAGTACCTGAAGTGTTTTTGTTTTACCTGTACCCGTTGCTCCTGCAATAAGTCCGTGACGGTTCAACGTCTTTAGGGGCACTTTTACATGGGCATTGGTAACCGCTTCACCATTAAGCATGGCGGCACCCATAACTATATAATCACCTTTGGTGGTATAACCGGTTTCTATATGTTCTACAAATTTGTCTTTAGTTGGCATACGGCGTATTTTGAAGTAAAAATAAGGGAATTTTTACTGTTTAGCCGAGACTTTTAGAGAAGTTTGGGTTTGAACAAAGCTGAATAGGGGCCGTAGGCAATGAAAATTACAGACTTAGCGGATTATTATGCACGCACATAATTTAAGTTTGAGAATTTGGGTTTTGGTATTTTCAACGCGTATCTTTGCACGATGGTTAAAAAGGAAGTTTTACAGGAAGTTGATAAAGGGAACATGTTGCCCTTAATGGAAGAATTTTATACCATACAGGGAGAAGGCTTCCATAAAGGTACAGCAGCATATTTTATTCGTGTAGGTGGTTGCGATGTAGGATGCCATTGGTGCGATGTTAAGGAAAGCTGGAATGCAAAAACCCATCCGCCAACGGCTATTGAGCAGATAACCGAGAACGCCGCTAAGTATTCCGATACTATTGTTATTACAGGTGGGGAACCCCTAACTTGGAATATGCAACCTTTAACCGATGCTCTAAAGGCCAAGAACTTAAAAACCCATATTGAAACTTCCGGTGCTTATCCTTTGACCGGTACGTGGGACTGGATTTGTCTGTCGCCAAAAAAGAACAAATTGCCCATGGGTAAGGTATATGACGAAGCCCATGAGCTAAAGGTTATAGTATACAATAAGCACGACTTAATTTTTGCAGAACAGGAAGCGGCAAAAACCAATAAAGATTGCATTTTGTACCTACAACCAGAATGGAGCGTTCGGGACAAAGTGGTTCCTATGATCGTAGACTATGTTATGCAAAACCCAAAATGGAAGGTAAGCTTACAGACGCATAAGTATTTGAATATTCCGTAATTCTTCTTTAGCGCCCTCCTATAGAGCGTAGGTCTAGAAGGCACTCTGCGTCTAAACTAGGAGGTTCCGGTAGAATACCTTTGGAAGTTTTTGCTTCCAGCATTCTAAGCACATCTTTTCCGCTAAGGCGGCACGCAGCCGTAATGGTACCGTTATCCGTTGCACTTTTGGCAGATTTTCCGCTAAAACCACCAAATTGAAGTTCGGCTCGCATCAAGCAACCTTCAACTGAACAGTGATTGTTGCCCTTTGTATTGCCTTCTTCGTCCAAAACGGGTTTTCCGTCTTCATCACGTTCAATATCCTCATGGTCGTTAACGGGTTTTGTCCCTAGGTTTACAAGCCCGAACAGATGGCCAAATTCATGGTTCAATGTAGAATTTTCAACATCGGCATCCGTAATGAAAAAACTTCGGTCCGCCAGTTTACGAATGGTTACTTCGTGTAAGATCATAGAAGTATTACGGTATACCGCACCTAGGGTAACCAATCCTTCTTCGTCATCATCGCCTTCGGCAGGAGCATCTGCAAAGTAAATGTATAGGCCAAGGGTAGAACCTTCATTGTAAACCGTTCTGTTTTCGGATTCTAGTTTGGCTATTTCTTCCAAAGTCAGATTTTCTTCGTCCGGAGATTCCAGTTTGGTGTATTTTAATTCAATATCTTTTTTGAATGTTCTTTGTTTTAAATAGGATACAAAACCTTCCATGGCCTCTTCGGTTGGCTTAAACCCGTCTACGTAGGCAATCTCTATTAAAAGCTTGGTAAAGTTGTCGTTAGATAAAAGGTCTGTTGCCGAAGCCCCGGCACTTTTAAGGCTAGCTTCTTTGGCCTGGGTAGTTTCTCTTTCCTGAGTTTGTACGGAATCATCTTTGGAACATCCTATAAAAAAGATAAGAGTTAAAACTGCTGGAAGTATTCGTAATTTGTTCATCCTTGTATTTTAGGGGCCTTCATTAAGAACAAAAATGGCGAAAAATACTGTTATTTAAGCCATAATTTAGCCAAATAGTCGTAATGTTCGCCGTTTCTTACAAGTTTGCAGTTAAAACCGTTGGCCTCAGCGGCTTTTTCTAAGGTGTTGTAATCCAGGTATAACCAGAAAAAAGAATCGCTTTTTTGGTCTTTGTATTTCATTTGGAATTCAATTTCACCATAGTAAGAACCGGTATCCGGTACCCAAACACCACCATCTTCGTCCTCTTCAAACATGTAAATGATATCGCTGGAATCCAATAAAATTTGTGCCCCTGGGTTCATTAGGGTTTTTAAGTGTTTCAAGAATTTGGACATATGGTTTAATTTGCCCACAATACCAATACCGTTCATTAACAATAACAACGTATCGAACTTTTGGTCTTTAAAACTGTAGATATCCGAATACACTACGTTTTGTAACCCGCGTAATTTACATGTTTTGGTGGCTCCTTCGGAATAATCAAGGGCAGTCACGTCCAAACCTTTTTCCTGTAAATATAGACTGTGGCTTCCGGCGCCGCAGCCAACATCCAAAACCAATCCCTTACAAAGCTGTAGCGCCTCTTGCTCCAGCTTTGGCATTTCTTTGAAGTTTCTGAACAAATAGGGCACAGGAATGACATCTTCTTCATCCAAAGAGGAGAAGGTAATAATGTCTTCCGTGTAGTTGTCTTTTTGAAAATCTAATATGGCACGGCCAAATACGTCTATCATAGGAGAAGTGGTTTGTTTGGCAAAATTGGACTTTTTAAGTATTTCTTGTTTAGTTTTGGTCAGATTTTTAAGAGGATGGAGCAAATTTTAAAGGAACTTCCCAAGAAAGCGAAGGATAAGCACAATGAAAACCGCAAGTTTTTTGCCAAGCTTAAAAAGCGGCCACCCAAGAATTTGGATTATGTAATGCAAGAATTACATGATGATGAATTTGAGCGAACCGATTGTTTGGAATGTGCCAATTGCTGTAAAACAACAGGCCCATTATTTACAAAAGCCGATGTAGAGCGTATTGCCAAATATTTTAGGCTAAAGCCCCAAAAATTCATAGAGCAATATTTACGTGTTGATGAGGAGAACGATTATGTGTTACAGCAAGTTCCCTGCACTTTTTTAGGGGCGGATAACTATTGCTCAATTTATGACGTACGGCCAAAGGCCTGCCGGGAGTTTCCGCATACGGACCGTAAAAAGTTTCAGCAGATCTCTAACCTGACTTTAAAAAACGTGGCCATTTGCCCTGCGGCATTCAATATCGTAGAGAAAATGAAGAAAGCCATTGGTAACTGATTTTTTTTTTAGAACCTTAATTGAACACGCTGTATGGAGCCCAGAATAGTTGAGCTTGAAGAAAAGAAACTGGTAGGGCATGCTTTAAAAATGAGTCTGTCCAATAATCGTACGTTTGAGCTATGGAGCGGTTTTATGCCGCTTAAAAAGCATATTACAAATAGTATAGGTTCAGATTTATATTCTTTACAAGTGTATGATACCTTCCCGGACGAGGTGGGGTTTAATCCAACTACGGAGTTTACAAAGTGGGCGGTCACAGAAGTGAGTGGATATGGTGCGTATGCCAAAGATTTCAAAACCTTGGATTTACATGGGGGATTATACGCAGTGTTCATTCACAAGGGGCCCTCTAGTGAATTTGCTAAAACCATGAATTTTATTTTTAAGGAATGGATACCAAGTTCCAAGTATGAATTGGACCGCAGGCCCCATTTTGAAATTTTGGGTGAGAAATATAAGAATAACCAACCTGATTCCGAAGAAGAGGTTTGGATACCGATAAAATTAAAATAGCAGTTATAGCGCCCTTTTTTTGTAATACTTTAAATTTTCTATATTTAAAGTATGGAATTCATAATTGATTATTTTGAAACTATCCCTTCTTTACACCGTTCGCTTATCTTGGTGGGAGGGATTACTTTTTTTTGGGTGTTAGAAGGCATTGTGCCCCTTTTTGGTTTTACCTATAAGAAATGGGAACATGCTTTGCCCAATCTCTTTTTCACGTTTACAACGGTAATCGTAAATTTTGTACTGGCCTTTCTGTTGCTAAAAACCGCAGATTTTACCGTGACCGAGAATTTTGGCATCATCAACTGGTTGCCGGAAATGCCCTTATGGTTGTATGTAATTGTGGGACTTTTACTTTTGGATTTGATCGGGGCGTACCTGGCACATCTTGTTGAGCATAAAGTAAAGCTTTTGTGGCGAGTTCATTTGGTGCACCATACCGATCACAATGTAGATACCACTACGGCCAACCGCCATCACCCATTAGAAAGCATGATACGTTTTGTCTTTACATTGTTCGGGGTGTTAATTGTGGGTACTCCTATTGGTATTGTTATGTTGTACCAATCACTTTCTCTAGTGGCTACCCAGTTTAATCATGCCAATATTAAAATGCCCAGAAAGCTAGATGAGGTTTTAAGCTGGGTCATTGTTTCACCGGATATGCATAAAGTGCATCATCATTATAAATTACCTTATACGGATAGTAATTATGGAAACATATTTTCTATCTGGGACCGTCTTTTTGGAACTTTTAAGAAGTTTGATAGAGAAAGTATCATTTACGGGGTAGATACGTTTCCTGATGAGGTTGAAAACGCAAGCATAAAAGGATTGCTAAAACAGCCCTTTCACAAATCTAGAAAGCCCACCACTTGGTCCGAAACGGAAAGTAGTTTGTAATCATTCTGGGGCTATGGATAAAGTAAATATTTCTTTCTTACTTTTTTGAATTTAATCAAATCAGGTTGCCAGCTCTCTTTTATGGTTTCCTCGGTTTCTCCGCTTTCTATTTGTTTTTGTAGTTTTTGTGTGCCTGCATGTTTTGTGAATCCACTTGTGATGAACACTTTGGTTTTGTCCTTGGAGTTGGTGTAGGCATCTATAAGCCATTGAACGGATACCCCGCTCATTTTAGGAAACTCGGATAAATCCTTTCCAAAGCAAATTTTTCCTTTCTCTTTTGGGCTTTTGGAACCAAAATTAGGCATTGGCGTATACCTGAAGCTATATTGGGTGCTGTCTAAAAATGAAGCTCCATAACATTGGAACTGTAGTTCCGTTCCTCTTCCGGCATTAACATTGGTGCCTTCAAAAAGACCTAAACTTGGGTAGAGATTAATGGCAATATCGTTGGGTAAATTGGGAGAAGGTCTAACGGCCAAGCTATACTCCGTTTCGTGTGTCCAATTTTCTAAGGGTATTACGGTAAGGTTTGCTTTTTTCTCACCTTCTATCCATTGTTCTTCATTGATCATTTGAGCATATTCACCAATGGTCATTCCATAGACCAATGGTATTTCCGTCATTCCCAAGAAGCCGGTGTGGGCTTTTTCCATAGTAGGCCCATCAATATAATGCGCATTGGGGTTAGGACGATCAAGAACGATCAGAGGTATGTTTTCTGCCGCGCAAGCTTCCATTACCAATTGCAACGTGGCAATATAGGTATAGAACCTAACGCCCACATCTTGAATGTCAAAAAGCACAACATCAATATCCTTTAACTGTGCGGCAGAAGGTTTTCTGTTTTTTCCGTAGAGCGAAATGAGCGGAAGTCCGGTTTTACTGTCAACTCCGTCTTTCACCTTTTCGCCGGCATCAACACTGCCTCTAAACCCGTGTTCGGGAGCAAAAACTTTTTTGATATCAACATTCAGGGCCAGTAAAGAATCCACTAGGTGAACGTAGGGGGCGGAAGACTCCGTGTCCGCTTTGGTCGTTTTAAAAATAATGGTAGTCTGGTTTCCTACAACGGCCACTTTCTTTCCTTTTAATAAGGGTAAATAGGCATCGGTCCTATTTGCTGCAACTATAACGGGCTTTTCAACAATAGTATCGTTGGGCACCAAAATTGGTTCTGTAGCAGGTTTCTCGGCTTTAGGCGTGTTTCCGCAGGCTATAATAAGCAAAAACCAAATGAAAAATGTACTTTTGAAACAGTTTAAAAACGCCATAGATTGAATTTTGAATATTTTTTGGCCAAGCGGCTCATCAAAGGTGAGGCGCATAAAATTAGTATTTCCGCTCCAATAATAAAAATAGCAATTGCAGCTATTGCCTTGGGGGTTGTAATGATGCTCATTGCTATCGCTACCGGAGTGGGGCTTAAGCATAAAATTCGCGAGAAAGTGGCCGCTTTTAATGGTCATATCCAAATCTCTAGTTACGATAATAATGCTTCGGACGTTTCCGTAATGCCGGTATCGTTAGAACAGGATTTTTATCCGGAATTTAAGGGAGTTGATGGTATTGCCCATGTACAGGCAGTAGCTAGCAAAGCGGGTATCATTAGAACCGAAACTACTTTTGAAGGCATTATTGCCAAGGGGGTAGGTAGTGATTATAATTGGTCTGCTTTTCAAGAGTATTTGGTAGACGGTAAATTGCCCGATTATACGAGCGAGCTAAATGAGGAAGTTCTTATGTCTACGCTCATGGCCAACCGGTTGAACTTAAAAACCGGAGATACATTTTATGCTTTTTTCTTAAAGGATGGCGATGTTTCAAAATTGCCCAACCAGCGGAAATTTAAGATTACCGGACTATACGATAGCGGTTTTGAGGAGTTTGACGGACTTTATCTCTTTACGGACATACGCCATATTCAGCGTATGAACAAATGGGGCGATGATCAAGTGGGGAACTTTGAAATTTTCTTGAATAGTTTTGATGATATAGATGAGAAGAGCAGGGAGATTTATGGTAAAACCCTGTCCACGTTAGATACGCAGACTATTATAGATAAGTATTATAAGATTTTTGAATGGATAAGCCTGTTCGATTTTAATATTATTTTGATCATAGGCATCGTAATTATCGTAAGCGGGTTTAATATGATTACCGCTTTATTGGTGTTAATTTTAGAGCGAACCCAGATGATCGGAATATTAAAGGCTTTAGGGTCCGCCAACTGGAGCATACGTAAAGTGTTTTTGTACAACGCCAGCTACCTCATTGGTATAGGCCTTGTTTGGGGTAATGTCATTGGCTTGGGAGCCATCTTTATTCAGGATAAATTTCAGGTATTGAAATTCCCAAACCCCAAAGAGTATTACATAGATTATGTGCCGGTACATATAGATTTTATTACCGTAGTGGCCTTAAATATTGGCGTGCTGGTGCTTTGTGTTTTTATGCTTTTGGTGCCGTCCTATATCATCACTAAAATTACTCCCGTTAAGGCAATTAAGTTCGAATAGGGGCACATAGATATGGTCTCTTTTTATATGTGGGACGTTCTTCGTATTTTCCCTATATATAAACTGAACAGTTAGCTCATGAAATACGCGGAAAATATTCTGGACACCATTGGTAATACGCCCTTAGTGAAATTAAACCGACTAACTTCTGAGTTGCCCTGCATGGTTTTGGCCAAGTACGAAACTTTTAACCCCGGAAATTCCGTTAAGGACCGCATGGCCTTGCAGATGATTAAGGACGCCGAGACCTCAGGTGTATTGAAACCTGGAGGGACTATTATTGAGGCTACTTCAGGAAATACAGGTATGGGTCTGGCATTGGCGGCAACGGTAAAAGGGTATAAGCTTATTTGTGTTATAAGTGATAAACAGTCCAAGGAAAAAATAGATATTCTAAGGGCTATGGGGAGCGAGGTACACGTTTGCCCTACAGATGTAAAACCTAGTGATCCGCGTAGTTATTACTCCACCGCAAAAAGATTGGCAAAAGAGGTACCTAATTCATGGTACGTTAACCAGTATGATAACCCTAGTAACTCCAAAGCCCACTTTTTGACTACCGGGCCTGAAATATGGGAGCAGACCAATGGCAAGGTTACCCATTTTGTAGTGGGCGTGGGTACGGGCGGAACTATCTCCGGAGTGGGCAAGTTTTTAAAATCGAAGAACCCTAATATTAAAATTTGGGGTGTAGATACCTATGGTTCGGTGTTTAAAAAATATCATGAAACCGGAGTATTCGACCCCGAAGAAATTTATCCATATACCACCGAAGGTATAGGGGAGGACATTCTACCGGAAAATGTAGATTTTGATGTCATTGACGGATTTACAAAAGTTACGGATAAGGATGCAGCGGTTTACACCCAACGTTTGGCTAAAGAAGAGGCTATGTTTTTGGGCAATTCTGCCGGAGCGGCTATAAAAGGGGTATTACAATTAAAGGAACATTTTAAAAAAGATGACCTGATTGTAGTACTTTTTCATGACCATGGGAGCCGGTATGTTGGAAAAATGTTCAATGATGATTGGATGCGTGAAAAAGGGTTTTTAGATTAGCTTTGTAAGACAGGATAAGAAAAACGACTTCTTGTTAAACAGCTATAAAATTTAGTGAGATGATAGAATTAAAGCTTGAAAATCAAAAAGTAAATATAGATGCCGGAGAATTGGTGGGGTATACGGTAGATGGGTATGAATATATTCACCAAAAAGGGATTCCGGGGTGGCGTAGTTCGGATACCGAAATGTTTCCTATTATTGGGCCTACGGCCGATGCCAAGTTTCAAGTGCAGACCCCAAGGGATATAGCTATCCAAGATCAGCATGGTCTTCTTCGCGAGATGACGTACGAGATAGTTTCCACTACGGACACAGAAGCTGTTTTAGAAAAAAAGTATACGGCGGGTACGCGAATAAAAAACTCAAAATTCCCGAATAAATCCAATAAGGAGTGGTTGTTTTGGACGTATGATTTCAGCTTTAAAAAAACCTTCCGTTTAACCCAGACGGGACTTGAAGTTGTTTTTACGGTTTCGGGGGAACGGGATATGCCGTTTATGTTGGGGTATCATCCAGCTTTTAAACTCTATGCGGACAGTCCAATAGTGTTGGCAGGTGAAAAAGAAATCACCCTTAAGGAAATTATGGATGTGGGCAGTAGGGCGCTACAAGTGCCTAATTGTTCTGAAATCATCTTAAAAGACCAGAAAGAACTTCGTATTCGTACGGAAGGCTTTGGTAATTTTATGTTGTGGACAGAAGTTCCAAATATGGTTTGCATAGAGCCTATTACATTTTATCCGTATGCAGTAGAGCAAACAAAACTTCACGAAGGGTTTGAATACCTTCAGAATACCGATTGCGAATATAAGGTTTCCATTAGCGCCATATAATCTCCAGATATATGAAACAAGGTCTTTTACAAAACTATGGCTATCTCTTTGAGGATGCCCTCCTAGAAGAAATGCAAACCGTAGGTATGTTGAAAAAATTTAAGCAGGGTACCGTAATTATGGATATTGGCGAAACCATATCCCATATGCCCTTGTTACTGAGTGGCGCCATTAAAATCCTGCGCGAAGATGAGAACGGAGACGAGCTTTTATTGTATTTTTTGGAAAGGGGAGATACGTGTGCCATGACCTTTTCATGTTGTGTGGGTACCCATAAAAGTGAGATACGTGCGGTAGCCGAAAGTGACACGGAACTCATTATGATTCCCGTAGAAAAGATGGAAGTTTGGATGGCGAAATACGCTACATGGCGGAAATTTATCTTGGACAGCTACCATACCCGAATGACCGAACTATTGGAAACGGTAGACACCTTAGCTTTTCTACGGATGGATGAAAGATTACTAAAGCACCTTCAAGACAAGGCTATGGTAAACCATGATGAATTTGTGCAGACCACACATCAAGACATAGCTTACGATTTAAATACTTCTCGTGTAGTGATTTCAAGGTTGTTGAAAAAACTGGAAAAAGAGGGAAGGATTGAGATGCAACGTAACCGGATTAAGGTGGTAGATTTATAGATTTTCTTCAACTTTCTTAGAAGCGTAAAAGCCTCAAATTTAAAGTTTAGTTAAAAAATTGGAATGTTTATTCCAAAAAGAATACATTTGCCCTGTGAATAAGAAAGAAAACATCTTACGGTCCGCTTTGGAACTTTTGGTAACAAAGGGTGTGCACAATACGCCCATGTCGGCTATTGCAAAAAATGCCGGAACGGGTATGGGAACGATATACAATTATTTCCCTACTAAGGATGAATTGATTAATGAACTCTACGTAAGCATTAAGGAGCAGGAGAATACGGCTTTTCCTGATTTTGATGAAACCCAACCCATTAAATCCCAGTTTGAAGGATATTTTAAAGACATAATCCTGTTTTTTATTGATAATGCCCAGTATTTTATGTTCATGGAGCAGATTAGGGCTTCACCCATTATTACCGAGGAAAGTAAGAAAAAAGGGTTAGCAACGGTACTCCCGGTCTATGATTTGCTCAACAAGGGAAAAGAATTGCTGATTATAAAGAATATAGAAACAGATGAGCTTATCCAGTTTATGGGTGGGGCAGTGGTTTCTTATTTAAGATGGTACCATTCACAGGAAAATGTACCGTCAAATTCTATTCAAAATCAAGTGAACATGGTTTGGGATGGAATAAAGGGCTAAAAAAATTTAATCATAAATTGGAGTGAATGTTCATTCCAAAATACATATTTTAAAACTAAGATAAAATGAAGAGAAACGTATTAATAACAGGAACATCATCAGGAGTAGGGCTAGAGGCTTCATTACTTTTCGCACAAAAAGGGTATAAAGTGTACGCTTCAATGCGAAACTTGGCAAAGGCGACTGCTTTAAAGGAAAAAATTGATGAAGCCCATTTGGATATTGAAATTTTGGAACTGGACGTTACCAAAGTTGATTCCATTAAAAAGGCTGTGGAAACTATTATAGAGAAAGACGGGCAGATAGATGTTTTGGTCAATAATGCCGGAGCGGGTTTTGCCAAAACTACGGAACAGGCCAGCGAAGAGGAAATCAGATGGGTTACGGATGTAAATTACCACGGGGTGGTATTCTGTACACAGGCTGTTTTACCGTATATGCGTAAGCAAAGGTCAGGGCAGATAATTAGTATTACCTCTGTTGGTGGCTTGGTGGGCCAACCTTTTAACGAGCTGTATTGTGGGGCAAAATTTGGGGTAGAAGGGTATATGGAAGGTTTGGCCAGTTATCTTGGCGATGCTTTTAATATTAAATTTAGCTGTGTTGAGCCTGGCGGCATCTCTACGGAATTCATGACTTCTGCTGTTGAGAAAACTGCGGTTGATGGTCAATTGGCTACGGAAGAATATTTGCCAATTTTTCAGCAATATTTAAAAAAGAACCAAGAGAGAGCGAGCGAGGGTGCCGCGCAAATTTACCAAACCGGTCAGGAAGTGGCTGCTGTAATCATGAATATTGCTGAAAACGAGCACCCACCAATGCGCATTCGTACGTCTAAATGGGCAGAAGAGTTATGTGAGTTGAAGACAAAAGCTGACCCGGACGGAACTAAATTGGTGAATGAGATTAAGACTAGGTTCCTATAAGAAAAAACGGGGCTGTCAGCTAAGCTGGTTTTCAATGGGCTAGCTGACAAAAATCATATTTCTTTTGTCTTTTATTGCTTATTTTTACTGTTCTATTGCGTAGTTATTTTTATGTCTGGAATAGGAAAAAAGCTGTTGTTTATTGCGTTGCCAATGTTTTTCATTGGTTGTGGTGATAATGGTAAAAAGCAAGAAAAGACCCAGAATACAACACGGGTCGTAACTACGTATACGGCGTTGCCCAAAACGGTAAAATCTCCAGCAGACAATCCCTCTACACCGGAAAAGGAAGCGCTGGGCAAATTACTTTTTTACGACCCTATTCTTTCCGGAAATAAAGATGTGGCTTGCGCCACCTGCCATCATCCGGATAATGGGTATGCAGAATTTTTGGATATCAGTATCGGTCCTAACGCCAGTGGTTTGGGCAGTAAGCGTAAGTTTAATGCGTCCAATGATATTCCCTTTGTAAAAAGAAATGCACCTACTATTATTAATTCGGCATATAATGGAATGGATGCTTTTGGTAATTATGAACCTTCTGAGGCAACCATGTTTTGGGACGACCGTGTAAAAAGTCTTGAAAAACAGGCTTTGGAACCTATAAAGGCTTTTGAGGAAATGCGGGGGCACGGTATTGCCGAAGACAGTATTCTCCAGACCGTAGTAGACCGTGTGAAAAATATTCCTGAGTACCAAAAGTTGTTTGCGGATGCTTTTGGGGAACCTAATGCGGTATCCGTAGAAAATCTAGCTAAGGCTATAGCAGCTTTTGAAAGGTCGCTAGTAACTAATAACTCCCGGTTTGATCAATATATGCGGGGCGATCAGGATGCTATCTTGATTTCGGAAAAGGAGGGTTTTGAGCTTTTTAAATCGGTTGGCTGTGTCAACTGTCATAACGGCCCTATGTTTTCGGATTACAAAATGCATGTCCTGGGCACGCCGGAGAACGAAAAATTAGCACAACCGGATGCAGGTTTTAAAGACACCTTTGCTTTTCGGACGCCCACCCTACGAAACTTACGTTTTACGCCTCCTTACATGCACAACGGCAGTTTAACTACCCTTAAAAAGGTGCTGGAATTTTATGAGGATATTGCCAATGGTAAGGAACGGAACAAACATGTGCCGGTTAAAAAGTACGATCCGTTCGTTAGGGAACTGAAATTGTCCGTTAAGGAAATGTCCCAGATTATTTCGTTTTTAAATACGCTTAACGATACCAATTTTGATACGAGTTTACCGGAAAGTGTGCCCAGTGGTCTACCAGTAGGCGGTAATATTCAATAAGATTTTATTTTGGTTTCTTTACGTTGGTGTAACACAGGTAACACAGCCATTTTAGATTTAATGGTACATTTGTCCCATGCGAAGAATTCTTCCTTTTTTGGAGTGGATTACGAACTATAATAAGAGTTGGTTTTCCAAAGATCTCATAGCCGGACTTACCGTTGGCATTATTCTTATTCCCCAAGGTATGGCTTATGCCATGATTGCCGGTTTACCACCGGTTTATGGGCTTTACGCTTCTTTGGCGCCCATGATTGCCTATACGTTTTTTGGTACTTCTAGACAGTTGGCCGTAGGGCCTGTGGCAATGGATTCCCTTTTGGTGGCGGCAGGTTTAGGAACCTTGGCCATTACCTCTACGGACAATTATATTGCCATGGCATTGCTCTTGGCTTTTTCCGTTGGTACAGTGCAATTGATATTAGGGGTTCTGCGGATGGGTTTTTTGGTGAATTTCTTGTCCAAGCCGGTTATAAGCGGTTTTACTTCGGCGGCGGCACTTATAATCATGTTCAGTCAGTTAAAGCACCTTTTAGGAGTGGATATTGCGCGTAGTAACCGGTTTGACCTATTGCTAATGAACGCCTTTGAAAAATTATCCGAAACCAATCTGTATGATTTTGCCATCGGGTTTATAGGAATCCTAATAATCGTAGGTTTAAAGAAATGGGATAAGCGTATACCGGGTGTACTCTTTGTGGTTATCATTGGTATTCTGGTCGTTTATTTTTTACAACTTCCGGCTGTGGGTGTCAATATTGTTGGGGAGATTCCCACGGGGCTCCCTTCTTTTACCATGCCACAATTAAAGGTAGATACTATACTGGAATTGGCGCCCATTGCGGTAACAATGGCCCTTATTGGATATCTAGAAGCTATTTCCATTGGTAAATCTATGGAGGAACAAACAGGGGAGGAGACCATAGATGCCAATAAGGAACTTATAGCTTTGGGCAGTTCTAATATGT
This sequence comes from Zobellia sp. B3R18, assembly GCF_018860715.1. Taxonomy (NCBI): domain Bacteria; kingdom Pseudomonadati; phylum Bacteroidota; class Flavobacteriia; order Flavobacteriales; family Flavobacteriaceae; genus Zobellia; species Zobellia sp. B3R18. The sequence continues at coordinate 128,596 of NZ_JAHKQG010000011.1, read as the reverse complement.
TGGGGTCTCTGTTCCAATCATACGTGGTAACAGGAAGTTTTTCTCGCTCGGCCATAAATAGTCAGGCAGGTGCAAAAACGCCTATGGCCTTATTGTTCAGTGCAATTGTAGTGGCTGTAACCCTTTTGTTCCTGACACCACTTTTCTATTATTTGCCCAAGGCGGTATTGGCAAGTATTATTATGGTTTCCGTCTACGGACTTATTGATATTGCCTATCCTAAAAGCCTTTGGGAATACCGTAAGGATGAACTTTTTGTGCTGTTAACCACCTTTTTGATTACCCTATTTGTCGGTATTTCGGAGGGGATTTTAATAGGTGTATTGTTGTCCTTGCTGTTAATGGTTTACAAGAGCTCAAAACCACATTTTGCCGTGTTGGGTAGAATAGACGGTTCTGATTATTATAAGAATATAGACCGGTTTGGACAGAATGTTCTGGTACGGGAAGACTTGCTTATCGTTCGGTTTGATTCCCAATTGTATTTTGGCAATAAGAATTTCTTTAAAAAGGAACTGTTCAAGAATGTAGATGCCAAAGGCGATAGTCTAAAAGGGGTCATTCTTAATGCGGAGGCCATTAGTTATATAGATTCCAGTGCAGCTCAAATGCTTATTCGTGTTATAGACGAACTACATGACAGAGGGCTTCAGTTTTATATTTCGGGAGCTACGGGACCCACTAGGGACACCATTTTTAGTAGTGGAATTATAGAAGCCTTGCACAAGCAATATTTATTCGTGCAGACTAAAGAAGCGGTAGATTATTTTGATAATATGACGCCCTTATCGGTATTGAGCGAAAAAGTTGCCTACCAGAATCGTCGTAACCGTAACTAATGTTACTTTCTAATTTAGGCGATAGCCGTATTTTTGTAGAGAGGAAGTAAAGGTAAACCTTTTTAGGAGGGCCATTTAAAAATGTATAATTTTTCCAGTTTAGGAAATTTAAAAATAAGTCATCATGAAAATAGAGCAAATTTATACCGGATGCCTGGCACAGGGTGCCTACTATATTGAAAGTAAAGGAGAGGTGGCTATAATAGACCCATTGCGAGAGGTTCATCCTTATATGGAAAGAGCGGAAAAAGCAGGGGCAAAAATCAAGTATATTTTTGAGACCCATTTTCATGCGGATTTCGTTAGTGGTCATGTTACCCTTGCCAAAGAAACGGGCGCCACAATTGTGTACGGCCCTAATGCCAATCCTTCTTTTGAAGCATTGATCGCAACGGACGGTCAAGAATTTAAGCTGGGCGATATTACCATAAAAACATTGCATACCCCTGGGCATACCATGGAAAGTACTACCTATTTGTTAAAAGACGAAAACGGTAAGGACCATGCTATTTTCTCCGGCGACACTTTGTTTTTGGGCGATGTAGGCCGACCTGACCTTGCTCAAAAAGCGGCAAATATGACCCAAGAAGATTTAGCGGGTGTCTTGTTCGATAGTTTAAGGAACAAAATCATGCCTTTGTCCGATGATATTATTGTGTACCCCGCACACGGTGCAGGTTCTGCATGTGGCAAGAACATGATGAAGGAAACGGTAGACACCTTGGGCAACCAGAAAAAGGTAAACTATGCCTTGCGAGCAGATATGACCAAGGACGAGTTTATTAAGGAAGTTACGGACGGTCTGATGCCGCCACCCAAATATTTTCCTTTGAACGTACAGATGAACAAAGAAGGATATGAAGATATTGCAGATGTTCTTGACCGTGGTACCACGGCTCTAGATCCAGATGCTTTTGAACTGATTGCTAACGAATCCGGAGCGGTGGTTCTGGATGTAAGGCATCAAAAAGATTATATAGAAGGTCACATTCCACGGTCTATATTTATTGGCCTTAATGGGGATTTTGCCCCGTGGGTAGGTGCCCTTATCGCAGACACCAAACAACCCCTTTTGTTGGTAACGCCGGAAGATATGGAAGAGGAAGCGGTAACCCGTTTGTCCCGTGTAGGGTTTGATGCTACCATAGGATTCTTGAAAGGCGGATTCAACGCTTGGAAAGCATCGGGTAAGGATTACGATACCATCACCTCTATTCCTGCAGAAGAGGCAAAACCAAAAATCGAGGGTAAAGAAGCTGAAGTGTTTGATGTGCGCAAGGAAAGTGAATTCCTTTCCGAGCATGTAATAGATGCGGAGAACACACCTTTGGATAGCCTGAACGATTACCTGAACGAATTTCCTAAGGACAGGACCTTTTTGGTACACTGTGCCGGTGGCTACCGTTCCGTAATAGCGGAATCTATTTTAAAGAGCCGCGGGATACACAACTTTATTGATATAGCAGGTGGCTTTGGAGCTCTTAAAAAGGCCGAAGTTCCTGCAACGGACTATGTTTGTCCTACTACCTTGTAATTACGTACAAACAGATAAAACCCCCATTGTTTTAGAGGAGCAATTGGGGTTTTTATTTTCTGGATTTTAGATAATCTTGGGGTGCTATTTGGCATTGGCACTATGTATTTGCATTCGGTTTTCAATTTCGGTCCAATGGTTTTTTCGCATGGAGAACAAAAAGTAATCGTAAAATTGGTTCTTATACTTAAACCAGCGCTTCTCTCTTTTTAAATAACGCTTGGTGCATTCTTCGTTCAACCATTGCTCGTCAAAACCTCTCCATTCGCCAAAGATGTTCAATAGGTTAGCTTTGAGTACGGGAAAAACCTCGTGGCGGTCAATTGCTTTTAATTCCTCTAGAGAAAAGCCGGAGTTAATAAAAGTGCGGGTTATGGTGTCGTAATTATAATCTTGTAGTTCCGTATCCAGATACAGTTCCGAAATGGAATTCCATACCGGAAATCTTTGCTCCAATTCCATCTGCATGGTTGTTGGCACCGATTCATTAGACTTCTTTTGGTCTGGCTTCATGAGTGAAATAGGTGTTTGGACTTAAGGCCATACGGTTTCAAACCACTCGCAAACAATAAGCATATTTTCGGTTGGTTTTTCTCCACTTTCTTTCATTGCGCTAGAAAAGAAATCCCAATGCGCTTTTTTCCATTTATTGAGAGGGTCATCCGTTGTTCCCATATCCAGAGCAGCATAGGTTTCTGATATTTCATTAAAGGGAATGGTATCTACTTTTGTTACTTTAATTATAGCTTGCGCTTTTCCATCAAAATTGGTGATGATGTGTTTTGTACCTACGGAGGGCAAATCTGCGTTGGCTTCTTCGTACCAAGCATACAGCCCGGAACCTGCTTGTTTTTTGCCTGTTGAGACCAATTTTGCGAGCCGATCGGCATCTGCTTTATTGTTATGGAAAAACCAAGATTCTGGCTGTTCCTCACCCTTGAACTCCGGATGGGATGTTATAAAAACCTCCCACATTTCCGGAACGGATGAGTCTATGGCAACCTCTTGCTCCGTTTTGGTTTTGCCTTTACAGCTGGCCAGGATCAGAAAGGCGATTAGGATGAGGTTTTTCATTTTATTTTTTGTAGATTTTTTAATTTTTAGTGTGACAATTTGAGTATGTTTTTTCTAGTTAGGTAGCTTTAGGGATTATTCTTTTAATTGTTCCTAAAAATCGAGTTAAAATAATTTCATCAATTATTTCTTTGTGTTTGTCAATTAAACCAAATAATATCGAATTTATATCCTCGTCTTGGGAAATCCAAAGTATTTGTGAATTGTCAATCACTGCATGGTAAATACGATTTAATTGCTCCGAGGTGAAATCTTCAAAATTCGAAAGATAATATAGGTTTATTCTAGCCTGTTTATACGATTGTGAGTTTTCCAATCTCTCAATATAAAGATCCTTAGTTAGTTCAGAAGCCAATTTTATATCCGGATAGTATTTTCTGAAAAATTCAGAAATGGATTTGAAAAATATAATTTTCGATGATTTCTTAGTTTTCCACTCATTAAGAAGGAACCTGTTGAATTTTGTGTTGTCGACTTCAGAAAGATAATCTTTATCACCTGAAATAAACACAAGGTCTTTTGAAACATCAACCATGTTTAGAAGAGTTTCCCAGTTCAAAGCATCCCCATAAGAATTGTTTTTTCCTGGGGGATTTCCCAAGTCAAATCTAATTTTAGCATCAGAAATTAATTTTTCATTGGGGCTAATTAAAGTTGTTTTTTGAAATATTTCTGTAGTTATTTCATCGGCTTTTAATGAGTAATTTTCAATGGCAAGTTGGATTTTTTTCAATAGAATTTGCTTATTGTTATTGTATTCTTTAATAGCAGTTTTCATTGATTCAAATTCAGGATACTCTTTCATGAAAATAGGAAATGCCTCATTTAATCTCTCTTGTTTAAATCTTTTTAGTGCATCTGAAATTTTTGTTTCTCGATTTCTCATGAACTCGTCAAAAACTTGCCGGGGTATTAACAAATTGATTTGTTTTTGCTCAATTAAAACTATTAATTTTTTCAACTCTTCTAGTTCGTCACTAGAGTAATGATAAAAATTCAGATAAATATTGGTATCTATGAAAACGTTCATTTTTCTTTTGTCAAATGGTATTGTGAAATTATTGCCGACTTTTTTATTAAATAGATTGTAAACCAAAATTAAGTTCCTAATCGAAAAATACTAGAAATTTCTGACAACTTCGCTACAGCAATAAATTTATCTACGAACAGACAAAAGTCAACGATGTTTTAAGTTCCATTTTCTTCCCTACAACGGGACTACTTTAAGGTTTCCGGCTTATAGTCAACCTGTATTTTTTGCGGTTTTTATTTATGATTTTGAATGGAATAAATAATTAAATTTACTCAATTTTTAACCTAAAATCTTACATGAAGAAACTAGCTCTCTTTGTTATTGTTTGTGCCTTTTATTCTTGTGGTAGTGCCAAATACGATTATTTTTTTGATACCGGAAAGGAGTTGGATTTCAGTACAGGAAAATGGATTATGAATAGAACCGTATCCAACTCAAAAAAGTTTGATAACAAACTGTATTACAACTCGGTTGAGGATTTCAAAAAAATACTGGGCGATTCATTAATTGAGATAAATACGTTAAGTGCGTCAAAATTAATAGCTCCTGACATTAAGTTCAACTTATCGGACGTAGAGCTAGAAGACCTAAAAACAGCTACCGATTGTGACTATATTATTAACGTAGGGGGTAATGTAATTAGTGATGGTGCTGGCTCCATCAGTTTTGAAGGGGAGACCTCAAGCAACAGGGCTTCGGTTTCCATATCAATTTATGATTTGAATTCGGGAGAACTTATTTCGTCTTCTCAAGTGTACGGAAAAACACTCCCCAACCAAGAGCCCATTTTCCCAGATGATAAAAGCATACCTTCAATAAATCCAAGTTCACATATGATTATGCTGAAAGGAGCAAGGAAACTCATTCATAAATACCAAAAAAATAGGCTCAATTAAATACGTTGATTAGGGATTGTATCTTTAAAACAACCCGAACAGTTTTTTCTTTTTGACAGTATTAGGTCTATCAATATGAAGAATATCCGTTACTTGAAACTTGTCAAACCCATCAAAAAGTGCTTCAACCCCTTTTTTCATTTTTAGATTTACTTCATCAGTATATATGGGAATCAACGAATAAAAATTAATTGATTTATTCTGAAGCTTTAGCATATGGAAATTTTCTCCCAATACAATGGTCGGCAACAACATCATTGTATTTAAGCCCGTGTTCTCTGCAAAAGGTTCTGCGGGATTTCCGTTGGGTATAGTGTGCCCATAACTTAACCAGGTGTTATATTCATGAGGAAATCTGGCAAGATATTTTAACCATCGGATAGGCCAGTAATTTTTTTCATCCTTAAAGTCCTCATCGGATATTTTCCATTCTTCGGGGAGACAGATACTTAGTTCTGCATAATCACAGCCTTCAACTCCATCAGGAGTGTTCATGGGTTTATCACTCATCCCCGATGTGACCAAAGTATGAAAAGGTCTTTCCTTTGTTGGCTTCACCCAGTGTACATCAATATGTACCTGATCAGAAACTAGTTCATGGAACACCATGTGAATTTCACCAATGTTTTTTTCTATATGATTTGATATCTCCTCTATTGATGGTTCCCCGGACGCACCTTCAAACTTTTTTTTATCGGTTTCTTTATAACGGTATATGGGGGAACCTGATTCTGATTTTTCCATCTTTGAATACTTAATACAACTAAATTTATACGACTGCAGATCAGGTTAATAGATACATTACGTGATTTGCTAAACGAAAAATACGAGAAATTTCTGACAAATTCAATTAAGGAATTGTGTTCTATTTTCTAAAAACCGGCTACCCTGATAATTATCATAGTTTGGGTAGTAGGTCTACTATAGATTTGTGGAGTTATAAATAATTGACCTATGATTTCACAAAATTTACCTCTCGTTAACTATAGCAACGGTATTGTTATGATCGCCATTTTTGCTTTGGTATGTATTGCTCTGGTGGTTATGATTATTCTTTTTATAAATAGTGGCGGAAAAAAGTAACCGTATCTTCTTGATTTTGTGCATTTAAGTTACTTTTTGTTGCGAATAAGACAGGCTTAGCACTTTTTTCTTGCAATTTTTGTAAATGTTAAGACAATCATAAAGCTAATGAGGTGTGTTTACATCTTATTACGTACCTTTAGTAAGAATTGGATTACAAATTAATCGACTATTTATTGGTCAATTTTTTTTAGTTCAGCTAAAGCCGCCAAACTGTTGTACCAACTGAAACCGAACTTATGGATGCTATATGGATATATACCACTGTTGTAATCGTCATATTTAGTGTATGGTTGTTGTTCGTAATTCTTATGTACAGGAAACTGAATAAATAGCCTAAGCGCTAACTGCCCTGATGTTCACTTTTTAACACCATAATCTTACCCGGATTTTTACTGATATAGGATTTGATTATACTCTCCGTTTCTAGGGTGTTGTTCTGTTGTACTAGAAAATTTTCCAGTTCATGGTCCGCAGTAATTGTTTCTTCCCCGCCTATAAAACCGTACCCCATGTACGTACTGTTCTTTACCAGAACAAAGGCCTGTTCTTCCGGATTTCGCCCTTTTTCCTTAATGACAAAATCTTCTTTCTGCGCTTTAATATGGTTCAAGGCCAATTGTACTTTTTCGTTGTATAGGGCAATATCTTCTTCCTCTCTACAAATGCCATCACAGCTTTCTAACCGGTAATGGTTGCAGCTTTTAACGTTCTCTTGTAAGTGGCAGTATTTAGGACATAACCTAAAACTTTTACAGATTTCCTCTATGAACAAACGGCAGTCCGTTGGGCCGTAGAGCGTCAACACAGAATTGGGTGCCATTTTCAGTTTATTGAACGCTAGGTGCATAATGCCGTTCCGGTCTTCATAACTGAATATACCATACGGCTGAATCTTCCTTTTCTGGGCACGGTTAAATTCCGGATAATGGTGTTTTATGGCTTCCGATTCCATTAAGAGTGCTAAAAGCTCACTTCCGGAAAGTTCAAAATCAATATCCGCAGTTGCTTGGCAAAGGGCTATTTCTTTGGAGGACTTATCGTAAAAATGGCTGAGTACACGTTTTTTGATGTTAATGGCCTTGCCTACGTAAATGATTTTTCCTTTTCCGTTCTTAAAGTAGTACACACCAGGTGCCGTAGGCAACTTTTCAAAAGCTTCCTTGGGTAATGCCGAAGGTAAAGTGGCTTCTTGGGAGCGGGCGTTTAGAAAGGTCTTAAAAACTTGTGCGGCACCATCTGCACGCAAGAGTTTTTTAAAAAGTAGGGTAGTGGCATGGGCATCTCCACGGGCACGGTGCCTATCCGTTAAAGGTATATTTAACGAAGAACATAATTTGCCCAGGCTATAGGAATGGTAGCCGGGCAAGAGCTTACGGGATAGACGAACCGTACAGAGTTTTTTTCGTATAAAATCCAACCCTAAGAGTTTCAGCTCGTTTTTAATTACATTGTAATCAAAATTAACGCTGTGGGCCACAAAAATGGTATTCTCTGTAATTTTTAGAATGTCTTCCGCAATTTCGTCAAGCGTAGGGGCATCACGGACCATGTCATTATCAATTCCCGTTAATCGTGTTATGAAATAGGGAATTTCAGATTGCGGATTTACCAAGGAAGTAAACTCATCTACAATCTCATGACCGTCAAATATAAATATGGAAATTTCGGTAATCTTGTTACCCTTAATACCGTTGCCGGTAGTCTCTATGTCTACTATGCTGTACAAATGTATGTGTGGTGGAATTGGACGATAAAATTACGCAAACTTCTTTCGGCTTTAAAAAGTTTAACGTTATGGCCAAAAGGGGACAGTAATTCAACAAAAAAATAGGTGTAAAAAGCGGTCGTTTGGGTTAATCAAACATTGCATAAAGAACAGTCTCCAATCTGTTTAGGATTATTTTTACACAAAACGATTCACATGCCGATCATTGGACACATTATAAAAGGATTTATTGATGCAAGGGATAAGCTCACAGGAACTAAAAATCCGATTGAGGAACAGGAAGCCGTACTTGAAGCGCTCTTAAAAAAGGCTGAAAACACTGCTTTTGGAAAGCACTACAATTTTAAGGCTATCCGCGAATCCAGTAGTCCTGCGGATGCTTTTGCTGCATCTGTTCCCTATTTTGATTATAACCGAATCAATAAGGAGTGGTGGCAGAAACTGCACGAAGGAGAAGAGAATGTAACTTGGCCGGGAACACCGGATTACTTCGCCTTAAGTTCCGGTACTACAGGAAAAACGAGTAAAAGAATTCCGGTTACTAATGATATGATAGATGCAATCCGGAGCACGGGAGTAGAGCAGGTGTTTGCCTTGAGCAATTTTGATTTACCTCCTGATTTTTTTGAGCTCGGAATTCTAATGTTGGGCAGTTCTACGGATTTGAATAAGGTAGAAGGTCACGAAGAAGGGGAGATCAGTGGCATAAGTGCCAGTAACATACCAACTTGGTTCAGGGGTTATTATAAGCCGGGCGAAGAAATTGCGGAGATCGATGATTGGGACGAGCGGGTGCAAAAAATAGCGGAAGAAGCTCCCAATTGGGATATTGGCGCATTAAGTGGTATTCCCTCTTGGATAGAGTTAATGTTACAGAAAGTTATAGACTACCATGGTTTGCAACATATTCACGAGATTTGGCCCAATCTGCAGGTCTATACCTCGGGCGGGGTGGCTTTTGGGCCGTATAAAAAAAGTTTTAATGCGTTGCTGGGCAAACCCGTAACCGTAATAGACACCTATTTGGCTTCGGAAGGATTTATAGCATTTCAAGCCCGACCCGAAACTGATGCCATGCAACTCTCTACGGATTCCGGTATCTATTTTGAATTTGTTCCTTTTGAGCCGGAATACATTCAACCAGATGGTTCGCTAAGTGATGATGCGCCCTCCTTAAAACTTTCCGAAGTTAAAGAAGGTCAGGATTATGTATTGATTATAAGTACCGTATCCGGAGCGTGGCGCTACCTAATAGGGGATACCATTGAATTTACGAATGTAGAACGCGCAGAAATAAAAATAACGGGTAGAACCAAGTTCTTCCTGAATACGGTGGGTTCTCAATTATCAGTAAATAAAATGGATGCCGGAGTGCAGGAGTTGGAAGAAAAATTCAGTATCCGAATTCCGGAATATACCTTATGCGCCAAACGAATAGACGGTGAGTTTTACCACTGCTGGTATCTGGGCACGGAAGACAAAACAGATGCTATTGAATTGGCCAATGCGTTGGACGAATCTCTTAAAAATGCCAATAAGAACTATAAAGTGGCACGTTCCAAAGCATTAAAGGGTGTAAAGGTCGTAACCGTGCCGCCATCCGTTTTTCATGACTGGAACGGAAAGAATAAAAAGAAAGGCGGACAAGTAAAAATGGAGCGTGTTATGGGCGAGGAGAAATTTAAGGAATGGGAAGCTTTTGTGAATCCATAGGGGTGAGTTTTAGCTGTAAGGAGATTAGGGTTTCTTTTCAGTAGTCTCCCTTTCTTTTACAATGGCCATAATCTCTTCGGGAGACAAGTAATAACGTCTTATACGTTCTTTGTACTTTTCTTCAATTTCGGCATGATCCAGAATAAAATGTTTCGTTTTTAGAATATAATCGTGCATTCCGTGGGCAACGGCAAAAGTATCCGCTGCGCGTTCCGCTTCTTTAATATATGAGCCGGAAAATGAATATTTAAGGCCAAACCAAATAAGATTTAGGGTACTGCGGTTCCTGTAATCCATTACATGCCCTAGTTCATGCCCCAACCAACCGATCATAATGTCACTTGGTACATCTTTGGTAAAAAAGACGGTATCGGAAATCTTTATTTTTTCACTTATTAGAATAACATAGGCACGCTTCTTTCGTCCTTTAAAAAGACTGTTGAATTTGGGCTGCGCCTGCATGGTAGATTGCTTGATCTTCTTTACAATTTTAAAGGTTATGGGTGTTTGTTCCAATTCCGGGTAGTGCGATAGCGCAATCCGGGCCTCATTTTTTATGACATCGGGAACTGTATGTTGTGCATTTAATTGGACAAAAGCCATGAAGAATATGAATAGTTTAAAGTAATACAAAACCTAAATTATACGTGTTTACATTAATGAGACATAATATATAAAACCCTGCTGTAGATTAAAACCCTTTTACCTAACCGGTTAATTATAAATTGGAAAGCACACTCATTTTAAGGTTTAAAGAGGGAATTTTAAAATTGGGGAGGATGCCTAAGGGTTTCGTTGCCAAATTAAACTTGAACAATGCATAAGAAGCGAACCATAAAAATTATTTCCCGTATCATTTTGGTATTACTGGTACTCGTGGCCCTAACCTTACTTGGGGCCCAACTTCTGGCAAAGGATGCCATCGCGAATTTTTTAAAGACCAAATTGCCACCACATATTCAATTGGCATATGAAGACATAGATGTAAACGTTTTGACAGGAACGACAAAACTGAATACTATTGATTTGAACATTGGAATTTCGGATTCTATCAGGCCTAGGGCATCCGCAAAAATAGAAGCATTGGAGGTTGTGGGGTTGGGCTATTGGCAGTTTCTTTTCAACAAGAAAATAACGCTCACTAATATCAATGTAGATAAGCCGGTTTTAAAATACTATTTAAAAGGAAAAGAAGACAAGGCCACAAAATCAAAAAATGATAGTATAGGGCTTAAAAAGTCCATTCATATAGACCGCATCAACATCAAGAATGGTTCTGTAACCCTGTTTAAGAACCCAGAAGATAGTGTGGCTATGAAATTGGACTCGGTTTTTTTTGAAATGGATGAGGTTGTTACAGATAGGAATCGTATTAATTCCAAAATTCCCGTTGCCTATTCCGATGTAAAATTTAATGGGAATTCGCTTTACGCGGATTTAGGTCCCTACGAAGCGCTAAACGTAAATGAAATTCATTTGGACCAAGGCCATCTCCGGGTAACGGACTTAAAACTAAAATCAAAATATAGTAAGACCAAGCTGTCTGCGCACTTGCGAAAAGAACATGACTATATAGATTTAAAAATTCCCCAAGTAGATTTTGATGAGATTGCTTTTGGTTATGCCGATGCTAAATATTGGGTGCGTACCGGAAAGGGGACTTTGCAGGGACCCAATTTAGAAATGTACAGAGATAAGCTAGTGGCCGATGATTTGGAGAGAAAGAAAATGTACAGCGAAGCCATTCGTAAACTGCCTATACAGCTAGATGTTCCCGAAATACAGATACAGGATGGCGCAATTACTTATAGTGAGCGAGTGAATAGGGAAACGACTCCCGGTAAAATTGTTTTTGGTGATGTAAATGCTAAAATCCTTCACATTCAAAATGTACCGGAAAGAAAGGAGAAAACCAGTGTTGCCGCCAGAGCTTTGCTCATGGGCGAAGCCCCAATAACCTTAAACTGGTCTTTTGATTCTAAAAATACCAGAGATGCATTTTTGGCTTCCGGTACCGTAAAAAGTTTTAATTCAAAGAACATCAATCCTTTTTTAGAATCCAATTTACGGGTACGTGCCAAAGGCGAAATTCAAGAACTCTATTTTACCATAAGCGGAGATGCGGTTTCGTCCGCAGGCGATATGAAAATGAAGTATGAAGATTTTGAATTTTCAGTCTTAAAAAAAGACCGTCTGCGCATAAATAAAGTATTGACGGCAATAGGAAGAATATTTGTGAACGACGGCTCCAATACCGATGAAAACGGATACAGATATGGCGGTATTGAAGCAGAAAGAGACCCCACAAAGTCCTTTTTTAATTATCTGTGGCTAAATGTTAATGACGGTTTAACTTCTACTATTATAGGTAACGGAAAAAATAAAAGGAGAAAAAATTAATTTTTTAGAGGTAATCTACAAGGCAGGGAAAAAGTACTTTGAAGGAGGTAATTTAGAAACTAAAATTCAAGGATATGGGAGTCATTTCAAAAGATAAAAAGAAGATAACGCTATATTATAATTCAGAAAATTCAATCGGTAAACAAACGTATGCTTACGTAGAATCTGCAGATGAAGATATTCTGGCTATAGATATTTCAAAAACAAATGTAACGGGTACCCAATGGGCGGAAATTGCTCATAATATGAACGTACCTGTGGGAAAATTGGTAAATCAGGATCATCCTGATTTTAAAGAAAAATATGGGAACGAGAAGGTAGATTTAGATGAGCATGATTGGTTGCGTATTCTGGTGAAATCCCCATCAACTTTAGCTTTTCCGGTAGTTATAAAAGGAGAACGATTTATTCCTATTCACAATCCTTCGGATTTTGTAAAGTTTATGGATGATGACAGTGCTGCGCTAGACAAGCCTTATAATTAATAAGATTAAGAATCTATTCTTTTGTATTACTTGTTGGCAATTTTCATTGCTAATTTTAAGTATAGTTAAGTTGAAGTTTAATCACATAAAATAATAAAGATGAATCAAGAACAATTAGAAGGAAAGTGGAACCAAGTAAAGGGAAAACTAAAACAGAAATACGGAAACCTTACCGATGACGACGTAACCTATTCCGAAGGCAAATTTGATGAAATGCTCGGAAGGGTACAGGAAAAAGTTGGAAAAGGAAAAGAAGAGCTGAAAGCAGAAATTGCAAGCTGGTAATACAGTTGTAGTTTAAAAAGTAAGAAGGCCCGGGCATTTACGCTCGGGCCTTTTTGTATGTTATTTTTGGATATATTTAAAATTGAAGAGCAGGAAATTGTTCAGCGTTCTTGCAAAAAAAAGGATGGCCAAAAGCCATCCTTTAATCCTTAGTGTATGAGTTATTGGTCTCTAAATCTTTTTACGTCCCATAATCAAGCTGATTATAAAAAGTACGATAAAGATGAAAAATAAAATCTTGGCAATACTAGCGGCACCTGCAGCGATTCCTCCAAATCCGAATACTCCTGCAATAATGGCTAATATGATAAATATAACTGTCCAACGTAACATATCTTGTGGTTTTTATGATTAGTAATAAATTGTTTTTGATACAATTTGTAATTCGTATCATTAAGGTAAAGGTCTTGAAATGACGCGGAAGACCTTGACTGTATGCAATTTAAAACTAACTGTATTTTCGTAGGGACTCAGCAACATTGATAAGAAAATGGGACGCTGGAACAGCATTCAATACCATTTTAGAAATAGTCCAAAAGGGCTATAGCTCCGTTATAAGAGATTACAATAGAGAAGAATAGCGCGGCGAAAAGCCCAATGTTAAGAAGAAGTCCGGCTTTATGTGTGTGCATCAATTTGGAGTTGTTACACAGCAGTATGATTCCCAAGATTACCAGAGGTAGCACAAAAACATTAAAAACCTGAGAAACAATCTGCATTTCAATAGGGTTGGCTCCAAATACGGGCACTATTAGAGCAAATAGACAAGCAATGGCGGTAATGGTCTTAAATTGCTTAGAGGTTGTGTCCAATTCGCCGGATTGATAATCCGCAAGGAGAATGGGAGCGATAAGTAAACAGGGGAAAATAGAGGAAAGACCGGCGCTTAACGTACCAAAAAAGAAAAGGGTAAGTGCAAACTTTCCGGCAACGGGTTCCAAGGTGTTTACCATATCCAAAACTTTGGTAACGGGCTGGCCTTGGTGAAATAGTGCTCCACAGGCTACGGCCATTACAGCCGCACTGATTACGAATACAAGTGAGGCCGCTATTATGGCATCCTTTTTTTGTTGCTTAAGGTGCGCAATGGTCCATTTTTTTCCCTTAACGAATAAAGGACGGGACAAGAAAGTTGCTGCTGCCATAGTGGTGCCCACAAAAGCGGCAACCATCATTCCTCCTCCTTCTACTTTTGGAACAGTGGGGATAAGCCCTTTGGCAACCTCTATAGGTAAGGGATAGACCATAAAAAGGGAAACAAAGAATGAGAGTCCCATAATCGTAACGAAAATCACCAATATTTTCTCGAAGAAAACATACTTTCCTATTAACAGAAAACGATACATAATTGCAATAACCAAAATAGCAATGGTCAGAACCAACTCATATTGATGATCGGCCAATGAGGGGAAGTAAATCAAAAATATCTCAAAGATGATATTTGCCGAAATACCAAGTATTCCCATGAGTGAGTTCCACTGCCCGAACGAAACGCCCAGAATGATTAAAATGGCAATGGGTTTTCCCCATTTTAGATGTTTTTTAAACGCGTATAGGGCCGTTTCTCCGGTTACCAATGCATAATTTCCATAGGCGTACATTAGCATTCCAGAGAAGATACAGCTTAATACCAAAACCCATAACAACTGCATACCATAGGTGCTGCCCGCTACGATCATAGAGGTTACACTTCCTGTTCCAATAGTATACCCAATGGCAAAAATACCCGGACCAAAAGCAAGTGCCAAGGCGATTATTTTTTTCCAAAAACTAGTCTTTTGTTCTGCCATGTTGGGATACTTTTTGGTGATATAATACTTTTTGGGGAAGAGGTAAAATGTAAGTTGTATTCAACTTAATGACTACGCCAATTAAGCTAGGATTTTATTGAAATCATAGCGTTCAGGGTCTGGTAAATAGGCTTTTGCAGCTTCATAATCGGCTTCCTCAATAAAGTGCATGTTCTGAAAACAAAGTCGAGCAAATTCCGAATCTATGTCTACTAGACGAGGAGCAATTTTACCATCTTCGCCTTGTAAATCTTCTAAAAATAACGGCGTTACTTCACCTTTGGAATTTGCGGTAACAATACAACCACTAACGCCTTGGTCAAATAGTTTTTTTACGCCAAGCCCCAGGAGTGTACAAAGAGTTAGGTCAAACCCTATAGGTCTGCAACATCTAAGCTCATAGCCAAGTTCTACAGGTCTACTTTTTATGTTTACGCCCAGTTCTTTCAATTTTGATTGGACCAGCATGTTAAAGATGTGAGACTTGCTTACATTGCCCAATTCCGGATGGCCGTGATCATCATAGGTAAAGTTAATGCCGCAATGGTCCAGTTCGCTATCCGGCATAATGTGAAAAACACCTTCGCTAACCAGTGCTACACCATAATTAATGTTCAGTATTTTTCGCTTTATGATGGATGAAATAATCAAGCGAACCACCTTGTCAAAAGTGATGGAAGTCTTGTTGAACATTTCGGGAATGACCATCATGGGAAAATGACAGCTGGTGGCTATACCAAATGCCAAATGCCCGGCAGAACGACCCATGGTAGACATAACGAACCAGTTTTGACTGGTACGGGCGTCCTCATAGGTGGTATTACCAATACGAACACCTTCGTCCTTGGCCGAATGAAATCCAAAAGTTGGATTCCGGTCGGGTAGGGGCAAATCATTATCAATTGTTTTGGGTACGTGAATGTTTGAAATGAAGATGTTTTCCTTGGACAGGTACCCCGTAATTCTATTGGCCGTAGAGGCGGTGTCATCACCGCCAATACTAACCAATAGTTTTACATTATTATCGGAAAAAAGCTTCGTGTTTATTTTTTCATCGCTGGGTTTAAATCTACTCATAATAAGAGTAGAACCACCTCGACTAAAAATACGGTCTGCATGGGGAAAATCGAATTCCTTTATTTGGGGTTCCTCGGAAAAAATTCCCTTAAAACCTTCGTGAAGTCCCAGTACGCGATAGCCATCTTTCAGAAAAATTTTGGCTACTGTGCTTATTACAGCGTTAATGCCCGGAGCAGGGCCTCCACCACAAATAATCAATATCGATTTTTTAGAAGCCATGTTTCAAGTTTTAAATATTAGCGGGCAACTCTTCCTGAAGCGTCACCGCCCATTAGCTTTTCTACTTCACTTACGGTAACCAAGTTGGCATCACCTTTTATAGTATGCTTTAAACAGGATGCCGCTACGGCAAAGTCTAGAGCATTCTGGTCATCTTCCGGGTATTTCAACAATCCGTAAATCAAACCGCCCATAAAAGAATCACCACCACCAACACGATCCACAATATCCGTAATTTGATACTGACGTGTTTCGTACATTTTGGAACCATCCCATAATACACCGGCCCACGTATTGTGAGAAGCAGAAATAGAGCCCCTTAACGTTGTAATTACCTTTTTTGCCTTTGGGAATTTTTTCATCATTTGCTTACAGACTGATAAGAATGCTTCCGCTTTAACATCGGCACCATCCTTATGAACATCAAGACCTTCAGGGTGAATACCAAAGTGTTTCTCTGCATCTTCTTCGTTCCCTAAAATAATATCACAGTAAGAAGTAAGTTCGGTCATGATAGCTTCTCTATCACCTCCATAGTTCCAAAGCTTGGCCCTGTAATTCAAATCGGTTGAAATAGTTATGCCTTTTGCACTGGCCGCTTTCACGGCTTCCAAACAAACATCTGCAGCACCTTGTGAGATAGCTGGTGTAATACCTGTCCAGTGAAACCACTCCACACCCTCAAAAACAGAATTCCAGTCTATCATACCGGATTCTATCTCAGAAATAGCGGAATGAGCGCGGTCATAAACCACTTTAGACCCACGGGAAACGGCACCCGTTTCTAGAAAATAAATTCCTAGACGGTCGCCACCATAGACAATCTTATCCGTTCCTACGCCTCTTTTTCGCATTTCCATAAGTGCACATTCCCCAATATCGTTCTTTGGTAAACGCGTCACAAAATCTACGGGAACGCCATAATTGGCGAGCGATACGGCTACGTTAGACTCGCCTCCGCCATAAACAACATCAAAAGTATTGGCTTGTGAAAATCTTAAAAATCCCGGAGGAGCTAAACGCAACATTATTTCTCCAAAGGTTACTACTTTTTTCATTTCAAATTGTGTTACTGTATTACTGTTCTTAAGTGCTAGTTTTAGATATATACCGTTAGATTCCTAAAGCTTGCCCACCACCAATTTGGATGGTTTCTGCGGTAATGAATTTGGCATCGCTGCTCGCTAGGAAAGATACCACACCGGCAACATCTTCAGGCTGACCTAATCTACCCAACATAATGCTGTTGGCCCATGAAGCAAAAACTTCTGGTTTTGTAGCTTTGATCTGTGCATGAAAAGGGGTGTCTATAGTACCTGGAGATACCGCGTTTACCCTAATACCGTATTCGGCCAAATCTTTTGCCAAAGCTTTGGTAATGGTATGAACACCTGCTTTAGAAGTTCCGTAGATCCCAGCTCCTGGTCCGCCAGCGGTCCAAGCTGCGTTTGAGGTATAGTTGATGATGGATGCATCTTCTCCTTTTTTAAGGAAAGGTATAGCTGCTCTTGATGCGAAAAATGTAGAATCTAGATTTAGCGCCATAACAGATCTATAAAATTCCGTGGTCATTTCTTCAAATCTAGATCGGCCACCTAGACCACCTGCGTTGTTTACAAGGGTATCTATTTTTCCGTACTTTTCGCCAATTGCCTTTATGTTTTTGGTTACGGCTTCTTCATTGGTGACATCAAAACCATAATATTCCGCATCAATGCCCTCTGTAGATAGTTCTTTTACTCTCTGCGCACCGGCTTCATTGTCTATGCCGTTAAGGATAACGGTATAGCCATCTTGCCCTAATCTTTTTGCCACGGCGAAACCTATTCCACCTGTTGCTCCTGTTATTACTGCTACTTTTCCTTTCATTTCTATGTTAGTTACTGTTAGTGAATTTTTATATGTATTAAACCGACTCCAATTCTACGGGTCGTATTCTCTTTATTAATCCAAATATTGATAGTACTGCAAGAGGAGCTAGTACCGCGATGACAATAAATGCGGGGGTATATGATACGGATGCAATCATAGGAATCAATGAGTTCATTATGATAACCGATACTGCCGCAACGGTACCTGCCAAACCTGCCAAAGTACCCACAGATGGTCCGCGGAAAAGATCACTTGAAATAGTTTGAATATTACCGATGGCAAATTGAAAGCCAAAGAGTACCACTGCCACGATATAAATAAACGTCATAGGGTTCTTTTCCGTTACTAAGAAAATTATTCCGAGTAGACCCATGAAAATCAATGCCCCGCCAATGGTTATCGTAATCTTTCTTGCCGCATCTACAGTTTTGGTCTCCATGAGTTTACCGCAGTACCAGCCTCCTATGATGCTGCCCGCCATACCGCCTAGATAGGAAATCCAAATAGTAGACCCTATTTCCTCAATGCTAAAACCAAATTTAGAGTTGAGGTAAAGTGGCATCCAACCAACGAACAACCACCAAATAGGCTCTATAAAAAAGCGGGACAAAAGTACTCCCCATGATTCTTTGTAGCTTAGGATTTTTGCCACGGAAAGGCCTTTTTCCTTTTCCTCCGTTGAAGGGCCTAAAGCAATTTTATCGGCAAGAATCAGTTTTTGTTCTTCTTCTGTTATCCATGGGTGTTTCTCCGGTTTGGCCTTGTTGATGAACAACCACGGAATGACCCACAACAACCCAATGGCTCCAATGATGATAAAGGTTGAACGCCATCCGAAATGACCATATAAATAAGCGATCAGTACGGGTGCTATTACACTTCCCAACGATGCACCTGCATTAAAAATACCTTGTGCAATGGCCCTTTGCTTAACGGGAAACCATTCGCCATTGCTTTTAACCGCGCCTGGCCAGTTACCTGCTTCGCCTAAACCTAGCATAGCCCTAAAAAGTGTTAGAGAAATTAGGCCTCTGGCAAAAGCGTGTAATATTGACGCTACGGACCACACTACTATGGAAACGACAAACCCCATACGGGTACCTATCATATCATAAAGCTTACCGGATAGAAACTTTCCGGCAGCATAGGTAATCATGAAAACATTGAGCATTATGGCATAATCCGACTCATCCATTCCCAAATCTTTGCCCATCTCTGGCCACATAACACCAAAAGCGGTACGGTCTATATAATTTATGACCGTTGCCAAACAAATTAGGGCTATAACCCACCATCTTAAACCTTTGACTTTCATCTTCGTTTTTTTAAATTATTCTTTATAATTGGATACACGAATGGCTGTCCTAGTTCTATGGGATAGGAGAATTATTAGTTCTAAAAGCCTGTATTTAAGATGTTTAAATACGTGTTGTGTAATAGGATTGGTATGTTCGACTTTAGCCGTTTACCTTCATTGGATAAGTTTTTTTTAGTATTAGTTTCCCTTCAGTGTACGAATAGTAAAAAGATAAATCGTGCACTTTTATCCTTCTAGTATTTTTACTTTTCTGTCTTCGCCATAAATGTAATCGTACAATTTGGCAAAGTGTAATTTCATTGTTTCTTTGGCCCTTTGCGGGTTTTGTTCCAATATGGACAAATAGATGTCTTCGTGCTTTTTTACTTCTGCCAATGCAACATCCCCATCACAGACACGGTCTTTATCATATGCAACGATAATCTCTGGGGTTATCAATAGCATAAGGGTATTCATTGTACTATTCTTACTTGCCGAAGCTATGGCAAGGTGAAAGAGCAAATCCTCTTCCAAACAATCTTCGCCAGCTATCATCTTGGTCTTATAAGCATCAAAAGCAGATTTTAGGCGTTCTAGGTCTTCGTCGGTTCTTCTTAAAGCAGCCAATTTAACCGTTTTTAGTTCCAGTAAAATCCTAGTTTCAACCAATGATTTGAAATCTTGATCTTCCAAACTCAAAATATCATCTATCATACCGTTCATGGCAATTTGACCAATCTCGGCAATGAACGTTCCGCTCTGCGGTTTTGAGTTTAAAATACCGTAGAACTCAAGCTTTTGAATGGCCTCGCGAACGTTACTTCTACTTACACCAAACTTTTCGGAAAGTACACGTTCTGCAGGCAGCTTATCACCTGGTTCTAGATTTTTGTAATTGATTAAATCACGAATATTAGAAATGATTGCATTTTGAACTTCTTTGTTCTCATGTTTTGTAAGTATTTCTAACTTCATATTTGATGTATATTGTAAATTGGTTAACCAGATTGGTTTGTTAAAATTATAAAATTCTAAACTACAAAAAAAGTATTTCTTGAATTAAAAAAGTTACGATTTTATGGGTGTTCTAAGCGTTTTTTGAATTTTACCGACCCGTGGTGAGCGAGTCGGCAAAATTACTCTCAATCTA
This sequence comes from Zobellia sp. B3R18, assembly GCF_018860715.1. Lineage (NCBI taxonomy): Bacteria > Pseudomonadati > Bacteroidota > Flavobacteriia > Flavobacteriales > Flavobacteriaceae > Zobellia > Zobellia sp. B3R18. The sequence continues at coordinate 108,117 of NZ_JAHKQG010000011.1, read as the reverse complement.
ACTCAAAACAACAATTCTACTATTCTTTATTTGTATTTATTACGAATGTTTTTAGACGTTCGTTATCAGTTCATTAACCTTTGGTACTGTAATTAGTAACCAGGGTTTTGGGTAATAACACCACCACTTGCCAATACTTCTGAGATTGGAATTGGGAATAAATGGTAATTGCTATTAATTGTTTCTCCCATTTCGGCATCTACAGAACCTGTTCTTACCAAATCAAACCATCTTTGTCCTTCAAAGGCCAACTCTAATCTTCTTTCATCAAGAATGGCTTGCCTCACATCTGCTTGTGTGGTTATGGTTCCGGTTAAGCTGGTTAAACCGGCTCGTGATCTTATATCGTCCAATAGGGGTAATACGGTTGTAGCGGGAGCACCATTTTCGTTTAATGTTTCAGCATATAATAAAATAACATCAGCTAACCTTAGTTCAATCCAGTCATGATCACCACCTAAACCTCCTTCTTTTGGGAATTTTATGGCAGTAGTACCCAAGGAGTCAAGCGTTACTGCTTTTCTTAAGTCTGTACCACCACCGTTAGCACCACTTTCATCAAATGCGGCAACTAGGTCCGGGTCAACTGGAAAATCAGCTTTTGAATCGTCTCCCACAAACCAGTTCCAGAAGCGAGAAGCAAATGAATATTCGTCTGTAATAGAACTTTCTATTTGCGAAGAAAATATTATTTCAGAATTCTCTACCTCATTGGCGGCACCAAAAACCTCGCTGAAATTATCCTTAAGGCTTATTCCGGCAGCTGCGGCTCCGTTTACAACGGCGGCCAAATGAGGTTCGGCACTAGAATAATCGCCCATAGTGGCATATACTTTTCCCAACAATCCTTGAGCGGCATATTTAGAGGCCCTTCCGTTTACAATTTCAATGTCCAAAGCGGCAATTGCATCCTTTAAATCAGGAATGATTACGTTATTATAAACATTAGTAGCGGGTTGTCTTTCTAAAATAGATGAATCTGTTAGGCTAGGTGCTGCTGACAAGTTTACAGGAACATCGCCAAAAACTTGAACCAACTTAAAGTAAGATAAGGCTCTAAGAAATTTTGCTTCGGCTATATCTGTAACATTCGTTGAGTTTTCTATTACATTGTTTGCACTTAATATGGATTTGTACAAAGCGGTGTAGAAAGGGCCAAAGAATTGGTCTTCCATAGCGGTTATACCTCCGTTATAGGTATCGAACTCTGTATAAGGAGCTTCATCCATAAAAGCGTTGTCCGCTCTAAATTCACCCATTACTGCCATTGGCGTAGTGGTACCAAGTTGATAATAATATGCCGCATTTAAAACACCATCAAAATCTGTTAAAGAGTCTGAACTGGCAATATTTGGCGGAACTTGATCTAGATCACTATCACATGCGGTTATGATTAGCAACAATCCCAATAATTTATATATGTTTTTCATTTCTTTTATTTAAAAGTTAACATTTAAACCGATAGTAAAGCTTCTTACAATTGGACTTGCACCTACTTGAGCACCGTAAGTTGTTGGTCCTAAGTAATCACTACCTGCAGTCTGTACACCTTCTGGGTTATATGAAGTATAATTATCTGCCCATAAGTACAATAAGTTAGTTGCGGCGGCATATAATCTAACGGAGTTTATACCTATTTGACTCGTTACATCAGAATCTAATGTGTAACCAATAGTTAAGTTTCTCAAGGCTACATAAGAAGCATCTTGTATTACGGCATCTGTTTGGTTTCTGTTAGCTGTATAGAACTCACCGTTGTGATCGGCAATACCATCACCTTTTGGTGTTACGCCATCATCTTCAAAAGCTCCAACGGCATCAAAAGTGCTTACTAATCTTCCGCCCCATTGCGATTCGTAGTATAAAGGGTCTATATTGTAAACTTCCGCTCCATGAGATCCTTGAAGTTGAAAGGACATATCAAAAGATTTGTAATTAAGATTATGAGACATACCCCAGTAAAAATCAGGTGTATTCTGTCCTATTTTCACTAAATCTCCACCATCTTCAACACTCTTTGTGTTGTCTATAACGCCATCACCGTTTTGATCTACAATATAGGATTCCCCGGATTGATTGTTTGGGTGTCTTGTTCCATCTGCTAAATATCTCATTTCAACATCTCCAATGGTTTCTAATCCCCACATTTCACCAATTTCTCCACCTACATAGTTTCTAAATACAGGGCCTCTACCACTTTGTCCGTAGATGGCTTGAGGTAGTTCGTCCAAACCTCCCAAATCTGTAATTTCGGTTTCAACTGTAGATAGGTTGGCTCCAAAACTCCAAGAGAAATTATCTGATTGTATAACGCTCGCATTCAATTCAAATTCTAAACCGGAACTTCTAACATCTCCGGAATTGAGAACAATTGAAGTGGTTCCCAATACTTCGGAAACACTTTGGTTAATTAAGATATCCTCAATATCGGAAGTGTAATAATCCACACCCAATCTAATTCTGTTGTTAAACAAACCTAAATCAACACCATAGTTGGTCTCCGTGTTGGTCTGCCACGTTAAATCTGCATTTGCTACGTTGTCAGGAATTAGAAAACCAGTTCCATAAACTGTTGCTTGAGGGTCTAAAAGGCTTAAGGCATCATAAGAACCTAAGAAAGAAGTTGTACCTAGGGAACCTGTGCTGAACCTTAGTTTGAACTGACTTAAAGTTTCACTGTTTTCTAAGAAGGCTTCATTATGAATGTTCCATCCTAAAGATAGGGCTGGGAAAGTTTCATATCTCTTATTGGCTCCAAAACGAGAATCACCATCTCTTCTAACTGAAGCAGATATTAGGAAACGATCGTCATAGGCATAGTTAACTCTTCCGAAAACACTTTCTCTTACTCTAGTTTCGTCTCTTTCGGTCACGGTTATGTCCGCAGGGGTAAATAGGTTGTAATTTAGAATATCGCCTTCTGGTACATTTGCACCGTCTAAAGCAGTTCCTTTAAAAGTTGTGGTTTGAAATTCAAGACCAGCAACTCCAGAAATATCGTGTTTGCCTATTACCTTGGCATAGTTAAGCGTAGTTTCACTTAGTACAGAAGATACTTTTAAATCTGTTTGATCTCTGTAAGTTTGAGAATCTCTTGCCCTGGAGTCAAATCCAAGTAATCTGTGTTGATAAGCTTGGGTATCTCTAAGGTCTCCACCTAGTACGGTTTTAATGTTTAATCCGTCTATAATACTGTACTGTAAGTAACCACTAACATTTCCGAAAAATGTTTTTTCCCAACTATCTGTATTGTCAAGCTTAGCGGCAGGACCTGCATCACCGGAACCACCAATACCATTGTTAGCTCTACCATAATGCCAATCTTGTGCGGCCATTCCTGGTTCTAGAGTGTAGATACTATTCGCTTCGTAACCAGAACCTCTATAACCATTGTCAAATGGTGCCAGTCCTAAGGCTTGAGCTTGAGCGTCTAATTGTTGAACAAAAGCAATGGATTCATTAGTATGATAAACTGGATGTACACCATAGGATCTTAATAAATCTCTCATATCGTGACCTAAAATGTCTCTATGAGAAGTAAAACCATTGAAATTTAATCCGGTTTTAAATTTCTCTCCTAATTTGGCGTCAATATTTAAACGTGCGTTGAGTCTTTCATAGCCTTGTGTTCTAACAACACCTTCGGCATTTTGATAGCCTATAGAAGCAAAATAATTTACATCATCTGTTCCTCCGCTCATGCTAAAATCATGGCTAACGGTGCTTCCATTTTGAAAAAGCCAATCTTCTGGGCTTATTGCTCCTGGAGAATTTTCATAAGCATTTAATCTATATTCCAAGAAAGTAGGATCATTAGTCTCTACCGTACCGGCCCAGTTACCCGCAGCAATTTCGGCTCGTGAATGCTCCGCCCATTCAGGTCCTGAAGCAAGTATGTTGTCTCTGTATTTGCTGGAAAAACTGGTGTAGGCGTTATAGCTAAAAGTAGCTTTGCCCGACCTACCTTTTTTAGTGGTAATCAGGATTACACCGTTAGCTCCCCTAGAGCCATAAATTGCGGCAGAAGCAGCATCTTTTAAAACCTCTAAGCTTTGAATATCGTTAGGGTTAACTGTGGCTAGACTTCCTGAAATTGGGTAGCCGTCTACAACGATCAATGGGCTGGAATCTCCTGAGATAGATGAAGCAGCCCTTACCTGAATCTTTGGATCTGCACCTGGCGCACCATCTTGATTTTGGATTAATACACCTGGTAATTTACCGGCCAATGCATCATCTACACGGGCCGCTTGAATAGCGGCTACTTCGTCACCGCCTACTTTTGAAACAGCTCCGGTTAGGTGCGATTTTTTTCGCGTACCATAACCCACTACTACAACTTCTTCCAATAGAGCGGCATCTTCAACCATGGTTATGTTTATGGTTGACTGACTGCCTACGGTTACGTTTTGAGTTACATAACCAATGTAGGAAAATTGAAGAATATCTCCGCTGGAAGCGTTAATAGAATAAAGTCCATCAAAGTCTGTGGAAGTACCTGTTGTAGTTCCCGTTATAATTACGTTTACACCGGGAATAGGTACGTTGGCCTCGTCTACGATCGTACCGGTTATGGCAGATCCATCTTGGGCAAATAGCGATATGTTGAGACACAATAAAGCTATAAGTGTTAGTTGAGTTTTTAAATTCATTTGAATAATGTTAAGTTAGTAATGTTCATCGGTTTAAGGCTAGAGCCCCAAATGAGGATGATCAGCATCATCTCATTCAATCTTCAACTTACTAATGCACGAAACTCATTAAGATCCCTGAATTTTTGTATTTTTGTAATGAGCGTGTATAGTAAAATGTACATGTTCTTAGTATTACTTCCCTTCAGAATGAAGTAATTTCAGTTTAAAAGGATGGGCGTGCACCCATCCTTTTTTTATTGGGTACCTTATACTTTCATGAATTGTTTCTTTAATTAATATTAGCCTAAATTCTATATTTTAATTGGTTTTCCATTTTGGTTAACCAATTTGGTTTACCAAATATAACTTAATAGTTTGTTAAATAAAAATTAATATTAAGAAAAGTTGGTGTTAAAATTGGCTATCTACTATTTTAAAGAACTACATTTTGTTAAAATGATAATTGAATATCATCTAAACCGTCTTTGTGGAAAGGGAGTACGGGCCGTAGTTGTGGTGCTATCACTTGCACTGGTGACTCCCTTGTTTAATCTCTGGCTTATTTTTTAGCCATAAAATCTTCTCTTATTGGACTGAAGACGTCTATTAATACCCCTGCTTCTTGGCATGTTGTCCCGTGCATAACATGAGGTGGAATATAGAAAGAGTCGCCTCCTTTAAGGATTTTTGTTTCTTCGCCTATGGTCATTTTAAACTCTCCGCTAACTACATAGGTTACTTGTGAATGATAGTGTTCATGCATTGGCCCAATTCCGCCTTTGTCAAATTTTACGTTTACAAGCATGATTTTATCATCATACCCCATAATCTGACGCTGAACACCTTCGCCTACAGTCTCCCACGGGATATCTTCTCCTATTAAAAATTCTTTACTTGCTCCAAAAGTTTCCATAATCTATAATTTATTTGATTTTGATAAATATATAAGGACCCGTCCAGCGGTACTCCTTGTTCTTAATTTTTATAGTATGTTCTTTGTCCGGATCTTTATCATTGTTGGCCATTACGAGCATTAGTTTTTCTCCATTAGCCTTGATTTGTATTATTACGGACGTGTATTCTTTTGTATCTGACACAAGTTCTATTTTAGATATTGCACTATTTGAGTTAACCGAAAACTCAGAAACCGGACTATAGTTTCCGTGCGATTCTATTACCGAAACAAATGTGGTATTCTGTGTATTTTTTCTTCTAATGATAAGGCCTGCATCCCTCCTTAAATTAAATTCAGGATCGTTGGCTCCAATACGAACAAATTGTAGTTCATCTTCTTTTTGGCTGGTAGTGGTCAATGTATAGAACTTTCCATTTTCAAGCCAACTTAGTTTGCTATTGTCTGCATTGGGATGGCCCAAACCTTCCGACCAAATATGTTGATAGCCATTTTCACTTCCTAAAGGTTCTGCTATCTTAGGGAAACTAAAGTTAAAATTGGTCTGTATAACTTGTCCCATGAAATAGAAGGGGAGGTCATATTGATTTTTTGTTTGCGACGCAACTTTTAAAATGTCCAGAACAAAAGGCCTTTCAAAATCATCAATTTTAATAAGTGCCATGGTTCTTTGCATTTCCGTTCCGGGATAGGCGTTACTTTCTTTCGCACTAACGATTTTTAGATTGATGTCCGAAGCATCAAAAAAGTAAAGTTCTGAGTGGTGCTTGCTACCAATTTCATATGTTCCATTAAAGTGCGAGGTCTGGTTTTGTACCAAGGTATTGTGGGCAATGGTTTGTTTGGCCCAAGTTTTATTTTCTTTTAAATAATTGCCACCTCCTTTTTGTTCTATATTTACAAAACGTGCCAAACCGTAATCCTGAACTATTTCTGTTCCTTTTTCATAGAGCGAAAAGGATAGTTTGTCATAGTGGCCATGACTTAATCCTTGTGCGGCATATTTATATACTAGTGCCATGTCTTCATTACCATATCTAAGGATAGCTACGCCACCTTCGTTTCCATTGGCACCATCTGTAAGATTGATGGACTTTTTTTGGAATTTTGTGGATTTACCATTTCTAATACCCAGTGCCACGGCTAGTCCGGAGTCATCCAATAAAACTTGGCCTTGTTCATTGGCAATACTCAGTAATTGTGGATTGTGCCCTCCGTATTGGTAGGCTATATCTACAGCGGTAACCACTTCACGTGATTTATAGGACATTCCTTTTTGCGCATCGTTCAACGGAAAAAACTCTCCATCCGCATCAGAAAGGTTGAGAAGCACATTTACTGATTTTAGAAGTACGCTGTCTTTATGTTCAAAAATCTTTACTTCGGGCCTTACGTTGTGCAGTGCTTGAGCAAAAATTAAAAATGGGTACATGGCGTATCTCTGGTAATAGGGGCCTTCAGTATAATAACCGTCCGGAGAAAAAGGTTCGTTTACATTGGCAAGAAAGCCTACTTCTTGGCCTTCCGTTTTTATAAATCCTCCGTCATTATCTTTTGCATCTATAGGTAATCCGTCATCTTCAATACCATATAAGGCACGGTGTACCAATTCATCATCACCCATTACTAAACCGATCATGCCTACGGCGGCGTTTCCCCAGGTACTGTGATTATGAACACGGTTATAGAATTGGGGATTATCTATGGATATAAAATTGGCAAAAGGTCTAAAAAGGTTTTTCTCCAACTGCTTGCGCTCTTTTTGAGTAAGGTAATTGTAAACGCAATCGTACGCTTGGCTAACATACACTAACCAGTTGGAGTCGTTCAGGCATTGCCAGAATAGTTTGCCACGGGCATAGGAGCGCGTTTGCGGATGTACGGGCAAATTTTTATACATGGCCTCGTACTGAAACAACATTGCTTTTACGTATTCAGCGTACTTTTCATCGTCTAAAATTTGGTAAAGTACACCAGCTTTTTGGAGGGTTAGAAAATTGCGTTTGTGACGTTCATGCGTGTACCCCCCGGAGTAATCTTTTGGAATTGGCGTATCTATACCCAAGGCGATTTCCCCATCTACTTCAGCTTTTACGTGTTCTAAAGAAGCATCAAAAAGAGGCACATTACCTAATTCTTTTCTTATTTTCTGAACTCCGTCTTTTGTTAATATAAGACTAGGGTGCTCTTGGGTGTATCCATTAAAGGATACGAACCATAATATGGTTAGAATTTGTAAAGTAATTTTAAATTGGCTCTTTATCATGTTTGTGTAATAGACCAAAATCAGATAATAAATTGGTTAACCAGTTTGGTTTACCAAAAATAGAAATATTTTTTTGTTGAGCAAATTATTGGGGTATTATATATTGAATTTTAACGGTTTACTGTTTTAAACGGCTTTTCAACCGTATTTGCGAGCTAGATATTTTAGGATGGTATCTACAATTTCCTGTTCCGAAAAAGAAATATCTACGGTCAAAGCCCGCTTAGGAATCTCTAGAAGTTGAAAGTCGGACTCTAGTGAAGATTTAGTTTGTCGTTGAGTACCACTTGTTTCTAGATGTTGGTTTATAGCTTCGTAGGTACCGCTCATAAAAATCCAATCAATTTCATGGCCTAGATTCTCAGAAAGTTGTAGTCGTTGTTCTTTCTTTAATATGGAGCAAGAAACTACACAGCCCTTTTTTGAGAACTCTTCTTCAATAAGGTTTGTAATGGCAGATAACCATTTGGAGTTAGTATTATTATTTTTCTTATCTTCCTGTAATTCAGGGTGAAGAACAACATCGGCATCAAAAAAGGGGATTTCTAGTTTTTGTGCAACCTTCTGACCGGCAATGCTCTTTCCGGTACCACAAAGGCCTACTAGAATAACAATAAAATTTTCTTTTTTCTTCATCTGTTAAAAAATTGGTTAACCAATTTGGTTTACCAAATATAACTATATTTGGCTATTAACAAAATGTTAAGTAAAAAAATATACCTTAAATAGTTAATTATGAGTAATTCTGAGCGTATGCAGGACCGTAGAAACTTCTTAAAAAAGTCTGGTTCTGGACTCTTGGCAATACCTGTTTTGCCGCTGGTAAGTTCGTTTTCATCAGGACCCTATAAATCCGATAATGACCTTCAGGTTTATTTATTTTCAAAACACTTGCAATTTCTGGGGTATGAAGAAATGTCCGAGGTAGCTTCTAAAATAGGGTTTAATGGATTGGATTTAACCGTGAGGCCTAAGGGACATATTCTTCCGGAAAATGTGGAGCGCGACTTGCCTAAGGCTATTGAGGCCATGAAAAAGTATGAGCTTAGCCCAAAAATGATGACAACCAATGTTCTCGAATTTAAAACAGATGTTGACAAAAAAGTACTGAAAACAGCTAGTAAGTTGGGTATAACACATTATAGGACCGGGTGGCTCAGTTATCCTGATGACCAAAGTATAGAGGATTGTCAACGAACTTACCGAAAACTTTTTAAGGAACTAGAGATGGTAAACGGTAATCTAGATTTGATAGGGTGTTATCAGAATCACGCAGGAAACCATGTTGGCGCTCCTATTTGGGACATGCCTGCTTTATTGCCATCTCCCGAAAGTAGGTATTTGGGTTGCCAGTATGATATACGTCATGCAGTTGTAGAGGGAGGTATGAGTTGGGAATTGGATTTGCGGCGTATTGCTCCGTATATAAGGTCAATAGTTATAAAAGATTTTAAATGGGGAAAGGTCAATGGTCAATGGAAGCCGGTAAATACACCGTTAGGGGAAGGCATGGTAGATTTTAATCGCTATTTTTCTTTATTAAAAAAATATAAGATAAACGTACCTGTATCGCTACACCTAGAATATGATCTTGGAGGTGCTGAACACGGTGCAAAACAAATTACTATGGATAAGGACCAAGTATATGCAAAAATGAAAAAGGACCTTATCTTTCTAAAAGAGACATGGGCAAAAGCAGAATAATAAAACCTAAACAACCTGAACATGGCAGAAAAAAGTGAAACCACAACGGACAAACTTAGAAAGGTAAGCACAGCTACTATTGCTACCTGTTTGTTTAAAAAGGGGTTAAAGAACCAATTTATACAGGATGTAAAGCCGGTAAAGAGCGGGAAACCTACCATGGTGGGTAAGGCCTATACACTCCGTTATATTCCTGCTAGGGAAGACTTAAATCCTATTACGGTATTTCAAAATCCCAGACACTTGCAGCGTGTTGCCGTGGAAGAATGCCCTAAAGGATATGTTCTGGTCATTGATAGTAGAAAGGATGCCCGAGCGGCATCTGCAGGTTCTATATTGGCTACACGCTTAATGGTACGTGGGGTTGAGGGTATGGTTACGGATGGTGGGTTCAGAGACGCGGCCGAAATTGCCGACCTAAATTTTGCATCTTACCACAACAGACCTACCGCTCCGACCAATTTAACTTTGCACCAAGCTATTGCCGTTAATGAGCCCATTGGTTGTGGTGATGTTGCTGTTTTTCCAGGTGATTTTATCGTAGGAGATGATGATGGCGTTATGGTCATTCCCTCGGAAATTGCAGATATAGTAGCCGATGAATGTTTACAAATGACACAGTTTGAAAGTTATGTAATGAGTGAAGTTCAAAAAGGGAGGTCTATTGTAGGTCTATACCCGCTAACGGATAAAGCATATAGCGCACAATTCAAGCAATGGATGTTTTTGAAGAATAAGTTATGAATGAGGTATAAGGTGGTACGCCTATAGTTGGATTGTATCCTTTAACGGATAAAACACATAACAACGGGTACCAGAAATGGTAAAAAAAACAGTAGTTGACCTCGGCAATATTTTAAGTAAAATTTGATGTGCAGATTATCGATAATTGCATAACTGGTACTGCCTTCGGTTCTATATACCCTAGGGTATATTTGTGGCTGAATACCTACTTTTTAAATCACTGTTTTTTAAGTTTTTATCATTTTATTAAATAATATAACCTTGTTAAAAGTCATGCACACAACAAATTGTTAATTATTCACAACAATTTTGGCATTTACAAATATTAGGATGCGGAATTTGCGTTATGTATAACTACATATGCTCAAGATTGAATAAAATCTAGGGCATGTCTTGAAGTTTTACATAAATTATGCGAAACCTACCAAAAGTGTTCTTTGCTATCTTGCTTCTGGCAAGCTTATCAAGTTTTTCTACGAATATTGAATTTGTAGAGAAAATTCCCGTTCCCGATACCGAAGCTTTTTTTCCTAATGAAGTTTCAGTCGATGCACCTCCAACGTTTTCTAATTGTCCGCCTTCTGATGTTGTAGTAACCTATACAACCGATGAGTGTAGCGCTGTAGTAACATGGACACCCCCCACAGCTTCTGCAGATGCAGTGAGCGTTACCAGCAATTATAGTCCGGGAGATTCTTTTCTGCCGGGAACTACTGCTGTTATTTATAGGGCCGAAGATGCGGGAGGGAATGTTTCTACTTGTTCTTTTAATGTAATGGTAGATGATAACCAAGATCCCGTTTTTGATACTTTCCCTACTGATGTAACTTTAACCGCAGACCCTAACACATGTACTGCCCCACATACTTGGGTAGAACCAACGGCTTCGGATAACTGTCCTCCTGGAGAAGGAGAAGCTCCCGTACTTCAGGATTTTGAAGCGGCTATTAACCAATGTTATACGTTTGTGCGTTCATCCATTACTAATGGCGGCCAAATAAATGGTTCCCGTAATCTAGTTTCCACTGGAATATCTAGTAATGCCTTTTTTGCAAGTTCAATGACAACGCCGGTTTTTTACTTCAATGGCTTTGGAGAAATTACTTTTTCTCATAGTATATCTGCAGTCACGAACTCTCCTTCTATTCATTTGGATATATTGGATGAGGATGGAAATACGGTTACTACTAATTTTTTTAGTAAGACTTACACGACAACAGGGGTTCAACAAGAAATTATTCCTTTTAACTTAATTGGAAATTATCAAATAAGGATTAGATATTCATCTTCCTCATTGTTCAACTCTAGTATGGAAGCTTATTTAGATGATTTGTTGATTCCAGGAACCGTTGTTACGAATATTAATGATACGAGTTGTGAATTAGCAGATTATGTAATTTTCAGAACGGATGGAACCGGACTTAATAGCGGTGATCAATTTGATATTGGTACTACTACTATTAGATATACTGTAAGAGATGCTTCTGGTAATTTTTCAGAAAGGTCTTTTAATATCACTGTAGAGAATGATGTAGACCCACCATCAGGTTCAACGGAATACATATATTGCGAAGGAGATACCCCTCCTGAGATGTCCGTAACTGTAGATGTTGCGGGTGGTGAAACAGCTAATTGGTATGACGGGAACGGAAATTTGGTAGCGAGTGGTGTTACGACCTACACAGCACCAGCTTCTGCTGATTTTTTTAGAAACTATACGGTGTATTCCCAAAACTCTAATGGGTGTACCAGTGAAAATTTCTTATCAATAGATCTTTACCAAATACCAAGACCCGCTCCACCAGCAGCTGATAGCCCCATAGAATATTGTGTTGGAGAAACGGCTACACCATTGGTGGCAACAGCACTTTCAAATCATACTTTACAGTGGTACACCGTAGCAACAGGAGGAACGGCTAGTGCAACAGCGCCAACACCTAATACGGCCGTTGCAGGAACTACTTCTTATTATGTAAGTCAAATAGATGATTCTACCACATGTGAAAGTGAACGAACGCAAATAGACGTGATAGTTTACGCTATACCAACGGCACCCACTGTGAATTCACCAGTTGATTATTGTATCGGTGATGCTTCCGCACAATTAGATTCGCATGCAACCGGAACGAATTTAAGATGGTACGATGCGGCAACGGGTGGAAATGAAATTCCGGGAACGACTACTCCTGATACGTCAACAGCAGGGCAACAATCTTTTTGGGTAACGCAATCAAGTGTAAACGGAAGTGCTACTTGTGAAGGAGGAAGAACAAGATTAAATGTCAATGTGTATGATGCACCTACCATAACCACGCAGCCTACAAATGAAGCTGTTTGTGAAGGCGGTACAGTTACTTTTAACGTAGCGGCTTCTGGGTCAGGTGTTATTCAATGGCAGCTTTTTGATGGCACTAATTGGAATGATTTAACCAATACAGCACCACATAGTGGAGTAACTACAAACACACTTACTGTAACGAATGTAACCCTCGCCATGAGCGGTAATAGATATCGTGCAATAGCCACAAGTCCAGCAGCAAGCTGTTCGGATGCTACTTCAGACGAGGCGGTTTCAACGGTAAATACAGCTCCGCCAGTTCCGACAAGTGGAGGCGACCAAACGGAATGTGAAGAAGACCCGATACAAACTTTGACCGCTACGGCAATACCTCCATCAGGGGCAAGCATCATATGGTACGATGCGGCTACTGGCGGAAATGTTGTGGCAAGCCCGACTTTAAATACAGTTGGAACGATAACCTATTATGCGGAAAGTAATGATACTGTAAACGGATGCCCAAGTGTGGGTAGAACTGCAGTAACCTTAACTATTCAACCTGCACCCGTAGCACCAACAAGTGGTGGTGACCAAACGGAATGTGAAGAAAACCCGATTCAAACGTTAACGGCTACTGCAACTGCACCGGCTGGTTCAACTTTAGTGTGGTACGATGCGGCTTCCGGTGGTAACGTAGTCGCCAATCCGGATTGGAGTTCTGTCGGGACTGAAATTTTTTATGCTGAAAGTCAAGATAATAGTACAGGTTGCCCTAGTTTAACACGAACAGCTGTTTCTCTTACTATTCAACCTGCGCCAGCTCCACCAACAAGTGGAGGTGACCAAACGGAATGTGAGCAAAATCCTATTCAAACTTTAACCGCAACGGCAACGGTACCTTCAGGTTTTACATTGACTTGGTATGATGCTCCTACGGCGGGTAATGTTGTGGCTAGTCCAGAATGGAGTTCGGTCGGTTCGGTTACCTATTATGCCGAAAGTCAAAACAATACTACAAATTGTATTTCACTTTCAAGAACAGCGGTAACGTTGACAATTGATGCTATTCCGGCTGCTCCAACAAGTGGTGGTGACCAGGTAGAATGTGAAGCGAATCCTACGCAAACCATGACAGCTACAGCAACTGCACCCGCAGGTGCCACGGTCATGTGGTATACAGCCGCTACAGGTGGTAGTGCGGTAAGCCCAACTTTAAATGCTGTTGGAACTGTAACTTATTACGCGGAAAGTAGAACTACAAGTAGTGGTTGTGTGAGCGAAACAAGAACAGCGGTAACGTTAACAATGCATCCCAATCCAACCATTTCGGTTACGCCTAGTTCGCAAACCTGTTCTGCAGACCTATCTACGTATTCGGTTTCTGTAGATGTGGATAGAGGTACGGTAACTTCAAGTGAAGGAACGGTAACCGATAACGGAGGAAATAACTGGACGATTTCAGCAATACCTTCCGGAAATAATATAACAGTGACCGTAACGGATGCAAATTCGTGTACGGATGTTATCAACATCAATGCACCTAATTGTGCTTGCCCAACAGTAAATGCTCCAACAAGTGGGGGAGACCAAACGGAATGTGAACAAAATCCAATTCAGACATTAACGGCTACGGCAACAGCTCCTACAGGTGCAAGTGTAGTGTGGTATGATGCTGCTTCTAACGGAAACGTAGTAGCAAGCCCCACATGGAGTACGGTTGGTTCAACTACCTATTATGCTGAAAGTGTTGATGATGTAAATGGATGTACAAGTACAACAAGAACGGCTGTAAACCTAACGATTCAAGCGGCTCCTGCGGCACCAACAAGTGGAGGTGATCAAACGGAATGTGAGGTAACACCAACTCAAACACTTACTGCAACTGCTTCAAGTGCACCAGGAACTTCTATTACTTGGTACGATGCTGCAACTGGTGGAAACATAGTTGCAAGCCCAACTTTAAATGCTGTGGGTACGGTAACGTATTATGCGGAAAATGAAAATAATAGCACCAATTGTGTTAGCCATGCGCGAACAGCGGTCAGCTTAACAATTGAACCGAATCCGGTTGCACCAACAAGTGGAGGCAACCAAACGGAATGTGAAGCAACACCTATTCAAACTTTAACGGCAACAGCCACGGCACCAGCTGGGTCTAGTGTAGTTTGGTATACTGCTGCTACGGGTGGAACTGTAGTTGCTAGTCCAACTCTAAATTCCGTAGGAACAGTAACGTATTATGCGGAGAGTGAAAATAACACAACATCATGTGTAAGTGACAACAGAACAGCTGTGGTACTTACTATTCAAGATACGCCTACCATTACAGAAAGCACTGGAGGTGCTACTTGTTCCGCTGACCTTTCAACTTATTCGGTATCGGTAGATGTGAGTAACGGAACCGTAACAGCCACAGAAGGAACGGTAACGGATAATGGCGGTAACAATTGGACAATCTCCAATATCCCTGCTGGAAACAATATCACGGTAACCACAACAGCGGCAAATTCTTGTTCGGAATCTATAACCATTACAGCTCCAAATTGTAGCTGCCCGATAGTAGATGCCCCAACAAGTGGAGGAGACCAAACGGAATGTGAGCAAAATCCGATTCAAACATTAACGGCTACCGCAACACCACCTGCTAATGCAACTGTAGTTTGGTACGATGCGCCAACGGGTGGAAACGTGGTAGGAAGCCCAACAAGAAATACAGTAGGTTCAATAACCTATTATGCGGAAAGCGTACAAAACATAACCAATTGTGTGAGTGCTACACGTACCGCTGTGGTTTTGACAATAAATGAAACACCAAATGCACCAACAAGTGGGGGTGACCAAACGGAATGTGAGGCTACACCTATTCAAACTTTGACCGCTACGGCATCTGCACCTGCAGGTTCAAGTGTGGTTTGGTATGACGCTGCAACTGGTGGAAACGTAGTTGCTAGTCCAACTTTAAATGCGGTTGGTACGGTAACCTATTTTGCGGAAAGTAGCAACAACTCAAGTTCTTGTGCAAGTTTCACCAGAACACCAGTGAGTTTGACCATTCAAGATACACCGGATATTTCGGTTTCAACTGCGGCAACCTGTGCTGCCGATTTATTGACCTATTCGGTTTCTGTTGATGTGAGCGAGGGCACAGTGACTTCTACCGAAGGTACGGTAGTAGATAACGGAGGGAATAACTGGACCATTTCGGGTATCACTTCCGGAACTGATATTACGTTGACGGTTACGGCACCAAATGCATGTACACGAACTTTAGATATTACGGCTCCGGACTGTAGCTGTCCAGTGGTGGCAGCTCCAACAAGTGGAGGTGACCAAACGGAATGTGAGCAAAATCCTATTCAAACGTTGACTGCTACCGCAACACCACCTGCAGATGCTACTGTAGTTTGGTATGATGCGCCAACTGGTGGCAGTGTAATAGCGGACCCTTCTTTAAATACAACAGGGTCGGTAACGTATTATGCGGAGAGTCGTGATAACGTGACCAACTGTGTGAGTAGCACAAGAACGGCAATTGTTTTAACTATTGATGCGGCACCAACTGCACCAACAAGCGGAGGTGACCAAACGGAATGTGAGCAAAACCCAATTCAAACTTTGACCGCTACGGCAACTGCGCCATCAGGTTCAACGGTAGTTTGGTACGATGCCCCTTCAGGTGGAAATATCGTTGCTAGCCCAACCCGTAACACTGTAGGAACTTCAACGTACTATGCACAAAGCGAAAATAGTACGACTTCATGTACGAGTTTAGCGAGAACTGCGGTTTCCCTAACTATTGAGGCTGCACCAAGTGTACCCGTTAGCGGAGGAGACCAAACTGAATGTGAGGCAAGCCCAATTCAAACATTGACAGCTACGGCAACTGCACCAGCAGGTTCAAACGTAGTTTGGTATGATGCGGCGACTGGCGGAAACGTTGTGGCCAGCCCAACATTAAATACGGTTGGTTCTGTTACGTACTTTGCGGAGAGTGAAAACAATTCAACTTCTTGTACCAGTTTTACCAGAACTCCGGTAAACTTAACGATTCAAGATACACCAGATATTTCTATTGCAACGGCGGCGGCTTGTGCGCCGGACTTATTGACCTATTCGGTTTCTGTTGATGTGAGCGAAGGAACGGTAACTTCTACAGAGGGTACAGTAGTAGATAATGGTGGAAATAACTGGACGATTTCAGGAGTTCCTGCCGGAAACAATATTACGTTAACGGTTACGGCACCAAATGCCTGTACACAGACTTTGGCTATTACGGCTCCGGATTGTAGTTGTCCGGTTGTAGATGCGCCAACAAGTGGAGGTGACCAAACGGAATGTGAGCAAAACCCTATTCAAACGTTGACTGCTACGGCTACGCCACCTGCAGATGCAACCATAGTTTGGTATGATGCGCCAACAGGCGGTAGTGTGGTTGCCGACCCATCTTTATCTACTGTGGGAACAGCTATTTTCTATGCGGAAAGTGTAGAGAATGTGACGAACTGTATCAGTAGCACCAGAACGGCTGTTACACTTACGATAGATGCAACTCCGGCCGACCCGATTAGCGGTGGTGATCAGGTAGAATGTGATGCCAACCCAACACAAACGTTGACCGCTGCGGCAACGGCGCCTGCGGGAGCAAGTATAGTTTGGTATGATGCCGCAACTGGTGGAAATGTAGTTGCCAACCCAATTCTTGATACCGTGGGTAACGTAACCTATTATGCAGAAAGCAGTGATGATACTTCGTCTTGTACAAGTTTCAATAGAACAGCGGTTACTTTAACGATCTATCCGTTGCCAAATGTGGTTGCGAATGCCACTACCACAACCATAAATGCAGGAGAACCGGTAACTCTAACAGGCTCTGGAGCTACTTCATATGTGTGGGATAATGGCGTAACTGATGGAGATACGGTCTATCCGCTAGTAACAACAACATATACCGTAATCGGTACGGATGGTAATACTTGTGAAAATACAGATAGCGTTACGATTACTGTGAATGCAACTTCTGATATTCGAATTGAAAAAATTGTAGATGATGCAGCGCCTAATGTGGGCGATACGGTAACCTTTACTTTAACGGCCTATAACGACGGTCCTAGTGATGATATTGGAGGAACAGTTATAAATGATCTACTTCCTACGGGATATACCATCACAGGTGATACTAGTGGCGCTGGTAATGGAACCTATAATGCGGTTTCGGGAGATTGGACTTTGCCTGCATTGACCAATGGGAATTCAGTTGCAATCGATATTTCTGCAACGGTAAATGCTCCAACGGCTACACCTAACGAATTTTTGAATATTGCGCAAGTAACTTCGGCGACGAACTTTGATTCTGACTCTACTCCGAATAACGATGATGGCGACCAAAGTGAAGATGATGAAGCTTCTGCTGAGGTAATTCCACAAGTGGCGGATCTAGAAGTAACGAATACCATTTCTCAGCCTAGCGGAAATCCTGGTGATATAGTGGTGTTGACGGTAACCGTTCAAAATAACGGTCCGGATGATGCTACAAACGTATCCCTAGAAAATATCGTTCCTGACGGGTTTACAGTTACTACGGTAAACGATGCGGGTACACAAAGCGGAAATACCATCACTTGGTCAGGGTTGACCATTCCGAATGGTACGACGACTACATTGACTTATGATGCGACCGTAAATGATCCTACGAACGTAGCAGATGAATATTTAAACACGGTTCAGGTAACCACCGTTGATCAGTATGATCCAGATTCTGTGCCTAATAATGAGGATGGTGATCAGAGTGAAGATGATGAGGATGCCGTTTCTATGCGACTGCAGTCTTCGGATTTGGAAATCGTAAATACGGTGAACCCGGATTCGGGTAACCCAGGTGATACATTAACGTTCTCCATTGAGATTATTAATAACAGTACGGATGATGCCACGGGTATTGCACTTGAAAATTATGTGCCTACCGGATTTACGGTAACGACTATTAACGATGGCGGAATCCAAACCGGAAATACTATCAGCTGGAACGGACTTACGGTACCTGGCGGTACGAGCCAAACAATAACTTTTGAGGTAACTATCAACGTGCCTACAAATACTGATGGTGAGTATTTCAACACGGTTCAAGTTACGGCAGTTGACCAATTGGACCCGGATTCTAGTCCGAATAATGACGATGGCGATCAAAGCGAAGATGACGAGGACAATGCTGAAATTGTATTGATTCCAGCGGACTTAAGTCTATCCAAAAATTTGAGCGCGGCATCCAATCCAACACCAAATGCAGGTGATACGGTAACTTTTGAAGTGACGGTTACCAATGACGGTCCGGGTATCGCAACCAACGTATCGGTAGAAGATGTGCTGCCAATCGGTTATACCTTGGGTACGGTAAATAATGGTGGCGTTGTTTCCGGAAATACCATCACTTGGTCTATGACCACAGTAGGTGTCGGAAGCCAAACCGTGAGTTATGAAGTAACCTTGAATGCACCAACAAATGCAATTGGTGAATATGACAATACTGCTCAGATTACGGCAATGGACCAGTTTGATCCTGATTCTAGTCCGAATAATGATGATGGCGACCAAAGCGAAGACGATGAGGTTTTACACATCATAAATGCACCTAGTGTAGATTTGGAAATCAGTAAAATGGTAGACAAGTCACAGACATTCTTTGGTGATACGGTAGTGTTTAGAGTGATTGTAGGCAATAATGATGCATACGAAGCTACGAACATTGGTATTGAAGATGTCTTGCCTTCTGGATATGTTTTAGTGAGCCATACGGCGGATTACGGTGCGTATAATGAAACCACGTCCACTTGGGAAATTCCTTCCTTGCCTGTGGATACCGAAGCGAATTTAGAAATGACGGTAACGGTTACGGATGTTGATGATTATACCAATGTGGCCGAATTGATTTACGTAGATCAAATCGATTTAAACATGGATAACGATAGGGCAGAGGCTACGCCGGATGTGACTCAATCCAGCTGTTTAACGGTGTACAATGAATTTTCGCCTAACGGTGATGGTGCCAACGATATTTTCTTTATCGAATGCATAGAAGAATATCCGGATAACGTGCTAACGGTCTATAACCGATGGGGAACCATGGTCTTCACCACAATAGGTTATGACAATACCTGGGACGGAAGGTCATTGGACAGAGCAAAATTAGGAGATTCGGATCAGCTTCCTGTAGGAACGTATTATTACACCTTAGAACTGGGTGACGGCACAACATCAACAAAATCAGGTTGGTTATATATCAGTAGATAAAAAGACAAAATGAAAGTAAATCATTTATTTAAAATATGCATTTGCCTGTGGTTCGTTACGGGTTGCGTTTGGGGTCAGCAAGATCCGCAGTATACGCAATACCAATACAATCCGCTGAGTGTAAATGCGGGCTATGCAGGTTCAAGGGGGCATTTGACCTTGTTGACTTTGTACAGAACGCAATGGGCAGGTATTGAAGGTGCGCCTAAAACCATAACCTTTGGTATGGATACCCCTGTGGGAAAGTTTGACGGATTGGGCCTTTCTTTGATTCAAGATGAATTGGGGCCGGCTACGGAAACGTATGTAGATGGTAACTATGCCCACCAATTGGTAATCAACCAAAGGGGTGACCGACTCGGATTAGGACTGAAAGCGGGAGTTCGGGTATTTAATTTAGACTTTTCCCGTGGTATACGAAGAGATGCAGATGATGTTCAATTTAATGAAAATATAAAAGGTAAATTGTTTCCGTCTATTGGTGTCGGTGCATTCTATTATAGCGAAAAGGCCTATTTTGGTTTTTCGGTACCGAATCTATTTCCTTCGGAGCATTATGATAATGAAATTGAGCAGACCACTGATGAAGAGGTTCATTTTAACTTCATTGGAGGCTATGTGATGGATTTGAACGATCAAATAAAATTCAAACCTTCCTTCTTTATAAAGCAGGTAATAGGAGCGCCAGTTTCGGTAGATGTATCTGCGAATTTTATGTTCAACGAAAAATTTACTTTAGGGGTCAACTATAGATGGGACGACTCTCTGGCCGGTGTTTTCGGTTTACAGATTTCTCCACAGTTCAACATTGGTTACGCGTACGATTACACCACTAGTGGTCTGGGGAATTACAATACGGGTACACACGAGATATTCCTGCGTTACCAATGGATTTCTCGATTGAACCGATTAAAGTCACCTCGTTTCTTCTAAGGCTATATGTAGATGTTAGCTACCTTGTTTTGTGGTTCTAACTTTTAAAAACAATAAAGTCGATACAAAGCACATAATTTTAGATGATGTAAATAGGGTATAAACCTTAACCCGTTAGACGCTCCGTTTATCGATTTTCTGTCTGTTAATCGCCATTTAAACGGAATTTTGTAGAAAATTATGTGGTATGAAAGGTCTGTATAATAAACTTATACGTCAGGTAGAGAATGAGGATGTTTTAGCAGGAATAGTTTGTTTGGTCATTTCTTTGACCGTCTTTTTCATTACCCGGGTATTGAATCACGAGATACCATTTTAAATGTCTTTTCATAACCTTATTAAGCATCTGAAGTTTTAGCGACCGTATCAGATGTTTTTTTTGCATGCCTTGCAAAATCTATCGGTTCAAGCTCAAGTAAGAGGCAAGATTTTTTTCAACGGTGAATTGTCATTTTTTCAGCTTCTTCATTTTTTCTAGCTCTGAGACACTTTAATGCGCCATATTTCTTCTATTTACGAAAATTACCCTCGTTTATCACATTTTAGTTAAACCTTTTGGGCGCAGGACCTTGTTTGTCCCTTCTTTTGTTACCAAACTTTTATTCTCACTGATTTTTCTAACGTTGCTCTGTTGGTTTTGGGGGGAGGTGATACCTATGTTAATATTCTGTATTTAGCTAGGACCACAATTTATAAAAGAAATATGAAGGCCTCGTCTTGAACTACTCAATCCATAGAAAAATTTCAACCGCCTTAAGCTTCAAAAAAAACAGCCATTTAGTGTTTGTAAGATATTTCCTCGTAATAAGTTGATTAAAGACTATGCTGTTTGTTTGCTTTTTGATGCCTTACAAAAAAGGTAACAATCTGCTAACATTAGGCCAAAACGTTAGAGGGTAGTTAATATATTCCTAAAGGTGTCTTAACAATGCCAGTCTTCAAATAAAATAGTTTTGCGCCAAGAAAGAACCTATTAAACTAGGCTCTGAAATGTAGAGCAATCTAAATAATTCAACACTTTAATTTATGTATTCAAAAATTCGATTTTCAAAAATCGTCTGTGTTTCGGTATGGTTCGTAACGTGGGCGGGGTTCAGTACCAGTCCATCCGATTCGTTAGCTATTAATAGTAAAGAAACTACGGTAGTGTCAACTAACAGTAGCTTAGAGCCTCTACAACAAGCTATTTCCGGTGTTATTACAGATGAAACTGGCACGCCGTTACCGGGTGCGACCGTACTTGAAAAAGGAACCACCAACGGAACTACCACAGATTTTGATGGTAACTATACTATCAACGCTTCTCAAAATGCTGTGCTTGTTGTTTCTTATTTAGGGTACTCAACTAGAGAAGTATCCGTAAACGGCCAATCCAATTTAAACGTACAACTTGATCCAGATGCTACACAATTAGAAGATGTGGTGGTGGTAGGTTACGGTACGCAAAAGCGTTCTGATATCACAGGTGCTATCGCTTCTGTAAAAAGTGAAGATTTTAACCAAGGTGTGGTTGCCAATCCTGGCGAACTTTTACAAGGTAAAATGGCTGGGGTAAATATTGCTGCCACAAGTGGTGAGCCTGGAGCATCTCAAAATGTCATTATTAGAGGTATTGGGAGTTTACGATCAGGTACGCAGCCATTGTATGTTGTAGATGGGTTTTTATTGGATAATTCCTCTACAGGTGTTGCCACCAACCCATTGAATTTTTTGAATCCCAATGATATTGAAAGTATCGATGTTTTAAAGGATGCCAGTGCCACTGCGGTCTATGGTTCTAGAGCTTCAAACGGGGTTGTGGTTATTACGACCAAAAGAGGAAAATCAGGGAAAACCGAAATGAACTTTTCTGTGTCTTCGGCAATGTCTTCTATGGCAAAGACGATAGATGTTTTTGGTGCCGATGATTTTAGGAGAGAGGTGGTTGCCGCTGGCGGAACGCTTGAAGATTTTGGAGCGAACACCGATTGGCAAGATGAATTGACCCAAACCGGACTTTCGCAAAACGTGAACTTTTCAATGAGCGGAGCTACAAGTGAGAAGTTTTCATATTTCGCATCCGCAGGGTATCAAGATCAAGAAGGTATTTTGAAAAACAGTGATTTAAAAAGATACTCGGGAAAACTGAACATGAACCAAAAAGCGTTTGATGGTCGGTTAAACGTTGATTATAATATTACGACATCCCACACCGAAAATTTGAGGCCGGACATCAATTCTACCATTAGCGATATGTTGAGCTTAAACCCAACAATTGCCCCATACACCAACGGTGAACCAACCTTGTTGAACACCAACGCTTTGAATCCAGTTGCGCGTTATGAACTTTATAGCGATACTTCTGTGAACAACCGTATTTTGGCAAGTATTTCTCCATCTGTAACTCTAGTAGATGGCTTTGTGTACAAACTAAACCTTGGTGTTGATTACTCCGCTACTAACAGAGATAGACAATATAGGCCATTTCCATCTGTTGTGAACGAGTCTAATGTTTCGGACGGGTCGCTGGAAAGTGAAATCAGTACCAATACCAATCAACTGGTTGAAAATACACTTACTTACACTTGGGAAAATGATGTGCACAACCTAATTGTTTTAGCGGGCCATTCATATCAGAAGTTCGAAGATGAGACTAGAACATTTTCATATAGAGGTTTTGCGAATAACAATATAGAACCTAAATACCAAGATCAGACAAGTACGGATGAATACCCTACCTCAGTAAGTTCTGCAGCTGAAAAAAATGAATTGCAGTCATATTTTGGAAGGTTGAACTACACCTATGATGATAGGTATTTAGCTACGGCTACCTTTCGTGCGGATGGTTCTTCAAAATTTGGAGAGAACAACAAGTACGGATATTTTCCATCATTTGCTCTGGGTTGGAATATTAGCAATGAAGCTTTTATGGCTAACTCAATGTTCGATAATTTAAAAATTCGTGCCAGCTGGGGTAAAACGGGTAACCAAGAAATTCCTTCAAAAATCACAAAAGCTAGTTTTGCAGAAGATAGATTGGTAACAGGTGGCGAGAGTTTAAGCACTTATCCAATTGATACCGATGCCACTTCTATAGATGGGTATCCATACGGAATTGTATTTACACGTTTGGCTAATCCAGATTTACAATGGGAGGTTTCTACTCAAATAGATTTGGGTATAGATTTTGCACTTTTCAATTACAGATTGACCGGTACCTTGGATTACTTCAATAAAAAGTCTACCAATATTTTGTTGGAAGTTGTTCCTGCAGACCCGGTAGAACCTACATCTACCTATTGGAGCAATATTAAGGATATGGAAATCCACAACTCAGGTATAGAATTTGGCTTGGATTACAATAGTGATGCTACACGAGATTTCTCGTATAACATTGGAGGTAACATTACCTACATTCAAAATGAGGTAAAAGATTCGCCATATTCGGTATTGACAACAGGCGCCGCCCAAGGTTCGGGTCAAACGGATGCTACCATTAACGGCTACATCAATAATGAGTCTATTGGTGCTTTCTACATGCTGACTTTTGATGGCATTGGGGAAGATGGTCTAAACAAGTTTAAAGATATCAATGGAGATGGAGAAGTTTTAGATGATGACCGTAGTGTTGTAGGTAGTGCTATTCCTGATTTAATCTATGCTTTTTACATGAACTTTAAGTACAAAGAGCTAGACCTTGGTTTGAATTTTAACGGGGTTTCCGGTAACGAGATTTACAATCATACCACTATGACCCTTTTTAGCAAGGCACAATTGTCTAGATCCAATAACAGTACTGATTTTGCTACGGAGTTTCCAAGTGAGTCTCCTAATAACTCTAATACTGTATCTACACGTTACTTGGAGGATGGTTCCTTCTTAAGGTTGAACAATGCCACTTTGGGCTACAATCTTAATCCGGATAAAATCGGATTTGGAGATGCCGTACAGAATATCCGTTTTTCGGTTACCGGTCAAAATCTTTTTGTAATCACAAATTATTCAGGGTTTGATCCAGAAGTAAATACAGGTACAACAGATGGCGGAATTCAAACTTTCGGAATTGATCGTTTTACATATCCAAGGGCAAGAACGTTCATGGTAGGTCTTAACGTAACGTTCTAAAAGGAATACAATAGATAACTTTTATACCACTTAGAAAAACAAAATAAAATGAAGAATAGAATAGTTTATAGAATATGGGCGATAGCTATAATGATGCTCCCATTTCTGGGCTGTACGGATTTGGAAGAAGAGATTCTTGACGAGTCGTTGACCGGAACCGGTGAGGCCGAAGTCGTTAGTGGGTCTATTGCTCCAGTATATGGTATGCTTAGAAATGTATGGTTGCACACCGTTAATTTTGGACTGCAGGAAGTAGCTTCGGATGAAGGTATACTTCCGTATCGTGGTGGAACGGATTGGTTTGACGGTGGTAAATTTATTGCGGTTCACCAACACCTTATGACGCCCGGTAACGGCTTGGTATCCGATGCTTGGACAAATATTACTTTGACCATTTCCAGAGCGGTTTTAGCAGAAGAAAGGTTGCGTCCAGAAGCGGAAGCTGGTGATGCCGAAGCACAAGCGGCATTGTACGAAATGATTGCCATGAAAGCGTATTTAAATATGCTTACTTTGGATAATTGGGGTCTTGTTTTTAAGAAAACCAGTTCAGAGGAAATCTCTGAAATTTTAAGAGGGCAAGATGCTATAGATTATATAGAAGGTGAACTTTTATCCGTTGTTGATGTCATTAGTACGGAAAAAGGCCCGGGTCGTTTAAATAAAGATGCGGTTAGTGCTTTATTGGCCCGTTTGTATTTGAATGCAGCCGTATATCGTGATCCCTATGGAACACCAAATTTTACTACTGAGGATATGGATAAGGTTATTGAGTATACGAGCGATATCATTTCCGGACCTTATGCGTTATCCGCTGAATATTTTGAATTGTTCAATGACGATAACAACACCAATCCTGAGCTTATTTTTGCGCTGGATCAAAGAGGGGTTTTACAAACGGAGCATAGCCGTTGGGCCTACTGGTCAATGTCCGGGGATCAGATTCCGAGACCTGAATTCCCAAGTACACGTGGTACAGATGCGGTAGCGGCTACTAGTGATTTTTATCAAACATGGGTAGATGCCTACGGCGATGTTGATCCAGCGGATGCCGATGCCCGTTTCTCACAAACGAATACTATCATTCCTGAGGAACTTCAAGATTTAACGGGAGTGAACCCTACTAACGATTCTGAGCACTATTACTGTGTGGAAGCCCAAGATTTTGAAGTAGACCGTGGTATCATCCGTGGTATTATTTGGGGACCTAGAAAAGATGAAGGTGGCAATGTTTTAACTTGTGATGACGGTACGGTAAGAATTTACCCTGTTATCAACAAAAGAAGTAGTGGTGCGGACATTCGTTATGTAGATCATAATCTAGAAGTTGATTTTTCTGATGAAGGTAGTTTGCACAACACAGGTTACCGTTTCTCAAAATACCAGTTCAGTCATACCGCACCAAACTGTTGTACGAACAGTAGCGTAGACTTGGTTTTGATTCGTTTAGGTGAGATTTATTTGATGCGTGCCGAAGCAAAATTGAGAAATGGCGATAATGCAGGTGCATTGGCGGATATCAATACTTTAAGAACATCAAGAACTGCGCGCCCAGAGCAGATTCCACAGCCTTTGGATGCCATTGATTTGGATATCTTGTTCCGTGAAACCGGATTTGAATTGTATTGGGAAGGTTTCAGAAGAAATTACCAAATACGTTTCGGTAAATATGAAGATAGTTGGACAGGTAAGACCGATACCGATGTAAACAAGAGATTGTTTCCTATTCCTCAAAAAGCTATGGATGGAGCTTCAAGTGAGCAGGGCTTTTTGGTGCAGAATCCTGGCTATTAATCCCATTGATAAGAATAAAGGAGATGCGGCAAGAAATAACCTTTCTTGCCGCTTTTTTTCACACTAAATTCAAGATTTAAAAAATAATTTAAAGAGAACACACCTTAATCCAGTCTATATGAAAACTATTTACCTTCTAATCTCATTGGTATTGACGGCATTTTTCGTGAAAAAAACATTGCCGGAACAAAAAGGGAACCTTAAGATGACAGATATTCAGGTCATTGGTAGCCACAACAGCTATAAGATGGCCATTGAAAAACCGTTGTTTGAGTATTTGTTGCAAAAGAATCCTGCTATGTCCGGATTGGAGTATGAGCATATTACTCTTTCGGAACAATTAGAATTAGGTTTGCGCAGTTTGGAACTAGATGTTTTTCATGATCCGGAAGGTGGGTATTATTCCAACCCAAAGGGATTGGAAATCGTAAAAGCTGCCGGTGCCGAACCAAAGCCTTTTGATGAGGAGAAAAAGCTACAAACACCTGGTCTCAAAGTTTTTCATGTGCAGGAAATTGACTTTAGAAGCCATCAATTGGTGTTTAAGGAAGCTTTAGAGGAGCTAAAATCCTGGTCCGATGCCAATGAAGGGCACAACCCTATTATCATAACTATCAATACAAAAGATGGTGAAATACCAAACACCAGAAAACCATTACCGTTTGATGTGGAAGCTTTAAAAAATTTGAATGCGGAAATCTTAGCGGTTTTTTCCTCAGAACGGTTGGTGACCCCAGATTTGGTACGGGGTGATTTTGATACCTTAGAAGAAGCTGTTTTAGAACAAGGTTGGCCGTTATTGAGCAAAGTACGTAATCGATTTTTATTTGTCTTGGATGAAGGTGGGGAAAAAATGGAAACCTATTTGTCCAGTTACCCCAATTTAAAGGGAGCTGCTTTGTTCGTCAATCAAGAAGAAGGAAACCCAACTGCTGCTTTTCGGATTCTAAACGACCCAATTGAGAGTTTTGAGCAAATTAAAAAATTGGTGAGTTTGGGGTACATGGTGCACACGCGTGCAGATGCCAATACTCAAGAAGCTAGGGATAATGATTACAATCGGTTTGAAAAAGCAAAAGCATCGGGTGCACAAATAATCACTACTGATTATTACTTGCCCAGCACGTTTTTTAAGTCCGATTTTAAAGTTAGTTTTGAAAACGACAGTTACGAAAGAATCCGAGAGTAAAAAAAGAATGTTTAGAAAAGTAATGCCCTACCTGTTGGTTGTCGCTTTTTACGGATGTAAAACAGAGCCATCTCAAAAGGAGAATTCACAGAAAGAAATTAAGGTCGCTTTTATGGCGGATATACATTTTGCCGATGTCTATCCGAATTTAGACGAGAGCGACTTTAAAGGCATTTACGATAGTTTGCAAAACCGAAGTTCGTTACTAAGAACTATGAATGCGCAACTGTATTCTACCCGACTTTTTAACGAGAACTATTTTGCCTTTTTTGCCGCTTTGGATGATGCGGTGGCCAAAGGGATTAAAACCATTGCTTTGCCAGGTGATTTTAGTGATGATGGTCAGCCATTACACATAAAAGGTCTTAGAAAAATATTGGATCGCTACGCTGTCGAATATGATATAGAATTCTTTCTTATTAATGGAAATCACGACCCGACCACTCCTTTTGGTGATGAAGGAGGGAAGTCCGATTTTTTAGGTGCGAACGGGAAAGCCCAGCCACTTACGAGTGAGATGGGAAAATACATGGCCAATATGGCCAATAAGGAATATCAAAACCCAACCCAAGTGGTGGCCGATTTACAAGAGTGGGGATATGCAGATATGGTGCAAGAGCTGCGTAACCATGGCTTTTTTCCAAAAGAGAACTATCTTTTTTGGTCCACTCCGTTTTCTGAATATTCGGTTGAAGAGTATACTTTTGAAAAAGCTAAAACGGCTTCTGATTTGGCGAGTAGGAATTACCGTTTAGAGACGTCTGAGGTGCTTCTGCCAGATGTAAGTTATGTGGTGGAGCCTGTAGACGGACTTTGGTTATTGGCTTTAGATGCCAATGTATACCTTCCAAAAGAAAATGGTGGTTTTAGTAATGCCGGAATTGGTTACAACGAAGTTTTAACACACAAAAAACATCTTATCCGCTGGACGGAAAAAGTAGTCAAAGAAGCAAACCGACTGGGAAAAACCCTTATCGCATATAGTCATTACCCCATGGTGGATTTTAATGATGGTGCTTCCAAAGGCATCGCTGCCTTATTTGGTGAAAAGGCCTTTCAAGCACACCGCATTCCGTCGGATTTGGTAGGGGAGACCTTTGCCGATATTGGCCTAAAAGTGCATGTGGGCGGTCATATGCATTTGAACGATACAGGGGTGTTCACTACAAAAAGAGGAAATACGTTGGTGAACATTCAGAGCCCGTCTTTGGCGGCCTACGTACCCGCGTATAAAATTATTACGATCAAGAACCCAAAACATATGAAGGTTGAAACCGTGGTTCTGGATGAGGTAAAAGGGTACGATATCTTCTTTGATGCGTATGAAAGGGAACATGATTTTCTAGCCTCTCATTTTGCCGATGAGGTATGGGAAAAGGATATCCTTTCCACGGCTTCGTATTTAGACTATACCAAAACGCACTTGCAAGAATTGGTACGCTTACGATTCTTACCTAGCGATTGGCCGGAAGAACTCGTTCAGCAGTTGCTCAACCGAAATGGTTGGGAGCTTTTGACCGCTTCAAATTCCGAAGAGAAAATTAAAGCCGAGCTTCAAAAAGAAGAATTGACCATAGAAGATTTCTCATCTTGGCAAGGAATGGACCTTATTGTTGACTTTTACAAGTTTAGGAACGGAGACGAACTTGCTAAAAGAGACATTGATGCTACACATTTAAAAGCGTATGAGTTTTTATTGGACCAATGGTCCCAAGAAAACAAAAATGATGAGCAACTTTTACTAAAGCAATTCGCATCAATATTTAAAAAGCAAATGGTAGGAGAGCCCTCAGAAAATTTTAGTGTAAACATAAGAACCGGAGAGTTGATTCCGTATTAACTCATAATTATATATTCTATTTTTTTTTGAATAAGGCCTTCTAATATCACTAAAATTAGCACGAGCTCGTTAAGAGAAATTCGCCATTTGTACGTAAATTCATACCATTCATACATTTTGAAATTCCGTGTAAACATTTGATTATTAAATTTATGTAAGTAACGTGGCTTGCTTGAAGCGAGGTTACTATTTGCAATTTATTACATATATGATTATGTGTGGTTATTGGCCTGTCTAATGGGAAAATGAAATCATATTCTTCCTCTTAAAAAGTTCAAATCACACATATTTATATCAGTTAGAGTATCCATTTGTTCCTAGTCTCTAATTGGTATCTAGGATAGTTCCCCCTGTAAAAACTATAGAATGTTTTTGATGTTCTCATCTCTGAGCATATCATAATCAACTTTTATCAATAATTTTTATAAACATGGGAGATGTAATCACCACCGAATTAGAAAAGGAGCTTGTTTTTCATAAACTGGTTGACGAAAATCAGCAAATAAACGAGAAAGAAATCACCCTACAATCATGGATAGAGCGTGACGAAGATTTATCGAACGAATCCGTCTGTGGAATAGACCAACGTCAAAAAGTTTTGGCAACCTTGCAAATGCCGTATATGGCTATTTGCAAATTGTACATGAAAGCCAAAAACGGACTGAATTATGTAGGTTCTGGTTGGTTAGTAGCAGGAGACCGTTTGTACACTGCTGGGCATTGCGTTTACAATAAAGGCACAGGTGGGTGGAAAACATCAATTATTGTTATACCCGGTAAATGTGGATATTCAGAACCCTACGGCAGATACGAAGCAACGGAACTTATGGCTACTCAAGGATGGATAGATGGTGCCTCGCCAAGATATGATATGGGAGCTATTAAGATTGACAGACCAGTAAGCCATAACAGTTTTATTACTCCAGCCATGGAAGACCCCAATATTGCTGAAATCTGTGGGTACCCTGCGGATCGGGACAATGGTATTTTTCAATATAAAATGTCGGACAACTTGGTAAAAGAGCACGGCCGGTTTTTATACCAAGCGGATACTTTCGGTGGGCAAAGTGGGAGTCCGCTTTTGAGGAACAGATGTATTGGCGTAGGTATTCACAATTATGGAGGTTGCCCTAACAAGTCCTCAGATTTATATCAAGAATTTATTGACGGGGTTGCCAATTGGTAAAATCGTAGGTATAGCATATTTCTAACCTCAAAAACAAAAAGTAATGAAAACATTGCGTAAAGGCAGTTTTGATTTCTCCGTTTCATTCTTAAAAAAACTATTGGGACGGTCAGGGTATCCACTGGAAATTTCTTCGGATTTTGATGCACTTACACATGAAAAAGTGGTACAGTTTCAACGTGCCAATTTTCTTGATGTAGATGGAATTGTTGGCAAAAATACCTGGCAGAAATTAATGCTTACTGGCTATGATTTTGGATGGGGCACTACAGATTATATTCTTGAAGATGATGAGTGGATGCATGATTACACGGAGAAGGACACCATCTATTTACACCATACGGCAGGACTGCACAGACCCGATTATACTATTGGTTGGTGGGAAAACGATAATAAACCGGGAACTTTAAATAGAGTAGGCACCTCTTTTGTTATTGGTAGAAAGTCATTGGAAGGTGATGACATGTTTGATGGGGTAACTTACAGGGCTTTTAATGAAATGTTCTGGGCACATCATTTAGGTACAAAATTAAAAAACAATACACTGCTCAACCAAAAATCTATAGGTATTGAAATATGCTCGTTGGGGCATTTGAAAAAAAGTAGTGATGGTCAGTTTTATTTTCAGAGTAACTCCAAGAAAATAGCCGTGCCAGAATCAGAGGTTTGTCAGTTGAACACGCCGTGGAGAGGGTACCAATATTTTCAAAAATATACCGATAAACAAATCAAGGAATGTGAGCGATTGATACTCACACTGGCTACAATTTTTGACATTCCCGTAAAAAACCTCAAATACGATAGTTCTTGGTTTGATTTAAGCGAAGAAGCCCAAAACGGAGAACCGGGAATATGGACACACTGCAATGTGAGAACCGATAAAACGGATTGCTTTCCGCAACCGGAGTTTATAGAAATGTTGAACGGACTCCATACCGCATACCAAAATTTTGAATTGGATTACGCCGAGCTGGAATCTACGACTATGGGAGCTCCCAATGAGTTGAATAAAGCCGTATTGGAAAATTATGCAGAGGATTTAGAATTGATTGACAATTAATAACCACTTGTAACGCTGTAGATTATGGATGATAAACTAAGGGAGTTAGCTGAAGAATCCTATTCAAATTATGCGAGTGTCTTAAATGACATAGATCGCATAAAAACGGATATAACCCATGTACGCCAGGGGAAAGTAGAACTGTCTGAAATTCAAACCGATACTGAGCGATTATCCAATCGTATTTCGCGAGAAGGAACAGCGGAACTTCAGGCATTAGAACGCATTAACGGGGAGGCCAATTTTCAGGATATCCGTATCATTCAGCGTATTGTAGAATTGTCTCGGGCCGTGGGTAGGATCACCACCAATTCCAGGTTGGGCAACACAGGTTACGGTACCGGTTTTTTGATTGCTCCAAACCTCATTCTTACCAATAACCATGTGTTAGGCACGGCGGAGACGGCAAGAAATTCTACCATTCAATTCAACTACGAGTTAGATCAATTTGGCAACCCTAACAAATCTGAAAGTTTCAATTTATTGCCGGATGAATTCTTTATGACTTCGCATTATAAAAAAGATGCCGGTGACCCCTATAGCGGCCTGGATTTTACCATTGTTGCTGTAGAGAAAGTGTCTAATGAAGGCACGCCAATCAGTAATTTTCCTGTCGCCCGATTGGATAAAAAATTGGGTAAGATAATTGATGGCGAAAACTGTGCAATCGTACAGCATCCGAAAGGGGATTACAAGAAAATAGTCATGAAAGACATTCGCATGCTGGTACTTAAGGGTGATTTTCTCATTTATGAATCGGACACGCTTCCCGGTTCGTCCGGTAGCATGGTCCTTGGTTTGGGAACTGGCGAAGTAGTGGCCCTTCACCACAGTGCCGTACCCAGAAAAAACAGACATGGGCAATGGCTAAGAAAAGATGGCTCTGTAGTACAGCCCGGAGACCCGGATAATATGATTGACTGGATGGGGAATGAAGGTATTCGTATCAGCAGTATTCTGAATATGATAGCGAAAATGCCTGTTAGCAAAGCGATGGAAAAATACAAATCGTCTTTGGTGGGTATTGTAGATACAAATATAAATGCAAACCCTGTTCATACCGAAAATAAAACTACACTATCAAAACCGTATGTTATGAATCGTTCAGAAAGTGCATCTAAGCAAACGCAATATTTTGAGATTCAACTTTCTGAGGTAAAAGAAATGCAAAATGACTGGAAGGAGAATGCCAGCAGTTTGGTTCCAGGGCTTGTTTTGAGCGAACCTCTATACCCAATGTCCACGGAAAAGGCACATCGGAACTTTTTTTACATCCATGTAGAATCAGATAAAAGTCCGTGGGAAGTTGCGGCCGATCTAGAGGGGCTTCCACAGATTGAAACCTGTACTCCCGATCTAGAAATGTCAACGGATATTAAACCGGGGCATTACGGGCGATGGTCGGGAAATGAGAGTTTGGAATCTTTGGATGACGGTACCGCAGACTGGGATAAAAGTGAAGGAGATTTTAAAATAAAATGGGCCAATGCCCATTTGGTAAAAGACTTGATTCAAAATGGCAAAAGTCAAGAATACAGAGAGTGGAACAGGACAGCCATAAAATTACCTAAGGTAAACTTGGACGGAATAGCTGTAAATGGTCCAAAGGTAAAATTAGTACAGTTAGATACGGGCTATACGGACCATTCCAAGGTTATGGGCGGTTATAATTTACTGCAGGACGAAGATTTTATTGATGGCGAAGATGCTCGTGATGAAATGAGTGTTGGTGTATTGCGGCAACCGGGCCATGGCACACGAACTGCAAGCATTGTTGTTGGTAAACGTTCTAACGGAGCTATTAAAAATGATGGGAACCAAGGGGTGGTGGTCAGTGAAGAGGACAAGGCTTTGGTAAAGGTAATCCCATACCGGATTTCTAAGTCGGTAATCTTGATCGGTAGGGGGCGGAATTTGTTCAATGCAGTTTCTCAGGCCATAAACTCCGAAGCTGATATTATTTTTATGTGCATGGGCAGTTATCCGAGGCCTATGATCTATAGTATTGCGAAGACGGCCTATGAACGGGGAATTATTTGGGTCTGTGCCGCGGGCAATATGGTAGAATCCGTAATTGCTCCTGCGGTGTATCCGGGTACTATTGCAGTGGCCGCAACAAATCCTAACAATGAGCCTTGGCGGTATACTTCGTATGGTCCGGCAGTAGATATTGCGGCACCAGGCGAAGATGTGTATGTTCCTTTCAAGAACAAACGCCAAGAAGATATTATGGTCTTTGGGTCCGGAACCAGTTATGCAACGCCACATGTTGCCTCTGCAGCTGCTTTATGGAAGGCCCAACATTCCGATTTTCTTAAAAAGCATGTAAAAGAACCTTGGCAAATTGTTGAACTGTTTAGAAAACATTTAAAGGCTACCGCAGAAAAAGACCCTAACCATAACGGCGGTAAGTGGGATGAAGAGCGATTTGGTGCCGGAATTTTAGACGTAGAAAAATTGCTGAAACAAAAAATGCCCGTTAAGGCTAATGACATTGAAAAAATGTTTACAAGTCTAGAGCATGCCTACCGTGGTAAGGAAAAGTCTGCTCAGTGGGATTTGGGCGTTCGGGAAACGGTGCACTTTTTATGGAATACGGCAAGGAAAAAACTGACTCCTGGTTTTGAGAGTACAACGGCTCAGGAAGCGCTGACCGAAAGAGCACGGATAAGTGTAGCAGCCATGACTGGTAGACCTGTAAATAAAGTTTTTGAGAGCTATGATCAGTTTGATGAAGATCAAACGGAAAGATTACTGAAAGTATATTTTGAAAGTTTCAACTAAAAATCCAATTTCATGAACAATTACTTTGACCTACATATTCATCCACTGGCGAAAAATCACCTGGCTCTTAAACCTAAGGAAACCTCTGAAAAAAACAGGATTGAAGACTTGGTTGGTCCAGTCTCAATGTCAAAAGACTTTAAAGATTACACCAATGAAACGGTACTTAGAAAGTTAGAGAGCCAAAGTTGTATTGATTATCTAAACGAGGGCATGGTTCGTTTTGGGGTAGCATCCGTAAGCGCTTTACAATTTGGTATGGCTTCAAGTAAAGGTTTTTTTACCGATATTTTAAAAAGCGGCTTGAAAAAGCCCATTGCCGAACCATATTTTGAGATGGTCAAAGAAGGCAAGGTATCTTATCTTAATCTACTGCTGAAGGAAATACAGCAATATATAGACCTCAAAGAAAAATGTGATATTAAATATCTAAACCGGGGTAATGCCCATGAGCTCAACGAATCTGTACTTAACTTGGTTTTTGCTATCGGAGGAGGACATAACCTTTGTATGAAAAAAATAGGGAATGCATTAGAGTATGATAAGTTTGAAAATTTTACGAAGGGTGATTTTTATGACCCCGGCACGATCCCATCTAAGAGCCCTGCCGACGTTCTGGAGTGGCTGGTTGACAAAATGAGAGAGAAAAAATTAGAAGTTCTCTATCTCACTTTAGCACAACTTACCCATATCCCCGAACAACATTTGGCAACACACGCTTTTGGAACAAAGTCTATGAAGCATCCTTCATTTTACCCATTTGGCAATGGGTTGACTGAGCTTGGTAAAGAAGTGGTCAAACGTGCCTCTACGTTGCAAATTGAAGCCGAGGACACTGATAATAAAACTCTCGCTAAAAAGAAAGGAAAGAGTGAAGTAATCATGCAATCTGCTCCAGTGTTCATAGATATTACCTATTTGAGTTTAAAATCTCGTGAAGATCTATATGAGTTCCGAAGAAAAGAAGGTTTTGAAAAAATACCGTTAATAGCTTCTCATATTGGGGTAACCGGCTATTCTATTAATGGCTGGAAACATAATCTTGAGGTTGAAAAATGTAAAAACCATGTGGATCAAGGTATAAAAACCATCAAAACGTATACCCGGCCCAAAGAAGCGGGTTATTGGGGGGCAAATGATAAAAAGGGATTTAATTTCAATCCGAATACGATTAATTTAATGGATGAGGATATCATAGAAATAGCCAATAGCGGAGGACTTATAGGTGTGGGTTTAGATGTAGATATTTTGGGCTATGATTCCAATTTAATGAACGAAAAGGATAATTGTGAGTTTCTGACCACTCCTGATTTTATCCACTTTTTCCCCTATAAAAGTATACGACTTCTTGAGTATGCTACCGCCGAAGAAATACGGGCCCAAGAGTCTTGGCTAGAACCGAACCGACGAGAGCTGCATCCATTGAGCCTTTGTTTTAATATCGTTCATATTTTGGCGGTTATCGGTCTAAAGACTGCACATAAAGATTCAGCCGAAGAATACATTTGCATTGGCAGTGATTTTGATGGTTTTATTGAGCCCCTAAGAGTTTGTAGCGACAGTAGAAATTTGAAAAATTTAGAAGCTTGTCTAATGAAATGGTTGCCCGTAGCTGCCAAGGAATATCAGAAAGTAAACGGAGGTACAAACGACCTCTTTGAATTTACCAAGAAGAAAAAGGATTTGGAGAAGGTGGTGAGAAAGATACTGTATATAAACGGCTCAAAATTTTTAGGAGATAACTTTTCCAGAATAATTTCTAGCAATGATGCGCCTAATGTAGAGCTGGTTGATTAATGTGATGAAAAAAGAAAGTTTCTCTAAGAATAATGAAAAAGGATGAACAATAATAACGTGACTTCAATAGCTGTTTTGCAGTTTGTGATTGCTATAGCTTTGCTCATTGCCTACGGCTTCTTTATCTATTTTTTAATAGGAAAGGTAGATAGTGGCGACCCAAGCTGGAGCCGGTTAATTTATTTGTTTTCTGGGGTAGAGGCCACTGTTTTTGCTGCGGTGGGGTTTCTATTCGGAAAAGAAGTGAACAGACAGCGAGCTGAAAAAGCGGAAACCGAAAAGAAACAGGTAGAGGAACAAAAGGAAAAAATCAAAGACGAGAAAGTAGCGGAACACAATAAGGGACTCGTTCTTGGTGCAATGATTATGCAAGCGCAAGGCAGTCAAAATAAGTCAATGGAAAATAGGGGTCTGGAAATGGAAATATCTTCGAATGAATTGCAGAGCATTGCGGAAAAAGCAAAACAACTGTATCCGGAGCTAAACAGATAATTCTTAGTTTTTTCGCTCTCGGGTAAGATTATAGGTAAGTCCAACATAGATGCCCCATTTGGATTTTTTATAAGTGGGGACTGCGGTGGATTCTGCGGGAACGTACAAATTTCCATTCTCGCCTTCCACACTATTTGAGAGTACATCTAATCGCGCTAACGAAGCTCCCGCATTTATGCCTATGAGCTGCTCTCTGCCGATTAATACACCGGCTCCAAAAAGATATCGGGTAATGCCATCCAAAGGAGATACCGCAGCGCCAGCATTCAATCCACCTCGTAGGCCCGTTTTAAATTGATAACTGAAATGCGCAAGGGCACCAATGGAAACATCAAAATTACTTCCATTTTCTTCTAGTATTCGGTTTCGCCCATCATCCTGACTTTCTAAATAATATGATTTTTCGTTGAGGTTGTTATAAAAGAACCCTGTTGAAAAATCGAACTTAAAACCACCTTTCTTTGTAAAAAATTCGATTTTTTTAGTAAAAATCGTGTCGTTCGTAAATGTATTGATAAGCGTTATTTTTGCTTCCATAACATCTTTGGATGCCTTTAGCAGTTCTGGAAATTGCTTGTAGTTTTTCATCTCTGTAGAACCCACAAGAAAATCAAAATATCTTAAGCTCGTTTCTAAATCTATAGCTTCACTCAACACCTCCAAATAGGAAGAATACAGAATTAATTCATTAACTACACCAGAATCTATACGCAGGTCAGAATTCTCAATAAGCGTCTTATAATAGTGTTTAGCACTTTGGATGTAATGGTAGGATTGAGCCACACTGTTTCTCAATACATCATAATCTACTTCTTTTGGTTTTAGGATATCCGGAGTGCTATTAAAAACCTGGTTGAGTTCACGTAAATGAAACTTTGCTTTCTTTTGAATGCCTTTGACCATATCCAGCGTTCTAAACTCAGCATTATCATTGGAGGCCTCGTAAAGTGCATAGGCACGCTCCGTAAGTGAATCGAGTTTTTTAACATGTTCTAGCGCCTGCTTGTAAACAAGGTTATACTTAGGGCCTGCGCTTTCTTGAGACATGAAACCCAGAATACCGGAATCAGGAATTTTAAGTAAAAGCGATTTTAGCAAATCCGGTGTGCTGGAGGTTAGACTGTAATCGGTCGTTACAACTACGATATCAACAAAAGCGGTGTTGATTCCTGTTATTTTTAAATCGTAAAACTGATTCGCTTTAAGGTCGTCCGTATTTACATGTTCTAATTCTTTTTTTGCTAAATCGGCTTTGAACGTAATGGTTTCCTGTGCCTCTATTGAACAACAAAAGAGGCAGGAAAACCATACTAATGGAACTATTTTTTTCATAAGGGGTTCTTTTAATATAGAGTTTAAGTTGTTATACAACAGCAGCGCTATTTATGGTATGAAAAGGCATTACTAAATGTATGGGTGTACCATTAATATCCACAATACATTTGTTCCAAGCCATTTCATAGAGCTTTTTTAAATCCCTGATATCTGCATCGGTCATGACACTTTTTGCACCATAATTCATAATAGAAAAAGGTTTGTGCTCCCCAAATATTTCCGATGGCCAGGCCTGCTCGCTGATTTTCGCAAAAAAATGGCGAAGCCCAAAAATGTGTCCCAATTCGTGCATCATAGTCTCTAACTGTTCTTGTTTCGTTTGCTCGAACATCTTCGGGTAAATCACCAATTGATGCCGTCCACTATCGGGAAAAAAGGCACTTGCCAGAACGCATCCGTGAGCGTTACAATTATCGGACGGCGATACATGTATCTGAAAATCGGAATTGTCCGCATTCTCATTAAAACGAACTGGAACTGCATCGCCCCACCCTAATAGGGCTTCGCCCAACAATTCCCGAACGTAGGTTTTTATACCTTCAGGGTTCTGATAGTAATACAGGGCAGTTTCGTCAAATGTCCAACGTAAAACCTGATGTTGTGCCCAAAGGGGAATGAACCCTTCACTGGCATCCACCAAAATTTCAAGTGGAGACCGGTCTCCAGGCGTGGAATGTCCTGAGCGGTCCGTGGCACAAATAAAGTTATCCCCGTACTTGTGTACGCCAGATTGCCCGTTTTCCATTAATTCTTCTTTGCTTTTTTGAGCGAATAGCTCTTTTGAATTTGTTTTCTTTCCCATAATATGTGTATTTAGTTATTATAATTTTTGACCTCCAGAGGCCAATAATTTGCTAATTAGGGGGATTAAAACGCCTAGTCCGCCCAGTGTACCTACTAGGGTTTCAAAATCTTTTAGTAGTTCCGGTTTTCCTAAACCAATGAATACGATGACGGTTATAATGACGAGATAAATTAGAATACGGGTGTTGGCCCAAGTACCTTTGCCACGGTTTTTGTTTTCTAGACGTAAAGCTTCATTTAGTGATACCGAAGTCATTATGAAATTCTTAAAACTATAATTAAAGATCTTGGGGCGATCGTGCCATACCACAAGGCCTTTTTTCATCAGTGAGAAAAGAGAGTTCCTGTTTTTAATGTTCATAAAGCCGTCTTTCGCCAAATCGTACAGAAGATAGCGCTCCCTTGTGGGTAGGGTGTTCCAAATATCGTTATAGTACCCATGGGCAAGGTTTTGGGTATGCATGACCATGCGCTGCCGGTCCAAACGATGAGGTTGATTTATGATGTGTGGAGTGTTGTAAAGTGATTTTACTAAAACAACGGGAGCTAGAGTGGGCAGAAATTTACTGTACCCTAATTCATCCGTGAGCATAGAAATATCTTCTGCAGATGGGTTTTGATTAAGCTTGAGCCCGAAATCTAATTTTTTAGATATTTTTTCTATGTTTTTAGTGATTCCTATCAAAACTTGGGGAAATGCACTTAGAATGTTTCGCCATGAATTAAAATCGTCCTGAAGTCTTCCTAATGAATGTTCGGCCTCTCCTTGGGCGGATTCATACATGGAAAAAATCTGACTAGGATATACTTCGGAAACCAAGATAATACGTTTACGCTGAGAAATTAAAAAGAGTATAACCTGGAGTTTGGTATGGTTGGCGTCGAAAGATTTTATGTTGTGTTCCAAATGTTCTATCACATATGCTTCATAATCCTCATATTGAAAATCGTTTTGTCCTTTTTGAAAGGTACTGGAAAGAACGCCAAGGTTCTCCCCAATATCAGAGCCCACCGGCATGTGTTCGAGCTGTAACATAGAAAGTGTTGCTATTCTCAGGTAACCGGCATCGGTTAGTATTTCTTTGGCAAAAGTTTGCTTTCCACAAAAAGGTGGTCCAATAAGAAGCAAGCCTGAATTGGATTTTTCATCGTGAAGAATTTGTCCAAACTTCTCGATATACCCTTCTTTTTGATTCGTGTCAAAATCATTTGGTTCTAGATGACGAAAGCGGAAAGCAAAGAAACGATCGGAAAAAAATAGGATCAAAGAGAAAAGGACTGCCATTATAATGACTACTCCAATAGTGACTAGCATTATGAATTGAAAGGGTAGGGGATGTTCCTGTTTTGCAGCGGGTTTTTCAGAAATTAGAACCGCTTTATTGCTATCTAAGTAATTTATATGAAAAGTTTT
This sequence comes from Zobellia sp. B3R18, assembly GCF_018860715.1. Lineage (NCBI taxonomy): Bacteria > Pseudomonadati > Bacteroidota > Flavobacteriia > Flavobacteriales > Flavobacteriaceae > Zobellia > Zobellia sp. B3R18. The sequence continues at coordinate 67,562 of NZ_JAHKQG010000011.1, read as the reverse complement.
CTTTTCATTATCGGTTGTCCAGGATAAGTCATGTGCGTAATTATAGACCATACCTTGAAACTCGTTGATGCGTACATCGTACGTAGGCCGGATGTTCCATAGAAAATCCTCTAGAAATAATTTATTTTTATTGGGCGGTGTGCTGTGGCTCGGGGTTTCCTCTAGGGTAAATGTTTCATGATATTGTCCAAGGTTTAAATGTTCTTTGTGAAGTTTAGCGAATTGTTCGTTTTGATTATTAAAGGCGGGAAAACTGGTCTCCAGAGATTTTTCCTTATCCATAAACCTCCTAGCCATATCTATTTTATCTGTTTTGGACCATATCTTATCGTTTAAAAACTTGGCATTTTTAAAAATTATGTATGCAGGGAAGATTGTGGATAGTAATAACCAACAGAATAGGAATATAGCGTACCAATACCTGTAACCAATGCGTACGCCTCCGTTCTTTTTTTGAATGGAGTTTCCAGTTTTGTGAAGGATGGTATGGGCTTTGTCTTTGAGATTGGTAACTAATTTTATGTTTTTGGATGATTTGTTAATGTAGATAAAAGCTAAGAACAAGATTTGTACAAGAAGGGAAGGAAGTACGTAATTTACTGCATTTTCATTTGCCTTGCAGGTTAGGACATTGAGGAAAATTATGGCCAATACTAGAATGAGGTCCCGTACCTTGAACTTAAAATGACTATTGTCTTTAAAGGGATGCAAAGTGTAGAATATGATGAGGTAAGCATAAATGGCCAGCAGAAGGCATAATATATAGGCAGTGGTGGGATCTATGAGAAAACTAATTGCAAAAGCCCCCGAAACAAGAATGATAAGTATTGCCGAAAGTAGAACGTAGGTAGTCTTTAACGACTTTTTGGGAGTTAAAAACTCAAACAAAAAACGGTCATATTTATAAAGTCCCAATTTGGGATTTCGGATGATGAGCGAAAGGATGGTGATTATCAATATTAAAATAAGCGCCAATACAATTCCAATGCACGAGAGTGTTAGAACCTCTGAAATTTTGGTGCGGAGAAGTCCTATATCATAGAGGGTAATTACGCTTAAATTGGTGTTTGATATGGGGCTTATGCAGTATAGTTGCCCTTCATCTCTATAATTTACCATACCATTGGACTTTGTTCTAGACCGCATGGCCGCCTTTATTTTGCTGTTATACCTGCTAACATTTAGAAAATTTTCTAAGGTGGCCCTGCCTTTTTTTGAATGAAACCAGACTTCCCCGTCTTCATCTACCACAGCAAATTGGAAACCAAAGGGTAAAATAGCTTCATGTAACGATTTTAGTTGAGCGGCTCCTACCCTGAAACCGGAGATTGAATCCTTTTTGTTTTTTAATAGATAAATGGCTTCCTCGCTTTGGTCTTCAATGGACACCACAGGCCGCATGATATATTTAATTTTGTTGGCGGATGTATTTTGAAACCAGATATTTTTAGAATCAACATAATCCGTATAGTAAGGTCGGCTTCCGAGGTTTGTAGTGTTCTTAATGTTGTTTTTGTTAATGAGCCTAATGTGATACTTTACTTCCCCAGTTGTGGTATCAATTTTAGAAATGAACTTGTGGTTTTCTCGGTAGATTCCATTCACCTCTGAAATTGGAATAGATATACTATCGCTATTTTTTACGCTAGCTAGAGTATCTCTAGTTTGTTCTTCATTTGATAAGGACATCTCATAAAGAGAAGTTACATTACTTGTGTTTTCAGCCTCAAAACGAGTTTTTATTTCTTTGCTGAAATAGTCAAGCCTGTCTGGAAACTTGTAGTAGTAATCGTAATAATGGTTCATAAGGGAGAAGAACACAATTATTAAGATTGGGGCACCAATAATTACGGATATGCCGGACAGTATAACGTCATTGCTGGATAGCCGCTCATCTTCGGCAATAAAGAGCATTTTAAAATAGGGCATTCCAAAAAGGCCAAGCAATAAGAAGGTGGTTAACAACGCAATTATCCATGGGTCTAGTTTTCTTACGGCCTCGTTGTACCGTTCCGTTTCAACTAATCCATATATTTCAATATCAATATGTACGTTGGGATCTAAGGGGGTCTCATACACATATTTTCGTCCAAAGAGCTGATAAACTTCATTGCCTTTAGGAATGCCTATGGACATGCCAATGTTAAAAGGATTAAGTTTATTCAGGCTATCGGGAACTATAATTTGCCCCTTTAGGGAACTCAGTTCAATGATAGTGTCCCTTTGTTTATTTTGGTTAGGTTCTGGAGCTTTTTCAAAGATGACTATATACTCATCAAACCCCTGGTCAAATGGTGTGCTCTCCCTTATTTTGTGCTTAAGAGCTTTCCACACTTTAGGCCTTATTTTGTTTTTGGTAATAGAATCTCCTTGTTGTATCAAATCTTGGTTTTCTTTTTTTTCTGATACACTTTTTTTTGTGGCTCTATTTAATGGAGTTATCTTATTGGCAGTTTTCAATAGGTCATTCCACTTTAGGTCCGTTAACTCGTTGTTCTTTAATTTAAGTTCAGCAATTACCTCTTTGCTTTTGGAAATAGTATTGTATTCCGTAGCATAATATTTCTGAAAATCATTATCGAGTTGCTTTGTAATAATATCAAAATTGGCGTCTAAACTGCGCAATTTGGACTCGCGGTAATGATGTTCGTTGTTTTTAACGTGAGAGTAGTAAATAGCAAAAAATAACCCAATTATTATAAAGGCCACGGTAAGTAAAGTAAAGAGCCTTTTGTTCGCTGTAAAAGGCTTGCGAACTGTATTTCCTAATGTTGTAGTGGTAGGCATAGGTTCATGAACAAAAATTAGAAAATGGGTTTTAGTAGTGAAGGCCACTACCTGATCTGAGATAGACCAATTCTTTTTTTTTAGGGAACCTTTAAGCTAATTGTATGCTTATTGTATAGTAATGAATACTTTAAATTAAATATTTTGACACATAGCCCGTGGCACATTGTATGGATTGTATTGAATTTTGTGTAAATGACGATTTTTTTAAGGTAAGTATTTGTACTGTAGTGTTTAACGCACGGTGTGTTTTATTTCTACGGGCAGCGCGCGTAGCCTTTTAGGTTGTGCCATGAGTTTTCCAAAAAACAAAAACCCGCACAGTTTATACCGTACGGGCCTAGAATTCTAAATTGTAAATTAGTCCAGTTCGGGACTGGTTCCACCATCGTCCATATCTTCATTGGTAGCGGCGGTTACATCGTCTACTTCGGACGTCTCGGATATGGCTTGAAGGAGCCATTCTGGTGGCCCTCCAATATCTACGTGCCCGTCTTCTGTTGAAGCAGTGATATTCGTAAAATCTGTGTCATGTCCATCTGCGGAATCAACAGCAATATCAGAGGGTGGAAGCCCTGCATCTGCTACGGAATTTGAAGTTTCCATGGTATCTACGGTTTTGTCATCTGTAGCATCAGATGAATCGTTTATATTGATATTTATGTTCATAGTTCATATATTTTTAGTGTTACCAAATAAATTTATCGGTTCATAATAGCATACCGTGCTTCAAATTGTAATGTTGAGCCGGTAAGATTTTTAGCCTCAATGAAATACTTGATTTTGGTACTACTTTGCCTACATACCTTAATTTTCCATTCTAATTGTGCGCCTCCATCCCTAATCGGGCTTTTTGCAACACAATTCCATACCACATGCCAAGCCTCAGGCCAGCTATGGGTAAACCATCGTCTTGTACTATTTGCAGGTAAACTGCCAGTAAATTGAACACCTACTCTCATAATTTTTTAGTTTTTTGGGAGGGACTTTTTTTTGGTCCTTCCAGATTAATGATTTTCGTTTAAGATGCAATTACACAGTACCGCGCTTGTACGTTTACCGTATAATTTTTGAGATTTTTTATCTCTATGTAATATTTGATCAGACCAAAAGCCTGTCTCGTAGTTTTTACTTTAAATTCTATTTGTGCAGAACCGTCAATTGCCGGCGCTGTTGGAACTACCGTCCAAATCACATGGTAATGGTCCGGCCAGCTATGGGTGAACCATCTGCGGGTGGCATTACGCGGTACACTACCGTTAAATTGAACCCCGCACCAAGGTCTACGCGAAGCGGTAGCTCTAACCAGTGCCCTTAGGTCCGGACGTCTGCCAATACGCTGAGATACCGGGTTAGCTCCTGCTTGTTGTGCGGAACCTGTGCTTCTCAATAATTGACGGGCTCTACGAGGCGTAAGCATAGCCCTTCCTGCTGCTTTTTGAATTCCCTGTAAACAGGCTACGGCACCTGTAACGATAGGCGAAGCACTACTGGTGCCATTAAACCGTGTGGTATACCATTCATTTTTGTTATTTGGGTTTGTTCCGGTTATTCTACCATATCCGCAAGTAGTTACCCCTTGGCCCCAACCTTGGGTATCAACACAAGAGCCGTAATTACTAAAGCCTAAACGGCTACGGTCAGCACCCCAATTTCCTCCATTAGTACCAGGAGGTGGTGCACCTGCACCCACAATAACACAGCCGCTATCGTGACCTGCGGTTCTACGGAAAGGATTTCGCCAACTAGATGGGAACCCATTTGGTCTAGTATTATAGATTGCAGCATCAAGATTTTGAGACCCGTTTCCAGCTGCTTCTATTACTATGATGCCTTTGTTGGTAGCATATTGTAACGCCGCTAAATCATCTGGCCACCATTCAATGGCTATAAAGCCCATTTGTGTATTACCACCTGGGTAGTTAGGTCCACCTCTATGCAATTCAATTAGCATAAGATCTCCCGTTCTAAGGTTATCAGCAGCTCTTCTAATAGCATTGGCGGTACCAACACCAAATATGGAATAGGCCCTAACATTGGCGCTAGGGCAGATTCCGGTTACCCCAAAGCTATTTCGGTCTCCGGTCATTTCTCCAAAAACCGCCGTACCGTGATTGTGCCAACGTAGGTCGCTCGTATTGTTGTTTCCACCAAGGAGGCCGCCCACATTAACCCGTAGATCTTCATGGTTAAAGTTCCACCCGCCTTCAATGTCTATTATACGAACACCGTTACCACGGCCGCCGGGTAGAGTCCAGGCGTAGCGTGCATCTACACCTTGTGGTGCCGCATTTAAATACCCTTGGGTGCTCGTGAGATTTTGGGCAATGGGCGGAGCATCATCACTTGGAGCGTCTTCCATACCATCTTCACCAAAATAAACGGGAGGTAAACAACCTGGTTTTACATACGCACCATCCACTTCGTCCAGTTCGTTCAATGAGGCTGCAATACTTTCCAGGTCTTCTCCTTCCGGTGCTGCTAGTTTATAAAACTGCCGCATTTTTGAAAGGTCCTCGGCACCTTCTTCTTGATTTGATTTTGAAACCAGTTCTGCCACTTCTGCATCTGTGTCTGCGAATAACGGAACAAGTTGCAGTTTTTTTTCCACTACAAAACCCGCTAGGGTATTTGTAGATGGTTTGGATTTCGATTTTGCAGCGGTGAGGGCTTCCTCTGCATGAGGGGCCTCAACGCTTTTTGAGACGACAATGAGTTCTGGTGGTGAACCCGATGGCGAATCGATAACTACTTTACTTTTTTTTGTTGCCATAAAATTGAATTTATAGGTCGACCTTTTTATTGGTATCGACCAAGGTTAATAATGAGTTCCTAATAAGATCGGGGGTATTTAAAATCGGATAACAGTTTCATCTAATGATTGAAGCTGCTACATTGGAGGGAAGTCTAGGGGTTTTTGGTAGGAAGCTGTAATTCCCTTGATTTGCATCAATTGATCAATAAGTTCCTGAAACGGAGCATGGTCATCTATCCTAACATAATGATAGCATTTGTCATTCAAACAAAGTGCTTCTCCGGAAATTACCGGATGGTAGGGGTGGAGTACGGTTTTTACCTTTGGAATTTTCCATAGGTCCTTCTCTTGTCTCCCGGTTTGAATTACCAATTCCATACCAATTCTGTATCTAAATACGGATTACAATTTCAATTTTGAAACTGGAATCAAGTTTAGTTTTAAAGGGAGAATGTGTCTTTTTATTACATGACAAACGTACCGAATTAGGCCACTTTAAAAAACCTAATTTGTATAGTTTGATGGAAATTCATTATAATCTGCGGTGTTTATTATTTATATTTCAAATAACTGTATTTCAATATGTTAAATTGATATTGGGTTAGGTTTAATTTGAAGGTGCTCAACATTTTGAACTAATTTTTATTAGTCGATTATCACCGTTTTGCCAGTGTTAAAAATCGATAAAAGTACAGAAAAGAAGAAGCCTCATCAAAATTGGAATGAACCAAATGATGAGGCGTTATCGGTATGATCAGAAAGTATGGTTTTGTAGTTTTGGCTTATGCAATTAAATGCAATGGCTGCCCGCTTTTATCCAAAGATTCAATAAAATCATTAGGTACATTTTGATATACCTCCAATCCTAATGTGGTAATAAATTCGTTGGAAAATATGTTCGCCATTTTTTCGGAAAGTAGCCAGCTTCTACATTTCATCCATTTTTCAACATTATTGCCGTACATGTGGTTGGCCAAATTAGGAAACGCATAATCCATACTTTTGCCCCAGTGTACCGTAAACGGAATGTTCTCCGCTTGCATCGCTTCAATCATAAAAGTGCCATATTCTTTCAAGCTGGGGATTTTATCGGATTTGTTCCATTGAATACCATCAATTTCAATAACACAGGTTTTATGGAATTTAGTAAAAGCCAATGTGCCCTCGGATTTATTTACATAACGCATCGCAAAAATCCCTGGAATAGGGTGGGCTTTGGTCATTTTTACTAGGGCGTTCAGGGCTCTTTCAGAATCTTCAATGGCCACTCCCATAGAGCAAGCAAAAGCGGGGCCTTTATAGCCGGCATCCCAAAAAGTTTCGTACAGTGTAGCCCTAATTTTTTCTTCGTCCTTGGTAATTTCCGGAAGAATACTTTTCTGCAAACTTTTTATAAACCACGGAATACTTTTTGGGAATTTTTCACTGAATTTAATGAGTAAATAAATAAGGTCTTTATAGAGCGATTTTTCAATTTTAGTAAACGGGTCTGGATAGGCTAGGGTATATTTTTTCTTGTACATGGCCTCAACTACGTACTTGTCTTCATCTACATACGGGTTAATGAAAATTTTATAATGGTAGGGTCTGCTAGGTTTTCCGTTTTCATCTACCTCGTTATCAATTTTAAACTCTGAATTCTTAAAATCTAAAGTTTTGGATAAGGACAAGGCCAGGTCCTTATCAATTCGTCTCACATATCTATCCAGCAAAAAAAGGTCTTCTGCCTCTAAGGTTACGCCATGAATGAACCCAAAACTTCCCAAACTGACCAAAGCAGCATTGAAAAGCTCATCATTTCTAATGACCCTGGCATTTATGCTATGTGCAAAAGCATCATTTAGACTGGGTTTTGTATGCCGTTCCAAATACACGTTATCAGTGGCGTTTGGTCCGGTAATTATATTAAGGCCAACCACATAATCTTGCACGGCGCCCGTATCAAAAGCGGACCCATGTACGCCTGTGGAAATGCACCCGGCAATGGTTTGCCCGTTACTGGCACCTGTGGTTTTTAAAGATTTACCGTATTCGTTCAATTTTTGCGAAATGCGTTTTATGGTATTTCCGCATTCAAAAAAGAAAATATTTTCATGCGCGTATTCAGAATCCGGGTGCATATCACTTTCCTCTATTTCAAGGTCTAGATACATCAAATTGTTTTGATGCATATTATCTTTCTGATGCGCAATTTTGGACATAGACCAACGCGAGCCGTACGCCCGGAAACCCTCGTTTTCCGTTTCACATTTTTTAATTAAGCGCTGAATTTCTTCTGCTGCATCGTTATAGCGCAGCACCCTGCTGGGCATAGTGGCTTTGTGTTCGTGACGGGTAATATATTGACGCTTCAGGTCAAAAGCCCCGTTCTCGTGCAGCGTATCCCATTTTCCAACTAATAATTCACTTGTCTTGGCCATAATTTTAAAGATCAGGTAGCATACATACATATTTTATCTTCACTTTTCTACGGCTTCCAAAAGTTACTAAGTACAAAAGGTTGCCTCCAAAAGTGTCCGTGAATTCAACCGAAAATAGTTTTCCGGATTCACATTTGTCTTTGGGTACTTTGATCATCATACCATCTGTAAGTACAGAAGTTTTTACTACTGCCGTATATTCTCCGTACATTTTATCGCGGTACCAATCTTGGCCTTCCATAGTTTCAGGAGGCATGGGCACGCCGTGTGTGCTTACCAACCGAGTGGTGTAACAAGATTGTAGGGATAGTGCGGCAAGAAGTAAAATTGCGCTAATGATATAGACTCTACGTAGCTTAATATCCATTTTTAGAAGTAATTAAATTGTGAAGTAAAATTTCACAAAACGTTACATGATGATATTCGGTAGAGGGAATAGATGCTCTAATTTACATAGAATGGACAGGTGTCTACAGGTAATTTGTATGGACTAACCTATATTTTGTATAAGTGGTATTTTTTGAAGAATTGAAATGGCCTTAAACTTTAAAAACTGACTAAAACCTAGAAGAATCAAAATCGGTTAACTTGTTTTAACCAAAGATTTTAACTTTAATGTTGAGGTTGTTTTTAATTTCATTGAGATACCCTGGGTTTAATAAATTACCCTTCAATCATCTGTATTTTTTCATTCTTATAGGTAATTCGGTAGGTTTTACCTTTCTCGGTTAGTTTAATTTCAAAATCGGAAGAAAAGGCCTTGTTATTAGTCGGGAACCAATCTTTTATTGTTTTGTTGATGCATATAAAAAGTCCGTTTTCGTCACCAATGGCGCAGAATCGGTCAAAATCACCATCGTAGATTTCAATGCCAGTAATATTATTTAGCTGAATGAATTCTTTTTCAATGTTTTTGGTTGGCAAACCTATCTCTGAAATTTCAATTAACTGATTAGTGTCAAATTTTTGTTCTGAAGAATTGTTCAAATTTTTTCGGGCAATAAGCTCAACTATATTTTGATCGCTATCATAAAAGTAAATGGCCTTGGCATTCCAAAATTCAAAATCCTGTATTTCTTGGCTGCCATTCATCAATATATCCACTTTAGATTTTACCCATTGTAACGCTTCAATTTCCTTGTTTGAAGGAATATTTATAGCAAAATGGTAGGGTGTTGTTTTTGGTTTGTATTCTATGTTGAGCATTGATTTGCCCATTTGAAAGACAACATTCTTTTCAGTATGCTTTACTACGGTTAACCCTAAAACATTGGTGTAAAAGTGGGTTTGTTCTTTAAGATGCGAACTGTATATTTTTAATTCTTTGATCTGCATAGTTAATTATAGTCGGCTATGGGGTTTCCAAGCTTGTTTGAGCATATTTCTCAATAAATCTATATAACTCCAACCTATTTTTCGTGCGGCAAGTAAAGTCAAACTATCCTGATTTTGTCTGCTGGGTCTTGAAGGTCCGGTCATATTGGGTTTCATATTCAAATCGAATAAAAAATAATTCCCCTTTATATCCGCACGGCAATCTATTCGTATGGGTGCTTTAATATTTAATAGTTCGCCTGCTTTTACGCATTGCTCGTATGCCCTTTGAATTTCTTCTGAATTCAACTCATCCTCTTCCAGAACGCTACTGTTTGTCATTACTGCAACCGTCCCGTTATAGGGGGCAATACCGTCTTTATGGTTAAATCTTTTAACGGCCGGAAGACACCATGGATTCTTGTAATTTACTTCCTGGTCATTGATCATATAAGTGCCCTGAGGCATTACCGTTACCGTAATTTCCTGACCATTTAAAAATTCCTCTACATACACAAGCTTGCCATATTCTTCGTCTGAGAAAATCTCGTTAAGTTTTAGGTCCAATTCTTTAGGGTCTTTTACTAGAGATACACCTTGACTGCCCCTGCCACGTAAGGGTTTAACGACCAGAGGAAAATCCATTTCAAGGGAATAATCGGGTAAATTTTCACTTGAAATCAATTGGGTCTTTGGAATGGCGATGTTGTTTTTCCTTAAAATTTCGTTCGTGAAAAATTTATCATCATACATATCTACCTCCTCAGGTAGCTGTCCTACAAACTTGATATCCCGACTAAAAAAGTGTGTTACATCATGGTCTTTGTATAAAACGGTATTCAGCCAAAATGTGTTGGCACCCTTATCCAGAGCTTTTTGAATACCCTCCTTGGTGTCCGGAAAAACCCAATCCAAATCTGTTTCTATGTTGGGTCGGGGTACAGGCGTTACAATTTCCACACCATTTTTATATAGCTCACAAGCAATATCTGCCCCACTATCTGAATAGCCGCCAGGCTTCATGGGTTTCTGTACGCCATCTTTAATTGGGGGGAGTTTGGCTTGATATAAAATAGCTATTTTCTGCACGATGTTTTCTTTTAAAATGTTGGTAAACTCACTGCCCTGTATGCTTCAATTGGTATAGTTTCTTTTTAGGAAAAGTAAAAATACCGGCTAGGGCAGTTTAGAAAGATAAAGGTAAAAAAAGGAATTAACAGAATTATTCGGGCTTGATAATAATCTTAAGAAAGAGGACTTTATTAAGCGTTTAAGTGTGATTGATGTTTTTTTGCATCCGTTTGAAACTAAGCAAGTTCACTCTGTTTTCTAACGGAAGTGGTTGAATATCTGATGAATCCATAAAAATAGACGTTCTCCCTTCCGTATTTGTCAAAAAGGCCGTGACCAGACATCCATAAGGCGGTAAGCTCCGTATTTTACCCTGAAGACTAACCAATAAAATACCTAATTACGCCGGATGACTTATTTAAAAAAACGGCTTGTTCTTTTTATTTTCCTAGGTTTCCTGTACCAGTCTTATGGTCAAGAGAAGCAGCAGTACAGTGGCCCACTGCAAGTGGGAGGCTATGAAGGGAAAGCAAATTACTCTTATGTAGTACAGGGACAAGACACCCTTTACAATGGTACGTTTCAACTCCAAAGTAGCAATCTTGGAGCTTTAGTTGAAAAAGAAGATACCTCTTTTCTTATTGATGGAAATTTTGACAAGGGCACGCCCAATGGTCCTTGGCATTTTCAGTTTGGGGAGTTTCAAACTGAGAGTGAAAGCAAACTGGTAGGGTACGAGTACCGGGTATTGATAAGTGGCCGTCAAGAAGAATCTAAAGGGAAGCTTGTAAATGGGATACCTAACGATAAATGGACGTATGAGGTAAACCAAATAAAATCTTCGGAGGTTGAAAAGACTCTTTTTAAAAGTGTAATCAATTTTCAAAACGGAATACCCCAGCAAAGCTTTCAGATTGAAAATGATAGTACCGTACTTATAGGTCGGTTTTTACGTAACGGACTGGCACATGACGAGTGGACATCTTACAGCGCCAATGCCATAGATGATACGGAAAACTGGATTTTTAAAGAGGGTGTGTTAAAAGAAATTATAACCGTAACGGATGGTTTAACAAATCGGGTTCCAGTTTTTGGAACGGACAAAACGTATAAGGTCGTAGCTTTAAACCTTGGTTATTTAGAGCTGTTGAAAGCTACAATTTCTTCAAATGGATCAGTAGACTTTTCCGGTGGGGTTTCCGAACTTTTGTCCAAGAACAATGGTTATTATAAAAAGCTGAATGATATCCTCAATGAAATGGGGCCAGCCAGTGTTGCTCCCAATTTTAAGGTAAAAGTTCCGTTTTACGCGTTGGACTCTTTGCAGATGAAGACCATAAATCAAATAGCAAGAGACTACAAAGCTGCGCAAGTCATAAGTGATACCCTTTTAAATAACAGTCACTTGAATATTGTACGTCGCTCCGATGCCGATGCACAGTACAGATATGAAGTGGTCAAAAAAATAAATGCCGATTTTCTGCAACCGCTCAGCACTTTTGTAAAGTACAAGGAGGAAGATATTCTGGAATATATGGAGCTTCCTAAATTGATGCAGCAATTGTGGCCCTCCGGAAAACCCAATACGAAAATTGAAGTTGTAATGGATACGGCCCAAAACCTAAGAACTTTTGTGCTTGCCAATACAGGTGAATTCAATTTTAACGGGAACTCCACTAAAACGGTCGCGGCAATAGCCGAATACGCCAAACTCAGCCTGCAAGAGCTTATGGAGTCCTTATCCGATAGATTAACGAACGAAGCGCGCCTACAAGCACTGAACGGACTAGAAAAGGATTTGATTGCGGCTAATGACAGTTTGGTTCAAAAAATAGATTCATTGCAACCGGAACTTACTCTGGATTATAAAGCTCCGTTGAAAAACTTGAAGAATCTAGCAGATGGGTTACTTGGGGATTATGCTTTGTTGAAAAACCCTGAGAAGAAATTGGCTTTTGGAAACAAGTTAAAGGTATGCCTAGCCGAATTACACGAGCTGACAGGTGTTTTGGGAGACCTTCCCCATACATCCCTAGAAATAGAAGAGCTCTACCAGGATGCCATTTGGAATCCGTTTATGGCCACGGTTATGCAAGAAGGTGTAAAGAAACGTATTACCTCTGCCTATAACGAAATATTGATACCCCATTTTTTAGAAGAAGCTACAGCAGTAAATTGTGAAAAGGTAAAACCACTTACGGAGCAAATAACCCATACCAATAAGCGTATGGTAAAGCTTAGGGAGGGAGATACCAAAAAATTAGAACGCAAGTTGCGTAAGGAGAAGAATCCGCAAGAAGTTATGAAACTGCTCCACGAGCAATCAATCGCCAAAGAAAAATAGAAATGGAAAGTAGAAAATTCAATTTTATTTGGCTCGTACTTTTTCTATTGGTCGTAACCAATAGTGTAGTCGCTCAGGAAGAAGAAAAAGTAGAATTACCTGCGTATTCAAAATATAAGGACCCAACCACCAAAGTTTGGGTGAATACGTATGGTAAAATCCGAATAGGGAAACGTTTGTTTTGGGATGCACAGACCCATTTTCGTTTTCAAGAAACCGAGGATACACCGTTTATTGGCCAAATTGGTCAGATTTATAACCGTCATGCCATTGGGTATATCTATTCTAAAAAAGTGAATTTTAGTTTGGGTGGGGTAGTGCGTATAAATTTTAATACGGATGAAGATTCAGAAGATAGAAACGTAGTTCCCGAGTGGCGTATTTGGCACCAATACCAATTTGCCATGCCGTTATATTCGGCAATGATCTATCACCGTATCAGAATTGAGCATCGCTGGACACAGGGTTTCGAAGAAAATAGCGAATACATCTTTAGAAACCGATGGCGTTATATGTTTCGGGCCAAAGTACCGTTGAACAGTCACAAACTTAAACCCAAAACGTTTTATGTTTCCCCGGAAGCGGAATTGATTATGCAAAGTGGAAAGGAAGTTGTAGGCAGCCCCATGGAAGACCTGCGATTGACCACTACCTTTGGGTACATTGCCACACCAAGGTTAACATTTGCAGCGGGATTAATGTACTCGCAAGGGCAGGATTTTACCAATGCTGGATATTACAAGCAGGCTTGGACCTTACGTTTTCACATGTACTATTCGCCTGATTTTAGAAGGGTTAAAAACAAATTGCCAGAAATCCATTTGGACGATTGATGCGTATCTAAAACGTAAAATGAAGAAAACCATGAAAAAGAATATCATTCTCTATTTGATTCTGGCGGTAACTATTGGTAGTTCCGTGTTCTATTTTACCAAGTCTAGTTCTCTAAGTAAGCAACTGGAAGAAATACAGGAGCAACAAGGCCAGATTTCCGAGGAACTTGGCGAGTATGAAAAATTGGCGTTGATAGATTCCATGCTTCTAGCGGGTAATTACGATACAGCAATAGAGTCCTATACCGCTTCTTTAAAAGTGAAGGAAGAAAATAAAATGGGAATCCCGTTACGCATTGCATTGGCGCAGAAATTGGCGCAAGCGAAGTCCAAAGCTCAACCAAAAGAAGATTCTTTGAAAGCGGAATTGGACAGTCTGCCGAAACCAGTGATAGCTTCGGCAAATGAGGTTCGTAAATACGATTCCCTAAATTTTACGTTGGAAAAAACAAAGGTACAATTGGCCCGTCTAAAGCGCCAAATGAAGGATAGGTCTTTTGGGGAATATCTAAAATTTAAAAGTGCCAAGGGCAATTTTATGCACTACGTAGGAAAAGTAAAAAACGGAAAAGCCAATGGCTACGGCATTGCTCTTTTAGACAGTGGAAGCAGGTATGAAGGGCAGTGGGTAAACAATAACCGTGAGGGCGAAGGTACTTTTTACTGGCCTGACGGCGAATACTATATTGGTACGTACAAGAATGACAAACGTAGTGGTTTTGGAACGTACTATTGGCCCAATGGTGAAAAATATGCCGGTCAATGGAAAGAGGACAAGCGCAGCGGAACAGGCAAATTCTTTGACTCCCATGGCGATTTAGTCGCCGGTGGCGAATGGAGTGATGATAAGTTGGTTGAAATCAACGATAAGTAAGAAGAGTAGCGATAAAAGATTCTTTAATACAAAATAAAAATCCCCATGAACATAGTGTTTACGGGGATTTTTGTTGGCCTCTATTTTCGGCTGAAATACATTACTAGGATTCTCTTCGGAGTACTTCCAGAGGAGAACTACTTAACACAGTTCTAATATTGCTTAGGCCAATTGCCAATACCAGTACCGTAATTGCTGGTAAAAACACCACAAATGGTATCAATGAGGGTACAAAAGGCTCCTTAAAGACAAATACGGCTAGGCAAAGGCTACTTATCAAGGCAAGTACAATTCCCACCAAACTACCTAATAAACCTAGGAATACATATTCCAGGGCGCTTATCTTTAAAATCTGGTTGTTCTTGGCGCCCAAAGTACGAAGCAATACACTTTCCTTTATACGTTGATATTTACTAGTTCTAACCGAGCCGATAAGGACGATTAAACCTGTAAAAATACTAAAGAAGGCCATAAAGTTTATAACCCAGGATACTTGGTCCAGTATGTTCTCAATTAGCGTAGAAACTTGGCGTAAATCGATAAGGGTCAGATTCGGAAATTGAGCGACCAAATCCCGCTGCAGGATTGCTGAACCTTTTTCGTCCGGGATATTACTGGTAAAAACATTAAACTGTGGCGCCTGCTCCAGAACCCCTTTAGGAAAAACCACAGAAAAATTAAGCTGCATCTGCGCCCAATCTACTTCACGTATGCTACCAACGGTGGTTTCCATTAAAACACCTTGTACATTAAAAACAACGGGGTCTCCAATACTTAGTTTTGCGTCTCTGGCAAGATTATCGGAAATGGATATGAATACGGGCTCACCCTGTTTTACCTCAGGCGTCCAGGTGCCTTCTAGTAATTCCTCGGAAGGCGCAAGTGAGTCACGGTAGGTAGTCCTGAATTCGTGGTTCAATATCCAACGGCGAATTTGGTGTGTAGTATCTTTTCTGAGCTCGTTTACAGATGTGCCGTTAATGTTATGCATGCGCATAGTAACCAAAGGAATGTCTTTGAGAACGGGAAAACCTTTGTCTTTAATACTCCTTGCTACGGAATCGCGTTGCTTTGGCTGTATATCCAAGATAATAATGTTCGCATTTTTGGAGGTTTGGCCAATTTCTGCCTTTGCCAGCAAAATATCCTTTGTAAAATACAAAGTGCTGATTAAAAAGGTTCCTAGGCCAATGGCAACTACCAATACAACCGTTTGGTTGTTCGGCCTAAAAAGGTTGAGTAAACTTTGGCGAGCCGTAAAGCTCCAATGCTTGGGAAAAAAGCGTTTTACCATCTTGGTAAAAATTAGGGCTACAACTGCCAAGACGGCAAATGTAACCACGGTACCGCCCACAAAGCCCAAGGCGAATTTCGCATCCTTTATCAACCAAAAAGAAAATAAGAACAAGAATACCAAGATTGTCCCGAACACCAGCATCCGTATGGATTGCGGTTCCTGCGATGAATTTTCATCTACACGCAGTACATCTAATGGTGATACGTACCAAGTTCTCAATAAAGGCAAAAGCGCAAATAAAACGGACATAAATAGCCCGAGCAACACACCAATAATCAGCGGTTGTGCGGTAATGGTAATTTCAAGGTCAAAAGGTAAAAATTCCTTAAGCAGGTATGGAAATAGCTCTTGAACACCAATACCTATCAAGGAGCCGATAAGACCTCCAACAATACCTATTCCGCCTATCTGAATTAAGAAAATCAGAAAACTTTGAAGTCTTGAAGCCCCCATGCATTTTAAAACGGCGATGGCCTTTAATTTCTCTTTGATATAGATGTGAACGGAACTGGCAATACCAATACACCCTAAAAGCAAGGCAATAAAGGCTGCTAGGTTCAAGAATTTGCCCACGTTGTCATAACGCCGGCCTAAACGGTTGGTAGTACTGGTATGCGTGTCCAGGTCCGCATTTTCTAGCTCCAGTACAGGTTCCAGTTGGTCTTGAAGTCGCTTTAAATTGACCGTATCTTGTACCTTATAATAATATTGATATTCCTTTCGGCTTCCAAATTGCAACAGATTGGTCGCTTTAATATAGCGATAGGGGATAATCACCGGTGGTGCCACAGAACTTGAAATGGCCGTGCTTCCGGGAATAGCTTTTAATGCCCCTGCAATAGGAATGGTCAGTTCGCCAATTTTTATGGAATCCCCGGGGTGTACATCAAACTGAAGCATTAATGTAGCATCTACTAATGCGCCGCCCGACTTTTGGTAAGTTTCTGCAGCCGTTATTGGTTCGGTATCAATGTCTCCGTAAAAGGGAAAATTACCGTCCAAGCCCTGTACCTTTACCAATTTGGTGCCACCATTTTTCGGAAAAACCACCATGGATACAAAGTTGACCTCATAAGCATCGGGCCGTAACGAATCTATAATGGCCTGAGCCCGTTTCGTAGGAATTTGTTTTGAGTCTATTTTAAAATCGGCACCCATCAGCGCTTTTGATTGGCGCTGTATATTATCCTTTAAATTGGTGCTGAACAATTGTATGGAAACGACCGCTGCAATGCCCAGAATAATCGAAGCCATAAATAATAGCAGACGCACTTTGCTGGCTTTGGCATCGCGCCACGCCATTTTAAAAAGCCAAGGTGTGCGTAAACTTTCGTTAGATTTAGAATTCATCAAATTAAAGCAGTAGGTTGATTGGTTACTATTTTTCCACCTTTAAGTCGCAATATTTGTTGCGTACGGTTGGCTAATTCTAAATCGTGGGTAATGATGACCAAAGTGGTTCCGTTTTCCTTGTTCAGGTCCAACAACAACTGAATGACCTTCTCACCGGTTTCCGTATCTAGATTTCCCGTAGGCTCATCAGCAAATAAGATGGTAGGCGAATTGGCAAAAGCTCTTGCCAATGCTACCCGTTGCTGCTCACCCCCGGATAATTGGGAAGGGTAATGGTGTAAGCGGTCTTTTAAGCCCACTTTTTCCAATAAGTTTTTGCTCTTTTCTGTTGCGTCCTTGGCACCTTGAAGTTCTAGGGGCACGCTCACATTTTCCAGAGCCGTAAGAGTAGGCAACAACTGAAAATTCTGAAATATAAAACCAACTTCCTTATTACGTAACTGGGCGCGCTCGTCTTCATTTAAGGTATTTAAATCCTGTCCGCATAACGCTACTGAACCTGCATTTGGCGCATCTAAACCCGCACATAAACCCAGTAAGGTTGTTTTGCCACTTCCCGAGGGTCCTACGATTGAAAAAGTCTGTCCTTTCTCAACATCAAAAGTAATGTCGTGCAAAACTGTTAATTGCTTGTTACCGCTGGTATAGGTTCGCTCCAAACCGGTAATCTTTAATATCTTTGACATGATCTTAATTTAAATACCATTTATGTTCAAGCCGCATAATAAAGATTTCCGTTCTAAATTGCCAATGTCATTGGAGCGGAAACTCATAAAGTTTAGTTATTTTTTTATAGCTCTGTTTCTACTTTCTTGTGGTGATGCAAAAAAGGAAAAGACGGCTGAGGTAGGGAATACCTCGGAAAAAGTAGAAGAAACCATAACGGCAGATACCGAAACAAAGCGCATTCTGTTTTTTGGTGATAGTATAACAGCGGGTTATGGGCTTGATGATAGCAATGATGCCTATCCTGGAGTGGTGCAGCAAAAGATTGATTCCTTGAACTTGGATTATACCGTAATCAATTCAGGGGTGAGTGGAGAAACTACCGCTGGAGGCAGAAGCCGAATTGATTGGGTCATAAAGCAGGATATAGATATTTTTGTTTTGGAACTGGGAGCCAATGACGGCCTACGCGGAGTAGACTTATCCGAAACACGAGCCAACCTACAAGGCATAATAGATGTAGTGCGAGAGAAAAGTCCGGATACCAAAATCATTTTGGCCGGTATGCAGTTGCCCCCAAATATGGGAGATAAATACACCACGGAATTCAGGCAGCTTTTTATAGATATAGCTGATGAAAATGATATAGGTTTTATTCCCTTTATTTTGAAAGATGTAGGTGGTGTTGCTGCGTTAAATCAGCCCGATGGAATCCATCCTACCATTGAAGGTCATAGAATTGTGGCCAACACGGTATGGGAGACTTTGCAACCTTTGCTTAAAAGTTAGATGTTGCACCTGAGATATAATTAAAAAACCACCCTTTTAGGTGGTTTTTTAATTTTGTGGAGCCGGAGGGATTCGAACCCTCGTCCAAACAAGCAATAATAGAGCTTTCTACATGTTTAGTTCCCGATTAATTTTCGATGCATACCTGACCGGAAACGGCCTAATATACACTTAGCTTCTTAAAGTTTTGGTGCCGTTACCAAAGCAATAACGACCTTATGTTGACTTTTCTGGTGCCTCTAAATGAACCGCCGCCAACAAGGGCTGTTCAGAGACATCTCGCTTTCCAACCTTGTTGGAACGAGGCAAATCTTACTATAATTCAGATTATGCGGCAAGAGCGTAATTGTTTTCGCCAATTAAAAGTGTGAAGTATGATATTAATGAGCTGTACCCCAGCGCTCAACATGCTTACAATACCATTGGTCTCGCTGTCAAAACCAGTCGGCCCCGTAATAAGATGGCAAATTTTCATTTGTCCAAAACTCATTTTATTTTCAAAGAACTGCCTCAATTAATTAAGAAAGGCGTAATCGTTATTTGTGCGTTCGAGCGGGCTATCCGCTTTTACTCCTAGGCCCAATTTGCAAAAAAAACAAATTTGTCCTGCGGGGTAACCGCTACTATCCCTAACGCAAAATTTTTTGTAGCAAAAACTACCACGGTCGGCAAAGATACCCCAAAAAGTATTCCAAAAAAAGTTTTGATAGGCTGCAATCATAAGTTACATTTGAAACCATAGTCTATCCATAAGTTATAAAAGTCCATTATCATGAAGTTTGGAATCATTCGGGAGCGTAAAAATCCACCAGATCGCCGTGTAGTATTATCGCCGGAGGCCTGCCAAAAAGTCTTGGCCAATCAGCCAAAAGCGGAAATTATTGTAGAACCGTCGCCAATCAGGGTTTTTTCGGATGCGGAATATAAAGCAAAAGGCATTACGGTAGCTGCAAAAATGGAAGAGTGCGATGTACTTTTAGGGGTAAAGGAAGTACCTATTAAAAACCTGGTTCCCAACAAAAAATATTTTTTCTTCTCGCACACCATAAAAAAACAACCTTATAACCGAGACCTTTTACGTGCGGTTCTCAAAAATAATATTGAGTTGTACGATCATGAGGTAATTACCAATCAAAAAGAACAACGTTTGGTGGCCTTTGGTCGTTATGCCGGTATTGTTGGGGCGTATAACGGACTACGTACATACGGACTCAAATACAATTTATACCAATTGCCAAAAGCAGAGGATTTGGCAAATCAGCAAGAGTTGATTGCGGAGCTTCATAAAATTAGCCTTCCTAACATAAAAATTATTCTAACCGGTAGGGGCAGGGTAGGTAATGGCGCGCGCGAAATGTTAGATGCCATGAATATTAAAAAAGTTAATGTCACGGAATATCTAGAAGAAACGTTCAATGAGCCCGTTTACTGCCAAATAGATGCATCGGATTATAATAAAAGAAAAGACGGTGTAAGAGGCAATAAAGCCGACTTTTTTGCCAACCCAGAAGAGTACAGGAGCAATTTTTTCCGTTTTACCCAAGTGTCGGACTTTTTTATTGCCGGACATTTTTACGGACAGGGAGCCCCGTACCTTTTTACTCGGGAAGATGCTAAAAAAGAAGATTTTAAAATAAAGGTGGTGGCAGATGTAAGTTGCGATATAGATGGTCCTGTGGCAACCACCATACGCCCTTCTACAATTGCGGAACCTATTTACGGGTATGACCCTAAAACAGAATCTGAAACCGATTTTAAAAATGATACGGCCATAGCCGTTATGGCGGTAGATAATTTACCTTGCGAAATTCCTCAAGATGCTAGCGAAGGGTTTGGACAGGCATTTGTTAAGAATGTTATCCCTGCTTTTTTTAATGGAGATAAGGATGGAGTGTTAGAACGGGCAAGAATGACCAAAAATGGTAAGCTTACACCACGTTACCAGTATTTATCGGACTATGTGGAGTCATAATGTAGGGTAAATAAATAGTTTTTTTATTGTTAAGGTATTGTTAATAATTGTTATATTGTGATGCTCTTAAAACAAGAACCTATGACATTCAATTGGATTGCTGGTCGTGAAATAGATGAGAAATTACATCGTCTATGTATAGAACTTGAATACGAGTTTCGACCAAAAATCATTAAGTTTTTGATTGCACATTTTGATATGGAATGCTGTTCGGATTTTTCATGTTTTCATTTTAATGTTGATCTTGTTTCTAAGAAAGTAACCTTGTCAGATGACACTCCGCTTCTGTATCTACAGCAGATTAAACCGGATTTTAATAAGAAAATGGAGATGGCATTGGCCAGCCACTAGTTTACGGATATTTTCCAATCAATAATGGGCTGTTGTCTAGGTGCGGTAAAACAGCCTAGCGCTTTTAATTTTAGTAGTATTTCAGTTTTGGTTTCCAACGTCTTGACCAGTAATTGTTTTGTTTCTCCAGCGGGTATTTCAAATACGGGAGAACTGTCATAGAAAGTATATTCCATTTCATTTTCAAACAACAGATCGCTGCTGGTTATGTTTTTTAACTGTATTTCCAGTATTTGGGATTTTGGTCTGTATTTGGCCTTTACCACCTCTAAACTATTTTGCAATAGAGGTTTTAAGAATTCGGCCTTGCCTACCATTAAATCATTGTAAACGGCCACGGTCCTGCCTGCAAAAAGGGCTTCTTGCAAGCTTTGCATATTTTTCTCCTTGGCGAACACCAAGGTAATGGGGCGGTGATTTCCTTTTTCGGTATAATCCCAGTCAATAAGTCCGTGAATATCACTTGTACCCATTATCGTCAAATTATTTTCTAACGCCAAGGTTAGTGCCTCTTCAGAATAATCAACAGAATTTATGACCTCAATGCCGTGCAACTCTCCTTTTTTAATGCGTTTTTTCTGAAAATCTGTTAGAATGGGAGTGCCTTTAGGGCTTTGAGCGTACCAGGCCGGGTGATTCCAGAAGACAAAGGCGTTCTGTTTTTTGGCTTCCGAGAACGCTTTTTCGGCTTTATCAACATTCAATAAATTAGCATCTTGAATAAAAATCGCGTTATTATGGCCCACAGGCGCCGAACGTGTAATTTCCGAACCGTGAACAATTAGAAGATTGTGTTCCTTGGCTTCGGCCAGGGCAAGGTCATAGGAACGGTTGCGGTTAGGATGTGGAATATCCGCTTCATGAGGCTGGTACTCTAGATGCTCGGTAAGTGAAATGGCATCAAGATTTTCCCGTAGTGCTTCTTGCACACGAATGGTGGGCCAAACATTCCCGTCCGAAAAAACGGTGTGCTGGTGTAAATCCGTCTTTAAGGTTTTGTACCCGTCAATATCAGGGTAGGTCATAGGTTGCGCTCCAACATGTGAGTGTGTTTGTGAAAAGGTGTGCTGTAGAGTAAGGAATACGACTAAAAAGGCTAAATTTTTCATGAGGTTGGTTTATGTTGCTAAAATATACAACAACAATTTCAACCTTTATAAAACCGTATTAAGTAAAGTTAAATTTTTGAACTATTTAAGGATGTTGTACCGTGTCCTCGTAAGAACGGTTTAAGTGCCCAAAAAGACACCCAAATAAAACTTCCGAAACCAAAAATCCACAACCATGCGTCAACTAATAACAAGGAGTCAAAAAGACTTTGAGCTAAAGTCAAAGGTTTCGTTACAATATCCCACGAATTAAAACGTAAGAAACGACCAAGAAAAACACCATAACCGCTCAATAAACTTACAAATAGCATAATGGCATTGGCCAAGACAGGATGGTTTCGTTTTCTAAGGTAGCTAAAGACATCCATCATAGAGAGAACACCTAAAATTAATCCGTTCAAAGAAAAAACGAAGAATAATAGAAGATCCAGCCAAAAAGTGGGTCTTGAGCCATCTAAATGAACAAAATCTGTAATAATATACGGACTGTTGGGTAAAAAAAGTATCCACAACATTAGGATTACAATACGTAATGCCCGCGATTTTCCAACCTGAACATTGAATAAAAATTGCTTGGAAAGAAAGAGCGGGATAAGCGCCAAAAACAGATTCCACAGTAAAAAAGTAAAATCTATGGATTGTGTTAAATATACCCGTAACGCCAGAAGTATGGTGCCCAATGCAGTGAGCAACAGTAATCTCTTATGAAATAAATTGTTTTTTAAAGCGCTGATAATCATGAAAAAACTGAAGATTTAGTCTATAAAGTAGAACGGGAGGTGGTTATATTTGTTGTTGTTGAACTTAACTTTTGCCAATGAACCCAGCAGAACATTATATTCTTGATAAGCCTGAGCCTTTTAGAAGTATCTTATTGCATTTGCAATCGGTTATAGAACGAGCGGTTCCCGATGTTGATTTAAAGTTCAAATATAGAATTCCATTTTATTATATCAATGGGAAACCTTTTTGTTATTTAAATCAGAGCAAAAGTTATGTTGATCTAGGTTTTTGGAAAGCGGCCCACCTGACCGTACACCAAGAGCATATGGTTGCCCAAGGACGCAAGGTTATGAAATCTTTGCGCTATACTTCCTTGGAAGATATAAACGATAGAGTCCTTAAAGACGTGCTGAAAGAGGCATATGCTGTGCGGGATGCGAAGTTTTATAAGTAAACCAAGAAAACATCAGATATTATATTTTTTTTAATACTATAAGCGAATTGTTCTGTATATCCGTTACATGCTTAAAGACGGCCTTTAGATTTTCATAATCATCTGCGCCTATATGTGGGGAGTTGATAGAAAGCTCAAATAGAATAGTTATATGATTACTGTTACTTTGTGTTTGAAAATTCATTCTGACCAAGTTTTCTCCCATTTGTACGGTTTTGGAATTTGGAAGTTCATGAACTAGGTAACCTTCAGGAATGGTAATGGCCATTAGATAATTGAATTTACGGGCGTAACCAAAATCTACAGGGTAAGCCCTTTTCTCAAGCAAAAATGGGTTTTTTGGGAAAAAGCGTACTAAAAAGGGATTGAAATAGACCATTTCTCCATTCAAGGCATTGGGTATTTCAAAACCTAGGC
The DNA here is from genome assembly GCF_018860715.1 of Zobellia sp. B3R18. Lineage (NCBI taxonomy): Bacteria > Pseudomonadati > Bacteroidota > Flavobacteriia > Flavobacteriales > Flavobacteriaceae > Zobellia > Zobellia sp. B3R18. The sequence goes on along the minus strand of NZ_JAHKQG010000011.1, from coordinate 44,033 downwards.
GTTCCGATGTTTTTTTATCACTTTGTTTTTCCTCTTTCTGCTCATAGGAGGTAATTCTAAAATCTCCTTCAAAGCTTTCTTCTATGCTGTCTAAATACTCATCATTGGTTTGAGTGTCAATATTCTTGCGAGTGCTAATGGCATTGTAGCCTGTATTGGTTATGTCTAATAGACCCATTGCTTTTTTGTCTTCCGTATCAAAATCTAATTGAACACGTATTTTATGTTGGTTGTCACTTTCGGCCTCTATGGTGTGCCAGTAACTATCATTCTTAAAATCCATTACCCTGCCATAATAATTCAAGGCTCTATAAGGTAACATTGCAAATTCTAAGTACTTATCGGTAGCGTCTAGCAAGTATGTTTTACCATCAATATCCAATTTGGCAATGCAGTAGTTGAAATCGCTCATTACCGGATGGGATTTTTTGGGCAGACCGCTTTTACGGGTAGACATCAACATTAGGTTAGTTTTAATATTAGCCGCATTTAAAAGGTTTATTAAAGACATGTTTATTTCGGAAACACTCCCACGACCCTCATCAAAAGCTTCTTTGACGCGGGCTTTTCCGTAAATTCCATATTCTTCGTTCCAGCTAAAATGGTTCTGGACAAATGCATAAATGTTTTTAGCACGTTGTAGTTTATCCGGTTCGCTCAATAGGGTTTCCGGTACATGGTTTTCAAAGAATCCTTTTTTGGTAAGTTGTCTTCCTATGTTCTTATCGGTGCGGAACTCTTGGTCAACATCTTTCCAGCTTTTGGTATAACGGTCAACTACGCCATCTATTCTTCTGTGTTCGGAAAGTTCAAAATCAATACGTGAAATATAATTGGAAGGTGCAAGCATAAATTCTTCGGCTACTTCAAATGCCGGAATATCCTTCATTGCATAGGTCAATACTTCACAATCGGCACTTTGGGAATACCCTTCAATGTGAAAACAATTCTTTTTAATATCCGATTCGTTTATGTCTAATTCCAAACTTCCTATCATAGCCCTGTTATAGAGGTAGTTTCCCGGAATTTTAGCTTTAAACTCACTAAATATTTTAGGAATATCAGATTGAAACTTCCATCCTTTAAAATTGTAAATAAACGGAGATATCAATTTGTATTTGTATTCAAGAATACTTCCTTTCTTTAGATTGGGAAAAGTAAAGGTCTTTTCCGTGGCAAATTCATGCCGGTCTTTTGTAAATATATCTTTAGAAAGTACTTGGGTTTGGTTGGCTCCGTTATGTGTAATAGCTTTTAACTCCTCTAGTTTTTCCGAAGACTTTTTATTTCTCCTCAAAGGAATTGAAATAGTGGCTTGGTCATAGCCTTTTTCATTAAAAATTTTAATTTTTACATGGTACTCCTTTACAATTTGAATTCGATCATTAATAACCTCAAAGTAATTGTTGCCACTTTCGTAAAGCACAACCGCATTAGCTGTGGAATCATTGGGGTAGACCGTCATTTTAAATTCGTCCGGTTTTATTGACCCGAATGTCTCATCGTGTTGAGCTCGTAAATTACTGGTCAAAGCGAAAAAAAGAACATAAAAAGTGTATCGAATACGCATATTGATGGTTTAATCAACTCGATAACCCCTTTAAGAAGTAATTATTGTGAGGTTTTGTCGCTGAACAGATTTTTTTCGATAATCTATCAACTACATGACATGTTCTTATGAAATGACTATTACAAATCGTTAATAGTTTTTCTAATAGCTGTCAAATCAGTCAACAATTTTTTCATTAACCCTAAATCTAGCATGTTGGCACCATCACTTTTTGCATTGGCACAATCAAAATGTGTTTCTATAAAAAGCCCGTCTACGCCAGCGGCAATTCCTGCTCTTGCCATAGTGCCTATTAATGAAGGTCTGCCACCTGTTACTCCTGAAGATTGATTTGGTTGTTGTAACGAATGGGTTACATCCAACACAACAGGAGCAAATTGTTTCATGGTAGGTACGCCTCTAAAATCAACTATCATATCTTGATAGCCAAACATGGTGCCACGATCGGTAATAATTGCTTGTTGGTTACCCGTTTCGGTAACTTTATTAACCGCATGTTTCATGCTTTCCGGACTCATGAATTGTCCTTTTTTGATGTTCACGGTTTTCCCTGTATTTGCAGCAGCAACTACTAAATCCGTTTGTCGTGCTAAAAAAGCCGGAATTTGTAATACATCTACATATTCCGCAGCCATAACGGCATCTTGTTCCGTGTGAATATCGGTTACCGTAGGTACTTTAAAAGTTTCAGAAACTTTCCTTAATATCCTTAGCGCTTTTTCATCACCAATACCTGTAAAAGAGTCAAGCCTGCTTCTATTTGCTTTTTTGAAACTACCTTTAAATACATATGGTATTTTTAAATCACTGGTAATTGTAACAACATGTTCTGCAATGCGCAGCGCCATATCTTCACCTTCTATGGCACAAGGGCCAGCAAGTAGAAAAAAGTTATTGCTATCGGTATGTTTTATTTGAGGAATTAAGGATAAGTCCATTCGTCGAAAATTTTTGAGCAAAGATACTATTTTATGAGGCTAACTGTTGTCTTTACATAAGATTGTATAAAAACCAGATTTACATGTACTCTAAACAATGCCTGCCCTTGTTTTTACTATTGTTACTAGTTTGCCAAGTAAATGCGCAATTTGGTAAAAATTGTGAGTTGAGACAAATGAAAGTCAATCTCTTAAACCCTGGTTTTGAGTATGAAATGGCACTTGGTACGAACACTACTTTTGATGTTAAGGCAGGAATGCAAGTGTGTTTAGATCCGTTACGGTCTAATATTTACGAAGAACTAGGTTTTTTTCCTGCTGTTGCTGGTCAGTATCGGTATTACTACAACTTTGAAAAAAGGCAACAAAATAGAAGACAGATTTATGGTAATTCCGCAAATTATGTAGCACCTGCTGTAGCGGTTTTTTTTCCTGGTTCTAGAACAATTAATGAAGAAGAAGTAAAAGGGGCTTTTGGTTATGCGGGTTTGGTAACAGGATTGCAGCGCAGTTATGATTCCGGTTTTAATTTTTCCGTAGATGTTGGTGCAGCCTACTATTCAGGGCAGTTTAAAGGTGGGGTTTATCCTGTAGCCAATTTAAGTATTGGCTGGATTATTAGTGAAAAACGATGGTGTGTAGGGCGTTAATGTGTTTTTTAATCGAAAATCAATCGAGTTATTTTTTCTTACAATTTGTTTGGGAAAAATGAATTTTAGGCTTGATATTTGATGATTGTTTAGACTCAATTAATAGCTGAACCATTATATGAAAAATACCAATATCTTACTCGTTTTTTTTGTTTTTACAATTTTTGCAAATGCACAGAACCAAAAAAATGTAGAGGAACATCAAGTTCAGTTAGGATTGCCCATGCCCGCTATTCTTTATGAGAAAGGATTGGGCAGGAATACAACAGCTACAGTGGAGTTTGTTTCTGGCTTTGGTTTAAGAGGTTGTACCGGTTGCGAGACCGAATTTGGTATTTATCCCATTCTAAGAGGGCAGTTGCGTTACTATTACAATATGGACAGGCGGCTGGATAAAGGGAAAAATATTTCCGGTAATTCAGGAAACTATATTGCCATATTAATGGCGTATCAAGACCAAAAACCTTTTATTGGCGATTTAACCTTGTCCGAAAGTATTCTTGCCGTTGGCCCGGTTTATGGAATTCAACGTACCTATAGACGAGGGTTTTTCTATCGTTTGGAAGGTGGTTTGGGGTATTCTGAAACTCAGAATGAAAATGGTTTGGCCTTGTTATTGGCTGCACGTATAGGCTGGGCATTCGGAAAACGTCGTTAAGCCTCTGACACATATTTTTCCGCACTGTTTACGGGAGAAAATAAGCTTAGTTCAAAGTTGTCTACTACAATTGTAGCGAACTCTCTAAAAATCAACAACATAAAAATAACATAAGTTTGTGTTACTGCTAGAAAAATAGCAGTATCTTTGCACGCTTAAAATAGCGGCGGATTGCTATTAAATAATTACATATGTCAACAACAACTAAGAACATCGCGATCATTGCGCACGTAGACCACGGTAAAACAACCTTGGTAGATAAAATTATGTATCACTGTCAATTGTTTCGTGAGAACCAGAACACAGGAGATTTAATTTTGGATAATAACGATTTGGAACGGGAGAGAGGTATTACCATTACTTCAAAGAACGTATCCGTTGTTTATAAAGGTACCAAGATAAATATCATTGATACTCCTGGTCACGCCGATTTTGGTGGTGAAGTAGAGCGTGTATTGAACATGGCCGATGGGGTTTTGTTGTTAGTAGATGCTTTTGAAGGTCCTATGCCTCAGACGCGTTTTGTACTTCAAAAAGCAATTGATTTAGGTTTGAAACCTTGTGTGGTTATCAATAAAGTAGATAAAGAAAACTGTACTCCTGAAGAAGTTCATGAGAAGGTTTTTGATTTGATGTTCGAGTTGGGTGCTGAAGAGTGGCAGTTAGACTTCCCTACCGTTTACGGTTCGGCAAAGAACAACTGGATGAGCGATGATTGGCAGAACGAAACAGAGAACATTGAGCCTCTTTTGGATATGGTTATTGAGCATATTCCAACTTTTGAGCCAAAAGAGGGTAATACACAAATGTTGATCACTTCTTTGGATTTCTCTTCTTTTACAGGTCGTATTGCAATTGGTAGACTGCAAAGAGGAACATTAAAAGAAGGACAACAAATTTCTTTGGTAAAAAGAGACGGTTCTATAGTAAAATCAAAAATCAAGGAACTTTTTACTTTTGAAGGTCTGGGAAGGCTAAAAGTACAGGAAGTAGCTACTGGAGATATTTGTGCTATTACCGGAATTGAAGGTTTTGAAATTGGAGATACTATTGCCGATATAGAAAATCCGGAAGGTCTTAAGACTATTGCAATAGATGAACCAACTATGAGTATGTTGTTCACTATTAATGATAGTCCATTTTTTGGAAAAGACGGTAAGTTCGTTACCTCTAGACATATTAATGAGAGATTACAGAAAGAACTTGAAAAGAACTTGGCGTTACGTGTAAGCGAAACGGATAGTGCGGATAAGTTTTTGGTCTTTGGACGTGGTGTTTTGCACCTTTCCGTATTGATCGAGACTATGCGTCGTGAGGGGTATGAACTTCAAATTGGTCAACCTCAGGTTATTATTAAGGAGATAGACGGGGTTAAATGTGAGCCGGTTGAATCTCTAACTATAGATTTACCGGAAGCAGTTTCTGGAAAAGCTGTAGAAATGGTTTCTATGCGTAAAGGTGAAATGACCAGTATGGAAGCCAAAGGCGAACGTATGGTCTGTGAGTTCTTGATTCCATCAAGAGGTATCATCGGTCTTCGTAACCAATTGTTGACGGCTACTGCAGGTGAGGCTATTATGGCGCACCGTTTCTTGGAATACCAACCTATGAAAGGAGATATTCCACAGCGTCAGAACGGTTCTTTGGTTTCTATGGAAACCGGAAAAGCCATTCCTTATTCTATAGATAAATTACAGGATAGAGGTAAGTTCTTTGTAGATCCAGGTGAAGATATTTATGAAGGTCAGGTAATTGGTGAAAACTCTCGTGGTGATGACATGACCGTGAACATCACTAAAACCAAAAAACTTTCTAACGTCCGTTCTTCAGGAGCGGATGATAAGGCTAAAATTGTTCCTGCAATTAAATTCTCGTTAGAGGAAGCATTGGAATATATTCAGAAAGATGAGTATGTGGAGGTTACTCCAAACCATCTTAGACTTAGAAAGATATATCTAAAAGAAGTTGACCGAAAAAGGTATAAAATAGCATAATTTAAAAGCCCTGAATTTCTCTTCAGGGCTTTTTTTTGCCTTCTATTGAAAGGTATACTAAACGGATTCGACTACACAGTTTAACCTAAAAACAAGACTATGAAAATTAACGTACAAATAGCTGGTTTATTATTGATAGGCACCTTGCTATCCTCGTGCAACGAGCAGCCTAAAAGCAAAAAATCAGAAACTACAGCTGTTGTTCAAGAACAAGCTCAGGATTACGTGATACCTGAGTCTTGGGTAAATAACCGCGTAGAAAAAGCTAAAGATAAACTAGAACAATCAGAAGCGGGTAAGATTGTGTGGGCGGCTATGGAGGCCCATGGCGGTCTTAAAAATTGGTATGGGAACGGAGCGTTGTCTTTTCGTTTTAATTATCAGCCGTTGGACGGTAGTACGCAACGTGATAGCTATCAAGTGGTAGATGTTTGGCGTAATAAAGCGGTGCATACCAGTGCTACGGATAGTACGGCAAGGTTTGGTTGGGATGGAAAAACGGCTTGGGTACAGGCCAAGGATTCTACAGCATTCGCGTATGATACCAAGTTTTGGGCCTTGACGCCATTATATTTAATGGGGCACCCTTTTATTTTGGATGGAGAAGGTGTAAACTTGGAATTATTACCTGAAGCAACTTATAAGGGTAAGGCCAATGATGTGGTAAAAGTAACTTTTGCCGCAGGTACCGGAGATGCTCCAGATGATTACTATATTCTACAGTTTGATAAGGAAAGCCATTTGTTGACGGCTACGCGTTACATAGTTTCTTATCCGGAATATTTTAAGGATGGAGGTCATAATCCTGAAAAATTCATGGAAGTTGGTGAGTTACTGGATGTAAGCGGTGTATTATTGCCTAAAGAACTGAAAACCCACTGGACTACCAAAGACGGTAAACAGGGAGAGTATATTACTCAAATAGATATTTCGGATATCCACTTTGTAAAGGATATTGACAAAGATTTCTTTGCAGTTCCGGATAATGCGGAAATTAAATAGAAAAAAGGCCTTAATCTAGTTAAGGCCTTTTTTTTGTTCTATAGTTTTTTAATGGTATGATATGTTGTGGAAGGCTGCTGCAGCAGCACCTACAATACCTGCGTGGTTCTGAAGACCTGCCGGTATAACAGGAGTTTCTATGGTAATGTAGTCTTTAAATTGATCAAAGTCTTTTGAGGCACCACCACCTATAAGTATAGTATCCGGTGAAACGATAAGTTCAACTAATTTTAAAAATTTATTGAAACGTTTGCCCCATTTCTTATAGGATAACCCTTCTCTGTCTTTAGCGGAACCCGCCGCCCAGAGCTCAATTTTTTTGTATTCTTTATAAGGAATTTGACCTAGCTCAAAATTAGGGATCAATTTACCATCTAGAAAAGCACCACTTCCAAGACCGGTGCCAATTGTAATCATTACCACAAGGCCCTCCATGTCTTTACCCGTGCCATAATTCATAGAAGCATAGCCGGCAATATCGGCATCGTTTACCACGGTAACGTCAAGACCCGTTTTTTTGCCAAAAAGCTCTTCTACATTGGTGTTCTGCCAGCTTTTATGAAGGTTTCCAGGGGATTTACAGACGCCTCTTTTAATAACCGTTGGAAATCCAACACCAACTTTTCCCTTATAATCAAAATGCTCAACGATTTGGGCAATTACATTGGCCATATCCTTGGGTTTGCGAGATGCGGGCGTAGGTATACGATGACGTTCCGAAACCAATTTTCCGGTTTCAATATTTACAAGGGCACCTTTCATGCCAGAACCTCCTACATCTATACCTAAAACTTCCATTATTCCTTTTTAAAATTTGTTGGGGCAAAGTAACAAAAACTTTTCAGAGTAATCCAATGTTATGGACTTGCGAACATTTTATTCGGTTACTGTGAAAATGCCTGTATCGCCTTTTTCTAAAAGTGGCATTAACTCTTTTATTGTCTCAGGGTTTTCTTTTGCTATGTTTTTATTCTCCATTGCATTGCCTTTATGATGGTCATAAAGTTCAATTACGGGTTGGCCTTTTCTAAAGTATTTGGTTAATCTATAATTTTTGGTTCGCATTGAAATTCCGTTTCTAAAATAGCTATATGCAACTTCCTCAGTATCCGGAATGTTGTATTTTATATGTTTTTCAAAGCTTTCTCCATCGGTAGGTTTTATTTGGTCTATACCGCACATATCCAGTAGGGTGGGGTAGATATCCACACTTTCCACAATAGCCCGTACTTTTTTTGCTTTGTGTTGCGGATAGGGTGAATTGATAATTAGCGCGCTTTTTAAGGCATTTTCAAAAAGGGTGTGTTTTCCCCAAACGCGTTGGTCTCCCAAATGCCAGCCATGGTCTCCCCAAATGACAACGATGGTGTTTTTATCCAATTCCAAATCTTTTAATTCTTGATATAGTTTGCCAATTTGCGCGTCTATGTAGCTGATTGAAGCCAAATAGCCATGCCTTAATTTTCTGGCATAAGCATCCGATACTTGGTTGTCAAGACCAGCCTTTTCTTCCCCTAAAGCGTATTGGTTGAACTCGCCGCTGGTATGTAGGCTCTTTAAACTTATGTTTTCGGGGATATTTGGATTTGGTGAAACCGGTATTTTCTCCTCGTCATACAGGTCCCAGTATTTCTTAGGGGCATTAAAGGGAAGGTGGGGTTTAAAGAAACCAACACCCATAAAAAACGGTTCTCCATTTTTCTTCAGCTCCTTTAATTTTGAAATAGCAAGATTGGTCGTTAGACCATCAGGATAACCTTGGTCATCGGTTTCTCCTGCTTCGTACGGCTTTACTTGTTTTTTAAGGCTTTGTCTGTTTTCTCCATTAGCGTATGCAAAAAAGGCGTTCCAACCGGTTTTCCATTTGCCCGGGTCAAAAAGCATTTCGTTCCAGCTATAAGGAAGCTCCTTTTTTGTAGAGGGTTGTTCTTCGTAGCCATATACAAATCCATCCGCCGAATGGCTTATTTTTCCAATACCTACTGTGTGATATCCGTCTTGTTTAAAACGATGGATGAATGTTTCCGGCACGGATTTTTCAGGCTGATTGGAGATTTCTTCAATTATGGCATTATTGGATATATGAATAGGTTTTGAAGGGCGCATACCTGTAAGGATAGCATGCCTTGAGGCACCACACGTGGGCACTTGAACATAATGATTGGTGAACAGCGCTCCGCTTTTTGCCAAGGCATCCATATGGGGTGATTTTACATAGTGTTTTCCATAGGCACCTAGCTCCGTACGGAGGTCGTCTACACAAATGAACAGGACATTGGGTTTTTCTTTGTTTTGGGCCAATAGCTGGTTATTATTGCTAAGGCCTACTATGAGTAATAGCGCGGCAAAATGTTTGAGCATCTTAGTTGGGTTTGGTAAGTAAAAACTAAAGATACAGATTTTATGCAAGCTCACCGTTTTGGTGCAAAACATCAAAAATAAGTTGGTCTACCTCACTTAAATTCTCTTTGTCTTCATAAGATAACCAGGCTATTTCATGAATTTGGGAGTCGGGTTGTAGTGTGCCGCTGTGTTTGGCGGTATAGCAGGTCATGCGGGATAGAATTCCCGGTTTTTTGCCATGTGCCTGCGCTTCAAAAATACCCACGAACTCCATAGTTGGGATATCAATAGCTATATTAAAGTTTTTCTTGGTGCTTTGGGCGAGGGTGTGTGCATCGGTTTCGCCCTTGATGCGAATTCCTCTGGGGATAAAATAGAAGTCTTTATTCGTCTTTTTTAAGCATAGTATCTGTTCGTTCTTAATAAGTATCCATGCCAAATGATCTATAATATCCTCGGAAGGCTCTACATAATAATCAATGGAATTTAGGGAGTGGTCAGGGTCTATAATATCTAAGATTTTATCCATTAATCTTCCTGCGGCCGTGAGGGTTCCCAACTTTTTGTTTCGGCCTAAAGCACTTGAAATAGTCTCATCCCTATTTCCGAATTTATAACCGTTTCTAGTCGTCCACAAGATGTTCATTAAATGCTGCATCATTACATTGCCTAACTGGTCTACAGAAATGGCAATTTTTAATAGATACTCCCCAATGCCTTTTACACCTCTGGTAAACAGACTATGGAAAATACCGTATACAAAGCCAAGGGGACCTGTAATGAGTAAAAGAACAATAGAAATCAGAAAGAGGAGTGCACCAATAAAAGGATTTACGGGTTTGTCCGGTCTGTAGGTTCGTTTTTTTAAAATCATGATGTAGGCTTGAGGCTGCCGTAACAGCAAATCTTTTATAGGATTTTAAAGATAGCCGTTTCAATTTGTAGAACCATTGTTTTTGGTGGGTAATCAGTAAGTAAGTTTCAATTTTAGTGGCAAGTGGTCCGAGTATCCTTTGGGACTTGAAGATTTGTATTTAAAAGACCTGGGCCTTCCGCTGGAGGTGGCCAACACAGGGTCGTCAACAATGTCAAAAGTTTCTATTTGGGCTTCTACGCCGTTACCGGAAAGGAATCCGCGGGTAACCACAAGTTGGTCTAGCATTTGGTAGCGGTTGGCAAAAACGGTGCCGTCATACAATCCGCTTAAGAAGTAAGTACCAGTATTACCGGTGGCGGATTTGTTCATGATAGAAGTACTTAAATTATAGAGGAAAATTTCTCGCGCACGGTATTTTGAAGTGTGAACGAATTTGTCAAAATCATTGGTGCCTCCCATTACCTTGTCCAAGTCTCTGGACGCTTTTAAATGTTGAACGATACTGCGGTCAAAAGGCTCATCATTAAAATCACCCACTACCAAAACTTTACTTTCCCATTTAGCTTGGATGGCTGCAAGGTCATTATTGGCCTGTAGCTCTTCATAGGTAGTAGATTCTACTTTGGTATGCGCATCCACTAGAAATGAAATATGTTCGGCAACGGCAATGCGTAAAGGTTCCGAATGGTATTGACCTCTGCTACGCGAAGGCCAATGCGATGCAATTACTACAAATTCTTCTCCAGTATCATTGATTCTAAAAGTCACTTCAAAAATATCTCTGGTACGGTATCTTAGGTGAACCAAGTGAGATGCCCTTGAAACCACGGTAAGCTTACTGGGATTGTAGGCCATGGCTACGTCAATTCCCCTCAAATCGCTTGTGCCGGAAGCATCAAAAACCACACTAAGGTGGTTCATGCCCGCCTCGTCCAATAAATCTTGTAAGAGGGTGTCTTTTTCTATTTCACAAACGGTCAACAGATCAATTTGCTCGTTGGGCCAAATGAGATTTAGGCCTTCCGCCAGATTTTCTTTTTTCTTGTTGAAAACACTTTCTGTCCAACCCGCCGCAGGTGTAAAACTGAAGTCGTTGGAAATTGGGTCATCATCCGTATCAAAAAAATTTTGGAGATTCCACCAAGCAAAGTTAATGTGGGACATAACGTTTTGTGTTTAAAAATTACATTACCTAACAAGGTTGTGCCCAGCATTTTAAAAAATACTTAAAGCTTATACCTGTCTAAAGTTATGAAAATTACCGGCCTTCTATGTTATGCTTTTGTAGGGATACGGTTATTTTATGTGTAAGTGGGGCAATACACTACACGGCTCGCTGTACGACCTCAAAAATTTTGTTTCCGTCGCACTTCAATGTTTTTGAAGGGTATTTTAAAATTAAGGCGTAATCATGTGTTGCCATTAAAATAGACCGGCCGGATTTATGGATTTCCTGTAAGACCTTCATTACCTCCACACTGGTTTGCGGATCTAGGTTTCCAGTAGGTTCATCGGCTAGAATAAGCTCAGGGTCGTTTAAAAGGGCCCGCGCAATGGCTACACGTTGTTGTTCCCCTCCGGAAAGCTGATGCGGGAATTTGAACCCCTTGGTCTTCATACCCACTTTGTTCAGGACCTCTTCTATTTTCTGGTTCATTTTGTGGGTGTCCTTCCAGCCCGTTGCCTTGAGTACAAAATAGAGGTTTTTATTAATATTACGATCGGGCAACAATTTAAAATCTTGAAAAACAATACCAATTTTACGTCGTAAAAACGGAATGTCCTTTTCCCGTAATTTAGTGAGGTCAAAATCTACAATACGCCCGCTACCTTGCTTTAGGGGAAGGTCTCCATAGAGCGTTTTCATAAAGCTACTTTTGCCACTTCCAGTTTTACCGATCAAATAAACGAATTCGCCTTTAAGTACATCAAGTGTTACCTCGTTTAAAACAAGACTATCCTTTTGGAAAATTGCTGCATCCTTTAGCTCTAAAATCGTTTCAGACATGTTTAGCGGTAGTGGGTTTAAGGTTAATTTGTTAATCAATCGTTAAAGGTAGGGCGTAGTTTTACTTTGTGATCGCCAAATCTCGAACTTTGATTCGTAATATTGATATAAAAGTAATAAGTTAAAAACTAACGTACGGCAGGCACGGACAAAATCTTTTCGCTTTTTTGTAAGATTGTTCAGAGTGTGTAATTATTAAAATGAAAACACCGCTTGCCATATACTTAGATGCAATATTCAACGTTATTAAAATTAATTAACGGTAATACATATTTCTAGTTAGAACACTATGCTAAAAAAAATCACCGCGCTTATCCCTATTTTCTTGGGGATGGTTTCTATGGGAATTGCTCAAGAAACTGAAATTTATACCCACGATCAAAAACAATATCAAGATGCCTTGGCGCTCTATAACAATGAGCAATACCAAGCGGCACAGTCTATTTTTGCAAAGGTCAAGGACAATACCAATAATTTGGAGACCAAGGCCAATAGTGCATACTATGAGGCAAATGCTGCCGTAAGGCTCAACCAGTTGGGCGCAGATAGGCTCATGGAAGATTTTGTGACCAATTATCCAACTTCTACCAAAAGGAATTCCGCTTATGTAGATGTAGCCGAATACTATTTTGAGACGGGAAAGTACCCGTATGCTTTAAAATGGTACAATAAGGTTGAGCAAAGCGCCTTGTCTCGTAAGGAGATGGACAAGTTTAATTTTAACTATGGATATTCGCTCTTTTCTTCGGGAAAACAAAAGCAGGCCGAAAGCTACCTTCAAAAGGTAGAAAATTCTCCAGTTTATGGCTCTCAGGCCAAATATTACATGGGGTACATAGCTTATCAGCAAGATGATTACGATACGGCAAACCAACGATTTGACCAGATAAAGGATCCTGAAATTCTTGAAGAAAAGATGGATTATTACCAAGCTGATATGAATTTTAAGCTGGGTAAGTTTGATCAGGCCATAGCTTTGGCAAAGAAGCAAATGGCAAAAGGAGACCGAAAGGAGAAATCCGAACTCAGTAAAATTATTGGAGAAAGCTATTTTAACTTGAACGAATATGCCAATGCTATTCCTTATCTAGAGGATTACCAAGGTAAAAAAGGCAAGTGGAGCAATACGGATTACTACCTTTTGGGATATTCATACTACAAGCAAGGAGATTATGCCAATGCGGTACAGCAATTCAATAAAATTATAGGAGGAACCAACAGTGTTTCGCAAAATGCATATTACCATTTAGCGGAATGTTATTTAAAGTTGGACAAAAAACAAGAGGCATTGAACGCTTTTAGAAATGCTTCGCAAATGGACTTCTCACAGGAGATTCAAAAGGATGCCTATTTAAACTATGCCCGTTTGAGTTATGAGGTGGGTAATGCCTATGAGCCGGTACCACAGGTTATTTCGGATTATTTGGCCAAATATCCGGATAGTGCCAATACAGAAGAAATGCAAGAGCTGTTGGTAGATTCCTATATCACTTCCAAAAATTTTGCAGGGGCTATGGAACTTCTGGAAAAGAACAAAAATTATGCTAGTAAATCTACCTATCAGAAAGTGGCCTACTATCGTGGTATAGAACTGTTCATGAACGGTGACTATCAAGGTACCGTTGAAAATTTAGGAAAGTCATTAGGTAGTGCAGAGGGTAATCTTTTTAAGGCGAAAGCCAATTATTGGAAAGCAGAAGCGGAATATGCGCTCAATGATTACGGAGATGCATTGGTAGATTATATTCAGTTTCAGCAAAATCCATCGGCTAAATCTACAGAGGAATATAAAGAGCTGGATTACAACTTGGCATATACTTATTTTAAGTTGAAGGATTATAGTAATGCCATATCGTATTTTGGTAATTTCACCAATGCAGGGTCTAACGATACACAGAAATTATACGACGGTTACCTGCGTTTGGGAGATAGTTACTTTGTAACCAGTAAATATTGGCCGGCCATTGAAACCTATAACAAGGCACTTGCCCTGTCCGGACCGGAGAAAGATTATGCGGCTTACCAAAAGGCCATCAGTTATGGTTTTGTAGATAGACGCGATACCAAAATAGAAGAGTTAAGAACCTTTGTGTCGGCCTATCCAAAATCCAGTTTAAAGGACGATGCCCTTTTTGAGTTGGCCAATACCTTAATTTCTACAGGACAGGAGCAACAGGGGCTTCAGACCTATCAAAGGATGATTACGGAATATAAAGCCAGTTCATTGGTGCCACAGGCTATGATGCGCCAAGGTTTGGTGCACTATAATGCCAGCCGAAACGAACAAGCCTTAAAGGAGTTTAAAGCGGTGGTCCATAATTTTCCTAATACACAAGAAGCTATTCAGGCAGTTTCTACGGCAAAATTAATTTATGTTGATTTAGGCCGGGTTGATGAGTATGCAGAATGGGTTCAGAAACTAGACTTTGTAGAGGTTACGGATAGCGAGCTGGATAATGCCACTTTTGAATCTGCGGATAAGCAAAATATGGAGGGCAAAAAAGATGCTGCCATTAAAGGGTACGAAAATTACATAAAGCAGTTCCCTAACGGATTAAATGCGGTCAAGGCCAATTTCAACTTGGCGCAATTATATTTTGCAAAAGGAAAAAAGGAACAGGCATTGCCAAATTATAAATTCGTTGCGGATAAAATGGGGAGCGAGTATGCAGAGCAGGCGCTGACACGGGTTTGTGAAATCTATTTGGGCAAAGAAGATTATGCTTCGGCATTGCCTTATTTACAGCGATTGGAAAATCAAGCGGATATTCAGCAAAACAGAACTTTTGCCCAGTCTAACTTAATGAAAGGTTACTACAAGCAAAAAGATTATGGTAAGACGTTGGCCTATGCCGAAAAGGTTTTGGCTACACCCATTATAGATAATCGTATTAAAAGTGATGCTCAGATAATGATTGCCCGTTCTGCAATTGCTACGGGAGATGAAGCAAAAGCGGAGAAAGCCTATGCAGATGTATTGAAAATAGCGTCAGGTTCTACTGCTGCGGAAGCACTATACTATGACGCGTATTTTAAGAGTAAGGCGCAGGACTATGAAAACTCCAATATTGCGGTACAGAAACTGGCAAAGGATTATTCCGGTTATAAAGAATGGGGAGGAAAAGGGCTGATTTTGATGGCCAAAAATTTCTATGCTTTGGGAGATGCATATCAAGCTACTTATATTTTGGATAGTGTGATAAGTAATTTCGGTCAGTTTGATGAGATCGTTTCAGAGGCCAAAGCGGAACTTTCCATTATTAAGGCTAAGGAAGCGCAGAGCAACTCATCTGTGCGAACGGACTAACATTAAGAAATAGATTTAACAAGATTGAAAAAATTGAATCTGAGTGGGGTCTTAGAACCGGCTTCGCTTTTAAGGTGTAAATTCAAAAAAGAACACAGAATGCACAAACATATAAAGCTTACTCTTATTTTTCTTACGGGTGTTTTTCAGTTAGCCATAGCGCAAGAAGAAGAAAAAGATGATATAGGTACGGAAACCGTTACCGTAACCAAGGCCTATACGCCAACGATCAATGATGCTTTTAAGATTAAGACCATGCCTAATCTTAATGATTCTATCGTATTGCAAAAGAAGAAAATCAATTATAGTATTTTTTCCGTTCCGGTAGCGTCAACATTTACACCTGCCAAGGGCAAGGCTTCGGCCGTAAAGAAAACCCCGCCACCGGTACTGTATAACTCATATGCTTCTGCTGGTATTGGTAATCCTGCCAATTTAATGGGTAAGTTTTATACGAGCAGAACTATTGATCGTGAATCCGGATATACCCTTGGTTTGGGACATAATTCCTCTCGTGGGGATATTGATGGCGTAGCGTTGGATAATATTTACTCGAACACGGAATTAAATGCCAGCTACACCAAAAGGGATAGTGATTTTGACTGGGGAGTAGATGTAGGTGCCCAACATCAACTTTACAATTGGTACGGTATTCCAGATGCTACCTTTACTGAGGAAACCGTAGATGGTATTGATGAGCGTCAGAATTATTATATGGCAGAAGCATCGGGTCACATAAATGTTGAGGATTCTTATTTTGAGAACGCAAAACTAGAATACAGAAGATTTTGGGATGCTGTTAAATCCGGTGAAAATAGGGCTGTTTTTAAAACTGGCTTTTCATTTCCGGTGGCAGATGAAGATTTTAAGGTCAAAGCAAAAGTGGATTACGTAAGCGGTAGTTTTGAAAACTCCAGTCTTAACAACCCAACTAATACACCGGGAATAGATTATAGCAATTTACAAGTAGGTATTAATCCTACCCTGGTATTGGTAAATGAAGATTTATCGTTGAATTTAGGGGTAAACCTTGTGTATGGTCTGGATACCCAAAACAATGATAGTAACTTTTATATTTATCCAGCGGTTACCGCATCTTACAGGTTGTTAGATGACATGGCCATCGTTTACGGTGGGGTAGAGGGTGATTTAATGCAGAATTCCTACTACGGTTTTGTAGAGGACAACCCGTACGTATCTCCAACATTGACCATTGTTCCTACGGATAAGAAGTACGATGCCTATGTAGGTCTTAAAGGGCAAATCCTGCCTAATTTAAGCTATAATGCCAAAGTAAGTTATACCACGGAAGATAGAAAGGCATTGTATAAACTTAATGCTAGAAATGACTCAAGAACCGATGAAAAAGGCTATTACTATGGTAACTCTTTTGAGGTGTTCTATGATGATGTAAAAACTATTGGAGCTTTTGGAGAGTTGAATGTAGATGTAAACCGGAATTTTAGTTTGGGAGTAAATGTGGAGTACTTTAATTACAACACCGAAACGGATAACCCGGCTTGGAATTTGCCAAACTTAACAAGTTCATTGTTCATGGATTATCAAATAGGGGAAAAGTGGTATGCTGGAGCCAACCTTTTTTATGTGGGCGAAAGAGATGATGTGGCCACTATTGCCAGCGCAAGCGGAAACCCGGCAGATTTCTTTGCTACGCCAATAACTTTAGATGGTTATTTTGATGCTAATTTTCATGTGGGCTACCGGTGGAACGATCAACTTTCCTTCTTCTTAAAAGTAGCGAATATCGCTAATAACAATTACCAGCGCTTTGCGAACTATCCGGTTCAGGGCTTGCAGGTTATGGGCGGGTTAACCTATAAGTTTGATCTTTAGGTTTGAAGTAAAAATAAATAGGGTGTATTCAACCGATTTTTATAGGGTCTTATCTATACCGATGTAAGATTCATGGTAGAATACGTATTTTTGTAGCTATTGCTATAAAGAAAATGTATCATGTTTTATAAGAATAAAAAGGCTTGTGTGAGCTTCGGTAATTACGGGTTCCTTTTAGGGCAAAAAGTGCTTGGTGCCATTTTTTTAGTATCAATGGTTCTGTTTGTTGCATGTGGTTCCGATGATTCCGGTACGCCATCTACATCTGATATGGATACTGATGGAGACGGTATTCTTGACTCTAAGGAAGTGTTGGATGGTACAAGTAAGACCAATCCGTGCGATCCTAAACAAAATAGTGGTTATACAGGTTATGATGTTGATAATACCATTTGGCTAGGGGCCGATTGTGATACGGATGGAGTTACCAATTCCGAAGAGCTTGCCAATGGTACGAACCCTTATGTAAACGAAATTAAAGATACTGACGGGGATGGTATTCCTGATTTCCAAGAGGATGCGGATGGTACTGATAAAGAGAATCCGTGTGATCCCGTGCAAGATGAAAATTATACAGGATACAACCCTGCGAACAACATTTGGAAAAGTGCAGATTGTGATGCGGATGGTGTAAATAATGGCGATGAGGTAACCGCAGGAAGCAATCCATATTTGGATGATACGGTTTATGCCGTTGCCCAGTTCCTTCCTAAATTGGCCGATCTTAAAATATTTAGAGGAAATCCATCGGATTTAATTCCTAATACAACTTCGCATGAATATAGTCTAAGTACACCTCTTTATAGTGATTATGCTCAAAAATTCAGAACGATATCCCTTCCTGAAGGTGCGCAAATGACTTATAATGACCAAGGCCTTTTACAGTTTCCGGATAACACGGTTATTAGTAAAACATTCTTTTATTACAATGATGAAAGAGACCCATCAAAAGGGAAAAAACTACTTGAAACCCGAATTTTGATAAAGACCAACGGTACGTGGGATATGGGGAACTACCTTTGGAATGAAGATCAGACCGAAGCGGAACTTAGTAACGAGGCACCGGTAATCCAAGTAAACTGGATAGATAGCTCGGGAAGTGGTCAATCTGTAGGATATAAGGTTCCGTTTAGCGTTAACTGTACGCAGTGCCATGACGTTAACAATACTACCATTCCTATTGGACCCAAGGCAAGAAATTTAAATTTTGTCTATAATGGCAAAAATCAACTTCAATATTTTATTGATAAAGGGTTACTTTCCGGTGCGCCTGCCATTTCGGAGATTGAACGTTTGCCGGATTGGTTGGATGATTCTTTTACGTTAACCGAACGTGCCAAAGCCTATATGGATGTGAACTGTGCCCACTGCCACCAACCTAGCGGTTATCATAATTCTAACCAAGGTGTCCGTCCGGATTTTAGGTATGAAACCTCGTATGCGGATAGTAATGTTGAAGATTTTAAGGCCGATATTAGGCTAAGAGTAGAGACAGATCCAGCTTACGGCCCATCTATGCCACTTGTTGGCATTACGCAATTACATGCGGAAGGTGTAGATCTAATTCAAGCGTATATTGATTCTTTGGATTAACGTTCGAAAATACTTTTCAATTTTCATGTAGAAGTAGCTGTATAGACTGAAATACAGGAACATCGCCTTAATTTACTTATTTTAGAGTCCGTTTAAACGCTCTATGATGACCAAATTTTCACTGAGGGATTTTGTATTTCTTTTGTTGGGGCTTTGTTTTTTACTTCGCATGGAGTCGCAAAACCTAGTTGAAAACCCCAGTTTTGAAGACTTTGTACATTGTCCTGAACATTTGGGCAACTTTAGTACGGATGTAAAAGGTTGGTCAACACCTACCGAGGGTTCAACAGATTACTTTAATGGGTGTAGTGCGGAAATGGGTACACCAAAAAACTTCAATGGTTCGCAACCGGCAGATTTTGGTCAGGGTTATGCAGGGTTGTATCTATATGCGCCAGATGATTACAGAGAATATTTTCAGACCAAATTGTTACGACCTTTAACAAAAGGGGTTACCTATAAAGTATCTTTTTTTGTGAGTTTGGCCGAACGTTCAGATTTTGCCATAAAGGAATTTGGGGTGTTGTTCGCTAAGAATAAATTAAGCGTACCCATAAAGAAAGCCCTATCAAAAAAGCAGTTGTATCAACAGAAAAATAATGTTTACAATTATTTGGAAATTGGGTATTCAAACTTCTATTCGGATACCCAAGATTGGATATTGGTGCACACCCAATTTGTAGCAAAAGGTTCTGAGGAATATTTAATTATTGGTAATTTTAAGAGTAATGCGCGTACACGTCTTTTTAAGACAAAGCGAAATGCCAAGCAAGGCGCATATTACTATGTGGATATGGTTGAGGTGTCCGAAGCTATGGGCAATAATACTATCTTACCCAAGGGAAAACCGCGCACGTTTGAACTCAATAAAACTCATGTTTTTGAAGATGTACTCTTTGCTTTTGATAAAGCGGTCATACTCCAAACGGCAAAACAGGAGCTTCATGAAATCTATTCTTACTTATCTGAAAACCCAACGCTCAAAATTTCAATAAATGGATATACGGATTCTGTTGGAAGCAAGAAATATAATGAATCATTGTCCAAAAAAAGGGCAAAAGCGGTATCGGATTATTTGGTTCATTTAGGGTTGAACAAAAATCGGATAGTTTGGAAAGGTCATGGAGGCCAAAAACCCATTGCGGACAACGGTACTTCTAAAGGTAGGAGAAAAAATAGAAGGGTGGAGTTTATGATTAGCAAACCCGCACCCTAACTTTATGTTTTAGTAATCTGAATAATCAGTAGGGTAAAGCAGCATGATGTCCGCTTTGCTTACATTGTTTTGATAATTAGGATCGGCCTTTAGTTTCAACCACTTCGGGGCAGTTCTAAAAGCATCCCAATGAGCATCTCTAGATTCCATATCCTTAAAAGTGGTCATATACATGAGGTTGGGCATACGGTCACCGGATAGGACTTCGGCATAAAAAACAGCATTAAAACCTAGGGATTCAAAAAGTTCTACTTCGCCTCCCGCATTAAACATATCTACTTTATTCTGGTAAATTGCTTCGGTGGCAGATTCATAACTACGTAATTCATAAACGCGATCTTTTCTCGGGCCTTCTACTTTTGAAGCCTCCATTGTTGGCATTTCTGAAAAGGCTTTCATTAAAGTAGAACTTATTCTTTCGTACGGTGCATCGTTATATTTTGCATTTATATAATTGGAGCCTGCGGAAACATAACTTTTATCCTGAGACAGCATATGGTCCAAGGTCAAGAATTGTTCAAACGACTTAAAGGGTAGGAGTACATAAATTTTAAGTTCTTCACTATCTTCCTCCGGAATAGGTTTGAACACGCCTACATGCTCTATTCCGGCCCGTTTTAATGCGGGTAGGTAAGCATTTTCCAAATAACTGTCCACAGCCGTTTCTTGATTTTTATCTTTGAGAAAATAGGTTTTTAGCTGGTAAAATTCACGTTCTTGAGTTTGTGCATTTGCAGAAAAACCAATGGCGAAAATCAAAAGTAGTGTTGTAAAGTAACTCTGAATACAATTTTTCATATGAAATATAGGGTTTGGTAAAATCAAACTTAACAAAGAACCCTGTTAAAACCTAAAATAACCAAGGATAAGGTGATTGTGCGATAGCGTTGAATTATGAATTTATATAGCTTATTATTTCTGAAAGAATCAACGTAACTTGCAAGAAAGAAGAATAACATGGATTTAAATCTTGCGGTACTTATAGATGGTGATAATATCCCCTCAGCATATGTAAAAGAAATGATGGAGGAAATTGCCAAATATGGCAATCCTACCATAAAACGAATTTATGGCGATTGGACCAATCCACGTTTGGGTAAATGGAAAAATGTCCTACTGGAAAATGCCATTACCCCAATACAGCAATACGGGTACACCCAAGGTAAGAATGCCACGGATTCTGCTATGATTATTGATGCTATGGATATTTTGTATTCGGGCAAAGTAAACGGTTTCTGTCTTGTGAGTAGTGATAGTGATTTTACCCGTTTGGCAACTCGTTTGCGGGAAGCCGGTATGCAAGTTTTTGGTATAGGAGAGAAGAAAACTCCAAATCCGTTTATTGTAGCTTGTGATAAGTTTATTTATATAGAAATCCTTAAGAAGGAAGATGAGGAGGAAGAGAATGCCGTGAGCAATAAAACCGCAAAAGTTGCTAAGAACAATGTAGATAGGATTACGGCCAAGGATATTAGGTTAATAGCTTCAACAATAGATGATGTGGCCGATGATGATGGTTGGGCTTTTTTGGGTGATGTAGGGAGTCTTTTGCAGAAAAAACAACCTAATTTTGATTCTAGGAACTACGGTTTTCAAAAACTTACCCCGCTTATAAATTCAATAAAATCAATTGAGGTAGACCGGCGCGAGGATTCTAAAGGGCGCAAAAAATTGGTGTACGTGAAAATGGCGGAAAAGCCAAAATCCCGTTCTACAAAATAATAAGGGTCTAATGTTCGTTTTAAATAGATGGTCTCATTTTTCAATGAAAAATGTACCGGAAATTAGTACGAATTAATTTGTTGAATACATGAGAACTTTCAAAAAGAATTCACCCGCCTTGTTTGCAGCTTTTTTAATGAGTGTAACATTTAGTAGCGCCATAGATGCCCCCGTCATAAATGTTGATGTAGAAGATTATAAGGCCTCAAAACCTGCCGAAAGTGAGTTGCTGGGAAGTTGGGAATACGCTGCCGAAAATGCACCGGATAAGTACAAAGTAGGAGCGCTTTCTATCTTTCATGAACATGGAGAAAACAATGTCTTCGTTCAATTGGATGAAAGGGAAATCTTAGGAACAAAAGTTAATTTGGTAGGCAATACCATCAGTTTTGAAGTAACCTTGGAAGGAACTGTTTTTGCTGTTAAGCTTACGGCCAAGGGCGAGGCTCTAACGGGTACGTACACCTCTGCGGACGGTACGTTTGAAATAAAAGGTGCACGTGTAAAAATCATGTAAAACCAGAATTGGGGAAAAACACTTTTTTTCTCAAAAGCTAGTAGTAAGGGAGTAGTACAATATTTATGTACTTTTGGAAAGCTTCAAATTCTCTTACTATGAAAAAAATACTTCCTTTATTAGTACTGTTCCTTACGGGTTGTGAATACCTAAAGGAAAAAGTAGATTTGGTTATTGTGAACGCAAATGTCTACACGGTAGACGCCGAATTTTCTAAAGCGGAAGCCTTTGCCATTCATAAAGGTAAATTTATTGCAGTAGGTACTACCGAAGAAATTAGGGATAAATATACCTCGGACCAGTTGGTAGATGCAGATGGCCGTACTATAACTCCAGGACTTATTGATGCCCATTGCCATTTTTTTGGCTTGGGACTTAAACAACAAACGGTAGATTTGGTAGGTACCAAAAGCTTTGAGGAAGTTCTGGAACGTGTTCAGGCTTTTCAAAGCGAGAATCCTAAAGAATTCATATTGGGTGATGGTTGGGACCAAAATGATTGGGAGGTAAAAGAATATCCCACCCGTAAAGAATTAGATCAACTTTTTCCGGATACTCCAGTGGCCTTAAGTCGCATTGATGGTCATGCGTTGTTAGTCAATAAAGCTGCATTGGATTTGGCGGGTATCGATTGGAGTACAAAAGTAGAGGGAGGAGAAATTGTAAAAGGTGCAATGGGTATTACCGGAGTACTGGTAGACAACCCAATGGAATTGGTGTATTCTAAAATTCCAATGCCTGACTTGGATGCTCAAGTGAAGGCATTAAAAGATGCAGAAAGAATTTGTTTGAATAATGGATTAACTACCGTTGATGATGCAGGATTAAATCGTGCTACTATAGAGCTAATTGATAGTTTGCAACAAACCGGAGAACTTTCGATTAAGGTGTACGCCATGGTGAGCAATAATCCAGAAGACGTAGACTATTTTATCTATAAAGGACCTATAAAAACCGAAAGACTAAACGTACGTTCCGTTAAAGTGTATGGAGACGGTGCACTTGGTTCTAGGGGAGCGGCTTTAAAAAAACCTTATTCCGATAAATGGGGGCATTATGGTGCCATGGTTACACCTATAGATGAAATAGAGCATTTGGCGCGGCGTTTGGCAATTTCGGAATATCAAATGAATACTCATGCCATTGGCGATTCTGCCAATGCGGTGGTGCTAAGAACTTACCAAAAAGTATTAAAGGACAGGCCCAATCGTCGTTGGAGGGTAGAACATGCCCAGATTATAGATTCGTTGGACTTTGATTATTTTGCGAATGGGGTAATACCCTCTGTGCAGCCTACTCATGCTACGAGTGATATGTATTGGGCCGAAGACCGTTTAGGAGAGGACCGTGTGAAAGGAGCGTATGCATTTAAAAAGCTTTTGGATAAGGCAGGAACACTTGCTTTAGGTACAGATTTTCCGGTAGAACAGGTAAGTCCGTTTTTAACTTTTTATGCTGCTGTAACTAGAAAGGATGTTAAGGGGTACCCTGAAGGCGGTTTTCAAATGCAGGATGCACTCACGCGCGAAGAAGCGTTAAAGGGTATGACTATTTGGGCGGCGTATTCTAATTTTGAAGAAGATGAGAAGGGTAGTATAGAGGCTGGGAAGTTCGCGGATTTTGTTATCTATGATAAGGATATGATGACCGTTCCTGTTGCTGAGATTCCAACCATTATGGCAGAACAAACCTTTATAAACGGTAAGACAAGATAGTGGGCAAGAGTTCACAAAATAAAAAAACCGAAGCCCTAAAGCTTCGGTTTTTCTAATTATAGATTTCAGGATAAATTACATTTTTGCAGCGGTAATAGGAACGGCAATTCTTGTTTTGTCCCATCCCATAACCATTTTAAATCCAGCGCCATCTTCTTTAAAAGCAATAGAAAATTCCTCCAATGAATTGGAATCTTCAGAACTAGGTACGCTTACACGTGCAACATCTGCGCTTTTATCATAAGAATAAGCACCCCACTGGTTAAGATTTTTGTTCAATACTACGGTCCATTCGCTTTTACCTGGAATAGTAAAGATAGAATAGGTTCCGGCTTTAATTTCTTTACCACCAAAATTTACGTCTGAATAGAATGTAATCTCAGCGGCTTCATTGGCACCGGTACGCCATACTTTTCCTGCCGGAGCCAGTTCGGATAGCGAACGACCTTTTAATTGTGGGCGACTATAAATAATACGAGCGGTTTTTGTAGATACCTTGTAATCGGTAGGGAATGCGGCCATATCCATAGGGCTTTTATCCAACCCGCTAAATTTCTGGGCTAATGCATCTGTAGAAAAGGTCATGGCAAAGGCCATTAAAGCAATAAAAAGTACTTTTTTCATAATTGTGTTTGTTTTGCTATAAAACTAATTAGTATTCAATGTAAAATCTACTAAAAAGTCGTTAATTTTTATACTACTTACAGAACGTATTATTTTTAATGAAAAAAAACAAAAATAACAATATATTGATGTTTTTAAATTGTTTTATATTTCGATATGAAATCAATAAAGGCATTTGTGTTTTATAATTGAAAGTTTAGTTGCAATTTTGATTTCAAATTAGAAATAAACAAAGAGTTATGTGTGGAATTGTATGTGCATTTGATTTAAAAGAAAGTTCAGATGTTTTAAGACCCCAATTATTGGAGATGTCTAAGAAAATACGTCACCGTGGTCCGGATTGGAGTGGTATCTATGCCGATGAAAAAGCCATCTTAGCGCATGAGCGTTTGGCTATTGTTGATCCAGCTTCCGGAACCCAGCCGTTGTACAGTGAGGATAAAAAATTGGTTTTGGCCGCAAACGGCGAAATCTATAACCATAGAGAGTTGCGCAAGCAATTTGAAGGAAAGTATAATTTCCAGACCGAATCTGATTGCGAAGTTATTTTGGCCCTTTACCAAGAAAAAGGAGCTAGTTTCTTGGATGAGATGAACGGTATTTTTGGTTTTGCCATATATGATACGGAGAACGATTCTTATTTTGTGGCACGTGACCATATGGGTATTATACCTTTATATGTAGGATGGGATCAAAACGGGACGTTCTATGTAGCTTCTGAATTGAAAGCTTTGGAAGGAACCTGTACAAAAATTCAACTTTTTCCTCCGGGCCACTATTTGAGTAGTGAAGATGGCGAGTTCAAAAAATGGTATTCTAGAGATTGGATGGAGTACGATGCCGTGAAGGAAAACGAAACGAGCATAAAGGAAATTAAAGAAGCGTTGGAAGCTGCCGTACACCGTCAGTTAATGTCAGATGTACCTTATGGTGTATTGCTTTCAGGAGGTTTGGATTCTTCCGTTACATCGGCGATAGCGAAAAAATATGCACAAAAACGTATAGAGTCAGGTGATACTACAGATGCTTGGTGGCCTCAGTTGCACTCTTTTTCGGTAGGTCTTGAAGGTTCTCCGGATTTGGCTGCTGCTCAAAAGGTGGCAGACCATATTGGTACGGTACATCATGAAATTAAGTTTACCATTCAAGAAGGTTTAGATGCTATTAAGGATGTGGTTTACAACTTAGAAACGTATGATATAACTACCATTAGAGCTTCCACGCCAATGTATCTTATGGCAAGGGTGATTAAGTCTATGGGTATTAAAATGGTGCTTTCGGGAGAAGGTGCAGATGAGCTTTTTGGTGGATACCTTTATTTTCATAAAGCACCTAATGATAAGGAATTTCATGAAGAGACTGTTCGTAAGTTGAGCAAGTTGCATATGTACGATTGTTTACGTGCCAATAAGTCCTTGGCGGCTTGGGGTATTGAAGGTCGTGTGCCGTTCTTGGATAAAGAATTTATGGATGTAGCTATGCGCATCAACCCAAAAGATAAAATGATCAATGGGGAGCGTATGGAGAAATGGGTAGTGCGTAAAGCATTTGAAGATATGTTGCCCGAAAGCGTAGCATGGAGACAGAAAGAACAATTTTCCGATGGTGTAGGATACAGCTGGATTGATACTTTAAAGGAGATTGTAAACGAAGAGGTATCTGATGAGCAATTGGCAAACGCAAAATTCCGTTTCCCAATTCAAACACCAACATCAAAAGAAGAATTTTACTATCGTTCTATATTTGAATCTCATTTCCCATCGGATGCTGCAGCATTATGTGTGCCTCAAGAAGCATCGGTTGCTTGTAGTACGCAAATAGCTTTGGAGTGGGATGAGGCGTTCAAGAACATGAACGATCCATCTGGTAGAGCCGTGGCAAACGTTCACGATGACGCCTATTAGAAGTATTTAACCATTCTTTTATAGAATTAGCTAAGAAATGACCTGTTGTGCAATAGAAGCCAACAGGTTTTTTCGTTTGCGCCTTAGATGGAAGGAGATGCTTTTAAGTTTCTATAAATCATAAAAGTTGTTTTGGTATTGCTAATCTGTTTTTTATAAGCAGAGGTTTTATAAGTTGAAGTTGAGTGATTTAGGAGCTGGTTAGGTGTAGATTTCCTATGTTGCCCTATAGTTGTAATTTTCCACAATTTTTGTTGATAACTTAGAGGTATCGTTATTCTCAAAACCCTATATTCCATGGGGTTTTGCGTATATTTGTGAGATTGCCAAAAATTAAGTCTAACAACTAGTTAATTTTATGAGCGAAGAAGCAAATAAAGAAGAAAACAAAAAACAATATTCAGCGGACAGTATCCAGGCTCTAGAGGGTATGGAACACGTACGTATGCGCCCATCCATGTATATTGGAGATGTTGGTGTAAGAGGTCTTCACCACTTGGTATACGAGGTGGTGGATAACTCCATAGATGAGGCTATGGGTGGTTATTGTGATACGATCAGTGTTACGATAAACGAGGATAACTCCATAACTACACAGGATAACGGTAGGGGTATTCCTGTAGACTTACATAAAAAAGAAGGTATATCCGCTCTAGAAGTGGTTATGACCAAAATTGGTGCCGGTGGTAAGTTTGATAAGGATTCCTATAAGGTTTCCGGTGGACTTCACGGGGTTGGTGTTTCTTGTGTGAACGCACTTTCAAATCACCTTAAAGCTACCGTTTACCGCGATGGTAAAATTTGGGAGCAGGAGTACGAAAGAGGTAAATCTCTTTATCCTGTAAAAAGTGTAGGGGAGACCGATAAGCGGGGAACCGTGGTGACCTTTATACCGGATGACACAATTTTTAAGCAAACTACGGAGTATAGTTATGAGACTTTATCCAATCGTATGCGTGAGCTTTCCTTTTTGAACAAAGGGGTAAGCATTACTATTACGGATAAACGTCAAAAAGACGAAAACGGGGAGTTTGTTAGTGAACGTTTTTATTCCGATCAAGGTTTAAAAGAGTTTGTTAAGTTCCTTGATGGAAACCGTGAGCCGCTAATCCAGAATGTAATTTCTATGGAAGGCGAGAAAAACGATATTCCTGTTGAGGTTGCAATGATTTATAATACGAGCTATACGGAAAACCTGCACTCGTACGTAAACAATATTAATACCCATGAAGGGGGGACACACCTTTCCGGTTTTAGGAGAGGGCTTACAACTACCTTGAAAAAGTATGCCGATGCTTCTGGTATGCTTGAAAAATTGAAATTTGAGGTTCAGGGAGATGACTTTAGAGAAGGTCTAACGGCCATTGTTTCCGTTAAAGTTGCAGAACCACAATTTGAAGGGCAGACCAAAACCAAATTGGGTAACCGTGAGGTTTCTTCTGCAGTTTCACAGGCAGTTTCAGAAATGTTGTCGGATTATTTGGAGGAACATCCGGATGATGCCAAAATCATAGTTCAGAAAGTAATTCTTGCCGCTCAAGCACGTCATGCCGCTACTAAGGCCCGTGAAATGGTTCAGCGTAAAACCGTAATGAGCATTGGTGGTCTTCCCGGGAAATTATCGGATTGTTCGGAGCAGGATCCTGCACAATGTGAAGTTTTCCTTGTTGAGGGTGATTCTGCGGGTGGTACGGCCAAGATGGGCCGTGACCGTAAGTTTCAGGCAATTCTTCCGTTGCGAGGTAAGATTTTGAACGTGGAGAAAGCTATGCAACACAAGGTTTTTGAAAACGAGGAAATTAAAAACATCTATACGGCCTTAGGGGTTACCATTGGTACCGAAGAGGATAGTAAAGCTTTGAACTTGGAAAAGTTGCGTTATCATAAAGTAGTGATCATGTGTGATGCCGATGTTGATGGTAGCCATATAGAGACACTTATTTTAACCTTCTTCTTTAGATATATGCGCGAGCTTATTGAAAGCGGACACGTTTATATAGCCACACCACCGTTGTATTTGGTGAAAAAAGGATCTAAAAAACGTTACGCTTGGTCAGATAAGGAACGTGATGAAATCGCGGATAGCTATAGCGGAGGCGTTAGTATACAACGTTACAAAGGTCTGGGTGAGATGAATGCCGAGCAGTTGTGGGATACCACCATGAACCCGGAATTCAGAACATTACGTCAGATACAGATAGATAATGCTACCGAAACGGATCGGGTATTCTCTATGTTAATGGGTGATGAAGTACCGCCACGAAGAGAATTTATAGAGAAGAATGCTGTTTATGCGAACATTGATGCATAACAATTAGCGTTTTCACAACAAATATTCGTCCGCCACTTGGCGGACGAACTATTTTAGGGGGATACAATAATTCAAAACCCCTATTATGAAAGTACAATTAGTATCAATGGTTTTATTTATGTCCAGCGTAGTTTGCTTTGGACAGGAGAATCTAAAAGAAAGAGAAAAACAGGCGGCCTTTGATCCGGCCTACACATCTTATTCTAGAAAAAAACCAGCCTACGTTACGCTTAAAGATGGAGCCAAGATAGAGGCGGACATCAAAGATGTTGACCGTAAAAAAGGTCAGATCAATGAAATTAAATTCATTAAGCCAGATGGTAAAAAGCTACGTGTAAAGGCAGAAGAAATTGTAGATCTGTATATGGCTCCTGCTGGGCTTGAAAAATTGAACAATCAGAGTAATTTCTTGAACGATGCTACCAAATGGGGTAAAACCGATGCTTCAAAATATATGAACAAAGGCTATACCATGTACACCAATCAAATGGTTTCCTTAAAAAACAAAAAGAAGGAAGCGGAATATTTGATGCAAGTTATCAATCCAAAATTCAGTCAGGTTATTCAAGTATATTCTGATCCATGGGCTAAGCAGACCGCTAGTTTTGGAGTTGGAGGTATGAAGTTGGCGGGAGGAATCGCTAAGTCGTATTATATTAAAAAAGGTGATGAAAAAGTGCTGTGGTTGACCAAGAAAGACTTTGATGAGCATTTTGAATCTTTGTTTATGGATAACGAAAAATTCAAAGCTAAGTACGGAGGGGAGAAATTCAAATGGAGTCTGTTAGGTGTATACATTCTGGATTACACAGAGTTTGTTCTGGAAGATAACATGTAGTATTCTGCATAGATCAACTCATAATTTTAAAAAGGCCGCAATCAGTATGATTGCGGCCTTTTTGTTTTAAGTTGTCAATTATTTAAATATTTGATAATCTGTAAGCCAAGTTCCTCTGGTTTAAAATGTTCTTTATTTACCACATAATATAAAACCAGAGCACATTGGATTTTTCAGTTGTAGTTATGTATTTGGGCTTCATCTTGGCCGCTTACTCAGTAGTAGGAAACGATACCATACAGACATTGGGTACTTTTTTAAGTTCTAACGAGCGGAAAAAATGGTGGGTTCTGTGGTTGTTTGCGGGCGGTATCTTGGCGGCGACCTTAATTTTTGGATACGTAACCCATGGAGGGGATGTTTCTTATGGGAGATTGGCAAAATATCCCATGCCCCAACCGTTTGCTTGGTATTATTTATTGCCTCCCATTATCCTTATGTTGTTAACACGAACAGGTATTCCTGTGAGTACGTCATTTTTGATTCTTACTTTCTTCAACGAGAAAAATTTGAGCAGTATGGTCATTAAATCGCTCTCTGGCTACGGAGTGGCGTTTGCAGCGGCTATTGTGCTCTATTTGGCTATATCCAGATTGGTGGAAAAATGGTTCATAGAACGGTCTATAACGGCAAAGGAGGAAAGGCTCTGGACAATCTTGCAATGGTGTTCTACCGGTTTTTTATGGTCACAGTGGCTTATTCAGGATTTTGCTAATATTTACGTTTATTTGCCACGCGAATTGGATGTCTATTCAATGATTTTCTCCTTGGTGGTTATTTTGGGCTTATTGGCCTTTATCATTGCGTCCAAAGGTGGGGCAATTCAAAGTATAATCAAATCAAAGACAAATACGGTAGACATTAGATCTGCAACGATCATAGATTTCGTCTACGGTATTGTACTCTTTTATTTTAAAGAAATGAATAACGTACCTATGAGTACCACATGGGTCTTTATTGGTATTCTGGCAGGTCGTGAAATAGCATTGAACTATATGCTAAGGAAAAACGAGCCCAGGGCAAAAATGTTTAAATCGTTGGGTATGGATTTAGTCAAGGTGGTTATAGGTCTTGTTGTTAGTATCATCTTGGTATTCGCTGTAAAATATTTGGCAACGTCTATTTAATTTTATTTAAAATGAAGCTTGGGTTTGTATTTATGTCTGTCTTTTTACTGTGTAGCAATGCTATTGCGCAAGATGAGGATGAAAGAAAGGGCATAAATATAGCTGACTTGGTAGAGATGTCCGGAGATTGGTTTATTGCTTACCGAGACGGAATAAAACAGGTTCAGGCAGACGAGACCGTACCTGTTGAAAATGAGCATACAAGTAGTTTTGTTTTAAAGCGAAGTTATTTTACTCTTAAGAAAGAACTGAATGATATTTTTTCGGTTAGGTATACTATGGATCTTACTATAGATACGGAAGGCGATGATGCGGGTAATGTTGAAACACGCTTAAAGTACCTTTATCTAATGACCAAGCCTAGAATTAATAGTAAGGTGTTTACCGGTACCGGAATAGAGGTAGGAATGGTACATAGGCCTTGGTTAGATTATGAGCAAAAAATAAACACCTATAGAGTTCAGGATAACATGTTTATAGAGCGAAACAGGATATTCAACTCTGCAGATTTTGGTGTAACGGTTACGGGTAACATAGGGCCTAAAATGGATGAGGAATTCCTGACAAACGTAAACGGTGTTATGAAAGGTAAATATGCTAGTTATTCATTG
This sequence comes from Zobellia sp. B3R18, assembly GCF_018860715.1. NCBI lineage: Bacteria > Pseudomonadati > Bacteroidota > Flavobacteriia > Flavobacteriales > Flavobacteriaceae > Zobellia > Zobellia sp. B3R18. Next base: position 12,654 of record NZ_JAHKQG010000011.1, on the reverse strand, counting down.
GGGATATATAATGGAGGGGGCTATTCCGGAATAGAAAATAATAACAATAAAGTGGTGACCGGCCGTTTAACCGTGCGCCCTTTGGTCAATAGGTTGCCGCAATTGCAATTAAGTGGTTATTTTAATAGGGGAAAAGGAAACAGTGAGTTTTCTCCGGATTTTAATCAGGTTTTAGGTTTTTTGGCCTTTACGGAGAAGCAGTTTAGAATAACGGCTCAATTTCATGATGGTGTGGGGGATTTTAGAGCCAGATATGTAGATGCGGAAGACCCATCGCATGCTTTGGCCAATCATGGGTATAGCTTCTTTGGTGAGTATAAATTTGGCAAATCCCCTTTTTCCATTTGGGGGCGTTTTGATGAATTTACAGTAGAGGAGATAAATGAAGAGACCCAGCGCGTCATTGGAGGGTTTACATATAAGGTGAATAAAATGATTCGGCTCATTTTAAATACCGAACATACCACGGTAGATGGTAATACAGAAGATATCTACGAACTTAACCTAGAAATATCATTTTAAAAACAATAGCTATGGAGAGTATACTTTTTCCCACAGATTTTTCCGAAGTTTCAATGAATGCCTTTTTGTATGCTGTTGACTATGCAAAAAAAACAGAAAAGAAAATCATTGTTTTTCATGCGTATAATTTAGAAACCGAAACTTCGGAGGTAGAGCAAGCGTTGTACGAAAAACTGGATATTCAGAATTTCAGGAATAAAAAAGAAACCTTTCCGCCTTTTGAAAAAATACTCAGAGAAAGACAAATAGATAGTCTAAAGGTAAAATACGTGGTTCGTGAAGGAAATTTTATAGAAACGTTTACCCATTATATTGATAAAAGGGAAGATAAGATTGATCTTGTAGTGATGGGGACACAAATTAGCAAGAGTGGCCTTTTTCAGTTGTTTACGGAGACCAGTACATTAAAGATTCTGGATGAAATTAATAAACCCGTTATTGTAGTTCCGGGCAACGCAAAGTTTGATGGCAACTTAGATAATATTCTTTTCTTGGTAGATTATCATGAAGATGAGAAAGAACCTTTGGAGGATTTGATAAACGAGTCTAAAGGGTTTAACGCAAAACTTCATGTAGTTCATTTTGATTTGGCTCATGGAGATTCCATTGTGCCGCTAATGGATCGGTTCAAGGCTTCTCTAAAGAATTTTGACATAAGTAACGTTACGTTTGAAACTATAGATTCCATAGACATTAAAAAGTCGCTATTAGACTACTGTATTCAGCATGAGATAGATATTGTTTGTCTGATCAACCATAAGCGTAATTTTTATCAAAGATTGTTTACCTATAGTTTAACCGAGGATTTAATAAGGAATATTAATACACCCGTAATGGCTATTTATAGGGATTAATTAGTGAAAGAAATACTCACCAGCTCGTTAAAGAAAACGGGTTAATGAGAATTTGTTCTATTTTAAAACCCCATATTCAATAAAGAATATGGGGTTTAGCGTATTTGAAACCTAGTAAAATTTTTACTCCCGTAAGGCCATGGTGTTGCCTTGTGAGTCGGATAGAATACTTCCTTCCGTAGACGCTTTCATGGAGACAATTTCGTCTGCCATATCGGTTCCGGGGTATGATATTATGTAAGTGTCATTTTCATGACTCCATGTAAAATCGGTTTTAAAAGTAATTTTGCCATTACTCTTTTGGTGGTATCTTCCTAAATAGGCATCGTTAAATATCCATTCTTTACGGATGGTACTCCCTCCTTTGGATGTCTGACTTGCTGCTGTTACCTCTACGTCTGACCAAATGCCGATAACTGGGTCATTGTTTTCGGGAATTTCGGTACAGTTGCTTACCAGTACTATGGCAATTATCGCTAAAAATGAAAAGACTTTTTTCATTGTCGTAGGTTTTAGTTGATTGGGGGTTTTCTTTAAATTAGAACGCCTGTTTTTAAATTCCTATTGCTACAATTCGATGTACGGCAACAAATCCCTTTTATCTTCGTTAAAGCGCAATTTTTTTTAACAGGAGTGTATTTCAACGAGTAGTTTATCGGTTAAATTTCTTCCATTTAACCCAATTTTCACCGTAGTTTTCCTTTCAGATTGTTTATTTTTGGGAACCCTTTTCAAAAAAATGATTTTTAATAAGAACAAAGCTTGCTAGGTTCAGCAGGGCCGAGTAAGATTTATTAAGGTCAAAAAAGGGCGTTTTTTGAGAAAAGTCTTTAATAACAAATAAATAATAACAAATGAAAGTTACCGTAGTAGGGGCAGGAGCAGTAGGAGCAAGCTGTGCCGAGTATATTGCCATAAAGAATTTTGCATCTGAGGTAGTCTTGTTGGATATCAAAGAAGGTTATGCCGAAGGGAAAGCCATGGACTTGATGCAAACTGCATCATTGAACGGTTTTGATACCAAGATAACAGGTGTAACCAATGATTACTCTAAAACTGCTAATAGTGATATTGCCGTAATTACTTCTGGTATTCCAAGAAAACCGGGTATGACCCGTGAGGAGTTAATAGGTATTAATGCGGGTATCGTAAAAACGGTATCGGCTAATCTTGTAGAGCACTCGCCAAATGTAACCCTTATCATAGTAAGTAACCCAATGGATACTATGACGTATTTGGTGCACAAAACTACAAGTTTGCCTAAGCATAAGATTATAGGTATGGGCGGTGCTTTGGATAGTGCACGTTTTAAATACCGTTTGGCCGAAGCTCTTGAGGCTCCAATATCAGATGTAGATGGTATGGTAATAGGTGGCCATAGTGATACCGGTATGGTGCCATTAATATCTCATGCTACAAGAAACAGTATTCGAGTATCGGAATTTTTATCGGAGGACCGCTTAGAGCAAGTGGCTGCAGATACTAAAGTAGGTGGTGCTACACTTACTAAATTATTGGGAACAAGTGCATGGTACGCGCCAGGTGCTGCGGTTTCAGGTTTGGTGCAAGCTATCGCTTGCGATCAGAAAAAGATTTTCCCATGTTCTACCTTGCTAGAAGGTGAGTATGATTTAAACGATATCTGTATAGGTGTTCCGGTTGTTTTGGGTAAAAACGGAATCGAAAAAATAGTTGATATTCCACTTAGCGATGCCGAAAAAGCTAAAATGCAAGAAAGCGCTGCAGGAGTGAAAAAGACCAACGGTCTACTAGAATTATAGTAGTTGGTTCAATAATAAATAAGAACATCTGTTCCGGAAATATTTCTGGGGCAGATGTTTCCGTTTTACAATAACTCCAAATATATTGCCAATTCCTATGGGAAAATCATATATTTGCACGCTGTTATAAAAAGCACGCAATTAATTCACATAACCAATGCAGAATAAAGGACTTATTAAGCTTTTTGCCCTACTCTTTGGGCTAGTAAGTATCTACCAGCTATCCTATACTTTTATAGGTGGTAAAGTAGAAAACGAAGCTAAATCGTATGCGGAAAGCCGTATTTCAGAGGCAGAAGAGAACTACGTTTCTAAACGTGAAGAGTTAGAGACTAGGTATTTAGACTCCATAGGAGACAATTCTATTTTAGGTTTTACAAATTATAATGAAGCCAAAAAGAAAGAATTGAACAAAGGTCTTGACCTTAAGGGTGGTATTAACGTTACCCTTCAGATTTCCGTAAAGGATATCTTAAAAGGATTGGCCAATAATACCAAAAACCCTGTTTTTAATAAAGCCTTGGCAGATGCCGATGCCGCTTCAAAAAATAGCGATGACACGTATATAGAGCTATTTTTTAATGCTTTTGATGAAATAAAAGGAGATACTAAACTAGCTTCTCCGGATATTTTTGCTAATAAAGGCCTTAGTGGAGAAATTAATTTTCAGATGTCAGATGATGAGGTTAAGCCTATCATCCGTACAAAAATTGACGAATCCATTGTTTCTGCTTTTGAAGTACTTCGTGAGCGTATAGATGGTTTTGGTGTAACACAGCCAAATATCCAACGTGAAGGTAACTCAGGCCGTATCTTGGTTGAATTGCCAGGAGCTAGAGATATTGCCCGTGCGCAGAGCCTATTGTCAAGTACCGCTCAATTGGAGTTCTGGGAAACTTATGAGCCTAATAATCCTGAATTACAAGGTTTCTTTTTTCAGGCCAATGAAAAGTTGAAGTCGCTTGTAGATATGGGTGATGATGAAGAGCCGGTAAAGAAAGAGTCGGAATTGGATTCTTTGCTTTCTGATGTATCTACAGATTCATTGGATATTGCTGGTCAGAAAAACCCATTGTTCGATAAGTTTCAATTAGGAGCGCCTAGCTATGCTGTTGGTGTTGCCGCTATTCAAGATACTGCCGAAATAGGTTCGTACTTAAGAATGAAAGAAGTTAGAAGATTACTTCCTGCAAGTATGCAGTTCGTAAAGTTCTTATGGGAAAGACCATCTGAAGGTTCGGAGATAGCCGAACTTTATGCATTAAAATCTAATCGTGACAATACACCAAGAATTAGTGGTGATGTGGTTAGTGATGCTCGTGACGAGTTTGTAAACGGTAAACCTGCCGTAACCATGAGCATGAATACCAAAGGGGCTAAGGAATGGGAAAAGCTTACTGGTGATGCTTATAATAATAGAACGGGTATTGCTATTGTACTAGATAATAAAGTATACACTGCTCCAGGGGTTTCGTCGGGACCTATTTCCGGTGGACGTTCAGAGATTACCGGTACTTTTACGGTCAACGAAACAAAAGATATTTCAAACGTATTGCGTGCTGGTAAATTACCGGCGTCCGCAGAAATCATTCAATCAGAAGTTGTAGGTCCATCTTTGGGACAAGAAGCTATTGATAGTGGTTTTATGTCGTTTATGATCGCTATGGCCATTGTATTGGTCTGGATGGTTTTCTATTATGGTAAAGCGGGTGCTTTCGCAGATGTTGCTTTGCTGTTAAATATTCTGTTGATATTTGGGGTGTTGACCAGCTTAAGTGCTGTATTGACCTTACCTGGTATTGCGGGTATCGTTCTAACCATTGGTATGTCCGTAGATGCGAACGTACTTATTTTTGAACGTATAAAGGAAGAATTAGCAAAAGGAAAAGGAAAATCATTAGCGGTAGCGGATGGTTTTAGTAATGCCCTTTCGTCTATTCTTGATGCAAATATAACAACGGGTCTTACGGCGATTATTCTCTTTATTTTTGGTTCGGGTCCTATTAAAGGTTTCGCAACAACCTTACTTATAGGTATTGTAACGTCTTTATTTACTGCAATCTTTATTACACGTCTATTGGTAGATTGGTATATTGAAGGAAAAGGTCGTTCGTTGGATTTCTCAACAGCACTTACAAAGAACCTTTTCAAAAATGTAAATATCAATTTTCTTTCAAAAAGAAAGTTTGCCTATATACTATCTGCAATTTTAGTAGGTATAGGTGTTTTCTCTTTAGCAACCAACGGATTGCAACAAGGGGTTGATTTTATAGGAGGACGCTCGTACCAAGTTCGTTTTGAGCAGTCTGTTAATCCATCTGAGATAGCTTCCGAGTTAAATGATGTATTTGGTAGTGGAACTAACGTAAAAACGTTTGGAGATGCCAACCAGATTAAGATTACTACGCCATATAAGGTAGATGTAGAAGGTATAGAGGTTGATAATGAGATTCAGAACAAATTATATGCCTCGTTACAGAAATACCTTCCAGACGGTATTAGTGAAGAAAACTTTAAAGCAGGAGGTTCAGGCGATAAATCAATAGGTATATTGCAATCTGTTAAGGTTGGACCTACCATTGCGGATGATATTAAGAACAACGCGTTCTTGGCAATTTTAGGATCTCTTGCAGTGGTATTCTTGTATATATTGTTCCGTTTCCGCAAATGGCAATTCTCATTAGGTGCTGTAGTGGCGGTTTTCCATGATGTTATGATTGTATTGGGAATATTCTCTTTGTTCGGTACTATTATGCCGTTCAACATGGAAATTGATCAGGCTTTTATAGCGGCAATACTTACGGTAATCGGATACTCATTGAACGATACCGTGGTTGTTTTTGACCGTATTCGTGAGATAATAGGCGAGCGTGGTTGGCGCGGTGGTGAAAACATCAACTTGGCACTTAACAGTACATTAAGCCGTACATTAAATACGTCTTTAACTACATTTGTGGTATTACTAGCTATCTTCATTTTTGGAGGGGAATCGTTAAGAGGATTTATGTTTGCTATGATAGTAGGTGTTGTAGTAGGAACCTACTCATCACTATTCATTGCAACCCCGGTAATGTTCGATACGTTGAACAAGTCTTCTAGAGCTGGTGACCTAGTAAAAGATACAGCTAAACAAGAAACTGAGGAAGTAAAATAAATTTCTCTATATTTGAAGAGTTAAGAACTAACTAACTCAATTAATTACAAAAAGCCGTTTGCATTTGCAAACGGCTTTTTTTTGTCCGGCGTTTTTGGACTTAAAAAAAGCGACTGTCGTTTAGGAGGGCAATACTTTTCCGGTTGAGCCCGTATCGGATTTTTCTAGTTGATAGATGAACTCAGCTTCAAGGCCGGGTTCTTTTCTGTGGGATACAAAAATAACGGTAGTATTGCTTTGAGAGGCAAATTTGTTGACCAAGGCTACAAAAAGAGCTGCGCTGTCATCATCCAGTCCTGCTGTGGGTTCGTCAAGAATGAGTAATGGAGGATGTTTTATCATGGCTCTTGCGCACATGATCAGTCGTTTTTGCCCCATGGAAAGGTCATGAAAAAGTTTATCTTTCATACCCCATAGGCCAATAAGTTGAAGCCATTCTTTTGCCAACCTCAATTGTGCTTCGGTAGGATGTATGTACAGTCCAACGGAGTCATAGAATCCGGAAATAATCATATGACTAACGGAATGATAGCCCGTAAATTTATCCGTCATTGAAGGCGTAAAATAGCCTATTCGTTTTTTAATTTCCCATACGCTTTCTCCGGAACCTTTTTTACGGCCAAAAATATAGAGTTCTTGGCCATAACCCTTAGGGTTTTCACCAGTTATCATAGAAAGTATGGTTGTCTTTCCACTGCCGTTTCTACCCCTTAATTCCCAAAACTCACCTCTTTTAATATGCCAGGAGATATCACGTAGAATAGGCTTTTCATTGTAGGATACGCCTACGCCTTTTAATTCTATTAATGTCTCTCCTTCAATTTCATAAATGTGTATAGGTTGGGGGATGTCATTTTTAAACAGTTCCTTTTTGGTCTGATTGGAAAAACCATCAGGCGTACCTTTGGCAACTAAATCTTTACCCTCCAGCTTGTAAAACGTATTCGCAAAGGGCATTACATCTGCTTTGCGACTTAATATTTGTACCATGGGGGTATGAACCGAAACTTTCTGAAGTGTATTCTTTAGGTCTTCTTGGGCGTCGGTATCCAAATTATCAAATGGGTTGTCCAAAACAATAAAATCTGGCTGGCTACTAAGGATATATTTTAATAACGCTTTTTTTTGCTCCCCACTAGACATTGATTTTAAACTTTGTTTGGTATCTGATGTAATAACCTTGCTATCATGACGGTCTTCTCTGTCAATAAAGCGCTCAACGGCCAATTTAGACATTAGGGCACCCTTTAAGTTTTTCAGCTCATAAAAACCTCCGGGAAGTGGTCCTTGTAAAAGTGCTGTTATCAGTTCCCCTTTTTGTGAAGTATTCGCCGTAAAAACGGCCCAATGTTTTGGTGTCATAAAAGAACTCTAAAAATATGTACAGTATTGTTATGATATGTGTTGGTTTTGTCTAAATGCATTCCGTTTTTATAGCTATTTTGTGAGAAGGTAGTTTGTTGATGTGAATTACGAAAGTTTTTTAATTAATAGTTGGTGTCATGACGCTGTAATAATTAGTTGCATTTATAGAGACCTACATGCTATTTTTTAAAATATTGGGTTATATAGATTAAGCTCTCACCTAAAATAAATTTACGCTATCATTGTTTTACAACTGAACCATAACCATTACCTCCCAAAGTTTGAAGCTCTAAACTATATGAATGTGTACCTGCTGAAATAGGAATTGTTAAAAGAGTATTATTCTGACCTGGACCTGCATATAAAAAATAAGGAATACCATCTACCGTAAATGTAAGTTCAGCTCCTTCTGGACTAAGAAAGTCTCCACCATTTAATCTCATTTCAAAAACAACCGCAGGCCCTGAGCTAATAATTAAATCTCCCTGAACAAAAGTACCTATAGCCCCAGGGTTAACATTACTTCCATTACTAAAGGATATTGTTTGGGTAGGAGGACCAGTGATATTAATAGTAAATTCTACAAAATCAGTCGCTCCATCATTATCTGTAACTGTCATTGTTGCAGTATAAGTTCCCGGAGTGTCGTAAATATGTGTAGTCTCAAATGGGAAACCTCCGTTAATTGTTGCTCCATCTCCAAAATTATAAGAGGTACCTACGATAGTTCCATCAATGTCTGTTGAATTCAAGTTTTTAAAATTTACAGACAATGGAGCGCTACCTGTTAAGGTACTCGTGGTACCCATTGCATTCGGCGGCTGATTACTAGATTCTTCAACGTTTATCATTACTGTTTCGGAATCCGTTGCCCCATTGTTATCGGTAACCGTCAAAGTAACAGTAAATGTGCCTGGATTAACGTATTGATAGTTAGGATTCGCAAGTGCACTTGTTTGGCCATTTTCCCCAAAATCCCAAGAATAAGAGACTATGGATCCATCGTCGTCAATAGATTGGTCCCCTGTAAAATCAACACTAAGGGGTGTAGTGCCATTTGTGGCACTGCTAGAAATTACTGCCGTTGGTGGCTCATTCACTGGTTCACTAACACTTATCGTTATAGTGACAGAGTTCGTTGCACCATCGTCATCGGTAACTTTAAGGGTTACGATATAATCACCAGGACTTATATATTCATATGTTGGATTTGCCTGTGAACTTGTTCGGTTATTCTCCCCAAATTCCCATTCATATGAAACTATGGAACCATCGTCATCAATAGATTGGTTCCCTGTAAAATCAACACTAAGGGGTGTCGTGCCACTTGTAACACTTGTTGAAATAACTGCAGTAGGACTATTATTGGGGTCATCTACACCGGTAACAATTACACTAACCGTAGCAATATTAGAATTAGAATTACCATCGGTTACCCTATATTGAACAGTTGTTGTTTGGCTATCACCATTGTTTAGACCATCAAATTCGCCATTCGTATTGAATGTAAGGTTTCCGCCAGCGGTTATGGTAAACAGACCACCACCTGAACCGCTAATAGATTGTCCAATATTAGCAGGGCTGCCCCCGACCCAATTGACTGTTAAGTCATTATTTTCATTATCAGTGTCATTTGTTAAAATTAGTACGTTTAGATTGCCAGCTTCAGCTATTGTATAAGTGTCATTAACAGCCACAGGTGCTAGGTTAACTGAGGAATCTACCGTAACGTTAATCGTTGCTGTTGCGATTCCACCATTTCCGTCATTTACGGTATACACAATATTATCTTCTCCGGTATAACCAGATGTAGGTGTATAAACGATAGTATTTCCTGAAACTATAGCCGTACCGTTTCTGAAGTCGGATATTATGGTAATCGTAAGTTCGTCGCCATCGGCATCGTTAATATAGGGAGAAAGGTCGATACTATTATTATTACTGTCCTGCTCCACATCAACGGAGAAATCCCCAGCCGTTGGCGCAGTGTTCGTATCCGCTGTGACCGTAACGTTCACGGTATAGTCCAATGTAGTGTTATCCTCGGCGGTTACGGTGTAGGTTACATTGTTGGTAAAGTCGGTGGGGGTTCCTGAAGGTGGGTTGACAGATTGTCCGAAAAACTCAATAATAGGGGACAGTGCGGTTACATCCGTTCCAAAGGGCAAGGTCACCGATATATCCGTACCGTTGAATGTTCCCGATACCCCATCAATCACAAAACTGTCAATTGATTTTTCGCCGCTGGTTTCCGTGACAACGTTCACGGTCCAGACCTGTGGGTTGCCGTTCTCGGCGGTCACGGTATAGTTCACGGGCTGGCTGAAATCCTGTTGCGATGCCGGCCCGGGGTCTATGCCTGCCCCAGTGGAAATATCCAATATGGAGGGAACTACGTTCAGGTCCGTTCCGTTCGGTACGTTCACCGTTATGGTATGGTTCACATCGTTTATGGCCACACTGTTCTGAACGGGCAGTTCAAAGCCCGTTATCGCGTTCAGGCCGCTTCCCGTAGGGGCGGAGACCGTAACGTTCACGGTCCATACCTGCGGCGTCCCGTTTTCCGCGGTAACGGTATAGAGCACCTGTCCACTAAAATCCTGTACGACACCTGTCGCGGGCAAGACCGTGGCCCCGGGCGAGACCCCTAGGACCTGTGGGGCGACGTTCAGGTCCGTTCCGTCGGGTACGTTCACCGTTACCGTATTGGTATCCGGGTCGATATCCGCACTGTTCTGGACCGGGAGCCCGAACGCGGTTATGTCATTGGCCCCGCTCCCCGTAGGCGGCAATACGGTGGTATTGACCGTCCACTCCTGTGTATCGCCATTTTCCGCTGTGACCGTATAGGTAACGGCACCGGAAAAATCCTGAACGACGGTCCTTGCCGGGGATACCGTGGCGTCCGCCGATATGTCCAGTACCGAAGGGGCACCGGTCAAGTCGGTACCATCGGGTACCGTAACGTTGATGGTAAATGTGGTAGCGTTTATGTCCGCGCCTGTTTGGCCGGGAAGTTCGAATGCCGTTATGGCGTTCTCCCCACTGCCCGTGGGCTGGGATACGGTCACGTTCACCGTCCATACCTGCGGCGTTCCCGTCTCGGGGGTCACCGTATAGGCAACGGCCCCGGAGAAGTCCCGGACCTGGCCGATGGCCGGTGCCACGCTCGCCCCTGGGGAGACCTCAAGTATTTCCGGGGCTATATTAAGGTCGGTTCCGTCGGGTACGTTGACGGTTATCGTATGGTTCCCGGTATCGATGTCGGAACCGTTCTGGCCCGGAAGTCCGAAGGCCGTGATATCGGTATCCCCCGCAACGGGCAGTACCAGTACCTTGGCCGTTACCGTCCAGACCTGCTCGGTACCGTTGCCGGATGTAACGGTATATTCCACAGGGGAAGTGAAATCGCGTACCTGCAAGAGGGCGGGTGCCAGGGTGGCGCCTTCCGAGACTATCAACAGTACGGGGGCCACGTTCAGCGCCGTGCCCTCGGGAACGGTCACCGAGACGGTATGGGCCTGCGTATCTATCGTTGCGGTCTCGATCTGGCCGTTCAGTGCGAAGGCCTCTATATCGTTCGCCGATTGTAGCGATACCCCCGTAATCTCGACAAGGACGCTTCCGCTGACCTCCGGGTCGGAGACCGAGGTGGCCGTTACCGTGACCGTTCCCGCGGAAAGACCGGTCAAAAGACCGTTTTCGTCCACGGTCGCTATGGTATCGTCACTGGAGGACCAGGTCACACTTGGGTCCGTTGCGTTCTCGGGAAGGACCGTTGCCGCCAGTTGGCGCTGCGCTCCCGTGGCACCGGGGTCCGCCTGTGAAACGGAAATGCCCGTTACCGGTACCCTGTCCGGGGGGATCACCTCTACGGTGACCGTATCGCTGGCATCGGGATTGGAAACGGAGGTTACGGTAACCTCCGCCGTGCCCAGCCCTACCGCGATACATACATTGTTTTCGTCTATGAGAACGACATCGGGGTCACTGGAGACCACCGTTACCTCCTGATCGGTAGCATTGGGCGGGTCGAAGGTGAACGCAGGGGGTATCTCGTCCCCGAGCTTCATCTTGATCGTATCCTGGCTCGAAAGGGTTATCGATATCACCTCTATAAATTCCACCACGTTGAAGTCCACACCGGCCTCGATCTCCTGTCCGTTGCTGTCTCGCAGGGTGAAGACCAGTTGCTGCGGGCCTATCTCCGAAGGGGTGAAGACGAGCGGGTAGGTACCGGGGACGATAGGGCCGTATTCCCCCTTTGGGGCGTAACCGTTCTCCTCCGAGGGCACGAGGCTTCCCGCGCCCGAACCGAGCCCGTACACGGCTTGGTAGCCGATCTCCAGATCGGTGTCCAGCCTTTCGAACACCAGTGAAACGTCCACCGGTTTTTCCAGTTCGAGCTCCGAGAGCTCGCTGGAGGCCTCCCAGACCACCGGTACATCGGAGAGCTCGTAGGAGACCTCTATATCCTGTGAAATCCCGAAGTTGTCCGCCCCGGTTATTTTTACCCTGTGGCCGCCGGTCTTGGAACCCATGTACACCAAGGGTGCGGAAAGGCCCTCGGATATGGGCCACCCCTTCCCGGGTTCCACGCGGTTGCCCTCCATGTCCTCGAAATGGCCCTCGCCGTCGAGTATCTCATAGGTGATGGTATATTCATAGTTCTCCAGTACCTCCTCGGGAACGATGGTAAAGGTGCTGGGAAGCCCCTGGTTCACATAGCCCTCGGCGGTGTGCTGCTCGCTGAGCTCGAACTCCACCTCGGTGATGAGCCCTACCTCCTTGGTACAGGCAAGGGCCAACAAAAAAAGACAAAAAAAGGATATCGGGATCTTTATGTAGTTCTTCATTTTGTGGTAGGGGAACTTTTAGCTCATTTTAAAAAATACTTCAATATCTTTCCGTGTTTTTAAAAGAAAGTCCTACAAGATATGCAATCCGTTCCAACCGTGCATAACCAAGGAACTTTTTT